>CAVTQU010000001.1:0-536172 GCA_963736895.1 uncultured Chloroflexia bacterium
ACCGTGTGAGCGAACGCGTCATGTGGCAACCAACTCATAGGTGACCCACCAGAGATCTTCGAATGTCGGGCCGCGAGATGGCTCGCTGCCTGCCGGTTATCAGCGAGGGACGGGTGCCGCGTTTACGAGGCTTGTCATGGACAGGCCTGTTACGGTGAAACTCGGTGCGGTCATCCGCCGTTGAAAAGGGTGGCCGGCCCGCATCCAATAGAGGGAATACTCCATGAAACGTCGTCTAATCGGTGGCAGCTTGGCTGCTGCCATTGCCCTATCGATGTTCGCGGGATCAGCGCTCGCGGCTCCGAACGACAACGCCTGCTTCGGGCAGGGCCGCTCCGACTTCGCATCCGCGAACGGCGGCCCCGGGACCTCGAACGGTTTCTACATCTCGCAGCGCAAGGGCGACAACCCCGCAATCAACGCGGCTTGGATCGCTGCCAACTGCCCCTAAACGGACCAGCCACGAGACCCCAGCCCTGCGGGCTGGGGTCTTTTCTTTTGGGACGCGAAGGACGGCGGTCGCGCAGACCGAGGTCGAGTGCGTCGGCGAGATGGCGCGAGTGCTGCGAGAGATCGGCGAGGGTAAGGTGCCGCGGTAAAAGCGGCCGCACATACGCACCGCCAGCTAGGTAGGCGATGCAGTGGTAGCTCGGATACCAACGGGGACTTCGGGCACGTACGGTGCGCGTGGAGGCAATGCGTGGAGCCTGGGCCAGGCAAAGGAGTACATCTGCGCACAAGGCATAGAGGTGCACGATGCGCAAGGCTTTCGCTTTATCAATCGCCGCGGTCCTCCTGCTTGGGGCAAGCCCAGTCGCAGCCGGAGCCGCGCCTCCGACGAATGATTCGTTCAGCTCCGCGACACCGATTGCCCACCTGCCGTTCGAGGACGCGTTCGCCAGCAACGCGTCAGCAACTATGGAAGCTAGTGAGCCAGACCCGTCCTGCGGGCCGGTTGGTTCGAGTGTCTGGTACAAGATCGAGCCCTCAAGCGATTACACACTGCGCGTCCGCGTCGTATCCGAGAGCCAAATCGACACTATCGTCACCGTATACGAAGGCACGTCGTTCGACTCTCTTAACGAGCGCACGTGTGTCAACTACGGCGGACCCCTCTATGACGAACTCGTCACTCTTGATGTTCAGCCTGGGCAGTCGCTCTACATCCAGGTTGCGGGTGACCACGACGCCGCTACGACGGGTGAGTTCACCGTCAAGGCTCGGCGGTTACCGGGGCCTGCCAACGACAACTTTGGTCGGGCAGCGTCGGTTCCGCTCGGATCAGTCTCGTACGCGAACACGACCGGCGCGACGATGCAGTCGGGCGAGTGGACCCACTGCTCCAATACAAAGACGGTGTGGTACCGCTACACGCCGGTGCGGACTCGGACGATTATCGCCACCACTGCCGGCAGCAATTTCGACACGGTGATCGGCGTGTACACCGGCAGTTCCGTCGCCTCGCTCGCGCTCGAGACCTGCAACGACGACCGTGGCCCGTCGAGCGTCACGTCTAAGGTCATGCTGACGGTTCAAGCTGGGACCACCTATTACTTCCAGCTCGGTGGGTTCTCGTTCAATTCAGGGCAACTCGTCTTCCGGCTGAAGAAGGCGTAAGTGCACTGCGAGCGACCGATCACGCCAATCGGCGAAGGACCGTGAGTGGATCGGCGGGGCTGATAGGCCGCGCCGTCTAACGTGGCACGCGCAGTGCGTAGCGTGCCCGACGTGGACGACCTCGAAGCGGCGTGGGCTGCCAAGGCCCGGGAACCAAGAACGTGCCCATCGTCCACGCACCAATCAAGACGATCCCGTCACCGTCGACTGACAAGTCGGCCTTTGCGCCCGGTGTACGGTTCTCGGACCCGACCCACGTTCAGCCCTTGATTGGTTGCGGGAACCAGCCGGCCATCTGCTGCGGAAGCAACTCCAATTGGGGAGGCGGTACCCGCCGACGGCCAGAACGGGACCAAGGCATACGACTTCCTCGTCCTGGTGCGCATGAGCTGGTTCGAAAATCACGACCTTTCGGGGCGATCCCTCCATGAGGTCGACGACTACAAGGGTCAGCTCAACGGCTTCCCTGGTGGCTCTACGGGCACCGTCTTCGGAAACGACTGTCAGGGTTGGCTCGCCACCAACTTCTGAGATCCCTCAAATTGCAAAGCGCCCCGGCCCTGCAGTCCGGACGCTGCCATCTCAGTATGCGCATCGCTCGCTACGTACTCAGTTAGTTGCTGGTGCGGATGACGTTCAGCCCATGCGCAGCGTGTAATTGACGAAAGCCATCCGCATGGGGAGTGAGTCAATGAGATTCCGCATCATTCTGGCCGGCCTGGTCGCGTTGGTCGGTGAACTCAGGCGGCCGCGAGTGTCTCTGCATTGTCGGTCGTCGAGGACTTCGGAAGCAGGGCGAAATTGTTCTACTTGGTGAGCGCAAGACACCCGATCCAGTACACCGCTGGCCTGAACCGCATCCGCGTGACGCCGCGCTCGTCTTCGGCGAGTTCTCGGGTCAGCAGGTCGGGTGGCGCGCGGTCGTCCACGAGAGTGGCCCGCAGCAGCGCGTGTTCAGAAGCGCATTGCAGACGGCACGTACCACCGATGGCATGGCCCCGGCGTTCACGCCCTGTTGACCTGCAGGCACCCGCAGCCAGCGCTCGGGGAGGCCGACTACCGGATTACGATCAGGATGATTTGGTACGCCGCCGACGGGTACGCGCGAACGCGTCACGAACCAATGACGACATGCAGTCGGGGTACGTACTATCGACAACCATCGCTTCTGGCATCACCTCTGGGACGACGGTTCCCCTTACGAGCTGCAGACAACGTGGGTCGACGGCGCCTAACTTGGGGTTCGCGAGCGTCTAGCTAGCTGTCACGCGCCCGGTCGTAGCATCGGGCGCGTGACCGATGATCTCGAGGCCGCCTGGAACGAGCTCCGACGAAGTCAACGCCTCTCTGGCTGGGGACGGTGGGTATGCCCGCGTTCGACGAACGCGGCGACGAGTGGCAGCTCTACGCAGGTTCGATCCCGACAGAGCGCCGAAGGTGGGCCATCGCTCGAGGGGGAGGTGGACTGCAGTTGCGCCGATCTGCGGAGGAGAGGGTCGTGCGCTCCATGGCGCGGGTGCTGCGGGAGATCAGGGAGGGTCGGGTGCCGCAGGAGTTAAGGCAGCCCAGTCGCGTTGACTGTCTGCGTTATTGTGCGACTGGTCAGGGGGCAGTGGAGGGAGGTAATTGGGATGGCGACGCTGAACGAGGTTCAGACCGAGGCCCAGAAACTGTCGGCCAATGACAAGCGTGAACTCGCGAGGAGCCTATTGCCAGATCCTCAAGGAGAACAGATCGGACGCGTCTGGTACGTCCTGCGAAGCGGCCTATCCTCTTGGCAATCTTGGCAGGAATGGCCGCATTCAATTTGTACGTCATTGACAACGACAGCGCCGGAGCTGTCTTCATTACCATCACCACGACCATCGTCGGCGGCCTCATCGGACTGCTGGCCCCCAGTCCGGTCAAGAGCTAGCAAAAGGAACGCCGAACTAGGACGTCTTCCACTGGATTGGCACTTCTGTCACACGGCACAGTGGTCGGGCAAACTGAGGTCGAGTGCGTCCGCGAGATGGCGCGGTGCTTGAAGGAGATCGGCGAGGGACGGGTTCCGCGCTAGATCCTTCTCTTCGGCGAGAGCAGGCGATACATTCGCCTCGCGGCCATGATGCTTTATCCCTGCCCAAACTGCCAGAAGTTGTATCGACCCGACAAGCCTTGCCCGAGTTGCGGATACCAGTACGTTGACCATGCTGCTGCAATCGTGAATTGGCTGTGGCAGATGCCTCCGGAGAATCGTCCTGCGGCAATCGCGGCGGAGCCTCCCCAGAATTGGCCGGCGCCTCCGTCCGTGCCTATCCCGGAGGTAGCGCGCATGAAGCGAGCGCACGCTTCGCATGGGAGGCGCAAACCCTGGCCGAAGCCGGCTACAAACCCGTGAGCCAAGCTTGGTCGGCTGGTGGAGCTTCAATTCGGCGACTTCGCTATGTGGGGCGTGCTGTCGGCCCTGAAGTCGAACACCGGCTATCTCGCGGTCACGTATCAGAGGGGTGCGCCTACTGAAGGTGGAGCCGAAGCGCTTACGCGCCCGACAAAGCGTTGCCCGGACTGCGCTGAGGAAGTCCTGGACGAAGCCCGCGTGTGTCGTTATTGCCGACACGAGTTCACAGATACGGATTAGTGCAAGCCGCTCAACGATTGAGCATCGAGATGTTTTCGGACCGAGGTCGAGTGCGTTCGCGAGATGGCGCGTGCTGCGGGAGATCGGCGGGGGCGCCACTGTCAAGTCATCCCAGTCCTCTAAGGCAAAGTGCGGAGCGCCGCTTCTGCGAGCGATCGAGCCACCACGGGATCTGCGGTATTCGCCCCGATTATGTACGCGACTTCGTCGTGGTAATAGGTGAAAAACAAGTTGCCGTCCTCGTCGATACGGCGCAGTACGGCCTTGCCGTCAATCACTTCGCTCGAGAAGTTCGAGGGCGGATTGTCGTAGGCCGCGTAAAGCGATTCGGTGAAACGCTGAGCTTCGAGCCCGCGAACTCGAATAGCGTTGATTTGCACGGAGGGGGAACGGGTGAGATCCGATCGTGCAATGGCTCCGATCACGTCTGCAGGTTGCTTGCCAGCCTCATTGAGAACTCGCCGGAACGGCTCGTCAGACGACGCGGTTTCGAACATCGTCTCCATCGTTTGTGGCTTCACATCGAGCTGAAGATTGGCGACCTGCTGCGGTAGCGTGGCCGCCAGGTCCTCGGGCGCAAAGGGAGTCGCGGACGGGCTGGGGCCTGCACAGGCGGCGAATAACACGGTGACCGCCGCGTATGCCAGCGCGATCGAAAGACGAGGCTTCATCGTGGATGGTTCACTTGATCTCGCGCACGTTTCTGCCAAAGGTTAGTTCGCCCATGTTTGCGAGAGAGGCGCGCTGCCCGCGGGAGCTCAGCGAGGGAGGGGTGCCGAAGTAGGCGATTGGCGGTCAGGATCAGAAGTCGCGAGTTTCTAGCAGGCCTTGACTAGGTTCGACTCGAGCACACTCGGGCTGAGCGTACCGAATTTGAACCAGGGGCCTAGGAAATAGGGAAAAAGCGTCGGGGCGCAAGGCACGTTCGATATCTGGATTACGGTTGACCCGTCAGCCTGAGTCCAAAACTGTGCCACATAGGTGTTAAATAGCCTGTCCTCTCCGTTCCGTGTCTTTCGGTCGTAGAGGGCGAAGTCGCCGGCAGTCTCCGGCGGTTTGTACGCGGAGACGGTAGCGATCAAGTTGACGCACACTACCGGCTCACTGCCACATCCCATTGCGGGCTCGACGGTGAGTTTGATGCGCGCGCGCTGTGCCCCAACCACCGCAGCCGGCGACACCAAAATTGCGCAAAGCGCGAACGCGACGAGAAGACGTCTGACCATCTCCTTAAAAGCCCCTCTCCCGCATCTGTCGTGCACGGCTGGCCCCTTTAACGTGGACCACGGGCCGGCGCGCGTTCAGACGCTAGCGACCGGGACCATACGGCGATCGTCCCCGGACCGCAACCGAGGTCGAGTGCGTCCGCGAGATGGCGCGCTGCCTGCGGGAGATCGGCGCCGGTAGAGTGCCTCGATGAGCCGTGCCCTGGTTCTTACCTTGAACCGCGCTACGTCAACGGCACGCACGGATGGAGGTGGGGTCAGTGACTCGCAATTGGAAGATAGTTACCCTCGGCGCGGTCATCGTCCTGGTGGCGCTGGCCGTGTGGCTACTCTGGTTCGGCGGCTTGTTCGGCTACAACACCGGCACCGAGTTCGTGCCGTGAGACCGGCTGGACCTCCGCCCTGCCTTTATCGCACGTCTCGTTCCTGCTAGCTGCGATCGCCGGAGGACGACTCGCAAGAACCTGAGTCAGCGTTGGTATGTGACGACTATCGCCTTGCTGGCCGCCGCAACCGCGTAGCACAGGACAGCTGCAATGAAGATGACCCACCAGAGTTGCGTGAAGACAAGGAAATAGAAGCCGGCGCCACCGACGACCAGCACAAACAGTGCTTGCCCGCCCGTCATCGTCGCCCAATATTTGCTAACGACCCGGTATCCCAAAGCCGCCACGATCGCAGCGTCTCTCGCGAACGCGTACTCAGCCCGGTATTTGCGTACCAGAACCGGCGGCGTCGCCACTGGTGCGGCGCTGTAAGTCCATGTACTTGACTGACCACCAATCTCAGTGGGCGCTGCCGTTGCCATTTTCCTCACCAAAATCCCTACGTTGCTCGACATGAGAATGGTCGTGCCTCGTCGGTGACGAATTATCCCCTCGACCGAGAAAAACGGCGGGGTCGCGACTGCGGGAACCGCGCAATGATGGAAGGCGTGAGATGGCGTGCTGCCTGGGGACCATCGGCGAGGGTCAGGTAGCAGGGAGCCGCGAATGTCTGAACCCGTCGTCTTCATCAGCCATTTCCGTGTCAAGGAGGGTGCACTCGAAGCCTTCGAGCAGCTCAACAGAGAGGTCGCCCGCAGTCGGGAAGCAGAGAAGCCGCGAACGCTCGTGTTCTTGACCTACATGGACCAAGCGAGCTCACGAGTCAGTTTCCTCCACGTGTTCGCCGATCAGGAATTCGATGGACCTGCACTTCGAGGGTTCGGACGACAGGTCGCGGGCCGCGCTTGAACTGATGATCCCGGAAGGGTGGGACGTTTACGGGAAACCCAGTGAGGATGCCCTCGGTGCTCTCGTGCAGGCAACCGTGGCGGCGGGAGTGACGTTGACCGTCCAGCCCTCGTTGGTGGGCGGGTTCTTGCGTCCCACGGCATTGCTGCCCGCTAGCTGATCACACTGACTGTGGTGGAGGGATCGGGACGAGCTCACGACGCAATTCGAGAGTGAGCCGCCGATAAGCCGCGCCGGACCGGCCCAGTACGGAAAGAGGGTTTCCATGCGACGACGCATGATCCCTGTTCAGCGTGCTCGCAACACTGGCCGTGAGTCGTCGCCCGGCCAAACTCTGACGAGTTAGCTTCGTCGGCGCCCGCGTGTCCGGTCTGCCTGGAGCTAATCCCTTGAACTAAACAGTCCGCGCTCGCTGCCGAACTGAGTCCCCCAAACTCCTCGGACCGGCAGCGTGGGCGGCCAGCCGTGCTTGGATGGCACGGCGGCGCGAGCCTTCAGGTTTCGTCGGCCACATAGAGGCGGACCGGTCCTAGTAGCTGCCCAGCCAAAGCATTGAGTGTTCCTAAAGGACGGCGGTCGAGGATTGCATCGCCCGATGCTCCACCGCTACGAGGACATTGGACCACCCATTGGGTGCGATTAGTGAAAAGCGTTGGGCTCAGTCCCCGATCCGGCTCCAAAACTGGATTGGCACGCCCGCCTCCTTCAGGTGCGACCCAGGGTCGATGCCGTCGTGAGCGGTCGACCACGCAGCGAGCAGGCGCAGCGGATCATCGCCCTCGCGCCCTTCCAGCGCTGCGATCACTGCCGGAACGTCGGTGGCCTCGATATCCCACGTCCACTCGTACTCTGTGAGGCCAGCTCCGAAAGCATTCTCGACGCCCCGTCCAAGGTCCTGGCCGTCGATGTGGATGCCCCCGTCCGGTCGGCGCGTCGCTCCGAGGTACCGAAGGCCGCGCTCGTCGCGCAGGTTCCGCAGAACAATCTTGGCAAGTGATCCGTCCTGGGTTGCCCCGCGGTTGGTTGTTACATCGTCGCTCATGACTTCCAATGTACGCGCGTTCCAGGCAGCCGTTTAGCGTTGCGGCGCAGCCGCGAGTGGACGGCACAGGATCGGCATTGTGTCTGGCTCCCTAGCGGTCGGGATCGCGATATGGCTCGGTTTGGCAGGCTGCGCAGTCGGCATCATCCCTAGGATTTACTGAGATCCATGCAATTCAACGCTCCACCAGGTCCCGCCCTAGATGAGGACTTCGTCGGCCCGTTCGGTCGTTCATGGAAAGGTCTCGGGTGCCTCGCACTCCTGATATTGGTGATCGTGTTGTTGATCGCCGTAGTCCTTAGCAGCTATGCGCCGCCAGCCCATCAACCCTCGCCGCGCCCAAACGCCACGCCCTTGGCTATGGCGAGTCCTCGGCAGTCGTGGGCATGACTGAGGTCGAGTGCGTCCCGCTGTTTGCGGGAGATCGGCGAGGGCCGCGTGCCGAAGTAGCCGCTACAGCGCGATAGTGGAAGGTCCTCGTGCGCAGCTGTGGCCTTTGCGGCAAGAGAGCGCGCTGCGGGGCCGCGCTGTGAGACTGTAGAGTGCAAGGTGGGGGCCGTGGAGCGAGCATAAGCGCGTGACCTAACCCTGAGCCGGCTTCAGGACGCGTGATCGTAGGGGAGAACGGTGAAGGTTGGAATTGTTCTTGGCTTGATGTTGAGTCTGCTCGCGCCGCAGGCTGTCCGCGCGGCCGAGGTGACGGCGGTGCTGGTCGGCGCGGGCGATATCGCCAGTTGCACGACCGATGAAGACGAGGCGACGGCGAGACTGATCGAGTCGATGCCTGAGGCCGCCGTGTTCACGCTCGGCGACAACGTCTACGTCAACGGCACCGCTGCTGAGTGGGCGAACTGCTACGCCCCGACGTGGGGCCGATTCCGCGACCGGACGCGGCCGATTCCCGGGAATCACGACTACGACACCGGCACGGCCCAACCGTATTTCAATTACTTCGGTACGTTGGCGGGGCCGTGCTGTCGAGGGTATTACCGGTACGACATCGGGGGTTGGCGCGTGTATGCGCTCAATTCCGAGGTGAAGACTGGCAGATGGTCAGCGCAATACGCATGGCTCAAAAAGAAGCTGAACGCGGAGCCGCATAAGTGCACGATCGCGATGTGGCACAAGCCACGCTGGTCGTCTGCTGATGCCGGCTCGACGAAGATGGCCGCGTTGACGACTCTTCTGTACAACAACCACGCCGAGCTCATCCTGAACGGCCACGTCCATAGTTACGAACGAATGGCTCCGGCGAACCCAGCCGGACAGCCGGACCCGCTGGGGATTCGACAGATCATCGCTGGCGTGGGCGGCCGCGAGGACGAGGGCGCACCCCCTTGGGTCAACCCGCCCTTGGCGATCAGCGCGGTGCGCGACAACACTCATGTCGGAGTTCTGCGCCTCGACTTGTCTGCGACGTCGTACTCTTGGCGGTTTGTAGCGACCGATGGTGCGATCGTCGACACCGGCTCGGACGTCTGCCACTAGTAGACTCCCTGACCCGAAAAGAGGCACTGCGAGTCGCTCGCGCCGGGCCATCGGGTGTAGCCGCCGGTATCTAGAACGTGTCGATATTCCACCGTGACGCACGGCAGACAGCCAAAGCAAAAGCCGGGGAGCAAACGGCTTTCGCCAGCGGCGGGGCCGCATTACTTGGACTGCGAACGGGAGATGGCGCGCTGTCTGCGGGAGATCGGCGAGGTACGGCTTTCCCAATAAGCGCGCGCACGAATACGCACCGCCAACTCAGTAGAGGATGCCGTGGTAACTCGAATACCGTTGGCGACGCAGCGCGAATAGGGTGCCCTCAGAGGCAACGCGTGGAGCCTGGGTCAGGCAAGAAGCAACTTCTGCGCACAAGGCACCAGGGGTGTGAGATGCGCAACGCTCTCAGGATCGTTCTCTCCGGGGCAGCCGTATTGGTGGCCCTCGTGCTTGCCGTCGCGCCGGCGGCAGCCGACACCGAGCTCGGGCACAGCGGCCAAGTCGGCCAACACTCGCTCCGCGACACTGACGTTGACCATCCGGGCGCGAGCTGTCGCTACAAGACGTTGGAGTCGGGCCCTCGAGGTTATGAAAACCTCTTGAAGCGCATCGAAGTGCGTTCACCGCGGATGCGCTCCGTTGGATCGTCTCAGCGCGTTGGCTGGCGCTTCATCGTGCAACGGTCACCCGCGTTCGACGACGACGTGTGGACGACGACCTACAGGAGCCCCATTCAGAAGGCGACGGCGTATTCGGGTGTCAACGCCTCGTTCACCGCCATGAGCGTGCCGGTGGCCGTCCCAATGGGTTCGTACAACGACCCTCTCTACCGCGTCCAAGTGACGATGTTCTGGTACACGTCAGACGGAACTGTCCAGGGCAAGGCCATGCATGCCGTCGATTACTTGTCGATAATCGTGGACGGCCACGCTTGGTACGGTGAGTGGGGCTCCTGCGTTGGACACCCAGCCGTTCACGGCGACGGTCCTGGGTAGGCATCAGCTACGGGTGCATCGATTCCCAAAGGACGATGAAGCCGTAGCGACCGGCCCAGTTTCAATAGAATCTGACCAGCTGACCGAAATTACGCGCCAGGGGGTCGCCAATCGTCACCGCTTGGTCCTCTGCGGATAATCGTAGGACGCCGCCGGGTGTGAGGGATCCCCGGTTGCCCGATCGGGGCACTTCGACGACGCGGAGGAGATCACGCATGTCGGGATCGTCGTCTGCAAGCAAGCGGAACGCCTTTGCTGTTGTATCAGCGCTAATCCTCTCCCTCGCGATCGAGTCACAGGCGACTGCGGCACCTGCGTGGACAGTGCCAACTGCAGTCACTGCATCCCCCGCAACTGTGTACGGAATGGCGACCGGTGGTCCGTCGACCTTGGTCATCGTCTATTCAGAATCGACCGGCATCTTCTTGCGCCGCAGCACAAATTCTGGGTCGACCTGGGGCAGCGCCGAAATGCTTGCGGCGACGCCCGCTCCTGCCGCGGTCGCCGGTTATGGCAGTGACGTTGACGTCGCGTGGGTAGATGGAAGCAAGCTCGTATACATGCGGAGCACGGACGGCGGAGCATCCTTTGGCTCGGCTCAAGTTCTGGCCGACACCACGACCTTACCGCCGGCGGACTCACATCGCCCGCGGTCCAGATGGCATCGTCACCGTCTTGTGGGAATCCTCCAATGTGCGCGTGCGCGTCAGCAGAAACGGTGGCGCGTCATTTCGCCGCGCAAGGACGGTCGTGTCCGGTAACGAGCATCAGCCCGCCATCGCCGTCGGCGAAGGCGTCATCTACGTTGCCCACCACAACCAGTCAAAACTGTTTGTCGAGCGATCCTTCGATCAAGGAGCCACCTGGTCTGCTCCGAATCGACTGGCGAGCAACATGGCCGTCGATGGCTACGGGCTCGAGTCAATGTCCCTGATCGCGTCCGGTCAGTCCGCATACATCGCATACACCGCTGAGGTCTACTCGGGCTTCCCGAGTTACTACATTCGCTATCGCGGCACGACCAACCGAGGAGGCTCGTGGTCCAAGCCCTTCAATCTGACGCCGCCGGACAACAAGGCCAAGCTCAGCCAGAACCCCATCATCGCGGTTCACGACGGAAAGCTGCGTGTCACGTTCGAGCGCTGCACGATCAATTTTCAGGGTCACTGTGACCTTGGCACCGATTGGTGGTCGACGATCATGTATCGCCAAAGCAACGACGGTGTCACGTGGACACGTGCTCGCTTCATAGCGCCAAACGAATACGGAAACAAACGACCGGTAGGACTCGCCACCGCGGGACGGGTCGTCGTCTTGTACACCGATTACGGGTTTGGGGGCCGAGGATGGGTCGTGACCCGAGCGCTTTGAAAGACGCTGGCCGATTTTCCGCCTAGCAGGCGAGGGTGAATGGCTTCAGGAGGTTTGCACAATGGCCATCAGGATCAGCTCAAATGGAAGCCGCCCTTCAATTCGGGTCGCAGCGCTCTTGAGCGCCTCACTATTCGTGTTCAATGTCGGACCAACCGCGGCCGGAGCGCCTAGCAACGACAACTTCGCAAATGCGACCGTCGTGACCTCGCTCCCGTTCGCGGAGACGGTGGACGCGTCGAGTTCCACCTCCGAAGCGGGTGAGCCATTTCCTTCGTGTATAGCGTTTCAGGGTGCAACCACGTGGTATTCGTTCACGCCCTCGACAAATGTCTATCTTCAGGCCACGGCCATGAAAAATGGGTTCCTGTTTGCGGCTGGGGCCTACACAGGTAGCTCGCTCGCAACGCTGCAGGAGGTCGGCTGCGGTATCGGCGGCGTGTCCTTCCAGGCTGCGTCCGGCACCACTTACCACGTCCAGGTGCTGAGTGGATCTGTGTTCGACTTTGGCCTGTCAGCAATTGCCCCACCAGCCAAACCCGACGCCCGCATTCGTCTCCTGGGTGGCGCGCTTCGCGGCAATGACCTATACAACATTGACGGGGCGTTCCAGACCCTCTTCCCCTCAGTCCCGGCAGGAAAGTCGCGACGCATGGTGATCAGCATTCAGAACGACAGCACGGGGCCCGATTCATTCAACGTGACCACCAGCGGTCCAGTCGTCGACGGTTTCGCAGTCAGCTACTACGCTAGGCTGGCCGCAGATCGACGTCACTTCAGCGATCGAATCGGGAACACTCACCACGCCGACGCTTCAGCCGGGTGAGGTATACCGAATCCGAGTCGTCGTCAGCGTTGGTGTCGCTGCCGGCATAGGCGAAGACGCTGCGCTTAAGAGACTGGTGACTGCCAGTTCGAGCTCGCAACCATTCAAGCTCGATGCGGTCCGTTTCGTGGTCAGTCGGCGCCCCGACTCAGGTTGAGCCGGCGCCGCGGGAAGCCGACCAGAGCTGACCGCCGCATTTCGGACCGCACAAATACGCAGTGTCGTCCGGGTACACGCATGGGTGGCGGCACGGAGGGTATTACTGGCAGTTGAGAGTACGGTTCTGGTCTGCTCGGCAAGCGGGGCTGAGGGGAGCCTTTCCAGTCGCTCGCCTCACGACGCTAGAGCGAAGGAGCCGACCCACATGCGGAAGTCAATCGCCCTGATCCTGGCCCTGTTCGCGACTTTCCTGATCGGGGCCGCGCCCGTTGCGGCGAGCGGGACGGATCCATGGCTGAAATGCCGATACACCGCCGTTCAGACGAGTCCAGATGGTTGGACCGAAGCACTGCTCAAGCGCATCGATGCCATGCCTCCGAAGATGTTCGCGCTGGTTGGCCACCAGCAGAAGGTCGGGTGGCGCTTCAAAGTCGCCCGCACGATCGGCGACGGCGAGCGTGTGATCACCTACCGAAGTCCATGGCAGACGGCCGTGGCCACCAAGGATCACGCCGCGCCATTCACACCGATGGGTGTCAAGGTCAAGTTTCCCACTCTGCCGAGCGGATTGGACCTAACCGACCTGCACTATGGCGCCTACCTCGAGATCGTCTGGTACAACGCCGACGGGAGCAATTACGCCCACGGAGACGGATTCGGCGAGGGATACAAGTTCTACGTCGATGGCCGCCGGATCCAGTGGAGCTCACCTGACTTCGATCCGTGTGCAGGGCAGATCGAGCGGTAAATACGCTCAGCGGATAAGACGGCGGTGATGCGGCGGGCAGGCTCCTCCTCGCCCGCCGATCACCTAATCAGCGTTCGAGATGAACGTGCAGGTAGGCCTTGACCGGCATGTGGCGGAGATAACCAACCACGGGGTGGATCTTCACGCCGTAGGGGTTGACAAGCGCGCTGATGGCCATGCCGTCGCCAAGATAGATGCCGATGTGATGGTTGCTGCCCCAGACGATCAGGTCGCCGGGCAGCGCGTCGCTCTTCGTCGCCCGATCCGGAACCTGGTTGTTGAACCAGTTGTAGGTAGCCGGCCACGGTGCGGCGCTTGCCGCCGATGCGGTCGAGCAGGCCGGCTTCGCGATAGACGTAGGTCACGAAGCCTGAGCAGTCGAAGGACGATGGACCCGCCGACGCGAAGGACCACTTGGCGCCGACCTCGCTCTTTGCGATGTCGACGACGCTTCTGCAGCTCGGTTCGGGAGGGGCGCTCGTCCGCGGCAACCGGTGCGACGGCACCGAGGAACGCGACGCCGGCAAGGGCCAGGATCAGGCCGAGTGACGCCAGTGACGTCGAGAGAACTCATCGGTCGATGTTGACCTGAAGGAAGCCCTTGACGTGAAGACCGAGGTACCCGTAGACCTTGTGCTTGGAGACACCGTACGGGTTGATCAGCGCGCTGACGGCCATGCCGTTGCCCAGGTAGATGCCGACGTGGACGTTGTTGCCCCAGATGATCAGGTCACCGGGCCGCGCCTTGGACATGTCCCTGGTGACGAGGCCACGGTGACGGAACTAGTTGTAGTAACCGCCCACGCCGCGGTAGCCACCGATCTTGTCCTTCAGATCCGTTCTGGTTGTAGGCGAACCACACGAACCCAACACAGTCGAACTTGTCCGGGCCCTTGGCGAAGTGCCTCCACGGATCGCCGAGCTTGTTGAGCGCTGTCTGGTCGACGCGGTGGAATTGGGTCGCTCCATCGCGGCAACAGGTGCCACGTTGACGATCAGCAGCGCGCTCAGGATGCTCGCAAGCAAAACAAAGCGCGCGGCGGCAGATGCGAGGCCACGGCTGGCTTGTTCCTCCCACCGTGCTGGGGCACGGAGTGGACAGTTGTTGTTTCCCCCGTCCGTCTGGGGGACGGCGCGTCACCCGCCCTGGGGAACCTGGGGGATCAGACCCTGGGGGCGCATGGCGGGCGAAAGGTTAACCCGACATATGCAATTGTCATGCAACCCTGACGATCCGGTCGGGGCTTTCGGAGCACCTCCGAAGGGGCCATTGACCGACGTTCGCAAACCCGTCAGGATTGGTCCGAATGAGGCGAATGTCGTTGCCCTGGTGTCGCTGATTTCCTGGACGCCGCTCGCTGGCGGACAACCGGTCGCAGCCGCTCACTGGCACCCCGGCCCAGAACACCACGTGGCAGATCCAGTTCAGCGGCAGCATCGATCTATCGGTGAACGTCGATGCCTTCGATCTGGACATGTTCGAGACGACGATGCGCATGGTTGGACGCGTCCATCGCGATGGTCAAGCATACCGTCTGCTACATCAACGCCGGCGCCTGGGAGAACTGGCGACCGGATGCCGGCGACTACCCGTCGGCCGTGATCGGCAAGCCGCTCGACGGCTGGCCGGGCGAGCGCTGGCTGGACATTCGCCGTCTGGACGTCCTCGCGCCGATCCTCGAGTCGACCGACTGGATCAATGCAGCTGCAAAGGGCTTCGACGGCGTCGAGTTCGACAACGTCGAGGGTTACAGAACCCGACCGGCTTTGATCTGACGCGCAGCCGACCAACTGACCTTCAATCGGTGGCTTGCCGATGCGGCCCATGAGCGCGGCCTCGTCAGTTGGTCTGAAGAACGCCCTGGGCATCGCGGACGAACTGGAGCCGAATTTCGACTTTGCCATCGTGGAGCAGTGCTTCTTCTACCGCGAGTGCGGGCTGATCAAGCCTTTCGTCGACGCCGGCAAGTCAGTCCTGGTCGTGGAGTACGACCTCAGTCGCGACCAGTTCTGCGCCAAGGCGGCGTCGCTTGGAGTTATCGCGATGCGCAAGCACCTGTCACTGGACGCCTGGCGTCGCCCCTGCTGACGCCGGCGGTGGCGGAAGAGCGCTCGGATCGCTCCGGCCGGAACTTGAAGTAGGCCCAGAAGAGCGACCGACACGATGCCGAAGCCCACGAACAGCAGAATTGCCGCGAACAGCGGGGAGGTCTTGGTCGATCCCAGAACAGCCGTCGCCGGGGTCAGCATGATGTGCGCGAAGGTGAACGCGGCGGCCACGAACAGGAACGCCCACGCCAGCCTGTTCCAGGCCCAGACCGATTCGCCGCGCAGGAACTTGAGCGGCACCATCTCGAAGAGGAGGGCCTTCGAGACCCGCTACGAAGATCGTGGCCAGCCCGGCGGCGACGGCGATCTGCACGAAGGGCTGATTGACCAGGCCTCCGCGGCCAGCGGGAGAGCCAGCCACGCCGCCAGCGACACGAAGATCATCCAAACGGCAGTGACGGCGTTGGCGCGACCCTCGTCACGCAACGGCAGCTCCGTCGCGAAGACGTACCCAACGACGAGTCCGTACAGGTAGCCAGGCTGGAAGTCGGCGATGCGCGAGATGACCACGCAGGCAATGCCAACGAAGATCGTGAGCGGCTGCACGCGGAGGCTCCCCCGATCGTGGAGCAATTGGCGGTGGAAGAACACGAGAGGAAGCTCGAACGCGGCAATCACGATGACAAGGCCGCCCAGGATGCCGATCAAGGAGGCGAACGAGTTCAACGTTGGCCCGAATTGCGGGCTGAGGAAGCCGTAGAGCAGGGCGCTCAGGACGACGAACAAGATGAGCCCGCTACGGCGCTGCCAGAAGGCAGCCAGGGCCGCGATGGCTCCCGCGGCGACACGGCCACCGCGTCTGAACCAACCAGACACCTCGGTGTAGTTCTCCTCGAGGGTCTTGTTGAACAGTTGGCTCGGGAACGCAGCCAGCAGCAGGAAGAGCAGGGCCAGCAGCAGGCTTTGGCCGAGAACAGTGACGTCCGTGCCCACGTTCTGCGGAGGCGGGATGGTGCCGCCGAATGAATCCGGGAGGCAGGCCACCACCGGTCGCGCCGGTTGGCAACGGCTCGGGTGTGGCTGCGGGTGACTCGGTAGGGTCGGAGTCGGAGTCGGAGTGGGGGAGGGAGTTGATGTCGCGGTTGGTGTCGGCGTTGGCTCCGAAGTCTGCGTCGGTGGCTCTGTTGGCGGAGGTGTCACCGCCAGCGTCGCGACGGCCGGGGTTTCGCTTGGCGTCGGCTCAGGACGTCAGGGTCGGCGGTTCGGTTGGCGGTGGTGAGAACGCAAACGTCGCCACGACCGGCGTGTCGGTGGGTGTGGAGTTGGCGTCGGCGTGGGCGAAGGCGTGTGAGTCGGCGTAGGGGTCGGAGTTGGCGTGGCCGTTGGTGTAGCCGTTGGTGTAGCCGTTGGCCTTTTGGTCGGAGTTGGCGTTGGAGTCGGCGTCGGCGTGGGAGTCGGTG
The DNA here is from genome assembly GCA_963736895.1 of uncultured Chloroflexia bacterium. GTDB lineage: Bacteria > Chloroflexota > Limnocylindria > Limnocylindrales > CSP1-4 > JALYGJ01. Next base: position 16,834 of record CAVTQU010000001.1, read on the forward strand.
TGGGTGTTGGGGTGGGCGTGGGAGTTGCCGGCGCCACGTAGCAGAAACGAACCTGCGAGATCGGAAGTGGTGGCTGGGAGGTGCCACCGGGATTTGGGATGAAATGCTCGACGCGGTCGAATGTGACGCCGGGGGATGGATACGCTTTCTGCGGATACGTATTCCCGTTGAAGTCGAACAGGACCAGGTGCTGAACGGGGAGCGTGGCATTTGCGAACCGGACGTAACTGACCGGACCCGGCGCTGCGGCAGACGGGCCGCGCCTGAACGGTATGTCGACCTCGAAGGCCTGGGCGTTGGGCCCTGCGTGGTAGGTGCCGCTGGGATCCGGTGGAAAACTGGCGGTCTTGACATTTAGAAAGCCACACGGCCCAAGGTGCGTACCGAAGACGTCGTCCGGTGACAGAATCGCCACGGCAGACAGGCCGAACATCAGCGCGGCGAGCGCCAGCGCCAAGATTCGACCGAGTGACGTTTGTGACGGCTTCACGCCTGAGCGATCCCCAATCCCCACGGTTGATCCCTGTGGACAGTCTGCACTTTATGACGAGCAACGGGGCGCCGTGAATACGGCATTCGGCCGATGTCATGCGACATTCGGCCCATCGTGCGCGATGCCCAGATTCGCCTCAACCGCCGCTGCTAGACTTCCGGCCTGACGGCGCGCGCGGGGGCCGTAGCCCCGCGTTTGCGATAGCAGGGAGGAGCTGTTGCCCGACCGCGTCGCTGGTCCCGTGAGGCCGGCACGCAGCCAGATTGGGCTCCCGCAGGGCGGTAGAGCCGATCAAGGCACAGGTCTATCCGTTTCGTACCCACTCCTGAAGACCGGTTAGCCATGCCCGCAACAGTGATCTGCGGCCTCCAATGGGGCGACGAGGGCAAGGGCAAGGCGACCGATCTGCTGGCCGACAGCGTGTCGATGGTGGTGCGCTACCAGGGCGGCGACAACGCCGGCCACACGGTCGTGATCGGCGACGAGGTATTCAAGCTCCATCTCGTGCCGAGTGGCGTCCTGCACCCGCACATCGCGCCGATCATCGGCCCAGGGGTCGTCGTCAACCCGCAGACGCTGTTGGTGGAGATGGCTGGGCTGCGCGAGCGTGGGATATCGACCGACAAGCTGCGCGTCAGCGACGCAGCGCACGTGATCATGCCCTACCACGTCGCGCTCGACGCGGCGCGTGAGTCGGCGGCCGAGGACGGCGCGATCGGCACGACCAAGCGCGGCATTGGACCGGCGTACGGCGACCGAGCCGCTCGCGTGGGCGTGCGCATGGGCGACCTTCTGAACGCGGCGGTGCTTCGTGATCGCGTGACCCTGGCGCTGGCGGAGAAGAACCCACTGCTAGAGGTCGTCTACGGCGCGCCTCGTTTTTCGGTTGACGAACTGGTCGAACAGGCGCTCGCGTGGGGCGCGGAGCTGCGCGATCACATCACCGACACGACTCGTTTGGTGCAGGACGCCCTGGCGCGCGACGAGCACATCCTGCTCGAAGGTGCGCAGGGGACCTTGCTGGACCTCGATCACGGCACGTATCCGTTCGTGACCAGCAGCAACCCGATCTCTGGTGGAGCCGCGACGGGCGGTGGGGTAGGGCCGCTGCAGATCGACTCGGTCATCGGCGTGCTCAAGGCGTACGCCACGCGCGTCGGTGCCGGACCGCTGCCGACTGAGCTAGACGATGAGGTGGGCGAGCACCTCGTCACGGTGGGCCACGAGTTCGGGACCACCACGGGCCGGCGTCGCCGATGCGGCTGGATGGATGTTGTGCCGCTCCGTTACGTGTCGTTGATCAACAGCGCGACCAGCCTGATGCTCAACAAGCTGGACATCCTGAGCGGCCTTGCCGAGCTCAAGGTGTGTGTCGCTTACAAGATCGACGGCCGCACAACGGATGCGTGGCCGCTCCCCGCTGCGGAGCTCCAGCGCGCCGAACCGGTCTACGAGACGTTCGCCGGCTGGACCGAGGATCTGCGCCAGGCGACGAGCATCGAAGCCCTGCCACAGGCCGCGCGCATTTACATGGCCGCGATCGAGAAGCGTGCCGGCGTGCCGATCACGATCGTGTCGGTAGGCCCCGAACGGACTCAGACGCTGGTCAGCCACGGCGCAGGCAGCGCCACCATCCACCGCGCTGCATGAGGGTGTCGGAATGACATTGCGTGTGTTGGTCGTCGGTTCGGGCGCACGCGAGCATGCCCTCTGCTGGCGGCTCGCCAACGAGGGCGCGACCGTCCTGGCAACGCCGGGCAACGTGCTGATGACCGATGTGGCCGACGTCCGCGGTCACCTCGCCCTGTCTGACCTCGACACCATCGTCGCGCTCGCGGCAGCTGAAAAGGTCGACCTGGTCGTCGTCGGCCCCGAGGCGCCGCTGGTCGATGGACTGGCGGACCGACTCATCGCAGCGGGCATCCCATGCTTCGGCCCGAGCGCCGCGGCCGCACGATTGGAGGCGAGCAAGTCGTTTGCTCGACAGGTCTGCCGCTCGGCAGACGTCAACACGGCGCAAGGGGCTTCGTTCGAGACCGTCGACGCGGCGATCGAGTACGCGGAGATGCTGGGTGCGCCGGTGGTGGTCAAGGCCGACGGGCTCGCCGCGGGGAAGGGCGTGGCGATCTGCGCCACTTTGACCGAGGCCGAGGAGTTCATCCGCGCCTCCCTCGAGGAGGGCCGATTCGGCGCCGGCGGACGTCGGGTGGTCATCGAACAATTCCTCGAGGGCGTCGAGGCCAGCGTGATTGCCATCTGCGACGGTCGCGACGCTGTGTTGCTCCCCGCGGCCCGGGACCACAAGAGACTGCTCGAGGACGACCAGGGTCCGAATACCGGGGGCATGGGTGCGTTCTCGCCGGTGCCCGAGCTTGACGATGCGTCACTCATCCAGCTTCGCCACACGATTTTCGTTCCCGTTCTGCGTGAGATGAGCCGGCGCGGCACACCATTCCGCGGCGCGCTGTTCGCGGGCCTGATGCTCACTGCCGATGGGCCACGGGTGCTCGAGTTCAACGCGCGTTTTGGCGATCCGGAGACGCAGGCGATCCTGCCCAGACTGGCAACTCCCATCGAACCATTGCTGCTTGCCGCGGCTACCGGCTCCCTGGCTGGCGTCGACGGCCTCACGGCGATCCTGCCCGTTACCGGCGAAGCCGCAGTCGCGCTGACGCTTGCCGCGAACGGCTATCCCGATGCGCCGCGCCGCGGGGATGCCATCTCCGGCGTTGACGCGGCACGACGATCAGGCGCGCTGGTGTTCGGGGCCGGAGTAGCAGCCGACAACGGCGTCGGACTCGTTACCGCCGGTGGTCGCGTCCTGACCGTCGTCGGGCGTGGCCGGACGCTGGAAGCAGCCGCGGGCACCGCTTATGAGGCGGCCGAGCGGATTGGCTTCTCCGGCCGCCAGATGCGGCGTGATATCGGGCGCACCAGCCCAATCGGTCCCGCGATCGAGGTCGCGGCATGATCCCGCGCTACACGCAGCCACAGATGGCCGCCATCTGGAGCGACCAGGCGCGCTTCGAGTACATGTTGCGCGTCGAGATTGCGTCACTGCACGCACTGTCCGCCGCCGGAAAGGTTCCGCGCGAGGCAGTCGCGGCAATCGAGGAGCGGGGCCGCGTCGACGTCGAGCGGATCGCCGAGTTGGAAAGGACGACCGACCACGACGTGGTCGCCTTCGTCAACCAGGTTGCTGAGATGGTGGGTGAAGAAGGCCGCTATCTGCACTTCGGCCTGACGTCGAGCGACGTGGTCGACACCGCCCTGGCCCTCCAAAGCCGGGCCGCGGCGGACCTACTGCTCTTGGAGCTCGATCAGCTGATTGCGCTCATCGCTACGAAGGCCCGAGAGCATGCCGGCACGACGATGATGGGCCGCACCCATTCGGTCCACGCGGAGCCGATCACGCTCGGCCTGAAGCTGGCGACGTGGGCATTCGAGCTCGATCGGGATCGCCGTCGCCTTCTCGCCGCGGCCACGGATCTCGCCACGGGCAAGCTCAGCGGGCCGGTGGGCACGTACAGCCATCTCGGGCCGGAGATCGAGGCTGCGGTGATGAGCGAGCTGGGCCTTGCAGTGGACCCGGTTAGCACCCAGATCGTCCAGCGTGACCGCCACGCCGCGTTCCTCGCCGCCATCGCGATCGCGGGCGGCTCACTGGAGCGCTTCGCGACCGAGATTCGCAACCTTCAGCACACGGAGATCGGCGAGCTGCAGGAACCGTTTGGCCGCGGCCAGACTGGTTCCAGCGCAATGCCCCACAAGCGCAACCCGATCCTTTCCGAGCGAATTGCCGGGCTGGCGCGGATCCTGCGCGGCTACGCGCTGGCCGGGCTTGAGGACCAGGCGCTGTGGCACGAGCGCGACATCTCCCACTCGTCGGTGGAGCGCATCGCGCTGCCTGGAGCGACGACGCTCCTGCACTACATGCTGGTCAAGTTCAGCGGTCTCGTGGATGGCCTCGTGGTTCGACCGGAACGCATGCGCGAGAACATCGAGCGCGGGCTGGGCCTTTTCGCCAGCAGCCGGCTGCTCACCGCGCTTGTCGAGACCGGCGGGATGCCGCGCGAGAAGGCATACGGCATCGTCCAGGCTGCCGCTCTTCGCGCGGCCGACGAGCGCCGACCGCTGCGCGAGCTCGTCGAGGTCGATCCCGATGTCGCTCTCGTCCTCACGCCCGACCAGATCGCGGCCTGTTTCGACGAGAAGCAGCTGCTCCGCCACGTTGATCAAGTCATAGGCAGGTTGGACAGGTTGGAGGTCTCAAGCAATGTCCGTAGCTGAGCTGGTGCCCGGGTTCGTTCGGTCGGGCAAGGTGCGCGACATTTTCGCGCTGGACGACGCGCGGCTGCTGCTGGTCGCATCGGATCGCATCAGCGCATTCGACGTCGTGCTGCCCACGCCCATACCCGACAAGGGCCGTGTGTTGACGGGCCTGTCGCGCTACTGGTTCGCGGCCACCGAGGCGGCGGGCATCATGCCCAACCACCTCCTGTCGACCGATCCGGCGGATCTCCCCGACGATTACACCGACATGGCCGACGAGCTGCGCGGCCGAATGATGATCTGCCGCCGTGCCGAGGTCATGCCGGTGGAGCTGATCGTCCGCGGCTACATCACGGGCAGTGGCTGGAAGGACTACCAGCGTACCGGCGCGGTGTGCGGCATTCCGTTGCCAACCGGCCTGCGCGAATCCGAGCGGCTGCCGCAGCCGCTGTTCACGCCGTCGACCAAGGCCGAGACCGGACATGACGAGAACATCTCGTTCGACGAGATGGTCGCCGTCGTCGGGGCGCCGCTGGCCGAGCGCGCGCGCAACCTGGCGCTTGCCCTCTATTCGTTCGCGGCGGCGCGCGCCGAGAGCGTCGGGATCATCCTGGCCGACACCAAGTTCGAATTCGGCACGCTGCCCGACGGGTCGCTCATCCTGATCGACGAGGTTCTGACACCTGACTCGTCGCGTTTCTGGGAGCTTGCCGCGTTCGAGCCCGGTCGCGGCCAGGCCTCGTACGACAAGCAGTTCGTGCGCGACTACCTGGAGACGCTCGACTGGGACAAGACGTACCCGGGTCCGGAGCTGCCGGCCAACGTTGTCGCTGGTACGCAACAGCGCTACGCCGAGGCGTTCGACCGGATCAGCGGCGGCTCGTTCGCCGACTACCTCGCCGAAGACAAGGTCAAAACCGCGTGAGTTCCTTTCGATTTGCAGTGGACGTGATGCCGCGCGACGGCATCCTCGACCCTTCGGGCAAGGCGGTTGAGGCGGCGCTGCCGCAGTTGGGAGCCAGCAGCGTGCACGGCGTGCGTGTCGGCCGGCGTGTCGAGCTGTCGGTCGACGCACCTGATGCCATCACGGCCCGCGAAGTCGTCGAGAGGCTCGCCGCGGACTTTCTGGCCAACCCGCTGATCGAGTCCTGGCAGATCGAAGAAGTGGAGGCCGTTCCCGCGTGAAGGTCGGCGTCGTGGTCTTTCCGGGCTCCAACTGCGATCGCGACGCCCTACATGGCGCCCGGCTCGCCGGCGCCGAGGCGGAGCTGCTGTGGCACGAGGACACCGACCTTCACGGCGCCGACGCGATCATCCTGCCCGGCGGCTTTGCCCACGGCGACTACGTGCGCGCCGGCGCAATCGCGCGCTTCAGCCCGATCATGGGCGCGGTCCGCGAGCATGCGGCGCGCGGTGGCCTGCTGCTCGGCATCTGCAACGGCTTCCAGGTCCTCACGGAGGCCGGTCTTCTACCCGGTGCGCTACGGCGCAACGCCACTCTCCGATTCGAGAATCGGTGGGTTCGTCTCTCAGTGGAGCAACACGGCACGCCGTTCACCCACGCGATACCCGAGGGCACGACGCTGCGCATGCCGATTGCCCACGGCGAGGGCAGCTACTTTCTGCCCGAGTCAGATCTCGACCAGCTGGAGTCGGCCGGGCAGGTCGCATTCCGCTACGTCAAGCCAGAGGGCAACCCCAATGGGTCGCTGCGCGACATCGCCGGCGTGACCGACGCCTCGGGACGGATCTGCGGCCTGATGCCGCACCCCGAGCGTGCGTCGGAGGCAATTCTCGGCTCGGACGACGGGCTGTTCCTGCTTCGCTCGATGGTCGAGAGCGCGGCGCGGGTGGAGGCGGCGGCTTGATCGAGGTGATCGATCGCCCGGCAATAGAGCCCGCCACCGTCCTGCACCGCCAGCTGGGGCTGACCGATGACGAGCTGGACGCCATCGTCGAACGCCTCGGCAGGACGCCCAACGATCTCGAGCTGGCGATGTTCAGCGTCATGTGGAGCGAGCACTGCTCGTACAAGAGCTCGCGCTCGCTGCTGAAGACGCTGCCGACTACCGGCGACGACGTTCTGGCTGGACCGGGCGAGAACGCCGGCGTGGTCCGCATCGGCGACGGCCTGGCGGTGGCCTTCAAGCTCGAGTCGCACAACCATCCGAGCGCAGTCGAACCGTTCCAGGGCGCGGCTACCGGTGTTGGCGGCATCTTGCGTGACGTCGTGGCGATGGGCGCGCGGCCGATTGCCCTTCTCGATCCGCTCAAGTTCGGGTGGCCCGACGATGAAGCCACACGGCGGCTGGTTCGCGGCGTGATCGGCGGCATCGGCGCATACGGCAACTGCGTCGGCGTCCCTACCGTCGGTGGCGAGCTGCTGTTCGATCCCACCTACACCGACAACCCGCTGGTCAACGTGATGTGCGTGGGTCTCGTGGCCGAAAACGGGCTCGCCCATGCAGTCGCCAGGACACCCGGCCACCTGGCGATCCTTTTTGGCTCGCCGACCGGTCGAGACGGGATCGGTGGGGCGTCCGTGCTCGCCAGCGCGGTCTTCGGCGAGGGCTCGGCCGAGATGCGGCCCAGCGTCCAGATCGGCGACCCTTTTGCAGGCAAGCTGCTCATCGAGGCGAGCCTCGAGCTGGTCGAACGCGAGCTCGTGGAGGGCCTGCAGGATCTTGGCGCAGCCGGCCTGACCTGCGCGGCATCGGAGATGGCGGACAGTGGCGGCACCGGGATACGGATCGACCTCGAGGCGGTTCCTCGGCGCGAGACCGGCATGGCCCCGTTCGAGGTGATGATCAGCGAGTCGCAGGAGCGGATGCTCGCGGTGGTGGCGCCGGAGAACGTCGCCGCTGTCCAGAACGTGTGCCGGCGCTGGGGATTGCCGTCGGCCGTGGTGGGGCTGGTTACCGATGACGGAGACGTGGTAGTGGTCGCCGGGGATGACATCGAGATTGCCCGCATCCCGGCGCGGGCATTGGCCAGCCAGGCCATCCAGATCAGCCGAATTGCCTCGCCGCCACAGCGTCGTCGCCACGCGCCCGCCCCGGGCGAGGAGCCGCTGCCCCACGACGGGTTACCGGAGCGCGGCATGGACCCGGGTGCAGTCCTGGAGGCACTGCTCGGCCACGCCAATCTCGGCAGTCGAGCGTGGGTAACGACGCAGTACGACCAGACGGTTGGCACGGACACGGTCGAGGGCTGCGATCGCGCCGCAGCCGTGGTGCGTATCAAGGGCACCAGCAAAGCTCTGGTGATGGCCACCAATTCGCAGCCTGCCGTCGCGATCCACGACCCGGCGCTTGCTGCCCAGTTGGCCGTTGCCGAGTGCGCGCGAAACGTCGCCATCACCGGCGCGCGGCCGCTGGGTGTCACGAACTGCCTCAACTTCGGTGACCCGAGCAACACGGAGGCGTTCTGGCAGCTGTCGGAGTCGGTGCGCGGTCTGGGTGAAGCTTGCCGCGCACTCGGTCTGCCGGTCACCGGCGGCAACGTCAGTCTGTACGACGAATCGCCTCTCGGACGCATCGCGCCGACTGCCCAGATCGGCGTGGTCGGCCTGCTCGACGACCTTGAGTCCCTTGTCCGCCCGCAGTTCCGCAACGAGGGTGACCTTGTCGTGCTGCTGGGCGAGGCCGGTCCGGGCATGGCCGGCTCGGCATACGAGCGGATCGCCGGTATTGCGCCTGAGGATCGGCCGCCGTCCATCGATCTCGGTCGAGAGGCATCGCTCCAGAAGCTCGTCCGTCAGGCAGCCGAGGATCGGCTATTCGCCTCCGCACAGGACGTGAGCGGCGGTGGCCTGGCCGTCGCGCTCGCCGAGTGTGCGATCTGGGGTGGAATCGGTGCGGATCTGACGCTCGCCGTCGCGCTGGCGCCGGCGGTCGCGCTGTTCGGCGAGAGCCCCACGCGCGTCGTCGTCACCATCGCTCCGGAGCGCTGGAACGAGCTTGCCAGACTCGCTTCGGGAATGCGCGTCGCTTGCCGGCGACTGGGTACGGTGGGTGGCGATCGACTGCGCATCCGTCTCTCTGGCATTGGCGCGACCGGCGCGGCCGAGGCACGTGGTGCCGGCGTGGCGGACGAGGTCGATGTGCCGCTCACGGAGCTGCGCAAGGCGTGGAATCGGGCGCTGCCGACGGCGCTCGGATCGGATTGGGCCGGCTGATGTGCGGCGTTGTCGGAATTCACTCACCCGCGCCGGACGCGGCTGCACTCGCTGCGTTGGGCCTCTTCGCGCTGCAGCACCGTGGCCAGGAGTCGGCCGGCGTCGCGGTCAGCGACGGCCACGGGGTGATGGTCTACAAGGACCTCGGCCTGGTCGACCAGGTCATCGACGAGCGGCGCCTCCAGTCGCTGCGTGGCGAGCTCGCCATCGCCCATTGCCGCTACTCCACCACCGGCTCCACCATCTGGGAGAACAGCCAGCCCGCCTTCCGGCTTGGGCCGCGGCGATCGGTCGCGATCGGTCACAACGGCAACCTGGTCAACACTCAGGCGCTGCTCGACGAGCTGCCCGGCGGACTCTCGCGTCTTGTGGGCACCACCGACACGGAGCTGCTCACCGCGCTCCTTGCCAGCGAACCGGGCGCGGACCTGGTCGAGGCGCTCCTCAGCCTGCTGCCACGCGTCAGCGGCGCCTATTCGCTGGTGGTCATGGACGAGAAGCGCGTGGTCGGCGTTCGCGATCCGTTCGGTTTCAGGCCGCTGGTCATGGGCGTCATTCCCGGACCGAGCGGCGAGGTGTGGTGCCTGGCCTCCGAAACAGCCGCGCTCGATGTCCTGGGCGCGGAATACGTCCGCGACGTTGAGCCTGGTGAGCTCGTCGTGCTCGGCGAGCCCGGCGGTCCGCGCTCGGTCCGCTTCGCCGAGGGCAAGGAACAGCTGTGCGTGTTCGAGCTCATCTACTTCGCGCGGCCGGACTCGTACATGCTCGGCCGCAACCTCTACGAAGCCCGTCGACGGATGGGCGAGATGCTTGCGCGCGAGGCCCCCGCCGAGGCGGACCTGGTCATGCCTGTACCTGATACAGGTGCACCCGCCGCGGCTGGCTACGCCGAGGAGAGCGGCATTCCGTATCGCGAGGGTATGACCCGCAACCGATACGCCGGCCGCACATTCATCCAGCCCTCGAACGGCCTTCGGCAACGTGGCGTGACAGTGAAGCTCTCCGCACTCCGCGAGCAGGTGCGCGACCGTCGGCTGATCGTCGTCGACGACTCGATCGTGCGTGGGACGACCACGCGCCAGATCGTTGGCCTCCTGCGCCGCGCCGGCGCGAAGGAGGTCCACGTCCGAATAAGCGCTCCGCCCATCTTCCATCCGTGCTTCTACGGCATCGACACGCAGATCGAGACGGAGCTGATTGCGGCACAGAAATCGATTCCCGAGATCCAGGAGTTCATCGGCGCCAATTCGCTGTCCTACCTGTCGATTGGCGGCGTCCTGGAGGGTCTCGACCTGCCGCGAGATCGCTTCTGCTTCGCCTGTTTCGACGGCAACTACCCGGTGCCCGTGCCGTACGACGCTGGCAATCGCAAGTTCCTGCTCGAGCGCGACCAGCTACAGGTGGTGGGTTGACGCTTCGCGCCGCCTACAAGCAGGCCGGAGTTGACATCGAGGCGGGCGAGCACGCCGTTGAGCTGCTGCGGGCACAGATGAGGGTGGCCGACACGGACGTTCTGGGCGGCATCGGTGGATTTGGTTCGGCGATGGCGATCCCCGCCGGCTATCGCGAGCCGATCCTGGTGTCGGCTACGGACGGAGTTGGCACGAAGACCGAGATTGCGCGACTGCTGGGCAGGTTCGACACCATCGGCCAGGACCTGGTCGCCATGTGTGCCGATGACGTCGTCTGCCACGGGGCGCAGCCCTCGTTCTTCCTCGATTACGTTGCCGTCGGCAGCGTTGATCCGGCGCGCGTCGCTGCGCTTGTCGCAGGCATCTCGGAAGCGTGCGACTCGATCGGCTGCACGCTCGTTGGCGGCGAAACCGCCGAGCATCCCGGCCTGATGGCGGCGGATGCGTTCGACCTGGCGGGCTTTTGCGTCGGTTTCGTGGAGCGCGACGAGCTCATCGATCGAACGGAGGCGCAGGCCGGCGATTCGATCATCGGGCTGGCCAGCTCCGGTCTCCACGCCAACGGCTTCTCGCTGGTCCGCAAGCTCATCGATCAGGGGTCGATCCGCCTCGAAGACACGACCGACGGCGGACGGAGCTTCGGCGAGACGCTACTGACGCCCACGACTCTGTACACGCCGGCGATCCTCGCGCTCTTGGGGATGCTGCGCGCAGAGGGGCTCCGATCGGGGGGCCTGGCGCACATCACCGGTGGCGGCCTGGCAGGCAACCTGAAACGCGCGGTCGGTGACGATCTTGGAGTGCGGTTCGAGACGCGGTCATGGCCGCAACCGCCGATCTTCGACACAATCGCCCGACTGGCGGGCATCAGTGGCGCCGAGATGCGCGCAACGTTCAACTGCGGCATCGGCTTCGCGGTTGTCCTCGAGGAGGCGGCAGTGGAATCGTCCATCGAGCTGCTCGCTTCCCACGACATCGAGGCGCGGCGAATCGGCGAGGTCCGTACGGCCGACGAGCTCGGCGCGCGCTACGTCGAAACCGGTTGAGTAGGTCTCCCCGAATTCTTCGTCTAACTCCAACCCCCGTGGCACCAGACGAGTGTTCCGGCCTCAGATCGGGATGGATTGTTGCCATTTACGCTCAGCACGAGCGCAGACAGTTCTCGAAGGGGCTTCGGTTGGACCCGCGAACTCACATAGCGCCACTCCCATTGGAGATAGACACGAAATCCAGGACGGCCCACCGATGAGCGGCCGCGTAGCTGTGCTCGTTTCGGGCGAGGGCACGAATCTGCGTGCTCTGCGCCGCGCGGAAAAGCGCGGCCGTCTCGGCGGGGAGCTAGTGCTGGTCCTGGCCGATCGGCCATGCAACGCACTCGCGTTTGCCGCGGACGAGGGGATACCGACAGCCCTCGTGGCGCCGGACCTGTATCCGGACCGAGCCGCGTGGGATGACGCGGTCGCCGAGGCCCTTGTGGCGGTGCAACCAGACCTGGTGGTGAATGCCGGGTTTCTGCGCTGGCTCGGCGCGCCCGAGTTGGAGCAGTTCCCGACACGGATGATCAACGTGCATCCGAGCCTTCTGCCTGCATACCCTGGCCTGCACGCGGTGCGTGACGCGCTGGCCGCGGGCGCACAGGTGACCGGCGTGACGATTCACGTCGTCGACGAGACCCGTGACGGCGGCCCGATCGTTGCCCAGGAGGCGGTGAGCATCGCCGCCGGAGACTCGGAGGACTCGCTGCTCACCCGCCTTCACGCCGTCGAGCACCGGCTGTTGCCACGTGTTGTGTCGTTGATGCTGGCCGGCGCCCTGCGCCTGGAAGACGGCCGAGTCACCTTTGACGCTGCCAAAGCAGCCGAAATGCCAACGCCGAGGCGAGCGCTCATCTCCGTCTCCGACAAGAGCGGCCTGGCCCCGTTCGCGCGGGCGCTGGCCGGGATCGGCTTCGAGCTCGTCTCGACCGGGGGTACGGCACGGGCGCTCCGAGCGGAAGGCCTCGAGGTCACCGACGTGGCCGACGTAACCGGCTTCCCGGAGATGCTGGATGGCCGGGTGAAGACCCTGCACCCGCGGATCTCGGCCGGAGTGCTCGCCGATCGGCGACTGGCGGATCATCGCGAGCAGCTCGCTGCCGCGGCAATCGAGCCGTTCGAGCTCGTCGTGGTGAACCTCTACCCGTTTGCCGAGGCGGCCGCGCGGGAAGGCATCACCGAGGACGAGCTGATCGAGCAGATCGACATCGGCGGGCCCACTCTCGTTCGCGCGGCAGCCAAGAATCACGCCAGTGTGGGCATCGTCACCGACCCCGCCGAGTACGACGCCGTGCTCCTGGAGCTCGGCCACGGCGGCGGCCTGACAGAGGGGATGCGACGCGAGCTGGCGATGTCCGCGTTTCGGCTCACGGGCGACTACGACGCACACATCGCCGATCAGCTCGCATCGCGCTGGTGGAGCAGACCGCCTGCCGGCTGGGGACCGCCGCTGCCGAGCGCTGGTCCGGGGGAGGTATCGAACGCTGCGCCGGGCTCGCCGGCCGCCAGCTTGCCGGGACGAGTGTCGGTCGATGTCGCCCCGATCGAGTTCCTCCGCTACGGCGAGAACCCGCACCAGGCCGCCGGCATCTACCACGTCGCCGGGATCGACCTGGCGCCGGGTGCCTTCAGCCGCGGGCCGCAGCTGCTCCAGGGAAAGCAGCTCAGTTACAACAACATTTTGGACGCGTCCGCCGCCACTGGCCTTGCGCGCGACCTGCGCGGCCCAGCCTGCGTCATCGTCAAGCACGCCAATCCGTGTGGTGCGGCCGAGGCGGCAGACATCCTGACTGCGTGGGAGCTCGCGCTGGCCGGAGATCCGGTGAGCGCATTCGGCGGCGTCGTGGCGTTGACCGAAACCGTGGACGTGGCTCTGACCGAGCGCCTCACGAGCATCTTTCTCGAGGTCGTGTGTGCCCCGGCGTTTGAACCTGCTGCGCTGGAGGTGCTGGCACGCAAGCCGAACCTGCGCGTGCTGCAGGACCCAGGCCTGGGCGCGCCGCCTGAGGCCGGCCTGGAGGTGCGCAGCGCGGGCGGCGCGCTCCTGGTCACCACAGCGGACGTGGCCGCGGACGATCCCACGAACTGGCAGGTCGCGACGACGCGAGAGCCAACCGACCACGAACGTGTTGCGCTCGATCTCGCGTGGCGGATTTGCCGGCACGTCAAATCGAACGCGATCGTGCTGGTTCGCGACGGCGCATTGGTCGGAGTGGGCGCGGGCCAGATGAGCCGAGTTGACAGCGCACGCTTGGCCGTCGACAAAGCTGGCCCCGAACGGACGAGAGGAGCGGTCTGTGCGTCAGACGCCTTCTACCCGTTCCCGGATGCTCTCGAGGTGTGTGCCGCCGCCGGCGTGACGGCCTTCGTGCAGCCCGGCGGATCGCAACGGGACGCCGAGGTCATCGCCGCCGCCGATGCAGCCAGCGCGGCGATGTTGCTCACCGGGATTCGCCACTTCCGGCATTGATCTCCCTCGAGATGCCGCGCATTCGCAACGGTTCGGAGCCGGTCCTAATCGTTCGACCTTGACCTGCCGTCCACAATCGGTGCATGGAACAAGAACCCGAACAGCACAACGACGACTGGGACAACAGCGGTAATCCAACGGACGCGGCACCGGAGACGGCACCGGACGACGCGCCCTCAAAGTCGGCATCGGGCCGCGAAATGCTGGTTCAGCTCCAGCAGATGATCGACACGATCACCACCCAGGCAGCGCCTGTCGTGCGTGACGTGGCCGCCAAGGCGGCCGAGCTCGCTGCAGTAGCGGGCGAGAAAGCCGGCCCGTTCGCCTACAAGGCCGCGGGCGCCACCGAAGCGTTCGGCCAGAAGGTGGCGGCCAAGTCAAAGGATTGGGCGACTGAGCTGCGCAAGCCGCAAGAGGCTGCCGACGCCGAAGACGCCCATGACCCGGAGACTGGTGGGCCCCACATCAGCGCCGAAGAGGCGGCCGAGGCGTTCACCGAGAATCCACCGTCGAGCGACGGCGGTACGGAAGAATCCTCGACCAACTGGGGCTAGCGCAGGGCAAAGAAAAGCCGCCGGTCGAGTGACCGACGGCTAAAAGCTCAGAACTTGCGGAAGATCAGCTCTTCTGCTTGTTCGGGCGGGCTTCCTTGGCCTCGCGACGCTGACGAGCTTCACGCTCGGCCTCGGCATCGCGGCCCATCTTGCGGTTGATGTAGTAGTCGGTGTCGAGCAGGAGGCCGTGTCCCTCGACGTCGGACTCTTCTTCGGTCTTCTTCTTTTTGGTCTCTTCGTTTGTGGCCATGTCGTTCTCCTGTCGGTCATGAGCCGCACACGTGCGGTGGCACGCCAAGCATCGGGCCTGAGTGTGACACGTTCAACGCTCCATGCGACAGCGCGGTTGTAAAGTGGCCGACATTCCGCGGCGCGGGTAGAGGGACTTCGAGGGATGGGAGTAATCGCCGCCTATAGGCGCGTGCTCACGAATGGTCCTTTGGCGCGCCTGCTCTTTGGCGAATTCGTCTCGTCTATCGGCGACTGGCTCTATCTGGTCGCCATGCTGGTCTTGATCTGGGATCAGGCCAAGGACCCGCTCGTGCTCGGCCTGGTCGGCGCCGCACGGATCGTGCCGTACATCGTGCTCTCGGTGCCCGCCGGCATCGTTGCCGACCGCTTCGACCGTCGGCTTGTGCTGCTCATCACGGACGTCGCCCGCGGCGTGATCATGCTGCTCATCGCGGCGGCGGTGATCCTGAATATGTCCGTCTGGGTCGTTGTGGCCCTCGCGATAGTGGCCACCTGCTTCTCGGCATTCTTCTCGCCAACCATCGGCGCGTACCTGCCCAGTCTGGTCCGCGACGAATCGGAGCTCGGACCCGCCAACAGCCTGTGGTCGAGCCTGGACAACCTGGCTTTCTTCATCGGGCCGGCATTCGCGGCTCTCCTGCTCAGCCTGGGCACAATCAGCCTCGCGTTCGTACTTAACGCGTTGACCTTCGGCGTTGTCGCCCTCGTCTTGCTACGGCTGCCACCGGGTCTGCCCAAACCTCCGGAATTGGCCGACGCTGGCGCCGAAGATGGCACCGGGAGCGTCCCCAAGGCGCGTCAGTCGCTACGCGATCTGCTTCGACCGTTGGCTCGCCCGCTGGCCGGACTCGCTGTCGTCAACGTCGCGGACGGCTTCGTGTTCGGCGGACTCGGCGTCATCACCGTGATCCTCGCGGTCGACGTGTTCAGCGTCGGCGAAGCGGGCACGGGCCTTCTGAACTCCGCGGTCGGCGTCGGTGGCATTGTCGGCGCGGTCGTGGCCGGAGCACTCGTCCTGCGAAGACGGTTGAGCGTGCCATTGCTCGGGGGAGCGCTCGCGCTGGCTGCCGGAATGGCGCTGCTTGGCCTGGTGGGGAGCTTCTCCCTGGCATTGGTGATGATTGCAATCGCATCTGCGGGTGCGCTGCTGCTCGAGATCGCGGCAACAACGCTGCTCCAGCGTATCGTTCCCGACAACGTTCGCGGACGCACGATCGGCGGGATGGAGACCCTGACTGTCACCGCATATGCGATTGGCGCGTTCGTGGTGCCGGTGCTGGCCGCATCGCAGCCTGCCGCGGTCCTCGTTGGGTGCGGGATCATCATGGCCGTGTCCGGCGTGATATCGGTGGTGCTGCTCGGCCGATTTGGCGTCCAGGAGCCACAGTTCGACCCGACGATTCGCCAGCTGGCGGACATCCAGATGTTCGCCGGCCTGCCTCCGGCGCGAATTGAGACGGCGCTACGTGCAGCAACGGTGCGCAAAGTGAGGCCCGGAGAGGTCATCATTCGACAGGACGATCCAGCGGACAACTTCTACGTGATCGTGGATGGCCGCGTGGAGGTCACGCAATCAACGCCCGGTGGTGAGACGAGGGTGCTGCGGCAGATGGCACAGGGCGAGTTCTTTGGCGAGATCGGTCTGTTGTCGCGCGTTCCGCGCACGGCAACCGTTACCGCTGTAACCGACGGAACCCTCATAAGCCTGCCTGGCGGTGCGTTCCTGGAGCTTGTGTCAGCCGGTTCGGGCTTGACGTACAGGCTCCTTGATCTGCATCGTGGCGCAGCGGCCGACTGACGCGGGCCGCCGAAAGGACGACTTGGACGACACCGTTCGCGGTCAGATGATGGACGACACGTTCGCCGTCGAGGCGCTCGCGCGTTGTCCGCTGTTCGAAAACGCCAATCGCGAGATGCTGCAGTCGCTGGCCAACCGGCTGCGACGGCGGCGCTTCCGGCGCAACGAAGTGATCTTCCACCAGGGCGATTCGGGCGATTCGCTGCACGTCGTCGCCTCGGGCGCTGTCAAGATCCTGCTCCCTTCCGCGGAGGGGGAGGAGGCGATCATCGCCACTCTCCGGCCGGGCGACTTCTTCGGCGAGCTGGCCCTTCTGGACGGCTCGACGCGATCCGCCACGGCGGCGGCGCTCGAAGCGTCCGAGACGCTGGTCCTGCCACGGCCCGTCCTGATGGACCTGCTGGGCACTGTGCCTGGCCTGGGCGACGCGCTCCTTGTCGGCCTCGCCAGGGAGCTGCGCCGGCTGACCAGCCAGGTGGAGGAGCTCCACTTCCTCGATCTCGCCGGCCGGCTGGCGATGCGCCTGACCCGACTGGCCCAGGAAGCGCAGCCCGACACCAGCGGCAAGATCAGTCTCGATTGGCCGTACACGCAGTCGGACCTGGCGGCGATGATCGGCGGCACGAGGCAGAGTGTTAACAGGCTCTTGTCGGAGCTCGTGGACGAGGGACTGATTGAGATCTCGCCATCAGCGCTGGTGATCACCGATCTCGATGAGCTCGCGCGCAGGGGCGAACGTTGAAAGTATTGGAACTGAGCGTGAGTCCGGTCACAATGACAGCCGCGGTGTCGCCTATTAGACACAACGCATGTCGGTTCCGCGCTTTGGAGCGGGCCACTGGCGCGCGTAGTCTCGCAACCAGATAGGGCCACAACAACTGAGCACCAAACGGAGGTAGAGATGAGTTCACAGGACAAGCCGACCCGTGAGAGCGGCGTCTGGCGTCCCTACGGCGGCGAAGGCGCACAGATGAAGGCATCTGGCGACGACGACGACGTCGAGGGTCACAAGCAGCTTCAGGCCGACGGCGACGACGACGTCGAGGGTCACAGGCAGACCCGCGCCATCGGCGACGATGACGATGTGGAGGGTCACAGGCAGACTCGCGCAACGGGCGGCGATGAGGACGATGTGGAAGGCCACAGGCAGACTCGCGCCACGGGCGATGAGGATGACGACGTAGAGGGTCACAGGCAGACCCGCGCAACCGGCGACGATGACGACGATGTGGAAGGCCACAGGCAGACTCGTGCCACCGGTGACGATGACGACGATGTCGAGGGTCACAAGCAGACCCGCTGAACTGCTCTTAACCCGTCCGGGATGACCGATCCTGGACTCCCCGCCGCGCTGCAGGCCCTAAGTCAGGCAGCGCGGCGGTCTTCTGTTGCCCGGCGACTGGACGCGGACGCGGAGCAGGCACTCCTCCAGACCATCGTCGACGCCACTGTCGCGCTGTTCGAAGCTGAGGCGTCGTCAATCGCCCTATTCGAGCGCGACCCCGATCGACTCGAGTTCCGCGTCGCCGCTGGGGCCCAGGGGGCCGGCGCCATCGGGCTATCGGTCCCGCCGAGCCGCGGCATCGTGGGCTTCGTCTTCTCCACCGGGCAGCCGCTGGCACTCTCCGATGTCATGAGCGATCCGCGCTTCGACCGCGCCACGGCCGAGCGGACGGGCTACGTGCCGCGCTCTATCGCCGCCGTACCGCTGATCGACGGGGAGAACACCCTGGGCGTGCTCCAGGTACTGGACAAGCACACCGAGCCCACGTTCTCGTTACGCGACATGGAGCTGCTCGCGGTATTCGCGCGGCAGGCCGCGGCCGCCATCCGCGCGGCGCGCGTCCAGCGCGACACCCAGGAGCTGTTCCGCACCGTGCTGACGCGCATCGGCGACGGAGAGACCACTGAGGCGGACGTGGAGTCGATCGTCTCTCAGATCAGCGTTGGGCTTGATACAGACGAGGACGACCCGTTCTGGCGGCTTGTCGATCGCGTGGCCCAGCTGCGCGACCTGTCCGACCGCGAGCTGACCCTCGTCTCCGAGATTCTCGAGGTCGTCGCCGCGAACGCAGCGCGCGGCCGTCGCTCCGTCTAGGGGCTCGGCCACGATCGAACAACCGTGACCGACCCGAATCTTCCCGCCTGGTCCGAGCCTTTCGCGCCTGAGGCCCGGGAGCGCCTCGTGCGCAACGCCGGCGTGCGCCTGATCGATCGTGAGTGGGCGTGGGGCGGCGCCACGGGTGCGGGCGTGAAGGTGGCGATCATCGACAGTGGCGTGGAGGGAAGCCATCCCGTCGTGGGCGGCCGCCTCGTGGAGAGCGTCGCCGTCGAGATCATCGATGACGAAGCCACGGTCGTGCCCGATGAGCCGATCGACATGTACGGCCACGCCACGGCGTGTGCGGGCATCGTGGTGGGCCTGGCACCCGAGGTGGAGATCTATTCGGTGCGCGTGCTCGGTGCCGACCTGCGAGGCAAGGGAGCTGCGTTCCTGACGGGTCTCGAGTGGGCGGTCGAGAAGGGCGTTCATGCCATGAACCTGAGTCTGTCGTCGAAGAGCGAGCGCCTCTTCCCGTATTTCCACGAGGTCGTCGACCAGGCGTATTTCAAGCACGTGGCGCTGATCTGCGCCGTCAACAACGTGCCCGGGCTGTCCTTCCCTTCGACGTTCTCATCGGTCTTCTCCGTGGCGGCCCACGCCGTCCCGGATCCGGAGACGTTTTTCTACAACCCCACACCGCCGGTCGAATGGGGAGCGTGGGGAGTGGACGTGCCGATCGGCTGGAAGGATGGCGGAACGACGGTCGCTACCGGCAACTCGTTCGCCGCGCCGCACATGTGCGGACTGGTGGCGCGGATCCTCTCCAAGCACCCGGGACTGACCCCATTCGAGGTCAAGACGGTCCTGGCGGCTATCGCCACCGATCCCTCCGCGACATGAGAAAGCGCCGGCCGGGAGAACGGTCGGCGCTTCCTGGAGGAACGACACGGCCCCAGCCCGTGTCGACTTGGTTCTGTTAGAGAACTACGAACAGTGCCATGACCAGCAGGACGGCGATTGCCATCGCCACCAGTCGGTGCTCGGTGGAGGTGTGGCTGTCGACCTGCTTGGCCAGTCGTCGCTCCTCGGCGTGACGGAGCTGCTCGTCTCGCTGGTAAGCGGCTGTGTAGTCCAAAGCGGCTGGGCTCTGATACATCCTGCTTCTCCTTATCCCCCTGCGATTGAGTGACTTGTTTGATTACGGCAATGCGAATGTTCGGCGGTGCGCCCTTCACGCTCCAGCAAGCGGGCGACGCCTGACGGGTAATCGTGTCGACGCTCAAGGCGTCGCACGGAATGGCGTTGGGGTGTCTCCGAGACGACACAAATGCGGTCCGGACACGGGGCCCTGAGCGTGAAGGGCAACGAAAAGCGCCGGGCCTTTCGACTCGGCGCTTCGTACGTTCGCGGGCGGCTCTCAGATAACGGCGATCACCATCAGCATCACGAGAGTGATGATTAGCACATTCACCAGCTGCTGCGCGATCGAGCTGTGGGAGCCCTCCGACGCCTCTCGAGCGAGCTGTGCGTGGCGCGCATCCCGGAGCATCTCGCCCTGGTGATAGCTGGCCATCGATTGCATCGTTCCGGGGCTCTGAAACATGTCTGCTACCTCGCTCCCCCCGGATCCTTGGCCGTCTGCCAACTGACACAATCTTGCGCCGGTCGCGCGTGAATCGCGGTCCTGCACGCGACGTCCCGCGGGTGAATGACTAGACCAGGCGTCGGTCGCCAGTTGGCGCTTTCCGATGTCGGATTCGCGACAGCTCAAGCACGGGTTCACGCTCGGGCCGGTGCTACCATCGCCGGCCCATGAATCCCCCGTCGCGCTATTACCTCACGACCGCGATCTTCTATCCAAGCCGTCAGCCGGCTCTGCATTCGCTCTTCGAGGCGATCGGCGCTGACGTCGTGGCGCGCTATCACCGGCTCATGGGTCACGACACGCGCTTCCTGACCGGCATGGATGAGCATTCGGCGAACGTGGAGCGAGCGGCGACCGAAGCAGGCGTGTCGCCACGTGACCTTGTAGATCCGTGGGCCGCGACCTGGCAGAGCGCCTTCGACCGCTTCGGCATCAGCTACGACCGATTCATCCGCACCACCGATCCCGATCACGCCAAGACGTCAATCGAGATGGTCCGCCGCGCAATGGCTGCCGGGGATATCTACAAGGGCGTCTACTCGGGCTGGTACTGCCCGGGCGACAACGAGTTCAAGACCGAGGCACAGCTCGTCGACGGCCATTGCCCCGACCACCCAACGCTCGAGCTCCTGTGGCTGGAGGAGGAGAACTGGTTCTTCGCATTGAGCAAGTACCAGGAGAAGCTCGAACAGCTCTATCGCGACAATCCGAACTTCTGCGAGCCGGAGCACTTTCGCAACGAGGTGCTGGGCTGGCTGCGCGAGGGTTTACGCGACTTCTCGATCAGCCGATCGGGGACGCAATGGGGCATACCGTTTCCGGATGATCCCGATCACCGGATCTACGTCTGGTTCGACGCCCTCACCAACTATCTGACCGGAGCCGGCTTTCCGGAAGATGCGGAGTTGTTCGCGAAGTGGTGGCCGGCCGACGTGCACATCATCGGCAAGAACATCACGCGTTTCCATTGCCTGTACTGGCCGGCCATGCTCATGAGCGCCGGTTTGCCGCTGCCGAAGCTCGTGTTCGCCCACGGTTTCATGCTCGACAAGGGCGCCAAGATGAGCAAAACGCAGGGCAATGTCCTGGATCCCGACGAAATGGTGAGCAAGTTCGGCGTTGACGGCGTGCGCTACATGGTCCTCGCCGAGGTTCCGTTCGAACGCGATGCTGACGTCACCTTCGACGGTTTTGCACGGCGCTACAACGCGGACCTGGCAAACGACTTCGGCAATCTGCTCAACCGAACGCTCAACATGACCGGCCGGTTCGCCGACGGGGAGCGGCCACGGCCAGCCGGAGCCGGTACGTCCTCGCTGGCGGCGGCGTGGACGACGGCGTGGCAGGCGTATCGCACCGCGATTGAGAAGTTCCTGTTGCGCGATGCCCTTGCGGCTCTCTGGGAGTTCGTGGCCGAGGCAAACAGGTTCGTGGACCGCGAGCAGCCCTGGATCCTGGCCAAGCAGGCGCGCGAAGGCGATCCGGCCGCCGCTACCAGGTTGAACGAAGCGCTGGGCGACCTGCTCGAGGCGTGCCGTCTCGTGGGCCTCACTGTCGCCCCGTACATGCCCGATGCCGCGCGCCGCGTTCACGAGCAGCTCGGGCTCGAATTCGAGTACGGATCCGACGGCGATGGTGGTCCGCCGCTCAATTCGCTGGCTTTTTGGGGTGCAGCGCCAGCCGGTGAAAAAATCGGAACCTCCGAAATTCTGTTCCCGCGTGTCGAAATCGAGCCGTCCTGATCGTTGTCTTCCTGGAGCGATTGAGCTCAGCGTCAAGCCAAGCGACAGGGAGGCAGAAATGTCACACGGACAAATCACCCACATCGAGTTCCCGGCCGACAATACAGACCGGGCGCAGGACTTCTACAAGGGCCTCTTCGGCTGGGATTTCGAGGGCTACGAGGCCCTGCCCGGCTACTTCCTCTTCACCACCGGGGCGATCGATACGTCCGGTGGCGCGGTTGGTGCGCGCGGCACGGCGACGGGCGACAAGCTGCGGATCTACATCACGGTCGACTCGCTCGACGACACCCTTCCCAAGGTCGAGCCGTTGGGCGGCAAGATCGTCCTGCCGAAGTCCGAGATTCCGGGCCAGGGCTGGTACGCCGTCGTCAACGACAGCGAAGGCAGCGAGGTCGGCCTGTACGAGTCATTACCAGCGGCGTGAGCCTCATCCGCCGATGAGCATCTAGTCTCGCCAGCGTGCGGCTGATCGACTCCCATTGCCACATCCAGGCCGACGCGTTCGGTGCGGACGCGGACGCGGTCGTCGCAGCCGCTCGCTCGGCGGGCGTGGAGCGGATCCTCGTTCCCGGCTGGGACCTTGCTTCTTCGGCCGCGGCCGTCGAGCTGGCCCCCACCCTGGGCTTGGATGCCGCCGCGGGCATCCATCCGCACACGGCTGCCAACGCGGGCGCGGCCGATTGGGCGGCGATCGTCGATCTCGCCGCTGACGCGCGCGTCGTCGCGGTGGGAGAGACCGGCCTCGACTACGACCGCGGCTTCTCGCCGCGTGAGGTCCAGCTGGCCAACCTGCGGAGGCATTTCGCGTTGTCGGCACAGGTCGGCAAACCGGTCATCATCCATTGCCGGTCCAAGCCGGATGAACGCGACGCCCAGGACGAGCTTTTGCGCGAGTTGGCCGGGGCCGGCGCTGGCACGTCACGGTGGTCGACTGTGGATGGTCGGCCGCCGGCGCTCCTGCATTCGTTCTCGGGTCCCGTCGATTACGCCGAACGGGCGCTGGAGATGGGCCTGGCGATCAGCTTCAGCGGCCTCGTCTTCAGGGCGGGGGAGGAGGCAAGCGCTCGGGTTGCGGCCGTGGTGCCTGCCGAGAGGCTGCTGATCGAGACGGATTCGCCCTATCTGTCGCCGCCCGGGGCACCGAAACGGCGCAATGAGCCGGCCTGGGTCGAGGTGACGGCTCGCTGGCTGGCTGAGCGACGTGGCGTTTCGGTGGACGATTTGGGAGACACGCTGGTCGCTAACTACGACCGGATTTTTGGCGGGGCTCTCAGCCGCCTACCCAGCTAGCTGGATCGGTCTCCAGGCTCGCTCGCAGCATCTCGGTTCCTGACGCGCTTTCGAGTCGGTACGCGCACGCCTCGCCGACCCGCCACAGGCGCCCAACGAGCTGCGTGCGCGGCTCCGCGGAGGCGATGAACTCGGCACGATAGCGCCGCGGCGTAGTAAGCGGCGTCCGCGGGCCCGAGTCGGCGAAATACTGTTCATCCAGGTAATCGAGATAGGCGGCGTTGTTGACGTGCGCCATCGGGTCGAGCTCGCTTCGGCGTACCGCGAGCTGGAGCGTCTGGGCGTCCTTCGGCGGCAGCGAATCGTCGAGCCGGATGGGCGTGAAGTCGGTGTTCGAGTCGATAAGCGCGTCGGCGATCTCGGCCGGCACTCGGGTGGGCACGCCGCGCGCGTTGAGGAGCACCCAGTCCGTGATCGCCAGCGCCAGAGGCCGCTCCAAATCGCGGGCGTGGAACTCGCTGCGCCGCCGCACCCACATCCGTCGGAAGCCGATGATCTGGGTCGAGACCGTGACCTCGTAGCCGTACGGGACCTCGCCGATTACGTCGAGCTCGATGCCGCGGACGAGCCACGTCAGGCCGCGCTCGCCGTACCACTCGCGCCCGAAGCCCTCCGACTCGGAGTGGATCCAGGCGAGATCCTGCGCGTAGCGGAGATAGCCGCTGCTACGCAACAGGCCGTCGGGGCCTGCCTCGTCAAACCGAACTCGGTAGGGACGCTCCAGTCGAGCTATGACCACCGGCCGAGTTTATCGACCGGTGGCGCAAGCCCTTGCCGTTGAGATGTCCGGATCTATTTCAGTTGGTCGAGACGTCGGACGGCTCGACGAGAGGCGCAGGCGCCCCGAGCATTTCGTCGGCCTGCTGCTCCTTGCGGGTCTGAAAGTCATCCGCAGGTGCGGGACCGCGTGCCGGCGTGGTGATGGTCTGCGGCGCGGTCGTGGATCCGCTGCCGGCGCCCGTAGCAGGTGCGATGTGGCTCAAGCGCTCGGTCGTCGTGTCCACGGGCTGAACGATCGGAGCCGGCACCTCGAGCATCTTGTCGATCTGCTGCTCGCGGCGAATCTGGAAGTCTGGCGCGGGACCGGGCGCCGGCACGAGCTCCGGTGCCGTGATCGACTGCGGCACGGCCGGCACAGCTGGGCCCTGCATCGCAGCGATTGCACCCGCGGCAACGAGCGTTGCAGTCACCGCGCCGATTGCCAGGGCCTTGCGCAATGCTTCGGCGTCACCCGCGGTCGGCAGTCGAAGAGTCATGGCGTGCCCTTCGACATCGACGAGGATGTCTTGTGACATCGTGTGGCCGCTGGTGTCGAATTCGGATCCGCTCAACTCGATTTCGTCGCCCACCACGAGGTCGCCCAGGCGGCCCTGGTCCTCCGGCTTGGGTGTTCCGACGATGACGCGACCGTCATCGAGCTGTATCGCGAGCGATCTGGCCATTTCTAGACCTCCTGACGGATCTGCTTCAGCTGATCTTGGATCTGCCGCGGCGCCGCGCAAACAGATGGGCTGACAGCCCGCGTGTCTGCTTCACGACAGGTCGTCGTCTGGCTAATGGCTACGCGGTCGTGCTGCGAAGGTGGTCGAGCACCTTCGGATCGATCCAGCCGCGCGACGTCATACGCTCCTCGAGGTTCTCGACCGACATCCATTCGGCCAGCGCGCCCTCCCAGCTGTCGTCCCAGTTGTCGGGGACGTCGCGCGCCTCGCCGATGCGGTCGACGCCGAGGGAGTCCACCAGGGCTGCCAGGCCTCGCCCGGGAGTGACAGTGGTTGGTGTCTTTCCGGCGCGCTCGAGACAGATGCGCATTTCGGCCGCCAACGTCTCGTCGATCGGAATCAGCTCGTCCGGACGCGACCGGTGCAGGTACAGGTGATTCAGGTCGAGCAGGTGGCCCAGCTCGTCCACTGGAGAGCGGTGGTCATCTACGCGAAGGTCGATCCAGCGGTCGTTGTTGCCGCCATAACCGCCATGCTCACGAACGACGAGAAGCGCCGCCGACTGGCGGCCGCGGCGATCCCCGCCTGCCGTGTCCGCGGCCTTGATGGCCAGCAGTAGGCGGCGCGGGAACGAGTCCGTGCCTGCCAGGAACGTGTCGATGAGCGCGTCAACAACGTCGGGCCCGGTGAGGATGTTGCCCTGCGCCGCGACACCGTCAGCAGTGCGGCCGCCAGCCCAGTCGATACAGCCTGACCCCGTATAGGTGGCCGCGCCGCCGTTCGCGTCGACGATCCCCAGCTGCCGTTGGTCGCGACCATCGTCCGCCTCGGTCAGGCGTCGGACCGCGGCCTCGGCCGAGTCACCGGCGCCCAGCATCGCCAGGCCCCCGGCTCCGTACGTGTAGTTCGCGAGCGCCTGGGTGGCGACCGCTCCAACGCCGGCCTGGGCGTGCGACACGACAGACCCAACGGCCAGGAACTTCGACGCCACGGCCACACCGAGATCCCCCGTCTCAGGATCGCGGGCCACGATCGAAAAGGTCACCCTCGAACGATACGCGACGCTTGACAGGCGCGCGGTGGCTGACTAACCTGCTGGCACTCTCGCCCTGAGAGTGCTAATCCCAGAAGAAGGCTCCACGACTCGGCTGTGCGCGCCGCGCAAGAGATACAGCGCGATGACCAAGCGTCGAAAGCGCCACCGAGCGAAGCCACCACAGGAGGAAACGCGTTGGCGACTGCCACTGCATCCAAGGATGCCGCGACTTTGAAGAAGCTCCAGCCGCTCGGCGACCGTGTCGTTATTCAGCCGACTGCGCGTGAGGAGATGACCAAGAGCGGCATCGTGCTCCCGGACACGGCCAAGGAAAAGCCACAGGAAGGCAAGATCATCGCCGCCGGTCCCGGCCGCCTGACCGACGAAGGCAAGCGTGAGCCGATGGACGTCAAGGAAGGCGACATCGTCCTGTATGCCAAGTACGCCGGTACGGAATTCAAGATCGAGGGCGAAGAACTGCTGATCGTCAGCCAGAAGGACATCCTCGCCGTCGTCCAGTCCTAAGTCTGCCCGAACGCCTGCCCGACATCGGCAGCATCCCAGGAGGAACTAACCACCAGTGGCAAAGCAACTGATCTTTGACGAGACCGCTCGTCGTTCACTCAAGCGCGGCGTCGACAAGCTCGCCGACGCGGTCAAGGTGACTCTCGGCCCCAAGGGCCGCAACGTGGTGCTGGACAAGAAGTTCGGCGCCCCAACCATCACCAACGATGGCGTGACCATCGCCCGTGATATCGAGCTCGAAGATCCGTTCGAGAACATGGGCGCGCAGCTTCTCAAGGAAGTCGCGACCAAGACCGACGACGTCGCAGGCGACGGCACCACGACCGCTGTCGTGCTCGGCCAGGCGCTCGTGACCGAGGGCCTCAAGAACGTGACGGCGGGTGCAAACCCGATGATCGTCAAGCGCGGCCTCGACAAGGGCGTCGAGCTCGTTGTCGAGCAGCTCAAGAAGAACGCCAAGCCCGTCGACAACCGCGAGCAGATCTCGGCCGTGGCCGCGATCAGCGCCGCGGACCCCGAGGTCGGCAACATCATCGCCGAGGTGATGGACAAGGTCGGCAAGGACGGCGTCATCACCGTCGAGGAAGGGCAGTCGCTCGGCCTCGAGACCGAATACACCGAGGGCATGCAGTTCGACCGGGGCTATATCTCGGCCTACTTCGTGACCAACCCCGATCGCATGGAAGCCGTTCTCGAGAACCCGGCCATCGTGATCACCGACAAGAAGATCTCGAGCATCCAGGAGCTCCTCCCGGCACTCGAGAAGGCCGTCCAGCTGGGCAAGCCGCTGTTCATCATCGCCGAGGACGTCGATGGTGAGGCGCTAGCCACACTGGTAGTCAACAAGCTCAAGGGCACGATCAGCGTTCTTTCGGTCAAGGCGCCGGGCTTCGGCGACCGCCGCAAGGAAATGCTTCGCGACATCGCGATCCTCTCAGGCGCGAACGTCATCAGCGAGGAGCTCGGCCGCAAGCTCGACTCCGTAACCGCTGAGGACTTCGGGTCGGCACGACGCGTCGTGTCAACCAAGGACGACACCACGGTCGTCGATGGCGCCGGCGATGCCGAGGCCATCAAGGGCCGCATGCAGCAGATCAAGGCGCAGATCGAGGAGACCACCTCGGACTACGACAAGGAGAAGCTCCAGGAGCGACTGGCGAAGCTGGCCGGCGGCGTTGCCGTCATCAAGGTCGGCGCCGCTACGGAAGTCGAGCTCAAGGAGAAGAAGCACCGCATCGAAGACGCTCTTTCGACCACCCGCGCGGCGGTCGAGGAGGGCATCGTCGCCGGCGGCGGCACTGCGCTTCTGCAGTCAATCCCGTCGCTCGACAAGCTCAAGCTTGAAGGCGACGAGCAGATCGGTGTGAACATCCTGCGTCGCGCACTCGAGGCTCCGGTCCGCCAGATCGCCGAGAACGCCGGCCAGGAAGGGTCGGTCGTCGTATCGGCGGTCAAGAAGATGCCCGTCGGTGAGGGCTTCGATGCCCTCCGCGGCGAGTACGTCAACATGTTCGACAAGGGCATCGTTGACGCGGCCAAGGTGACCCGCTCGGCCCTCCAGCACGCCTCTTCAATCGCCGGCATGGTGCTGACGACCGAGACGCTGGTGACCGACAAGCCCGAGCCCAAGGAGGGCGCAGCTGCTGGAGCCGGTCACGGCCACGGCGGCGACATGGACTTCTAGGCTTGGGCGCCACAGCGCACTTCGCCTAGTTAGTCAACCAAGTTAGACACGACTCGACACAGAGCCCGGATCGCAAGGTCCGGGCTCTTTGTTACGGAACTGGCTGTCGGCGCAATTCACTATTCGTGTCTGCACCGTTGCATTCCGCGTCCATAATCAAATCTCGGGGAGCGAGATAGAGGAGGGCCACGTGAGCGAGACCAAGGCTGACCCAGCAACCGCCGCAGAAGCAGAGATGGTCGAAGAGCCGGATCCACGGTTCATGGCAGGTGAGACGGTCGTCTTCAAGACCGACAAGCACTGGTTCGCCCCAGTAGCCGACTCGGGGATGGCCATCCTGGCAATCATCGGTTCGCTCGTTCTGGCCTGGCTGCAAACGGACCAGACGACAGGCGTGATCGGATTCGGCAATCGGGTGCTGAATCTCGTGGAGATCGCGCTGTTCTTGTTCGGAGTCGGATCGATCATCTACAACATCATCGCGTGGCGCAGCGCGAAGTACCTCGTGACCAACTTCCGCATCCTGGGTGACGAAGGCCTGCTTCGAAAGCGCTCGACCGACACGCTTCTACAGTCCATTTCGGACGTTCGATACCGACAGTCCGCTATAGGCAAGGCACTTGGGTTTGGCGACGTCCAGATCCTGTCCTCGTCCGGCGAGGCGGGGGCCGACAAGTTCACGACGGTGGTCAAGGCGGACGTGCTGAAGAAGACACATCCTCGAGCAGAAGATCGCCGGCAGCGCGCCCGCTGCCGCACCAGCAGGGGCGACCGCGGCGGCTGCGGCACCATCGACGGCGCCGTTCAGGCCAGGCGGAGACCATGGCAACGCTCACCCAACTGGCCGCGCTTCGAGATTCCGGCGCGATCACGGCCGAGGAATACGAGACAAAGAAGCAGCAGCTCCTCAACCGCCTCTGACCGATCACCGCAGGGGGAAAATATGACGCCGCTCCGCTGGGCGGCCGTCGCCATCGGACTCGCGGGCTGTTTTCTGGTGAGCGTGGCCACGGGCGGGTTCATCGTTCGCCAGCTGAAGCGGCAGCCACGGTTCCTCCGGTGGCAGTGGTCAGCCCGACGCCGGCTCCATCGTCCACGGCCAGCCCCACGGTGACGGCCACGCTGACCAACCAGACCGAACCACCGGTCGTCCGCGGCCGCGACTGTTGCCGCGTCACCCACTGATACCGCCACGCCGACCAGCACTCCAACCGCTCCGCCTCCGACATTAGCGGCGACCAGCACGCCCGTCACCCAGCCATCGACGCCCCCGAGCGGAGTACCGACCACTGCGCCGACCGGCCAACCCAGCGGGTCTCCAACCGCCGTCCCCACGGGCGTGCTGGACCCGGCCACGGCCGAGGAGTTCGCGACTGATCTGGCGGCCGCGATCAGCGATGGTCAGAACCTGTACCTGCTTGCGCGGCTCCACCCGGCGACGCTCGAGTCGCTACGGCCTCGACCAGTGCCGCACATATATCCGCGACACGGTCAGTGGCAATGAGATCACGTGGGAGATTCAGGGCTCGGCGGGGCCGGCGCCGTGGGACTACATCACAGACGATCTGACGACCACGATCGCCGACGCATGGGATGTCACGGTTCGACAACCTGGTGCCGATCCGGAGATACGAGATCTCCACTTCGCTCCGTCAGAAGGTACGTGGCGCTGGTTCACCGACTGCGGGGACCCGCTCTGAGACCCAGATCGCTGACCGTGGTTCTGGCCGCGGCCGCGGTAATGGTGTTTGCGGTTGGCGCAGGGTTCGGGATGGCGGCTCCTTCCCAGCCCGCAGGTCCCCACGTTGTCGGTCACCTCAGCATCGCTGTTGACGATCCCGCCTTCGCGGACCTGCGGCAGTTCATGGAGCAGCTCGGCGCGAGTGACGCCGCAATCGAGCAGCTCGCGACCGTGGCGCAGGTGCCGCCTGACGCCGGAGTTCATCAATCCTTTTGGCATTCCCGGCGAGGTCGCACAACCCGATTACCTCAACCCTCGGCTGACCGTCACCGCCGAGTTGCGCTTGCCGAACATCACTGAACTGGCAGCCCCTGGAGGCCCGCTCGCCGCCGGTCCCGGCGTGCTGGGCGACGTCTTCTACGGCCAAGGTCTGACCGCGCCAACCGGAGACGAGTGGTACCTCTACGCCAAAACGCTTACCGCACCCTGCTCACCGACCGGAATTCGCGAGTACGGCATCGTGGCGTACGACACCACGCCGCTGAACGGCGGAGTGGCCGAACGGTATTCATTCGCCACGTCCAACCTGTTCTACGGCGGAAACGTTGCGTACGTGCTTCATGCCGATCCACAGAACCCGTTCTCCGCGTTGCGCTACGAGATGGCGTCTCCCGGTTCGGCACCGGCCTTCACCACAACTAATAGCGGCTGGATCGCCATATGCGGTGGCGACACGGTCATTGGGTTGGTCCCGGGCAGCGAGTGGGACGGGATCTCGGACCTTCGCTTCTTCGGCTACGACGTCCCGATCGCCAGCAACGGCCAGGCACAATCCAACGCTGCGTCGCAGATGAGGGTGCCGGGCGTGGCTGCGGACCCTCAGCCGGTTATCGACATCCCGGAGATCGCGGTCGGCGCTACATCGATCACCCCTGGGCCGACCCCGCTGCCCAGCGAGCAGCCGACCGCCCAGCCAACAACGGCCCCCGCCACCGATTCGATCCCGACGAGTCCGCCAACCGCCACCGCGATAGCAGCCGCACCATCATTGTTGGCTGCCCCGAGCTCGACCGTTGGCGCTACGCCAACGCCATACGTTGTGCCGATCAATCCGTCACCCGTTCCGACGACTCCCGCGGCGGACGGCGGGATCGATCCACTGGTTCTGATCTTCCTCCTCGGCCTGGGCCTGATCGGACTGTCGATCCTGCTCTTCCTTCTGTCACGTCGCGATACCAACTGCGATGAGCTTGCCGAGGCGGCACGGATTGCCCAGGAGGAGTGCGACCGGGCCCGCGCGGCTGCTGCGGAAGCCAGGACGCGCCAGCAGAAGGCCGCGCGCGACCTTGACGCAGTCAAGCAGCACGAGGCGGCTGCTCGCGCCAGTCTCGGCGACGCCCAGCACGCCCTGGACGCGGCGAAAGGGCGCGCTGGCGGCAGGTCGGACGCCTCCGAGCTTCAGAACGAGGCCAATGCCCAGGCGCGGGCAGAAGCGGACGCCGCGAAAGCCGATGCCCGCCAGGCATGGAAGGACGCCGGTAGTCGCCAGGGTGCGAGCGCCGCGCGGCTGGACGGGCAGCTTGCCGAGATCGAGCGGGCGCGTCCAGGACAGGAGGGCCTACAACAACGACCCACGGAACATCGGGGAGCTGCGCGAGGCGGCCGCCGCCACGGCTGGAACACGAGCTGCGGGAGGCCTGGAACTCGTGGAAGGTGGCCGCGGCTCGATCATCACTGAAAGAGGCGGAGGCGGCGGTACTCAGCGCCACCCAGGCCGAGGCCGCCGCAAGCGCGGAGTTATCAGCGGCCGAGGAGCGACACGGCCGAGGTCTGCGGCACCGGGCCACCAACGCTGCGCCAGGCAATTCGAAGAGTGCCTGAGGAGCAAGTCCGGGTCGGAAGCCCGCGTGCACGGATGGTGACGAATCCTGGAAGCCCGAGGGCGCCGCGCAGCTCTTCGTCGTTCGCGAAGACGGTCCACGCACGAGAGTCATCCTGTGGACGGAGCCCGGCATCAAGGGCATGGAGAAATGGATCAGTGGATCCACGTCGGCTGACGGGCGCGGGGATAATGAGCACCATCCATCGATCACGTCATCCGAGATCGACCTCATCTCCAACCAGCGCATCGGTCAGTGGTTGGCCGGCCTGCGCAAGAGCGGTCGACGCGTCGCAATATCGATGTCGGGTTCGAGATCGAGTGCGTGTCTCGTTCCGTTCAATGCCAGCGGCGATGGGTATGCCAGGGTGGTCGGTGGGTCGAAACGACCGATCGGCGAGCCGACATCCAGACCGTTGGCAAGTCGACACGCTCCCTGAACGAGGCAGATGTGACGCCAAACACGAACGCCATGCGCAGCTTCCTGAACAAGGCGAAAGAAATGGTCAAAGAGCTCGAGCAGGCAGAGGCCGACGCCGAGAAGGCCGCGCGCTGCGAATGACGGATCCCACCGCGCCCCCAGATACCCCAGGACACGGGGACGACGGACGAACCCGAAGAAGTCCGGCGGGTTGGTGCAGCATGCTGCTTGTGCTGCGTGCTGGGGCTGTTGGCCCTGGTCGTCGTGGTCGCTTCGTCGATTGGCTTCGCGCTCATGGGAGGCGTGGCCGACCCACCGTTCAACACGCTTGCCGCCACCGATCCT
This sequence comes from uncultured Chloroflexia bacterium, assembly GCA_963736895.1. Lineage (GTDB taxonomy): Bacteria > Chloroflexota > Limnocylindria > Limnocylindrales > CSP1-4 > JALYGJ01. The sequence goes on from CAVTQU010000001.1 coordinate 49,033, forward strand.
CACGGTCACCGACGTTCGCACCGATCACCGACACCTGTCAGCTCGACATGCCCGTCGGCGTTCGGCGGACTCTAGTCCTCGAGCGCCAGTGCGGCTGCCTCGTCGATCGGTGTTTCGCGACCCTGGACAAGCAGCTCCGACAACCTCTCCGATGACAAGCTCTCGTTCCAGGACGGGCAATGCGTCGATCCGGTTGACCAGCTGAGGTGGTGGCTGACCGCCTGAGTCGTCAATGATCTTCTGAGCCGCACCTACTGAGACCGCAGCGCGCTCCATGCTGACCGGTCAACGCGAACAGCGATGCGGCGTCGAGCAGCGAAGCGGACACTGAGGTCAAGTCGTTCATCGACGAGGCGAGCTCGAGAGCCCTTCGATTGGCCGTCCGAGCCTCGTCCAGACGACCCAGGTGCATGAACGCCCGAGATATCACGGTCAGTGCGTTGCGCAGGCCGAAGGCATCGCCGATGCGCTCGAATCTCGGCTATCGCCTCCGTAATGATTGGAACGGCCTCTTCGTGGCGTCCGGCAATGGTCGTGACCATGCCGATCGTTTCGAGCGCCCACGTGGCCATGACCTCGTCGCCCTGCTCCTCGTAAAGGCTCTTTGGCTTCACGCAGGTCACGCTCCGCGCCTTCGGAATCGCCCTCGATGTCGCGCACGTACGCCAGGCTGTAGAGGGCCTCGACCTCCAGCTTCGGATCGTCGATCTCGCGTGCGATCGACAGGGCATCCTCGTAGCACGCCCGGGCGACGGGGTAGTTCGAGCTGCCAGTAGACGAGCCCGCCCAGCCCGAGCTGCGCTTTGGCACGGCCGTGGGTGTCGTCCCGCTGCCCGCGGATCGTCGAGCACGGCGGCGGCAATCCGCGCGCCCTCGCGAAGGTGGCCGCGCTGCTGCCAGAAGCGCCACAGCTGGCCGCACATCTCGAGGCAGCGCTCGATGTCGTGGTCCATGAGCCACCGCACGGCGGCGCGGATGTTGGCATGTTCAGCTTCCAGTCGGTCGGACCATTCGCGACCCTCGGTCAGGTGGGGCTCCGCCTCGGCCGCGAGCGCGGCAAAGCAATCGGCGTGCACGGCGCCCGTGGCCGCGCTCTCACCGGCAATTTCGAGCTGCTCCAGACCGAACTCGCGGATCGTCTCCAGCATGCCGAATCGAACGTCCGCCTCGTCGTCCAGCCGCCGTACCAGGCTGTGGTCGACGAGCGCCGCGGTGCCGTCGAGAAGGTCCTCATCGAGCGGCGCCGGCGGCCGCGATCACGCAGCGTGGCCTCGTCGAAGCGCCAGCCGCCAACGAAGATCGACAGACGGCGGAAGAGTGCGCGCTCGGGCTCGGCCAGCAGGTTGTAGCTCCAGTCGATCGCACCTCGCAGTGTCCGTTGCCGGTCCGTTCGGTCGGCGGCGGTCGACTGGAGGATGTCCAGGCTCTTCGACAGCCGTCTCCAGCAGTGCCGGGACGGGCAGGAGCTTGATGCGCGACGCGGCGAGCTCGATGGCGAGCGGTAGTCCGTCGAGACGAGCGCAGATTTCGACGATCGAGCCGCGCGTTGTCGGGCGTCAGCTCGAAATCGGCCCGTACCGCGCGTGCCCGCTGCACGAAGAGCGCGACCGCATCGGAGCGTGAGAGTGCTCTCGCAGATCCGTCGCGTCGGCCGCCGTCGGCACGGACAGCGGCGGTACGGCGAACTCCTGCTCGCCCGTTACATGCAAAGCGATCCGGCTGGTGACGATCATCGTCAAGCCGGGGAGCGCCTCGAGCAGCTCGGCCACCGTCGACGCCGCGGCCACGACCTGCTCGAAGTTGTCGAGCACCAGCAGGACCTCGCGTCCCTTGAGGCGGTCGATGAGCGTCTGCATGGCCGCGCCGGCCTGCTGCTCGGCCAGTCCGAGCGCTGGCGGATGGTCGACGGCACCAGGCCCGGGTCGGATATCGCGGCGAGAGGGACGAACGCCACCCCATCCGCGAAATCGTCGGCCACTGTGCGCGCCAGCTGGATGGCCAGCCGTGTCTTGCCCGTGCCGCCCGGACCGGTCAGGGTGAGCAACCGTGTGCCGCGCAGCAGATCCTGGGCCTGCCGCAGCTCATCCTCGCGACCGACGAACGTGGACGTCTCGGCCGGAAGCAGGTCAAAACGGGTCGCCAGCGCGTGCGGCGGCGGAAACTCGTTGACCAAGCCCGCGATGACCAGCTGATAGAGGTGCTCGGGCTGGTCGATGTCCTTGAGCCGATGCTCGCCGACGTCGCGAATCGACAGGCCGGTACCGAGCGACGGCTCGACCAGCGCGCGCGTCACGCCGGAAAGGAGCACCTGACCGCCGTGCGCGGCCGCGGAGATGCGTGCCGCTCGGTGGACATCCATGCCCACGTATTCGGACTCGCTCAGCCGCACCTCGCCGGTGTGGATCCCCATGCGAACCCGCACGGCGGCACCGGTCGGCCACTCGTGCGAGCACAGGGCGAGCTGGGCCTCGGCCGCCGCCGCAAGCGCGTCCGTGGCCATCGGAAAGACCACGAAGAACGCGTCGCCCTCGGTCTTGATCTCGACGCCTTTGTAGTCGGCAGACGGCGTTACGGAGCAGTCGATGGTGGTCGGCGAGCAGCTGCCCGTAGTCGTCGGGTCCCAGCGCCTGCAGCAGGCGCGTGGAGCCCTCGATATCCGTGAAGAGGATCGTGACCGTGCCTGTCGGCCGGTCGGTCACGGCAGTCTGGTCGGCCATTCGTCGGAATCGTACCGATTGGTGCGGTCGATCGACCAGACCGCAACGCTCGAGGACGGTTATTCCTCGCATGCTTGCGCGGACCACAAGCGGCGTGCGTAGCGAGGCCAAGCCCGGAGTGTCGGACACTAGTGACCCGTCGTATTCCCCACATTGATAAATCGGGCCTGCCCGGGCCACAAGGTTGTCACGTGGCTATTGCAGTCGAGGCTTGTCGCTCCGCGCGGGCCTGCGTAAGCATGTGGGCGATGTCACCACCGACAAGGCCACGTCGGCCGGCTCCCAGCGAGCGCCGCGCGCCAGCTAATGCATGGCGTAAGCATGTGGGCGATATCGCGCCGCGGCGACCCTGACCGCACTCCGAACAGGTCACTTGATGTGATCTAGCATCGGTCGGTGAAGGAAGCGAAGGGGCCTATGGGGCCTCTGCAATTGGACGCGGACGCAGACGGTCTGCCGGCGACGGAGCCGGACCTGATACCGGTTCCCGACGACGCGCCCGGCGAGGACCTGTCGCCGCCCGAGGACTCGGAAGATCCGCGCGCCCGTTCTCGTAAACGTGCCGCCGTTGGCCCGGCCGAACTTGACGAGGCACCTCACGCCGCGGACTGGTTCTCGTCGCGAGGTAGCGCCGTCGCTGCGCCGGACGACGCGGGCGACGCGGCGAAGGCCGCCGATCGCGAGGCCGTGGCGGAGCGGATCGTGTCGCGACTCAATCCGGAGCAGGCGCGCGCGGTCACGACCACCGACGGGCCGCTGCTGATCCTTGCCGGGGCGGGTTCGGGCAAGACGCGCGTGCTCGCACACCGGGTGGCGTATCTCATCGGCGTTCGCGGCGCGAAGCCGTGGCAGATCCTGGCCGTGACGTTCACCAACAAGGCCGCGGCCGAGATGCGCGCGCGGATCCTTGCGCTCGTCGGGGAACAGGCACGCGACGTGGCGATGGGCACGTTCCACTCGCTGTCGGCACGCGTGCTGCGGCGCGACGGCAGCGCCATCGGCATCGATCCGCGGTTCTCGATCTACGACGTGGACGACCAGACGACCACGATGAAGCTCGTCATGCGCACCCTGGAGCTGACTGGTTCGACCGAGCTCAAGCCGTCCGCGCTACTCGGCCAGATCGGCCGGTGGAAGAACGATCTGATCGGGCCCGAGGGTGCGATGGAGGCGGCGCGCGGCTACCACGAAGAGATCGCCGCGCGGGCCTATGAGAAATACCAGGCCCGATTGCGCGAGCAGAACGCGCTCGACTTCGACGACCTCCTGAACGAGGCGGTGCGCCTGTTCGAGCAGGCGCCGGGCGTCCTGACGCACTACCAGGATCGCTGGCGCTGGCTGCACGTCGACGAATACCAGGACACCAACCGTTCCCAATACCTGTGGATTCGGCAGCTCGCCGGAAAGCGCAAGAACCTTGCCGTCGTCGGCGACGACGACCAGAGCATCTACTCGTGGCGCGGCGCGGACATCAAGAACATCCTCGATTTCGAGCGCGACTATCCCGACGCCACGGTCGTGAAGCTGGAGCAGAACTACCGCTCAACGCAGCTGATCCTCGACGCTGCGCACGCGGTCGTGTCGCGCAACGAGGCCCGCAAGGACAAGAAGCTGTGGACCGAGAACCCGCGCGGCGTCGAGATCGAGCGTTTCGAGGCGGACTCCGAGGACGAGGAGGCCGAATGGGTGGCACGCCAGGTGGAGGCACTCGTCGGCGGCCGTGGCGCTGGCGGCTCGTTCCTGGCCCGCCGGGCGGACGAGGGTGATGAGCGGCGCTACTTCATGCGCGACATCGCGGTCATGTACCGGACCAACGCGCAGAGCCGAGCTATCGAGGAAGCGTTCCTGCGCTATGGCCTGCGCTACCAGCTCGTCGGCGGCACGCGCTTCTACCAGCGGCGCGAGGTCAAGGACGCCCTGGCGTACCTGCGTGTCCTGCGCAGTGACTACGACGCAGCGGCCTACGAGCGGATCATCAACATCCCGCCACGCGGCATCGGCGAGAAGACGATCGCCCTGATCCGCGAGGAAGCGGCGCGACGAGCGGGCAACGTCTGGGTCTCCCTGGTTTCGCTTGGTCAGTCGCCCGAGCTCGCCAGCCGAACGAGATCGGCGATCGCCGCGTTCGTCGCCTTCATCGAATCGCTGAGGCGGCGTGTCGAGATCCTCGCCCTGCCGGAGATGCTCGACGCGGTGCTCGAGGAGTCGGGCTACCGCGCCATGCTCCTGGACGGCTCGCAGGAGGGCGAGGACCGCTGGGCGAACCTGCTCGAGCTGCGCGAGGTCGTGACGCGCTACGGCGATCTCGATCCGGACGATGCTGTCGACCGCCTGCTGGAAGAGACGGCACTTGTGGCCGACCAGGACTCGTACCAGAAGGACGCCGACGCGACCACGCTGATCACGCTGCACGCCGCGAAAGGCCTCGAGTTCGACGTGGTTTTCATCACTGGCCTCGAGGAAGGAGTGTTCCCGCACTCGCGGTCGCTCGACGATCAGCGTCAGATGGAAGAAGAGCGACGCCTGGCGTACGTCGGGCTGACGCGCGCACGTCACCGCCTCTACCTGACGCACGCGTCGATGCGCGCCACCTGGGGGAGGGGCGGCTTCTCGGTTCCGTCGCGCTTCCTGCTGGAGATCCCGCCCGAGCTCGTCCACGGTCCGCGCCTGGTTGCGCGCGAGGACGGCGACGACGACCAGCGCCCTGAAGACGAGCGTTGGAGCGGCGACGGCTACGACCTGTCGAACATCCTCGGGCCGCGGGGAGCGTCGCGGCTCGTCGGCCGCCGCCCATCGTGGGCGGCCAACGGATCAGGCTCGGCGGGAAACGGCTCGCCGAACGGCGGACGGCGTGCGCTGCCGCCCGGAGGTGGCTACACAGCTGTCCCGGGTGCGCCGCGCGACGGTGAGACCTTTACGCCGTCACGTGATCTCGCCGCCCGCCGCGCCGAGTACTACGGTGCACGTGGGGCCGCGGCAGACGATGCCGCACCCTTGACCGAAGACGCGCAGGCGCCAGCGCAGCCCCCGCGTGCTCCCCGATCGGCCTATCGTGCCCGGCGAGCGACGCTACCGCGACGGCGACCGAGTTCGCCACGCAGCGTTCGGGGAGGGCACCGTGGTCACGTCGAAGCTGACTCGCGACGACGAGGAGGTCACGGTCGCGTTCCCGGAGCGCGGCGTGAAGAAGCTGCTGGCCAGCCTGGCGAACCTGGACCTCGTCGGCTGAGCTAGCCGGTCGACTCCTGGCGCGCCGCGGTTCCTTACTGGTCCCGTCTCATGTAGACGATGACACCGGCCGCCACGGCACCGATTACGACGAGCAGCAGCACCAACACCAGCGGATCGATGCCGCCTCCTCCGGCAGGCGGTACGGGCGCCGGAGTCGCTGCTGGCGTCGGGGCCACGCTGGGGCCGGGACTCGCCGATGCGAACGGCGTGATCTGGGCCACCGTGACCGTCACGTCACTCAATGGGTTGCCGTTGGTGATTACCGGCACTCCCGTGGGGGAGTTCCAGGTGTTGTCGCCGTCGTAGACGAATGCCGTCGCGATGTAGTCCTGGTTCAGCTCCAGGTTCGAGACGCTGAAGGCGACCGAGAAGGGGATGGGATCCAGGCCGGAGGCATTGACGTCGTCGAAGCCGACGATTGCCAACGTCGTGGCATCGAGGACCCAGGTTATGGCGATCGCGTCGGCCGAAAGATCGGGTCCGGCACCAACGATCGTTGCCGGTGACCTCACCCTCGGCAAGATCGGGACGGAACGTGAGTGGCACGACCACGCCCTGGCTGGGGGCGCCGTTCGTTGCCACGGCGACGCCCTCCGCTGTGACCCATGCCTTCTCACCGTCGGTGATGATGGCCCACAGCTCGGCGTCGACGGTCGGATCAAGTGCCGCCTGGTCGAGAGGAACGTCAAACGCGATGGGCACCTGGCCGGGATTCGTCAGCTGAACCTTGCCGACAACGACGATCGTCGCGTTTCGGCCGATCACCTGGACGACCGCGATCGACGCGACGGCCTGATCGCTCAGCTGCGCAGGTTCGCGATAGATCAGCGTGCCCGACACCGATGTTGGGAACGCCGTCGGCGCGACGGTGACGGCAGCCGTCGGTGACGGGGCTTCGCGAGGCCGGTGGCTCGGTCGCGGCAGGGGTTGCGGGTGGCGCCTCAGTCGGCGCCGCCGTGGCGGTGGCTGTCGGCGTGGGCGTCGGCGGCTCGGTTGGCTGTCGGGTCGGCCGGGGCGGCCTCGTCGGCTCTGTGGTCGGAACCTCGCTTGCCGGAGGCGGAGTCTCCGCGGTGCAGGCGGTCCGCTGACCTCGGATGTCGGCTCGGTCGACGGAGCAGCGGACGAGGCTGGCGGAATGGTCTGGCTGGTCTGTTCGAGCGTAAGGGCCAGATCGGTCGCGCCAGGTGTTACCGGCAGCCCGGTCGGCGACTGCCAGAGGACCTCGCCATCGATCACGGCGCCAATGGCGACGTAGGTGGCGGCCGGGTCGACCAGATCGGCGTCGTAGTTGATCGTGAACGGGATGGGCTGAGTTGTTGGAGACGGGAGGGTCTGCCTGACCACCATTCGTCCCGAGGTGGTGTTGATGATCGCCGCGTATGCCACCGCGGCAGGCGTCAGGACCGTGTCAGCCGGGCAGCGTGATGGTCCCGGACACAGACTCTGGCGAGGTGTACTCGGGTACGACCACGGGGACAACGAGGCCCTGCGTCGGCCCGCCGGTGATCGTCGGAACGGGTGCCAGGCTCTGCAATTCTTGCGTGGCGTCGGTCACCGATGCATAGACCGAGTAGGCGTGCTTGCTGTTGATGGTGTCGCTCTCGAACGGGACGGAAAAGGGAATCGAGGCGCCGGTCGCGCCGTCGATGCGCTGCTGTCCGATGATCGTGCCCGCGCCGTCCTTGGATCGGTCGGTGAGAGTGATCACGGCGACGGCCGTTCGGGTAAGCGTCGTACCGGCTGGGACTGTGACGTTGCCGGTCACGGCCTCTACGGCGGCGTTGACGGGAACCGCAATCAGCCATGCGAGGCTGGCGACGGTGACGGCGATGGCGATCGCTCGATGGAAACCTGGACGCGACACGGGCTTTACCCCTCTAGGCGGGCTATACGATCGCGGCATGGCCGAATGGATCTGCCGAGGGCCAAGGCTAGCCCGTTTATCTATCCTCGGCCTGTGAAGTCCACCGACCCAGCAGCTCGAGCCACCGAGCTGCGCGAACAGATCGACCGCGCCAATCGGCTGTACCACGAAGAGAACGCGCCGGAGCTCGAGGACGCCGAGTACGACCAGCTGTATCGCCAGCTCGTCGACCTCGAGGAAGCCCATCCCGAGCTGGTCACGCCCGATTCACCGACCCAGCGCGTCGGCGGCGCCCCGACCGGTCAGCTCACCGAGGTCAAGCACTCGGTGCCGATGCTCTCGCTCAACAACGCCTTCTCACACGATGAGGTGCGCGCCTTCGACGCGCGCGTTCGTCGTCTGCTGGGCATGACCGAGGAGGACGCGGCGCGCGAGCTGCGCTACGTCACCGAGCTCAAGATCGACGGCCTCGCGGTGAGCGTCCGCTACAGCCGCGGCCGCTTTATCCAGGGCGCCACGCGCGGCGATGGCTCAACCGGCGAGGACGTGACGGCCAACCTGCGCACGATCGAGACCGTGCCCAAGCAGCTGACAGAGCCGGTCAACGTCGAGGCGCGCGGCGAGGTCTTCATGCCCAAGGCCGAGTTCGCGCGCATCAACGGCGAGCGCGAAGAGGCCGGACTGCCGCTCTACGCCAACCCGCGCAACAGCGGTGCCGGTTCGCTGCGCCAGATCGACCCGCAGGTAACGGCAAGCCGCCGCCTCGCGGCGTGGTTCTACGTTCTCCTCGAGGGCGAGGCGACAGAGACCGCGTCCGCCGACACGGTATCCAGCCAGACGGCGGCGCTGGAGCGCCTCGACAAGCTCGGACTGAACGTGGAGACCCACCACTCGGGCGGTCTCGATATCGACGCCGTCCTGGAGTACATCGACCACTGGCAGGAGCCGCGCCACTCGTTGCCCTACGAGACCGACGGCGTCGTCATCAAGGTGGAGAGCTTCGCCCTGCAGCGCCGGCTGGGCATGGTGTCGCACGCACCGCGCTGGGCGATCGCCTTCAAGTTCCCACCGGAGCAGGTCGAGACCGTGATCGAAGACATCGTGCCCTATGTCGGACGCACCGGAACCCTGACTCCCGTCGCCCACATGCAGGCCGTAAAGGTGGCGGGATCGACCGTGACGCGAGCCACGCTGCACAACCTCGACGAGGTGCGCCGCAAGGACATCCGCGTGGGCGACCACGTCGTTCTGCACAAGGCGGGGGACGTCATACCGGAGGTGGTTCGGGTCATCCTCGAGCGCCGCAAGAAGAAGGCTCCCGAGTGGCAGATGCCCTCGCAACTGCCCGGTTTGTGGCACGCCGATCGTGCGCGACCCCGACACCGTCCGTCATTACTGCCCCAACCCGCTCTGTCCGGCCCGCGTCGGCCAGGAGTTCGGGCACTTCGTGGCCCGTGGCGCGATGGACATCGAGGGTGCCGGCTGGAAGGTGCTTTCCCAGCTCCTCGAGACCGGGCTCGTCAAGACGCGCGGCGACTTCTTCCGGTTGACGGTCGAGGATCTCGAGTCGCTCGATCGGTTCGCGCGCAAGAGCGCCGAGAACCTCAAGGCGTCCATCGACAAGGCGCGCGTGCGTCCGCTGTTCCGGATCATCAACGGACTGGGTATCCCACAGGTCGGGTTCCAGACTGCGGTTGACCTTTCGAACTGGATTGCGCAGCGCTGGCCACCGGGCGAGGACGAGCAGATGGGCGGCAAGGGCGGCTGGTTCGACCGGGTTGCCCACGGACTGCGTTCCGTGTCCGCTGAGGAGTTCGAGGAGGTGCCCGGTGTCGGGCCGACAGTCGCGACCAGCCTGGCGGGTTGGTTCAGCGATCCCGCGACGGCCGATGTGCTGCGACGATCTCGTCGACGCCGGCGTCGAGCCGGAGCGCCCGCCAGCCTCAGTGATCGCCAGCGGCACCGCCACGGCCGAGGGGCCGCTCGCTGGCAAAACGCTGGTCGTGACCGGCACGCTGGCCGGCTTCGACCGTCAAGGCGCGGAAGAGGCGATCCGAGCAGCCGGCGGCAAAGCCGGCGGCTCGATCAGCAAGAAGACCGACTACCTCGTTGCGGGCGACAACGCCGGCTCAAAGCTGGCCAAGGCTCAGGAGCTGGGCGTGCCGATACTGGACGAGGAAGGCTTCCGGGCTCTCTTGGCCGGCGAGCTGCCTTAGAGGGTGCCTAGGGCAGGCAGCTGCATGAAGACGTTTGGCAATACGGTCTACTTTGGCGGCACCACCAAGCGGACCAACGATCCGAGCCTTGTCGATGCGGTGTTCTTCGCCGTCCAGGACAACGGTGAGCCGGGCAAGGGCACCGACAAGATCAGCCGAGTGTTCTTCTGGGATGACGATCCAGATACGACTGGTGATCCGCAGGCCTGCCAGTTCAACGTGATCACTGACTTCCCGCTCGAGACGATCGAGTCAGGCAACGTCCAGGTCAAGGGTTCCTGAAGCCAACAACCAATTAGCCAAGACCATTGGAAGCGAAGGCCGGCCGAAAGGTCGGCCTTTTTCGTTCGCCCGGTTCGCCCGGACTCTGTGGTTATCCTTCCCAGGTGGCCGCACTCTCACGAAAGGACGTCGAGCACGTCGCCCATCTGGCTCGTCTGGGTCTGACAGAGGACGAGCTGGCCCTGCTCGAGGGTCAGCTGAATCACATCCTCGATCAGTACGCCGTGCTTGCCCAGCTCGACACCGAAGGCATTCCGCCGACGGCGCAGACAATCGAGCTCGAGAACATCCTGCGCGAGGACACGGTGCGCCCGAGCCTCCCAGCGGAGGAGATCCTTGCCAGCGCACCGGAGCGCAACGGCGAGTACTTCGTCGTGCCGCCCATCCTGGGCGAGCGCGGCAACTAGGCCCGACCATCCAAATGACCGATGTCGACCTGACCCGACTGCACGCCCACGAAATGGCCAGCGGCCTGCGTGCCGGCGACTTTTCAGCCCGCGAGCTGGCCGATGCCCATCTGGCGAACATCGAGGCCACGAACGGGCCGCTGCACGCGTGGGTGTTCCTCGACGAGGACGAGGCGCGTCGGCAGGCAGATGAGGCCGACAGCCGGCTGAGCGTCGCACGGCGGCGAAGGAGCGGCCGCTCTCGATGCGCTGCCGGGCCTGCTGGGGATCCCGGTTGCGCTCAAGGACCTCGATTCTGACCGCGCGGGCAGCCATCGACCGCGGGCAGCAGGATCCTCCAGGGCTGGCTGAGCCCATACGACGCCCACATCGCCGAGCGACTGCGCGAGGCGGGCGCCGTGATGCCCGGCAAGACCAACATGGATGAGTTCGCGATGGGCTCGTCGACCGAGTTCTCGGCCACGGGACCCACGGCCAACCCGTGGGACCTCGATCGCGTCCCGGGGGGCAGCAGCGGCGGCTCCGCGGCGGCCGTGGCAGCGTTTCACGCTCCGTTGGGGATCGGCACGGACACGGGCGGCTCCATACGCCAGCCCGCGGCGCTGACCGGCACGGTTGGGCTCAAGCCCACGTACGGCAGGGTGAGCCGCTACGGGATCATCGCGTTTGCCAGCTCGCTGGACCAGATCGGACCGTTCGGCCGCGACGTGCGCGACGCCGCCCTGCTGCTGGGGACGCTGGCCGGCCGCGACGAGCGCGACTCGACCTCCGCGCCCATTCCCGTGCCCGACTACTTCGCCGAGCTGCCCGAATCGAACGACCAGGCGGCCACGGCCCTCCGTGGCGTGCGCCTAGGCCTGCCTAAGCAGTACTTCGTCAAGGGCATGGAAGCCGGTGTGGAGGCTCGAGTCCGCGAGGCGGTTGCGGCGCTCGCCGCGGCCGGCGCGGAGATCGTCGATGTTGACCTGCCGCACACCGACTACGGCCTGGCCACCTACTACATCATCGCGCCGGCCGAGGCGTCCGCGAACCTGGCGCGCTACGACGGCATCCGCTACGGCCTTTCGAAGCGGCTCGATGGCGCCGATTACATCGCCGACTACAAGGCAACCCGCGGCGAGGGCTTTGGCGCCGAGGTCAAGCGGCGGATCATGCTCGGCACGTACGCGCTGTCGGCCGGCTACTACGACGCCTACTACCTGAAGGCGCAGAAGGTTCGAACGCTCGATCAAGTCGGACTTCGACAAGGCTTTCGAGACCGTCGATGCGATCGTCGCCCCGACCAGCCCCACCGTTGCCTTCCGCTTCGGTGCCCGGCTGGCGCGATCCGGTGTCGATGTACCTGTCGGACGCCTGCACACTGCCGGTGAACGTCGCCGGCCTGCCCGGCTTGTCGGTGCCGTGTGGCTTGTCCGAAGGATTGCCGGTCGGTCTTCAGCTGATCGGCCGGCCGTGGGATGAGCTCCGCCTGTTCCAGCTCGGCCGTGCCTACGAGGCGATCACCGCGGACGCCGATTGGCGCTCGCTCGAGCCGCGCGACATGGCGCTGCTCACAGATCCAGCCACGCCATCGCCCGCTGATCGCGCCGCAGCGGTGACCGCGGCGGCCTGAGGCCTAATCGAGGTCGGTGTCGGTCAACGTCCCGGCTTTCAAGGCAAAGATCTTCAGATCGAAGTACGCGGCGCCGAGCGCCCCGCCCGATTGATCGCAGGCGACCATCGCGTTCGCCGTCGCGGTCAATTTCTTGGTCAGGCTCATCGCCATCCAGCTGTACAGGTTGTTGCCGGTGTCGAGGATGACGCGGCCCTGGCTCGACGCGGTGGAGGCCTTGAGCTGGCACGTTACCTTCGGCGTCGAGGCACCCGCCTGCACTGACAGCTTGGACGTCACGAACCACAACCCTGCCGCCAGAGACACGCTGCCGATTGACGCGGGTGATGCCGCGTCCGTTATGCCGCCCGGGCCACCGTATCCGCCTATCACCGTCGGAGAGCCGCTGCCCACCGTCGTCTGCGAGCCACCCAGCTGGCCGTACTTGAGGGTCCCGATCTTGATCGCCGAGATGGCGCTGCCATAGATGAACCATCCGGCATTCGGCATGCGGCAGAAGACAGTGGCGTTGCCAGATCCGGACACCGTTACTCGGCCTTCGAGTGAGATGCTTCGTTCGCCGTTTTCGAAAGATTCGAAGGACTGATCGAGAAGCAAGCTGCCGGACCAGAGGTCGCAGTCGATGCGGGCACCCTGCGTGCCTGAGATTCCCCAGGCCGCCGCGCGCACAAGCCATGTTCCCGCAGAAAGGGACATGGCCTGGATCGTGTGTTGGGCCGTGTCCAGGTACTGCCGAAACGTTGTGTCCTGCGCGTAAGCCGCAGACGGTGTGCCGGATCCGGTTGTTATCCCGTTGTCCGTCAATTGACCAACCTGGACCGCCACGACGTGCACGTCCCGTGCCAGAACGTCGCCCGTCCAACCATCGCTGGCGCACTTGAGCGTCACGGTGCCCGCCTTGGCGAAGTGATGCGCCAGCAGCAACACCATGCTCTGAGAGGATCCTGCGTCCCTGGGCGCTTGGCAGCGGTTCGACTCTTGTAGAACTCGGTGCCGGCGACGAGCTGGCATTCCACACGGCTAGTCGTGTCCGTTCCCACGAGCGTCGCCGTGGCCGTAAGCGACCAGTTGCCGGCGGGCACAGACATCTTGGCAATCGTGCCGAAGCTGTTGCCCCCAGAAACGTCCACGGCTCCATTGCGGTGAACCGCTATAACCGTTGGCCCGGTCGTAACTGCCTCGACAGGCGCTGTGTGAACCAGCAGGGCGCCGCTCAAAATCGCCCCAGCGGCAACTACGCGGCGCAACTCTCCAAGGCTCATTTCGATCTCCCTTTCGTGGCGGCTACTCGAGCAACGTGTCGGTCAGCGTCCCGGCCTTCAGGGCGAAGATCTTGAGATCGAAATATCCGGCACCGAGAGCTCCCCCCGACTGGTTACAGACATCTCTTGCCGTGGACGTCGAGCTGAGCTTCCTGGTCAGGCTCATCTCCAGCCAGTTGTAGAGGTCGTGGCTGGTGTCGAGGATCACGCGGCCCTGGTCAGTCAGGCCGCCGAGCTGTAGCTGACACCTGACCGTCGACGGTGCTCCCGCCTGAACCGACATCTTGGACATGACGAACCATGACCCAGCACCAAGCGAAATGCTTCCAATCGACGCCAGCGACGAGCTGTCCGTGATGCCACCTGGTCCGCCGTAAGCGCCCACTACGGTTGGCGAACCAGAACCGGTCGTTGCCTGCGAGCCGCCAATCTGGCCGTACTTGAGCGTGCCCACCTGGATGGCCATGATGGCGCTGCCATCGACGACCCACAGCCCTTGAGCGTCCTTACAGTGCAGCGTCGCGCCGTCGGGTCTGGAGACGGTCAGCACCCCCTCCGCGGAAACGCCTCGGACGCCGCCCAATGCCTCGAAGTCGGTGAAGGACTGGTCGGCAGTGACACTGGATGAGTCCAGATTGCAGTCGATGCGGTCTCCCTCGTTGATGCTGCCGCCCCAGGCGACCGCCTGTACGAGCCAGGTACCAACAGGCAGCCTCAGGTCCTGGACATCCTGGAACCCGTTGTTCGTCCACCCGCGCACCTTGGTGTTCTGTGAGTACAAGCCCGCCGGTGATCCCGTCCCGACCGTACCCGCGTCGTTGGTCAGCTGCCCAACCTGAACTGCCGTGACGTGGATGTCGCGGATGAGCACGTCTCCCAGGTTGCCGCCGCTGTAGCACTTGAGAATCGACGGCTCCGGTCTTCGCGAAGTGGTGCGCCAGCAACAGCACGATCGGCTGGGAAGAGGCGACACCCTGTCCACTCGGCTGCGTACGTGCCTTGTAGAACTCCGTACCCGCCGCGAGCTGGCACTCGACCTGGTTGACGCTCGTTGTGCCCTGATCGTGCCGGTTGCCGTAATCAACCAATTGCCGGCCGGCACGCCCATCCGCGCGACCGAGCCGAAGACGTTGTTTCCGGATACGTCCACGGCGCCGTTGCGGTGAACGGCGATGACCGTTGGGCCGGTCGCCGCTGCGACAGGGGAGGCAGGTAGCAACAGAATGCCGCTCAAGATCGCACCAGCGACTGCGGTGCGACCCAAAAACGACGTCGATCGACCAAGTGTCGAGATTGCCGGCGCATTCAGACCTCCTTCGGTGAAGGAATGGTCGATCCCGCCACCGCTGGATCAATCGGGCGATTCGCCTACATTTCGACCATTGGTGGGCCAGTTCGCGCCGGCTATCCCCGAACGAGGCGACTCCTATACTCCGAGTTCAAGTCAGAGGGGTTAGATGACGACTGAAACGTCCGTAGCCAGAGCCCGACTCTCCGAGCGCGTGCGTGCCGTGCCGCCATCCGGCATCCGCAAGTTCTTCGACGTCATCGCCACGATGCCCGATGTCATCAGCCTCGGTGTAGGCGAGCCCGACTTCAACACCCCGCCGCAGGTCGTGGAGGAGGGCGTGCGTTCACTCCGCAGCGGGCGAACTCACTACACCAGCAACTACGGAACGCTGGAGCTGCGCCGCGCTTTGTCGTCGCACCTTGATCGACTGTACGGAGTCAGCTACCACCCAGAGAAGGAGATCGTGATCACGGTCGGCGCCTCGGAGGCCGTGGCGGCAACGATGGCGGCGATCATCGATCCGGGCGATGAAGTCGTGCTTCACGAGCCGTCCTACGTGGCCTACCTGCCCGCGATCCTCTTCAACGGTGGCGTTCCGGTGTTCGTTTCCACGGATGCCTCCGACGCCTTTGAGCTGAGCCCTGTCGAGCTCGAGGCGGCGATCACGCCGCGCACCAAGGTGCTTTTCCTGGGCTATCCGTGCAACCCGACCGGTGCAGTGCTGTCGGAGGAGAAGCTGCGCGCGATCGCCGACATCGCCGTCCGCCACGACCTCATCGTGGTCAGCGACGAGATCTACGACCGTCTCGTTTACAGCGGACACCGCCACATCCCGATCAGCTCGCTGCCGGACATGCACGAGCGCACGGTGCTCATCGGCGGCTTCTCGAAGGCCTACGCGATGACCGGCTGGCGTGTCGGCTATGCCTGCGCTCCGGCGGAGATCCTCGAAGGCATCGTAAAGGTCCACCAGTACCAGATCATGTCCGCGCCAACGACGGCACAGGATGCGGCCGTGGTCGCGCTCACAGCGGCCGAACCGGATGTCCAGCGCATGGTCCACGAGTACGACCGGCGCCGCCAGATGTTCGTGGCCGGCCTGAACGACATCGGCCTGCAGACCGCCGAGCCAAAGGGCGCGTTCTACGCGTTCCCATCGATCCGCTCGAGCTGGCCTCACCAGCGAACAGTTCAGCGAGCGACTGCTGTACGAGCATCACGTCGCGGTCGTGCCCGGTTCGGCGTTCGGCCCATCGGGAGAGGGCCACGTGCGGGCGACGCTGGCAACCTCGTATGAGGATCTCGAGGAGGCGTCTGAATCGGATCAGGGCCTTCCTCGCCTCGCTGGGCTGAGCGGGTGTGGGCACTGCGGCCGGTGTCCAGCGTTGCGGCAGCGGTCGCGGCGGTCGCGCTGATCGCTACACGATCAGGTATGAGAGCCCGACCGAGGACAGCTGGGCCGGCGGCGACCGCGCAATTGATTGCCTGCTCGAGGACGGCGCCGCTGCACAGCTGACCGGGTCCGCTCGCGGCTCGGCAAGGTAGGGCTCGCCGTCTCTTCTGCGAAACTTCAGAAATGACACAGGCTGAAGTTGTCGCATCGGCACCGGCGACGACCAAGTACGAGGTCGTCATCGGCGTCGAGATCCACGTCCAGCTCAAGACCTCTTCGAAGATGTTCTGCGGCTGCTCCACGGATGTCCGCGGCGCAGCGCCCAACACACTGACATGCCCGGTGTGCCTCGGACTGCCGGGGTCGCTGCCGGTCATCAATCGACGCGCGGTCGAGCACGTGCTGGCGACCGGCCTGGCCATCGGCGCCCGTACGCCGGAGGTCACACGCTGGGATCGCAAGAACTACTTCTATCCCGATCTGCCGAAGGGCTACCAGATCAGCCAGTACGACCTGCCCCTCGCGGCCGGCGGCTCGCTGACGGTCGAGACGTCCGATGGGTCGGTCGACATCGGGATCACCCGCGCCCACCTCGAAGAGGACACCGCGCGGCTGCTGCACCAGACGACGCCCTCCGGCGACTCGCATCAGCCTCGTCGACTTCAACCGGTCGGGAATGCCGCTGATGGAGATCGTGACCGATCCGTGCATCACCTCGGCCGAGGCCGCGCGCCGCTACGCCGAAGAGCTGCGCCTGCTGCTGCTGACCATCGGCGCGTCCGACGCGCAGATGGAGGAGGGCCAGATGCGCGTGGAGGCCAACGTGTCGTTGCGTCTACCGGGAGCGGAGAAGCTGGGCACGCGCGTCGAGGTCAAGAACATGAACTCGTTCCGCTCGGTGGAGCGTGCGATCGCGTTCGAGATCGAGCGGCAAGCCGCGACGCTCGACGCCGGTGAGACGCTCACCCAGGAGACTCGCGGCTGGGACGACAACCGCGGCGAGACCTACACGATGCGCCTCAAGGAAGAGTCGGAGGACTACCGATACTTCCCGGAGCCCGATCTGCCGCCCCTGCGGACGGACGCGGCGCTGCTCGATTCGATCCGCGCTCAGATGCCGGAATTGCCGCAGGCACGCCGCGCGCGCTACCGCGATTCGCTGGGACTGTCGGCGTATGACGCGGCCGTGATCGCGGGGAGTGGCGGCGCCTACTTCGACGCTGCTATGGCGGCATTGCCCGGTCTCGATGCGAAGCGAACCGCCAGCCTCTACTCGAAGATCGCGCTGCGCGAGCTGAAGACTCAACCCGACCTGTTGGGTTCGCGCGATCCGGCGCAGCTCGCCCGCGTATCGGAGCTCGCGGGCTCCGGCGCGATTTCCAGTCAGAACGCGGAGCAGGTCTACGAACGCCACCTGCGAATTGGGCGAGCCGGTGGACGCGATAGTCGCAGAGCTCGGCCTGAGCCAGATAAACGACTCTGCCGCTCTGACGGACGTGATCGCGCGCGTCGTCGCAGCGAACCCGTCGGCAGTTGCCGACTACCGCGCCGGCAAGGTCGAGGTGGTCAAATTCCTGATCGGGCAGGCTATGAAGGAGACGCGCGGCCAGGCCAACCCCGCGGTGCTCAAGCAGCTGCTCGAGGAACGGCTACGAGCCGACTCCTGATCCGAGGTCCCATTCGATGCTGATCAACATCTTTCTGTGGGCGCTCGGCTTCTTGCTGCTGGCGGTAGCGATCTGGAGCATCCGCCGTCCGCTGGCGGGCGTAAGCGAGCTCGATCGGCTGGCCGAGAATGCCAAGCGCTACGAGTCGTGGCGCGGCGTTGGCAGCCCGCCGGCTGGAGCTCCGGAAGAGACGGGTGCCGACGTGATGCGCGCCATGCTGCGCCGCCAGGTCCTCATCTGGCTCGGTGTAGGCGGCCTCGGAGTCGTGCTGATCGTGCTGGGGTTCGTGATCCGCTAACTGATCCGCTAACGAGGGATACGGCGGTGTTCGATCGCCGTGCAGCGGTCCATGACCACCGGCAACCCGGCATCGTGCGCGATCTGCGCCGCTTCCCAGTTCACGACGCCCAGTTGCATCCACAGCGCGCCGGAGCCCGTCGCGACCGCGCTGCGCGCGATCTCGGGCGTGTGCTCTGGTCGGCGAAACACGTCGACGATGTCGAACGGGCCTGTGGCCGCGACCGCCTCCTCCAGTGTTGTGTAGGCAGGCGCACCCAGGATCTCGGCTGCATTGGGATTGATCGGGACCACCTCGTAGCCCTCGTCGAGCAGGTAGCTCATGACGCCGTTCGACGGCCGCATCGGGTTCGGTGACGCGCCGACGATGGCGATCCGCCGAGCGCGCGCAAGCAACTCACTGGCAGCCTGGGAATCGAGGAGCGTTACCGGGCCGGTGCCCTCCTGTGCGTCCATCACGTCGCGTGCTCGGGTTCGTTCGTCCGAATTCAGGTAGCAGCCTCCCGCTCGTACGGCTGACCGTCGGCCGCGGGCGGGGTGCTGCGACCGATCAGACCGGTCAGCACGATGATCGTGACCAGATACGGCAGCGCGTTGTAGAACTCAGGCGGCACCTGCAGCATCAGCTCACCCAGCTGGCCGGATGGAGGCCGGAATGAAAGAGTCTGGCTGATCGCCTTGGACGACGCGAAGAGCACAGCGGCCCCCAGCGCACCGAGTGGCGTCCAGCGACCGACGATCATCGCCGCCAGGCCGATGAACCCGGTACCGGCGGTCATACCTGGGGTGAACGAGCTCACCGTCTCCATGCTCAGCACCGCGCCACCCAGCGCCGCCAGCGCACCGGCGAGCACTACGTTGCGGTAGCGCAGCCGGATGACGTCGACACCAACCGTTTCAGCCGCCTTGGGATGCTCGCCAACGGCGCGGGTGCGCAGGCCCCAGCGCGACCGGAACAAGACGATCTGCAAGAAGACCGTGACCACGAGCAGCGAGATCGTCAGCGGGCCCTGGTTCAGCAGGGTCGTGAAGATCCAACCGACGAATGGCAGCTCGGTCAGTTCCACGGGCGGCTTGAACGGCAGGAACGCACCAGCACCACCTGGCTGGGAGGCGAGGACCACGGTGAAGAGGTAGCCGGTGATGCCAACGGCAAAGATGTTGATGATGGTGCCGCTGATGATCTGGTCGGCTCGGACGCTGATTGATAACCACGCATGCAACAGCGAAATCAGCATGCCGGCCAGCATCGCCGCCACCACGCCCAGCACGAGCGCGGGCGTCGTCCCGAATAGGGGCAGCTGAAACACCCGTAAACACGGGCGCAGACAGGGCGCCGACCCAGCCAGCCGACGAACGCCCCGGTCAGCATGATTCCCTCGATGCCGATGTTGACGACACCCGATCGCTCGCAGACCACGCCGCACAGAGCAGCAAAGCCGATCGGCGTGGCGATGCGCAGGATGATCGGTGCGATCACTGGAAGGGTAGTTATCAGGTAGTCGATGAACTGGAAGACGAGGCCGATGATCGGGATGTCGTACAGCGGCTGCAGGATGCCGGTCAAGAGACGGCCTCCTTGGCATACGTCTCAGTAATCGTCGTCTCGCCGGAGGGAATTGTCGGCTTGAGGCCGCCGCGCCTGGCGATGCGACGCAGCACCGGTTGGGCAACGAGGAACAGCAGGATGGTCGCCTGCAGCACGTCGATGAGTTCGGTCGGAATATGGGTTTGCAGCTGCATCGGGATGGCGCCGGCACGCATGCCGCCGAACAGAAGCGCCGCCAGCAGAACGCCGACAGGCGTGGAGCGCCCCAGCAGCGCGATTGCGATCGAGTCGAAGCCGACGGACGTGGCGTATGTCGAGGTCGTCAGATGGCTGAGGCCAAGCAAGTCGCCCGCCCCGGCCAGACCGGCAAGTGCACCACAGATCGTCATCACGAGAACGATCAGTCGCCGCGGTCGCATGCCGGCGTAACGAGCGGCCTCCGGGTTGGCGCCTACCGTCTTGACCTCGTAGCCAAACGTCGTACGTGACAGCACGAAACTCATGACACCTACGGCCGCAAGGGCGATGAGTAACCCTGCGTGTCCGTTGCGTCCGATGAGAATCGGAAGTGCCGCGTTCCCGACGTCCAAAGTAATCGAGGCCGGGGCACCCGGCACGCGCAACGGCCCGCTGACGACCCACGCCAGGACGTACGCCGCGACGTAGTTGAGCATGATCGTCGTGACCACTTCGTGCGCGCCCGAAATGGCCTTGAGTATGCCCGGGATGAAACCCCAGAATGCGCCGGCAGCTATCCCGCCCAGCAAGGCGAACGTGATAGCGATCGGCGGCGACGCGTCACGCAGCATCACTCCGACCCACACCGCGCCGGTCACGCCGAGCCAGGAACTGGCCTTGAGCGCCGATGTTGAACAGACCTGCCCGGAAGCCAAACGCGACGGACAGGCCTCCCAGCACGAGCGGTGTCGCGAGCACAACAGTGTTGACGATCGCGTTCGGGCTGCCCACGGCGCCCTGAATCAGCGCGGCGTAGGCCTGAAACGGAAGCAGCAGGTCGATTTCGCCCGTCACCGCGAATGCCGAAGCGACGATGATCACCGAGCCGACAACAAATGAGAGCAGGATCGCGACCAGCGGCAGGGCGACGGCAGCCCAGGCGCGGCTGAGCCACTCCCTCACTTTCACGCGGAGGTCACTTCGGCTGCATCATCGAACTCTTCGGGGCCAGTGGCCATCAGCAGACCGACGTCGTTCTTGTCGGCTGTCCGGCCATCGAATTCGCCGCATATCGCGCCGCGGTACATGACGAGGATGCGATCCGACATCTCAAGGACTTCATCGAGTTCGGCCGAAACGAGCAGGACGGCGGCTCCGGCGTTGCGCTTCTCAATGATCAGCCGGTGAATCGACTCGATACTGCCCACGTCGAGGCCGCGCGTCGGCTGGTCGAGCACGAGCAGCTTCAGATCGCGGTCGAACTCGCGCGCCACGACCACCTTCTGCTGGTTGCCACCTGAGAGAGTGCCGGCCTTGACGTCAGCGCTGGGCGTTCGGATATCGAAGCCCTCGATCGCCTCCTTGGCGTCACGTTCGATCGGTTCGTTGACGCGGAGCGGCCCACGTGCGTAGGGCGGCCGGTAGTAGCTGGTCAGCACCAGGTTGTCGGCGATCGTGAAGGAGAGGACCAACCCGAAGCGGTGACGGTCGGCCGGGACATAACCGACGCCGGCCCGATTGATCTTGCGCGGCGATGCCTTGGTCATGTCGAGTCCATCGAGCGTACAACCCGCCCGACTTTCTCCGGACGCAGACCGATCAGCGCCTCGACCAGCTCGTCCTGGCCGTTGCCGGCGACCCCGGCGATGCCGAGGATCTCGCCAGATCGAATCTGAAGTGAAATGCCGCGCACAGCCTCGTGGCCGCGATCGTCGTCGACCTTGACGTCCTCGAGCTCGAGCATGACGTCTCCCTGGGATGAGATTCGCCGCGATCGACGGTGAGTTGAACTTCGCGGCCGACCATCATCTCGGCCAGATCTTCCTCAGTGGTCTCGTCCGGCAGTCGTTCGCCAACGACCTTGCCGCGCCGTATGACAGTGATCCGATCGGCGATCTCGAGGACCTCATACAGCTTGTGGCTGATGAAGATGATGCTGCGGCCGCTCTCGGCCAATCGCCGCAGCAGCAGGAAGATCTCGTCCGTTTCCTGCGGCGTCAGCACCGCCGTTGGCTCATCGAGAACCAGGATCCGCGTGTCGCGGTAGAGCGCCTTCGAGAATCTCGACGCGTTGCTGCTGACCGACGGACAGCACGCCCACCTTGGCGTCGGGGTCAATGTGGAAGCCGAACCGCGCGGCCAACTCTGCAATCCGGCGACGCGCCTCGCGGCGGTCCAGGAAACCAGCGCGGCCCATTGTTTCATCGCCGAGCACGATGTTCTCCGTCTACGGAGAGCACCGGCACGAGCATGAAGTGCTGGTGGACCATGCTGATGCCGCGCGCAATGGCGTCGGATGGTCCCAGGATCTTGACCTCGTTGCCGTCGAGCAGGATCTGCCCTTCGTCCGGCACGGACAGTCCATACAGGATGTTCATGAGCGTCGTCTTGCCGGCGCCGTTCTCGCCGAGCAGGGCGTGAATTTCGCCAGGTCTGACGATCAGGTTGATCGAATTGTTGGCGACAACGCCTGGATAGCGCTTGGTGATGCCGCGCATCTCGATGGCGGGCGCACTGACCGCCTCGGCGGCTATGTCAATCGCTGAGGGATCGAGTGCCCCAAGGGTCGCCGCGGCATCTCGCGCGGCGGAATCAATGAGCGGGCCGCCCGCGTCGGACGACCCGCTCATATCAATACCCGACTAGTTGGCTACTAGGGGGCGGTGGATGGCGAAGCTGCTGGCGATGCTGCAGGCGATGCTCCAGGCGATGCTCCAGGCGATGCTGCTGGTGCGAGCTTGCCGCAGTTATCCGGACATGTCTGCAGCGGTGGGTCGGCCTTCATTTCTTCGAGGGCAGCGTCCACCGCGTCCTGGATCTCGGTCGTGATCTTCGGCGGATTCTGATGATCCGGCGAGTAGCCGATGCCATCGTTGGCGGCATTGAACAGGACGTCGCCGGCCTGGGCCGTACCTTCGACGATCGACTGGATCTGAGCGGAAACCGTCGTCTGCAGTTTCTTCTCGGCCGAGGTGACGATGCACTGGTAGGTCGGGTTGGTGTCGGCCTGCAGCGATAGCCACTGGTCGACGTCCACACCAATACCGATGGCGCCTGCGGCGCAGGCGGCCTCCAGGACACCGTTGCCGGTCTCCCCGGCGACCTGGAAGAACACGTCCGTGCCCGGGAACGAGGTCAGGAAGTTCTGTGTGAACGTCTTGCCTTTACCGGCATTGTGGAACGCATCGTTCGAGAAGTCGCTGACGACGTAAGAGCTGTTGACCTCGATGTCGGGGTTGACCGACTTCGCACCGAGCTCGTAGCCCTGGATGTAGCGGATGCATGGGGCGCAAGCGCTGGTGCCGCCGATGGCGCCGATCTTGCCGGATTGGCTGAGCATGGCCGCGACGATGCCGACGAGGTAGCCAGGCTGGTCTTCCTGATACATGATCGAGATGTAGTTCGGCAGCAGTTCGGCGGCCTTGCCCTTGCACGGAACGTCGAGTCGGCGTGGCCGGTTTCGTCGACGCAGATTGGCGACTGGTCGACGCCGACGAACCACGTGTCAGGATTCAGACACGCGGCCTCAACAGTCGCGTTGGCCAGGTTGAAGCCGGTCGTGACAATGATGTTGTTTCCGTCGTCAAGCAGCTGCTGGATCAAGTTGGGGTACTCAGAGGCGCTCTTCGCGACCACCGCGGCTGGCTCGGCGCTTCAAGGGCCGTCGCTGCATCCTGAGTGCCCTTATGGGTGTATTCGTTGAAGTTCTTGTCGGTGAGCGAGCCGATGTCGGCCACCATGCCGATCTTCAGATCAGCGGCGTCGGGTAGCGGCGCGCCCGTGCCGGTCTTGCAGGCCGGCTTCGGCGTTGCTGCCGCTGAAGCGACGGCCGTCGCTGCGGCCGACGTAGGCGCGCCAGCAGTTGGCGGCTTCGTAGTCGCGCCGCCGCCGCCGGAACAGGCAACGACCATCAGTGCTGTCGCCATCCCAAGGACGGCCGACGAGCGTAGGTTCATCAATGAACTCCTCCTCTTATGTGTGGAGGCGTGGCAGTAGCCGTCGGACCCCCACCCTCGTCGCGCATCGTAGCGACGCGCCGGATTGGCGGCAAGGAGGATGTGCACGCGAGAGTCCGCGCAAAACCCGCGTGTGGGCCACCTGCTGCGGTGCGATACTGCGCGCGGCCGTTCCGCAGCGTGCCCGCTGGGATGTGTCGCGCTCGGGTGACGCGTTCACGCACTCGAACACAGCACGGAGGGTGTTAATGCACCTCGCGGGCAAAGATGGCAATGGTGTGCCGAAGCGACTCATCGCGCCAACAATTGGGCGCCGGTCGCACGCAGGCGCCGCTCGTGGTGGTCATCGAGGACGAGCCGACCCAGCGCACGCTGCTCACTCGCGTACTGGAACGCGACGGCTACGAGGTCATTGCACACGGCGATGGCGAGACGGGCCTGCTGGCGATCGTCGAGCACGCTCCGGACCTCGTCCTGCTGGACCTGAGCCTGCCGCGCATCGACGGCTATGAGATCTGCCGTCGGCTGCGCCTCGACCCCATGACCGCCACGCTGCCGGTCATCGTCATCACCGCCCACACGGCGCTGGACGACATGGTTGCGGCCCTGGATGCGGGCGCCGACGACTTCCTGGCCAAGCCGGTCCAGCAGGTTGAGCTCCTGGCACGGATGCGCAGCGCCATTCGGCTGCGGCGATCGATCACCAGTCTCGAGCGGGCGACGCAGATCGTCGCCGCGCTCGCCAACGCGGTAGAGGCCAAGGACGTGGGCCTGGTGCATCACTGTCGCTGGCTCGCCCATCACGCGGCCCGGGTGGGGGTGCAGGTCGGCCTGCGCGGCGAAGAGCTGGAGGCGGTCGCCTACGGTGCGCTGCTTCACGACGTGGGCAAGATCGGCGTGCCCGAGCATCTGCTGCGCAAGGAAGGGCCGCTCAGCGAGGAGGAGTGGCTGGTAATGCGCCGCCACCCGGAGATCGGCGAGCGCATCTGTTCGCCGCTGCAGGCGTCGCGCGTGTTCGCGCCGATCATTCGCCATCACCACGAACGCTTCAACGGCAAGGGCTATCCGGACGGCCTGCGCGGCGAGCAGATCCCGCTGGGCGCGCGCATCGTGGCCGTCGCCGACGCGTACGAGGCGATGGTCCACGGACGGCCGTATCAGCCGGCGCAGTCCCACACGCTCGCGGCTGACGAGCTGCTGCGCCTTCGCGGCAGCCAGTTCGATCCGGACCTCGTGCCGATCTTCCTCGACGAGCTGGAGCGCGATACGGCCGGAGTGCCGCCGCTGGTTGCGCTGCCTCCCGTGGCAAAGCTTGAGCCAGAGTTCGCCGCCGGCGCTTAGGGGGAACCGGCGGGGCCGCTGAAGCACGCGTTCATCCGCTACGGCCTGCGGCTGGTCCTCAGCTGCTATTTCCGAGTTCGACTGACCGGCCTCGACAAGCTACCCGGGAACACGCCCTACCTGCTGAACTTCAGCCACCCGAGCTGGCTCGATCCGCTCCTGCTGGTCGCTTTCTGGCCGGAGCCGCCGCGCCTCTTCGTCTTCGGGCCGAAGGAGGAGGACATGAGCCGGGGCGGGCGCAACCGCATCCTGAGCTGGTCTCAGTACGCGGTTCCGTTCAAGCCGTCCAGGTCGGATCTGCTCGACACCACTCGCAGGGCGATGGCCGTGTTCGCCGGTGGCTACGTCCTGATCCTGGCCGGGGAGGGCAGGCTGAGCGACCGTGAAGGAGCAATCGTTCCGCTCGAGGACGGGTCAGCGTTCTTCGCACTGCGGGCGCGCGTGCCCATCGTGCCGGTCGCGATCATCGGCACGCGCTGGCTGCGCTTCGGCAAGCGGATCACCCTGCGCGCCGGGGACGCCGATCCCGGTGGGTGACCTTCGTGCAAACCGCGAAGGCGTGATTGCCCTTACCGACACCCTTCAGGCAGCGATGGAGACCCTGCTGGTGGGTGTCGAGGAGGAACCACCACCTGGGCGATTCGGACGCTGGCTGACGGACGTCTTCGCCGATCGCCCATGGCTGGACGATCCCGACTTCAAGCCGTAGCGAGCTCGGCCCGCGAGAGCGTGGAAGGTGCGGGCGAGGGTCGGATAGAGCGAGCGATAGATCTCGTATCCGTCCACGTACACGGCGCCATCACGTCCCGGTGACGCGACCGTCTCTGCGGTGACCATCGCGGCGCACGCCTCGTCCACCGTCGCATACCAGCCGCAACCAACTGCCGCCAGTACGGCCGCTCCGTATGCCGCGCCCTCCGAGGTGCTGGGGATCGCGATCTCGGCCTGCAGGACATCGGCCAGGATCTGGCGCCACGTGGGACTCGAGAGTCCGCCGCCTGAGCCGAGCATCGCGAGGCTCGTGGCATGCCGGCGCCGACCATCAGCTCCAGCCCGTCGCGCAACCCATAGGCCACGCCCTCCATGACCGCCCGCGTGAGGTGCCGCCGATCGTGAGCCAGCGTCAGGCCCACGAATGCACCACGAGCCAGCGGATCCGGATGCGGACTGCGCTCGCCGGAGAGGTAGGGGAGGAACACGAGCCCATCGCTGCCCGCCGGAACCTCCGCCGCCGATTCGGCCAGCGACTGTGTAGTCGACGCCCGGCGCCAGTGCGTCGCGGAACCAGCGCAGGCTGCCCGCTGCCGAGAGCATCACCGACATCATGTGCCACCGCTCCGGCACGGCGTGGCAGAACGCGTGGACACGGCCCTTTGGTTCGTACAGCGGTTCCGTGGTGCTGGCGAAGACGACGCCCGAGGTTCCGACCGACAGCGCCACAGTGCCCGGCGCAATCGCGCCAACGCCCACTGCGTTGGCCGACTGATCGCCACCACCCGCCACGACCTTCGTGCCGGCCGACGAGACCAGTGGCGCGAGCAGCGGCCTCGCTGATGACGCCGGTCACATCCGGGCCCTCGTGGGTCCGTGGAAGCCACGTTCGATCGATCCGCAGGGCGTCAACGACCTCGGCCGACCAGTCTCGCGCGGCGAGATCGAACAGCAGGGTGCCGGCGCCGTCAGCCTTGTCCAGCGCGTGATCGCCGGTGAGCCGCAGGCGCAGGTAGTCCTTGGGCAGCAGCACGTGCCGGATCCGGCCCCAGATGTCGGGTTCGTGCTCGCGGACCCACACCAGCTTGGGCGCTGTCAGGCCGGTCACGGCGTCGTTGCCGGTGATCTCGATGAGGCGCTCGGGACCGAGTGCAGCGCGAATGAGGTCGCACTCGACGCAGTGCGTTGGTCGTTCCACAGGATCGCCGGTCGGAGCACCTGGTCCGCCTCGTCGAGCACGACCAGTCCGTGCATCTGGCCGGTCAGGCCGACCGCCTCAATGTCATGGCTGTCGATGCCGGCGGTCGCGATCGCCTGGCTGATCGCGGCCTGGGCGGCCTCCCACCACAGCCCTGGATCCTGTTCGCTCCACAGGGGATGTGGCGTCTCGAAGCCGTACTCGGCGACGCCGATGGCCGCAACTTGCCCCGACTCGGTGACCAGAACGGCTTTGGTCGCCGTCGTGGATACGTCGATGCCGAGTACGTGCTTCATTCGTTGCGCGCCTCAGCGATGGGCGTTTCAGCGGTCCGCCGACCAGATGCTCTGGTTCACCACGTTCTCGAGGCGCTCCTGGCTGCCCGACACCCGCGTGGGATTGATGGCTCCGTCGGCGACGCGCAATTCGAGGTCGGCGAGGGTCATCGAGCCGTCCAGGATTGCCGCTCCAAGCTCCCCGCCCCAGCCCGCGTAGCGCGCGTCTTTGAGCGCCGCCAGCTCGCCAAGCTCCATCAGGTCGGCCGCCACGAGCAGCGCGCGGGCCAGCGTGTCCAGGCCGCCGATATGAGCGTGGAACAGGTCGTTCCGATCGGTGCTCTGGCGCCGCAGCTTGGCGTCGAAGTTGAAGCCTCCCGGGGCGAGCCCGCCATGGCGCAGGATCTCGTAGAGCGGCAGCGCGAGATCCTCGACCGAGTTCGGAAACTGGTCCGTGTCCCAGCCGTTCTGGGGATCGCCGCGGTTGGCGTCGATGCTGCCCAATATTCCATTCGCCACCGCGAACGCCACCTCGTGGTGGAAGCTGTGGCCGGCCAGCGTCGCGTGGTTCGCCTCGATGTTGACCCGATATTCGTCTTCCAGCCCATTGCTGACCAGGAAGCCGTGGACGGTCTGCACGTCGTAGTCGTACTGGTGCTTGGTCGGCTCCATGGGCTTGGGCTCGATCAACAACTGACCCACGAAACCGATCTTGGCCTTGTGCTCGGCTACCAGGTGGAGGAAGCGAGCCAGCTGCGCGCCCTCGCGCTTGAGGTCCGTGTTGAGAAGCGTGTCGTAGCCCTCGCGGCCGCCCCACAGGACGTAGTTCTCGCCGCCCAGGCGTTTGGTGACCTCGAGCATGTGCTTGACCTGGGCCGCGGCGTAGGCGAAGACCTCCGGATCGGGGTTTGTGGCCGCGCCGGCCTGGTAGCGGGGATGGCTGAACAAGTTGGCCGTGCCCCACAGCAGCCGCACGCCGGTCTGCTCCTGGTAGCCGGCAGCGTCGTCGGCCAGCGCGTCAAGGTTGGAGCGGAACGTGGCGAAGGTCTCGCCCTCTGGTGCGACGTCCCGGTCGTGGAAGCAGTAGTAGGGCGTGCCCAGCTTCTCGAAGAACTCGAACGCGACGGCCATCTTCTGACGGGCGGCGGCCATCTCGTCGCTCGTGTCGGCGAGCCACGGTCTGTCCATCGTGCCCATGCCGAACATGTCCGTGCCCGGCCAGGCGAACGAATGCCAGAAGCAGACCCCGGGCCGAAGGTGATCCTCCATGCGCTTGCCGAGAACCAGTCGATCCGGCTGGTAGACCTTGAAGGACAACGGGTTGGTCGACTCGAGCCCGCCGAAGCGGATCGGCTCGGCCACCCCATCGAAGAACGATCCGCTCACGATTTCACCTCCTCAGCCTTGTCGAATGTCAGCTCAGTTGAGAGTTGCAGCATTCCGCCCGGATCCAGCAGGGCGAGCGCCGCCCGGTTCACCGTTGATGAGCCGGCGAAGGCCCTGAGGGGCGTGCGTCTGCGGCTCGACTGCGATTGCATCGAGCTCGGGCGGACTGGCCGCAACGACGTACGTCGTCCGTGCACTCATCTTCATGAACGCGCGCACGCCTGGCGTCAGGCCAGAACAGCTGCACGGGTGGCTCGCCCAGACGAGCCCATGTGGCATCCACGCCATCGATCAGGCCAGCTGGTCCGCGCGCATCCCAGGCTCCGTCGACGTTCGTCGGCTCCGCAGGCGAATCGGTGTTCGACTTGAAGACCAGGTCCGCGTTGATGCGCACCTGCACCGGCCGTCTGAACCATGGGTGCAGGCCGATCCCGGCCGGCATCGGTGTGTCGGAGATGGTTGAAGAGCGTCTGCTCGACCCGCAGTGTGCGGCCGATCACCTTGAAGACGCTCGACGCGGTGTAGCGCCACGGCCACGCATCGTCTTCGCCGGCCGAGACGGACAGCTCGCCGGGGCCATCGACTCGCCACGGCCGCGAGTGGACCTGGCCGTGGATCGCCGACCCATCGCTGAAGTTGGCAGGGACGTCGACCTTGGCGCCAGCCACGTTGGTCTCACCGGCATCGATGCGGCCGCCCCATGGAGCCATCACGTACGCGCCCCAGAAGAATGGCTCGCGCAAGTGCTGCTCAGGATCGGCGGGCGTCCTGAGCACATCGTGACCAAATGCGCGCAGCCGATGGATCCGCCCTCCGATCTCGGGAAGCACGGTCAGCGAGACGTCGGCGCTGGCGATCGTCATCTCATTCATTGCGGGCGTAGGACGCGGTCCACGTGACCCAGCTCAGGGATGGAGCTCGGCAAGCTCCTGCCTGGTGATCTGTTCCGGCGCCTTGCCCAAGATGATCATTCCAAGGATGTCGTCGGTCGAGGTGTTGGCCTTGTCCACCGTGGCCACGAGCCTGCCGTGATACATGACGCCGACCCGATCTGACAGGTCGTAGACATCGTGAATGTCGTGGCTGATCAGGAAGATGCCGATGCCCTCTTCCTTGAGCTGCTTGATCAGATTTCGTACTTGGGCAGTTTCCGCGGGGCCAAGCGCAGCCGTAGGCTCGTCCATGATCAGGATCCTGGCGTTGAAATGGACGGCGCGCGCAATTGCAACGGCCTGCCGCTGTCCGCCGGATAGCGATTTGACCGGTTGCGTGAAGTTGCTGAAGTTGGGATTGAGACGGGCCATGACCTTCCGTGCCGCGTCCTCCATGGCACCGTCATCGAGCGTGCCCGTTCTGGTCGTGATCTCGCGGCCGAGGAAGATGTTTGCCGGCGCATCGATGTTGTCCGCGAGGGCGAGCGTCTGGTAGATCGTCTCGATCGCGTACGCCTTGGCGTCACGTGGGTTGTTGATCGACGCCAGCGCGCCATTTACCCAGATCTCACCCGTGTCCGCGGGATGCGCACCTGACAGTACGCGCATCAGGGTCGATTTGCCGGCGCCGTTGCCACCGACTACCCCGACTACCTCACCGGCGTACAGGTCGATCGTCACGTCGCGCACAGCGTGGACGCCACCGAAGGCGACGTTGATGTTGCGCATCGCGACCACCGGCACGCGCTCGGCGACTGTCATGGCTTCCTCACGATCCACCGCCGCGACGTCGGTTGTATGTGTCGAAGGCGACCGCGACGACCAGCACTATGCCGGCGACAACGTTCTGCGTGGGCGAGTTGACGCCGATGAACGCCAGGCCGTAGGCCAACGACTGCAGGACGAAGGCGCCGAGGACGGCCCCCGGGATGGTGCCGATGCCGCCGGCAAACGAAGTTCCGCCTACGACAGCGGCAGCAATGACATAGAGCTCGGCGCTCTGCCCGACGTCGAGGGTCGAACCGTTGAGCCGACCGGCGGCAATCGCTGCCGCGATCGCGCACAGGAGGCCCATCAGCATGTAGAGCTTCATGATCGTCCAGCGGGTGTTGATGCCGCCCAGCTCCGCCGCCTCGGGGTTGCCGCCGTAGGCGTACACGTAGCGGCCGAATTTCCGCCTAGTGGCGATGAAGGTCATCACGATCGTCACGGCGACTACGATGAGGATCGGCCACGGGAAGCCCGATGGGATCAGCAGGCCGCCTGGTGGGACGGGGATGTTGTTCTGCTGCGCGTAGCTGTCGGCCAGCCCCTTCGGCCAGTAGTTGGCGTTGGCAATAGCGGCCGCTCCGAGCACTACCGCTGAGCCGATCACCGCGATCAGGACTTCGGCCCAAACCGGCCGAAGCTTGAACCCGAACTTCCGTCGTTGGCGTCGGTTGTAGATGAGCAGTCCGATTACCGCCAGACACCCTAGGCCCGCGAGAACCCAGGTGGTCGTGCCACCAATGGATCCCTCTGCGCCACCTCCGATTTGCTGGAAGGTCTCGTTCAATCCGGCTACCGCAGCACCGCTCGAGAGGAGCCAAACGCCCCCGCGGAGAGAGAGCAGTCCGCCGAGGGTGACGACGAACGACGGCACCCCGATGTAGGCAATGATGAAACCCTGCAAGGCCCCGATCGAAACGCCAATGGCGACACCAAAGGCCAGGGCGAGGATCGGGATGAGTGGGCTGCCGAGGGGAATGCCAAGCACGTTGGGTAGCCAATCGGTCTGCGCCAGGGCGTAGACCATTGCTATTACGCCCACCAGTGAGCCGACCGACAGGTCGATGTTTCTGGAAACGATGATGAGCACCATGCCGGTGGCCATGACTGCCACCACCGCGGTCTGGACGGAAAGGGTGACCAAGCTCGCCGGCTGAAGGATCTTGCCTCCGGTTGCTATCCCGAAGCCGATCCAGATGGCGGCGAGCGCGATGAGCATGCCGAAGAGGCGCAGGTCGATCTCGGTTGCCGCGAGAGAACGCCGCAAGGAAACGCCGCCGGTGCTGCCTGTTGGCTCCGGCGCGGTCGCTGCGACTTCAGTCATGGGCTGACTCCGAGCGGCTTGAAGGCAGGTTGCCCTGTGCCCGCCAGAAGGCGGGCACAGGGTTGTTACTCGTCAAGGACGAGGGCTGACGAATCGCTTGATCCGAAGCGGAGGCTTAGCTCAGCTTGGAGCTGCGCTGGGGGCTGCTCCGGCGCAGATGGGCGCGGCTGTTGCCGGGTCCGTTGCGTTGGCGCAGAGGGTCTTCAGGTCGAGCCACTTGGCGTCGAGGATGATCTGCAGGTTGTCCTGCGTAACGGGCTGGACCTTCAGGATGACGGACTTCACGGTGTTGTTGCCTGGCGTCGTGAAATCCTGAACCTTCAGGTTGTCCGGGGCGCTGGCGGCATCGATGATGCCTGCGGGGATCTCCACGTCGGCGATCGCCTTACCGGCACACAGCTGCAGAGCGGCGGCTCCAGCAGCGTTGCCCAGCTGGTTGGCGTCCTTCCAGATATCGACGAACTGCTTGCCCGCAGCGACGTTCTGGAGATTCGCCGTGTCACCGTCCTGGCCGCTGACCGGGACGATGCCGTAAGACTTCGCATCCAGCGCCTGGACGACACCGAGCGCGGTGCTGTCGTTCTCGGCCAGCACTGCGTTGATCGGGGTGTTGTTGGCGACTGCCGCATCGATGATCGTTTCCATGTTGTCCTGGGCCTTAGAGGTGGCCCACCCCTCGGTGAACTGATCGGCAAGGATCGTGATGTCGCCCGAGTCAATCTTGGCCTTCAGGCCAGCCTCGTCCCAACCTGACGGAAGGAACGTCTTGGCATTGGCGTCGCCCGGGTCACCCTTGATCAGAACGTAGTTGCCTGTCGGCACCTCGGCGAGCATGGCCGTAGCTTCGGCCTTGCCGACGTCGACGTTGTTGAACGACAGGTAGAGGACGTTGGGGTCTTCGATGAGTCGGTCGTAGGCGATGACCGGGAGTCCGGCATCCGTCGCCTTCTTGACTACCTGTGCTCCGGCATCAGCATCCTGGGCCAGGAGGACGATCACGTCAGCACCCTGCTGAATGAGCGTGTCCACGTCCGTCAGCTGCTGCGTGCTGCTGAGGTTGGCGTCGAAGTCGATGAATACGCCGCCGCCGTCAACGACAGTGCGCTGCATGCTCGGCCGGTCCTTGGCCGCCCAGCGGGGCTGCTGGAAGTTATTCCAGGACACGCCGACGGTGCACTGATTGTCGGCGGCTGGACTGCCCGCAGCGCCGCTGCTCGGCGCTGTAGTCGGGGAGCCGGTCGAACACGCGAGGGCCACGAAGGCCGCGATCGCGAAGAACGCTCCCGCTCTACGTTTGAACATTGAGTACTCCTCCTCCAAATCTTGTCTGCAGATCTGCTGCCTGCAGATCCAGGTTCCCTCCGGCCCCCGGTTAATTGTGCTCGGCTAGGCTACGGCCCTCCAGTCCCCGTGCGTCGCCGAAGTTCCGCGATTGTCGTCGCTACTCGAATGGTGACCAAGCCAAGAAGCCGGGTCTACGAGCAGCGGCTCGAATGCCAGCTCGGCCGCGCCGAGCAACGGTGCATCCTCGCCCAGTTCGGCAGCTACCACGCGAACGAGTTCGACGTGGCGCTGCCAGCGCGCGCCGTTGCAGTTCCGCCTCCACAGCAGGTCCCACGAACGTCGCGAGTCGTGCGAAGCGACCGCCCAGCACGATCAGGCGTGGATTGAAGATGTTCACGAGTCCGGCGAGACCTATGCCTAGCCAACGGCCGACGTGATCGATCGCCGCGATGGCGCGCGGCTCACCGGCGTCTGCGGCTGCGAAGACCCGATCCAACGCCGCCTGACCGCCGCGCTCGTGCTCGCCGGCCAGTCGGAGGAGCACGTCCTCGCCGATCTCGGTCTCCCAGCAACCAATCGAGCCGCAACGGCAGGGAGCGCCGTTCGGGTTCACCGGGATGTGTCCGATCTCGCCGCCGTAGCCAGCGGCACCAGCGAGCGGCCGACCGTCGACGGTGATTCCTCCACCGACACCCACCTCGCCCGAGATGTAGATCACATCGTCGGCGCCCAGAGCCGCACCGCGCATCGACTCGGCGAGGGCACCGAGATCGGCATCGTTGGCGACCGTTACTGGGACCGACGCGCCGATGGCCGACCAGAGGGGTCTGGCGAGGGCGACATCCCGCCAGCCGAGGTTGGGCGCAGTTCTGATCAGCCCATCTTCGCGTCGGACGACTCCCGCAACCGCGACGCCGATGCCGACCATGGATCCCGAGTCGATTGGCTCCGGGTGTACCTCGTGCGCAAGCGCCGCCAGGTCGAATATGAGCTGTTCGGGCGTGACGTGTCCGTGGGGTCGCTCGATGCGGCGACTTGCCACCACCTCTCCTGCCGGGCCGACATGAGCGGCAGCGAGTGAATCGACCGTGATCTCCAGGGCAAGGACGGACGCCCGCTCCCGGTTGAGCGAGACGACTGGCGAGGGGCGGCCAGGCAGGCCGACAGGTGCCGGGCGTTCCTCGGATACGAGCCCCGCCGAGACCAGCTCGCCCACGTGATTGCGGATAGCGCTACGAGTCAGGCCCGTTCGCGTCACCAGCTCCGACCTCGAGAGAGGGCCTCGAGCGTGCAGCGCGCGGACGATGGTGCTCAGGTTGGCACGGCCGACGGTTTCACTGCGCTGCGCGGTCTCGAGCTGTCGCATCGGCGATGGGGGTCCTCGGTGTCGTGCGATCGAGTGGCCTGCGGTTCGCCTGGATCAGATGTTACGGCGCTGCGAGCGGGTTTGTGTTCCTCTCGCTCAAATACGGCGGCAGACTCTACGATGCACCCTGGGTTGTCAAGCAGGGAGGTTGCGATGGGAGAGCTCGAAGGGCGCGTCGCGTTGATCACCGGTGCCGGTCGCGGCATCGGCGCGGCCACAGCGCGACTCCTCGCGGCTAACGGCGTCCAACTTGGACTCGCGTCGAGGCGTGGCGAGAATCCGGGAATCGAAGGCGCTGTTGTCCAGCCAGCCGACGTGCGCGATCCGGACTCGATCAAGTCGCTCGTTGATGCGACCGTCGAGCGGTTCGGCAAACTCGACATCCTGATCGGCAATGCCGGTGTCGGCGCCTACGGTCCATTCCTGGAGTTGCCCGACGACCACATCGAGGAAATGATCGACATCAACGTGAAGGGCCTCATCTACTCGGTCCGCGCCGCGCTGCCGCACCTGCTGAAGAGCGACGCGGCAGACCTGTTGACGGTGGCAAGCGAAGCTGGTCGCCGCGGCCTTCCGTTCGAGGCCGTCTACTGCTCGTCGAAGTTCGCGCAGGTCGGCTTGACCGCCGCTCTCGATCACGAGCTGCGCGAGCAGGGCGTGCGTTGCACCAACGTCTGTCCCGGTGGCGTCGCCACCGAGTTCGCCATGGGCCGTGGCCGAACGCCGGACATGCCACAGCTAGCCGGCATGATGCGTCCCGAGGATGTGGCCGAGGCGATCATGTGGGTGCTGACGCGGCCGCGTAGCCACCGCATCCTGGAAGTCGCGTTCCGGCCGATGACGGAACAATCGTGGGGCTGAATCGTCTGAGATCGGACGAGCCAGCGCGATGACCGAGCTTCGCTGGGGGGTCCTGTCGACGGCCGACATCGGCCGAACCAAGGTCATCCCCGCCATGCAGAAGGCCCGCCGTTCGCGCGTGGTGGCCATCGCATCCCGGGATCTTGCCGTGGCAACGCGCGTAGCGGCGGAGCTCGGGATTCCAACTTCGCATGGCTCGTACGAGGCGCTCCTTGCCGACCAGGATGTTGACGCCGTCTACATCCCACTGCCCAACCACCTGCATCGCGAGTGGGCCATCAAGGCGCTCGATGCGGGCAAGCACGTCATGTGCGAGAAGCCCCTGGCGATGACCTCCGCGGATGCAGAGGTGATGGTGGCCGCAGCGGAGGCGAGTGGCAGGACGCTGATGGAAGCATTCATGTATCGACTCCATCCGTCGTGGGTCGCCGTCCGGGACATCGTGGCCAGCGGCCGGATCGGACAGTTGACCGCGGTGCAGAGCTGGTTCGGCTACTACAACGACGACCCAGGCAACATCCGCAACATCCGCGAAGTTGGTGGCGGGGCGCTGTACGACGTGGGTTGCTACAACGTCAACCTGTCGCGGTTGCTGTTCGGTGGGGAGCCGACGCGCGTGCAGTCATCGGTAGTGCGCGACCCGTCATCGGGCGTGGATGTGCTGACGAGCGCGATCCTTGACTTTCCCGGAGGTCAGGCGACCTTCAGCTGCTCGACGCGCACGGAGACGGACCAGCGAGTCCACGTCTATGGAACCCTCGGACGCATCTCGATCGGTATCCCGTTCAATATTCCACCCAACCTGCCGACAGAGATCTACCTCACGGCTGGCGGCGACCCACCGGTTGCGCCGAATACGGAGACGTTGCGCTTTCCTGCGGCCGACCCGTACACGGTCGAGACCGAGGAGTTCGAGTCGATCGTGCTGGACGGCGCCGTGCCGCCTTTCCCGCCGGCCGATGCAATCGCGAACCTGAGGGTCCTCGAGCAGGTGTTTGCCGCCGCCGAGCTTCAATGAGCGGGTGAGAAACCGGCGGGTCGCGTTGCTGGTGGCAGCTGTTGCGGCTGTTGCGGTCGTCCTCGGCGGCGCCTGGGTAGCGCAAGGCGGCCTGGCAGGCGGCGGTGCGGCCAGCGGCCCGCCCGTCGTGCCCCATTTCGTGGACGAGGCGGCTGCTGCCGGCGTGACCCACAAATACGACGGCGAATTCGAGTACTTCGTCGGCGGCGGGGTCGCGTCATTCGACTGCAATCAGGATCAGCTGCCGGATCTGTATTTCGCCGGCGGAAGCGAACCGGCGGCGCTGT
Source organism: uncultured Chloroflexia bacterium (assembly GCA_963736895.1). GTDB lineage: Bacteria > Chloroflexota > Limnocylindria > Limnocylindrales > CSP1-4 > JALYGJ01. The sequence continues at coordinate 85,705 of CAVTQU010000001.1, forward strand.
TCGTGAATGGCAGCTCGACAGGCGGTCCGCTGCACTTCGAGCAGATGGCCAGTCCAACGACCGACATGACGGCCGTGACCGGTGCGTACCCCATCGATATCGACGGCGACGGCCTGATCGACCTCGTGGTGTTGCGCCGCGGCGAAAACATCCTCCTCCGCGGCACTGGGGCGTGCCAGTTTCAACGTGCCAATGAGGAGTGGGGTTTCGACGGCGGCGCCGACTGGACGACCGCATTCAGCGCGACGTGGGAGGACGGCTCAACCTGGCCCACGGTGGCCATCGGCAACTACCACGACCAGGCGTTCACCGATCCCGATGAGCTTTGCCAGGACAGCGAGTTTCTTCGACCAGCGCCAGGAGGCGGCGGGTTTGCTCCTGCCCAGCCACTCCTGCCGTCGTGGTGCCCGCTTTCGATGCTGTTCAGCGACTGGTCACGAACGGGTCAGCGCGACCTGCGGGTGAGCAACGATCGCCACTACTACGACAACTACAGCGACGGCGAGGAGCAGCTGTGGCGCTTCGCGGCGGGCGAGGAGCCGCGCCTGTACGGCCCCGACGACGGCTGGCAACGAGTCCGCGTATGGGGCATGGGGATCGCCAGCTATGACGTGACAGGCGACGGCTATCCCGAGTACTACCTCACCAGCCAGGCCGACAACAAGCTTCAGACGCTCACCGACGGCCCCTCGCAGCCACGCTACGAGGACATGGCACTCACTAAAGGTGTCACCGCGACGAGGCCGTACGACGGCGACACGACGCTGGCTTCTACCGGCTGGCACGATGAGTTCGCCGACGTGAACAACGACAGCCTGATCGACCTGTTCGTCTCCAAGGGCAACGTCGAGCTCGTGCCGGACTTCGCGGCGCGCGATCCGAGCAACCTGATGCTGGGCGGGCCTGACGGCAAGTTCGTCGAGCAGGCGCCGGCCGCGGGAATCGAGGATTTCGCGCGCGCGCGCGGTGCCGCACTCGTGGACCTGAACGCGGATGGGCTGCTGGACATCGTTGTGGTCGTGCGGCGCGAGAACGTGCGACTGTGGCGAAATCTTGGCTCCGGCAGCGCTGAGACGTCGGCGCCAGTGGGCCATTGGCTCTCAGTCAAGCTCAGCGACGACGGCGCGAATCGAGACGCGATCGGCTCGTGGATCGAGGTTCAGAGCGGCGGCAAAACGCAGACCCGCGAGATAACGATCGGCGGCGGACACGTCAGCGGGCAGCTCGGTCCGACCCACTTCGGTCTCGGATCAGCGACCGAGCGCGCAGATCAGGGTCACTTGGCCCGACGGCGCGGTCGGTCCGTGGCTCAGCGCGATGGCCGACGCCCCGTACGTGGTCACGCGCGATCCCGCGGGTATCACGACGATCCAGTGAACGGCAACCGATCCCGCCGCCGCGCCCGCATGAGCCAGCTGGAGCTGCCCGACTTTGGCATGCCCGGTGAGATGCCCGAGCTGTCGCCGGAGCTGTACGCGGCCCGGCTCGAGCGACTGCGTGAGCGAATGGAGCGGCGCGGGTTCCGGCGGCTCGTCGTGTACGCCGATCGTGAGCACAGCGCCAACATTTCGTACCTGACCGGCTTCGATCCGCGTTTCGAGGAGGCGCTGCTCGATCGTGGGTCTTGATGGAGAGCCCGCGATCCTCGCCGGGAACGAGAACTGGGGTACCGCCGGTGCGGCTCCAGTGTCAATGCGCCGTCACAGGTTCCAGGACTTCAGCCTGCCCAGCCAGCCGCGCGACCGTTCGCGTCCACTGGGCGAGATCCTGCGCGAGGAGGGAGTCGACGCCGGCGCCCGCATCGGGCTGGTCGGCTGGAAGACCTACGCGCGGCCCAACATGAGCGACGTGCCCGCCTACATCGTCGACGAGGTGCGCCGACGCGTAGGCGACGGTGGCGCGGTCGAGAACGCGACAGACATCCTGAACGATGCCGCCGATGGCCTGCGCGTCATCAACGAGGTGGAGCAGCTGGCGTACCTCGAGTGGGCTTCGTGCCACACGTCGGAGGGCGTCAAGCGCCTGATCGTTCGGTCTGCCGGTTGGGTCGACCGAGCGGGAGGCAGTCGCGCTGCTCGGCTGGAACGGCACGCCGCTCTCCTGCCACCTGATGCTCACTGCGGGCGAGCGAGCGACTTTCGGCCTGCTCAGTCCGGGTGACCGCCGGATCCAGGTGGGGGATCGGTTCACCACCGCTTTCGGCATCTGGGGCGCGCTCACCTGTCGGGCCGGGTTCGTCGTCGACGACCCGTCAGAGTTGCCCGACGCGATCCCGGACTACGTCGACCGGCTGGTGGCGCCATATTTCGAGGCGATCGTCGAGTGGTACGAAGCACTGCACATCGGCCAGACCGGTGGCGCTCTCAACGAGATCATTGCGCAGCGCCTGGGCGATCCGTTCTTCGGCATCTTCCTGAACCCCGGCCACCAGATCCATCTCGACGAGTGGGTCAACTCTCCGGTCTGGCCGGGCTCGGAGATCCAGCTGCGATCCGGCATGGCGATGCAGGTCGACGTGATCCCGGCCACGGGAACCGACTACTTCACGACCAACATCGAGGACGGCATTGCGTTCGCCGACGAGAGCCTGCGCGCTGAGCTCGCCGCGAGGTACCCCGACGCGTGGCGCAGGATCGAAGCGCGGCGGGCCTTCATGCAGTCGCAAGCTGGGCATCGATCTCCATCCGGACGTGCTGCCGCTGTCAAACATTCCGGCGTACCTGCCGCCGTTCCTGCTTGCACCCGACCACGCGATGACTATGGCGTAGCAACAGAACGGGTGTTCTATACTGATCGTTTGTGGACGAACTTGGTGGATGACCGCCTAGCGGCAGTCGGGCAGCGCCGGTACGGTCGGATCGCCACGCAATAGGGGAGCCAGATTGCCCGTCGCGCCGAACGACTTCACGCATCTTCACGTCCATTCGGAGTTCAGCCTGCTCGACGGCCTCGGCCGCATAACGGAGCTCGTCGACGAGGCAAAGAACCAGGGCTTCGACTCGCTGGCCATCACCGACCACGGCGCGCTCTACGGGGCGGTGGCGTTCTACCAGGCCTGCAAGGCGGCGGAGATCAAGCCGATCATCGGCGTCGAGACGTACGTCGCCCGTCGCTCGATGGCCGACCGCGAGGGCAAGGCCGACGCCCAGCCGTACCACCTGATCCTGCTGGCCAAGGACTGGATCGGCTACCAGAACCTGTGCCGCATCGTCACCGACGCGCACCTCGACGGCTACTACTACAAGCCGCGCATCGATCGCGAATACCTGGCGCAAGCACTGCCGAGGGCCTGGTCGGGCTGTCGGCGTGCCTCAACGGTGAGGTTGCGCGCGCCATCGAGACCGGCGACATGGACGAGGCGAAGCGCATCGCCGGTTCGTACCGCGACATCCTGGGCGAGGGCAACTTCTTCTTCGAGCTGCAGGACCACGGCCTCGAGGAACAGCGTCAAGCTCAACGAGGCGCTGCTGAAGCTGGGGCCGGAGATGGGCATCCCGCTCGTCGCCACCAACGACCTGCACTACGTTCGTCGCGCCCAGTCCGAGGCGCACGACGTGCTGCTGTGCGTCGGCACGGCGTCGAACATCGACACGCCGGGCCGGATGCGCTTCGAGTCAGCCAACTTCTACCTGAAGAGCGGCCGCCGAGATGGCCGCGCTGTTCGGCTCATGTCCCGGGAGCCATATCGAACACGCGTCTGATCTCTGAGATGGTCAGACCTGGAGCTGCCGTTCGGCCAGCTGCGGCTGCCGGACTTCCCGGTTCCGGATGGCTACACGGTCGAGAGCTGGCTGCGCGCCGAGTGCGAGCGCGGCCTCGATCGAACGCTATGGCGAGGCAACGCCGGCCCTCCAGACGCGCCTCGACTACGAGCTCGACGTGATCATTCGCATGGGCTACGCGGGCTACTTCCTGATCGTCGCCGACTTCGTCAGGTTCGCGCGCGAGCAACGGCATCGCCACCACGTGCCGCGGGTCGGCGCCGGGCTCCATCGTGACCTACACGCTGGGGATCACGCCGGTCGATCCCATCCTGTACGAGCTGCCGTTCGAGCGCTTCCTCAACCCCGACCGCGTGACGATGCCGGACATCGACGTCGACTTCGAGGACGCCCGCCGCGACGAGGTGATCCGCGTACGTCACGCAGAAATACGGCACCGACCACGTCGCCCAGATCATCACGTTCGGCACGATGCTCGCCCGCGCGGCCATCCGGGACGTCGGCCGCGTGCTCGGCTTCTCGTACGGCGAGGTGGATCGCATCGCCAAGGCCATACCGAATCCAGCTCGGCATCAAGCTCGAGGAAGCGCTCGAGATGACACCGGCGCTGCGAGAGATGCGCGACGCCGACACCAACGTCAAGCGGCTGCTTGACCTGGCACACCAGCTCGAGGGCGTCGCGCGCAACGCGTCCACGCACGCGGCCGGCGTGGTCATCAGCCGCGAGCCGCTGACGGAGCTGATGCCGCTGCAGCACGCGACGAACTCCGACGGGCTGATGACCCAGTACGAGATGCACGGCGTCGAGGCGCTGGGCCTGCTGAAGTTCGACTTCCTGGGGCTCTCCAACCTGACCATCCTGCGCCAGGCCGTCGACCTCATCAAGCAGGAGCGAGGCGTCGAGATCGACCTCGACAGGCTGCCGTTGGAGGACGCCACCACCTTCGAGCTGCTGGCGTCGGGCGAGACGACGGGCGTGTTCCAGCTTGAGTCGCCGGGCATGCGGCGCTACGTCAAGGAGCTGCAGCCGACGTCGGTCCTCGACCTTGCGGCGATGGTCGCTCTCTTCCGCCCCGGGCCGATGGACAACATTCCGGCCTACATCCGGCGCAAGCACGGCCAGGAGCAGGTGACGTATCTCCATCCGCTGCTCGAGCCGTACCTGGAGAAGACCTACGGGATCTTCGTGTACCAGGAGGACATCATGGCCGCGGCGATTGCCCTCGGTGGCTTCACCGGTCCCGAGGCGCGACACGCTCGGCTACTCCATCCGCAAGAAGAAGTCGGCCCTGCTGCGCGCCCAGAAGGACAAGTTCGTACAGCAAGCCGCCGAGCGCGGCGTCGCGCCAAACGTCATCGACGCGGTCTTCAAGGCGTTCGAGCCGTTCGAGCGCTACGGCTTCAACAAGGCGCACGCCACCTGTTACGGCCTGATCGCCTACCAGACCGCATACCTGAAGGCGAACTACACGGTCGAGTACATGACCAGCGTCCTGACAGCGATGCGCGATTCGACCGACAAGGTCGCCGCGGCCATCGCCGAGTGCCGGCGCATGGGCATCGAGGTCCTGCCGCCGGACGTTCACAAGAGCGGGCTCGATTTCACGGTCGAGGAGGACGCGATCCGTTTCGGCCTGCTCGCGATCAAGAACGTCGGCCACGGCGCGATCGAATCGATCGTCGCCTCGCGCAACGAGGACGGACAGTTCCGCTCGCTGGCCGATTTCTGCACGCGCATCGATCTGCGGTTGGTGAATCGGCGGGTGCTCGAGTCACTCATCAGGGTTGGCGCGCTCAACGCCCTGGGCCATCCGGCGCAGCTTCTGATGGCACTGGACGACGCCTTGTCGGCCGGTCAGGCAGCGCAGCGCGATCGGCTCACCGGCCAGGTCTCGCTGTTCGACTCTTCGTCTGACTCGGGTCCGCTGGAGCGGCCGCTCCCGGAGGAAATCACGGAGGCGGTACCGCGCGAGCGCCTGCGCTGGGAGAAAGAGCTTCTCGGCCTTTACCTGTCCGACCATCCGCTCGGCGAGCTGGCCGGCACGATCGGCGAGTACGTCAACGCGTACAGCGGCGAGATGGGGGAGGAGCTGGACCAGCAGCGCGTGGTGATCGGCGGCGTAGTCACCGAGGTACGACGCGTGATCACGAAGGCGCGCGCCACGATGGGCGTCGCCACGCTCGAGGACCTCCAGGGCACGATCGAGGTGATCGTCTTCCCCAAGGTGTTCGAGCTGACCGAGCAGACATGGGCCGAGGACTCGATCCTGCTGGTCTGCGGGTCGGGTCGACCACAAGGGCGACGAGACGGTCCTCCTGGCAGACACCGTCTGGACCTGGGAGCAGGCGACGGCGCTCGGTGCGCAGGCATTTGGGCGAGAGGTGGCGCGCGGCGATCGCGGGCGGCGTGGAGGCTCATCGTCCGGGCGGCAACGGACGTGGCTACGGAAACGGCAACGGCTACGCGAACCGGAACGGTTCAATGGCCAGGGCGCGCCGGGCGGACAGGCCCCCGCCGAAGTGGCCGCATCGTCCGCCGGTGGAGCAGTGGCGGTTGGCCCGGGCCAGCGAAGTCCGGTCCGCGGTCTCATGGGTACGGTGCCGCGCGTCTCGCCGCTCCGCGGAGGCGGGGTGGACGGAACACTTGACGTCTACCTGGGGCGGGCCGCCCGATCGCCACACCTACGGCCGTCGCCGCGCTCGTGGCGCCACCCGACAACGAAGAGCCGCAGCTACCCGATGAGGCGGTGCGCGAGCTGCTATCGCGGGAACGGGCTCCAACCGTGCCCACTCCAGGCCGGCGCCGGCCAGTCCCTCCACGTGACGCTGTTGCTCGGGCTCGCAGGACGACCTGCTACGTCAGCGATGCGCAACCTGCGCCAGGTGTTCCACGGACGGCCCGGTGAGACGCCGGTGGTTATCCACTTCCCGGTCGGAGCCGGGTCGCAACCAGCGGATGGAGATACGCCTTCGCGTGGCCTATGACGCCGAGCTGCGTTGCGCTGATCGGCCGGCTTAGTCGGGCCGAACAGCGTCGAGATCAGGATGGGCGACTAGGTCTGGCAGTCCAGACGGCTGGTGGGACCTCGTCCGTGATCAGCACCCTCGATCGGTGATGGATCAGCGGCACGAACCCGAATCTCATCCTCACACGTCGTGCAGCGGAAGATCCGTCCCGTCCCAGGCGCGCTCAGGATCGCTCGTCCGCGTCGTGGCCGTCCGTCACCTCGACCATGTCGTGGTACTCGCCGCCTCCGTGGGATGGTACTCGGGAGGCCTCAAGCTGGGCACTTTGGAACACTCACGGACCTCCAATTCAGGGCTCTTGTTGACCGGCAGCGTACAGGAGGCCCTATACCTCTCGGAAGGCAACAATCGAGGCAGCGTCACGGCGCGGTTCGCCGACTGGTGAGCAGGTTGTAGAGCAAGACGATCACTGCCACTACGAGCAGCAGGTGGATCAAACCACCGCCGATGTTGGCGATCAAGCCGATCAACCAGAGCGCGAGAAGCACCACCAGGACCAGCGAAAGAATGCCTGCCAAGGTTTGTCTCCTCGTTCGGTTCTCGCTTCCGGAAACGCGACCCTAGGAGGGAACGACCGAAGTTCGAAACATCAGCAACGGGCGGGGCATCGCATCCGGATTACATCGCGAAGCGAACAGCCGTTCGGGAGGGCGAGATGCCCTTCCGGTAGAGTCGAGGTTCGTGCGGCGGTGGCGGAACGGCATACGCTGCAGTCTCAAACACTGCTGTCCGTAAGGACATGTGGGTTCGAATCCCACCCGCCGCACCACTTTGAACCGCTAGGCGCATCAACCGTCCCATCGTCAGCTGACTCTCGAATCCTCAGGCGCGTCAGCGTGAGCCAGTTGTATCGTGTACTGTCCGAAACACCTGCACCGCATTGCTTAGAGCGCAAACGTACCCTGCAGTCATACGGGGATATCGACGCGATTAGTCGGGGCGACCTTGGCCGATACCGCTGAACAGGTCTCGCTGCGTCAGGCGAGCATCAAGCGCCGCAAGGAACGGTCGAGGGCTCGCATTCGGCGCAATCACAACCTGGCGGTCGGGGAGCGTCGATACTTAGACGCGGCCAGCCCGGACCGATGCTGGCGAAGCGCCGGTCTCTGCTGAAGGGGATCATCTGACCGTGGACGAGATCGCTGGACGCGTCGCTGCCCGCCGATAGCGATCCGTCGCCACGCCGCGCGGAGACTGACCGAGCCCGAGACCCCGGAGAACCGACGACCGCGAGTCCGAACCTGCGACGTCGTCCGCCGACCCGAGGACGAGCTCGCTCACGCTCGCGATCGGGCCCTCGTCGAGGAAGCGCTGAACGGCAACCTCGAGGCCTTCAACGAGCTCGTCCGTCACTACCAGGACTACCTCTTCGGGCTCGTCGTACGCGTCGTCAACGATCGCGACGCCGCCAACGACGCCGTCCAGGAAGCCTTCTTCTCGTGTTACCGCAACCTCGATCGCTTCCGCGGCGACTCGTTCCGAAGCTGGCTGACGCGCATCGCGCTCAACGCGGCCACCGACATCCTGCGCTACAGGAAGCGCCGACCGGCCGACCCGTTCCCTGAGTGGGAGGACGACTCGTGGCAGCCGCCGGCCGATCGATGAGCGCCTCGCCCGAGCGCCAGGCGATGCGCCGCCAGTCGTCGCGGATGATCGTCCCAGGCGCTGCGCCCAGATCACCGAGGATCAGCGTCGCGCGATCGTCCTTTTCGACGTCGAGGGCTTCGATTACCAGGAGATCGCCGACATGACCGGCGTCTCACTGGGCACCGTCAAGTCGCGAATCCACCGCGGCCGCCTGGCGCTGCGTGATCTTCGGCAATCGGACATGGAACTCTTACGGGAGTAGGTGCGTCAGTTGAGCGTGCAAAACAGCCGACACTCCATGCGCACCGAGCATCGCAAGCACGACCGCCTGCTCGTGACGCGCTTCGCCATGGACGACGCCTACCCGTCCGAGACGGGATGAGGCGCGTCTGCTCGTTGAGCAGCTGCCCCGATTGCGCGGCACTGGCCGCTGACATTCGACACCTCTCCAACGCCGTCGGCCAGCGTCCCGGCTTCCTGCGCGAACGCGCGACTTCACGATCACAGCCGAAAAGGCCGAGGAGCTCCGTGGCAATCGACGTCACTCACGCTGGATGCGCACTTTGCCACTCCCGAGTGGGGGACGCTCCGGCCGGTGGCCGGCGTCGCTCTCTCGATCGGCCTCGTGATGGCAGTCGTCGGCACAGCGTTGCCGTCACGCTGCCAGCATTCGACACACATTCCGGCGGCGCGCTGAGTTCGCGGCGACAAGCGATCGACACGGTGCACAGGCAGGCCAGACACAGGCTCCACCACCGGCACCACTGGAGACGCCGATGCCCGAGTTGAACGCACCCGGCGCCGAGGAGAATCCGGCTCGCGCCGGCGACCGATGGCCTCAGCGTCACCTCCAGGCATCCGAGGCGACCAGTCTCCCGGGCACGTGCGAACAAGTCGCCGTGGAAGCACCGACAGCATCGCCGGATCCCGGCGTACGGGCGGAACGCCAGCGCATACGTCCGCCGTCACCCGAACCGACGTGACACGTCTCGCGCAGGCTGACTGAATTCGCGGCCGCGCGGCCCGCCGATACGACGCGCGATCAGCGTTGGTCTACGCTGGTCTCGCGATCGTCGGCCTCAGCGGTACTTCGCGGCTCGCATTGCCTGGCTCGCCCGCCGCTACTTCGCGGATCCGCTGCTCCGCTGACCCGACCGATAAACTCGCATGAGTGCCGCGGCTCATGCTCTTCGACTCCAACAGCCTGATTTATCGCGCCTATTTCGCGCTGATCAACACGCCGCTTGACGACCAGCAAGGGCACGCTGGTCAACGCGGTGTTCGGCTTCTGGAGCATCGTCCTGCGCGGCTTCCAGGACGTTAAGCCCGACTACGTCATCGCCGCCTTCGACCTCGCTGGCCCGACCTTCCGCCACGAGCAGTTCGCCGACTACAAGGCCACCCGGCGCCAGATGCCGGACGACCTCAAGGACCAGTTCCCGATCGTAGCGCGAGATCCTCGAAGCCTTCGAGATCCCGATCTACCAGCTGCAGGGCTTCGAGGCGGACGACCTGATCGCCGCGCTGGTGCAAGCAGGCGGAAGCGAAGGACGTCGAGACGACGATCGTGTCGGGCGACCTCGACCTGCTCCAGCTCGTCAGCGACAAGACGACGCTGATGAGCACGCGCGGCGGCGTGCAGCAGACGGTCTACTACGACCCGGCGCGCGTGTTCGAGCGCTATGGCCTTGAGCCCAAGCAGATGATCGATTTCAAGGCACTCAAGGGCGACACGACCGACAACATCCCGGGCATCCCCGGAGTCGGCGAGAAGACGGCTGCAAAGCTCGTCAGGATTACGGCTCGGTCGACGGCATCTACGGAAACATTGATTCGGTCCAGCCCGAGAAGCTGCGCGCCAAGCTCGCCGAGCATCACGACAACGTCTTCCAGTGGCGCGACCTCGTCACGGTCCGCCAGGACCTGCCGATCGAGCTCGACCTCGACGAAGCGCAGCTCGGCGACTACGACCGCGACGAGGTGCTGCGGCTCTTCCGCGAGTACGAGTTCCGCTCGCTCGTCGAGCGGCTGCCGGGCATGACCGGCGAGGAGACACGCGCACCCGGCGACCTGCTGCGCGAGGCGGATCGGACTGGCTCCGGTACCGGCGGCGGTCGTTGCCGGTCGTCCGTCGGCTGCCGCAGCGGGCCGCGGCCGGCAGCGAGCGGACAACCGGGCATGCAGCTCAGCCTTGATTTCGACGCAGCCACCGGGTCGGAGCTCAGGAAACGGCCATGCGCGCCGCCGGCGAGTGAGCTCGACGCCGCGCCCGACGGTGGAGACGCAGGACAGTCCCGGTCGTCGCAGTCCTCGATGCGCCTCCGACGCCGATAACGGGACGAGGAGCCCGCGACCGTCTCGATGGCGTTGATCGCCGATCCCTCGACGACGGAGCGCTTCGACATCGGCGACGGACGTGAGCCGGCTGGCTCGCCGCGCAGCCTCACCTGACGGTGGGCGTGGCACTGACCGATCAGCGGCCGCGGCGTGGCGACCTCCTGGGCCTCGCCGTAGTGGACGCGGACGGTCGTGTCGTCGGCGGCGGGCGGCGACAAAGCCGCCGAGTTTGCCTCGCTGGTGATGCACGCCGGCAAGCCACTCGTCGGTCACGAGGTCAAGCAGCTGCTCGTCTGGGCAGCTGGCGCAACGCGATCCCAGACGCGACAGGCAACGTGCTCGCCCTGGCGCAGCGACCTGCCCGACGTCGCCCTCGACACTCAGATCGCGGCGTACATCCTGAACGCCGCGCTGCGCAGCCAGACGCTGGCCAGCATCTCGTCCGAGCGACTCGAGATCGAGCTGCCGGCCGACGGCCTCCTCGGTGGCATGGACCACGCCGCCCTACAGGCCGTGGCAGTCGCCGCCGTGCGCGAGCCGCTCGAGACGGACCTCGCCAACGACGCGCCGATCAACAAGGTGCTGACCGAGATCGAGCTGCCGCTCATCCCGGTGCTGGCGGCGATGGAGTCAGTCGGCGTGGCGATCGACCGCGCAGACGTTGGGCGATCTGTCGACCGTCTTCAGCAACGGAGATCGCTCGGCTGGAAGGGGAGATCTACACCGACGTCGGGCACCAGTTCACGATCGGCAGCCCCAAGCAGCTCGAGCAGGTCCTGTTCTACGAGCTCAACCTGCCGCGCGGACGGCGCACCAAGACCGGCTTCTCCACCGATGCCGCGCGTCCTCGAGGATCTCCGTCCGGCCCATCCGGCGATCGACAAGATCCTCGAGTGGCGGGTGTACACGAAGCTGCGCAGCACGTACGTCGAGGCCCTGCCGCTGCTGCTGAACGCCAACACTGGCCGGCTGCACACGAGCTTCCACCAGGCAGTGGCATCGACCGGGCGCCTGTCGTCGACCGACCCGAATCTCCAGAACATCCCCATCCGCTCCGAGCTGGGCCGCAAGATCCGCCACACGTTCGTCGCCGGCGGTCCGGACGTCGTGCTGCTGGCGGCCGACTACAGCCAGATCGAGCTGCGCATCCTCGCCCACGTCGTCGGGCGACGTGCATCTCGCGCGAGGCGTTCGAGCGACGCGCGGACATCCATCGCGAGACCGCCGCGCGGGTGCTCAAGAAGGATCCGGCCGACGTGACGGCCGACGAGCGCTCGATGGCCAAGATGGTCAACTTCGGCCTGGCCTACGGCATGAGCGACTTCGGCCTGTCGTCGCGCGCCAACATCCCTCGTGCCGAGGCCCAGGAGTTCATCAACTCGTACTTCGCCGCGTACTCGGGCATCAGCTATTACATGATGCACATCAAGGAGGTCGCCCGGGAGCAGGGCAACGTGACCACGCTCTTCGGCCGCCGTCGCTGGATCCCCGAGCTGCAGGCACGAAACTCGGCGCTCCGCGGCGCCGGGGAGCGGATGGCCATCAACATGCCCATCCAGGGCACGGCCGCGGACATCGTCAAGATCGCCATGATCCGGCTCTATCGAAGGCTGATGCGCGAGGGCTCCAGCGCCCGAATGCTGCTGCAGGTACACGACGAGCTGCTGCTCGAGGTGCCGCGGACAGAGCTCGACGCCCTGGTGCCGGTCGTTCGCGAGGAGATGGAGGGAGCGGTCAAGCTGGACGTGCCGCTCACCGTGGACCTGAAGAGTGGCGACGACTGGGAGTCGCTCACGCCGATCCCGGCGTAGCCGAAACCATCCAGAAATGCCCGAGCTTCCCGAGGTTGAAACGATCGCGCGCGAGCTGCGCCCGCTGATCGTGGGGCGCACGATCCTCGACGCGTCGTTCGACTGGCCCAACCAGGTCAAGCATCCCGCGCCGGCCGAGTTCGTGGCGGCCGTCAGCGGCCGGGAGATCCTGTCGGTGGATCGCCGCGCCAAATGGCTGGTGGTCGATCTCGGTCCGGCCACTGAACGGTGGCGATCCCGCGGTGCTCGCCATCCAGGTCAAGATGACCGGCCAGCTCGACGTGGTTCCTCCCGAAACGCCGCGTGACAAGCACGTGCACGTCGTCTTCTCGCTTGACGACGGCAAGGAGCTGCGCCTGCGCGATCCGCGCAAGTTCGGGCGAGTCGCCGTCTATCCCACCGACAAAGCCGCTGCGGTCCTGGGCGAGCTGGGGCCGGAGCCGCTGGCCGAGGACTTCTCGCTGGCCGACTTCCGCCGGACCCTGCGCAAGCGCCGCGGGTCGGCTGAAGCCACTGCTCATGAACCAGGAGTTCCTCGCGGGCATCGGCAACATCTACGCCGACGAGGCTCTCTGGCGGGCGCGCCTGCACCCGTTGCGCAGCGGCGCCGGCCTGCGTCCCGACCAGGAGCGCGCACTGTATGTCTCGCTGCGGGACGTGCTCAACGAGGCGATTGATCGCCGCGGCTCCTCGGTCGACAGCTACCGCGCCCCGGAGGGCCGCGGCGACATGCAGAACTTCCTCAATGTCTATGGGCGGACCGGCAAGCCGTGTCCGCGTTGCGGCCGGCCCACGAGGCGCATCGTGATCGGCGCGCGAAGCACTCATTTCTGTTCGTGGTGCCAGCGCCTGCCCGCGCGCGAGAGAACTCCCGCGACGGACAAGGTGCTCGAAGGTATAAGCGACGGTCGGGACCGGGCGAGACGCCCGAGGCCGACCGCTTCGCGCGTAGCTGGCCGCAGTCCAGCGAAGGAAAAGTAGTGGCGATCTTGCGGCTGGAGGCCGCCCATCGGGAGATCGGTGCCGAGGTCATCCTCGACTCGATCAGCGTGGCGATCGCGCGCGACGAACGTATCGGCCTGGTCGGCGCCAACGGTGCGGGCAAGACGACGCTGCTGCGGCTGGCCGCCGGCATCGACGAGCCCGACAGCGGCCGTGTCTTCCGGTCGCGCGGCCTGCGCGTGGGCCTCGCGGCCCAGGAGGCGAACCTGGACGCGGCTTTCGCGGCCGCGCCGACCGTGCGTGACGCCGTCCGTTCGGGCGCAATCGCGCTGGTCGAGGTGGAACGGCGCCTGGCCGAGCTCGAGGCGGCCGGCGCATCGGCCGTCCAGTCTGCCGAGTACGAGCATCTGCGCGACGACTTCGAGGCGCGCGGCGGCTACACGCTGGACGTGCGCGTGAACTCCGCGCTCTCCGGGCTTGGCTTCACGGAGGTCGAGTGGTCGCGACCGCCGACACAGCTGTCGGGCGGTCAGCAGACTCGGGCCGCGCTGGCTCGGCTGCTGGTCTCGGAAGTCGACCTGCTGATGCTCGACGAGCCCACGAACCACCTGGACGTGGCCGCGATCGAGTGGCTCGAGAAGACGCTCGGCGACCCGCGCCGGCGCCCTGGTCGTCGCCTCGCACGACCGCGCATTCCTCGACGCCGTCGTCGAGCGCATCTGGGAGCTCCGCGATCGTCGGCTCGAGGCTTTCCGCGGCAACTACAGCGCGTACCTCGGCCAGCGCGAGGAGCGCGACGCGCGGGCACGCAAGGATGCCGACACGCGCGCCGAGTCGATCGGTCGCGAGCAGGAGCTGGTGCAGCGCTACCGAAGCCATCGCAAGTTTTCCAAGATGCACGAGCACGAACGTCGTCTGGCGACTCTCGAAGACCAGGCGGCGTCCGAGCCACAGCGCAAGAAAGGCACGCAAGCTCGCGCTCGACGGCAACGGGCCGCGAGCGGCCGGCTCGTTCGGGTGACGTGGCGATCGATATCGAGGGCCTGGTGTGTGGCTTTCCGGGCGTGCCGATCGTCAAGGTCGGCTCGACTGGAAGCGCGACGTGGCGATCGCATCGGAGTCGTCGGCCCCAACGGCGCGGGCAAGACCACGCTGTTGCGCACCATCGCCGGCGACCTCGCGCCGCTCGACGGCTTCCTGCGCGTAGGCACGGCCGTACAGGTCGGCTACCTCGCCCAGATCCGCCGCGCGGCGCATGCCGGCGCGACAGTGATCGACGCGTTCACCGGCGCCACCGGTCTCGACTCCGGACCCGCGCGCAGCTACCTGGCCCGGTTTCTCTTCAGCGGCGACGACGTCTTCAAGCCCGTCGAGAAGCTCTCCGGTGGGGAGCGGTCTCGGCTCGAGCTGGCGATCGTCGGTGTCGCTTCGGCCAACCTGCTGCTGCTCGACGAGCCCACCAACCACCTCGATATTCCGGCGCGCGAGGCGCTCGAGACGTTCCTGCGCGAGTCAGGCGTCGACGGTCGTCGTCGTCTCGCACGACCGCCGCTTGCTGGAGAGCGTGTGCACGGAGCTGTGGGTCGTCGATCAACCCGCAGCCGGCGAAATCGCCCAGGTGGCGCGATTCGTCGGCGGCTACCGGGAGTGGCGATCGGCCGTCGCGTCACGGCTGGTCAGTCGCGGGCGCAATCGCCAGGACAACGATTTCGGCGTTGCGCCGGGGGAGGCGCGCGCAGCCCTGGCGACGCCCGCCAGGACATCGAAGCCCACGAACGGGCAATCGGCGCGACCTAAGCCGCGCGGCGCCCGCCAGGTCCTGTCGAAGGATGCGTATCGACGCCGGAAGCAGCTCGTCGAGGAGGATCTGACTCGCCTCGGGCTGCGCAAGAGTCAGCTCGAGCTTGCCCTGGGCGATCCCGGAGTTCAGGCAAACTTCGTCGAGCTGCGGCGCGTGTCCAGCGAACTTGCCGATGTCGATGCCGCGCTGGCACAGGCCGAAGATGCATGGCTGGTGCTGGCCGAGCAGGCTCCTCGATGACGTCGTCCCGCGAAGCACCGCCCGTTGCTGATCGGGATAACCGGGCCAATCGGCTGCGGCAAGTCGACCGTCGCGCGGCTACTCGGTGAGCTGGGCGGCACGGTCATCGACGCCGACTTCCTGGCCCGCGAGGCGACTGCCGAGAAAAGCCCGACGCTGCCCGACATTCGCGCCCGTTTTGGTGATGACGTGTTCCAGCCCGACGGGCAGCTGGACCGCGCCGCGATGGCCGCGATCGTGTTCGATGATCGCGACCGCGCTCGCGGACCTTGAACGAATCGTCCACCCGGAGGTTCGGAAGCTGGTCGACCGCGACCTGGCCCGGGCGGCCGAAGACGATGCGCCGTTCGTCGTCGTCGAAGCGATAAAGCTCGTCGAGGGCGGCCTCGCCGATCGCTGCGACGAGGTGTGGCTGGTCGAGTGCGATCCACCGACGCAACGTGAGCGCCTGCTGGCCCGGGGAGACTCGGAGCAGGACGCCGAGCGGCGCGTCGCGGCCCAGGGCGACGACCTGGCGGGCCGGCTCGAGTCGCAGCTGGCGAACGGAGCGACGGCCAGGCGTCTCGGCGTGTGCGTCGGATCTCCACGGAAGGGTCGTCGAGGAAACCAGCGAGCGCATGGAAGACGCGCTCGCCGACGCATTCGAGGCCGTCGACCGCACCTAAGCGCACACCTCCGCCAAGCGGTGCGCCGCACTTGGACTAATTGGTGAGCGCGCAACGGACTTTCGATGGACCTCCCGCGGAGGCTGTTCCGCTTGACTTCTGCGTGGGCCGGTATCGAGACCGGCGATTTTGCGCAGCCCAGCTAGTGACAGGTACCTACTTGACTCGAGGAAGCACCTCGCAACGGACACCGGCCAGGCCGAGACTCGGCCAGCCAGCGCACGAAGTCGCGCGGCCAGAGTCTGGTTGAGTTCGCCATCTTCATACCGGTCCTTGTGACGATCCTCCTGATCGCCGTGGACGTTGGCCGCGTCTACCTCGGCTGGGTCAACCTGAGCAACGTCGCCCGTATCGGTGCCAACTTCGCCGCCCAGAACCCGAACGGCATGGCAGGGCGGCGGCGACGCGATCGTCCAGGCCCGCTATCGCACGCTGATGGACAAGGACGCATCAGGCATCGATTGCAGCGCTGCCGAGCACCCTGCCCGCGCCGACCTTTCCCGACACGTCGGGCCCGTACGCACTCGGTTCTCGGGTTCAGGTGGATCTCTCATGCAGCTTCTCCCTGATCACACCGTTCCTGTCCAACCTCGTTGGGGACGGTGCTGGCCACATCAGCGTCGGCTACGCGGCGATCTTTCACGATCCGGACCGGCTCGGTCGACGGCGTGGTCATCAAGGCGGCAGTGCCGACGGCAGCGCCAACCGCACTGCCGACCCGACGCAGGTCAGCGGTCAATACGCCGACGCCAACACCGACACCGACCGACGACGCCAACGCCGACACCGACATCGACGACGACTCTGGCGCCGGGGCAGACTCCGACACCGACGCCCGGTCCGACGCCCACGGGGACGTCGACCCCGACGCCGACTCCGCGCCACGCCTCTGACGATCAGCTTCTACGGCGAATCGCACGAGCGACGATGCGTCTGGTGGTGGACCGCCGGGATCGGTCGACGAGAACCAGATCGTCGGCATCTCGACGCTGGCCATCAACTTCAACAACACCACGAACGCTGGCAAGGGCGACTGTCTGTGGGACTTCGGCGATGGCGCGACTCGAGCAACGCTGTTCGGGGACACGTGTCGCACACCTATACCACCCGCGGCACATACAACGTCACGCTCATGATGGACGGCTACTCGCTCACCCGGAGCGAGCTACGTGCTGGTGGGCTGCCAGGTGCCCGTCCTTTCCGGTGTGCGCAAGAACAGCGCGCGAACCATCTGGAGCAACGCCGGGTTCACGCTAGGCAACATGACGTACTCCTGGCACGGCAGCAGCAACTACAAGATCGGCTACCAGTCGCTCGTCGGTGGTCTCGTCAATCCGAGTGGCGGCTGCTCCGGCGCCACGATCACGGTGGGCCCGTGAATGAAACCTTCGACGACCCGGCGCGCCGGAACGGACGAGGCCAGACCCTCGTCGAGTTCGCGATCATGCTGCCGATCATCCGTGCTCGTGGTGCTCGGCCTGGTCGATCTGGGTCGAGGTGTCTTTACCTACAACACTCTGTCTCAGTCGGCTCGTCAGGCGTCGCGGATGGCGGTCGTCAACCAGAACGAGACCAACGTGCAGAACGTCGCGATCGCCAGTCGCGCCAACGCTCGGTCTCACCGCCACGAACGTCGACGTCTGCTTCAAGACATTCGATGTCCACCCAGACGAGTGCTCCTCCTCCACCGACAACTGCCCGGAGGCGACTCGCGAGATCGGCTGCCTGGCGATTGGTCAAGGTCACGCTGGGTAGCCGCCAATGACCCCGTGATAAGCACCATCTGGAGCTCTATCACTCTTTCGTCCACGAGCGTGGCCACGGTCGAATACGTGTGCCCGTAGGCCCCACAACGACCTGTCCGTGAAGGAGGTTGACGCGAGCCATGCGTCCACGATCCGGCGACTCCCGTGAAGGTGGCCAGGCGCTCGTGTTTCTCGCCCTGAGCATGACAGTCGTCCTGCGGCGCGACGGCGATGGTCATCGACGGTGGCAATGCCATGGCGCAGCAGCGCAGCACGCAGAATGCCACGGACGCGGCCGCGCTCGCTGGTGCACTGTACCATCGCGCGAGGACATGGGCGGCGATCGAAGAGTCGACTCGGACGTTCGATCGGCAATGCAGAGCGCTTTCAGCAACAACGAAGCGACGATGGGCACCTCCTATTACGTGGACTACGCCTTCAACGTCGTCGGCAACGGTCGGGCGAGGCGGCTCCATTCCCAACGATGCCGCAGGAGTCCGGCGGTCGGCAACCGAACCTTCGACACGTTCCTCGCCGGCGCGATCGGCATGACCACAGATGACATCTGGAGCCGGGGCCACGGCATTGGCTGGGGCGTTGCGCAGCATTTGTTCCGCCGCCGACGGTTGCGGCGTGATGCCGGTCACGTTCTCGATCCCGATCACCACCTGCGACGGCTCGAGCCGCCCGCTGCGAATTGGCGTCGACTGGCCGCTGGTCGCGAGGAGATTGCGCGGCCGACAGGGCGTCGGCCGCTACGAGTCGATCGTGCCGCTGTGCAAGAACGGTCCAGGCGGGGTCGGTTGGCTCGATATGGGTTGCGGTGGCAACCTCAAGAACGAGATCGACGCACCCGTGCAACGGCCCGTTCGATATTCCGACGTGGCTGCACACGGCCGGCGGAATACGAACGTCGTCGAGAGCGACGATCAACAACCTCTACCAGGGCGAGATGATGCTGGTGCCGATGTTCGACGCGACATGCCGCGAAGTGCCTTCGACCGGCCTGCCTGCCGACTGCACCGATCCCGGCAATGGCGACAACCTCTACTACCACATCCCCCGTTTCGCGGACTTCCTGCTCGACGAGGCGTTCATCCAGGGCAACGACCACCCCGAGTGCAACACGGGCCTCGGAACGCCATACGTCGGTGGCAACGGCGGGACCAGCTGCTTCAAGGGCTGGTTCGTGCGCTACATCATGCAGGGCCGCGTGGGCGGCTGGGAGGACTGCGAAGAGTCGACGATCGTCGCGAGTGCCTCGAGCCGATGCCTGGGAGTACAGCTCGTCCGCTGAACCCGCCGCGCCGTGGTATCCGTTGCCGGGTAGCACGTTCGTACTGACTCGAACCCCCCGTGCGGGTCTCTTACTGAGTGCCACTTCGCTCCGTACGGTTCCACCCCGCAGACAACTTTGCCGTCATTAGATCTAAACGAGGAGAGCCGTCTCGCATGGAAATGGAGTTCAAGGACACCGACCGGAGTCGTCGGATCCTGTTGATCGTTGTCGGCGTCGTGCTCGCCGGCGCCGCTGGATGGGGAGCGTTCATGCTCGCCAACGGCAAGAGCAACGCCGCACCGGTTGTGACCGAGGCCGTGCTCGTGGCTGCCCGCGACATTCCAGCACGCCAGCAGGTGGCAGCAGACGACGTCACCGTCCGCCAGGTCCCCATTGATGAGGTTCTGCCGCAGAGCTACAAGGAAGCCGCACTCGTCGTCGGCCGACTTACGGCCGTGCCGGTCTATTCCGACCAGCAGATGACGCCCAACCTTTTTGCCACGTCGACCGCCGACACGGATTTCAGCATCCTCGGTCCTGATGACGAGGTGACGCTCGACTTCGCCTTACTGGCGAGCCGTCTCCGTCGAGGTTCCGGCCAATCGCGCCGTTGGTGGCGAGCTCAAGGCCGGCCAGCATGTGGATCTCGTCGTCAGCGTCGATATCCAGGTTCTCGCCGTGGACAGCGAAGGCAACTACCAGAACATCGACACTGCCACGCAGGAAGGTCTCCAGAGTGGCAAGTCGACCAAGATCACCTACCAGGACGTCGAGATCCTGAAGGCGATCCCGACAACAGCATGTACGTCCTCAAGGTCGACCTACACCAGGCAGAGGAGATCGGCCACGTCATCCAGATGGCACCCGACTCGTTCACCATGGTGCTTCGACCGGAGACCGATACCCGCGCCG
Organism: uncultured Chloroflexia bacterium; assembly: GCA_963736895.1. Lineage (GTDB taxonomy): Bacteria > Chloroflexota > Limnocylindria > Limnocylindrales > CSP1-4 > JALYGJ01. The sequence goes on from CAVTQU010000001.1 coordinate 105,773, forward strand.
CCGATACGACCGACTACGGCACCACTACTGACCGACTGGTCATGACCTACCTCTACCCGGTGCCGCAGCTGATCGACCTCAGCGCACTGCTGGGCACGCCCATCACGCCGACGGCTCCCGATGGAGTTCGCCCCGGCACCGAGTGGCTCACCGCACCTGGAGAGTCGCCCGCGGCCTCACCGGAGCCTCGCCGGAGGCAACGCCCACTCGATAGCGGAACCCTTCATCTCGAATAGCGCCCAAACAGGCTCCCTCAGCCCGGAGGGAGCCTGTTTATTTGTGTCGGGACCTGTGCGCAGGTGCAGCGACCGCATTCCGGACAGGCTCTGACCGTTCTGCGCTACAATTGCGAACGATGCCCGATTTCCGCCTCGAGGCACCTTTCCAGCCCACCGGCGACCAGCCCCAGGCGATCGACAAGCTGGTTGGCGGCCTGACGCGCGGCCAGAAGCAGCAGGTCCTCCTGGGCGTGACCGGCTCCGGCAAGAGCTACACGATCGGCAAGGTCATCGAGGCACATAACCGGCCGACGCTCGTGCTGGCGCACAACAAGACGCTCGCCGCGCAGCTCTACTCCGAGTTCCGCGAGTTCTTCCCGGACAACGCGGTCGAGTACTTCGTGTCGTACTTCGACTACTACCAGCCGGAGGCGTACCTGCCGCGCTCCGACACGTACATCGAGAAGGACTCGTCGCGCAACGACGAGATCGACAAGCTGCGCCACGCCGCCACGCGGGCACTCTTCGAACGTCGCGACACGATCATCGTCGCGTCGGTGTCGTGCATCTACGGACTGGGCGCGCCCGTCGACTACGGCGCCACCGTCACGCGGCTTCGAGTGGGTGGCCGCTACCGGCGCGACGGTGTGCTGCGCCAGCTCGTCGACCTCCAGTACCAGCGCAACGACGCAGCGCTGTCGCGTGCCCGGTTCCGCGTCCGCGGCGACACGCTGGAGCTCCAGCCGGCCTACGACGACTTCGTGGTGCGGGTGCAGTTCTTCGGCGATGAGGTCGAGAAGATCATCGAGATCGATCCCGCTGACCGGTGAGGTGCTGGCCGAGCGCAACGAGCTCAACGTCTATCCCGCCTCGCACTACGTCACGCCCGGCCGAGAAGCTGAAGGCCGCCATCGTCGACATCGAGGCGGAGATGGAAGTCCGCGTCGAGGAGCTGCGCCAGCGCGGCATGGAGCTCGAGGCAGAGCGGCTGCGACAGCGGACCACCTTCGACCTGGAGATGATGCGCGAGCTCGGCTTCTGCTCGGGCATCGAGAACTACTCGCGCCACCTCTCGCGACGCGAGGCCGGCTCCGGCCGTGGACGCTGCTCGACTACTTCCCGCCCGACTGGCTGCTGATCGTCGACGAGTCGCACATGACCGTCCCGCAGGTCGTGGGCATGTACAAGAACGATCGAACGCGCAAGGAGATCCTGGTCGACTTCGGGTTCCGGCTGCCATCGGCGCTCGACAACCGGCCACTGACCTTCGATGAGTTCGAGGCGCACCTCAACCAGGTCATCTACATGTCCGCGACTCCAGGCGCTTACGAGCTTCAGCGCGCCGAACAGATCGCCGAGCAGCTGATCCGGCCGACGGGCATCCTCGACCCGGAGATCACGGTCCAGCCCACCGAGGGGCAGATCGACGACCTGATGGATCGGATCAAGCAACGCGTCGATCGCGGCGAGCGCGTCCTGGTGACGACGCTGACCAAGAAGATGTCCGAAGACCTGGCCGATTACCTCCACGAGCTGGGCGTCAAGGTGGCGTACCTCCACTCGGAGGTCGACACGCTCGAGCGCGTCCAGATCCTGCGCGACCTGCGCCTCGGCGTGTACGACGTCCTCGTTGGCATCAACCTGCTGCGCGAGGGCATCGACCTGCCCGAGGTGACGCTCGTCGCGATCCTCGACGCGGACAAGGAGGGCTTCCTGCGATCGGCCTGGGCGCTGATCCAGGTCTCCGGCCGCGCTGCGCGCAACGTCAGCGGCGAAGTCGTCATGTACGCGGATCGAGTCACCGAGTCGATGCAGGTCGCGATCGACGAGACAAAGCGCCGCCGCATCAAGCAGGAGGCGTACAACGTCGAGCGCGGCATCGTGCCGCAGACGATCGTCAAGGGCATTCGCGACATCAACGATCGGCTGCGCGCTGTGGCCGAGGCCGCGGGCGCCTACTCGGTCGAAGGTCGCGCGCGCGAGCTTTCACAGATGTCGCGCGACGAGATCGGCAAGCTGGTTGGGCAGATGGAGGCCGAGATGCGCGCGGCCGCCAAGGAGCTGGACTTCGAGCGCGCGGCCGCGCTGCGCGACGAGATCCAGGACATCCGGCTGCGTGTCCTCGAGGAGGACGCCTCGGTAAAGGTCGCCCGCGCGGCCGAAAGGGCAGCCGCGGAGGAGAAGCCGCTGCCGGCCAGGCCAACCGCCAAGCCCACCGAGCGGATGGCAGCACAGAAACAGGGTCAGAGGCGCGGCCGAAGAGCCGTGGGCGCCGACGGAAACGGTCTGGAGGTGACCTCCGTGACGGTGCTACCGGCCGAGGAGGAGCCGGCCGACACGCTCGACGCCAATCCCTTCGACTCTCACGACGAAGGAACGGCGTCCGACTGGCTGCCGGGCATCCGCGATGAGCACGATGATGACGACAGCGGCTGGATGGCGCGCTGGCTGGATAAGCCGACCTGGGATCGGCGCGTCACCCCCAACGTGATCAAGCGAACCGGCGAGCGACCCAGCAGACGCCAGGGCGGCCGCCGCCGCGGCTAGGAGTTAGAAGAGGGCCGTGCGGGCGCCGTCAGTTGCTGGCGGCGACCAGGTCTTGTTCTTCGGCCCCATTCATGTCGTTGGGCAAGATCGGAATCGCCACGAGCTCGGGCTGTATGGGAAGCACGGCCGCGACCCTCGCGCCGATCGCTGGCACTTCGTGATTGACGATTAGATCGCCCGGGCCGACTGAGCCATTTGTCGGCACGAGCGCGGGCACCGCGTCCGTGACCACAGGCCTGAGGGCTTCGGCCTGCTCCCACCACCCCGGGATGTCGATCAGCCGCAGTTGAACGGGAGGCGACAGTGTCGCTGCAGCCCATGCGCTGGCTGCAGCTGCAGGACGCTCTGTGACTGGCTCGTGAGCTGGAACCGATCTGAAGCGTTCGGCGACTATGGCGCACAGAATCACCCAGCCGGCGGAGAATGTCTTGAGCTTTGGCTCGCCGCTCAGTCTGGGATACTCGCGACAGGCGACCTCTACAACCCGCAGCCCGTTTCGGACGGCCCTGATATTGCCGACTATCTCGTGCGCCCAGCCGTCTATCTCGGGCGCGAGCTTATCGCGATGCTGTCGCCAGACGGCGTTATACCCGTACGTAATATCGCTGAAGTGGGTGCCGAACAGGAGATTGGAAAGCTTGACGAAACCCCAGTTGCCCAGCTTGTGCAGCCGAGGTGATGTCGGTCGTGTCCGCGCCCTGAGCAAACCGCGTTCCTTTGGCGTAGTCAGCCCCCCCGAGCAATGCGCCTACGAATGCCGGCAGCTCTGCAGGGTCGGTCGACCCGTCCGCGTCCAGGTGGACGATGATGTCTCCCGTGGCGGCAGCGAAGCCAGCGCGCAGCGCAGCGCCTTTACCCCGACCTTCCTGTTGGACCACGCGAATCGATGGCATGACCTCGCGCGCGACCTCAATTGTCGCATCGACCGACCCGCCGTCGACGAGGATCACCTCTTCGACGTCAGACGGGATGCGCGGCAGAACGTGACGCAGATTTTCGGCCTCGTTCAGGGCCGGAATAACAACGCTGACGCGAAAACTGCGCACCCGTGCCCTCCCAAACGGGTGAAATCGCACCCGCACGTCGCAGGCCCCAGCCTGCTCCCAACGTTGCCCGACACCCTGTGGTAGTAGGCCAACTGGGGCAGGACGATAGTACTAGCAGGCACTCGGGTCAATAGGTGGTTGAAAGCTCGCTGAGAACGGTTGGTGACTACGCGCACCGGTACGGATGACTGTTCTCGGCCGTTCCGTTGGCAGGTCAGCGACGTTCGTCGACACCTACGTTTGCGATGGCCATGAAACAAGCCCTTCGGCGCCGATCCTTAGGGCGTTCGAACGCCGCCACCCTGTGCCCCTGATTAAGTCCGCACGAACAAAGCAGGTGTGCACGATCGGGCCCGCGAGCGTGAACGGATCGCGGATCTGGTCGCCGCGGGCATGGATGTGGCGCCGTCAACTTCTCTTACGGGTCGCCTGACGGCCATCGCAACTACGTCCACGCCGTCCGATCTGCCGCCCACGCACAACGGCGAAGCCTGGCCGTAATGATCGACCTCCCGGGACCGAAGCTGCGTCTCGGTGATCTGTGCCGACCTCCGATCGGCGCGTCAACCCCAATGTGATCAAACGAACCGGCGAGCGACCCAGCAGACGCCAAGGCGGGCGGCGCCGCGGCTAGTTGGGCTTCTGGAGTTGTCTAGAGGTCGCCCTTCGCGCGGTTGATCTCGACGCGGCCCGTTTCGACCTCGGCTACGGCCTCGGTTGGAACGCTGATCTGGCCGCCGAGCAGGCCTGACTTCTTGACCGTGATCTCATTGGCTCTCGGCCTGAATAACCGTGCCGAGATCCTCGCCGTTGGCGTCGACCACGTGCCAGCCTGGCTGGATGGTCTCGATGTCGATGTTCACGGTTGATCCTCCCGTCTAGCTGAGCCGGTTTGGCGACGTTCGAGTCGTCGCTCACCTCGATGTCGTGCTTCCTGGCAGCTGCCACGATCTTGCGGCGCGCTCGCTCCTTGGCCGTGGCGCTTTCGAAATCGGTCTGGTTGAAGCGCGCCATTGCGTTGCGGATGTGTTCTTCGTCGTTGATCGGCAGGTGCTCGCCACCCTTCGAGTCGACGTACGCAAATTGGCTTGAGCGCAGCTTGTCGCGTTGCTTGGTATCCAGCTCGGCCATCGCAATACCTCCTTAGGGCGATTAAAAGTCAGGAGCAACGATCCGCTCATGGAGGCGAACAACGCGACAAACGAACGCGGCCAGTGGGTTTCGGTCGCGTCTCAATGCCGGCGACGTGCCTAACCCGATACCGCTGATAAAGTCCCGGCCCATGGATCGTTCCCGTACGAAGCTCGTGTGCACCATCGGCCCGGCTACTGCCGATCGGATCGGCGAGCTCGTTGCGGCCGGAATGGATGTGGCACGCATCAACTTCTCGCACGGCACGCCCGACGAACACAAGGCATACGTGCATGCCGTCCGCGCCGCGGCGCACAGCGCGCGGCGCAGTGTCGCGGTGATGGCCGACCTGCCTGGACCCAAGATCCGCCTGGGCGAGATCGAGGGGGGCGAGATAACCCTCAAGACAGGGTCGAGCTTCACGCTCCGCTCCGCTCCGGCCGACGAGCCGAAGCCGGCCGAAGTCGCTGATGCGCCAGCTGCCACCGAAGCGACGAGCGCAGCAGCCGAAGCCACGAGCGAAGCCGAGGCAGTCGAAACCACCGAAACCAGCGAAGCGACCGAAGCAGTCGAAACCACCGAAACAGCCGAACCCACCGAAACAGCCGACAACACGGACACGAGCGGCCACGCCGTCGTCGAGCCGGCAGAAGCAACCAGCCCCGCCGAGCCAGCAGCCGCTCCCAGAGCGCCGTCACGTCCTGGAAACGCGTCCGGAGCGCCGGTCTCGACCGCCGGACTCGCCGCTCAACTGGAAGTCGGCGACCGGATCCTGCTGGCGGACGGCGCCGCAGAGCTGCGCGTAACCGGAACCGACGGATCAGAGGTGCAGACGGAAGTGGTCCACGGCGGCACCATCCGCTCGCGTGCCGGTGTCAACATCCCCAGCAGCCGCCTGACCGGCGACGGACTGACCGACGATGATCGCGCGGCCGTGCCGCGGGCCCTGGAGCTGCGCGTGGACCTCATCGCGCAATCGTTCGTCCGCAGCGACGCCGACGTCCGAGCCCTGCGCGCGATGCTGCCTGCCGACGGCCCCCGCCTCGTTGCCAAGATCGAGACGCGCTCAGCGGTTGAGGCAATCGACCTCATCCTGGCGATCGCCGATGGGATCATGGTTGCCCGTGGCGATCTTGGTGTCGACGTCCCGTTCGAGGAGGTCCCACTCATCCAGAAGGACCTGATCGAGGCGGCGTCCCGCGCCGAGAGGTTCTCGATCGTGGCGACGCAGATGCTCGAGAGCATGGTCAACGCTCCCCGACCAACGCGTGCCGAGGTGAGCGACGTCGCCAATGCCGTGCTCGACGGTACGGACGCGGTGATGCTGTCGGCCGAGACGGCGATCGGATCGTTCCCGATCGAGGCGTTGCAGGCAATGGCTCGGATCTGCCTGGCGACTGAACCGGTGGTCGTCGTCGACGCTCATCCAACGCATCCCACGGAACCCGTCACACCGGCTACGGCAACAATTCTGGCGGCCACTGCGGCGACGAGGTGGACCGATGTGGGCGCAATCTGGTGCTTTACCCGCACTGGACACACGGCCGAGAAGCTGTCGATCACACGTCCCAATGTGCCGATCGTTGCCTTCACGCTCAGCCCAGTCGTAGCGCGACGTCTTGCCGTTCGCCGCGGCGTGGTCCCGATGATCCTGCCCGCGACGGGCAAGGGCGAGACCCTCATCGCCAGGATGGAGAGCGCCTGGCGGGCGCAGCGCAGCCATGCCGACTACGACACGGTCATCCTCGTGACCACCTCGGGCAGCCCCACGGGCATCAATCGCTTCGAGATCCAGCGCCTGTCCGGTCAGGCAACCGCCGCGACATAGTCCCCGAGCGCGACGAATCCAAGTCGTATCCTGAACCAGAGGGAGGCTGACACGACAAACGAGGAAGTCGTCCGCAGCTACAGCGACGCGGCGACGCGTTGGGATTACGACGCCATGGATGCCTTGCGCCACGCCGACTGGAAGGCGATCTGGCCGCAGTCGGGCGAGGTCGTGACCGCGGCGGACAACGAGCGCCGGATCACCGAGGACTACCCGGGCGGACGTCCGACTCTGCACCAGGGACGCATCGTCGGCAGCGAGGATCGCTGGGTCACGACGCCCCTCGGTGGCGCGTTTCGGTTCTCGGGCGACGGCGACAGCTGGTGGGGCGAGTGGCAGATGACATACCCGGACGGCAGGACCTGGTTCACGATCACGTTGCTCGAGTTGCGCGACGGCAAGATCTGGCGCGAGACCACCTATTGGGCCGAACCGTTCGACGCCCCGGAATGGCGCGCGAAGCTTCGTGGAACATCTCGGACGTTCGTGAGCCGGCAAGCCTCGACGAAATGAGCACGGCACGACCGGCAGTCGTGATTGACGCTCGAGCCCATTGCTGTCGATGACATCGTGGCCGTGGCCAATGGAGCCCCGCTGCAGCTGGGCGACGGATGCTCGCCGCCGAATCGAGGTGGCGCGCGAGATCGTCGATCGCCACGTTACCGGTCCCGAGCTGATCTACGGCCTCAATACCGGCCTCGGCCACATGCGCGACCAACGCGTCCCCCTCGAGAGCCTGCGCGAGTACCAGCCGGCAATCGTGGCCACGCACGCGGGCGGGATCGGGCCGCCCTTGCCGGTCGTGGTGGTTCGCGCGGCCATGGCCACGCGGGCCGCGGGGATCGCGCGTGGGGGCGCGGGTGCGAGCCTTGTGGTGGCCGAGACCATCGTGGCGATGCTGAACGCGGGCGTCCATCCAGTCGTGCCGCAAACGGGGAGCGTCGGCGCATCCGACCTGATGCACATGGCGGCGATCGGACTGGTCGTCATCGGCCAGGGGAGGGCCGAGTACCAGGGCGAGATCCTCCCGGGCGGCGACGCCATGAATCGTGCGGGCATCTCCCCCGCGCGACTCGAACCAAAAGACGGTCTGGCACTCGTGTCGGCAAACGGCATGAGCATCGGCCACGCGGCCCTGCTTGTTGTTCGCGCCGAGCGCTCAGCACGGCTCGCGGACGTCTCACTCGGTATGTCGCTCGAAGCCGTTCGCGGCAACCTGTCGATCGTGGATCCGGCGGTGGCACGCGCCAAGCCCGTGCCCGGCCAACAGGTATCGGCGAGCTTCGTTCGTGCTTTCCTGGCAGGCAGCGAGCGGTGCAAAGCAGGCGCTGCTGTTTCCGTGCAGGATCCACTCTCGTTCCGCGTGGGTCCCCAGGTTCACGGCGCTCTGCGCGAGACCATCGACCATCTGCGCGGTCAGGTCGACATCGAGCTGTCGGCCATGGACGACAACCCGCTGGTGGATGTCGATAGCGGGCGGATGATCAGCAACGGCAACTTTCACCCGCTGGCTATGGCACTGGCCAGCGACGGCCTCCGTCCCGCACTGGCACACGTCGGTCAGTTGTGCGATCGGCGAATGAATCACCTGTGGTCCGTGGTGATGTCATCGGTAGACATGTCGGAGATGTCGGGCTTCGTGTTCCGGCCAGACCTGGCCGGCCTCTTGATGCGCTACTCGGCCGCGGTTCGCTACAGCGAGCTGCGCGATATCGCTGGGCCGGTGACGCTCGACATCGCGCCACTCGACCTGGCCGTCGAGGACCATGCGACGAACGCCGTGCTCGCAGTGCAGCGCAGCGAGCTGGCTCTCGACCTGCTCGACGACATCCTCACGGTCGAGCTGCTCACCTCACGCGCCGTGCTGGGTAGCGCAGCTTCAGCGGGCGAGTCGCTGGCGCCGGGCGTCGTGAAGGTCCTGGCCGAGCTCTCGACCATCGATAGGGAGCTGTCTGGCGAGCCCTCGGCCGACGTGGTTCATGCGGCCGTCAAGGCCCATCTATATGATCGTTTGCTGCCGTCCGCAGACGCCATCGTGGAGGCATCTGCGTCGTACTAAATCGATCATGCGTTCTATAATCCCTTGGTGCCCCCTCAATTCATGAGCCAGGAACAGCTCGTCGTTCGCGGCGCGCGCGAACATAACCTCAAGAACATCACCGTTGAGCTGCCGCGCGACCGCCTGGTGGTGATCACCGGGCTCTCCGGTAGCGGCAAGTCAAGTCTTGCCTTCGACACGATCTACGCCGAGGGCCAGCGCCGCTACGTCGAGAGCCTGTCCGCGTACGCCCGCCAGTTCCTGGGCCAGATGGAGAAGCCGGACGTCGACCAGATCGACGGGCTCTCCCCGGCCATCAGCATCGACCAGAAAGGCGCCAGCAGGAACCCACGCTCAACGGTCGGCACGGTCACGGAGATCTACGACCATCTGCGGCTTCTGTTCGCACGCGTTGGCCATCCGCACTGCCCGAACGGCCACGAGATCCAACGCCAGAGCGTGCCCCAGATCGTCGACCGCATCAATGAGCTGCCGGACGGTTCGCGCATCCTGATCCTCGGCCCGCTCATCCGCGACCGGAAGACAGAGGGTGACCGCGTATTCGAAGCGGCCCGCAAGCAGGGCTTCGTGCGCATCCGGGTGGACGGCGAGCTGCTGGACCTGGACGACGTGAAGAGCCTCGACAAGTACAAGCGCCACACCATCGAGGTCGTCGTGGACCGCCTCGTGGTCCGCCACGCGGATGACGAAGGCAAGCCATACAGCGCCGAGTATCCGAACCCGGAACGCGCCCGCTTCGCCGACTCCGTCGAGACTGCCCTGCGGCTGGGGGAGGGCGTGATGGTCGTCGCATCGGCGGACGCGGACGGCTTCGAGGAGCAGCGCTACAGCGAGAAGTACAGCTGCCCATTCGACGGCTTCACCATCGACGAGCTGGAGCCACGCAGCTTCTCGTTCAACTCGCCGCACGGCGCCTGCCCGGCGTGCACCGGGCTCGGCGTGCGCATGGAGTTCGACGCGGAGCGGATGCTCAACCGCCGCCTGTCGGTCTCGGAAGGCGCGCTGCAGCCGTGGTCTCGGATGTCCATCACGGACTCTTGGTACGGCAAGGTCGTGGAGGCCGTGGCCAAGAAGCGCGGCTTCAAGACGGACGTCCCGCTGGACAAGCTGAAGCCGGAGGACGTCGACTACCTGCTCCACGCGCCGCGCGGCGAGAAGGTGCGCATCGGCTATCGCCATAACTCGCACACCAACCACTACGACGCCACGTTCGAAGGTCTCGTCCCCAACCTGGAGCGGCGCTATCGGGAGACGGACTCGGAGTGGGTCAAGACCGAGCTCGAGAAGTACATGGTCGCGCGACCGTGTCCCACGTGCGGTGGCGCCCGGCTGAAGCCGGAGGTGCTGAGCGTCACGATCGACGACGAGAACATCTCGCAGGTGTCCAAGAAGTCGATCACCGACACCCTCAAGTGGGCAGAGGTGCTGCCCAACCGTTTGAGCGAACGCGAGCGGCAGATCGGCCGCCAGGTGTTGAAGGAGATCAGATCTCGGCTGGGCTTCCTGGTCGACGTTGGGCTGGATTACCTGACCATCGATCGAACGTCGTCCACCCTCTCGGGAGGTGAGGCCCAGCGCATTCGGCTGGCCACCCAGATCGGATCAAGCCTGATGGGCGTCCTGTACATCCTGGACGAGCCCACCATCGGTCTGCATCAGAAGGACAACGCCAAGCTGATCGCCACGCTGATCCGGCTGCGCGAGCTCGGCAACACGCTGATCGTGGTCGAGCACGACGAGGAGACGATCAGGACGGCCGACTGGGTGCTGGACATCGGTCCTGGCGCGGGTGAACACGGCGGTGAGGTCATAGCATCCGGTCCCCTCAAGGCGGTTCTCGATGAGCCGCGCTCCATCACCGGTGCCTACCTGCGTGGCGAACGCGCAGTGCCAATCCCGGCCACCCGACGTCCGGGCAGCGGCAAGGCGCTAGTCGTTCGTGGAGCGCGGGAACACAACCTCAAGGACATCGACGCGACGTTTCCGCTGGCCACGATGACCGCGGTAACCGGCGTCTCGGGCAGCGGCAAGAGCACGCTCGTGACGGAGATCCTGTATCGCGCCCTGACGCGGGCGCTCAACTCGGCGCGCGAGGATCCGGGCGACCACGACGCGCTTGAAGGCGTGGAGGGCGTGGACAAGGTCATCGAGATCGACCAGTCGCCGATCGGACGAACTCCGCGCTCCAACCCTGCAACGTACGTCGGTCTCTTCACGCCGATCCGGGAGCTCTTCGCGGGCGTACCCGAGGCACGGATGCGCGGCTACGGACCTGGTCGGTTCTCGTTCAACGTAAAGGGCGGGCGCTGCGAGAACTGCAAGGGCGACGGGATCATCAAGATCGAGATGCAGTTCCTGCCCGACGTTTACGTCCCGTGCGAGGTCTGCGGCGGCGCCCGCTACAACCGCGAGGCGCTGGAGATCCACTACAAGGGCCGATCGATCGCCGAGGTTCTCGAGATGACCATCGAGGAGGCCAATGAGTTCTTCGCGCCGGTTCCGCAGATCCGGACCAAGCTGTCGACCCTCGTCGACGTCGGCCTGGGTTACATGCGGCTCGGCCAGCCGGCCACCACGCTGTCAGGCGGGGAGGCGCAGCGTGTGAAGCTGGCCACGGAGCTGTCGCGCCGCGCGACTGGCAAGACGGTCTATCTCCTTGACGAGCCCACCACCGGCTTGCACTTCGCCGACGTCGAGAAGCTGCTCGAGGTTCTGCATCGCCTCGTCGACAACGGCAACACGGTCATCGTCATCGAGCACAACCTGGACGTGATCAAGACGGCCGACTGGATCATCGACCTGGGTCCCGAGGGTGGCGCCCGGGGAGGCGAGATCGTCGTCGCGGGCACGCCGGAACAGGTGGCCGCCACGGAGGCCTCGGCCACCGGCCAATACCTGGCGCGGGTCCTGCGTGGTGAACCGCTCATCCCGTTGAGCGACGTGACCTTCGCCGAAGCCGCCGGCCGCACCGGGCCGGGCAACGGGAACGGCCGCAAGGCCAAGGCGGCGGCACCCGAGGTGGAACGAGCAGCGACCGCCTCGCGCTAGCCATCAGACCGGTTGCCGGCCGGTCTCGGCAACGCGGGAGCAGGCCGAACTGGTGGCCTGTCCGGACTGGTTGCTGGGGGCTGCAACAACACGATTTTCCGCGGTTGAGACGCGCGTATAGTCCGCAAGCGCTCGACATCAGACGGGAGACCCGTTTCCAGGGCCCGCCTGTCCGCCTTGAGCGCAGGAGGAGAGGGGCCCCGTGCGTTCAACGCCGTGGCAAGCCGCTGCAGTGGCGCTTTGCGTTCCAGTCTTCGTTATCGCAGCGTGCGGCGGGGCATCTGCACCGACAACTGGCCAAGCGAACAGTTCCGCGCCTGGAACTACACAGTCACAAGCCCCTAGCGCAGCGCTGGCGACGCAGCCAGGCCTCCCCTCGAGCGCACCGACCTCTGCGGTCGCGGCGACTCCGGGTGCGACAACTGTTACGGAAACCCCGGCTCTCACGGCACCAGCGGCTTCGACTGAACCGGGGACGTCGGCCAGCCCGCCGGCTGGCGGCGGAGCCGCTATTGCCGTTGCGGCCGGAGCCGGTCCCAACACCCTAGGTGGCTACGCCTGCGCAATCATTTCGGATGGCACCGTCGGGTGCTGGGGCGACAATCAATACGGTCAACTGGGTGACGGCACGACCACGGCGTCGGCCACGCCCGTACACCCGGTCGGCATTTCCTCCGCCAAGGCAATCGCGACGAGCTACGACGATCAGATGCATACATGCGCAGTGCTGTCGGACGGGACGATTCGGTGCTGGGGCGGCAACGGCGATGGGCAGCTGGGTAATGGAACCAGGATCAATTCCTTGGTGCCGCTCCAGGTCAGCGGCATCAACAACGCCGTCGCGATTGGCTCGGGATGGCACAGCACCTGCGCGGCCCTCGCCGACGGCACCGTCAGCTGTTGGGGTGCCAACGACTCCGGCCAGCTTGGCGTTGCAGCCCCGGAATCCAACCCAACGCCTGCTGCAGTGAAGGGTGTAAGTGGTGCCACAGCCATAGCGGCGGCAGGACTCACCAAAACCCAAGCGTATGCATGCGCGCTGGTCACCGGCGGCTCGCTGCAGTGCTGGGGTTACCCGAATTGGGTGGGCGATGACCCTTACGCCACCCCAGGCACCTTGTGGACAAACAGTGGTGTAAGTGGTGCGTCCGCGATTACAGCCTCGAACACCTCTATGTGTGACATCGTCGCAACTGGTCGGGTGGATTGCTGGGGCTTTGCTGCCACGGGTGGCCTCGGGTTCCCCTCGGGAACTACGACGGTCACTACCCCGACGGAGGTTGCCGGATTTCAGGACGCTGTCGCCATCGCGGCCGGAGCGAGCGGGACATGTGCCGTCCGAGCGCAGGGCGACCTAATTTGTTGGGGTGCCGTTGTACCAACGCCATGTTGCGACCCGGGCAAAGTCCTCGGAATCGCGGGCGCAAAGTCCGTCGCAGTCGCCGACCAGATTTGCGCACTGCTGGCCGACGGCGGTGTCAGTTGTATCAACAGGTCAGTGACAACACCCACGCCAGTTGCCGGCCTGGAGCCCGGTGCTCCTGTGGGCACACCGCTCCCGCTCCCGCTCACTCTGACGGTGCACTGGGATGGCTCAGCCTGTGCTCTGGATTCCAACCCTGCCGCAGCAGCCGGGGACGCCTCGCTGAAGATCGATTCCACTACCGAAGCAAAAGCGACACTCTACGAAGTCGCCGATCCGCAGGGCATCTCCGACGTGAACACCTTCTTCGCGACTTACACCGGTTCGTCCACGCTGCCTGCGTGGTTGACAAACAAAGCGGATGTCGAGACCGGGCAGTTCGGACTGCCCAACACCGAGGCGCTCGTCACCCTGACTCCGGGCACGTATGCCGCCGTGTGTAATTCAGGTATCGCGGGTTACGTCGTCGCGCCAAATCTGTTAGTGGTGCCGTAGTCGTCGCGCGGCACGTCGTTTGGCACGGGCGGTGTATTCGCCTGAAATGACGCGCCGAGTGCGGTGTAGAGTGCGGCGGCCGCGGCGTCACGATCGCGGGAAGGGGTCAAGGAACCGCGGCTTCGCGCCGACTGTGGTGTCAGGAGGGAAGACACCGCTCCGCCCTCGCGCCTCCGCGTTTCCTTGCCGAAAGGAATACACGCGATGAGATCTCGTCGGCTCTCGGGTCTGATCCTGGTCACAGCGGCGTTGGCGTTGTTTGGCGCAGCGCCGGTATCGGCGAGCGGATCGGTCGGGGTTCACACGTCCGCCGTCACACACAAGCCGGACGGCTGGATTCGCTATTACCGATACCACAGTACGTTCGGCAACTACGTTGATCCCTCGCCTTGGGTAGGCAACAACATCTACAACACGACCGGGACCAATCAGACCAACAAGCAACCTGCGGCGGGTGCATACGAACCGGGTGACTTCTTCGAGTGGCAGGTGACCGTGCAGAACGACGGCGCCGCGGACAGGTTCAAATTCCGAGCGACTGGCGCAGGTTCCACGTTCACGTACCGTCACGGAACGACCAACATCACCAACGCAGTGGTTGCGGGGACTTTCAAGACGCCGTCGCTCGCGTCAGCCGGCACATACACCATCACTGTCCGAGCACTGATCGCCACCGGCCAGCGGTTGATAACAATCAAGTCGGTGGCGGATCCGACTAAGGTCGACGCAGTCCTCGCCAAGGTGAAGTACTCGAGTTGCGGCTGCTGAAGATCGATCGACCTCGGTTTCCGGGCCTCGGGGCTGATCGACCCTAGACTTACCGGCGTGCCGGACATCGAGTACGCCTTCCTGGCTGACGCCGCCGACGCTCGCCCGGGCCAGAAGTTCGCCGTGATCGGCGGCGGCGTGTCCCGCCTCGGCGGCCCGCAGTTTCCGCTGCGACACCCGCACCTCGCGCTCGTGTGCGGCCTGATCGTGACGACACCCGAATTGGGTGCCGAGCACGAGCTCCAGTTCGTGCTGCTGACACCCGACGGCAATCAGCTGTCGAACGCGACGGCCAAGATCACGGCCGCCGGTCCTGGCGACGGGCGTGACAGCATCCTGACGTTCAGTCTCGACATGTGGAACCTGTCGTTCCCGGCGCCGGGCGACTACACGATCCGCATCCTGGTCGACGGCTCTGAGCGCAAGCGGCTCCCGCTCGTCGTTGAGCAGCGCGAGCAGCAACCGGGCCAACAGCCGACTCCCTCAGCACCGCCTTTCCCGCCGCAGACAGGACAGGCGTAGTCGTTGCTCGAGTTCATCGACCGGATCGTCATACCGTTTCTGACCTCGCTCTACGAAACGCTGGGCTACATCGGCGTGCTGGTCGCGATGGCGATCGAATCGGCCATGATCCCGCTGCCGTCGGAGCTGATCCTGCCTTTCGCGGGCTTCCTCGTGTCCGACCCGACCGCGATCGAGCCGCTCACCAACGGCCCGTGGAACTTCTGGATCGTGGTCATCTTCGCGACGATCGGAAACACCATCGGCTCGGCGATCGGCTACGGGATCGGCGCATGGGGCGGTCGTCCGTTCCTGGAGAAGTACGGCAAGTACCTGCTCATCCGCCACCACGAGATCGAGCTGGCCGACCGCTTCTTTCAGCGCTACGGCTCGGCGACGGCCTTCTTCAGCCGCCTGCTGCCGATCGTGAGGACATTCATCAGCTTCCCGGCTGGAGTCGCGCGGATGAACTTCACCAAGTTCATTCTCTATTCCACGGCCGGCGCGTTCATCTGGTCGATCCTGCTTGTCCAGGCCGGCGTGGTCCTGGGTAACAACTGGACGGAGATCAGGCACGCCCTGCAGCCATTCGATCTGCTGATCGCGTTCCTGGTGGTCGCCCTGGTGGTCATCTTCATCTGGTGGCGGATCGGTATGCCGGGGTTCGGTCGGAAAAAGCCTGGCAGTGATGCCGAGGGAGGTGAGTGATGCCGTCGCGTGACGAGGCGTGGGAGCTCTTGTGTGAGTGGACGCAGTCCGATGCGCTGCGCAAGCACGGTCGAGCGGTGGAAGGCGCCGTCGGCTGGTACGGCGAGCACAAGTTCGGCGTCACCGGCGACGAGCTGGAGACGTGGCGATCCTGCTGGGCTGCTGCACGACTTCGACTACGAGCGCTTCCCGGACCAGCATCCACTGGCTGGTGTCGACGAGCTGCGGAGTCGCGGCTATCCGGAGGAGCTGGTCCAGGCAGTTCTG
Source organism: uncultured Chloroflexia bacterium (assembly GCA_963736895.1). Taxonomy (GTDB): domain Bacteria; phylum Chloroflexota; class Limnocylindria; order Limnocylindrales; family CSP1-4; genus JALYGJ01. Next base: position 121,812 of record CAVTQU010000001.1, read on the forward strand.
GGTCACGGCGACCACACGGGCGTGGCCCGCGAGACCGACCTGGCACGGACCGTCTACGGCTGTGACGAGATGAGCGGCTTCGTGATTGCCGTTGCGCTCGTCCGTCCCAACCGAAACCTGGACGAGGTCGACGTGCGCGCGGTGACGAAGAAGATGAAGGACAAGGGCTTTGCCCGCCAGGTTCCGCGCGACCAGCTCACCAAGGGTGCGGACGAGCTCGGAGTACCCTTCGATGAGCATGTTGCCAACGTCATCGAGGGCTTGAAAACGGTGCGCTCGGATCTTGGACTATGAGTGACGCGACTGAGACAGAGACGGTCGTTGAAGCGCAGATCGCCATTTCGGACCCGGTCCGGACGGTGAGGGTCCAGCGGCGCCTGGACGGGGAGCCGTACCGCGTCTACCGAGCCTGGGCCTCACCGGACGCGCTGGCCGAGTGGTACCCCGACCGCGTTGAAGGCGCGCTGGCTCCCGGGACGCGCAGCACCCTCGTGTTCCGCGACCATCGAGTCTACGTGGGACGTGATTGAGAGCGTTCCCGACACGCGCTTCCAGTTTCGCTGGCCGTGGCTGCCCAACGACGAGTGGACGACCGTTGTCACGGTGACGATCACTCCGCGCGGCTACGGGAGCATCGTGACCGTTGAAGACGGTCCATTCGACCTGACCCACCCCGGCGTCCTCGACGCCTACTCGCGTTGTCTGTCGGGCTGGGGCGAGTGGCTGGCCAACCTGCGCGCCGTGGTCGACTACTCGGTGGACCTGCGCCGCAACCGCTAGACGGCCCTCGTCAGCAGGCCCAGCTCCTCGGCGCTGAAGGCCTCGGTCATGAACATCGACGGCGCCGCTGGGTCGTAGACCAGCGTCAGGGACTTCCTGGCTCGAGTCCACGCGACGTAGGCGAGGCGGCGTTCCTCTTCGACCGCTCGAGCCGGGTTCTCGTGTTCCTCGATCGTTCTGCGACTGGGAAAGATGCCGTCGTCCAGCCCGATGCACGCGACGTGGTCGAACTCCAGGCCTTTCGTGCCGTGGGCGGTGGCCAGGATCAGGCTGGCGTCGTCGCGCCGGAGCTCGGCTCTGCGCCGCCGCGCCTCGCCGATGGCGGCAACGAGATCGGCGCGGTCCCGAGCCCCGATCGACCAGGCAAGCAGTGAGGCCGTGACAAATCGCTTGCGACCTCGGGCGGCACCCGCCAGCGACACGCTGATGGGTACACCCGGCCCCGATCCGACGGCCGTTGACTCGACTGCTGCCAATGCATCGTCGATCAATGGGTCGTCGAGCAGCAGCCCATCCTCCGCGGCGCGATACGGGATGCCCAACTCCAGAGCGATTGCCGCGAAAGGCGCCAGCTCGGCGTTGGTTCGCGCGAGGACGGCGTGCTGGCCTGGCGAAGCGTGCAGCCACTGGGTGAGTAGCCTCCGCGCCCGCGCGATGTCGTCACCGGGATCGGGCGCCAGGATGAGCTGACCGACCGCCGCCGGACCGGCGCGGATCTCCTTTGCGAATCGTTCGTGGTTGCGTTCGACCAGGCGAACGGCACGTTCCACGATGGGCCTGGGACAGCGGTAGTTCGTGACGAGGTCGACTCGTGTGAGGCCCGGCAGCGCGGCCGCCAGATCCAACACCCGCCGGACGTCCGCGAGGCGCCACGCGTAGATCGTCTGGTCGTCGTCGCCGACGAGGAAGATGTCCCGGCGCTCCCCGGCCAGCAGCAGCGCGAGCTCGAGCTGGCTGCGGTCGACGTCCTGGACTTCGTCCACGAGCAGCGTGTGGCAACGTCGTCTGCCACCGCGCCCGCAGCTCGGCGTCGCCGCGGAGGACCGTCAAAGCGCGGCGCACCAGGTCGTCGAAATCCAGCGACTCGTTTCGCTCCAGCCAATCCTCATAAGCCACGAACGCCGAGGCCTCGTCCGGCTCCACCGGCAGTTCCTGACCGGCGTCGACCATCCTTCGCAGCTCTGTGGCGTCGACCATGAGATCGAGCTTCAACCGTGAGAAGGCATCGTCCAGGCGGCGGAGCGCCGCAGGCGGAGGGATGCTTTCCGTTGAGGCGTCGGACGACGTCGACACGATCGACCAGGTTGCGCACGTTGATGCCGGCATCGGCCAGGATCTCGCGGCCCAAGAGCGTGGAAGGTGCGCACACGCGGCGTTGCCCGGTCGAGCCCAAGCGGCTCGAGTGCGGCGGCCAGTCGCTCGCCCAGCTCGTCGGCAGCGCGCTTGTTGAATGTGACGGCCGTGATCTGTTGCGCGGACGCACCACTTGCCACGAGCCAGCAGATGCGCGCGACGAGAGTCGTTGTCTTGCCCGACCCGGCCGGGGCAACGCAGAGGACTGGTCCTGGCGGCGCCATTGCCGCCGCTCTTTGATCGGGAGCCAAGCGTGCCAGTCTCTCTTCGACCGCCGGATGAAGGGTCATCCGCACACGATGATTCGCGGCCGGTTATCGGCTGGTTATTTGTGGGTTATTCGGTCTGGTGCGGTGCAATTAGGTATGTCCCTGAGAGAAGGTGGTCGCTAGCATGCCGACAGCGCCCCACCCAGCTTCCAGGGGCGAAAGAGGAGGGTTCTCGATCGTGAGTTCAACCGGTCGCAGCGTGTCCACGCAGCGCCGCTGGCAGGGCGTGGCAGTCGCCTTCGCCCTGGTGGCTCTACTTGTTCCGACCGCGGTACTGGCGGCCAAGCCGCCCAACACGCCACCAGGCAGCGTCGACGTCCAGCTGCTAGCGATAAACGACTTCCACGGCAACCTGCAGCCGCCGAGCGGCTCATCCGGCCGCGTTGGTAGCGCCGCATCCGATGCTGCATGCCTGTTGCCGGCGTGCTCTCTCGCCGGTGGCGTTGAGTACCTCGCGACACACGTCAAGGCGCTCGAGGCCACGAACCCCAACACCCTCGTGGTGTCGGCCGGCGACAACATCGGCGCGAGTCCGCTGCTGTCAGCGGCTTTTCACGACGAGCCGACCATCGAGGCTTTGAACGCCCTCGGTCTGGATTACTCGGCAGTGGGCAACCACGAGTTCGACGAAGGCGTGACCGAACTGCTGCGAATGCAGAACGGCGGTTGCCACCCGGTCGACGGCTGCCAGGACGGCGACGGTTTCACCGGCGCCAACTTCCAGTTCCTCGCGGCGAACGTCGTCTACAAGAACAACGGCAAGACGATCTTCCCTGCTTACAAGATGGCCAATTTCGGCGGCGCCAAGATCGGCATCATCGGTCTGACTCTCGAGGGCACTCCCAACATCGTCAGCGCGAGCGGCATCCAGACGGTCAACTTCCTCGACGAAGCGGACACGATCAATGCCGCTACTGCCGAGCTGAAGGCGAAAGGCGTCCACACGGTCGTCGTGCTGCTCCATGAGGGCGGCGCCCAGTCCGGCGTGATCACGGCAGCGAACGTCAACACCTGTAGCGGCTTCTCCGGAGCAGTCCAGGGCATCGTCGCGAATCTCGATGACGAAGTGGACATGGTCATCAGCGGCCATACCCACAACTTCTACAAGTGCTTGCTGCCCAACTCGGCGGCTCGAAGCATCCCGGTCACAAGCGCGTCGTCCTTCGGCCGCGTCCTCACCGACGTCGACATGACGATCAATCGCTCAACCGACCAGCCCACTTCGATCTCGATCAACAACGAGATCGTCACGCGCGATGTCGCCCTCGATCCTGCCGAGACGACGATCGTCAACAAGTACGCCACGGCCATCGCGCCGATCGCCAACGCGGTCGTCGGCTCGATCACCGCGGACATCACGAACACTAACAACACGGCCGGCGAATCCGCCCTCGGCGACGTAATTGCGGATGCCCAGAAGGAGTACACCAACTCCGCAGCTTCACAGTGGGCGTTCATGAACCCGGGCGGCATCCGTGCCAGCCTGACGTACAACCAGATCAGCGGTGGTGAGGCACCGGGTCAGGTCACGTTCGGCGAGGCGTTCACGGTCCAACCGTTCAACAACATCGTGGTCACGCAGAGCATGACCGGACAGCAGGTCAAGGACACGCTCGAGCAGTCGTTCTTGGGCTGTCGCCCCGGGACTCAGTTGACGGTGATCCTGCAGACCTCGGCTGAGTTCAAGTACACCTACGACACGTCGCTGCCCTGCGGTAGCCAATCACGTCGATGACGTTGAACGGCAGCCCGCTGGTCATGGCGACGAGCTACACCATCGCCATGAACAATTTCCTGGCCGACGGTGGTGACTCGTTCATCGACTTCAGGCTAGGCACGAACCGCGTCAACCAGCCGGGCTTCGACGTCGATGCGCTGACCCAGTACCTCGGCGCTCACTCGCCCGTGGCCCCAGGTCCGCAGAACCGCATCACCAAGCTTTCCTGACATAGCAAACCATTAGGTGGTTTATGGGAACGGCCCCGACCGAAAGGCGGGGCCGTTTCTTTTTGAAAGGCACGCGTCACTGGGGGAGTGGCGTTAATACATCGTTAACCTCTTGCGCCGGTCGCGAGAATGGCGAGGTAACAACCAGTGTCGGTCGAGCGGAAGCGCCCATCTCCCCAGCAAACCGACCAGACAACTGGTGACAAGAGAAGGAGGGCCGAGGCGCCATGGCCTCAGATTTCCGCGTTCGTGCCCGCGCAGGACGCTGGCTGATCATCCTCGTCGCGTCGGCGAGTTTGTCGATCGGGGCAACGCCCGTGATCGCAAAGTCCAACCAGCCAGGCTTCAAGACAAGCCGGCCGTCGATGCTGACAACGGTTCCCGCTGGTGCAAGCGCCGTCCCGCTGGTGACAGTGGGTGACGCGCTCCCGGGCGGCGGGACCTGGGCGTCAATCCCGGACGGCATCTCGATCGATCCGCGCGGCAATGGCCGTGTGGACCTGTACGTAAATCACGAGACCTCTACCGTTCCGTTTCCGATTGCTGCTTCGGCGGCAGCTTGGAATCCGACAGCGAGCGGCAACGGCACCCAGAACGACTTCACCAACGCCCAAGTGAGCATGCTGTCTCTGCACCAGCAGTCACTCGGCGTCACGTCGTGGAAGACCGTCATTCCGAGCGGCGCGAACTACCTGCGCTTCTGCTCCAACTTCCTGGCAGGTCCTGAGCAGTCGTTCTCTCGCCAGTTGTTGTTCACGAACGAAGAGACGAACGACATCGTCAGCCGGACCGGCACCGCGTATCCGGTGAGCCCGGTGTCGGAGCCTCCCTACGAGCAGGGTGGTGTATCCATCGCGGTCGACGTCCAGACCGGTCAGTTCCGGCCGATCTATGGCATGGGCCGCCTCAATCACGAGAACGAGGTCGCGATTCCCGGCTACGGCCACCCGGTGGTGATGACGGGCGACGATACGTTCACCTCGAACCCGCCCGGATCACAGGTTTACATGTACTCAGCGGCGAGCTCGAACGCCGTCTGGAACGACGAGGGCGTGCTATATGGCTTCAAGTCGACGACGCCCGGCTTCCGCAATTACTACGACTTCGGCGCCGGTTCAGCGGCGACCATCACCGGCACGTTCGTGCCGATGGATCCGGCCGCGGCCCACGGCACGCAGACTGCCCTGGAGAGTGATTCGGACGCCAAGGATGTCTTCCAGTTCATCCGGATTGAGGACATCGCGTACGACCGGACCAACAACAACGTTGTCTATCTGGCGGATACCGGGCGAGGATCGGCCAGCAACGGCCTCAAGTCAGACGGCTCGCCGGGTCATGCATCGACCAATGGCCGTATCTGGCGAATGGAACTCGATCCGACCAATCCGCTAAACGTCCTCAGCTTGAGGATCCTTGTCGACGGCGACACGGTCGGGTTCAAGAATCCCGCGGCAATCCATCAGCCGGACAATCTCGAGACGACAGCCAACGGGCATCTCATGGTGACCGAGGATCCGTCCAGTTCGAACCAATGGGCGCCTGCGGATCCGGACCCGAACAAGACAACCGCTCAGGTCTGGATGGTCGACACGACGACTGCCGCTCAAGTCAGTGGTCGCGCGGGTGAACCAGGCCGAGGATGGGCAGTCGACCGACGTCGATGGCTTTGCCAACGGCAACTACGGTGCCTGGGAGGCGACGGGCATCGTCGATGCCTCATCCGTCGCCGGGCCTGGAACGTTCTTTGTGAATGTCCAGGCCCATACCCTCTGGCTGGCCAAGCAGGCCAGCGGCGACACGGCGACATGGACGAGTTCGACTACGCCCTTCCTGCCGGGAGCGGACGGGCAGACCGACTGGATGTACAAGCTCGAGAGTGGCCAGCTGCTGCTGCTGACCATCCCGGGCGCCTGAAAGGCCCAGAACCTGAAGCGGCCATCCGGCCGCGGCAGCGCCGGGCGGCCCCGTCGAAAGACGGGGCCGCATCTATTTGCTTAGCATCAGGTCGACCGTGAAGGGCTCGATCTCTCCCCAACTGCAGGCCACGCTGGCCAAGCTGCCCACCAAACCGGGCGTCTACCTGCTCAAGGACGACCGCGGCCGCGTGCTGTACGTCGGCAAGGCACAAGAGCCTGCGCAGCCGCGTTCGCCAGTACTGGCAGTCCAGTCGCGGCTCGACTCAGCAGCCGCTGCGCATCGAGCAGGCGATGGATCGCGTCGCGGACGTCGAGTACACGATCGTCGACAGCGTCAGCGAGGCGCTGCTTCTCGAGGCGACGCTGATCAAGCGCCACCAGCCGCGCTTCAACGTCCGGCTCAAGGACGACAAGAGCTACCCCTACATCAAGGTCACGCTGGCCGACGACTTCCCGCGCATCGAGCGCACGCGCAAGCTGCCCAACGACGGGTCGCGCTACTTCGGTCCATACGCGAGCGCCAGCAGCGTGGACGAGGCGATGAACCTCATCCGGCGCCTGTTCCCGTTCCGGACGTGCACGATCGACATCAAGGAAGGCCAGCGCGCCCTGCCGCGACCGTGCCTGCTGTACCACATCAAGCGCTGCCAGGGCCCGTGCATCGAGGCCATCGACAAGCAGGCGTACCGCGCGGACATCGAGCAGGTGATGCTCTTCCTGGAAGGGCAAGCAGGAGCTCGTGGTGCGAGCGCCTGCGCCAGGACATGGCGCAGGCGTCCGAGACGCTCGACTACGAGCGGGCGGCCGACATGCGCGACAAGCTGCGCGCCGTCGAGCGGACCATGGAAAGCCAGAAGATGGCGGCCTTCGCCAAGACCGAGCTGGACGTGCTCGGCTACGCCCGCCAGGGTGGTGGCGCGGCGGTCCAGCTGTTCGCCATCCGCGATGGCACGACGGTGGCGCGCGACGTCTTCCTTCTGGAGAACGTCGGGCGACTCGACCGATGACGAGGCACTCGCCGCGTTCGTCAAGCAGTACTACGCCGCGGCCTCGTCGATCCCGCCACGGATCCTGGTCCCGCAGCTGCCCACCGATGCGGCCGACCTGACCGCGTTCCTCGAGGCGCGCCGCGGCCGGCGGGTACGAGATATCGATCCCGCAGCGCGGCGAGCGGCCGCGCCCTGATGGACCTCGCCGCGCGCAATGCAACCGAGACGCTCTCGCGCGAGCAGGCACGTTGGATGGCCGACGAAGGCAAGACGCTGGCGGCGCTCGAAGAGCTTGCCGGGGCGCTGGGCCTAGCCGCGCCGCCACTGCGTATCGAGTGCTACGACATCAGCACCATCCAGGGCACGAACACGGTGGGCAGCATGGTCGTGTTCGAGGAGGGCCGGCCGCGCAGCGGCGAGTACCGCCGCTTCAAGGTTCGAACCACGGCCGTGTCGCCGGGCAATCCCGACGACTTCGCCTCTCACCGCGAGGTGCTGCGGCGCCGGTTCTTCCGCGCACTCGAGGCAGAGGAGGGGGTCGCCGAGGAGCTGCGCTGGCGACTGCCCGACCTGGTGGTGATCGACGGCGGCCTGGGCCAGGTCAACGTTGCCCGGGGAGTGCTGGACTCGCTGGGCCTGCACGACATGCCGGCGATCGGTCTTGCCAAGGAGCGCGAGGAGATCTTCCTGCCCGGCACTGAACCAGCCGCTGGTGCTGTCGGCCAACTCGCAGGCGCTCTACCTGCTCCAGCGGCTGCGCGACGAGGCGCACCGCTTCGCGATCACCTACCACCGCCAGCTGCGCGCCAAGAGCCAGACGAAGTCGGTGCTCGACGACCTGCCGGGCGTCGGTCCGGCACGCAAGCGCGCCCTGCTGCGGGTCTTCGGATCGACCCGTCAGATGCGCTCGGCGACGCGTCGAGGAGATCGCCGCGGTGCCCGGAATCAGCCGCTCGCTGGCCGCGAAGATCCACGAGGGTCTCAACGCCTAAGCAGCGACGATCGGCCTCGGCGCCGCTGAGAGCGAAGCGCTCGGGCGCAGCGGCGGCCGAGGTCGCTTGCGAAACCCCTGAACGGTTTCTTAACAGTCGCGAGCGTGAAACGGCCTTGCAGGCTCGTTCCAATACTGCTTGCTATAGTCCCGCCGGAATGCGTCGCTTCCTCCCCGTTCTCATCCTGATAGTTGGCCTTGCCGCGCTCGCGGTGAATTTCCTGCCTTTGGGCAGGCCTTTCAGCGAGCCGCCGACGCCCATCGACACGCGTCTCGGCCTGGATCTCCAGGGCGGTCTGCGCGGCGAGTACCGCGCGCTGCCGACCGAGACGTCGCCGATCACGCCCCAGACCCTGGCCGACATCCGGACCATCATCGAGAACCGCATCAACCAGTACGGCGTCGCCGAGCCGATCGTGCAGACCCAGGGCTCCGATCGCATCGTCGTCGAGATCCCGGGCGTATCCAACGAGCAGGACGTCCGCAGCGCTCATCGGCTCGACGGGCCGACTCGATTTCGTGGAAGTCCCGCCGGCCCGCGCCAGCGAAGTCCAGCCAGGACAGCAGATTCCGCGCCGATCTGAAGGTCATCTTCAGTGGCGACCAGATCTCCAGCGCCGCGCCAGGCACAGACCCAGGCGGGCCAGCGCGCGGTCGACATCACGCTCAAGGACGAGGGCGCACAGATCTTCGACGCCTACGCGAAGGACCACTACCAGGAACAGTTCGCCATCGTCCTCGACGGCATCGTCCAGTCGGCGCCGTCGATCAACGCGACCAGCTTCGGCGGCCGGGCCCAGATCTCGGGCGGCTTCAGCAGCGCCGCCGAGGTCAACCAGCTGGTGACGGTCCTGCGCTACGGCGCGCTGCCCAACTCCATCGAAGAGGTCAGCTTCAGCAAGATCAGCCCGACGCTCGGCTTGAACTTCCTGCAGCAGAGCCTGCTGGCCGGCGCCATCGGCATCGCGGCCGTCTTCATCTTCATGCTCGCCATGTACCGGCTGCCGGGCGTCGTCGCCTGTGTGGCGCTCATCTTCTACGCGCTGGTCGTCTTCGCGATCTTCCGCCTCATACCGGTGACGCTGACTCTGGCCGGAGTCGCCGCTTTCGTGCTGTCGGTGGGCATGGCGGTCGACGCCAACATCCTGATCTTCGAGAGAACCAAGGAAGAGCTGCGTTCGGGCAAGACGCTCGTCTCGGCGATCGAGGCCGGGTTCAACCGAGCCTGGAACTCGATCTTCGACTCGAACATGTCGAGCATCATCACCGCGGGCATCCTCTTCTACTTCGGGTCTGCCACCATCCGCGGCTTCGCGCTGGTCCTGATCATCGGCGTGCTCGTCTCGATGTTCACGGCCATCACGGTGAGCCGCCAGATGCTGCGCTGGATCGTCCGCCAGCCGCGGTTCCGCAAGGCTTCATATTTCGGTGTCGGGGAGGACGAGTTCGCCATCGCCACCCCGCGCGGCCGTTCGCGCGAGGTTGGCGTGAATGTTTGACCTAGTCGGGAAGCGCCGCTGGTTCTACCTCTTCAGCGCGCTGATCATGATCCCGGGGATCATCTTCATCGCCCTGACTCCGTTTGACCGGCGGCAAGGAGGGACTCAAGTTCTCGATCGACTTCACCGGTGGCACGGTCTGGGAGGTCCACTTCCAGAACGGGACGCCCAGCCCCGCCGACGTCCACCAGGTCATGCAGGACGCAGGGCCTGCCGGGCACGGTCGCGATCACCACGGCGGGCGACCAGGACTTCGTCCTGATCCGGACCGAGCAGATCGGCCTGACGCAGCTGCCCAGCACCTCGCCGGCGCCCAGCACTTCGCCGGCTCCCTCGGGCTCGCCCGCTGCCTCCGCCTCAGCCGGCGCCTCGCGGCAGCCCTGCGCCCAGTGGATCACCGTCAGCAAGCGGCACTCCCGGGCCAAGCGCCACGCCTGGTGCGAGCGCCACCCCGGGCGCCAGTGCCTCACCGGCGCCGACTGCCTCGCCCGCAGCCTCGGCGGGCATCGCCGGACCCAGCCCGTCGGCGTCGCCCGACTCGGGCGGGATCATCGGGCTCCCGACCACAGGCGAGCTCGCCGACGCTGCGCTTCGCTCTCGAGGATCAGTTCGGCCCAATCGACGAGGTGCGCCAGGAGGCCAACATCGGTCCGGTCATCAGCGCCGAGCTCGCTCAGCAGGCAGTGCTGCTGCTGATCCTGGGTTCGGCCGGCATCCTCGCCTGGATGACGTTCCGCTTCGCCGACTTCCGCATGGGTGCGGCCGCGATCGCCGCTCTGATCCACGACGTCATCGTGGTCGTCGGCGTCTTCGCGATCCTGGGGACGTTCATCGGCCTCGAGGTCGACGCTCTGTTCGTGACCGCGATCCTGACCGTCATCGGCTTCTCGGTCCACGACACGATCGTGGTGTTCGACCGTGTCCGTGAGAACCGCATCCGGCACGCCGGCGAGCCCTTCTCGGCGATCGTCAACCACAGCCTGCTGCAGACGCTCGGCCGATCGCTGAGCACCTCGATCACCGTCACCATCGTGCTGCTTCTCGCTCCTGCTGTTCGGCAGCGACGCGATCCGCGCCTTCGTTTTGGCTATGGTGGTCGGGATCATTTCGGGGACTTACTCATCGATCTTCAACGCGAGCATGATCCTGGTCAGCTGGCACGAGTGGGATGACCGTCGACGCGCGGCTCAGTTCACCGCCGTCCCCGCCCGTCGCTGACGAGGCGAGGCTTCCTCGACCGCCTCGGGACGGCGCGTCGAACGCGTCGAGACCCATCTCTGCCTCGGAATTGACCCGGATCCGACCGGTCTTCCCGCCGGTTTCAGCCACGACGCTGCCGGTATCGAGGCGTTCAGCCGGCTGTTGATCGAGGCGGCGTCTCCGTATGCGGCCGCCATCAAGGCCAACGTCGCGTTCTTCGAGGCGTTCGGCAGTGCGGGGATCGCCGCGCTGGAGCGGGTCCGTGCCGCGATACCTGACGACATCCCGTTCATCGCCGACGCCAAGCGCGGCGACATCGGCACCACTGCCGCCCGTCAGTCAGTGGCGCTGTTCGACGCGCTCGGCGCCGACGCGATAACCGCCAATCCCTATCTCGGCCGCGACGCGATCGCACCGTTCCTCGAGCGGTCGGATCGGTTCGTCTACGTCCTGTGCCGGACGTCCAACCCCGGCGCGGCCACGCTCCAGAACCTCCGCATCGAGGCTAGCCGAGCGATTCCGAGGGTCAGCCGCTCTACCTTCACGTGGCTCGGACGGTTTCTGCGTGGTCCGATGCCGGCGATCAGGTTGGGCTCGTCGTTGGCGCGACCGCACCCACCGAGCTAGCCGAGATCCGTGCCGCCGCACCCGGCTTGTCGTTCCTCGTGCCGGGGATCGGCGCGCAGGGTGGCGACGTCGACGCCGTGCTGCGAAAACGGTCCAGCCACGGCCGCGCCAAGCGGCGACACTCGCCGGTGCCGGGTTGGTCGTCAGCGTGTCGCGCGGAATCGCCAGCGGCCGGGCTCGAAACGACCGATCCGGGAGACGCCATTTCACAGGCAGCTCAAGGCTGGGCCACACGACTCCGGTGCTAGGATTCAGCCATGCCGTTCAACATCGGCCCCATCGAGCTCCTGATCGTCCTGGTCATCGTGCTGCTCGTCCTTGGGCCGGGCAAGCTTCCCGAGGTCGGCAGCGCGCTTGGCAAGACGATTCGAGAGTTTCGCAAGGCCTCGACTGACGTCCAGGAGTCGCTGAGCGTCGAGCCGGCGAAAGCCACCGCCATCCCTGCAGGGCCGGTCACTCCCCCGGCTGACGCTGCAGCCGACGTGGGCGAGGACCGCGCAGCCAGCTGACTAATACCTTGAGCGCGGGCCAGGGACCCGCGAGCACACCCGAGCCGGTCATGGCTGCAGACACGGGCGAGGACCGCGCGTCTGGCGACAAGGTCATGACGCTCGTCGAGCACCTCAGCGAGCTGCGGCTTCGGATCTTCATAGCGCTCGCCGCCATCGGCATCGGCACGTGGTGGGCTTCTTCTTCGCCCCCCAGGTGATCGACCTGCTGCGCGCCCCCGTCGGCCAGCCCCTCGTCTTCACTTCGCCTCGGCGGCGCTTTCTTCCTCCAGTTGAAGATCGCGGTGATCATCGGGCTGGTTCTCGTCGTCGCCGGTGGTGCTATACGAGCTGTGGGCGTTCGTGTCGCCCGGCCTGACGTCTCGCGAGCGACGCACGCTGCGGCCGTGGATCCCGCTCGGGAGTCCTGTTCCTGGTGCTGGGCGTGGCGTCGGCTATCTCATCCTGCCGTACACCGTCGGCGTTCCTGCTGGCGTGGCAGATTCCGAACGCGGTCGTGCCGCTGATCAGCGTCGAGTCGTACTTCGGCTTCGTGACCACGATGTTCCTCGCCTTCGGGCTGGTGATGGAGTTCCCGATCGTCATCGTCCTGCTGTCGAAGGTGGGCATCGTGAGCGTCGAGCGTCTGCGTCGCTCGCGGCGCTACGTGTTCGTCAGTATCTTCATCATCGCCGTCGTGGTTACGCCGGGCGGTGATCCGATCAGCCCCACCATCATGGCCCTTGTCATGTATCCGCTGTACGAGCTGACGATCTTCCTCGTCGGCCGCTCGAACCGGCCGCGACAGGTTGATGAGGCAGAGGGAGCCGAGACGTAGTGAGCAACAGCGAGGCGGCAGCCACCGCGCCTGAAGCGGAGCAGACGCGCGCCCGGGTCGCGATCATCAGCGGCCTCTCCGGTGCCGGCAAGACTGCGGCGAGCAAGCTGCTGGAGGACGTCGGCTACCGGGTCGTCGACAACCTGCCGGCCGAGCTGCTGCGCAACCTTGCCCAGCTCGTTGCGCGCGAGCCTGCCCGCTACGAGCGGCTTGCGCTCGTTCTCGATGCGCGCGCGGGCGACGCGCCCGTTGCGTTCCAGCAGGCGGTCAGCGCACTCGAGGCGCGTGACATCACGCCCCAGGTCTTCTTCCTGGAGGCACGCGACGACGTCCTGATCCGGCGCTTCAGCGAGACGCGCCACCGGCATCCACTGGACAGCAACGACCGGGGAGTTGCCGCGTCGATCGCGCGTGAGCGCGAGCTCCTGGCGGAGATTCGAGCAGAGGCGGACGTGATCATCGACACGTCCGATCTGTCAGGCCGCCAGCTGCGCGAGCGGTTGTACGGCGCACTGGACCACCAGCCCGGATCGGCCGGCATCGGCGCTGCACATCATCAGCTTTGGCTACAAGCACGGCATCCCTCTCGAGGCGGACGTCGTCTTCGACTGCCGCTTCATGGAGAACCCGTTCTACATCGACCGCCTGCGTCCGCTCAGCGGTCTGGACGAGCCCGTTCGCGATTTCGTTCTGGGCCAGCCGATCACGCGCAAGTTCCTGGACACCGTCGAGGAGTACCTGCGAGACGACCGCTCCGGGCTACGAGGCAGAGGGCAAGGGCCGGTTGACGCTCGCGTTCGGCTGTACCGGCGGCCAGCACCGTTCGATCGCGATTGCCGAGGAGATCGCCCAGCGCTGGCGCAAGTCGGGGCAGGGTCCGGTCAGCGTCTGGCACCGCGAGCTGGAGCGCGAGTGAGCCGAGGGCAACGGCGACCGGCGATCGGGATCGGATCGCCGCCAGGCCGATACGTCGGGCAACCGGGTGGCGGCGCGGCGCGCCCAGGCGCGGCGCTGGCTGAGACCGGGGATCGGCATCAAGCGCTGGCTGCTCGTCGTCTTTCTCGGCGAGCTGCTCCTCGCGCTTGGCTCTTGCGATCGTACTACGTTCGCTGTATTCCGCGATAGCGGCATCCGGCGGGCCCTCGAACGGGCTCATCGATGTCCTGACCCTGGCATTTCTGCCGCCGGAGATCCGACTGCTTCTGCTCTTCGTGGCCGGGGTCGCGCTGTTCGGCTACGGCTCGTGGCGCCTACTGCGGGTGCTGATCGAGCCCTACCAGGTCCGCGAGGAACCGCTCGTCGAGATGCTTTACCAGCGTCGGGTCCGCGCGCGTGGTCCCGAACATCGTGGCGATCGGTGGCGGGACCGGCCTGTCGATGCTGCTGCGCGGATTGAAAGAGCAGACCAGCAACATCACGGCGGTCGTCACGGTGGCCGACGACGGAGGATCCTCGGGCAAGCTGCGTACCGAGATGGGCCTGCCGCCGATGGGCGACATCCGCAACTGCATCGAGGCGCTGGCCGACACCGAGCCGGCCATGAGCCGCCTGCTTTCATACCGCTTCCCGGCGACGCCGGTCGCTCGGCGTTCCTGATGACGCGAGCCCCGAGTTCCGCGGCCACGCCCTGGGCAACCTGATCATCGCCGCGCTGACCGACATCACGGGCGACTTCGAGGAAGCGGTGCGCCAGTCGAACAAGGTCCTGGCCGTCCGCGGCAGCGTCGTTCCCGTTGCGGGCCGGCCGGTCACCCTTCACGCCGAGCTGGAGGACGGATCGACGCTCGACGGCCAATCGGTCATCGCCCGTGCCAAGGGCATCCGCCGCGTGTGGATCACGCCGTCCGAGATTCGACCCGCCGCAGAGGCTTTGGCCGCCATCGCCAACGCCGAGATGGTCGTTATCGGCCCAGGCAGCCTCTACACCAGCCTGCTGCCGCCGCTGCTCGTGCCCGGGATCAGGGACGCCCTGGCCACGACTCGTGCGCCGCGGCTCTTCGTCTGCAACGTGGCCACGCAGGTTGGCGAGACGGAGGGCTACACGCTGTCACAGCACCTCGACGCGCTCGACAGGCACGGCCTGGGCGACGTTATCGACGCGGTGCTCGTCAATGGCAACATGCATGCCCGAGAGCCGGCGAACTACCCGGCAGCGCCGGTGCGCGTCGACGTCTCACTATCGGACCCGCGTGGGCCCGCGCTATTTCACGCGCGACGTCGTCGACGACGCCAACGCTCACCGCCACGACTCGCACAAGCTCGCCGCGACCATCCTCGAGCTGCACGACGAGCACGTCATCCGCCGCCGGGAGACGGCCGCCAAGGTGGCATGACGTGGAGATGGAGCGCGACCTCGTCGCTGCGGTGTGGGCCGAGCTGGCGGCCATCGAGCCGACTCGCCATTGCTGTCGCGTGGCCGAGCGCGCCGGACTGGGAGCGGCCGCTCGTGGCCGTGCCCGCACCCCGGGGATTGGTAGGCTGGCGGTCCGACTCGACGATGGCTCGGGTGCCTCCGAAGGCTTCGACTGGGCGACGGTCGCCACGCACTGCCGGCTCGCCTACCTGCGCGGCCTGATGCTGGCGCATGGATCCCTGAGCATCACCGCAACCGGAACGCACCTCGAGCTCGTCGTGCCGGAGCCTTCACTGACTGGAACAAGGGACCTGGTAACCGCACTCGGGTTTCCGGCGGGGACGAGGCTGCGGCGGGGCAGGGGAGTTCTGACCTGGAAGGACTCCGACGTCATCATCGGCGTGCTGCGGCGGCTCGGGTCGTCGGCAGCCGCGCTGGATATCGAGGGCAGGCTGCTTGGCAGGTCGCTGCAGGGGCACATGAACCGCGTGGTGAACGCGGAGAGCTGCCAACCTGAGGCGAGCGGTGGAGGCGGCACACCGCCAGCTGTCGAACATCGAGGTGCTGGAGCAGACCGATGGCCTGCGGCGTCTGTCACGCCGAACGCGGCGGGTCGTGGCGGCCAGGCGCCGCTCGCCGGAAGCCACGTTCGGCGAGCTTGCCACCGCAGTAGGCCTGTCGCGCAGCCAGGTCCAGCGCGCGTTCTACGAGGTCGAGAGCGTCGCACTTCACCACGGTGAGGGCGCGTGACGGCCGCGATGCGGCCGGTGATCGTCGCCGCCAACTGGAAGATGAACACCACGCCGCTCGACGCCGGCCTGCTGGCCAACGACATCGCTGACGCAACCGCCGTCGCTGGCGTCACCAGGGTGATCTGCCCGCCCAGCATCTGTCTCCACGCGGTGGTTCGGGCGCTGGAGGACACCGATGTCGAAGTCGGAGTGCAGAACATCCACGCCGAGCCATTCGGCGCATACACCGGCGAGATCTCGGCGCCGATGGTCGTTGGGCTGGCTACGTGGAGCATCGTCGGCCACAGCGAACGACGACGGGACCAGGGCGAGGACGACGCGCTCATCGGCCGCAAGCTGTTGCGCTGTGCCGAATATGGCCTGCGGCCGATCCTGTGCATCGGGGAGCAGCTGGACGACCGCCAGGCAGGGCGCGCCGAAGCGACCGTCCGCAAGCAGCTCGAGCGAACCTTGCACGAGATGCAGCGCGTCTCGGCACGCATTCCTCCAGACCTGGTGATTGCCTACGAGCCGGTCTGGGCGATCGGGACGGGTCTGACGGCGCGTGGCAGCGACGCCGCGGTCATGTCCCAGGCGATTCGCGACACGCTGGCCGCGGCCGGGGTGCCGAACGGCGCCGAAGAGGTGCCGATCCTGTACGGCGGCAGCGTTACCAGTGCCTCGATCGACGAGTTCCTTGCCGAGCCGAGCATCGACGGAGCGCTGGTCGGCGGAGCCAGCCTGAAGGTCGACGAGATGGCCGGGATCGTGGCCCGTGCAGGCTTGACTGCCGCGGCCCGCGGCGCGTGAGTCGCCCGCGACCACTGGTTCTCGTCGTTCTCGACGGCTTCGGCGTTGGCCGCTACCCGTTGGATGACGCGATTGCTTCGGCCAACATGCCGACCTGGCGGTCGCTGCTTGCTGAGTGGCCGCATTCGCTGCTCCAGGCTTCGGCCGAGGCCGTGGGTCTGCCGCCCGGTCAGATGGGCAACAGCGAGGTCGGCCATCTGAACATCGGCGCCGGCCGGCCAGTGGCACAGGACCTGCCGCGCATTGATGCCGCGATCGCGAACGGATCGTTCTTCTCGAACCCCGCGCTCGTAGCGGCCGTTGGCCCGCGCTGTCCAGCCGGGGGCGCGGCTGCACCTGGTGGGATTGCTCGGGCCCGGAGGCGTCCACTCGGTCGATCGGCACGCCGTCGAGATCGCCCGTCTCGCACACCAGCACGGAGCGAACGACGTCGTCGTCCACGGTCTCCTCGACGGTCGGGACACTCCTCCGAGGTCCGCGGCGAGTTCGTCCCGGATTTCGAGACTCGGCTTGCACCAGGCGCACGCCGGCGCGCGAATCGCCACGATCAGCGGACGATATTTCGGTATGGATCGGGACAAACGCTGGGAGCGGGTCGAGTGCTTCTACCGCGCCATGGTCCGAGGCGAAGGTCTGCGTGCCCCGTCCGCATCACAGGCCGTGCTCGATGGCTACGGCCGCGGCGAGAACGACGAGTTCATCAAGCCGACCGCAATCGCCGATGTCGATGGCACGGTGCGCGACGGCGACGTCGTGATCCACTTCAACTTCCGCGCCGACCGGGCTCGCGAGCTCATCCACGCGCTGGTCGACGGACGAGGGTTCGACACGACCGCCTTCGACCGCGGCCGCCGTCCGCGGGATCTCACCGTGGTGACGATGACCGAGTACGAGGCGGGTTTGCCAGTCACGGTCGCCTTTCCACCGGAAACCGTGACCAGCCTGGCGGAGATCTTCTCGGATCTCGGCTGGACGCAGTTCCACGTCGCGGAGACCGAGAAATACGCCCACGTCACGTACTTCTTCAACGGCGGGGTGGAGGCACCATTCCCTGGGGAGGAACGGCTGTTGGTGCCGAGCCCAGGCGTTGCCACGTACGACCTTCAGCCCGAGATGAGCGCCGCGGGGGTGACCGATGCGTTGGTCGACGCCATCTCATCGGGCAGGTACGACTTCATCGTCGCCAACTACGCCAACCCCGACATGGTCGGCCACACCGGCTTCTGGGACGTGGCGGTGCGTGCGGTCGAGTTCGTCGACGGCTGCCTGAACCGAGTCGTCGAGGCAATGCCGCCTGAAGGGTTGCTGTGCATCACGGCGGACCATGGCAACGCCGATGAGATGCGCGACCAGCGCGGCGACCCCATGACGGCTCATTCGCTCAATCCAGTGCCGCTCGTGTTGGTTGGCGAGCAGGTGCGCGGCCGTCGGCTCCGCGATGGCGTGCTGGCCGACGTCGCTCCCACGCTGCTCGATCTCGTTGGGCTTCCTCCAGCGGAGGGCATGACTGGTCAGAACCTGCTGACGAAGTTCTGAGGCGGTTTGCGGTATCCTCCGGCCGTGCAAACCCTTCTTCTGCTCGGGCAGATGCTGGTCGCGATCGGCCTGATGGCTTCGATCCTGCTCCAGTCCCGTGGCGCCGGTCTGGGCGCGACCTTCGGCGGAGACTCGTCGGTTTATCGGAGCCGCCGCGGCATAGAGAAGCGGCTGTTCCAGTTCACCGTCATCCTGGCCGTTCTGTTCGTCGTCTTCTCGATCGCGGCCTTCAAGCTGAGCGCGTCGACCGTCGCAACCTAGGTCGGTCGGATCCGGGGCTCGTGCTAGACTCGGGCCTCGCCTAAACGTCCGAAATGGCGTTGGAGGCTGCGCGCCGAGGTGGCGGAATAGGTAGACGCGCTAGGTTCAGGACCTAGTGGCCGCAAGGTCGTGTGGGTTCAAGTCCCTCCCTCGGTACCAGTGCCCAGGTGGCGGAATTGGTATACGCGTACGTTTGAGGGGCGTATGACGCAAGTCATCCGGGTTCAAGTCCCGGCCTGGGCACCAATTCCTTGAGTTGAACGGCGGTCGCAAGACCGCCGTTTAGACTTTCACGGCGCCTCCGGGCGCGAACTCGGGCGGTTAGCTCAGTTGGTCAGAGCGTCTCGTTTACACCGAGAAAGTCGGGGGTTCGAGTCCCTCACCGCCCACCACTCGTTTGAGCGTGAAAACGGCCGCGCTCAGCCGTTCGAGGCGGTGATCTTGTAGGTGATGTCGGCCCCGAAGATGCCCTCTTCTTCAGCGCCGCCGGCGGTGATGAAGCACTGCAGCCGATACACGAACTGCATGTTGTCGATCGTGGCGAAGGCGATCGAGGTGTCCGCGAGTCGCTGTGCGTTGATGCTGTTCGAGGTTTCCGGCACTGATGCCAGTACGTCGAATGCCTGGGCCTTCGCTGGATCGAGCCCGGTACGCAAGAGGAAACAGTCATGCACGGACCCGGTCGAATTGTCGAACAACGTGAAACGGACCCTGGTCACGACCGCCTTGTGGGGCAAGGCAGCATCGCAGGCGAAAACGCCGTCGCTCAAGGTCACTCGCCGCGCTCCTTGGACCGAGTAACTGTCAGAGCTGAGCGGCAAGAAGCTGGTGCCATGGCAGGAAACGGCACGGGTGTAGGTAGTGACCCCCTGCGCCGCATCGCTGCCGAAGGCGGGCGCCAGCAGGGCCCCAATGGCTATCCCCAATGCGAGGAAGAACGTAGGCCGTGCCAGGTAAGCCCTGAGGTGCTCGAACATGGTGATGCCTCCTGCGGACACCTGCCGGCTCACCCCTGTGGGCTGTGACGAGCGTCGGCGGTGCCCTGCGCGAGGATAGACAGAGTCGTGCAAACCCGAGATGGCGCGGGTGCTGCGGATCATCGGGCAGTGACGTAGAGGTCGACCTGGCGCTGTCCTCTTCGGGCCGCGGTGCGGAGTCCGGCCGAGTGTCGTCGCTCCGGTCAGCTTCCTCTTGGGAGTACACGACGCCGATGCTCAATCCCGGCGAGAAGTTCCTCATTCGCGTGTACGTCAGCGTTGACGCATCGTTCATACCCAAAGGGGTGCTAGGCGCGCGCTTGATCCTCGTCACGTCGAACATCGACCCGACCAAGCAGGACGCCGTCCAGATCTGGGTGCAGCGAAAGTAAATGCACAGATAAGTCCCGGAGCCGTGAGTGGATAGCCCACGGAGAGACCGAGGTCGAATGCGTCGGTGAGCCGTTTTGTCGTCGATAGGGATTCGACAGCGGGTGTAGGTTCGAGTCGTCGGTACAAATAGGCACCAGGAGGGATCCGATGACCATCGACAGCACCGCGACCCGTTCGCGACGCTCTCTCCTGTTCTCGGGGCTCGGAGCGCTGGGGGCAGCCGTCGGCATCACGCTCGCCCGCACGTCCCCAGTGCACGCCGATGACCCCGACGACGTCACGCTCGGCGCCGCGAACACCGCTCCCACGACGACTCAGATCCAGAACACCGGCGATAGCCAGACGGCTATCCGAGGTGTTGGTACCACCGGGCCGGGAGTCACGGGGAGGAGCAGAGATCACCACGGGACCCAGGGCTTCAGCGACCATTTCACGGGAGTCTGGGGGCAGAGCACGTTCGACTACGGAGTGATCGGTTTCGCGCCTACCGGCGCAAGGGCCGGCGCCCTCGGCTATTCGGCGGGGAACAAGACTGGCGTGTACGGCCTCAGCAAGGGCGACGATGAGGTCCCGCGCACGACCCCCGACGAGACCGGCGTGTTCGGGCGTGCAGTCGGGGGCACGGGCGCGGTCGGTGTCCGCGGCGAGTCGGGCTCCGGTCGGGGCGGGTACTTCATCGGAAATGTCGCTCAGCTGCGGCTCAAGCCGTCGAGCGCGCGCTCGCATCCCACGGCTGGACTGGCGGGCGATCTCTTCCTGGACAGCTCTAGACGCCTGTGGCTGTGCAAGGGCGGCTCCACGTGGGTGCGCCTGGACACGTAGCGAGCAGAACGCGCGTTTTCTCGGCCTTTCCTGCCAGTCGAAGGGCGTATGGTCCGTCTTTAGGGCGCCCGGGCGTTTGGCAGGCGCTGGTAAGAGCCTTAGAGGGTTTCCGTACCGATGCGCTTCCTGATCACGCGTTCCCGCAGCGCGGGCATCCTCTCCCTGTCACTTCTGCTGCTCAGCTCGCTCAGTGCCACGGGCGCGCTGGCCAGCACCGCGCCGCCAACGGCTCCCGACTTCCAGCCGCTCGGGCCACCGCCCGTCAGTTCGTGCATGGGCACTGACGCCTGCCTGAATGCGACGGGACCGGTCGGCGATAACTCGTGCAACGGCAATTTCGCCTGCAAGGACACCACCGGCAGCATCGGTGACAACTCGTGCGTCGGACTCGGCGCATGCACGGGCGCCACAGGCACCATCGGCGACAACTCGTGCAACGGTCAGATTGCCTGCGGGCTGGGGAGCGTCAACACGAGCGCCAACATCGGCGACAACTCGTGCAACGGCATAACCACTTGCGACGGATCAAGCGGCACCATCGGCGCCAACTCGTGCAACGGCACGCTGTCCTGCGCGGAGCGGACCGGCACCGCCGTGGGTGACAACTCGTGCAACGGCGACCTGGCCTGCTACCAGAAGGCAACCGCCGTGGGCGACTGTGCAAACAACACGGCCGGTCATGTTCCAGCGGCATGTGCCGGTCCTGAGCCCGACGCGCGGATCCGCCGTTCCGGCGGCGAGCTGTGGGGCGACAACATCTACCGCGACACGGGCGCAAACCAGTACGTGTCGATGAAGATCTACGCTGGCGACAAGCGTGTGGTTTACATCTCGGTCCAGAACGACGGCTCGGTCGCAGACAGCTACAGCTTCTGCCAGTGCAGCTATGCGATCAGGCCCGGAGCGACAATCCGCTACTTCAAGGGCGACACCGAGATTACCGCCGACGTCGTCGCCGGCACCTACAACACGCCGACGTTGCAACCCGGGGAAAAGTCCGTCATCCGGGCACGCGTCGCCATTGACTCGACGGCGTTCAAGCACGACCTCAGCTCAGCGACCATCTGGGCGATATCCAATGTGAACAACACGATCGCCGACCGGGTCACCATCTGGGTGCAGCGCAAGTAAGCCGCGGCGTACCTTCAGACCACAGCTGGAGTACCAACAGGCCTGCGCTCGGAGTGCCACGTACCGCCTGGACCTTGACTACGATTGGCCGGTAATCGTTACAGGGCTGGAGGGCTAATGAACCGGTCGTTGACCAACGCGCGGCCGCGCGCCGCTTTCTCGGGCGTGCTCGTCGTCCTCGCGGCGATCCTCACTGGATGCGCTGGGGGAGGGGCCACGCCCAACCCGAGCCCCAGCCAACCGCCGTTGCTGATCGACGTCAACAAGCTGATCACCTGGGAAGTCACGCCCAATGAGCTCACCGGCGTGATGGTCATCCAGCAGCTCAAGAACATCAGCGATCACTGGATCCAGGTGTCGGCTCGGGAGAGCGACTACACGATCAAGTCGACCAATGGGAACGTCGTGGCGGCGGGCACATTCCGCTTTGCCTATCCAACCTACCTGGCGCCCGGTGACACGGGCTATCTCGTTGACCAGTTCCTCGAGGGCGACGCACCGATTGCCAACCTGACGAACCTGACTGTCGACGCGCGCTTCCGCGATATCAACGAGAAGCCAACGCGGCGCCTGGAGCCCCAGAACACGACTCTGCGCAGCGCCGACGCACTTCCTGGAGGCCTATACGTGACCGGCGAGGCCCAGAACGTGGGCGAGGAAGAAGTAGTCAGCGCTCACGTGGGTGCCATCTTCTTCGACGCAGCGGGCGCGATCATCGGCGCCAGCACCAGCGACGATCTCCAGCACGTGGCCGTTGGAACGAAAGAAGCGTTCGAGACGCGGCCGGGCAACCCGCTCGATCAGACGACGGTGACGAGCTTCGTGGTGTACGCCTCGCCGACGATCTGACGCGGACGTTCATCCGGTGAGCCCTTCGACCTAGTCGGTAGGTACGTCCAAGGTGCGCTCCAGCGAGACCCGGTCGCCCTTGGACGTGTAGACCTCCCGGGCCTCGAGCAAGGCCGCAGTCGCCTCTTGCTCGCGATGCGCAGCAAGCCTTGCCATCGATAGCGCGACGAGTGCCTGGGCCAGCATCCGCGGGTCGTCGGCGGCCCGTGCAAGGACCATGGCTTCGTCGGCGAGGACCTGTGCCTGCTCGATCTCTCCCGTGGCAGCCAGGCCGCGCGCACAGGCGCCTCTCCAGATCGACTTGACTAACGATGTCGTCCTCCGCCGCCAGGCCTTGGCTGGTCCGAGCCATGGCAATCGCTTCGTCCCAGCGTTGTTGATCGGCCATGACGTGGGCCAGCCAGGCGGCGACCGTGGACGCAGCGGCCGGGGCGCCCATTCTGTTGGAGCTCGGCGTATCCCGCGCGCAGCAGCTGCTTCGGCCGCGGCCGGGTCACCGGCGAGCAGCTCGATCCCGGCGGCAACCACGCTGCCGTGCGCAACCGCGAAGCGCATGCCGAGATCTTCCAGCGTCTGTCGCGATCGCCGATAGCGGCGGCGTCCTTCGTCGATCTCTCCCCGCATGGCACGCAGGTAGCCGCTCCACGCCAGCAGCGAGGCCTCGAGGCGTAGTCGGCCCGCTGCCTGCGTCTGCATCTCATCGATTCGTGCGATGGCCTCGTCGACCGGGGTTGGACCGAAGACCAGGCAGCTGGCCAGAAAAGCCATGTTCTCGTCGACCTCGCGGCGTTCACCCGCATGCGTGGCGTGGTCGAGTGCGCGCTCGAGTTGCTGCGCGTTCTCCCCGAACTGGCAAGTGACCCACGAGATTTCGGCACGAAGGCGCCATGCCCGCGCCTGCCCGAGTTCGTCGCCGCTCTCTTCGAACACGGCGAGAGCGGCGTCGGCCACGATGGCGGCGTTTTCTGCCCAGCCCTCGGGTTGGGTCTGGGCCCGTAGGAACTCGCGCTCTATCCGCGCCTCCTCGACGAGGTCGCGGGACTCGGCCGCCGCGGCCACTTCCATGGCCTTCGCGAGCGCCTCGTCGGCAGCCGTCAGCTCTCCCGTCTGAACTTGCGCGAAGCCGAGATCGACCAACAGACGAGCTCTCTGAGCTCCTGGCGGCGCAATCGCGGCGGCCCGCCCCAGCAGCGACGAAGCGGCTGGCATGTCGCCGCGGGCGAGCGCTCGATGACCGACCACCGCCAGCTGTTCGACGGCCCGATCCCTGATCGTGCGGGCAGCTTCATCGAGGAAGCCGAGGCCGAGAACTGCGCGAGCGGCCTGCTCGAGGTGGTAGCCGATTATTTCGTCGAATTCGGGCAGGCGTCCACCCGCACGAACCTCCAGCCAGTCGGCCACGCGGCGATGAAGGTCGGCTCGCGCCTCCTTGCCGATGGCCCGGTATGCGGCGTCGTGAACGAGGACGTGCAGGAAGCGGAAGGCATCCTCGCCGGGCAGGTCGGAGGCGTCGGGCTGGATCATGTCGCGGCGAACGAGCGCCTGGAGATGCGTTCCAATCAATTCGGCGCTCCACATCCGACGACAACTCCCCAACTGCACCCCAGTAGAACACCCTCCCAATTACCGCGCCGCGCTCCAGCACCGGACGCTCGGCGGCAGGCAGGCGGTCAATCCGAGCGCTGATCAACGCCTCGACGGTGGGCGGCATCTCGACCTCAGAGAGGTCGCGAATGGCCACACATCGGTGTCCTTCGACACGTAGAGACCCATCGTCCAGCAGCATGCGCACGAGCTCCTCGACGAAGAGCGGATTTCCATCGGCGGCGCTGATCACCCGCTGGCGCCAGGGTTCATCGGCCGCTCCGCCGCTCTCGACCCCGAGGAGGCTGTCGATCAGGGTGTCCGCGTGTTCGTCGCCCAGGGGTCTGAGCTCGATTGTCGTGGCGTTCGGCGTGTTGCTTCCCCACCCGGGACGCATCTCGCCAATGTCGGGACGCGCCAGGCAGAGAAGCAGAAGTGGAGCGTCACGTGTCCAGCCCTCGAGGTATTCGATGAGGTCCAGGAGCGTTTCCTCGGCCCAGTGGATGTCCTCGATGACCACCACAAGCGGCTGGTCGGCGTGTCGTTCGATAACGCGACGGATCGCCCAGGAGGTCTCCTCCGGTAGCGACGGCGCTTCGGTCAAACCCAGCAGGCCGACGATGCGGTCTCTGATCAGCTCAGCCTCTCCGTCCCGCCCAACGTCGACGCCGGCAAGGCGACCGATGCGTTCGACAATCATTTGTGGATCGTCCGTCTCGGTGACTCCTGCAAGTGTCTTTATCACCTGCACCACCGGCCAATATGTGATCCCCTCGCCATAGGAAAGGCAGCGCCCAACGGCGACGCGGGCACGACCCTCAACCCGCTGTATGAACTCTCGCGTGATCCGAGACTTTCCAGTGCCGGCTGGCGCGATGACCGTCACCAGCTGGCAATTTTGTTGATCGATCGCTCGTTGCAGGGCCGACTCGAGCTGCGCGAGTTCTGATTCTCGCCCCACGATTGGCGAGTCGAGATGGCGCGCAATGGCGTCCGTGTGCTCGACAAGGCCCAGCAGTCGCCACGCCTCCACGGGCTGGCTCTTGCCCTTGAGCTCTATCGGCCCCAGCGACTCGAGTTGGGCTGCGTGGCGCACCAGTCGCTCCGTGGATGGACCGATGACGATTGCTCCCGGCTCGGCGAGTTGCTCGAGCCTGGCCGCAACGTTCACGGCGTCGCCCACGGCCGCGGTCTCCACATCCTCGCTGGTGCGTGAACACCTCGCCTGTGTTTACGCCGATGCGGATCGCGAGGTGGACGCCGCCCTCCTCCAGCTGCGCATTCAAACGGGCGAGGCTCTGACGCAGCTCCAACGCAGCTCGCACGGCCCTGAGCGCGTCATCCTCGCGACGAAGCGGGATGCCGAAGATGGCCATGACGGCGTCGCCGATGAAACGATCGACCGTGCCGCCGTGACGCTCGATGGATTCGCGTGCGACGGCGTGGTATCGGTTCATGATCCGGCGAAGCGTCTCTGGGTCGAGCTCCTCCCCGAGTGCCGTCGATCCGACCATGTCGCAGAACAACACGGTCACGGTCTTTCGCTGCTCCACGGCCCGACGTTAGGCTGGGGCGCGAGACGCTGGCAAGCGCGGTACCCGCTCAATTTTGGTCCGTGACGCACGTAGTCGACTATGCTTCGCCGTACCGTCCAGGTTTTCGAATGAGGTGAGTTCACATGCGTCGTCACAGGTCGATCTTCGCGACCGTTCTCGCTGTCAGCGTCATGGCACTATCGGTCGTCGCTGGTCTATGGCGCAAATCCACACTTCAAGGGCGTGACTGCGCGCTCGGCAGTCCGCGGCTGGTCGTGAACGGCACCGAGGTCGGGCTGGGCTCGGGCACGACCGTCGTTTACGTGGCGGCGGCAGACGTGACCACGGTCGCCAAGTGCGTCAACGGGGGTGGCAAGAACCCGTCAGCTACGAACAAGAGCTTCAGCGGAGAGCTGGAGTCGACCGCGACGAATCAAGCGGATCAAAGCGGGAAGATCACTAC
This sequence comes from uncultured Chloroflexia bacterium, assembly GCA_963736895.1. Lineage (GTDB taxonomy): Bacteria > Chloroflexota > Limnocylindria > Limnocylindrales > CSP1-4 > JALYGJ01. The sequence goes on from CAVTQU010000001.1 coordinate 148,154, forward strand.
CGAGCTGACCATATACGCGGTGCCCGCCCTCTTCTGCCCGGCCGGTCAGAGCACGGTCATCACGACTGCCACCTTCAGCAACGTCACGCTGACTGACACAACGAACGGCGTCGTCGGCCACGTGCCTGGAACGTTTGTATACGTCGCTCACTAGCGACAGCCTTGCCGGGCTGCAGAGCTAACGGCCGCGACACGCCTTAGGGCGGCGGGGTAGGCCAACCGCTCGCCATCGACCATAAGGAAGTCGGCCGGGCCGCCATCGCGGAGGCGTCCGGCACGGCATCGTCATCAGCTCGGCCGCCGCGCCAGGTCGAGCGGCATCCACGGCCGCGCTCGAGGCAGCATGCCCGTCTCGACTCGAGCTTGACCGGCTCGCGTCGCCCAGTACCGCCCGCCGCAATCTGTCCGGCCGATCGAGCAGCCACGCGATGGTCGATCGGCCCGAGGTCGATGAGCGTTGCTTGCCGTTCAACGAGCACAGGACGATTGGGTCACGTGTGCGGCAGCCGAATCCGCTGCACGATGTTGCGGTCGCGCAACATGGGGCACTCAGGCATGGGCGAAACACCGTTTACGGCATACGCAGGGGATTGTCTGGTCCGGGGATTCCTGGACCTGGCCGACGGCGTGCGCCTGACCGACTACCTGAATGAGTCGGAGTCGATCGCGCTCAGTCGTGCCACGCTCAGGGCGCTCGACGATGGCAGGTTTGTCGAGGCCGGTGACGTGGTGCTCGATCGCCACGAAGTGTTCGCCTGCGAGGCGCAGGCGGCGCCGGGTGACACCCAGATGCGCATTCGAACGCGGACGACCGAGATCCAGGTCGAGCTCGGGCCGTACGTTGTCCTCGGCCTGCTGCACGCACCCTCGGCCGGCGACCCGCTGCTCGCGTGGAGCCGGCGCAAGCAGATGGTGCCGCTCACCGATGCCTCGGTGACCTTCCCCTTCGCAGGCAATCAACGCAAGGTCTCCTCGCAGGTCCTGATCATCAATCGCAGCCTCGTTGGCAGCGTCGAGCGGACGAAGTACGAGCGTTCGAAGATCGACGACATGGGCATCGGGCCGGTGGACTCGCGTGCCGTGGACTACACCGGCGTCCTGCTGTCTGGGGTTCGCGAACAGCGCGACTGAGGGGCGCTGCTAGAATCAACTCTCGGTATCCGCCGTCACGCGGATCGAGTCCGGAGGACAGATGTCAACCCCCGTCATCATCGCCCTGATCGTGATCGCCGTCATCGTTATCGGCGGCATCCTGATCTACAACGGCCTCGTCCAGCGCCGTCTGCGGATACGCGAGGCATTCGCCCAGATCGAAGTCCAGCTGAAGCGACGCTGGGACCTGATCCCGAACCTGGTCAACGCCGTGCGCGGCTACATGGGATTCGAGCAGTCAGTGCTCGAGAACGTCACCCAGGCACGAGCCAACGCGGTGACCGCCGGCGCCCAGGGTCCTGCCCAGTCGGCCGCTGCTGAGAACGCGCTGACCGGCATCACTGCGTTCGCTGTTCGCCGTCGTCGAGAACTATCCCGACCTGAAGGCCAACCAGAACGTCCTGGAGCTGCAGGAGCAGCTGACCACCACCGAGAACCAGATCGGGTTCGCCCGCCAGCACTACAACGCGGTCGTGCTCGACTACAACACCGAACATCGCCACGATCCCCAGCGTGCTGATCGCCGGACCGCTCGGCTTCCATGCCGAGCAGTTCTTCGATGCCGAGCCCGAGGCCCAGCAGGTCCCACGCGTCGACCTCTCGAACCTCGGTGCCGCTCCGCCTCCGGTGAACGTGACGCCACCGCCAGGTTCGGCGCCACCGACCTTCCGCCGACAGGCACGCCGCCCGCTGGCGGCCCACCACCGGCACCTCCGGCAGCGGGCTAGTCGCTCGCGCCCCTAACCCAGGCGGCCTGCCCGTAACTCGGCAGGCTGATTGAAAGTGAACGCTCCAAAGGTCCAATCGTTCTACCAGCAGATCGCGTCCAATCGACGGCGGTCGATCGTCCTCGTGTTCCTCGTCACGGCGTTGCTGGCTGTCTTCGGCTTCGTCGTCGGCTTTGCCATCGGCGGCACCTGGCAGAGCGGACTGCTCGCGGTCGTCATCGCCTCGGTGATCAGCCTGCTGATCAGCGGCGTGTCGTACTACGCCGGCGACAGCCTCGTGCTGGCCGTTTCGGGCGCCCGCGAGGTCAACGAGCAGACGGCGCCGCAGCTCATGAACGTCATTCGCGAGCTGGCCATTGCCGGCAACCTGCCGATGCCCAAGGTCTACATCATCGACGACACCGCGCCCGAACGCTTTCGCCACCGGCCGCGACCCGGCGCACGCCAGCGTCGCGATCACCTCCGGGCTGCTCGAGAAGCTCGACCGCGAGGAGCTCCAGGGCGTGCTCGGCCACGAGCTGTCGCACGTCAAGAACCTGGACATCCGATTCGCGCTGCTGGTCGCGGTGCTGGTGGGCTCGATCGCCCTGCTGGCCGACTTCTTCCTGCGCTTCACGTTCTGGAGCGGCGTGTCCGGCGGGCGCACGAAGCCGCGACAGCGACAGCGGCGGGAGGCGGCCTGCAGATCGTGTTCCTGATCGTCGGCCTCGTCCTGGCGATCGTCGCGCCGATCATCGCCCGTGCCGTCCAGCTGGCCGTGAGCCGCCAGCGCGAGTACCTGGCCGACGCGTCGAGCGTCGAGCTGACGCGCAACCCGTACGGCCTGGAGCGGGCGCTGGCCAAGATCGCCGCCGACCAGGAGGTGCTGGAGGTTGCCAACCGCGCCACACAGCACCTGTACATCGTCAACCCGATCAAGAAGTTCGAGGCTCGCGCCTCGGGCATGATGTCCACCCATCCGCCGATCGTGGATCGCATCAACCGCCTGCGGGCGCTGACGGGCGAGGCGCCGGTCGATCCGAGCGCCGTGGCCGCGCTGGCCGGCCTCGACTGACGCGGCGTCAGCAGGCCGCGAGCGCGGCTGGCCATCGACCGATATGCTTCAATATCAGATGGTCGTTGCTTCGACCGGGACAGGACTGGACGCGCCGAGATAGCTCAGTTGGTAGAGCACGCGACTGAAAATCGCGGTGTCGCCAGTTCGATTCTGGCTCTCGGCACCACCATCTCCGGCCGGTCGGGCCGGCAATCGAGCGGGAGTGGCTCAGCTGGTAGAGCGTCACCTTGCCAAGGTGAAGGTCGCGGGTTCGAACCCCGTCTCCCGCTCCATTCTTTTGCCCTGCGCAATCCCCGCTGGCCCTTCGTCTAGTGGTAGGACAGCGGACTTTGGATCCGTGAACTGAGGTTCGAATCCTCAAGGGCCAGCCAGTCACAGGGCAGCACATCCGGGGCGACGTACCCAAGTGGTTAAGGGGGAGGTCTGCAAAACCTCTATTCACCGGTTCGAATCCGGTCGTCGCCTCCACAGAACACTCACGAACCGGCTCGCAAGGGCCGGTTCACCGTTTGTTAACACTCCAGCCGTACCGTCCGGTCGCGATTGCTCGTGCAGGCCGTAATGACGTGACGTCGTTTCCGTACACTCGATGGGTAACGGAGGCATCAAATTGGGTTTCGATCTCAGGGATCGCAGCTTTCTCAAGCTGCTGGACTTCACGCCGCAGGAAATCAAGTTCCTGCTCAAGCTGTCTGCCGATCTGAAGGCGGCCAAGTACGCCGGCTACGAGCAGCAGCGACTCAAGGGCAAGAACATCGCCATCATCTTCGAGAAGACATCCACGCGAACGCGCGTCTCCTTCGAGGTCGCGGCATACGACCAGGGTGCCCACGTGACGTATCTCGGTCCAAGCGGCACCCAGATCGGCCACAAGGAGTCGATGAAGGACACGGCGCGCGTCCTGGGTCGAATCTTCGACGCCATCGAGTACCGCGGCTACGGCCAGGACATCGTGGAGGAGTTGGCCAAGTACGCCGGCGTCCCCGTTTGGAACGGCCTGACCGACCAGTTCCACCCGACCCAGATCCTGGCCGACTTTCTCACCATGCAGGAGTTCAGCGACAAGCCACTCCATGACATCGCTTACTGCTACCTCGGCGACGCCCGGAACAACATGGGCGACTCGCTCATGGTCGGCGGCGCGAAGATGGGCATGGACGTCCGCCTCTGCGCGCCGAAGCACCTGTGGCCGGACGCCGAGCTGGTCAAGCAGTCGAAGGCGGTCGCCCAGGAGACCGGCGGGAAGATCACCCTGACCGATGATCCTGCGGTGGGCGTCAAGGGCGTCGATTTCCTGTACACCGACGTCTGGGTATCGATGGGCGAGGCCGACTCGGCCTGGGAGGAACGCATCAAGCTCCTCAAGCCGTACCAGGTCAACGCCGCCCTGGTGAAGAAGACCGGCAACCCGCAGGTGAAGTTCATGCACTGCCTGCCGGCATTCCACGACCGGAATACCGAGGTCGGCGAGGAGATCTTCGAGAAGTACGGCCTTGATGGGCTCGAGGTCACCAACGACGTGTTCGAATCCGAGCGCGCGATCGTGTGGGATCAGGCCGAGAACCGCATGCACACCATCAAGGCGATCATGGTCGCCACGCTTGGCGCCTGATCTGCGCATAGCATCCGCATCTGCGATGAGAGTCGTAATAGCACTCGGCGGGAATGCTCTCCTCAAGCGAGGCGAGCCCATGACGGCCGGGAACCAACGAGCCAACATCAAGATCGCGGCCGACGCCCTGGCGCGCGTGGCCGGCAAGCATCAGCTCGTCGTATCGCATGGCAATGGGCCGCAGGTTGGCCTCCTGGCGCTCCAGGCCGACGCCTACCGCGACGTCGAGGCCTACCCGCTGGACATCCTGGGCGCCGAGACGCAGGGGATGATCGGCTACATGCTCGAGCAGGAGCTGGGCAATCGGCTGCCTTTCGAGGTGCCGCTGGCTACCGTCCTGACGATGGTGGAGGTGGATCCCGCAGATCCAGCGTTTGCAGATCCAACGAAGTTCGTCGGCCCCATCTACGACGAGCAGACGGCCAAGTCTCTGGCGGCGGAGAAGGGCTGGGCGGTCAAGCCGGACGGCGCGAGCTGGCGCCGCGTGGTCCCGTCGCCAAAACCAAAGAGGATCTTCGAGCTCCGCCCGACAAAATGGCTGCTCGACCACGGCGCCGTGGTGATCTGCGCCGGCGGTGGCGGCATCCCCACGATGTACGCTCCAAACCAGGAGCGTCAGCTCGTGGGCGTCGAAGCCGTGATCGACAAGGACCTCGCCACGAGCCTGCTGGCGCGGGAGCTTGACGCCGACCTGTTCGTCATGGCGACCGACGTCGACGGCGTGTACGAGGACTTCGGCAAGCCAACGCAGCGACGCATCGAATCGATCACGCCAAACGAGCTGGCCGCCAAGGAGTTTGCGGCCGGTTCGATGGGCCCCAAGGTTTCAGCGGCAGCGGAGTTCGCCAAAGCGACTGGCAAGCGCGCGGCGATCGGCTCACTCGAGCAGATAGACGGCCTCGTCGAAGGGACGGCCGGCACCAACATCAAGGAGTAAGAAGCGCATGGCGACGTTCGGCGTCCATTCAGAGGTCGGAAAGCTCCGGCAGGTGATCGTCCATCGTCCGGATCTCAGCCTCCAGCGACTTACCCCGGACAACCACGACGAGCTGCTCTTCGACGACGTGCTGTGGGTGGAGCGCGCCCAGAAGGAGCACGACATGTTCGTGGCTCGGATGCGCGAGCGTGGCGTCGAGGTGCTCTACGCCCAGCAGCTTCTGTCCGAGGCGCTGGCAGCAGACGCCACGATCCGCCAGCGGCTGATCGATCTGGTGTCGACCGAGTACGTGGTCGGAACTGGTCTCGTCGAACCGGTCAGGCAGACGTCCTGGGCGAGATGGCGCCGGATCTGCTCGCTCGGCACCTCATCGGCGGGCTGACCGTCGGCGAGTCCGGCCTGGACCTGGCAACGTTGAAGAAGACGTCGCTGATAGCCGCGGCAGTCGACGACGACGGAATCTTCATCCTGCCGCCACTGCCCAACACGCTCTTCATGCGCGACTCTTCGTGCTGGATCTACGGCGGCGTTTCGATCAACCCCATGTACTGGCCGGCGCGCCGTCGCGAGTCGTTCAACATGGCGGCCATCTACCGCGGCCACCCGATGTTCAAGGGCGCCGATTTCGAGTTCTGGTATCCGCCGATCGGTGACGACGACCGCTTCCAGGCAAACGACTTCGGTCTGGCATCGCTCGAGGGTGGCGACGTCGAGATCATCGGCAACGGCACGGTCGCGATCGGACTGTCCGAGCGGACGAGCGCGCGGATGATCGAGCAGATCGCGCGCGCTCTCTTCGCCAAGGGCGCGGCGGACCGGGTCATTGCCGCGGTGATGACCAAGGACCGCGCGCACATGCACCTCGACACCGTCTTCACGCTGCTCGATCGCGACAAGGTGACCGCCTATTCGCAAGGTGGTCGAGGGCATTCGCGTCCATCAGCCTGCGGCCCGGATCCAAGCCGGGCACGCTCGACGTCCGTCAGGACAAGGACCTGCTTTCCTCCGTCGGCGAAGCGCTGGGCGTCAAGAAGCTCACCGTTGTCGAGACCGGCGGCGATGCGCTACCAGATGGAGCGCGAACAGTGGGATGACGGCAACAACGTCGTGGCGCTGGAGCCCGGCGTCGTCGTGGCCTACGAGCGCAACACGTTCACCATCTCCAAGATGCGTGAAGCCGGGGTGGAGGTCATCACCATCGAGGGCTTCGAGCTCGGCAAGGGCCGCGGCGGCGGACATTGCATGACCTGCCCGATCAATCGTGATCCGATCTGATCCAAAGCTGAACCGTTAGCGAAGGAGAGAACGTGGACCGTGCCTGGCGCTGGATCGTCGCGATCGTCGCGCTCATCGCCATCCTGGCCTTGCTGGCCTTTGCGCGCGGTACGCCCGAGCATGCCGAGCCAACCGCACCTGCCGGTATCGTCCTGACGCTTACTGCCTGAGGGAGGCACCACGATGACCGCCGCAACCGCACCGCTGCCGGCCGCCGAGGAACCCAAGAAGGGCGGCTTCTCGCTGCCGTCCGCGTACACGATCCTCTTCGTGCTGATCGTCATAGTCGCGGCCCTGACGTATGTCATTCCGGCTGGCCTCTACGACACCGATCCGAACGGCGAGCCCATCCCGGGCACGTATCACCAGGTCGATCCCAACCCGCAGCGCATCCTCGTGGATTCGCTCATGGCGCCGATCAACGGCCTGTATGGCATCGAGAGTGCCGAGGACGGCAGCGTCAGCGTGTGGAACTCGGGCGAGCTCTTCGGTGCGATCGACGTTGCGCTTTTCATCCTCGTCATCGGCGGGTTCCTCGCGGTGACGATGAAGACAGGCGCAATTCAGAATGGCATCGCGCGGATCGTGTCCCGGATGCGCGGCCGTGAAAAGTGGCTGATCCCGATTCTGATGGCCGTATTCGCGCTGGGCGGCACCACCTACGGAATGGCCGAGGAGAGCCTCGCGTTCTACGTGTTGATCATCACGGTGATGATCGCGGCAGGGTACGACGCGCTGGTAGGGGCCTCGATCTTGCTGCTGGGCTGCGGAATCGGCGTCCTGGGCTCGACCATCAATCCGTTCGCCACGGGGATCGCATCGGAATTCGCCGGCACGACGCTGGCTGAAGGATTGATCGGCCGGCTGGTGCTCCTCATCGTTGGTACCGCGATCGGTATCTGGTTCGTGATGCGTTATGCGGCCAAGGTCAAAGCTGATCCCACCAAGTCGCTCGTCTACGACATGAAGGAGTCGAACGAGAAACAGTTCCACGCGGCCGAGGACGAGGAGGGCGCCCAGGCGCCGCTGACCGGCTCGCAGAAGGCAGTGCTGGTCCTGTTCTTCCTTGCCTTCGTGGTCATGATCTACGGCGTCATTCCATGGGAGGACCTGGGCATCGGCCTGCCCACCCTGTGGTGGTGGTTCCCCGAGATGACCGCGTCGTTCCTGTTCTTCGGGATCCTGATCGGCATCGTCGGGCGCATGAAGGAGACCGATTTCACTTCGACCTTCGTGGATGGCGCGCGGGATCTACTCGGCGTGGCGCTGATCATCGGCATCGCCCGCGGCATCACGGTGATCATGACCAACGGCCTGATCACCGACACCGTCCTCAATGCGGCGGAGCAGCTGGTGTCCGACGTCGGCGGGGCGGTGTTCATCAACCTGATGTACCTGCTGTTCCTGCCGCTCTCGTTCCTGATCCCGTCGTCGTCCGGCCTGGCGACCGTGGCGATGCCGATCATGGCCCCGCTCGCGACGCTTCGCGGACGTGCCACCGCAGCTCGTCGTGACCGCGTACCAGAGCGGCAATGGCCTGCTCAACCTGATAACGCCCACGTCGGCAGTGGTGATGGGCGGCCTGGCCATCGCGCGTGTCGGCTACGGAACGTGGCTCAAATTCGTGTGGCCGGTGCTCCTCCTGCTGGCCATTCTCACGATCGTCGTTCTGACTGTTTCAGTTTTCGTCCTGTAACTTGTGTTGCACGCGCCGTAGAGAATCGAATAGGTGAGGGAAGTGGCCGAGGATCAGACCCAGACTCCCGCGACTGCGCAGACTCCGTCGACTGCCTGGCACGCACTGACGCCCGAGGCGGCGCTGGAAAAGCTGAAGGTGACGCCCGAGGCCGGTCTGAGCGCGGCCGAGGTCCAGCGACGGCAGGCTGAATACGGCCTGAACAAGTTCGCCGACGCTCCCAAGGAGCCGCGCTGGCGGGCATTCCTGCGTCAGTACACGGACCCGATGCAGATCGTCCTGCTGATCGCAGGAATCGTCAGCCTGTTCATTCCCAGCCAGTTCGCGACCGGCGTACTGCTCATCGGTCTGACCCTGTTCAACGCCGCGTTGGGCCTGAGCCAGGAAGGCAAGGCTTCGGCCAGCGTGGCCGCGCTCCAGACGATGATGGTCGTCAGGACAAAGGCTCGTCGTGACGGGTCGCTCGTCGAGGTGCCGATGGAGCAGCTGGTGCCGGGCGACATCGTCAATATCGAGGCCGGTGACCTTGTGCCCGCCGATTCACGCGTCCTTACCTCGGCCACGCTGGAGATCGACGAATCGGCATTGACGGGCGAAAGCGTGCCCGTGCCCAAGCAGGTCGCCCCTGTGGCTGAGAACTCTGCCCTCGGCGACCGCGTTGACCTCGCGTTCATGAACACCCAGGTGACGCGCGGCGCAGGAACGATCCTGGTCGTCAAGACCGGGATGGAGACCGAGGTCGGCCACATCAGCGGCATGCTCCAGGTCACCAAGGACGAGGTCACGCCTCTCACCAAGCAGCTGAACAGCCTTACCAACCAGATCCTGATCATTGCCGGCGTCTCGTTGCTGGCATCGATCGGTATCGGGCTGTGGCGCAACACGCCGTTCTCCGAGCTGTTCCTGACGGCAGTGGCATTTTCCGTGTCGGCCATTCCGACCGGTCTGCCGGCCGTCGTTACCGCCGTCCTTGCGAGCGGCACCCAGACGCTGGCCGCGGCAGGCGCCATCGTGAAGCGGCTCCGTTCGGTCGAAACGCTCGGCTCAACGAGTGCCATCAACTCGGACAAGACGGGCACGCTGACGCTCAACCAGATGACGGCCGTGCAGATGGCCGTGCTGGGACGGCGCTACGCGATCACCGGCGAGGGGTACTCCACCGAGGGACAGATCACGCACGTCGGTGGCGACCCGGACGTCCCGCTCGACAACCTGCTGCTGCCGATGGCGCTGTGCGCCGACGCCGAGATCAAGGACGGCGCGATGATCGGCGATCCGACAGAGGGCGCGCTGGTCGTCCTGGCCGCCAAGGGCGGCGTCGACCCGACCCTCACGCGAGAAACGTACCCGCGCGTGGCGACGCTGCCATTCGACGCCGCCTACAAGATGATGGCCACGTTCCACCGAATGAAGGACGACTCAGGTAAGGACGTTATCCGCTGCTACGTCAAGGGAGCGCCGGACCAGCTGCTGGCTCGGGCGACGATGGCCCACGGCCCGGACGGCAAAGAGGTAACAGTCGACGACGCGGGCCGAAAGGCGTACCTCGCCGAGAACGAGCGCCTTGGCGCCCAGGGCCTGCGCGTCCTGGCCACGGCCCAGAAAGATTTCGACCCATCGACGTTCAATGCCGATGCTGACCTGCTGCCATTGATCTCGGATCTCAAGCTGCTCGCGATCGTCGGCATCGTCGATCCACCGCGCGTCGAAGCGCGTGATGCGATTGCGCGCGCACACTCAGCAGGTATCCAGGTCCGGATGATCACCGGCGACCACGCCGTCACGGCGGAGGCGATCGCTCGCCAGCTCGGAATCACCGGCCGCGCGATCACCGGCGCCGAGTTCTCGGCGATGTCAGAGGACGAGGCTGATCGCCAGATCGATGGCATCGGCGTCATCGCCCGCGTCGCTCCGGAGGACAAGGTCCACCTGGTCGAGATCCTTCGGCGCAAGGGCCACATCATCGCCATGACCGGCGACGGTGTTAACGACGCTCCGGCGCTGAAGCGAGCCGACATCGGCGTGGCCATGGGCATCACCGGCACCGAGGTTTCGAAGGAAGCCGCGGTGATGATCCTGACCGACGACAACTTCGCCACGATCGTCAAGGCCGTCGAGCTTGGCCGTGCCCTGTACGACAACCTGCTGCGCTACATCCGCTTCCAGATGACCTGCCTCTTCGGGTTCATCGGCACGTTCCTGGGGGCAAGCATCTTCAACATCCTGGGCGGCGTCCCGTTCCTGCCGTTGCAGACGTTGTGGATCAACTTCACGGTCGACATCTTCCAGGCGATCGGTCTTGGCTATGGCAAGGCGCGTGAGGGCCTGATGGAGGAGGCGCCACGGCCCAAGGATCGTCAGATCCTGCCGAGACCCCTGTTCCTGTGGCTGGCAGCAGTCGGCATCTACATGGGCGCGTGGACGCTCGGAGTCATCGTGTTTGCTGGTAACAACTATGACGAAGCCGTCGCCCACACGATGGGCCTGGTCACGTTCTCGCTCTTCCACCTGTTCTATTCACTCGAGACGGCCAACGCCGAACGGACTCTGTTCAGCAGCGAGTTGCTGGAGAACCCGACCCTGGTCAAGACGACGTTGATCTCGGCGCTGACGATCTTCCTTGCCGCAGCCTTCGCACCGCTCCAGCGTCTGCTGGACACGGTCGACCTGACGCTCGACCAGTGGGCGATCTGTCTTGGCGCCGCGGCCACGATCATCGTGGTCGAGGAGGTCCGGAAGCTCATCCGGCGGCGATCCCAGGCGCCTGCCGCTCCGGTCGCGGCCGTTCAGGCTGGCGTGCCTGCTCCTGCCGCGTCCTGAGTCGGGGCTGAACCAGCGTGGGAGAGGGACTGCCGGCCGTCATACATCCGCGCTGGGAGTGGCGCACGTTCGGCGACCACTTCGGGCCTGCTGAAGAGGCGTTTGCGAAGCTGACGTCCACGGGCATGCAGGAGAGCGACGAGCTTTACCTGCTGTCCGCGGAGCACCCGGACATCAACGTCAAGGTTCGCTTCAACCTCCTGGATATCAAGAAGCTCGTCGAAGTCGACCCGGATGGGCTGGAGCAGTGGCGGCCGATCATTCAAGGACGAGTTTCCGCTCAATCATGAGGGGCTGGAGCACCTCTTTGGCGCGCTCGAGACGGCTGTCCCACCGACTGACCGCGAGATCTACACGCTCGATCAGTTCGTCGCCGAGCTCGCACCGGTCGCTGGGCTTCGGCCCGTCAACGTCCACAAGCGCCGAGTGCGCTACGAGGTGGGCGGCTGCACGTCCGAGGTCACCGAGCTGACTGCGGACGAGCACAAGTCGCAGAACGATCGCAATCGAGTCCGAGGACGAGGCCGCGGTCGTTGCCGCGGTCCAGTCGGTTGGCCTCGCGGACTACCTGAACACCAGCTACGGCAAAGGCCTCACGGCCACCCTGGCCGACGCCCCAGCGCGCTACGCGGTGATCGACGTTGGCACCAACTCGGTGAAGTTCCACATCGGCGAACGACGGCCGGACGGCAGCTTCAAGCGCGTCGTCGACCGGGCCGAGATCACGCGAGTCGGCGAAGGTCTCGACGAAACCAAGCGGATCGGGCAGCCGAGCCGCTGGAGCGCACAACGAAAGCAATTGCCGCGATGGCCGATGAGGCGCGGCAGGCCGGTGTCCGTGCGATCGCGGTCGTCGCCACGGCGGCGTTCCGCCTGGCTGAGAACCAGCAGGAGGTGCGTCGCGTACGTTCGCGAGAAGGCCGGCGTCAAGGTTGAGCTCGCTGTCTGGCGACGAAGAGAGCCGACTCGCCTACATCGGCGCGCTCGAGGGCGTCACGCAGGCCAGCGGAACGGCGGTGGTCTTCGATACCGGCGGAGGAAGCTCGCAGTTCACCTTCGGCCATGGCGACCAGATCGACGAGCGCTTCAGCGACAACGTGGGCGCGGCGCAGGTTCACCGAGCAATTCGGTCTCGACAAGGCTGTCTCCGCCGAGGTCATCCAACAGGCGCGCGCAGCCATCTCAGCCGAGCTGTCGCGCTTGGACGGTCGAGACGCCGCCGGACTACCGTGATCGGCATGGGCGGCGCCATCACCAACATGACGGCGGTCAGCAAGTCGATGGCCAAATACGACCCGGACGCGATCCACGGCGCCACGCTCGACGTCGCAGAGATCGACCGCCAGATCGAGCTCTACCGCGGCAAATCGGCGGAGGAGCGGCGGAGCATTGTTGGCTTGCAGCCCGGCCGCGCCGAGGTGATCCTCGCCGGGGCATGCATCGTGCGCACGATCCTCGACAAGCTCGGCGCGCAGTCGCTGACCGTCAGCGACCGCGGCCTGCGGCACGGTGTGCTGATCGAGCGCTTCGGAGCTCCTGCCGCCATCTAGGCCGACCGCGGTCGTCGTTAGACTCGGTTCGGCGGTCCGTGCCGAAGTGGCGGAATGGCAGACGCGGCGGACTTAAAATCCGCGGCCCTTAGGGGCGTGTGAGTTCGAATCTCACCTTCGGCACTAGTACTGGTAGCACTTTGCATTTCAACCTGGCCCCGAAGTCCTCGATATAAGTTGAGGCTGCGGCAGGCCTGGCATTGCTGCGGTTGACACCAGGACTGCTGCGGCGATCAGGCCCGGGAGCTCCGGCTTGAACATGATGGGCATCTCCTTGGAGGTGGCCTTGGCGCGTTCCCAGCGCCCGGCCAACAACGAATGACATCAGCCTGGAGTGGTTACGAAGTGGGTGTGGCACGACGTGTCGTAGAAGCCATCGGCAACTCCGCCGGACCCCTTCACGAAGAGCATCCACATGTACTCATCGAGGCGATGGGTCACGGAGCCTTCAACGGTCCCGTCTGCCCGGTACCAAAAGATTCGGACGAATATCCAATAGCGAGATCCTTCCCCCGGCTCGAGCGGCACCGAAAGGCGAAAGCCATTGAAGCCGCGCTCGTAGCCGCTGGCGGGAGGGACGAACAGCGTAGGTGTGACGTCGGTGGCAACGGCCTGCTGCGTGTCGCTGCGATAGAACGTCGTCAGCGCAGTCTCACCGGGCTTTTGGCGCTTGACGATGACTCGCCAGCCAACTGTCTGGGTATCCTCGCCACCTGTTATGTCCCGCGCAAATACGCCCGGCGCTGAAACGCCGATGTAGTTCAGGCGGTTGTGCTTATTCATGTTGTACCGGCAGTACACGCCGTTTTGCCAGGGGACGCCCTCCCACACATAGAACCGTCCTACGTCGCCGGTTCGAGCGACTTCTGTGTCGGCCAGCACCGGCGACACACTCAAAACCGCCAGGGCTATGGCCACGAGCGGGATCAGACGACGTCTCAGCGTCTTGCTATGCACCATTCCCCACGCTCCCTTCTTTGTCGCCTTGTAGACGACTCCCGATAGGTTGAACCGTCGGCCCTGAGCGGCACAACCGAGGAAACACCTAGCGACCTACCCGAAGTTTTCGTGGGTGGATACGTAAGTGAGGCGGCGTGGTCGCGGAACGCTGCGACGTCGTAGGTGGCACGGCGGACCCGCTAGTGCTCGGGAGATAAGTCGCCGATAAGCCGCTCCACTAACGTGACACGCAGGTGGACAGCATGGCGCCCATGGAGGACCTGGAGGCGGCTTGGGACGAAGCTACACGCCTTCAATGCCTCCCTCGGCTGGCAGGTGCGATTGCCGGCGTTCTACGACCGCCGCGACCAGTGGCAGCTCTACGCCGTTGACCCGACGGAGCGTCCGAAGGCTGGACATCGCTCCAAGGAGTGGATGGCGGTGGCGCCGACCCAGGAGAGGCGTCGTGCGCGCCGTTCCAGGCTCGGCTAGTCGAGGCCGGGATCGATACTTTCGGCGGCACATCTGCGCTTCCAGGTCGGCCACGCTTCTTCGTGAGCGACCCATTCGGAAACGTGCTCGAGTTTCTGGAACTCGCCTGAACCTACATGTCGTTCAGCGCGTCTCCGTAGAGGCCTCATCCAGGAGACGCTGGGCAACGCGTGTTCCTCGCCGAGCGATGGCTCTGAAGGTCTTTGCCCTTCAAGCGGTCGTAGGTCTCGAACCATGTTTCGATCTGAGTCAGGAGGCTGTCATCGACATCGCTCAGGCGTCGAAGATGGCCGTGTTCTGTCGATCCTTCAGCCACCGCGATCAGGCGGTCGTTGCGATACGGCTTGCCATTGCCATCCGATTGCTCGGCCTCGATGACGCCCAGCAACCGGACGGTAGCCAGGACACCCGGATAGGCCGGCGCGTCCATCAGAACGAGGACGTCCAGCGGATCGCCGTCCGCAGCCTTCGTGCGCGGGAAGAACCCGAAGTCGAACGGCATGCTCATGCCGGCCGGCAGGCTCGACGACAGCTCAAACGTGTCTTCCGACGCCAGGTATTTCAGCTTGTGTCGGCTGCCTCGCGGAGTCTCTAGCACAGCTCGCAGTCGACCCTTGTCATCCAGTTGAGACAGCTTGTCCAGAGTCACAGTTAGCTCCTCAGGGGCTTGCAGCAAGAGCTGCGGGCGTGGTTTCGATTAGATCGCGACCGACCCGGGCGCGGCACCGTCTGCCGGCCCGCGTCCCATTGCAATTGGCTACGCTTTGCGGCGACCGCACGTAAGAAGAGGGGAGCGCGATGCGAGTCGCAGCCTTGTTCGCAGTCCTGGCAATGACATTGACGGCCTCGCCGGTAGCGGCGGCAACGGGGGTCGGCGAGCGCCAGCACGTCCTTCATCCAGGGAGTGAGCGCGGCTGCATCGCCTCCGGCGTGCAGCGACTCGGCCTACAAGTTTATCGGACCCGGCTCGGCTTGGGCGTCGACGCTCGGGTGGCGGTTCAAGTCGTCGTCGGTTCCATCGGGCCTCAACGCGTCCGACGTGCTGTCCGTGATCAAGAAGTCGTTCCGCAACGTCGTGAACGCTCGGAACAACTGTGGAATGGCCGACCACGTGAGCGCCACTCAGAGGTACCTGGGCACAACCACCCGCGCTCCGAACGTGATCGCCGACGGCTCGTGCGGCAGCCCGGACGGTTACAGCGTCGTCGCCTTTGCAGCCGCTCGAACGGCGTCGTACGTCGGGTTACACGTGCATCTGGTGGAACGACGCACAACCACATCTACGAGATGGACATGCGTCTCGACTCGCCCAGCCCGTGGGCGCTCTCCCACTCGACCTGCAGTGGAGAGTGGATGTTGGAGGCGGTGGTCACTCACGAAGCTGGACACGCGTTCGGGCTCGCATCATGTCGACGAGACTAACCACGGCCGGCTGACGATGAGCCCCAATCATCGACGGCCTGTGCGAGAACCAGGAAGCGATTCTTGGGCGGGGCGACGTCCTGGGGCTGAACGCGCTCTACTAGGCGCCCGTCGCCCTCGTCTACTCGCGGCCGAGCAGGCCCCTGAATCGTCCCTTTGCGCTGAGGCTGGGCGGTCTCCGCCTCCAACTCGGTATCGGTCAGGAGCGCGGCGAGCTTTCGTAGCGCCACGGTTGCGGCCGAGCGGTGCGCCGTGGTCACGAGGGGCTGCCCTTCGTTGACGGATTTCAGGAAGCCCTCACCGTCGTACGGGATCTCGTGCCCGATCTTGATGCCCAGGTGCTCTTCGATCTGATCGCCGTCGATCATCGGCCGCGGATAGATCTGGTTAACGACGAACAACGACCGATCAGCAGCCGATCCCGATTCGGACAGCACCTGCAGGCACGCGTGCAGCAGTCGAAGCGACGGGATGTCGGGCGTCATGACCAGCGCGAGGGCGTCCACTCGATCGAGAAACTCGAGAGTTCGGACGTCGAGCACGTTGCCGGCGTCGATGATCAACGTGCCGTAGAGAGCCCGCATCTGCTCGACCAGCGTGATCAGCTGGGAGCCCGTGATGTCGAGTGCGTCGTCCGGCCGATACGGACCGCCGAAGACGGTCAGACCGCCGGCGTGCTGTCGCCCAGCCTCCTGGAATAGCTCAGGGTTCAGCTCGTCATGTTCTTCGCGTGCCAGCGCCGCCGTGGAGCTGCGCGGATAGATGTCGAGATGGGTTGCCACCTGGCCGTGGTACATGTCGAAGTCGGCGATGGCCACGCTTCCGGGCGCCATCTCGGCCAGGATCAGCGCCGTGTTGACGGCCAGCGTGGTCGATCCCGAGCCGCCCTTGGCCGATGAAAAGGCAATCACCCGGCCGGGCGCTCCGTCGGGACGCGGCGTGACCGGTGTCTGGCCACCCTCGGAGCGTGCCGATGATGGTGCGCGCAGAAGGAGAGCCTCGACGAGTGCCTCGAGCTCGCGCGGATCGATCGGCCGTGCGATCACGTCGTCCGCGCCGGCCTCGAGGAGCTGTACGCGTGCCTCGACCTCCGGGGTGTGAGCGACGGCCAGGATCGGCGGATGCTTGCTGCCCGCCTCGTCGTTGATGCGTCGGCAGAGCATCGCCAGAGAAGCGCCGTCGGGCGCATCGAGGATGATCAGCTGGTGCTCGCCCAGTCGCTGCAGGGCCGACGCCGGCTCGCGCGCGACGGACACGGACACGCCGCGCTCCTCGAGCGGCTGCACGATGTCATCGCCGGTCTGGCCGTCAGCGGCCAGCAGCAGAACGCGAGACGCCAAAGTGCCCAGGGACCTCCTTGCGCGATTCGGGCGTGCGACGGCGCACGCAGCACGGAGACGAGGGCGAGTCTAGCAATGGAGCCTGTGATCGGCCGATGGCCCTGTAGTCCGGGTCAGCGGCTGGACCTGCGCCGCCACCGCGACCGGATGCGCCCATTGATCCGGTGGAAGTAGCGGCCAACAGCCCGCCGAAATCGCCGCTGTGACGTCAACTTGCCGCGGTTCCACCTGTTGGAACAGGCGGCCAAGATACCGGCACCCCGACGATCTGTTGGCCATACGTCCAAGCCTTGGAATCCGGGCCGCGATTACGGTCCGTCTGTGGGGCCGATGTTCTCCGGGTGAGAAGTAACGGCCAATTAGCCAGTATCTACCGGCGAAACACCCGTTTCTGGCCGTGCGTTCTCCCGAGAGAACATTCAGGCAACGAGACGGCGAGTTTCGACTCTGGTTGGCCGCTACTTCTCCGGGGGAGAACCGGAAGCGGCCGACTGGGCGGTTTCAGGGCCGCGTCCGGCGCCTCGGCTATACTTTGGGCCACCACCTTTCAGCTCCGCCGCGGACCATCCTGGACCGCACGAGCGGGGCAATTCCCAAGGGAAGGAGATACCAACCCATGCGACGTTATGAGCTCATGCTCGTCATGCGTCCGGACACTCCGGACGAGCAGGTCGACGCTGATCGTCGACAAAGCGACCAGGTCGATCACCACCGATGGTGGCCAGATCGTCAAGCGCAGCCCGTGGGGCCGCCGGCGTCTCGCCTATCCGATCGGCCAGAACCGCGAAGGTTCGTACCACATCCTCCTGTTCGACGCCCCGCCGACGGCCGTGCTCGAGCTGGAGCGCGGCCTGAACATCAGCGAGGACGTGATGCGTCACCTCGTGACCCGCGTCGAGCGCCCGCTGCAAGAGCCGTCCCAGTCAGCGCAGGGCGACGACATGGACCTCGACGACGACGCCCTTGCCGGTCCGCCGCCCGAGATCGACATGGACGACATTCCGGATACCGAGTTCATCGACGAGTCGGAGAGCGAAGCTGCTCCCGCGGCGGCCGATCGCTAGCCACCTGCCGAAGCCCACGATTCAGAGGGAGATCGTCGCGATGTCGCTGAACAAGTGCATGATCATCGGCAACCTCGGCCGCGATCCGGAGATGCGCTACACGCCGAGCGGCCAGGCGGTGACGCAGTTCACGGTCGCCGTGCAACCGCAACTACAAGGACTCCCAGGGCGAGCGCCAGGAGGAGACCGAGTGGTTCCGTGTCGTCGCCTGGGGCCAGCAGGCCGAGTTCGCCGCTGAGTACCTGCGCAAGGGCGCCAAGGTGTACGTCGAAGGCCGCATCCAGACCCGCCAGTGGGAGGGTCAGGACGGCCAGAAGCGCTACACGACCGAGCTCGTGGCCAACACCATCCAGAACCTCGAGCGCCGCCCGCGCGACGACGCCGGCGACGGCGGCAGCCAGCTGCCGCCCGAGCCGCGCGAGCGCCAGCGCGCGCCCAGCCGACCAGCAGCCGTCAGGGCAGGGCCAGCCTGAGCCCGAGACCTACGACGACCTGCCTTTCTAGACTTTTCGAAAGGACACACTTCCATGCCCCCCAGCCGAAGCAGCAGCAAGCGACGCGATGACATGTATCGCGACCGGCGCCGCCGCAAGGTCTGCGCCTTCTGCGCCGACAAGACGGCGCAGATCGACTACAAGGAGATCAACCGTCTCCGCCGCTACCTGTCAGAGCGCGCCAAGATCGAACCGCGCCGCAAGACCGGCACCTGCGCCGAGCACCAGCGCCAGCTGGCCGTCGCGCTCAAGCGCGCCCGCCACGTTGCGCTGCTGCCCGTACGCCCCGGAGCACCTGCGCGCCTAGCGGTGCCTGACGTAAGCCAGGCTCACATCGGAACACGCATAGCGGCGGACTAATTGGAGCTACTCGAACTCGGCATCGCGCTCGTCGTCATCCTCATCGCGGCCGAGCTGTTCACCAACGGCATCGAGTGGTTCGGCCACAAGCTGAACCTGGCCGAGGGTGCGGTCGGCAGCGTCCTGGCAGCGGTCGGCACGGCCCTGCCGGAGACGATGATCCCGCTCATCGCGATCCTCTTCGGAGGGAGCGCCGCGGAATCGGATGCCGGCCACGAGATCGGCGTCGGCGCCATCCTCGGCGCGCCGTTCATGCTCTCGACGCTGGCGATGTTCGTCACCGGTGTCGGCGTGATCCTCTACAAGGCGCGGCGCCGCACCGGCGAGCAGATGCCGGTCGACACCCAGGTCCTTGGTCTCGACATCCGCTACTTCTTCGTGGCCTACGCGATCGCCGTGGGCGCGGCGTTCATCCCTGCCGAGTACTCGTTCCTGCGCTACGGCGCCGTCGTGGCCGTGCTTGGCATCTACGCCTGGTACGTCAAGTCGCACTTTCGAGTCGGACGTGACGATCGACGCGATCGACCTGACGCCGCTGCGCTTCAGGCGGATGGATCGACGCCGCTACCAGCAGGATCCCGAAGGCCACCCGCGTCTGCGCATCGTCAACGTTCAGGTGCTCGTCGCGCTGGCGCATGATCATCGGCGGCGCGTTCGTCTTCGTCGACGGCGTGTCAGCACATCTCATCGCAGCTCGGTCTCGACCCGGTCCTGCTGGCGCTGATCATCGCGCCCGATCGCGACCGAGCTGCCCGAGAAGTTCAACAGCCTGATCTGGGTGCGGCAGGGCAAGGACACGCTGGCGATGGGCAACATCACCGGCGCGATGGTCTTCCAGTCGTGCATCCCGACGGCGATCGGCATCGCTCTGGCGGCCGACGCATGGACCGTTTCGAGCGACTCGCTGCTGAGCTTCGCGTCGGCCGGCATCGCGTTCCTGTCGACGGCGGTCATCTTCCTGCCGATGGTCCGGCGCGGCACGCTGATGGGCCGCCACCTGCTTATCGGAGGCGCGTTCTACGTGGTGTACGTCCTGCTTGTGGTGGCACGCGCTCGCGGGTATCTGGTAGGCGCGTATACTCCGCGCCGATGCTCACCGAGAAGGCGGCCAGGTCACCGCTACCCGCGACCGGCGTCCGACCCGCAGACGACACCATCGTTGCCTGGTTCGAAGGCAAGTTCGTGCCACTTTCGGAGGCGCGAATCCCCGTCATGACCCACGGCTTCCTGTACGGCACGGCCACCTTCGAGGGCATCCGCGCCTACTGGAACGAGGAGCAGGAGCAGCTCTACGCGCTGAAGCTGCTCGAGCACTACAAGCGCATGGCGCGATCGGCCAAGGTCCTGCTGATGAAGCTGCCGATGCCGCCCGAGGAGCTCGTCGAGCTGACCGTCGACCTGCTGCGGCGCAACGACTTCCGCCAGGACACGTACATCCGGCCGACGCTCTACAAGTCGACCGAGGCGATCGGCGTACGCCTCCACAACCTCGAGCAGCAGCTGCTGATCTTCTCGGTGCCGTTCGGCGAGTACATCGCCATCGACCGCGGCATCAGCGCCCAGGTCGTGTCGTGGCGGCGCAACAGCGACCAGGCGCTGCCGGCGCGGGCGAAGATCGTCGGCGGCTACGCCAACAGCGCCTTCTCCAAGACCGAGGCGGTGCTCAACGGCTACGACGAGGCGATCGTTCTGACGATCGACGGCCACGTCTCGGAGGGCAGCGCCGAGAACCTCTTCATGGTTCGCGACGGCAAGCTGATCACGCCGCCGGTGACCGATGACATCCTCGAGGGCATCACCCGGACGGGCTGATGCAGCTCGCGCGCCAGGAGATGGGCATCGAGACGATCGTCGCGCAGCATCGACCGCTCGGAGCTGTACGGCGCCGACGAGGTCTTCCTGTGCGGCACCGGCGCGCAGATGTCGCCGGTCGTGGAGATCGACCACCGAAGCGTCGGCAACGGCGAGGTCGGCCCGATCACGCGGCAGCTCGCGACCTTCTACTTCGACGTGGTGCGCGGCAGGCTGCCCGCCTACAGCGACTGGCTCACCCCGATCTACTGATCGCGGGATGGGTCCCGCAGCTACCCAAGGTCGCCGCACAGTCGGCCCTTGCGTTGCGGATATCCTTGTCGGCCCATGTCTGTCGATCAGCGGGTGACGAGCCCGTTTAAGCCTGTACCCCGACTGCCGGATCTCGCTGCGCTCGAGCACGAGATGCTGGCTCTTTGGGATGAGCGTCAGACGTTCGACCGACTGCGCGCCCAGAACGCGGGCAACGAGCGCTGGTCGTTCCTCGACGGGCCGATCACGGCCAACAATCCGATGGGCGTCCACCACGCCTGGGGTCGGACGTACAAGGACATCTGTACCAGCGCTTCCACGCGATGCTCGGCCACGACCAGCGCTACCAGAACGGCTTCGACTGCCAGGGCCTGTGGGTCGAGGTGAACGTCGAGCGCGAGCTGGGCTTCAAGAGCAAGCGCGACATCGAGGCCTACGGCATCGCCGAGTTCGTGAGCCTGTGCAAGCAGCGCGTCCTGACCTACGCCGCGATGCAGACCGAGCAGTCGATCCGCCTCGGCATGTGGATGGACTGGAACGATCCCGCCGAGCTGCGCCGCCTGCGCGACCTGCTCGCCGAGGATCCTCGCAGCAGGTGACCGTCGCAGGGTCCGGACGGTCCGGTGACCGACTCGGTCGAGATGATCGTCGGCCGCCTGGGCATGCCCGAGATCGGCGGCTCGTACTTCACCTTCAGCAACGAGAACAACGACCTGATCTGGGGCTTCCTGGCCGAGGTCAACCGGCGCGGCTGGCTGTACAAGGGCCACGACTCGATGCCCTGGTGCACGCGCTGCGGCACCGGCATCAGCCAGATGGAGATGAACGAGGGCTACGCAGGATCGCGAGGATCCCGGCCTGACCGTTCCGGCTGCCGCTGGTCGATCGACCCGGGGAGTGGCTGCTCGTCTGGACCACGACGCCGTGGACGCTGCCGGCCAACGTCGCCGCGGCGGTGCGGCCGGACCTCGACGTACGTCCGAAGGTCCGCCAGGGCGAGGACATCTACTGGCTCGGCAAGGGCGCGCTCAAGTCGGCGTTGCGCGGCAAGTTCGAGGTCCTCGAAGAGCGGCCCGGGTCAGCGATCTCGTCGGCTGGCGCTACAGCGGCCCGTTCGACTCGCTGCCCGCGGTCCAGTCGGCCTTCGCCGAGAAGTGCGATACGAGCATCGCGTCATCGAGTGGGACGAGGTCACCGAGGACGAGGGCACGGGCATCGTCCACATCGCGCCCGGTGCCGGCGCCGAGGACTATCAGCTGGGCAAGACGCTCGGCCTGCCGGTCATCGCGCCGCTGACCGAGGACGGCCACTACCTGGCGGGTTACGACTGGCTCACCGGGCTGGACGCGCACGGCGTCGCCGAGCGGTCGTGGACGATCTCGAGCGAGCGCGGCTTCTTCTACCACCTCGAGGCGTACTCGCACCGCTATCCGCACTGCTGGCGCTGCGGCACGCCGCTGCTCTTCCGCGTCGTCGACGAGTGGTACATCTCGATGGGCGAGGTCTACGACAAGCCGCGCAGCGAGGTGACGGCCGAGGAGAAGGAGCGCAGCCTGCGCTACCAGATCATGGACGTCGTCGACCAGATTCAGCTGGATCCCGGGCTTCGGCTACGAGCGCGAGCTCGACTGGCTGCGCACGATGGCCGACTGGATGATCAGCAAGAAGCGCTACTGGGGCCTGGCGCTGCCGATCTGGGAGTGCGAGTCGTGCGGCGCGTTCGACGTCGTCAGCGGCCGGGAAGAGCTCAAGCAGCGAGCGGTCGACGGCTGGGACGAGTTCGAGGGCCACACGCCGCACCGGCCGTACGTTGACGCGGTCAAGATCGCCTGCAAGTCGTGCGGCGCGGTGACGTCACGCATCGCGCGACGTGGGCAATCCGTGGCTCGACGCGGGCATCGTCCCGTTCTCGACGATGCACTACCGGACCGATCCCGACTTCTGGCGCCAGTGGTTCCCGGCCGACTTCATCACCGAGTCGTTCCCCGGCCAGTTCCGCAACTGGTTCTACTCGATGCTGGCGATGAGCACCGTGCTGCGCTGCGAGCCGCCTTTCAAGACGATCTTCGGCTACGCCACGCTGTTCGGCGACGACGGCCGGCCGATGCACAAGAGCTGGGGCAACTCCATCGAGTTCAACGAGGCGGCCGAGCGCATGGGCGTCGACGTGATGCGCTGGATGTACGCCAAGCAGCGGCCCGAGGACAACATCCTGTTCGGCTACCGCACCGCCGACGAGGCGCGGCGCGAGCTGCTCGTGCTCTGGAACGTGTACGCGTTCTTCGTCACCTACGCCCGACTCGCGACTGGCGGCCGTCGTCCGACGGCGACCGGCAGGCTGCGGCGTCGGCGGAGCTGGTCGATCCTCGATCGGTGGATCCTGTCGCGCACGGCCGCGGCCGCCGCCGAGGCACGGCACCGAGCTGGCCGACTTCGACACCCGCCGGCGCCACCGTGCGGCTGGGCGAGCACATCGACGACCTCTCGACCTGGTATCTGCGCCGCAGCCGCGCGCCGCATCTCGCGCAACGCGGACACCGCCGATCGCGACGTTGCGTTGAGCACGCTGCACGCCGCGCTCGTCGGCACCGCGCGGATGCTGGCGCCGATCCTGCCGTTCCTCGCGAGCACCTCTACCAGCACCTCGTCGTCGGCGTGGCCGATCCGCCGCGTCGATTCGGTGCACCTCACGCCGTGGCCGAGCGACGACTATGCCGCCCATCGCGACGAAGCCCTGGAAGCGTCGATGGACGTCTTGCGGCGAGCGGTGGATCTGGCGCGAACGCTGCGCTCGCAGGCTGGGCTTCGAACTGCGCCAGCCGATCCGCCAGGTCTGGATGGCACTGCCGCCGGGCGTCGCCGTTCGACGACGAGATGCTGGACGATCCTCAGCGAGGAGCTCAACGCCAAGGCGATCGTCTACATACCGGACGACTCGGCGATGGTCGAGCGCCGCGTCAAGCCGCTGCTGCCCAAGATCGGCAAGCGGCTCGGGTCGCCGGACGCAGGACGTCCTCGCCGCCGCCCGCAACAACGAGGTCGAGTACCTGCCCGACGGCGGCGTCCGCCTCGCCGGCGTCGATCTGGCCGCGGACGAGGTCGAGATCATCGCTACTCCGCGAGCCGGCACGGCCGTCGCGCACGAGAATGGCCTGGTGGTGGTGATCGACACCGAGATCGACGACGAGCTGCGCGCCGAGGGCGACGCCCGCGAGCTGACGCGCGCCGTCCAGGATCTGCGCAAGCAGGCCGGCCTGGAGCTGGACGAGACGATCGAGCTCTGGCTCGACGCGCCACAGGCGGTGCTGGCTCCGCTCGAGCCGTACCTCGGCCGGCTCAGCGGAGGACACGCTGGCCGAATCGCTCAATCGAGCGACGCCGCCGGCCGGAGCTGAGCAGGCGACCCAGGAGATCAGCGGCGGAGCAGTGACGCTCGCGCTTCGCGGCACCGGAGAGCAGTCATGACCTCGACCGTGACGCGGCAGACACGACGGAGACGACAGTCGTAACGACGCACGGGATCGTCGCCTGCGCTGGCTGGTGTTCTTCGGCCTGGCGGCATGTCGTCATCGTCGCCGACCAGCTCTCGAAGATGTGGATCGACGCCAACTTCGCACGTCGCGTCGCCGACCGCGCTGCCGGGAACAGCCCAACCAACGCCGATCATCGATGGCTTCGTCCGCATCGCCAAGTCGTACAACGACGGCGGCATCTTCGGTCTGTTCGGAAACTCGGCCATCGTGCTCGCGCTCGCCAGCACGGTCGTCATCGCGCTGATCGTCGTCTACCAGTGGCGCGAGGGAACCCATGGCACGTGGCTGCTCACGATCGCGCTCGGGCTGCTGCTGGGTGGCGCGCTGGGCAACTTCATCGACCGCATTCGCTACGAGCACGTCATCGACTTCGTGGACATGGGCATCGGCGATTGGCGCTGGTACACCTTCAACGTCGCCGACTCGGCGATCAGCATCGCCCTGGTGCTGCTGATCGCCGTCAGCCTCTTCGGCGATCGCCTCGATCGCCGACGTCGATCGCCAGATCGCCAGGCAGCGTGATGAGCGGGCAAGGCGGACGACAGAAGGATGCCATCAGGCGACCGGCTGTCGTCAGGCGACCGCTGCAGCAGACGCGCCGCAAAGGCCGGCTGCGAAGTCAAGTCGTCGGCCGTGACGGTGACGGTTCCTGCGTCAGATTCGCCGCGCCGTGCCGATCGAGTCGTTGCCGATGCCGTCGGCCTGTCACGCAGCTACGTCCAGCGCCTCATCGCGGAGGGGCGCCTGACGCGCGACGGCCAGCAGGTCAAGAGCAACACCGTCCTCGAGGCGGGCGCGAGCCTCGAGCTCGACATTCCGGAGCAAGTGGCGACGACCCTCGAGGCGGAGGACATGCCGCTCGACATCGTCTACGAGGACGAGGACGTGCTGGTCATCGACAAGCCGGCCGGTCTCGTCACGCACCCGTCGCCGGGCCACTCCACGGGCACGCTCGTCAACGCGCTGCTGGCGCGCGGCGGTGTGGAGGCGTACGGCAATGTCGCCGGGGACGAGCGGCCGGGCATCGTCCATCGGCTGGACCGCGACACCAGCGGCCTGATCGTGATCGCGCGCAACGACCACGCCCAGTCGGCGCTGATGGCGCAGCTCAAGGCGCGCCGCGTCAAGAAGACGTACCTGGCGCTCGTCCAGGGAGCCGTTCCGGCCGAGATTGGCCGGATCGAGGCGCCGATCGGCCGCGACCCGCGCCACTTCGGACGCATGGCGGTCATCTCGGGCGGCCGCCCGTCGGTGACCGGGTACCGCGTCCGCGAGCGATTCGACGGCTGGACGCTGCTCGAGGTCGACCTGCACACCGGCCGCACGCACCAGATCCGCGTCCACCTCGCGTCGATCGGCCACCCGATCGCGGGCGATCCCGTGTACGCGACCGGTGCGGCGCGGCGCGGCCCGGACGGCCTGGATCGGCTGTTCCTGCACTCGTGGCGGATCGAGTTCGCCTCGCCTACGCGTGAGGCAGTCGTGCGCGCCGAGGCGCCACTGCCGGCGGAGCTCGAAGCCGTGCTGCGCGGCCTGCGCGAGGATCGCCGATGACCGATTCCGGCGAAGCCAAACGTGTCGATCCTGATCTCGGGTCCGTCACGCACGGGCAAGACTATCGGCGGCGAACATCCTGGCCGAGCGGTACGGGATCCCGAACATCAAGATCGGCGAGATCTTTCGCCAGCGTACGAACATCGACACGTCGAAGTTCGTGGACAGAGACCCGGTCCATCGACCGCGAGATGGACGAGATGCAATCGGCAGATGATCCGCAGCGGCGTCGTCCGGACAAGCCGTTCGTCCTCGAGGCGCGCCTGGCGGCGTTCCTCGCCAGCAGAGACGCGCGACAGCTGGGAAGGCACTGCCCGTCGTGACGGTCGCTTTTCTGGGCTCCGGAACAGGTCCGCATGCGAGCGCCAGCTGACGCAAGGTGCGCGCGACCATCCGGGTCAAAGGTGACTCTCGACGAGTCTGCTTCGCAGGCGAGCGCGGAGGAGCGCGAGCAGGCGATCACGGTGTCGGAAGTCAGGCACGAGAGCTCGACGACAAGAACGTATTCGACCAGCGCGATGACCGATGACGGAGGCCGGCCGGTGTACGACCTGGTCATCGACTACGCGGATCGGGAATGCCCGACGTGTGCGCGGAGTACGTCCACGACTGGCTGGTCGAACGAGGAGCCTTCCGCGACGACGCACGCACAGCTCACCCGAGCACGCAGTCGCTGCGGCACGAGTCGCCAGCCGTCGCAGGCGACGCCCTTCCGGGTCGAGGTGGCGGTCGACTCGGCTGGTCCAGGCGGCGGCCAGACCTTCACCTACCACGTGCCCGCGGCGCTGGGCGACGTCGAGCCCGGTGAGGCGGTGCTCGTCGAGTACGGGCGGCGCAAGGCGATAGGCGTCGTCCTCGGCGTGTCCGGTGGCAGCTGACGGCCCGAAGCGCGAGAAGCCGTCGAGACGAAGCCGATCGAGGCGCGCATCCGCAGCGACGGACCGCTGTTGCCGCCACTCCAGGTGCGGCTGGCGCGCCACATCACCACGCACTACCTCGCTCCGCCGGCGCTGGTCGTTCGCGCGATGCTCGCACCGGGAATGCTCGAGCGCGTCGAGCGTGTCGTCGCGACCGGCGGACGACGGCAGCGTTGCGGCGGAGTGGCACGTCCGCCCGCCCGCGGCGCGCGAGAAGGTCGAGCGCCAGGTGCGCATCACCGACGGCAGGGGAGGAGGCGCTTGCGTCGGCCGACGTCCGCCTCGGCCCGCGACAACGCGACTCTGCTCGAACGAGCTGCGTGAGGCGACCGAGCCGGTCGCATCCGCCGATCTCGCCACGCGACACGGCTCGGGCACGGTCCGCGGCCTTGCCGCTCGTGGCTACGTCGACATCGAGATGGTGCGGGTCGAGCGGCGGCCGCGCGAGGGCCGGCCCGAACCGGCGCGCGGCACGCTGCCCGACGACGCGCAGCTCAGCCCGGAGCAGGCGGCAGTGGCCAAGCGCGTCGGCGAGCTGGTCGCTGAGCGGCGCCACGCGACGCTGCTCGTCGAGGGTGCGGCGGCGAGCGGCAAGAGCGCGGTCTACGCGGCGGCGATCGATGCCGCGCTCGCGAGCGGCAGAGGACGCGCTCGTGCTGGTCCCGGAGATCGCCCTGGCGATGCCGCTGCTCGAGCGCCTCCAGTACCACGTCGACACCGAGGTCGCCCTGCTTGCACAGCGCGCTCAGCGAAGGCGAGCGCGGCGACGAGTGGCGGCGCATCCGAAGCGGGGAGGCGCGCGTCGTCGTCGGCACGCGCATCGCAGTGCTCGCGCCGCTCGCCGACATCGGCGTGGTCATCGTCGACGAGGAGCACGATCCGGCCTACAAGTCAGAGCGAACGCCGCGCTACCAGGCGCGCGATGTCGCCATTGAGCTGGGCAGGCTCGCCGACGCGCCGGTCATCCTGGGCAGCGCCACTCCGGACGTCGCCACCTTGGGCCGCGCTCGCGAAGGCAAGATCGAGCACTTCCGGCTTCCCGATCGCGTCGCCGGCGCTCGCCCGACGGTTGAGGTCGTCGATCTGCGCGCGGAGCTCGGCGCGGGCAATCGAGGGTCTGCTGTCGCGCCGTCTCGCCGAGGCGATCGGAGACTCTCGACACCAACGCCGGCGAGCAGGCGATCCTGCTCATCAATCGGCGCGGCGCCGCCACGGTCGTGGTGTGCCGCGACTGCGGCTACGTCCAGATCTGCCCGGAGTGCCAGCGGCCGCTGGTGTTCCACTGCCTCGAGCCAGTCGCTGCGTTGCCACCACTGCGGCGCCACGGCGCCTGTCGCGCGCCGCTGCCCGGCGTGCGACTCGCCGCGCATCCGCTACCTGGGCGGCGGCACGGAGCGCGTCGAGCGCGAGGTCACGCTCCGTTTCCCGACGTCTGCGCGTCGGCAGGCTGGATCGTGACATCGTCGAGCGCAAGGGCGGAGCGGTGCAGAGTCATGGACGACTTCGCGGCGGGGAGGCTGGACGTCCTGGTCGGCACCGCGCTCGTGGCGAAGGGCATCGACGTGCCCGCGGTCACCTGGTCGGCATCGTTTCGGCCGACGTGTCGCTCAACCTCCCCGACGAACGTGCCGCGGAACGGACCTACCAGCTGCTCGTCCAGGCGATCGGCCGCGCCGGTCGCGGCGAGCGTCCGGGTAAGGCGTTCATCCAGACCTACATCCCCGATCACCCGGTCGTGCGTGCCGTGGCCAACGGCAATGCGGCGGAGCTTCTACGACGCCGAGCTGGAGTCGCGGCGCATGTTCCGCTCGCCGCCGTTCGGCGAGATCGTCAAGCTGACCGTCTCGATGGAGGATCGAGACGCGGCTCAGACGAAGGGCGCGCCAGATGGCGACGACGCTGCGCGACCGAGCAGCATCCGACTCGGCGCCGATGTCGAGGTGCTGGGGCCGGCGCCGGCATACATCGCCCGTCGCGGCGGGAAGTGGCGCTTCCACGTTGTCCTCCGCGGCGACAAGCCATTCGATGTGCTGGGCGGCGATCCGGGAGTGCCCTGGTCGGTGGACGTGGACCCGGAAAGCCTGCTGTAGGCGGCGCGCCTTTATACTCCGCCGCGATGAGCGTCCTACCAATCGTCACTCTCGGCGACCCTCGGCTGCGGCTGAAGGGCGAGCCCGTCGACTCATTCGGCAAGTACCTGCACGAGCTGCTCGACGATCTGACCGACACGATGCGCGCCGCGCCGGGTGTCGGTCTTGCCGCGCCGCAGCTCGGCGTGGCCCTCCAGGCGTGCGTGATCGAGGTCTCCGGCCAGCTGCACGAGCTGGTCAACCCCAGGATCGTGCGTGCCGACGGCGAGGACCGCGATCTCGAGGGCTGCCTCTCGATCCCCGGCTACGTCGCCTACGTGACGCGCAAGGAGCAGGTCTGGGTGGTGGCCCAGAACCGCCACGGCAAGGGCATCAAGCTCAACGGCCGCGACCTGCTGGCCCGCGCCGTCCAGCACGAGCTCGATCATCTCGCCGGCAAGCTGTACATCGACTACCTCGACTCGATGGACGAGCTGATCCATGTCGATCAGCTGGGGGATGAGGTCGCCACCGAAGAAGCGGAGCTCGCGCCGCTGGCGTGACGGATCCCGGCCAGGCGGCCCCGGCGCGGACCATCTTTCTGGGCACGGGGCAGTTCGCCGTCCCCGCGGCGGAGGTCCTCGCCCGCGATCCGAACATCAACCTGCTCGGCGTCATCACCGCGCCGGCTCGAAACCCGCCTCCGGATCCGGAAAACGACGTCGCCCGTCGCCCAATGGGCGGCAAACCGCAGGGTCGGCGCCTACCGACCGCCGAGGCTCCGCGACAGGGCAGCGGTCGACGGAGTTGTTGTCGGGCGACCCGACCTGCTGGTGCTTGCCGACTACGGCCAGATCGTCCCGGCGGAGCTGCTCGAGATGCCGCGCTTCGGCGCGATGAACCTGCATCCGTCGCTGCTGCCGCGCCATCGGGGCGCGTCGCCCATCCAGGCCGACGATCCTGGCCGGCGACACCGAGACAGGCGTGTCGCTGATGCGCATGGACGCCGGCCTCGACACCGGCCCGGTCATTGCCCAGCGAAAGCAGCCCCTGAGCCGCACGAGACCGCGCCCGAGCTCGAGGCGACCCTCGCGCTGCTTGCGGCGGACCTGCTGCACGAGACACTGGAGCAGTGGCTGAGCGGCGCGATCGAGGCCGCAGCCACAGCCCGCAGACGGCGTCACGCTGACCCGCCAGCTCACGCCGCGAAGACGGCCGCCTGGATCCGTTGGCCGGAATCGAGCATCTCGATCGCCAGATGCGCGCCTACCAGCCGTGGCCGGGCACGTTCCTGGAGACGACCGGAGGGCCGGGTGATCGTGTGGGAGGCGCGACCGCTGGACGCCGGAGCGAGCCGTCGCGCTGGGACGCTTCTGCGGCTACCGGCCAATCGCCTGGCCCTGACCGCACAGGACGGACTGCTGGAGCTGCTACGAGGTGCAGCCCGCCGGCGGGCGTCGAATGACCGGCGCCGAGCTGCTGCGCGGCCGGCCGGCGCTGGCCGGAGCGCCCGTCCTTTCGCTGTCCGAGGCCACTGGCGGCGCTTCGGCGTAGCATCACTGGATGGGTCTGGAACCCGCCGACGTCACGCGGCCGCTACCTCTGATCAACATGCCCGCTGCCGGAGAGCGCGATCCGCGCCCCGGCCTGTCCGGAGATCGACTCCGAGCAGCTCAGCGCCTGGTTCGCCGATCACGACCAGCCCGGCTACGGGCACGCCAGCTGGCCGACCACCTGTGGTCGAGCGCCGCGCAGTCGTCCGACCGAGCTGCACACGCTCCCGCAGGCCCTGCGCAACGAGCTGACCTCGCGACTTTCGAGTCAGCACTCTCGCCGACACGGAGATACGGCCGGCCGACAACGGGCTGACCCAGAAGGCGCTGCATCGGCTGGACGACGGACAGGCTCGTGGAGTCGGTGCTGATGCGCTACCCGGCGCGCGGCTGGCGGCGTGCGCGGGCCACCGTGTGCATCTCGAGCCAGGCAGGCTGTGCCGTCGGCTGTCCGTTCTGCGCGACGGGTGAGATGGGTTTCGAGCGGGATCTCGACGACCGCCGAGATCGTCGATCAGGCTCGCTTCTGGCGCCATTGGCTGGCCGGCGTGGGGCAACGACTGACCAACGTCGTGTTCATGGGCATGGGCGAGCCGCTGCTGAACACGGATCGCGTCCTGGAAGCGGCCGCGGCGATTACCGACAGCTCGCGTTTTGGGCTTGGGGCGCGACACGTGACGATCAGCACGAGCGGCGTGCTGCCCGGGATGGAGCGACTCATCGCCGACAAGCCGCAGTACACGCTGGCGGTCTCGCTTCACGCCGCGCGCAATGAGCTGCGCGACGTCCTCGTGCCGCTGAACCGGCGCTATCCGGTGGACGAGGTTGTGGATGCCGCGTTCCGCTACGCGGCCACGACCGGGCCGCCGTGTCACGTACGAGTACGTGATGATCGACGGCATCAACGACACGCACGACGACGCGGCGGCGCTCGCTCGTCTGTTGCGCGGCCAGCACGCGCATGTGAACCTCATCCCGATGAACCCGGTCGCGCATACGCCGTGGAAGCCGAGCACGGCCGAACGGACGGAGGCATTCGCGCTTCAGCTGCGAACGGCCGAGATCGGCGCGACCGTGCGGCGCAACCGCGGCGTCGAGATCGGCGCGGCATGCGGCCAGCTCGCGGCCGACCGTGCCGGCGCGCCGACGCCGGCGGCCGTCGCGCGTCGACGTCAGCTGCTGGTCGACCGAGAGCGCGGCCGCGCTCGCTCGCACCGCGCGCTGACCGTGGCCGTGGCGGTCGCGGCCAGCATCCTGACCGCCGACTTCGGGAATCTCTACCGCGTCGTTCGGAAGCTGGAGCGACGCCGGCGTCGACCGCCTGCATCTCGACGTCATGGACGGCCACTTCGTGCCCAACATCACCTTTGGCCCGGACGTGGTCGCAGCGTTTCGGCGGCTGACGACTCTGCCGCTCGACGTGCACCTGATGATCTCCGAGCCGTCGCGCTGGGTGACGCGCTTCCTCGACGCCGGCTCGGACTCGATCACCTTCCATGTCGAGGTCGAGGAGCCTGAAGAGATCAAGCGCGAGACGCTGGAGCTCATCAACGCCGCGCGCCGCCAGCCAGGCCTGGCGATCAGCCCCGGCACCGGCGTTGAGGCGGTCGAGCCGTTCGTCGACCTTCTCGGGATCGTGATGGTCATGACCGTTCAACCGGGTTGGGGCGGCCAGCGCTTCATGGACGACGAGGCGCCGAAGATCGCCGAGGCCCACAGGCTGCTCGGCGGCCGAGCTGGAACTGCGGTCCATGTCGATGGCGGCGTCAGCTCCGAGACGGCCGACATCGTCGGCGGCTACGGCGTCGACGTGTGCGTCGTCGGTTCGGCGCTCTTCCAGCGCGGCCAGGACGCTGCGCGCGAGGTCCAGGCGGTCAAGAAGAAGGCAGCGTCCGGAGCGAGGGCTCTCGGAGGCGCGTCTGCGGCGGCTGCCTCTTCGTTGGCCGGCTAGCGGGTGCGGCTGCTGCTGCAGCGCGTGACGCGTGCCGAGGTGCGCGTCGACGGCAAGGTGGTCGGGAAGATTGGACCGGGACTGGTCGTCCTGGTCGGCGTCGGGCACGACGACACGGATGAAGTCGCCGATGCGATGGCCGACAAGGCGGTGGACCTGCGGATATTCCGCGACGACGACGGCAAGACCAACCTGTCTCTCGTCGACGTCGGCGGCGAGGTGCTGGCTGTCAGTCAGTTCACGCTGTTCGCCGACACGCGCAAGGGCAGGCGGCCGTCGTTCATCGACGCCGCGCCACCCGAGCTGGGCGAGCGGCTCTACGAACGCTTTGCCACGGCCGTTGAGGCGCGGGGAGTAAAGGTGGAGCGCGGCATGTTCGGCGCCGAGATGGAGGTCGAGCTCATCAACGACGGCCCGATGACCATCTGGCTCGACAGCGCGGCCAGGTAGCCGCGGAGGCGACGATGCACTGCAGCGAGTGCAGGGCAGCGCTTCGCGCGCAGCAGCGGCCGAAGGCCGACTGCGGAGGAAAAAGTTCTTAGGCGGTCTTCTGCATCGTGCGCTGACAGCGCGTGCAGACGAGCGCGCGGCGCGTGACGCCGCCCTGCGTCAGCTTCATCGGCTGCAGGTTCGGTTCCATGCGACGGTGAGCGCGGACGCGGTTCATACCGACGGACTGCGGGTTGAAGCCGCCCATCGAGGTCTTGCCGCAGATTGCACAGGCGCGAGACATGGTTCGAAAGGACTCCGAATTCGTAAAGGAAACAGCGCGCCGAACGGCCGCGCCGGCTGGCTACTATAGCACGACGCCCAGCGCGAGACGGCCATTCCACGGGCCGCGCAGGAGCGGGGAGGACATTGGACGAGCGCGAGCTGCGACGGGTGGTGCGGGCTGCCGCAGAGTCGGTCTACGGCGTTGTCGCGGTGGTCGGGCCGCGCATGCTCGACCGTCTAGGAGCGCGCCTGGGCTTCGGCGAGAGCGGCGTTACGGTTGCGACGTCGCCAAAGCTCGCTGTAACGGTCGACCTGCAGGTTGCGGCGACCGTGCCGCAGGCCCAGGTGGCGTCGAATGTTGCCGACGCGGTGCGCTACTACGTCGAGCGAGACATGGGCCGGCACCTCAACAACCTCACGGTCAGGGTCGACGGTCGAGCCGGTAGCCACCGATCAACCATCGACCAAGAGCCGGCGCTGACGCGAACATCCCCCAGGCGCCCAGCGCGTGATCGACGGCGCGTGGGACGGCCACGACCTGCTGGCCGCCCTTCGCTTCGCCAGGGGACTGCTGCACGCTCGCGTCGACGAGGTGAACGCGCTCAACGTCTTTCCGGTCCCCGACGGGGATACGGGCTCGAACATGCTGGCCACGATCCAGGCGGCGATAGACGAGGCCGAGGGGGTGCCCGAGGCCGAGCGGACGGTTCCGCGCGTGGCCTCGGCGTTGAGCCTCGGCGCACTGATGGGCGCGCGCGGCAACAGCGGCGTGATCCTGTCGCAGATCTTCCGTGGCCTCGGGGAGGCCGTCGACGAGACGTATTCGATCGGTGGCGCCGAGCTGGCGGAGGCGCTGCGCCAGGGTTGCGCGGCGGCCTTCGCTGCTGTTGCCAAGCCGGTCGAGGGCACGATCCTGACCGTGGCACGCGACGTGGCCGAGGCCGCGCGAGTCGCGGCCAAGGGTGATGCGGGTCTGGAAGGCAGTGCTCGCGGCAGCCGCCAGCGCGGCGACCAGCTCGGTCGCGCGGACGCCCGAGCTGCTGGCAATCCTGCGCCAGGCCGGCGTCGTCGATGCCGGCGGCAAGGGACTCGAGCTGATCCTGCTGGGCGCGCTGGCCTCGGTCCGCGGCGAGGCACTTCCCGAGGAAGCGGCCGCCGTCGACGACATTGCCCTGCCCAGCCTCGACTCGCTCGAGGACGAAGGGTTCGGCTACGAGACGGTCTTCCTCGTCACGCCCATCGAGGGCGAGCGGCTGGACGTACCGGCGATCCGGCGACGCCTCGACCAGCTGGGCCAGTCGGTGCTCGTCGCGGGTGATTACCGCGCGGCCAAGATTCACATCCACAACGAGCGACCGGATCGAGTGCTTGCCTACGGGCTGACCCTCGGATCGCTCAGCCGCATCAACGTCGAGAACCTCGATCGCCAGGCGACGCAGGTGCGCGATCGCCTGGCGGGAGCAGCCGGCGACAACGGCCGCGAGTCCGCATCCGAGGTCGCGGAGGCCGAGGCGGAAACGGCTGCATCCACGAGCGGCATCCGCGTCGTGGCCGTCGCGCCGGGCGAGGGCCTTGCTCGCGTCTTCACGACCCTCGGCGCAGCCGTCGTACGTGGCGGCCAGGGCGCGAACCCATCCGCCGGTGAGCTGGCCGAGGCCATCCAAGAACGATTGGCTGCACGAACGTCATCGTCCTGCCCAACAACTCCAACGTGCGCCTCGCCGCCAAGCAGGCCGGAAGCCTCTGCCGGGTGTGAAAGTCGAGGTCGTGCCGACTCGCAACGGCGCCGAAGGCGTCGCGGCGATGCTGGCGCTGGACCCGGATGTCGGACGTCAAAAAGGCGGCGAAGCAGATGGCCGCGGCGGCGGAAGGAATCCAGACGATGCAGGTCACCGCCGCGGTCCGCGACGCACGGATGGGCCGTCACCGGGTGCACAAAGGCGAATACATCGTCCTCGGCCCGACCGAGGGCATGCTCGCCGCTGATCGCGACCGCACGGCGGCGGTGCTGGGCGGCCTGCGCAAGTTCAAGCCGGGCTTCGAGCTGCTGACGGTGTATCGCGGCGAGGGCGTCAGCCGCGCAGCCGCCGATCGACTGCGCGACGCATTGAAGGCGGAGCACCCCGAAGTCGAGATCGAGCTCGTCGATGGCGGCCAGCCTCACTACGACTTCCTGATCTCGGCGGAGTGACCGCTCCCGCGGCCGGCAAGCGAGCCGCCGCGACGCCGAGGCGGCCGGATCGATCCTCGATCAGTCGCTTCGGGCAGCCGGGCTGCCGCCAGGGCGTCGTCGGCAAGCTTCGGCAAGCTGGGCATCGCGACTGTGCGCGACCTGCTGTTCCACCTGCCGCGCCGGTACGACGACTTCAGCCGGCCGATGACTCTGCGCGAGCTGCGTGAGCAGCCTCCCGAGGGACCGGTCAGCGCCACCGTCGAGATCGTCGACCTGCGCGTCGAGCAGGGCTTCCGGCGACGCGTTCAGCGGACGGTGGCGCGGTTGCGCGACGAGACGGGGGAAGGGGAGGCGGTCTGGTTCGGACGGCGCTACATCGAGCGGCGGCTGGCACCAGGGCAGACGGTCGCGCTTTCGGGCAAGGTCGAGCTGCGCGGCTGGCTGCCTCGCTTTGCCAAACCCGGAGTTCGGCGCGGCCGGCGACGACGCGCTCCACGCCGGGCGGATCGTGCCGGTCTACCGGCTGACGGCCGGCGTCACCGGCACCTACCTGCGCCAACGGATGCGATCGGTCCTGACCGAGGCGCTGCCGGACTTCCACGAATACCTGCCGCGCCGGCTGTCCTCGCGAGAGGTCGGGCCCGACACGCCGATCGATCAGCGACGCGGTCGAGTGGATGCATTTCCCGCCCGGTTTCCCGGAGCTGGACGCGGCGCTCGGTCGCCTGGCGTTCGACGAGCTGCTCGCGCTGCAGATCGGGATGGTCGCGCGCCGGCGACAGCGGCGAATCGAGAACTCGGAGCCGATCGCGGTCCCGGAGCGATCGCTATCGAGGCGGCCATCGCGTCGTCGAAGAGGTCATCGACCGACAGGTCGCGCTGCGCCGCGCGCGGGCGGCAGCGGCCGACGACACGGCCGAGGGCGATGCCGTCAGGACCGGTACGGCTGACCGACGATCAGCGACGGCCCTCGACGCGATCCGCATCGGACCTGGCCGGCGAGCGGCCGATGATGCGGCTGCTCCAGGGCGACGTCGGCTCGGGCAAGACAGCCGTCGCCGCGCTGGCTCTCGCGTTCGTGGCCGACGCCGGGGCCCAGGGCGCGCTGCTCGCACCGACCGACCTGCTGGCACGCCAGCACGCCAGACGCTGAGCGCGTTCCTCGAGCCGCTCGGCCACGACGTCGTGCTGCTCACCGGTTCGATGAGCGCCGCGCAGCGACGCGAGGCGCTCGATCTGCTCGGCGCGCCAGTGATGACGATCACCGAGGGTCGCTCGCGCGGCCGCGTGGTCGTTGGTACCCACGCGCTCGTGCAGGACGCAGTGGCTTTCGACGACCTGCGACTGGTGGTGGTCGACGAGCAGCATCGCTTCGGCGTCGCCGAGCGCGAGGCGCTGACCGCCAAGGGCACCGCTCCGCACGTCCTGCTGATGACCGCGACGCCGATACCGCGCACCCTGGGCCAGATCGTCCACGCCGACCTCGACGTGACCGATCTGCGAACGCCGCCGCGCGGACGTCAGAAGATCGCGACAGGCGTGCGTGGCATGGACGAGCTCGTCCAGCGACACGACGGTCGGCAGGGCGCATTGGCGCTGATCGCCCAGGAGGTCGCCAAGGGCCATCGCGCCTTCGTCGTCGTGCCGCTCGTCGAGGACGACCCGGAGTCCGGCGCGAGATCCGTCGAGGATGGCGCGCGCCTCGTGGCGGAAACGTGGGCCGAAGCCGCGCGCGTCGGCGGCCTCGAGTCCCGTGCCCGCGCTAACGTCGAGATCGTGCACGGCCAGATGAAGGCCGCCGATCGCGATGAGCGGATGGATCGCTTCCGGCGCGGCGAGGTCAACGTTCTGGTCGGCACGACCGTCGTGGAGGTCGGCGTCGACGTGCCGGAGGCGACGGTGATGCTGATCCTCGACGCGGATCGCTTCGGCCTCGCCCAGCTGCATCAGCTGCGCGGCCGCGTCGGCCGTGGCGAGGCCCAGTCGTACTGCGTCCTCGTCAGCGAGCGCTATCCGTCGCGAGAAGACCAAGCCGACGACGAGCAGGCAGGCCGTCAAGGCCCGACTGGATGCGCTGGTCGACACAGACGACGGCTTCGCACTCGCCGAGCTGGACCTTGAGCAGCGTCGCGAGGGCGAGCTGCTCGGCCTCAACCAGAGCGGCCTGCCGCCACTGCGGGTCGCGTCGCTGCAGCGGCCGGCGCACCGCGCGCTGTCGCTGAAGGCGCGCGCCGTGGCCGAGACGCTGGTCGACGAATCGGGCCGCCTGTCAGCCGGACCTGACCGCGCTTGCAGCACGAGATGACGGACGGCTGGCTGAAGCGCGTCGGCGCCGGCGAGGTTCTCGCGGTGGACGCACGATGCCTGAGGGCGGACGGGTCATCGCCGGTACCGCGCGGGGCATTCGCCTGGAGGCGCCACCGGAGCGGCACGCGACCGCTGACCGACCGCGTCAAGGAGTCGCTCTTCGCAGCGCTCGAGGCGGACGGCGCGCTCGTCGGGCCCTTTCTCGACCTGTTCGCCGGCAGTGGCGCTGGCGGAATCGAGGCGCTCAGCCGCGGCGCGCCGCAGGCGACGTTCGTCGAGCGCGAGCCGAAAGCCGTGCGCGTGATCGGCATCAACCTGCGACGGCGCACTGCGCGGGTCGACAGCGGCGCACGTCGTCTGCGAACGCGACGTCGATCAGCTATCCTGCGCGGCGGCGTCGCAGCCGGCAAGCGCCCGTTCGGCGCCGTCCTCGTCGATCCGCCCTACGACGACGCCAGTTCTGGAGCCGACGCTCGAGCTGCTCGGCGAGAACCGAGCGTCGTGGCTCGACGCCGGACGCCGTCGTCGTGGCCAAGCACTTCTGGCGCGACGATCCAGCCGGAGCGCGTCGGCACGCTGGTCCGCGCGCGCCAGAAGCGCTTCGGCGAGACGATGCTGTCCTTCTACACTCGCGCCGACATGACGACGCGCTCTGTACCCCGGCTCGTTCGACCCGATCACGTTCGGCCATATCGACGTGATCGGCCGCGCCGCGGGGATCTTCGACAAGCTGATCGTCGGCGTCCTGGTGAATCCCAAGAAGACGCCACTGCTTCGATCTCGACGAGCGCATCGCGACCATCCGTGAGGCGATCGACGAGGAGCTGCCGGCACGTGGCCGCGCAGATCGAGGTCGCCGGCTTCGATGGTCTGACCGTCGACTTACGCGCGGCGCCAGATCGGTGCCCGCTTCATCGTCCGTGGCCTGCGCGCCATCAGCGACTTCGAATCGGAGCTGCAGATGGCGCACACCAATCGGAAGCTCTGCCCCGACGTCGACACCGTCTTCTTCATGACGGCGCTCGAGCATGCCTACCTGAGCTCGAGCCTGGTCAAGGAGATTGCCTCGTTCGGCGGCGACGTGAGCCAGATGATTCCCGGCGGCGGCCGCGAGGAGGCTGCGCCGCTAGGCCGTACAGATCGACGTACGAATCGCCGCGTCAACGGCGAGGAGCGCCCAGCGACGCGGACGGAGGCGACTCCCATCGACATCATCTTTCTCATCGAACAGCTCGAGACGGCTGATCACCCAGGGCCGCAACATGCCGCTGACGAGCAACGTGATCATCGACCAGGCACGCGCCCTGGACCTGCTCGACCAGCTGCGTGTCGCCGTGCCCGAAGAGGTCCGCGCCGGCCAAGCGGATCAACGACGAGACCGAGCGCATCGTCGAGCGCGCCCAGGAAGAGGCCGAGCGCATCCTCGCGCGCGCCCAGGAGCAGGCCGCGTTCCTGATCGAGGAGCGCGAGCTGACCAAGGCGGCAGAGATCAAGTCCGCGGAGATCATCGCCGAGGGCCAGCGCGAGGCCGACGAGATCCGCCGCGGCGCGGACGACTACGCCGCAGAGCGTGCTGGTGCGTCTCGAGGGCGAGCTGGTCAAGGAGCTGAAGAGCATCAAGCACGGCCTTGCCCTGCTCGATGAGCGGCAGACACCCGAGAACGGCCACGGCCTGATGTGCCCATCGACGAGGAGGAGTTGGCCGAGCCGGAGCCGGCACATGCTCAGCTATAACGTCGCCTCGCTGCTGCGCGCGGCGCCCGGGACGGAGCGACGCTATCCGGTCGAGACAGCTCCAGATGGACATCGCCGAGGACCTGACGCTGGCGCGAGCCGATCGACGGCGAGGTCCGCCTGTCGCGCACCGGTCGCAGCATCATTGCCCGCGCCCACCTGACGACGGCGATCGACGGCTACTGCAGCCGCTGCCTCAAGGCGGTCGTCGCGCCGATCGACGTCGACATCGAGGAAGAGGCGCTGCCGTCCATCGACATCGACACGGGAATGCCGCTGAATCGAGCGGATGAGCCAGATGCTTTACGCTTAGACGACCATCACGAGCTCGATCTGGGCGAGCCGGTGCGCGAGGCGATCTCGCTGGCCGAGCCCATCTCTCTGCTCTGCCGACCCGACTGTCGCGGGCTGTGCCTCGTCTGCGGGGTCGACCTGAACACCGTCACCGAACACAGCCATCCCGAAGAAACGATCGACCCGCGCCTCGCCGCGCTGGCCGAGTGGCGCGATCGGCCGGAAACGAACTGACACCAGACCCAAGGAGAGACTGAAGAAATGGGAGTCCCCAAGAGACGCGTCTCGCACGCGCGCCAGGGCGAGCGCCGGGCGCATCACGCGCTGACGACGCCGCAGCTCGAGGAGTGCCCGCACTGCCATCAGCAGAAGCGCTCGCATCACGCCTGCGAGAACTGCGGTTGGTACAACGGCCGCGAGGCCGTTCACATCAAGCAGAAGACGAAGCCCGACGCCGCCTCCTAGAGGCGATTCGACGCTGACCGACGCCGGCGGCGCCTGCGCCACGGCCGAGCGAGCTGAAACCAGATGGATCTTGACGTTCTGCGCGGCAGTGAGGGCGCGCTCGATGGACCGGTCCGCGTTGCCGTCGACGCCATGGGCGGCGATCACGCCCCCGACGAGGTCGTCATCGGCGCCACTCGACTGGGCGCGCGTCAACCCGGACGCGCAACGTCATCCTGGTTGGCGACGAGGCGCGCATCACGCCGTTCTTCGAGGGCGCGCAACCGTCCAACCTGACGCATCGTCCACGCCTCCGAGTCGATCGCGATGGACGAGCATCCGGCGGCCGCCATTCGCAGCAAGCGCGACGCGAGCATCAACGTGTGCATGCGCCTCGTCACGCGAGGGCAAGGCCGACGCCGTCGTCACCGCCGGCCACACCGGTGCAGGAGTCGCCTCGGCGATCATCAACCTGGGCCGCCTCAAGGGCGTGGATCGCCCCGCGCTCGCCGTCCAGATGGTCACCGACAAGCGGCCCCATGGTGCTGCTCGATATCGGCGCCACGACCGACTCGACCGGGCACGAACCTCTACCAGTACGCGCACGATGGGCACGATCTTTGCCGAGCAGGTGCTCGGCGTGAAGAATCCCATCCGTGGCGCTGCTGTCGCATCGGCGAGGAGGGCGGCAAGGGCGAGCAGCGCGTCCAGGAGGCGACCGAGCTGCTGTCGGCCAGCAAGCTGCGCTTCGTCGGCAACGCCGAGGGCAAGGACCTGCCCAAGCATCCGGCCGACGTGGTCGTCTGCGACGCCACCGTGGGCAACGTGACGATCAAGTTCTTCGAGGGCCTGTCGAGCTTCATCTTCGACCAGCTGCGGACCGAGTTCAAAAGGTGGCCGCTGGGGCCCGATCGGCTACGCCTTCATGCGCCCGGGCATCAGTCGGATCCGTCGAGCGCTTCGACTACGAGACGTCTCGGTGGCGCGCCGCTGCTCGGCGTCAAGGGCACCGTGCTGATCACCCACGGCCGGGCCCGGCGACGAATGATCGGCTTCGCCGTGGAGGTCGGCGCGGCGGCGGCACGAGCGCGGATCCCGACCGGATCGCAGATGCCCTCGGATGACGAGGAGCCGGCGTCCGGCGTCCACGCGGCCCAACACGACGCGCGGCGGCTGGCGCTGGGCGCGCTCTTCGAGGCCGACTTCGGCCAGAACACCGCCGCGCAAATCCTGAACGGCGTATCGACGAGGAGGGCGTGAGCCCCGAGGCGGCCACGCTGGCCGCGAACATCGTCGACGCCGCGGTCGAGAATCGCGTCGACGATCGACGCCCAGATCGAGAGCGTCGCGCCGCGTTACCCGGTCGTCCAGCTGGCCAGAATCGACCGCGCATTGTTGCGTTCGGCGATGGCTGAACTGCTACACTCCCCGGCGACGCCGGCCCGGGTGGCCATCGCCGAGTGGGTCGAAA
Organism: uncultured Chloroflexia bacterium; assembly: GCA_963736895.1. Taxonomy (GTDB): domain Bacteria; phylum Chloroflexota; class Limnocylindria; order Limnocylindrales; family CSP1-4; genus JALYGJ01. The sequence goes on from CAVTQU010000001.1 coordinate 189,870, forward strand.
TTGCGCGCACGTACAGTGGCGAACCGGCCCGTCGTCTGCTCAACGGTGTGCTCGGGCGAGTCGTCAGGGAGGCGGCAGACCGCGGGCCTGATGTGCCGGCCTCCGGCAGCAGCAGTAGCAGCTAGAGCGGCAAAAGACCGCCGTACAGGAGGGAGCACTGGGTGACCGCTTCGACCTATGATCGCCTGAAGAAGATCGTCGTCGAGCAGCTGGGCGTCGACGAGGAACAGGTGACTCCCGAAGCAAACTTCGTCGATGACCTGAATGCGGACTCACTCGACCTGGTCGAGCTGATCATGAGCCTCGAAGAAGAGTTCGGCGCCGAGATCTCGGACGAGGATGCCGAGAAGATCCGCACCGTCCAGGACGCCGTCGACTACGTCGAGGAGCGCTCGAACTAGCAGTCGCCCTCGTACTGCAGGGCATGACGCCGGCGAGGGACCTGGCCGAGCGCCTGGGGCTCCGCTTCGACGACCTCACGCTGCTGTCGCAGGCGCTGATTCACAGCAGCTACGTCCACGAGCAGCCGTCGGCCGGCCTGTCCAACGAGCGCCTCGAGTTCCTGGGCGACTCGGTTATCTCGCTGATCGTTTCCGAGGCGCTTTTGCAGCGCTATCCGCAACGAGGACGAGGGGTCACTGACCACGCGCCGCGCGGCGATCGTGTCGGCCCGCGGCCTGGCGCGCATCGCTCAGCGTCTCGAGCTGGAGCACGTACCTGACCCTGGGCCTCGGCGCCACCGCGGCCGGTGAGCGGTCGCGCAAGTCCGTGCTGGCCGCGCACGTTCGAGGCCGTGACCGGCGCCATCTACCTGGAGTACGGCCTCGAGGCGCACGCGCGATTGGCTGCTCGACGTGGCCGCAGCCGGAGCTGGACGAGAAACCGGAGGTCGAGGCGCTCAAGCCGCCCAAGAGCGTGCTCCAGGAGCTGAGCTACGCACGCACCGGCCGCGCGCCGCAGTACCGGCTGGTCAGCGACGAGGGGCCGCCGCACGCGCGCCACTACGTCGTCGAGGTCGCGGTCGGCGGCGACTGCTCTGGGCCAGGGTGAGGGCCGCAACCGGCGCGACGCCGAGACAGAGGCCGCGCGCGAGGCGTACTCCGGCTGCCACTGGCGCTGCGTCACGAGCGGAGCAGAGCGCTTGAGCAAGCGACTGTCGGACCGGTGCAGCCGGGACCGACGGCTTCGCGCGCAGCAGGGCCGAAGGCCGCTGCGAGGGCGTAGCCCAATCCCGCGCGCCTGACCGCGCTGCGCCTCGTCGGCTTCAAGTCGTTCGCCGAGAAGACGATCATCGAGTTCGGGCCGGGCATCAGCGCCGTGGTCGGGACCCAACGGCAGCGGCAAGAGCAACCTCGCCGACGCGCTGCGCTGGACGCTGGGCGAGCAGGGCCGGACGCTGCGCACGCGTCGCGCGGAGGACGTGATCTTCGCCGGCTCGTCGTCGCGCAAGGCAATCGGCATGGCCGACGTGACGCTCGTCATCGACAACGCGGACCGGCTCCTGCCGCGTGGACTACGGCGAGGTCGAGATCGGCCGCCGGCTCTATCGATCGGGCGAGAACGAGTACCTGCTCAACCGACAGACGCATCCGGCTGCGCGACCTGGTCGAGCTGCTCGACGCCGGCAACCTCGCCGACAACGCGTTCCTGTTCATCGGCCAGGGCATGGTCGACCAGGCGCTCGCGCTGCGTCCGGAGGAGCGGCGGCCGCTCTTCGAGGAGGCGGCCGGCGTCCGGCGCCACGAGCGCCGTCGCCGCCAGGCAGAGGCCGAGCTGACCGAGGCCGAGTCGAACCTGGAACGCCTGCGCGACCTTCTCGGCGAGCTGCGACCACAGGCACGACGCCTCGCGGCGCAGGCCGAGCAGCTGCAGGCACGACGCACGGCGGGCCTCGAGCTGGCCGAGGCGCTGCTCGCGTCGGCGCGCGCACGCTGGCTTGCGCGCGGCCGAGACCGAGGAGCGCGAGTCGAGCTCGCTCGAACAGGCGCACACACGCGGCCGACCAGGCGCTGGCCGATCTTCACGCTGCCGAAGAGGCCGCGGCCAGCCACGTCCGAGCAGATGTCCAGCCACGCCGAGCTGGAGCGGTCGCGTCGCGAGGTCCTCGAGGGCCATCGCGCGCAGATCGTCGAGCTGCGGATCGCGCAGGCGCGGATCGGCTCGGAGACCGCGGCCCTGGCGCGCGATATCGCGCGTCTGACCGGCGAGCGCGAGCTGGTCGAGGGACGCCTGCGCGACACGACGCATGGTCACTGAGCACGCCCGCAGCCACAGCCCGACCCGGCGCTGGCAGCCGAGCTCGAGAGCATCGACCAAGCGCGGCTCGGCGAGCGGCAGCTCGGCAGTGGCTGGGCGCGGATGGGACACGGCGGCCGAGGCCGCAGAGCGCGAGAGCTCACGCACGCGCGCCGAACACGACAGCGCCAGCACAACGCGCCGACGAGGCACAGATGCGGCCGCTCGAACGAGGCAGCCGCTCAGCTGACCGAGGCTGAAGGAGCGGCTCGCCGGAGCCGAAGCCGAGCGCGACGCGGCCGTCGCCGAGCTCGAGGCCGTCACGACCGCGGAGACCATCGGCCCAGACGGCGCTGGACGCGCGCCGCGAAACTGTGCGCTCACCTGAGCGCAAGCGTCGACGCATCAGCCGAGCAGCTGGCGCAGCTCGAGACCGAGGCGTCGGCCGCGCGCGCCAGCCTGGCCGCGCTGGACGCGGCGCTCGCGGGCATCGACCGACGAAGGCCTCGCCCGTGCAGCACGGGCACGCGGCGGCAGTCTCGTGGCCGAGGGGCTGGAGGTAGAGGCGCAGTTCCGTCACGCGGTTTCCGCGGCGCTCGACGCCGCCGCCACGGCGTTCGCCGTCGACGACGCGGCGCCTCTGCTCGCGACCAAACACCACGGCACGCTCGGTGATCCGCGGCGGCTCAGGACGGCGGCGCGTCTTCACGCCGGCCGCCAGCGGCCCGGTCATTGCCGCGGCCGCGAGCGCGGTGGCGGCAGCCTGACCGAGGCGATCCGACGCGATCCGCAGTCGGAAGTGACGCGTCTCCTCGAACGCGTCGTGTGGGTGCCCGATCTGGGTTCCGCGGTGCAGGATGGCCGCCGTCACTGCTGCCCGGCTGGCGCTGCGTGACGCTCGCCGGCGACGTCGTCACGGACGAGGGCGTGGTCTGGCTGGCCTCCGAGACGCAGCGAGTCCTCGACCTGCGCGCCGAGCGAGACGCACTGCGCGACGCGAGTAGACGACCTCGACGCCCGACTCAGCCGACGACCGGCCGCCGCGCGCTGCGCGCAGGGCCGCGAACGATCGGGTGGCTCGGCGACGGCAGCGGCGACTGAGCGGCAGCTCGATGAGTCGCGCACGGACCGCCGCGCTGCTCGAGGAGCAGGAGCGTGTGGCGCAGCGCCGCGCCGAGCAGTGGCTGCGCGAGGTGAAGTGGGAGACGACGCAGGCGGAGCGTCTTGCCGCCGAGGCCACATCGGCCATGAGAGCTCGCCGAGCGAACGGCCAAGGACCTGGCGAGCTCGAGAACGCGTCTGGCGTCGGCCGCAGGCAAGGCGGACGCGGCCGCAAGACGCGAGCGCGGCACGCATCAGCGAGCTGCGCGCGCGGCGCGAGGAGCTGCTCGCCAACGGCCGCCGAAGAGCGCCGCGGCTGGCGACGTGGCAGGACGAGCAGCGTCGCATCGCGGAGCTGCGCGCGTCGATCGACGAGACACGACTCGCCGAGCTCGACGCCGAACAGGGCCGCGCTGACGCCGCGCCAGGCCGAGCTGGCACGGCGAAAGCGAGCAGACTGGCATCGAGGCTCGCCGCGGCCGAGGCTGAGCGAGAGCCACGCGGCCGCCGAGCTGAACGCCGTCCTGGCCGACGGCGCGGATGATCGCGAAGCGTCTGATCGAGGCCGAGCGATGCGGCGGCCGACGCGCGCGAGCGCCTGCGCGTCGCCGAACAGCAGACGCGCAAGTCCGAAGTCGCCCAGATGGAGGCACGCCTGCAGCTCGAGCAGATCCGCGAGCAGCTCGCTGGTGGAGCTCGCAGGCATCGGCGCAGACGGGCTCGTCGCCCTCCAGCACGGCAGCGGGCATTGCCGATCGAACGCGGGCCGAGCCCTCGGCGGGGAAGCAATCCATCGGTCGAGCCGACGAGGATGACGTCGATGCGACCGACGCCCACGAGGCAGACGCTGGCGCTGGTGATCGACGTCCTGGCGGTCGGCCGACACGTCGGAACGGGCCAGACTCGGCCGAGGCGCCCAGCGCAAGTCGAATCGGCACGCTGCGCCGGCGTTTCCACGACCTCGGCGCCGGCAACCCGTTCGCGGCCGAGGAGTACGCCGAGCTGCGCGAACGGCTCGAGGGCATGGAGGCCCAGCGGGTCGACCTCGAGACGCGCGATCACATCGACGCGCGAGCTGATCGCGTCGCTCAGCGCACTCATCACCGACCAGTTCCGGACGACGTTCGCCGCGCTCGAGGACGCATTCGCGCGACGCTTCAAGGAGCTCTTCGGCGGCGGCGACGCCGAGCTGAGCCTGACCGCGCCCGAGGACCTGTCCGCGACGGGCGTCGAGATCCATGCCCGACCGCCGGGCAAGAAGCGCCAGCCACTGTCGATGCTGTCCGGCGGCGAGCGAGCGCTGACCGCGGTCAGCCTGCTGCTGGCCATGCTCGAGGTACGACCCGTGCCGTTCTGCGTGCTCGACGAGGTCGACGCCGCGCTCGACGAGGCAAACGTCAATCGCTTCTCGAAGGCGCTGCGCGGCCTCTCCGAGCAGACCCAGTTCATCGTGATCACCCACAACCGCGGCACGATCGAGGGCGCCGACGCGCTCTACGGCGTCACGATCGGCGACGACGCGGTGAGCCGCGTCGTCTCGCTGCGACTCCCCAAGCCGGCCACGAACGGCGAGGCTCCGGAGCTGCGGCCGAGACGCTCGACGAGATGACCGATCGTCGGAGCCCGCCGAGCCTACTGAAGCCGCTTCGTAGCTTGACGATCGACCAGGGCGTCGCGCGGACGCGATCCGGGGTCATCGGCCGGCTGCGCGACGCATCTTCAGCGGACCGCTGGACGATGCCGCGTGGGAAGAGGTCGAGGAGGCGCTGATCGCGGCCGACGTCGGCGCGACGCTGGCGATGCAGATCGTCGAGCGTGCCCGCGCCCGCACGGACGTGCAGGACGCGGAGGCCGCGGTGACGGCCGAGCTGCTCGCGCTGTTCGCGCCACGCGACCCGACGCCGTGGCCGCGCGTTCCGGCGCCGGGCGTGCCGGCCGTCGTCCTGGTCATCGGCGTGAACGGCACGGGCAAGACCACGACCGTGGCCAAGCTGGGTCACCGATTCGCCACAGCGCGGCGCCAAGGTCCTGCTGGCCGCCGCTGACACGTTTCGCGCGGCGGCGATCGAGCAGCTCGAGACGTGGGCCAACCGCGTCGGCCTGCCCGTGGTCTCTCACGCCGCCGGCGCGGATCCCTCGGCCGTGGTCTACGACGCGCTGGACGCGGCCGCGGCGCGTGGCTCGGACGTGGTCGTGGTCGATACGGCGGGACGCCTCCACACCAAGATCGAACCTCATGGAGGAGCTGGCCAAGATCCGGCGCACGATCGACAAGCGCCTGCCCGACGCGACACCCGAGGTCCTCTTCGTCCTCGATGCCACGACCGGCCAGAACGGCCTGTCCCAGGCGAAGTCGTTCCACGAATCGGCACCATTGAGCGGCGTGGCGCTGACGAAGCTCGACACGACGTCGCGCGGCGGCATCGCGTTCGCCATCGAGGACGCGCTCAAGGTGCCGGTCCTGTTCGTTGGCGTCGGCGAGGGGATCGACGACCTGCTCGACTTCCACCCCAACGACTTCGTCGAGGCGCTGTTCGCCTAGGCGCTGTTCGCCTGCGTCGCGTCGCGTGCCCAGCTCGTCGACTCGCCCGAGCCGCCTGACGGGCGACAGCCACAGGACGACCGCGGCCACGAGGCCGCCGAGCGGCGCAAGGAACGCCACCTCGCGCACACCGACTGCCAGGGCAAGGAAGCCCGCACCGAGCGTCGCGACCAGCTGCGCCGAGAGGACGGCGACGTGGTACGTGGCGTTTACCCGGCCCGAGCTGGCGATCGTGCAACGATCGACTGTCGGATCGATGTGTCGGTGATGTCGTAGACGGTCATGGCAGGATCGGTCACCAGCTGCTGGCCGATCAGAAACGCGACGGCCACAAGCGGCAACCCGGCCGGCGCCAGCGGGATGAACAGGCTCCCCAGGCCGCCAACGACGGCCGTGCCGATGACGACGGTGCCCGCCCCGAAGCGTCGGTTGAGCCGCGGCGCGAGCAGGGCGCGCGAACAGCGAGCTGAACCCGCCCACGGCCGCGATCAGGCCGATCGCCGCGGCATCCAGCCCGAGCTCGTCGAAGGCCAGCAGGTACCAGGTCGCCCCGAAGACTCCCCACATCGACGCGGTCGCCATCGACGCCAGGGTCGAGCGCGCGCAGGATCGGATTGCGGATCACGAGCCGCAGCCCCACGGCGATCTCTCTGCAGCACCGGCTCGCGGTCGGACTTGGGCGGCGGCGGCGGCTCCTTCGTGCGCACCGAGCCGATCAGCAGCGCCGAGATGACGAACGTGACCGCGTCGATGAGGATGGCGATCGGTCCGGTCAGGATCTGGACGAGGAACCCGGCCGCGCCGAACGCCGCGAACTCGCGACACGGAGCGACGACGCGGCGAGGGCGCCGTTGGCTCGGACCAGGTCCGGGCGCGGCACGATCGTCGGCAGGTACGCCCTGTCGGCGACGTCGAAGAACGTCGTGAGCACCGCGACCAGCAATGCCACGAGCAGCAGCTGCGGAAGCGACAGCCAGCCGCCGATCGCGGCGATGGGGATGCTCGTCAAGCAGCACCGCACGGCCGAGGTCGGTCCAGATCATCACCGGCCGTCGGCGCAGGCGATCGACCCACGCGCCGGCGACCAGGCCTACGGCCAGCCCGGCGATGAGATCCATGCTCCTGACGAGGGCGACGCCCAGGGCGTCGGCGTTGAGCGTGATGATCGCCACGAGCGGCAGCGCCAGACGCGTGATGAGGCTGCCGAAGATCGAGATGGTGGCCGCCGCCCAGACACGGCGGAACGCGCCGTTGCGCCACAGGGAGGCACCCGGCAGGTCTTCGGGCGGCGGCAGGTGCGGGTCGAGGAGTGGCTCGGCGCCACGTCCGCGAAGCGTACGCGACAGATCGCGATGACTCGCTCGCAAGCGCGGCGACGCCGGCGGACGCGCAGCAGCCGCCAGCGTCGCGTGCGCAGGTCATGCAAGCCGACCTGCGGAGTAGACTCACTTCCCGTGTTTGACGACCTTTCTGACCGCCTGCGCGACGTTCTCGGCAAGCCTGACCGGCCACGGCCGCGTCACCGAAGCCGACGTTGATGCCGCCATGCGCGAGGTTCGCCTCGCCCTGCTCGAGGCGGACGTCAACTACAAGGTCGTCAAGGACTTCGTGGCGCGCGTCCGCGAACGCGCCGTCGGCGCCGAAGTGCTCGAGAGCCTCAACGCCGGCCAGCAGGTCATCAAGATCGTCCACGAGGAGCTGACCGCGATCCTCGGCGCCGGCGATCAGACGTTCCACCTCAACGGGTCGCCGCCGGTCGTGGTGATGCTCGTCGGACTCCAGGGCTCGGGCAAGACGACGAGCGCGGCCAAGCTGGCACGCTACATCACCAAGCAGGGTCGCCGGCCGCTGCTCGTCGCCGCCGATCCGTACCGTCCCGCCGCGGCCGATCAGCTCCAGACGCTGGGCAAGCAGCTGGACGTGCCGGTCTACCGCGCGCCGCAGGGGACCGCCGTGCCTCGACATCGCCACCGGCGCGCTCGGCGTGGCGCGCCAGACCGGGCCGCGACGTGGTCATCATCGATACCGCCGGCCGCACCTCGATCGACCAGCCGCTGATGGACGAGATCCGCGGCCTGTCGAGCGCGTTGTCGCCGTCCGAGATGCTGCTGGTGGTCGACGCGATGGTCGGCCAGGAGTCGGTCGCCGTCGCCCAGGCGTTCGCCGAGGTGGCGCCGGTCACCGGGCTGATCCTGACCAAGATCGACGGCGACGCGCGCGGTGGCGCCGCGCTGTCGATCGGCGCCGTGACCGGATTGCCGGTCAAGTTCCTGGGCACCGGCGAGAAGACGGATGCGCTCGAGCCGTTCCATCCCGACCGGCTGGCCGGCCGCATCCTGGGCATGGGCGACGTGCTGACGCTCGTGGAGCGCGCCCAGGAGCACGTTCGATCAGAAGCAGGCCGAGGAGCATGGCGCGCAAGCTGCAGCGCAACGCCTTCACGCTCGAGGACTTCCTGTCGCAGATGCAGCAGCTCAAGAACATGGGGCCGATCGGCGGCCTGCTCGAGCTGATCCCGGGCATGGGCGGCGCCGCCAAGGAAGCGCAGCAGGCCGTCGACCGCGGCGATCTCAAGCGGGTCGAGGCGATCATCCAGTCGATGACGCCCGCCGAGCGCCGCGATCCCGACGATCCTGATCGGGCAGCCGCAAGCGACGCATGGCGCGCGGCTCGGGAACGCAGCTGCAGGACGTCAACCGGCTGCTCAAGCAGTTCGCCGAGATGCAGAAGATGATGCACCAGCTGGGCGGCTCGGGCGGTCGACGGGCGCGTGCTGCAGCAGCTCGGTCGGCGCTGAAGATCGTCACCCCGGCGCACCGCCGACGGTTACCAAATCGTCCCAGGGACGTGATCTGCCTGGAAGTGGGACGATGAACACGTGACGAACTCCGACAACGAATACCAGCGCCCGCCCACGTTTCCCAGCGTTGGCGGCGCGTCCGCCGACCCTTCTCCGGCGCGCCAAGCCAGGCGCCATTCACACCGGCCCACGATCAGCCGGTCGTCAGCGCGCCCGTCGCGACACCCACAGGTGCCGCCCGCCGCCTCGGCGGCAGCGGACGATTGCGCTGGCTGGTGGCCGGTGCCGCCACCGTGCTGGTCGTCGTGCTGCTGATCGGCGCCTTCGCGCTGTTCGGGGCGCGCCCGGCGACGCCTTCTCTCGTTGCCCAGTACGTACCGGCCAATGCCGCCGCCTATCTCGAGGTCCGCTACGACCTGCCGGGCGACCAGGCCGCCAATCTCGCCGCCTTCATGAGCCACTTCCCGGGCTTCGCCGATCCGGCCGCGTTCAAGCAGAAGGTGGACGAGACACTGTCCAACGCCCTGCAGCAGAACGGGCAGCGGCCTCGACTGGAGCCACGACGTCGAGCCGTGGTTCGGCGGTCAGATCGGCCTTTCAACCGAGCAGCTGTCGCTCCAACGGCCGGCACGCCACCATCCTTCACGGCCGTTTTCTCCGTGAAGGACCGCGCGAAGCTGGACGAAGTCGTGACTGCGCACGTGACCGGGTCCGAGTTCACCCAGGAGGATTACAAGGGCCAGGCGATCTGGTCGGGCAACGCGGGCGACACCGACAAGCGCGTGAGCTTCGTCGTGACCGACGAGGCCTTCGTCGTGGGCACCCGCAGTGAAGACGTCAAGGCCGCGCTCGATGCGAAGTCCGGCGAGATCACCGGCCTTGCCGACGATGCGTTCTTCACGGCACAGCTGGGCTCGATGCACGCCGATCGACTGGCGCTCGTCTACTACGACTACGGCAGCATCCTCGAGTCGACTGCCGATGCCGTCCGCCGACATGTCGGGCGTCTCGGGACTCCCCGCAGACTGCATGAACGGGCTCACCAATGGAGCGGCCAACATCAAGCTGCTCGGTGAGGTACGTGCCGAGAACGACCACCTCGCCCTCAACGTGCGCAGCACCTACCCAGCGGCGACGGCCTGCCGCCGCCTCCGGGCAACACGAGCACGACTCTCGCCGAGAGCATGCCGTCATCGACAGTTGCCTACCTGGAGATGCGCCAGGTCGGTGCCAACGTCAAGTTCCTGGTCCAGCAGCTCCTCAAGTGCATGGACACCAGCCAGAGCGGGAGCTTCGACCCGTCGCAGCTGCAGGCGCTGATCGGCACGGCACCCGAGGATTACTTCGACTTCCTCCAGGACGCCGGGCTGGCAGTCACCTCGGCCAACGACAAGTTCGGCGTCGGGATGGTCGCCACCGTCGACGACGAGAACGTCGCACGGACCCGCGTGGAGCGCCTCTTGAGCGCCGCGCGCCTCGCCGGCGGCATGGGCGGCGCAGGCATCACCGTCGAAGAGCAGCAGCATGGCGACACCACGATCACCGTGATCACCATCGCCGGGGACTCGGCTCGCCGTGCCCGGTGCAGCCGGCACCGACACCGGTCAAGCTCAGCGTGGCCGTCAGCAACGGCCGGCTCTACCTGGGCATCGACGATTTCGTGGCAACTGCGCTCGACCAGGATCCGGCCACCTCGCTCGCCGTCGAATCGCACGACTCCAGTCGTCGCTGGCCGCGGCGGGCAAGGAGAACAGCGGGCTCGCCTACCTGGACTTCGGTGGTCTGCGCGGCTATCTCGAGAGCGCCATGCCGGCCGACGAGCGAGCGCACTACGACGCTGAGGTGAAGCCGTTCCTGGCACCGTTGGATTCGTTCGTCGTCGTGACGCACAACGACAACGGGACGAACGTCGGTAACGGTTTTCTCTACGTCGAGTAACCTGTAGGTCCTCGTCCGGCTCAGAACTCGGCCGGCAGACAGCCCAGACCCAGGAGGCGCTTCTAATCCCGTGGTACGTATTCGTCTGACGCGCGTCGGCGCGACCAAGCAGCCAACATATCGGTTCGTCGTGGCGGACAGCCGCAACGCTCGTGACGGGCGTTCGCTGGACACGCTCGGCCACTACAACCCGCGCACCGATCCGATCGAGATCAAGGTCGACGAGGAGAAGGCGCGCAACTGGCTGAGCCGTGGCGCCCAGCCGTCGGACACCGTCGCGCGACTCTTCCGCAGCGTCGGCATTCTTCCCGAGGAGACGGCCAAACCGGCCGCCACCGCCAAGACAGCGAAGGCCTAGCCGATGTCAGCACAGTCGCTGGTCGAGTACGTGGCCAAGTCGCTCGTCGACGAGCCGGACGCAGTCTCGGTCAAGGTGATCGACGACTCCGAGGGTCGCGTGATCGAGCTCCACGTCGCTGAGACGGACATGGGCAAGGTCATCGGCCGCAACGGCAGCGTCGCGAAGGCGCTGCGCACGCTTCTCAAGGTCGTCGCCGCGCGCGAGGGAGAGTCGATCTCGCTCGAGATCGTCTAGCGGCCGTGGCCGACCCCGGGGCACAGGTCTCGGAGGGGGAGCGCCTGGTCGTCGGCCTCGTCAGGGGCGTCCACGGGCTGCGTGGAATGCTTCGCGTCGAGGTTCTCACGGACAACATGACTCGCTTCGACGTGGGCAGCGTCCTCTTCCGCGAAGACTCGGATCGCCCGCTGACCATCGTCAGCGCGCATCGCGACGGCCCAGGTCTGCTCGTCCGCTTCGCGGAGATCAACGACCGGCCGACTGCGGACCGGCTGCGCGAGGCCTACCTGGTTGCCGACCCTGAGCCGCTGGCATCCGAGACCTACTACTGGCACGACATCGTCGGCTGCGCCGTGCGTCACGGACACCGGCGAGGAGCTGGGCACGGTCGCCGACATCTTTCGCGTGGGCGAGGGCGAGGTCTACGTCGTGCGCGGGCCGCGAGGCGAGATCCTCGTTCCGGCCGTGGCAGCGGTGGTCAAGGAGCTCTCGCCGGCCGACAAGCGCATGGTGGTCGACGCGGACGCACTCGGCCTGACGAACCCGGCCGAGAACGAGATCAAGCCATGACGCTGCGCATCGACGTCGTGACGATCTTCCCCGAGCTGTTTCCCGGACCTCTGGGCGCGTCCATTCCCGGCCGAGCCCTCGAGCGCGGACTCGCCGAGCTGCGTGCCCACGATCTGCGCGAATGGGGGCTCGGGCGCCACCGCAGCGTCGATGACTATCCGTACGGCGGTGGCGCGGGCATGATCATGCGGCCCGAGCCGATCGCGGGCGCGCTCAAGGCGCTCGCGGGCCCGAACACGATCCAGCATCCTGCTCGACCCGGGCGGCGTCCCGTTCCAGCAGACGATCGCCTCAGAGCTTGCCGCCGCGGAGCACCTGCTGTTCGTGTGCCCGCGCTACGAGGGCGTCGACCACCGGGTGCGCGGGATGGTCGATCTGGAGCTGTCGATCGGCGACTACGTGCTGTCCGGCGGCGAGCTGCCGGCGATGGTCGTCATCGACGCCGTGCTGCGCCTGCTGCCCGGGGCAATCGAGGCCGAATCGATCGTCCAGGAGTCGTTCGCCGACGGCCTGCTCGAGTACCCGCAGTACACGCGACCGGCCGAGTTCGAGGGCGAGGCAGTGCCCGAGATCCTGCTCAGCGGCGACCACGGCGCGGTCGACGCGTGGCGCCAGGAGCAGTCGCGCGCGCGGACACAGGCGCGCCGCCCTGACCTGATCGAGGCGAGCAATGTATACTCCGCCACCCGACAAGAATGGCAAGCGGTCTGTACGCGGCGCGCCCAAGACCACAAGAGAGTTAAAAACCGTGAGCGTTCTCGACGACATCACCGCGGAGCAGATCCGCACCGACCTTCCCGAGCTGGCCTCGGGCGACACCGTCAAGGTGTCCGCGCGCGTCAAGGAAGGCAACCGTGAGCGCATCCAGGTCTTCGAAGGCACCGTCATGCGCCTGCGCGGCGGCGGTATCAACCGCTCGATCACCGTCCGCAGCATCCGCAGCGGCGTCGGCGTCGAGCGAACCTTCAAGGTCAACTCGCCGCGCATCGAGAAGATCGAGGTCGTTCGCCACGGCGTCGCTCGACGCGCGCAGCTGTACTTCCTGCGCAAGCGAGTCGGCAAGGCCGCGTCGCTGCGCGAGCGCCGACCGAGCTAGGTTGCTGCCGCGTCACGCGGTACCAAATCCGGGAGGGAGGAGCCGCGGAGTAATCCGCGGCTCTTTCATTTGGCGGATATCCACAACATGTCCACGCGCGGCTGGTCTACGCTTTGACCGCGATGGGGGTCATCAATCCGACCAGGCGTCTCGAGAACCGGCTCTTTCGCGAGCAGGGCCATCGGGTCATCCTTGGCGTCGACGAGGTGGGCGTCGCTCCTTCTGCCGGACCGGTCGTGGCCTGCGCCCTCGCGATGCCCCTCGACAAGCGGTTCATCAAGGGCGTCCGCGACTCGAAGATGCTCTCCGCTGCGCAGCGCGAGCGACTGGCAAAGCAGATCCTGCGCCATGCGAGCACGCGTTGGGCTTGGCGCCGCGTCGGTGCGCGAGATCGACACGATCAACATCTACTACGCCACGATCCTGGCAATGAAGCGTGCCGTCGCGCGGGCGGGGAGCACGACTTCGTGATCGTCGACGGCCGGAAGATCCGCGGCTTCGAGGAGCACGCCGGTCCGTACAAGGCGGTCATCGACGGCGACGCGCTGTGCTACGCGGTGGCCTGTGCCTCGATCGTGGCCAAGGTCACCCGCGATCGGCTGATGAAGAAGCTTTCCGTGCGCTACCCGTGGTACGGCTGGGAGCACAACGCCGGCTACGCCACGCCCGATCATCGGGCCGGCATGACCGCCCACGGCGTCACTGCCCACCATCGACGCTCGTTCATCACGACGCAGCGGGTTCTGGCCGGCGAGCAGGTGGAACTGGCGCTGTTCGACGTGGAGCCCGAGCTCGAGGGTTCGCTGGCGACAGTTGAAGCAGAACTGGTGTCGATAAGCGCGTAACTGAGCGGTAAGCGCCCGGAACCAGAATCACCGCGGGTGAAGACAGCGCGCCAGAGGCACGGGGCATCGGCCGAGGACGAGGCGGCGGAGCTATCTCGACGGTCTCGGCTGGCGGATCGTCGTCCGCAACCTCAAGGTCGGCCGCGACGAGATCGACGTCCTGGCGTTGGATCCAGGCCCGCCGGCCACGCTCGTCGTCGTCGAGGTGCGCAGCCTCAGGACGGCCGCGTTCGGGGAGCCGGAGGAGAGAGTCGATCGTGCCAAGGTGGCGCGGCTCTACCGCGCCGTGGCCGGACTGGGGTCGACGCTGGAGTCGGATGACGGCCTGATGCGGCTGACGCGGCGTGTCGATCTCGTCATCGTGGATCGGCGATCAGGATCGCCCGTCATCAGACACATGCGCGCGCTCGAGCCGCCGTAGCTGCCGAACCCAGCTCGTCGCGGCGGCGCGTCAGGTATGCGGTCTCGGCGGTGTTGCCCGCCAGCTCGATGGCTTTGTCGTACGCCGCGCGCGACTCCTGGATGCGGTCCAGCCGGCGCAGCAGGTCGGCGCGCGTCGCGTGGTAGGCGTGGTAGCCGGCCAACTCGTCCGTCCAGACGGTCGACGGCCGCCAGTGCCACCTGCGGACCATCAAGCTCGGCGACCGCGATGGCACGGTTGAGGGCGACGATCGGCGAGGGGTCCAGGCGAACGAGCTGGTCGTACAGGGCGACGACCTGCGACCAGTCGGTGTCGCTCGCGTCGCGGGCGGAGGTATGCACGGCGTTGATCGCCGCGAGGATCTGGTAGCGACCCGGAGCCACACCGGAGGCCAGACGCTCGCGCACCAGACCGATGACCCTCGGCGATCAGCGCCGCGTCCCACGTCCCACGGTCCTGCTCGTCGAGGGTGACCAGCTCGCCGCTCGCCGACACCCGGGCTGTGCGGCGGGCCTCGGTGAGGAGCATCAGCGCCAGCAGCCCGGCGACCTCACCGTCCTCCGGCAAGAGAGTACGGACCAGGCGAGTGAGCCGGATGGCCTCGGCGGTCAGTTCGTGACGTATCGGATCGGTGTCGGGGCCGGTGGCGAGGTAGCCCTCGTTGAACACGAGGAAGAGGACGGCGAGCACACCAGAGACGCGTGCCGGGAGATCCTCCACGGACGGCACCCGGTAGGGGATACGAGCCGCCTTGATCTTGCCCTTCGCCCGCGTGATCCGTTTCTCCATGGTGGTCTCCTGCACCAGGAAGGCACGGGCGATCTCGGGCACGGTCAGGCCGCCGACCATGCGCAGCGTCAGTGCCACGCGAGTCTCCATCGCGAGCGCCGGGATGACAGCAGGTGAAGATCAGCCGGAGCCGGTCGTCGTCGATGGCGCCGAGGGGCTCGGGCGGTCCGGCGTCGATCAACATGTGAGCCTCGTTCTGCTTCTCGTCGCGTTTGTTCTCGCGCCGAATTCGATCGATGGCCTTGCGATTGGCGGTGGTGGTCAGCCAGGCGCCCGGGTTGGGCGGCACGCCGTCCACCGGCCACCGCTCGACGGCGGTCGCGAACGCCTCGGCCGTGGCATCCTCGGCGATGTCGAGGTCACCGAAACGCCTGGCCAGGCTGGCGACCACCCGCGCCCACTCTTCGTGGTGCGCCTGGGTGATCGCCTCCCGGACGTCGATCACGCTTTCTGCCCGCTGGTCCTGCCAGTCAATCCGGAGTAGGCGTCGTCGGACATGAGCTCGAACACCTGCTGCGCACACCGGCAGGCGGCAGCGATCTTGGCAGCCCACTGCAGCGCTTCCTCGCGTGAGGCCACGTCGACGATCGCGAATCCGCCGAGGTGCTCCTTGCTCTCGGGATACGGGCCGTCGGTGATCGTCCCGTCGGTCGCCACAACGCTCGGGCACCTGGTGCTCCAGCCCGGCGCCGTAGACCCATACCCCGGCCCGCATGGCCTCCTGCTCCACGGCGTGCGCGGCCTTGGCCACGTCGGGCAGATCCTCCTTGGGGAAGTTCATGTCGCCGTCATCGAACGCGATCATGTAGCGCGTCATCGATCGTCTCCTTCGTCATGAGGCCGCCTCGCGGGTCGGCCTCTCAACCTTTCTACGAACACTGAGCCCGGTTCGGACATTGCCCCGGACGTCGAGCTGGGGCTCACTCGCCCAGCAACGGCCGCACCTCGACCTTGCGGTTGCAGGCCTTCGACCCCTCGGCGGCGAGCTTGAGCGCGACGTCGAGGTCGGGGGCTTCGATGATCCAGAAGCCGGCGAGGTATTCCTTCGACTCCACGAAGGGCCCGTCGGTGAACACTGCCTCGCCATTGCGGTTGTCGATGACGGTGGCCGTGCTGGGCGACCCGACGCCGACGGCGAAGACCCAGTGGCCCTCGGCCTGGAGCCGCTCGTTGAACACGTCGATGGCAGCCATCTCAGCTGCGGTGGCCGAGCCGGTGTTGGCGGAGCCGGTGCTGTCGTCGATCACGGAAACCAGGTACTGCATCTTGGATCATCTCCTGTGGTGTGGGACGCCTCTCGTGGGCGGCCTCTCACCCTTTCTACGAACGGCTCGGCTCCGATCGGACACCGCTGCCCGACTTTTCGTGTCAGAACGCGAGGCTAGCGCGTCGACCGCGGAGACAGGGGTTCACGACCTCTGCTGGTAGACTTTCGAGCGCCGCAGTAAGCGGCAGGCACCGTTCGCGGTGCCCATCACACACGCGTGCTGCTCCCCGCGAGGTGCCCGATGCGCAAGGTGCGCAAGCGGTTTGCGGTCAACACGAGGCACGCGGAGGTCAAACCGAACCAGGAGGTCCCTCTTCCCATGCCGTCCGTTTCGATGCGCCAGCTGCTGGAGGCCGGTGTCCACTTTGGCCACCAGACGCGCCGCTGGAATCCCAAGATGCGCCCGTACATCTTTGCCGAGCGCAACGGGATCCACATCATCGACCTCGCCCAGACCGTCAAGCGCCTGGACGACCGCCCTCGAATTCGTCGCGCGAAACCGTCGCGCGCGGCGACTCGATCCTCTTCGTCGGCACCAAGAAGCAGGCCCAGGAGCCGATCCTCGAAGAGGCGACCCGCGCCGAGATGCCGTACGTCAACCAGCGCTGGCTGGGCGGCATGCTCACCAACTTCGTGACCATCCGAAAGCGCCTCGGCCTGCTCGATCAGCTCGAGGCACGCCAGGAGAACGGCGAGTTCGAGCGGCTTTCGAAGAAGGAAGCCAGCCGGCTGACCGACGAGATGAACAAGCTCCAGCGCACGCTCGGCGGCATGCGCAAGATGCGCCGGCTGCCGGGTGCGATGTTCGTCATCGATCCGCAGCGCGAGCACATCGCCGTCGTCGAGGCGCGCAAGCTCGAGATCCCGATCATCGGCACGGGCGACACGAACGTCGATCCGGACATGCTCGACTACGTCATCCCGGCCAACGACGACGCGATCCGCGCGATCCGCCTGCTGTGCACGCTCGTCGCCGACGCGGCAATCGAAGGCGCCCAGGAGCGTGCTGCACGGCCCGTCGAGGAGCCTGTCGCGGTGGTCGAGGAAGAGGAAGAGGCGAGCGACGAGATGATGGCCGCGCTGGCCGCCGGCGGCACGTTCAGCTTCGAGCCGGAGCCGGACGAGGAAGAGCTTCTCCCCGTCGAGGCCGAAGCCGAGATCGAGGAGCCGGAGGTCCCGGAGGAGCGACCCGCACACCGCGCCGCCCCAGCTCGACGCGCGGCACCCGTGGCCGAGGACGAAGAGGAGCCCGCAGCGAACTGAGCCAGGCCGCTGCCCGACATTCAACCTAGACACGAGAGACAACGAAGATGACGATTACGAAGGAACCGATGGCTGAGATCTCTGCCCAAACAGTAAAGGAGCTCCGCGAGCGAACAGGCGCCGGGCATGATGGACTGCAAGCGCGCGCTCGAGGAGACGAATGGCGACCTCGAGAAGGCCGTCGTCCTGCTCCGCGAACGGGCGTAGCCACGGCCGCCAAGAAGGCCGGCCGCGATGCCCGTGAGGGCCTCGTGTCCAGCTACATCCATGCCGGTGGTCGCATCGGCGTGCTCATCGAGGTCAACAGCGAAACGGACTTCGTTGCGCGCAACGAGGATTTCCAGAAGCTCGTCCAGCAGCTCGCCATGCAGGTCGCCGGACACTGGCGCCGCGTACGTCACGATCGAGTCGATCCCAGCCGAGGTCGTCGAGGCGAAGCGTGCCGAGCTGCTCGCCGACGAGACGACGCTGAGGCAAGCCCGAGAACATTCGCGGGCAGATCGTCGACGGCCAGCTGCGCAAGTGGTATCAGTCGGTCGTGCTCTACGAGCAGCCTTTCGGACACGGACCAGACGGTGGGTGACCTGATCACGGACGCGATCGCCCGCATCGGCGAGAACATCCGCGTACGTCGCTTCAGCTCGCTACCAGCTCGGGGAGGAGATTTGAGCGACGCCGTCGCTCAGCAGCCGGTCGCCCGTCACGCAGCCCGCGGCTGTCGTGCGGAGCGGCGACGGGCGCTATGGCCGCATCCTGCTGAAGGTCAGCGGCGAGGCGCTGCTGGGCAAGCGCAGCTATGGCGTGGACCCGGAGATGTGCGTGTTCATCGCGCGCCAGGTGAGGGAGGTCACCGCCGAGGGCGTCCAGGTGGCGATCGTCGTCGGCGGCGGGAACATCTTCCGTGGCCTGGCCGCCTCGGCCGCCGGGCATGGACCGCGCGACCGGCGACTACATCGGCATGCTCGCGACGGTCATGAACGGCCTGGCGCTGCAGGACGCACTCGAGAAGGCGGGCGTGCCCACGCGCGTCATGTCGGCCATCGCCATGAACGAGGTCTGCCGAGCCGTACATCCGCCGTCGCGCGGTGCGTCACCTCGAGAAGGGTCGCGTGATCATCCTCGTCGCCGGAACGGGCAATCCGTACTTCACGACCGACACGGCCGCCGCGCTGCGCGCCGTCGAGATCGACGCCGAGGTGCTGCTCAAGGCCACCAAGGTCGACGGCGTGTACGACGATGATCCGATGACCAATCCCAACGCGATGCGCCACGAGCGCGTGGACTACTCGCAGATGCTCAACGATCGCCTCCAGGTGATCGACTCGCACGGCGGTGACGCTGTGCATGGAGAACGACCTGCCCATCGTCGTGTTCGACTTGAACCAGCCCGGCCACATCCGCGCGGCGGCCCTGGGCGAGCCGATCGGCACGCTGATCGACGGCGGTGAAGACGGAGAGCAGGCAATGACCGACGACATCACGACGCGACGCCGACGCGCGCATGAGTCGCGCCCTCGAGGCGCTCGAGCGCGACCTCGCCGCCATTCGGACCGGCCGCGCCGCGACCGCGCTCGTCGAGCGCATCGCGGTCGACTACTACGGCACGTCCACGCCGCTCAACCAGCTGGCGTCGATCAGCGTGCCCGAGGCGCACACGATCGTCATCCAGCCGTGGGACCGCAGCGCGCTGGGCGCGATCGAGAAGGCGATCCTGAAGAGCGAGGTCGGCCTGACGCCCAACATCGGACGGCACGGTCGTGCGACTGAGCATCCCGGCTCTGACCGAGGAACGGCGCAAAGACCTGGTCAAGCTCGTCCACAAGCGCATGGAAGAAGCGCGCGTCGAGATACGCAACCACCGTCGCGACGTGGCCGACGAGATCAAGAAGGCGCTGCGCGACGGCGACATCTGAGCGCCGACGAGAGCGCCGCGAGCTCGAGTTGCTGCAGAAGGTGACCGACCGCTGGACCGCGGAGGTCGATCGCGTCGGCAAGCACAAGGAACAGGAGATCCTCGAGGTCGCATGACCTCGCTCAAGGTCGACGACCCGCCCGCCCAAACGCCGATCGAGGCTGACCGCGCCGCCGACTTCGCGGCCACGACGGGCCGTCGAACGCAGACCCGGATTTCGTCGACGCGCTGCCGCGCCACGTCGCGATCGTCATGGACGGCAACCGGCGCTGGGCGCGCCACAGGGCGTGTCGGAAGGCGAGGGCCACTCGGCGGGCGTCGACGCGATCCGGCCGATCGTCGAACACGCCGCCGACCGCGGCATCGAGGCGCTTTCGATCTTCGCCTTCACCCGCGAGAACTGGCAGCAGCGACAGGACGAGGTGAACACGCTCTTTGCGCTTGATGGAGGCAGCGATCCGGCGCGAGGTGCCTGATCTCGTTCGCGAGGGTGTGCGCGTCCGCGTCCTCGGTCGCCTCGAGCGAGCTGCCGAGACCACGCGCGAGTCGATCGTGGAGGCCATCGCGGACGACCGCGGCCGGCAAGAAGCTGACGCTGAATATCGCGTTCAACTACTCGGGCCGCTCCGAGATCGTCGACGCGGTCCGCCGCAGCCTGGCCGACGGGCTGACGGCGTCCGAGATCGACGAGGCAGCGATCAGCGAGCGCCTTTACACGGCCGACCTGCCGCCGCTCGACCTGCTCATCCGCACGGGCGGCGAGCAGCGGATCAGCAACTTCCTGATCTGGCAGGCCGCGTACGCCGAGCTCTACTTCTCCGATCGCCTGTGGCCCGACTTCGATCCTGCCGAGTTCGACGCGGCGCTCGCCGAATACGCCCGACGCTCACGCCGCTTCGGCCGCTGATCACGTCCGGCACCAAGTAGGTCGCATGGTACAGCGCCTGATCAGCGGGGCCGTGCTGGTCCCGGTCGTCGTCGTCCTCTTCGTGCTCGGCCCGCCGTGGCTGACGCTCGGCCTCGCGCTGCTTGCCGCGCTCGCGGCATACGAGACGCGCTCAGCTGGTCACAGGCGCCGGCCTCGCCGCCTCCATCGTGGTTCCCGGTCATCGTCGCGCCAGTCGCGGTGCTCGGCTTCGCCGGGGCGTTGGGCCCGACCGCGTTCAACCGCGGCTGGACGCTCGTCGCGCCCGGCGATCGCGCTCGTGATCATCCTCGCGGCCGCTCATCGCGTTTCCGCCAACGCGACCCGGCCGACGGCTTTCGCATCGTGGGTCGGCACGACCTTCGCGACGCTCTATCCGAGCCTGCTCGCCTTCGTGGCCGCGTTCGTCGGCCTGTCGCGCTAACCCAGGACGGGCAGCTTGTTCGGCATCCCACTCGACACCGGTCGGCATCTGGTTGCTCATCCTGGTGCTGACGGTCTGGACGGTGCGACAGCGGCGCCTACCTCGCGGGCAAGCACCTGCCACGCGGCCATTTCATGAACCACATCTCGCCCAACAAGACGTGGAGCGGCGCGATCGGCGGCACGGTCGCGGCCATGGTCGTGTGCGCGCTGCTGTTCGCGGGCATCGGGCCTCTCGCCGCTCGGCGGCGCGCTGCTCGGGCTCGTGATCGCGGTTGCCGCGCAGGCCGGCGACCTCGCCGAGTCGATGCTCAAGCGCGCCGCCGGCGCCAAGGACTCGGGCACGCTGATCCCGGGCCACGGCGGCTTTCTCGATCGGGTCGACTCGTTCCTCTTCGCCGCCCCGGCGATGTACACGGCGCTCGCCGTCGTTGCGCGTCGTTCGACTCACGGCGGTCTCGTGTGAGCAGAGCGAACGTCGCGTGGCGGTTCTCGGCAGCACCGGGTCGATCGGCCGCCAGGCGCTCGACGTCCTCGAGTCGCATCCCGACATGTTCGAGGTCGTGGCTCTCGCCGCCGGCACGCGACCGCGACGACGTTCGACGAGCAGGTCGCGCGTCACCATCCCGCGCTCGTCGGCTCTGGCGAAGGACGGCCCGAGCGCCCTCGAGGACATCGCCGCCAGCGAGCGCGTGGACCTCGTCCTCGTCGGCGACGCTCGGGCGTCGTCAGCCTCAAGCCGGTCATCGCGGCGCTCGAGTCGGGCAAGGTCGTGGCCACGGCCAACAAGGAGACACTCGTCGCCGGCGGCCACCTGGTCATGCCGCTCGCGCGCCGGCTCGCGGCCAAGGCGGGAGCCGCGAGCAGATGGCCGCTCAACTGGCTGCGCCCCATCGACTCGGAGCACTCGGCAATCTGGCAGTGCCTGGCCGGCGAGCGGCGCAGCGACGTGACTCGCCTCATCCTCACCGCCGCGGTGGTCCGTTTCGCGAGTGGACCGCCGACCGCCTCAAATCGGTGACGCCCGAGGACGCCCTGGCGCACCCGACGTGGCGCATGGGCGCCAAGATCACGGTCGACTCGGCCACGCTCATGAACAAGGCGCTGGAGGTCATCGAGGCCCGCTGGCTGTACGATGTTGGCGACGATCAGGTCGACGTCGTCGTCCATCCGCAGAGCATCGTCCACTCGCTGGTCGAGTTCGCCGACGGTTCGCTGAAGGCACAGCTTGGCCTGCCGGACATGCGCATCCCGATCCAGTACGCCTTGACCTATCCCCACCACCTTACCTCGCCGGCGCCCGCGTCTCAGCGGAGCCGAGATTCCGAACCTGTCACTTCGAGCCGGTCGACAACGAGCGCTTTCCGGCGCTGGCAATCGGTCGTGCCGCCGGCCGCCAGGGACCTCGTGCGAGCGCCGCGCTGATCGCCGCGGACGACGTGGCCGTGGACAGATTCCTGAACGGCACACTCGATTTCCCGGGCATCGCCGAGCTGTGCGCGGACGCGGTCGACCGCTTCGGCGACGGCGAGCCGCCGAGCCGCAAGCTCGACGAACTGATCAGCCCTGGACGCCGAGGTCCGCGCCTGGGCCGAAACCGCAGACCAAGTTGGAGCGTCAAGGACCGGATATGCCTGATCTCATCGGCCTCGGCAACGGCGTGATCGACGTGGTGCTGCTTCTCGTCATCCTCGTCGTCCTCGTGGTCATCCACGAGTTCGGCCACTTCGTCGTCGCTCGCCGTGCCGGCGTGACGGTCCACGAGTTCGGCATCGGCTTCCCGCCGCGCGCCAAGGTCCTGGGCAAGGACAAGAAGGGCACGATCTACACGCTCAACTGGCTGCCCATCGGCGGCTTCGTGCGCCTCGAAGGGGAGGAGGGCGAGAACGACGATCCGCACTCGTTCGTCCGCCAGAGGCTGCCAACGCGACTGACGATCCTGCTCGCCGGCGTGGCGATGAACATCCTGCTCGCGTTCGTCCTCTTCACCGGCATCGCCGGCTTCGCCGATCCGAGCGCCGCATCGCGCGTCCTGGCCGTCCAGCCGGACTCGCCCGGCGGCAGCAGGCCGGCCTCGTGGGCGGCATCCAGACCGGCACCGTCGAGGACGCGAACGGCACCCGATTCCCACGTACGACAACTCGGGCGACCTGATCCTCGCCGTCGACGGCCAGCAGTTCGCCTGGTTCGATCTGCCCGACGGCCCAGCTGGCCATGACTCGACTACATCCGCGCGCACGTCCATCCAGCCGGTCACCCTGACCGTCCAGAAGCAGAACGGCGAGGTGGTCGACGTCCGGCCACGACTCGGTCGCCGAGGACATTGCAGCCGACAAGGGCGCACTGGGCTTCACTCCGCAGCCCGACACCCGGACCGACGATCGCAGCGCACCCTCGTCGAAGGCCATCGTCATCGGTGCGCAGCGCACGGTCGACTCGGCGACGCTGATCCTGCGCGCGCTGGGCGACTTCGTCACCAACCTCGCCAATCCGCCGCTGTCCGGGCCCGGTCGGCATCGTCAGCGCCATCGGCACGGTCCGCAGCTCGGCGCCGCCGGTCTTCCTCGTCTACTTCATCGCCCTGCTGTCGGCGAACCTGGCCGTCGTCAACGCGCTGCCGCTGCCGCCGCTCGACGGTGGCCGCGTCGCCGTGAGCCTGATCCAGGCCGCGTTCGGCAATCGGATGAGCGTCGCAGTCGAGCGGCTCGTCTACTTCGCCGGGTTCGTGTTCCTGATGGCGCTGCTCGCCTGGGTCACGCTCTTCGACACGGGCATCCTCCAACGAACGGGAACGTGACCGAATCAGCATCGCGATCCAGGAGGAGCGCCAGGAGGTCGGCGCTGTCGAGGGCGAACCTCACCTGCCCGGGTCGCCGGCAGACGCCGACCGTCGACGTCGGCGGCGTCAAGGTCGGCTCCCGCCATCCCATCGTCGTCCAGTCGATGACGAACACCGACACGGCCGATGCCGACGCCACGGCTCTCCAGGTCGCCGCGCTCGCCCACGCAGGCTCGGAGCTCGTTCGCGTCACGGTCAACAACGACGGCGCTGCCGCCGCGGTGCCCGAGATCCGGCGCAAGCTCGACGATCTGGGCGTGGGCGTGCCGATCATCGGCGACTTCCACTACAACGGCCACCAGCTGCTGATCGAGTACCCGGAGATGGCCCAGGCGCTGGCCAAGTACCGGATCAACCCGGGCAACGTCGGCACCAAGCGGCACGACGAGAACTTCGTGACGATCATTCGCGTCGCGCTCGAGTACGACAAGCCGGTGCGCATCGGCGTCAACTGGGGCTCGCTCGATCAGGCGCTGCTGACCGAGCTGATGGACGCGAACGCGCGCCGACGGATCGCCGGCCGACTCGCGCGACGTGATGATCGAGGCCATGATCCAGTCCGCGCTGCGCTCGGCCGAGCTGGCCGAGGAGACGGGCATGGCGCACGATCGAGATCATCATCAGTGCCAAGGTCTCCAGGTTCGCGACCTGGTCGACGTGTACCGCATCCTGGCGGCGCGCTGCGACTACCCGCTCCATCTCGGCCTCACCGAGGCGGGCATGGGCATGAAGGGCATCGTCGCCTCGACGGCCGGCCTGTCGCTGCTGCTGGAGGAGGGGATCGGCGACACGATCCGCGTCTCGCTGACGCCGGCGCCGGGCGGCGATCGCACCGAAGAGGTCCTCGTGGCGCAGCAGGTGCTGCAGTCGCTCGGGCTGCGCTCGTTCACGCCCCAGGTCTCGGCATGCCCCGGTTGCGGCCGCACCACGTCGACGTTCTTCCAGGAGATGGCCCAGCAGATCCAGGGCTACCTGCGCGAGCAGATGCCGATCTGGGCCGCGTCCTACCCGGGCGTCGAGGACATGCGCGTCGCCGTGATGGGCTGCGTCGTCAACGGGCCGGGCGAGTCGAAGCACGCCGACATCGGCATCTCGCTGCCGGGCACGTTCGAGGAGCCGGTTGCGCCGGTCTACGTCGATGGCGCGCTGCGAACCACGCTCCGCGGCGAAGGCCTGGTGAACGAGTTCATCACGATCCTCGACGACTACGTGGCCAACCGCTATGGCTCGGCCGCAGCAGCTTCGTAAGCGTCTTCTCGACTACGCGCTGAGTCTGCCCGAAGCCGTCTCGACCATCCGTGGGGCGAGGACGTGGTCAAGGTCAACAAGAAGGTCTTCGCGTTCTTCGGCACGCCCGGACTCGCATGAGCCGGGGTTCGGCGTCAAGCTGCCGCAGTCGAACGCGGTGGCGCTGGCGCAGCCGAACGTCACGCCGACCGGCTACGGCCTGGGCAAGGCCGGCTGGGTTTCAATTCGGCTGAGCGTCGGAGATGCCGTTCGAGATGCTCCGCGACTGGATCGACGAGAGCTACCGCGCGATCGCGCCCAAGCGGCTGTCCGCTCCGCGAGCTGATGCGCCGCTGTCTTGACATCGATCACGGCCGTGGAGCGACGATCCGTACCAGCTGAATCGCGGCCGCGAGCGTGACCAGCGCGGTAAGAGCCACGAATCGTGTAGACGCGCCAGCGGAGCGTGATGCCGCCGTGCTTGCGGCGGTAAGTGTCGTCGCGCACAGCAGGTCGGCCATGGAGCGGTTCGGCAGCGGCTGTCCGTGGCGAGTGGAGAACTCCGCGACTGCGCGACGATGTTCGGCAACGGCTTCTTCGGGCGAGGTGCCGCCCGGCGCCGCGTACAAGTCGCGGCGGCGAACCGTTGCGCCCGGCTGGAAGCCGGTCTGCACGAATGCGCCGTCAGCGAACGCGGTGTAACAGATCATGTAGACTCCGCCGTGTACCCAGCGGATGCGTCAGCGCGACGTAGGTTGTCGTGGGTCGTCGACGAGGTCGTATTCGAAGCGGCGCTGGTCGCCGGGAAGCACGATCGAGCGCTCGCCGATTCGCGGAAACCCAGCTGTCGAGCATCGAGAGGCGAGAGCCGCGACTGCCGATGGTGGCGGCAGGCGCGAACGAGGACGCGTCCTCAAGGCGCCGCGTCTCGATGCCGAGCGTATATCCGCAGCGATGTTCCAGGCAGCAGGAACGAGGCGCGATGGCGACGATGAGGAGCACGACCAAAGAACAAGATGTCGATGATGCGGAACACTGACATTGGCCGACGTTATGCGCGTGCCGCTCGCGTCTGAAATGCGCCGCTAGTCCCGATCCGGAAGTACGAGCTACCGCGACGATCGCGCCTAAGCGGCTGTCCACTCCGCGAGCCGATCAGCCGCCGTCTTGACCGCCAGCTCCTGCAGACCGCCGCCGAAGCTGACTCGGCGCACGCCCCAGCCGCGCAATGTCGCGATCGATGGTCCGTCGGGCAGGAACAGGACGTTGACCGGCGCGCCGAGCTCCACGAACGCGGCGATCGTCGGCTGGTCGTTGACGAAGATCGGGTAGATCGAGTCCGCGCCGGCTGCCAGGTACAGCCGGGAGCGGCGCAGGGCCTCGGCGAGACGTTCCTCACCCGCTTCGCCGATCTGCCGCAGGTGCACGTCCACGCGGGCGTTCAGAAAGATGTCCACTCCGCGGGCATCAGCCGCGTCCTTGACTGCGGCCAGCGCGCGCGGCATGCACGTCGGCGTCAACCAGCGTCTTGCCGCCTGCGCGGTGGTCGGTGTCCTCGAGGTTCAGGCCGACCGCGCCGGCCTCCAGAAGTCGGTCGACCAGCTCATCGGGCGGAAGCCCGTAGCCTGCCTCGAGGTCGGCCGTCACCGGAACATCGACGCTGCGCGTGATTCGCGCCACCGCGGCGAACATCTCGTCGACAGGGGTCTGTTCGCGATCGGCGTAGCCCAGCGAGGCCGACATGCCGCTGCTGGTGGTCGCAAGCGCATGGAAGCCGAGATCGGCGAAAGCGCGGGCGCTGGCCGCGTCCCAGGCGTTGGGGAGTAGCGCGAGGTCGTCGTGCAGCCGGCGCAGCTCGTCGTGCGTTGTCGGCGAGCGATCGGGGACCGTTGCTCATGCTGTCGTACGATACGCGGCCCCGTGCAGGGGACCTTTCCTATACTCGGAGTGACCGTGTCCAGCGACCAACAAAAGAGCCGTTTCGTCGCATCGATCACGTCACAGTCCGAGGATTTCCCGGGCTGGTACAACGACGTCGTCCTGAAGGCGCAGCTCGCCGACTACTCGCCGGTGCGCGGCTGCATGGTTATTCGGCCCTACGGCTACGCCATCTGGGAGTCGATGCGCGACGAGCTCGATCGGCACATCAAGCGGACCGGCCACGAGAACGTCTACTTCCCGCTGTTCGTGCCCACGCTCGCTGCTCGAGAAGGAAGCCGAGCACGTCGAGGGCTTCAACCCGCAGGTCGCGTGGGTCACGCACGCCGGCGGCGAGGAGCTCAGCGAGTGGCTGGCGATCCGGCCGACCAGCGAGGCGATCATCGCCGAGAAGGTCAAGGACTGGGTCCAGTCGTACCGCGACCTGCCGCTGCTGTTCAACCTGTGGAACAACGTCGTCCGCTGGGAGCTGCGCACACGCCTCTTCCTGCGCACCGCCGAGTTCCTGTGGCAGGAGGCGCACACCTTCCACGCCACGGAGCAGGAAGCCGCCGACGAGGTCGCGACTGGCCTCGAGGCTACCGCGCCACGGCCGAGGATTGGCTGGCCATCCCGGTCATCAAGGCGTCGAAGACGGAGAACGAGACGTTCCCGGGCGCCGTCTACAGCCGACGCGATCGAGGCGATGATGCGCGACGGCAAGGCGCTGCAGGCGGGCACGAGCCACATGCTCGGCCAGAACTTCGCCAAGGCGGCCGGCATCGAGTTCCTGGACGCGACAACAAGCTCAAGAACCCGTACGGCACGTCGTGGGGCTTCTCGACGCGCATGGTCGGTGCGACGATCATGGCCCACGGCGATGACTCGGGCCTCGTGCTGCCACCCAACGTTGCGCCCACCAGCTGGTGATCGTCCCGATCTTCCG
This sequence comes from uncultured Chloroflexia bacterium, assembly GCA_963736895.1. Lineage (GTDB taxonomy): Bacteria > Chloroflexota > Limnocylindria > Limnocylindrales > CSP1-4 > JALYGJ01. The sequence continues at coordinate 217,503 of CAVTQU010000001.1, forward strand.
AGCGAGAGGAGCGACCGCTCGGCGGTGGCCGGTGCAATCGAGACGCTCGAGAAGTCGCTGGCCGACGTGCAGACCGTCTCAGGTCCATTGCGCTTCAAGACCGACTGGCGCGACGAGACGCCGGGCTTCAAGTTCAACCACTGGGAGCTGCGCGGCGTGCCGTTCCGGCTGGAGATCGGGCCGCGCGACGTGGCGGCCAACCAGGGCGTGCTGGTTCGACGAGTCGACCGGGACAAGGAGCAGGTTTCGCTGGACAGCCTGGCGGCCGAGCTGCCGGGGCGGCTGGCCGACTACCAGCGATGCTCTTCCAGCGCGCGCTCGACTTCCGCGCGGCAAACACGCACCTCGCCGACTCGTACGACGAGTTCAAGGCCATCCTCGACAAGGAGGGCGGCTTCCTGATGGCCCACTGGTGCGGCGACGGGGCGTGCGAGAAGCAGATCAACGCCGAGACGGGCGCGTCCATCCGCGTCATCCCGTTCGACTCGCCGGACGAGGAGGGCGCGTGCCTCATCGACGGCAAGAAGTCGAACCAGCGGGTGCTGTTCGCGCGCGCCTACTGAACGAGCGGCAGAGCAGCGACGCCGGCGGCCTCAGGCCTCGGCAGCCCTCAGGACGCGAAGCGCGTTCAGGGTCAGCATCTGGCTGACGGACGTCTTGTCCCACCTGGCCGCGTCGCCGTAGGTACCGCTGGCCGCCCTTCCAGTACTGGTTGCCGCTGGGTAGCCACCTGCCGTCCGGCTGCTGGAGCTGCCTGCAGCAGGGTTATCGCCTCATCCGCCCGTGCGTCGGGCAGGGCGCCGGCCCGGGCCAGCATCACCAGGCCGTGCAGGAAGTCGTAGTGCCAGTACTCGGGGTAACGCAGGCTCATCCACTTCGGGTCACCGACCTCACCCGTGGTGTGCGACTGGAACACGTGGTGGTCGAGGAAGAAGTCGGCGGCACGGCGGGCAGCGGCTGCGGCTTCGCTCGAACCGGTCGCGCGGCTGTATTCGGTCAGACCCCACACGGGCGGAAGCGACTCGTAGAAGGACGAGTGCGTGGTGGCTGGAGTCTTGTCGCAGTTCCAGCCGCCATCGGGCCACTGCCATTCGATAAGTGAGTCGGCCAGCAGCGCAACCCGCGGATCGGCTGCCATTCCCAGGCGACAGCAGACGGCCAGCGCATTTCCTTCCATGGAGCCATGCCGGCGGGGGAGATCTCGAATGGTCGGCATGTAGGTGCGGTGTTGCTCGCTCAGGAGCCAGTCGAGCACCGTCTCTTCGGCGGCCAGCGCTCTCGGCTCTCCCGGTGGCAGCCCCAGCTCAACGAGCGAGATGACTCGCCAATGGGCGCCCATCCACTTGTTGTACGGATGAGTGCCGAAGCCGCCGTCGCTCTTCTGGCCGCTGAGCAGCGAGGAGGCGTGGCGCCCCGCCAGGACATCGTCCGCGGTCCAGGTGATCTCCTCGTCCAGCAGGTCTCGGCGAGCCTGCAGACGGATTCCCGGCTCGTCGGAGGCAGACGAGCCATTCGATCGCCCGCTGGTCGAGGTCACGAGGCATTGCTGGCAGGAGCGACAGTCGTCATCGGGCCGAATCCTAGCGTCGATGACCGTCATAGGCGGTCATGAATTCGACCAGGGCATGTCTCGTCGGCCAATGGATGCAGGAACGGCACACGAACCACGGCCAGGTGTGCGCCGCAGCTCGGGATTTGACCGATGAAAAGGGCGTCGATTTGGACCAGCCGAGCGACACGCCCGCGAGCGTGGAGGGTGGTCGATTCACGCTCGCCGTGTATACTTCGGTGACGTTTGTTTGGCCGCCGCTGAACGTGGGTGACCCCCACGTTTCTTTGTGAGCAGTGGAGAGCAGAGAAAGACTGGGAACGCTAACGGGGGACCGATAGCACAAGCGAAAGGAGGCCGCACATGAACCGCGATTTCATCGGCGCGCTCCTGCAGCTGAATGCTGAGAAGAACATCCCCCGCGAGCAGCTCGTCGCCACGCTCGCCGACGCCATCCAGTCCGCTTACCGCCGGTCGACTCCGGGCAACGAGAACGTCTACGTCGACGTCGACCCGGATAGCGGCAAGTTCAACGCCTACCGGGCCATGGTCGTTGTCGACGAGGTCGAGGACGAGACCACCGAGTACACCGTCGAGGACGCCAGGAAGGTCGAGCCGAATGCCAAGGTCGGCGACCTGGTGCGCATCGGCGAGCTGGACGCCAGCTCCTTCGGCCGCATCCACGCCCAGATGGCCACCCAGCTCGTGCGCCAGCGACTCCGCGAGGTCGAGCGCGAGCAGGTCTTCGGTCAGTACGCCCAGCGCGAGTCGGAGATCATCACCGGCACGGTCAGCCGTGTCGAGCCACGCGGCGTCATCCTGGACGTCGGGCGAGCCGAGGCGATCCTTCCGACCACCGACCAGAGCGCCAGCGAGCACTACCGCATCGGCCAGCACGTCAAGGCCTATGTGCTCGAGGTGCGGCGCACTACCAAGGGACCGCTGATCTACGTCAGCCGCACCCACAAGAACTTCCTGCGCAGGCTCTTCGAGCTCGAAGTGCCGGAGATCGGCGCCGGCACGGTCGAGATCAAGGCCATCGCCCGCGAGGCCGGTTCGCGCTCCAAGGTTGGCGTTGCCAGCCGCCAGGATGGCCTCGACCCGGTGGGCGCCACCGTTGGCCAGCGTGGCGGACGCGTCCAGGCCGTCGTCGCCGAGCTCGGCGGCGAGAAGATCGACATCATCCCGTGGAGCGAGGACCCGGCCGTCTTCGTGGCCAACGCGCTCAGCCCCGCGCAGGTGGTCAGCGTGACCATCGACGAGGAGAACCGGATCGCCAACGTGACCGTGCCCGAGCGGATGCTGTCGCTGGCCATCGGCCGCGAGGGGCAGAACGCCCGACTCGCAGCCAAGCTGACCGGTTGGCGCATCGATATCCGCAGCGACCAGGCTCAGGCGCGACCCGCGACGCCGGAGGCCGAGCCTTCAGCGGATGCGGCCGACGGCGGACAGCCGCAGCCCCGGCCGACGGCGCCGAGCAGCCGGCGCCGAGGAAGCGCCCAAACCCAAGCGGACTCGAACTGCGAAGCCGAAGGTCGAGGAGACCGAGCCAGCCACCGCCGTCGCGGAACCAGCGGCCGAGGATGGCGCTGCGCCCAAGGCGAAGACGACCCGAACACGCAAGACGACGGCCAAGGCTGAGGCAGAAGCTGCACCTGAGGCCGAACCGGCCGCAGAGTCGAAGCCTGAGGCAAAGCCCGCCAAGCGAGCAAGCCGCGCCAAGACTCCTGTGGCAGCGAAGGCCGGAGGTGAGTCGTGATGACCGCCACCGCATCGCAGTCGCAGTCGCTCCCGGCGCGCCAGTTTCCCGGTTCGCACCTGCGTGGCTTGCCGCACCGAACGTCAGAAGCGTGAGTTCGTGCGCATCGTCCGCGCTCCGGACGGAACAGTCACCATGGATACCACTGGTCGAGCCAACGGCCGCGGCGCATACCTGTGCGCCGACGGTTCGTGCTGGACCATCGCATTGAAGAAGAAGGCAATCGAACGCGCCCTGTCGGCGCCGCTGCCCGCTGAGCTGCGCGAGCAGCTGGAGCGCGGCGTGCTGCCTGCCGGCGCATCGAAGGGGAGAGAAGCAAATGGCTCGTAGCCGCAGTGGAACTCGAAACATGCGCGGCCCGCGCAAGCCACAGCGCAGGTCGTCCGGGCAGGATCAGGGCGACTCGCAGGTCGCGACGATCGAGCCCGGTCAGCGCGTCGCTGTCGAGATCCCCAACTCGATCACCGTCAAGGAGCTGGCCGAGCTGCTCGGTGTAAATGCCGCGGACGTGATCCGTGAGCTGATCAAGAGCGGCATCTTCGCCAACATCAACCAGCCGCTCGACCGCGACACGGCGAGCCTGGTGACCGGCGAGCTCGGCTTCGAGGTCGCCGAGGCCCGCGTGCCCGAGAAGGTGGAGGGCAACGGCGAAGCGCCCACGCCACAGGCCACCAAGGAGGTCCTCTTCGAGGAGGACGACCCGAGCCTGCTGGTGCCCCGACCGCCCATCGTCACCGTCATGGGCCACGTCGACCACGGCAAGACCAGCCTGCTCGACGCCATGCGCACTACCAACATCGCGGCCGGCGAGCGCGGCGGCATCACCCAGCACATCGGTGCCAGCGAGATCACCAAGAACGGCCACACTGTCGTCTTCCTCGACACCCCGGGCCACGAGGCGTTCACGGCGATGCGCGCCCGCGGCGCCAAGGTCACCGATATCGCGGTCCTGGTGGTTGCCGCAGATGACGGAGTCATGCCCCAGACGGTGGAGGCGATCGACCACGCCAAGGCAGCCAAGGTGCCGATCGTCGTGGCGCTCAACAAGATCGACAAGGCGGACGCCAACCCCGACCGCGTGAAGACCGAGCTGTCCGAACACGGCGTGGTCATCGAGGAGTACGGCGGCGACGTGCCGCTCGTGCCCGTCAGCGCACGCACGGGCGAGGGCATCGACGACCTTCTCGACACGATCCAGATCGTTGCTGACGTCCAGGAGCTGAAGGCAAACCCGAAGCGCTCGGCGATCGCCACCGTCGTCGAGGCCGAGCTCGACAAGGGCCGTGGCCCGGTAGCCACAGTCCTGGTTCAGACCGGCACGTTGAACGTCGGCGACATCGTGATCGTCGGCGACACGTACGGCCGCGTCCGCGCTCTCCAGAACAGCCGCGGCGAGCGCATCACCAAGTGCCGGGCCCGTCGCTGCCGGCGGTCCTTCTCGGACTGTCCGAGGTTCCCGCCGCGGGTGACATCCTGCGCGTCGTGCCAGACGAGAAGACCGCGCGCACCATGATCGAGGAGCGCAAGGCCGGCGCCACCCAGGACACGACGGGTCGCGCCACTCTGGAAGACCTGTACCGCCAGATCCAGGCCGGCCAGACCAAGGAGCTCCCGATCATCCTCAAGGCAGACGTGCAGGGCTCACTGGGCGCCATCCGTCATGCCCTGGAGCAGGTCCAGACCGACGAGGTCCGGATCAACATCATCCACGAGGGTACGGGCGACATCAGCGACAACGACATCAACCTCGCCTCGGCGTCGAACGCGGTTGTCGTTGGCTTCAACACAAAGATCGACCCCCAGGCGCGGCGCACAGCCGAGACCGAGGGCGTCGACGTTCGCCTCTACGACATCATCTACAAGCTCACTGACGAGATGAGCGCCGCTCTGCACGGGCTCCTCGAGCCGGTAGAGATCGAGGTGGTCGAGGGCCGCGCCGAGGTGCGCCAGATCTTCCGCAGCGGCCGCAACGTGATCGCCGGAACGTATGTGACCGAGGGTCGCATCATCCGCGGTGGCGCCCGCGTCTACCGCGGCGGCGCGCTGATCGCCACGGACCGGATCGAGTCACTGCGCCGCTTCCGTGACGACGTGCGTGAAGTCGTCGCCGGCTACGAGTGTGGCATCGGCCTGGACGACTTCAACGAGGTCGAAGAAGGCGACATCATCGAGTGCTTCAGCAAGCAGATGGTCTCGCGCATCGCCAGCGCCTGATTTTGGGAATCGGTAGCAAGCAACGACCGCAGCCTGGCGGTACGCCGGGACGCGGGCGCTTTGCGCGCAGCCGAGGCCCGAAGGAGCCCCCGGCGGAGGAAACAAGTTGAGCGGGCGCACGGCGCGGCTCGACGAGCTGATGCGCGAGGAGATCAGCTCGGTCCTGCAGCGCGAGGTCGATGATCCGCGCATCGGCTTCGTGACCATCACCGACGTCGAGGTCACGCCGGACCTGAGTCACGCGAACGTGTGGGTGTCGGTCATCGGCAGCCCGGATGAGAAGCGCCAGACGCTGCGCGCCCTGTCACACGCAATGCCCTTCGTTCGGGCGCGGCTGGGACGCTTGCGCCTGAAGCGGGTTCCCGACCTGCACGTGAAGGAGGATGAGACGGCGGCCCGCGGCACCCGGCTGCTGCAGATACTCGAGGAGCTGGAGCAGGGAGGGGATGGCGACGTGCCGCAGTTGCCGGAGATCCCTGCCGACGCCGACCGGTGTCTCTGCGATCGCGCCTGTACCCGAGCGAAAGCCCAGGCCGAAGTCCAAGTCGAAGCACAGGGCGCCACGCAAATGACCGCCACGAACATCGCACCCGCGGTTGACCTCAATTCGCTGACGCCCGCCGACATCGCGGCGGTGCCGGCCGAAGTCGTGGCGCGCATCCGCGGCGCGCGGACGGTTTTGACGGTCTGCCACGAGAACCCGGAGGCGGACGCGCTTGGATCGGCACTTTCGGTCGCACTGGCAGTCGAGGAGCTCGGCGGTCGTGCCACTCCGGTGTGTGCCGATCCGGTGCCGCAGATGTACTCGTTCATGCCCCACATCGACCGTTTCCGCCAGGACCCCGAGGCAGACCTCGAATACGACCTGATCGTCGTCGGCGACTGCGGCGAGCTGGAGCGGATCGGTTCCGTCCTCGCACGCCACGCCGAGCTGTTCGCGCGCGTGCCGATCGTCAACATCGACCACCACATCTCGAACCCCGGTTTCGGCGCCGTCGACTGGATCGACGCGACCGCCGCGGCGACGTGCGAGATGGACACGTTGCTCATGCCCGCGCTCGGCCTGCCGCTGACGGCCGCGGACGGCGCGATCGCGGCGAACCTGATGGCCGGCGTGGTGATCGACACGGCCAACTTCCAGCATCCCAACGTGACGCCACGGACCCTGCGCGTGGCAGCGGAGCTCGTCGCGGCCGGCGCGCCACTGTCGGCCACGGCGCGGCTGCTGTACCGCACCAAGCCGAACGCACAGCTGAAGCTGTTCGGCGCCGTCCTCGGTCGGCTGCGCGACGAGGCTGCGGGCCGCCTGGTCTGGGCGTCGCTGTTCGAATCGGACTACGAGGCGACCGGCGCAACCGTCCAGGACGCCGAGGGTCTGAGCGACCTGCTGAGCCAATCGGCTACGGCCGCGCTGGTGATCCTCTTCCGCCAGAACGGCGACAAGACCAAGATCAGCGTACGGACGCGCGACGGCGGCCTGGACGCGACCGTGCTGACCGGCATGTTCGGCGGCGGCGGCCACGCCCGGGCCTCGGGAGCGACGCTCGACCTGCCGTATGGATCAGGCACAGACCGCGGTCCTCAGAGAGGCTCGGCAGATGCTCGAAGCGGACGGTGGCTGAGGCGGCGGCAGCCGGGACCATCTCGCGGCCAGCAGGTGGACGGCATCCTCGTCGTCGCCAAGACGCCCGGCCCGACCTCGCACGACATCGTCGCGCTGGTGCGTCGCCTGACCGGCGTCAAGCGCGTGGGCCACGGCGGCACGCTCGATCCGTTTGCCGCCGGCGTCCTGCCCGTGTTCATCGGCCACGCCACGCGGCTCGTCGAATATCACCTGACCGACGACAAGCAATACCGCGCGCTCGTGTGCTTCGGCGCTCGATCCACGCACCGACGATCTCGACGGCGAGCTGACGCCCACCGATGGCGCGGCACCCACGCGCGAAGCCGTAGAGACGGCGCTGGCGGCGTTCCGGGGCGAGATCGAGCAGGTGCCGCCCGACTACTCGGCCGTTCGCGTCGCCGGCCGCAAGGCGTACGAGCTGGCGCGCCACGGCGAGAAGCCCGCGCTTCGCGCGCGACGCGTCACGATCCACCGTCTCGATCTCACCGCCTGGGACGACCAGGATCCGGCACGGCCGATCGCCACGCTCGAGGTGCGCTGCTCGGCCGGCACGTACATCAGGGCGCTGGCCCGCGACCTCGGGGAGCAACTCGGCTGCGGCGCGTACCTGGCCGCGCTCACGCGCATGGCGAGCGGGCCCTTCACGCTCGATCAGGCACGGCCGCTCGACGAGGTGCGGTCTGCGCCTGGCCGACGGCCGCGCCGCGGAGCTCCTGCTGCCGATGGACACAGGCCTCGAGACCTATCCGGTGCTCACGGTCAGCGACGCAAGACCTCACCAGCCTGGCTCGCGGGCAGCAGCTGCGTCGCACTCACGAGGCGCCCGACTCCGGACTCGTCAGGGTCGTCGACGAATCGGGCCGCCTGGTGGCCATCGCCCGCTCAGAGGACGGCATGATCAAGCCGGAGAAGGTCTTCGTCTCAGCCGCGGGTTAAGGTCGAGCGGTGATTGTTCTTCGGAGCATCGACGAGCTGCCCGCCGGCCTCCGCTTCGCGATAACCATCGGCATGTTCGACGGCGTTCACCGCGGTCACCAGAGAGCAATCAGGACGCTGGTGAAGTCCGCCCGCGACCTCGACGCCAAAGCAGTCGTGCTTACGTTTGACCCGCATCCTGCCGAGGTGCTGCGCGGCAGCGCCCCACCGGCGCTGGCCTCGGACGGCGAGAAGCTAGCGCGGCTCGCTGCTCTCGGGGTCGACACGACCGTGGTGCAGCATTTCGACCACGAGTTTGCCGACCAGGCGCCCGATGCCTTCCTCGCTCGCCTGTGCGACGGCCGCAAGCTGGTGGCCGTCGTCATGACCGCCGAGTCGTCATTCGGTCGTGACCGCATCGGCATCCTGACCACGATCAAGCGACTCGGCCGCGAGATGAAGTTCCGGGTCATCGAGGTCAAGCGCCTCGAGAGCGACGGCGGGACGCCTCTCGAGCACACGCCTGCGGTCGTTGGTCAACCACGGGCGCCTGTCGGACGCGCGCCGGCTGCTCGGTCGCACATACTCGGTGACGGGCAGGGTCGTCGCCGGCGACCGCCGCGGTCGAGACCTCGGCTTTCCCACGGCGAACCTCGAGTTCGCATCGCCGGTTGCCCTCCCGCCGGACGGCGTTTACGCGGTGCGGGTTCGGTGGGGCGGAGCGGACCCAGAGAATCCGGCCCACCAGGCGGATGGCGTCGCGTCGCTGGGAGTGCGGCCGACTTTCGGCGGCGGCGCCCGATTGCTGGAGGCATATCTCTTCGACTTCGAGGGCGACCTCTATGACGAGCAGCTTCGCGTCGAGTTCGTACGCCGCCTTCGTGGCGAGAAGAAGTTCGGCTCGGCCGAGGCGTTGATCGCCCAGATGAACCGCGACGCCGAGCGGGCAAAGAGGGTGCTCGCGAGCGGCTAGCCTCTTCACCCAGGAGGTGGTTGTGTGGCCGGCGCTCAGGAGACGCTCGCGGACCCAGGCGCAGACCTGAACGCCGTCCAGCGTACGGCCGTCGACGATCGTGCCGCGGCGAGAGCTCGTCTCAGGGCAATTGCCGAGCCTGTGCTGCTCGTTCTGATCACGGCCGCTCTCGGCCTGTATCGCATCGGCGACAAGAGTCTCTGGCTGGACGAGGCGTACTCATACGCATCAGCCATCAACTCGCCGCGCATCTTCCTGTCACTCCTGCTATCGCGGGACCTGGATTCGTCCGCCTACTTCCTGGCGCTCAAGCCGTGGCTGGTGTTCGGCAGCTCCGAGGCCAGCCTGAGGTCGCTATCCGTCGTTTTCGGGGTCATCGCGGTGCTGGCCACATACGCTATCGGCCGGCGCTACGGCTACGGCTTCGCTGCCGGGCTGCTGCTGGCGGTCTCGCCGTTCTTTGTTGCGTACATGCAGGAGACACGCCAGTACGCGATGTTCGTCGCGTGGGGCGCGTTATCGACGCTTGCGTTCCTGCGCTACCGCGAACGCCCTGGCTTGCTGCGCGCGATCGTCTACGTCTTCTTCGCCGGAACGATGGTCTACGTCCATCCGATGGGCGTATTCGTCATTGCCGCTCACGTTCTTGCGCTCGGATTTGACACTTATCAAACCCGCCACTGGCGTCGGCTGGCAATTTTCATCCCGGTACTGATCGCGTGGCTGCCGATCGTGCCGTTCGCACTGAACAACAGCTTCAAGATCTCGTACCTGCCGCCGCTTTCGGCTGACGGCGTAGGCAACGCCCTCCTCGCGCTGGGCGGTGGTGCCGTGGCGGCTGGCGGCCTGCTCGCGCTGATTGCGACGGGGTTTCGGCTCGACCTTTTCGCTGCCTGGCTCTTGTTGCCGATCGCCGGCGACATCGCGGTGTCTCTCCTCGTCCAGCCTGCACTTGTCGCGCGTTATCTGATCGGCGTGCTGCCGGCTGCGATGTTGATCGCCGCCCGCAACCGCGCCCTGCCTGTTGCAGTGGTCATCATCCTGTCCCTCGCCGGCACGTTCAGCTGGTACGTCGACGGCCGAAAGGACGACTGGCGCAGCGCCGCGGCCTGGGTCACTGCCAACGTCCAGCCATCAGACGGCATCGTGTTCGCGAGCGATTACGGACGCATCCCGTTTGCCTACTACGGGCGGGTTGGCGACCCGATCTACCCGCCATTTCCGTGGTCGGAGCCATACCAAACGTACGGCGGCGACCCGAATTCCCTGGACGGCCATCCGCGGATCTGGTTCGTTCGCGAGTCGCAGGGCCTTGCCCCACAGGAGTTGCTGGACGCATTGAAGAGTTATGACGTGGTCGACTCGCGCACATTCGGCGTGCTCGAACCGACCGTGGAATTGTTGGTCGCACCTTAGCCAGCCATTAGACTCACTCCACCGCGATGCGCGACGTCCGCGCACGTTTTCAGGCTCCGTGGGGAGTGACGTTGGGCCTCTGGCGGCATTATTTCGCTCTATACCGCGGATCGAGACGCGATCTGGCGCTGGCCACCGCCGGCAGCATCGCGCAATCGATCCTGCTCATACCGATCGCTCTCCTGGTCCGCCAGGCGTTCGATGTCACCATGCCCGCGGAGAACGTGTATGGCCTGGTCCTGATCGGAGTGGTCATTGCCGGGTTGTACGTCGCCAGCGGCGCGATTTCGCTGTGGAGTCGCCGAATGTCGCTGCGGACGACCAAGAGCGCCAACGCGCAGCTGCGCGAAGAGATGGTGAGCAAGGTCTTCGCCCTGCCTCGGGACACCGTTGTCCGATCGGATCTGGCACGCACCCAGAACACCATCGTCCAGGACAGCGAGCGCGTCGACGTAATGAGTTACGAGCTGGTCAACCAGGTGCTGCCGGCGATCATCTTCGGCATCGCGGTCGCGATCTTGATGGCGTACATGAACCTGACTCTCTTCCTCGCCGTGGCGGCCGTGGTTCCCGTGCTTGCCATCGTCTTGCGATCGATCAACAAGATCGTGCGCGTCCGCATCCACGAGTACCACCTCTCCTTCAACAAGTTCAGCAAGGGCGTGCTCTTTCAGCTTCAGCGCTGGGACATGACCAAGACGATGTCGGTCGAGGACATCGAGCTCGAGCGCCGGGGGCGAGAGATCCGCGAGCTCGAGCGGATCAGCGCCGACATGTCCTTCTGGCGCGACGCCAACAACATCAGCCAGGAGGTGATCACCTCGGCATCGTGGGCGCTGATCCTGGTAATCGGCAGCATTGCCGTGGCTGCCGGCGGCATGACGCTCGGTGACGTCCTCGCTTTCCTTGTTGCCGCGGTGATGTTGAAGCGGTCGGTCAATGTGATCGTGATGGGTATCCCGCAGGTCATCGAGGGTCGCGAATCCCTGTACAGGCTGTACGAGTTCACGCACATGGAGGAGGACAGCTCGTACAGCGGAACGCGGCGACTGGGCGGCTTCGATGGCCAGATTACGGCCGACAACATCTCGTTCAGCTACTCCAGCACGCCACTCCTTGCAGAAGTCGACTTCGCAACGGAGGCTGGAAGCTGGTCGGTCATCACTGGTCCGAGCGGATCGGGCAAGACCACGCTGCTGTATCTGCTTCTGGGGATCTACCGACCCCATTCGGGTCGGCTGCGGGCCGATGGCGAGCCATACGACGAGATCGACCTCGGCGAGCTGAGACGCCAGGTGGCATTCGTGCCCCAGGACCCAATCGTTTTCTCCGGCACCGTCCTGGAGAACATCACCTACGGCTCGACCGAGGTGAGCGAGACGCGCGCCAGGGATGCGGCGCGCCTTGCCAAGGCACACGACTTCATCATGGACCTGCCCGATGGGTACGAGACGGTTGTCGGCGAGAGTGGCGCGCTGTTTTCCGGGGGCCAGCGCCAGCGAATTACCTTGGCGCGCGCGTTCTATCGGCGGCCGAAACTGCTCCTCCTCGACGAGCCAACCAACCAGCTCGACGACGCGACTGCCGAAGCGCTTTACGACAGCCTCAGATCGATCCCCGGATCGCCGGCAGTCGTCGTGGTCACCCACGACGATCGTGCCGCGCTGCGCTACGCGGATCACCTTTACTCGCTGACGAACGGCCGCCTCGAGCGACTGGACGTGCCTGCCCGGATGGCAGTCGCGTGACGAAGCCTCGCGTCACGAAGGATCAGGTCAACGCGGCAGGCCTCACGTGGCCGCAGTACCTGCTGCTGACAGCGTCACTCCGCGAGAACGACGCCGCGCTGAATGCGTGGCACGAATGGCGGTCCATCGTCGATCTTCAGACCGTCGATCGCGGTTCTACGCGACTGCTGCCGCTGCTGTGGCACAACCTGGTGGCGATGGGTGTCGACGATCCACTCATGCCGCGCCTGCGCGGGATCTACCGTCACACCTGGTTCAGCAATCAGGCTCGCCTTGCGAAGCTGGTCGAGGTGAGGCAAGTTCCTGGCTGAAGCCGATGTCGACGTCATAACGTTCTCAAGGGCGTTGCGCTTGCCCACGGCTTCTATCGAAATCCCGGAATGCGGCCGATGGACGACCTTGACATCCTTGTTCGGCCGGCCCAGACGGCCATTGCCGTCGACGTCCTGACGCGGCACGACTGGAGCGCACCGGTGCCGGATCCGGTGACCCACCTGATCGTGATCAACGGCACCGAGTTCCTCGATCCAAGGGGTGACGGTTCGATCTTCATGCCCACTTGCTTCCGGTCGGCCTCCGTTCGGATCGCGACGCGCTGCGCTGGCAACGGGCGATGACCATCGCGCCGAAGGGGCAAGCATCCAGGTCCTCGATGCCACCGACCAGCTGCTCCAGGTGTGCGTCCACGGTGCCCTGTCCGTTCCGCCGGCCATCCGCTGGGTCGCCGATGCGATGGCCATCCTGGAACATGACGGCACGGCGATCGATTGGCCACGCCTGATGGCTGACGCCGAAGAGGAGGGGTACGGGCCGACGCTCGAGGATCGGCTGCGCGTGCTGGCCGATCTCTTCGGTGCACCTATCCCCGAGCAAGTTCTGAGCGGCATGGCTCAGGTCAACCGACCCCTGGCTGCACGCGTGTAGCTACCGGCTCTCGCACAGGGCCGCAGGTCTTCCTCGTCGGCGGCCTGCTCCAACGACGCGCCGAGTTCGGGCGTTGGAAGCGCGGGCCGGGTCGCGAAGGCACAAGCTTCCGTCGCTACCTCCAGCTGGTGTGGGATCTGGGCGACTCGCGCGAGATGCCGCGCAACGTCGTCAGCAAGGCCGCCAAACGGGTCCGCAGCGACGTGCTTCGCAGTCCCATTGAGTACCGAGAGCTCGGCGAGGGACGTGTGACCACTGCGCGATCACGGCTCCTGTACATCGACGCCAAGTGGCCCACCCCGGATCGCGACGCCGCTTCCCAGCGGGCCGTGCAGCTGATCGGTGAGCTGGTTGGTATGGGCTTCGACGTCGATTGGGCATCGGTAGACGCGACTCAGCGACTGACGAAGAGCGGCGAGCGCGCGATGGGTCGACGCACATGCACTGGATGTAGGCGGGATCGACGGGGCGCTCGACCATATCGAGCGGCACGCCCGGGACTACGACGTGACCGTTGTGGCGTGGACGACCGTCGGGCAGACGGTCATCGGTCCGTTGCGTAACGCCAATCCGGGCATGCCAATCGTCTTCGACACCGTGGATGTCAACCACGTTCGGGAGTTCCGCCACGCTCGCGCAAGTGGCAACGCAAACATCCTGCGCCGAGCACTGGCGATGAAGGCGGCCGAGGTGGCCGTGGTCAACGCCTCCGACCGCACGATCGCGATTACCGACACCGACGCGCAGACCCTGCGCAACCTTGTGCCGTCGAGCACCATCGATGTGATCACGATGTCGCCCGAAGCGCGCAGCAGCACGATCCCGGGCCCGGCGGATCGTGCCGACATGCTGTTCCTGGGCAGCCTCCACGCGTGGCACAACGTCGACGCGATCGTTCACATGGCGGAGGACCTGCTACCCGCGATCAACGCGTCGCGCCCCGGAATCCGGTTCCTGGTCGCTGGTGCGGGCAATGCTCAGCCCATCGACGACCTCACGGCGCCGGAGATCGTCCGCCTGGGCCGCGTTGACGATCTCGAATCGGTGTTCGATCGGGCGCGCATGTTCGTCTGTCCGTTGCGCGTCGGCTCGGGCCTGAAGGGCAAGGTGCTCGATGCGCTGGCGAACGGGCTGCCGATCGTCACCACCACCATCGGCGCCGAGGGAATGGGTCTCGAAGACGGCCGGGACTGCCTGATTGCCGATGACGCATCGTCATTCGCGGCTGCCGTAGCGCGTCTCGACACCAGCGACGAGCTCTGGAGGCAGCTTTCAGCGGCAGGGCTGGCTCACGTTGCCGCGCAATTCAGCCGCGACATCGTTACCAGTCAGGTGCGAAGAGTGTTCGCGCAATATCTCGGCGGCAAATCTGTGCGATAGTCGGCACACGCGGGGAGAGATCGCAGTGGGGGCAGCAAGCTCATGAGCGAGCAGCAGGTAGTCAACGGCGCAGGCCGAGTGCTGCGCCTTCGTGGCGCGCCGATCATCCACGACACGATCGACAACGAGACGATCGCGATCAACCAGCAGACTGGTCGCTACTACTCGCTGGAGGGTCCCGCCGCCGCGGCATGGCAGGAGCTGGAGACCGGGGCGACGGCCGCGGACCTTGTCGACCACCTCGCTGACCGATACGAGGCCGATCCTGTCGCCCTTCGAGGCCAGGTCGAGAGTTTCCTGAGCGACCTGCTGGGCGAGGGCCTGATCGTCGAAGACGGGGCGCCCGCCAGCTCCAATGGGACGGATCCGGGCGCGGACCCCGCGACGACCATGGATGAGGAGGGTGGCCCAGCTACCAGCGCGGCTGCGGATAACGCGCCGCTCAGCGGTCTGTCGCTCCATCGCTACACCGATATGGAGGTCCTGCTGCTCGCCGACCCTATCCACGACGTCGACGAGACCGGCTGGCCTTCGCCGCAGCGAGACGCCACGGCTTGACGCCAGCCGAGCTGATCACACGGGCCGAAGAGGCATTCGCTTTGGCTCGACAGCAGAGCGCGGTGGTGGAACGCGACGTCACTTGGCCGGTCGCCACGTTCGTCTCGCGTTCGCTGGCGACGCATTTCGGTCCGATTTCGAGCGAGCGCTCTCATTCGGACCATCGGGCGCGGCCGCTGAATCGACACCAGCGCTAACACTCTCGGCGTGGGACGCGGCGTCGACCAACGCGCCTATCGAGGCTGGATCGTGGCTGGGCCTGATGCTGGGGCCGGCGGGCGTCGTGGAAGACCTGTCCGACGAGCGCTACGACGTCAGCCTCGACCTGCACGCATCTCTGATGTCGGCCCTCGATGCGGTGCGCGGCATCGGGTTCCACTACGCCCAGGACGCCGCACTGCTCCCGGCGTGGGAGGTGACGCATCCTGCGCGGATGCTCTGGTCCGCATGGGGTCGGTCGCAGGGGATGCAGCTGTGCCACGCCGCCGCAGTGGCGCACGAGGGTAGGGGAGTGCTGCTCGCCGGCCCCAGCGGTTCGGGCAAGTCCACCACGACGCTTGCCTGCCTGGCGGCCGGAATGAGCTCGGCCGGCGACGATTACGTGCTCGTCGAGGGGAATACTGCCGAGCCGGTCGCGCACGCGCTGTTTCGATCGATCTCGCTGGATGTGGGACACGCAGAGGCTTTCAGCCAGCTGATGCCGGCACCCGATCGACAGGTCACCATGTCACCGCAACGCACCAAGGCAGTCGTGTTCGCAAACGACCAGGTTGGAGGGTCATTTCCACTGGTCGCGGTGGTCATTCCCGCGCGTGACCGCACGTGCCGCGTCAGGGTGGGCCGACATAACCGCCGGAGCGGCACTCCGCGCTCTTGCGCCGAGCACCATGGGACAGCTCGGCACGTTCAACTCGGACGCGTTGCGCCACATGTCCGCCCTCTGCCGGCGGCTACCGTGTTACGAGCTCCGCCTTGGCCAGGACGTCGATGTGTTGCCGCGCCTGGTCGTGGAGATCATCAACGAGGCGCAGAAGGCGCGCGGCGAGACAGTCCAGTCCGCGACTTCGGCATGACCGCTGGTGGACAACCTCGACGGCGGACGTCGGGGTGGTGATCCCGGCGCGCGACGCCGCCGAATACATCGGCGAGGCGCTCGACAGCGTTCTTGCCCAGGTTCCGAGTCCGGTCGATGTCGTAGTCGTCGATGACGGCTCCACGGATGCAACCGTCTCGGTCGTGCTCGGCTATCCGTCGCCGGTCAGATGCATCAAGCAGGCTCCACTCGGCCCCGCAGCGGCACGAAACGCCGGCGTGGCGGCTCTGGCGACCTCTCTCGTCTCTTTTCTCGATGCCGACGACATGTGGGCCGCCAACAGCCTCGCCATCCGTCTCAGGGCACTGGCCGATGAGCCTGCACTCGACGCGGTATTCGGAGGCATGCAGCGCTTCGTGGCCGACCGTCCGCCATCGGCACCGGAGCCGGGCTGGGTTCTGGGCACGATGCTGGCGCGCCGCTCGGTATTCGACCGTGTTGGGCCGCTTCCCGAACAGCGCCGCGGCGGCGACTTCATGGAGTGGCTGCTGCTCGCGCGACGCGCCGGACTGATGCTCAAGATGCTGCCCAAGGCCGTGCTTCTGCGTCGCGCGCACAGCGCAAACATGACGCGCGTGGAAGCGGACCAGATGAACCGCGACTACCTCGCGATCGCGCGCGCCGAGCTGGCCCGCAAGCGCGCCGCACAAACGGACTGACGACTAGTCGGACTCCAGCGAGGCGTTCGGCCCGAGGCCACGCAGGATGCGCAGTGCGGTCAGGTAGAGATCTGCCTCGTGTGAGGCGTCCTTCCACACTCCGACCTTGGGTCGCTCCTGGAACGGCTTCTGCCAGGCATTGCGCCAGTCGTCGGCACCCATGAACCAGCCTCCGTATCGGTGGTCGAGGAGATCGCGGTCGATCACGCCGCGCAACCAGTCGGCGCGCTCGCCGTATCTCTTGGGCTCGACCTGCGAGGCCGTCAGCTGCACGAGTGTTCGCAAGGCCTCGGTCTGGACCCACCACGGGCGCTCGGCGCTGCGGAGCGAATAGACGCCCAGGGCATCCGGCGCGTCACCTGGGCCCGCCTCGATGAATCCGCCGCGTGGATGAACTGCCCGTTCAAAGGCATGGTTGACCATTCGCTGAACGAGCTCGGTGGTCTCATCGCAGCTACGGCCAATGAGCGGCGCCGCGTCGATCAGCCGGGGCGGGGCCTGGAACTGGTAGCCATATCGCTCCGGGGCCGGAACGGGAGCGCCGTCCGCTTCGACCATGAAATGCATCGCCCCGCTGCTGGTCGTATGGCGCTTGTCGATCAGGTCGTAGACCTCGGCGAGCCTCTGAAGGGCGCGCGGATCATCGGTTACCTCGCAATAGAGGGTCAGGCTCTGGAGCAGGTCAGTGTGGGTGTTGAGATCCTTGAGGCCCAGGCCGGTCCCGAGCGGCTCGGCGAGTGACTCATCGGGTAGATCGGCGCGCGTGAGGATGGGGCGTCCGTCGCGCAGCATCCAGCCGTAGTAGCCGCCGCCCTCAGGGTCGTACGCGTGTTCTTCCAGGTAGCGGAAAACGCCGTCGGCCAGCTCGAGCGCTTCGGGGTCGTTGGTGAGCTGGTAAGCGAGGACTCCCGCACCCAGCAGGTATGCCAGGCCGTGCGAATGCTTTGTGCTGCCGTGGCCAGGCGTCCCGTCGCGCTCGACCATCCAGTACCAGCCACCGCCTTCCTGATCGCGCATGGTGCTGTTGATGTAGCGCAGACCGTGGAGCGCCCACTCGGGCCAGCGTGACTCCGAGGGAAATGCCATGCCCAGCCGCGCCGCCGTCCGCGTCTGCCGAGCCTGGAATTCCAGGAGGCGACGCTGGGTGCCTCGTCGCCGCCACTTCCGGTCGAAGTCGCAGAGGAAGCCGCCCGCCTCGGTGTCGACCGTGTGGGGAAACCAGGCATCGATGACGTGCCGTCGCAAGCCATCCGCAAACCACGTCTCGTTGCGACTTCGCCAGTCCGGATCGACTCGCTCGAAATCGTCAGAGCCCCGTAGCGGCCACGGCTGGACGCCAGGCTTGTCAGCGGCGGCGAGGTGGGTGTCTGGGCGCTCTGCCGCCGTAGGCGGGGTGCTGGTGCTCAAGGCTGCGGCAAGTTACCACTCCAGCGAGCTGTGGGGGCCGTCGCTCAGATCCCGTGGCGCTGGGCATCGATACTTCCGGTCATGGAATCCACCGCTCCGGCGGCCAACGGCTGGCTGGCTAGGACCAACGCGCCACCTGCCGTGGTGGGCCTCGTCGCGCGCGCGCGCTGGCTGATCACTGAAACACCGCTGCTGGCCGTGGTGGCGGCCATCGTTCTGGGCCTGTTCGACATCAGTGCCAAGAGCATGTGGCTGGACGAGGCGTTCTCGGTGACCGTCACCCAGCAACCAACGCTGGACATGCTTGCCTATCTGGCGCGCTACGAGATCGACAAGTCTCCCTACTACATAGCGCTCCAGCCGTGGACCTTCCTGGGAACCAGCGAGCTTGCCGTGAGGTCGCTGTCCGTCCTCTTCGGTGTTGGCGCCGTGGTCGTGACCTTCTATGTCGCGCGCCGCTTTGGAGTCGCATGGCTGGCGGCGCTCGTGCTGGCGGTCTCGCCGTCGTTCGTCGAGTTCGAGCAGGAGACGCGCGGCTACATGATGCTCATCTTCTGGAGCGCGCTCAGCACGCTTGAGTTCATCCGCATGACCGAACGCTTCACCACTGCCCGCGCTGTTGTCTACGTGGCGCTGGCCGCGCTGATCATCTACGTCCACCCGTTGGGCGCATTGGTGATCGTCGCCCACGGCGTTGCCACGCTGCTGTTCGTAGCCCCGGAGCAGCGCCGCCGCATCCTTTTGACGTTCGTGCCGATCGTGCTGGCGTGGCTGCCGATGGCCGTCTTTGCGTTCGTCTATCGCGCCAAGATCGGCTGGATTCCGCCGCTGACCACGGAAAGCGTCCTTCGTGACCTGATGACGGCGGGTGGCGGCCCGGTGGTCGCCGGGGCCCTGCTGATCCTCATCGTGATCGGTGCGCGTCGCGACCTGCCGACAGTGTGGCTGGTCGTGCCAATCGTGGGCACTCTGCTCATCTCGGTCGTGGTCGAGCCTGCTCTGCAGGCGAAGTACGTGCTCGGCGCGCTGCCGGCAGGAGCGATCATCGCGTCTCGCAACCGCCCGGCGGCCGTGGCCGTCCTGCTGGCGCTGTCCCTGATCGGAACGTGGAACTGGTACGAAAACGGCCGCAAGGACGACTGGCGCGACGGCGCCGCGTACGTCGCGTCGCAGGTGCAACCAGGGGATGGTGTCGTGTTCGCCTCGCCGAACATGCGCCTGCCGTTCGGCTACTACGCCAAAGTGGCCGATCCGCTGTATCCGTCCAAACCCTGGACCGACCGCTATCTGCCCTACGGTCCGGACGACAGCCAGGCCGACGTCGCGGGAATTGAGGCGCGCGATCGAATCTGGCTCGTGGAGGGCCACGGACGCTACGCGCCACCCGAGGTGCGGCAAGCGTTAGAGCCTTACCAGGTTGTCCTGACCAAGGATTACGGCGGCAGCGGACCCTTCATCACCCTGCTGGAGCGCCAACCGGCGTAGCCTCAGTGAGCTTACGAAAGCATCGAAATCGAACGCCTGTTAGACTCCGGCGGAACTAGAAGCAAGGAAAAACCGGAGGAACGGGTGCCCCTGGCGCGGGAAGCCAAGGAAGGGATCGTGGCGGAATATGCCCGATCAGAATCAGACACAGGCTCGCCTGAGGTCCAGATTGCGCTCTTGACAGAGCGGATCAAGGGTCTCACCGAGCATTTGCGTGCCTTCCCTAAAGACAATCACTCGCGTCGCGGCCTGCTCAAGCTTGTCGGGCAGCGACGGCGACTTCTTGCGTACCTGATGCGCAAGGACAACGCACGCTATCGCGCCGTTATCGGCAGCCTCGGACTGCGCCGCTAATCGATACCCGTCCTCCGCCATTGGAGGACTGATGCCAGTCACAACCCTTTCGACCGAAATCGACGGTCGAACCCTGACCATCGAGACAGGCAAGCTCGCAAGGCTTGCCGGCGGCTCGGTGACCGTCCGTTACGGCGACACGATGCTGCTTGGCACGGCCAATCGCTCGGATCCGCGTCCCGGACTCGACTTCTTCCCACTCACCATTGAGTTCGAAGAGCGCATGTACGCCGCGGGCAAGATCCCGGGCGGCTTCATCAAGCGCGAATCGCGGCCCTCAGAGGCGGCCATCCTGGCAGCCCGACTGACCGACCGCCCGATACGTCCGCTCTTCCCCGAGGGCTACAAGGACGACGTCCAGGTGGTCCTGACCGTTCTGTCGACGGACCAGGAAAACGACCCGGACATCATCGGCACGATCGCCGCGTCCGCCGCGCTGACCATCAGCGACATTCCGTTCAACGGCCCGGTGGCCTCGGTTCGCGATCGGCCGGATCAACGGCGAGTTCGTGCTCAACCCCACCGTCACGCCAGCTCAAGGACTCCGATATCGACCTCGTCGTCTCGGGGACTCGCGACGCGATCATGATGGTCGAGGCCGGCGCCAAGATCGTCAGCGAGGACGTCATGGCCGAGGCGATCATGTTCGGCCACCGCTCCCTGGCGCCGATCATCGATCTGCAGGATCAGCTGCGCGAGCAGGTCGGCAAGACCAAGAAGCGTGCCGTACATCGAGCCCAGCGTGGAGTCGATCTACGACTTCGCCAAGGCCTCGGGCTCCGACAGCAACTACGTCGTCTTCGACGTCGAGACCACCAGCCGCGACGTCAAGCAGGGCTCGATGGTCGAGATCGGCGCCGTCAAGGTCAGCAACGGCAAGATCAAGGACCGCTGGTCGACCTTCGTCAATCCCGGCCAGTCGATCGTCGGCCGCCAGCTGCACGGCATCACCGACGAGGACGTCAAGGACGCTCCGTCACCCGCCGAGGCCGCGCAGACAGTTCCTCGATTGGGCGGGCGATGCGCTCCTCGTCGGGCACAACGTCGGCTTCGACATCGGCTTCCTCGAGGCCGCCCTTGGTGGCAGCCAGCACATCGAGCCGGGTCGCTACCTGGACACGCTGGTCCTCGCCCGCGAGGCCTACCCGGACACGGACCTGAAGCTGGGCGACCTGGCTCGCTTCTTCGAGGTCGAGGTCGAGCCCAACCACCGCGCCCTGCCGGACGCCGAGGCGACCGCGCAGCTGCTCATCAAGTCTGCGGCAGCGACCTGCCCGGTCGAATCCAGGCCTACAAGGACACAGTCGCGCAACGCCATCCGCGCGCTGAAGAGCAGCGGCACCAAGGAAGACGTCGACAAGGCGCTCGCCGAGGCACGCAAGACGGCGCGCTTCTCGAAGAGCCTCGCCGGTCTCCTGCACAAGAAGGTCGTCCGCGAGCTGGTGCTCAACGAGGGCATCCGCATGGACGGACGCGACACGGACACGATCCGGCCGATCTCGGTCGAGGTCGGGCTCCTGCCGCGCGCCCATGGCTCGGCGCTCTTCACACGCGGCGAGACCCAGGCGCTGCAGCGTGGCGACGCTCGGCCCGTCATCTGACGTGCAGCGCATCGACACGATCGGCCCCGAGGAGTCGAAGCGCTACCTCCACCACTACAACATGCCGCCCTACAGCACCGGCGAGAACAAGCCGATGCGTGGTCCGGGCCGGCGTGAGATCGGCCACGGCGCGCTCGCCGAGCGTGCCCTGCTCCCGGTCCTCCCGCCGCAGGACGAGTTCCCATACGTCATTCGCGTCGTCAGCGAGTGCGTCACGTCGAACGGCTCGACGTCGATGGCTTCCACCTGCGGGTCCACGCTGGCCCTCATGGACGCCGGCGTGCCGATCAAGGCACCGGTTGCCGGCGCCGCGATGGGCCTCGTCAGCGGCGAGGACGGCAAGTTCGAGGTCCTGACGGACATCCTGGGCAAGGAAGACGCTTTCGGTGACATGGACTTCAAGGTCACCGGCACGTCCGAGGGCATCACCGCCCTCCAGATGGACATCAAGGTCACAGGGCATCAACGAGGCAATCATCCGCGCAGGGTCTGGCCAAGGCCCACACCGCGCGCCTGTTCATCCTCGACAAGATGCTCGAGGTCATGCCGGCGGCCCGAACGGAGATGAGCAGCTTCGCGCCGCGCATCACCACCATCAAGATCAACCCCGAGAAGATCCGCGACATCATCGGCAAGGGCGGCGCCACGATCCGCAAGATCCAGGAGGACACCGGCACCGAGATCAACGTCGAGGATGACGGCACGGTCGAGATCGCCGCGATCGATGGCGAGAAGGCCAAGGCCGCGATCAACATGATCGAGGGCATCACTCGCGACGTCGAGGTCGGCGGCCTCTACCTGGGCAAGGTCACCCGGATCATGGGCTTCGGCGCGTTCGTCGAGATCCTGCCGGGCAAGGAAGGCCTGGTTCGCATCGGCGAGCTGGCCGACTACCACGTCCCGACCGTCGAGGATGTCGTCTCTGTCGGCGACGAGATCATGGTCGTCGTGACCGAGATCGACCGGCAGGGGAGGGTCAACCTCTCGCGCAAGGCGGCAATGCAGCGCCACCTGGCCAAGACGCCGGAAACGGCCGACGTCGCCGGCTAAGCCAGCCCCTCAAACCCCGACAAGAAAACGGCCCGCCGACTTGGCGGGCCGTTTCGATTCCTGACCTTGCAATTGGCCGGTCTAGGCAGGTCCTTCAGCAGTGACGAGACCAGTGCCGTTCACACCGCCGGTCGCGTTAGAGGTGCTTGAGCACGAACGAAACGTTGTCGAAGTACGCGTCGCAGTAATCGCCTTCAAGGCGTGACCCACCCAGGAACAGATACAGGTACCTGGTATTGGCCGGCATTACGTCGACCATCTTCAATGTTCTGAACCTGCCGTTCGTTCCCGTGACCATCTGCGAGACCTTGTTGAAGGTTTGCGTGTTCAGCGTCGAATCGGTGAAGCCGACCAGCTGCAGGTATCCAGCGTCTGTCTGGGTGCCGTAGGTGGCCACCCGAGCCTTGAACGTGTAGTAGATGAGGCCGGCGTCTATCGGGTTGTTTCGTCCCAGGATCCGCATTGTCTGCCGAAGCTCGTTGCCAGGCCCGTTCCCGCACGTGAAGAAGTTTGTGCCACCACCTATGCGGGTCGATTCGGCCTTTGTCGGGAACCCGCCGGGGCTGCCGTACTTGGCTGCGGTAAAGTCATATCCAGCATCGGTGTGCCAGTTTGGAATGGCGAGGACGGTATAGCCGTTACCACCGATGCCGGCCTCTGCCCCCGGATTCTTTACGAGGTTCTTGCCCAGCGGAGTGGCTGTAAGGCCCAGGGTTGAGGTCGTGCTCGACACGAGCAACAGCACCACCGCAGGAACAAGCAGGGCAATTCGAGCCCCTTTCGACCGTCTATACATCCGGTGTCTCCAAGGCTCAATCGGGCGCCTTTCCCAGTCGCTCTGGACACCACCCTAACAAACTCGATTCCACGAGCTAGGCTGGGCTGACTCGAGCCAGGAGCGCGAGCGTGTTCCCGTCCGGGTCATCGAAGAACGCGAACCACTCCTCGACGCCCGTGTCGGCATCCTTGTAGATCATGTGCGGCGCGCCCTTGAAGTGGACCCCACGCGACGTGAGAGCGGCCACGGCGCCAGTCATCTCGTCAACCAGGAAGTACAGGATCGATCCCCGTCGCCACTGGTCATCGGGCACCTGGTTGAAATACAGCCGCGTGCCGCCACAGTCGAAGAAGACGAGATCTCCGAAGCGAAAGATTTCCGGCAGGCGCAGGATGTCGCGATACCAGGCCTCCGTCTGATCCACCGAGCGGCAAACCATCGATACCTGGGCGAGAGCGCCCAACTTGAGCTCGGAGTCCATTGATCGAAACCTCCCTTTGCGTCGCGTTGCAGTTGTCATCGGGCTGGTCGCCGGAAAGCCGGGCCAATTGCGGAGGTCACGGACGCTCGCCGCTCCGAGCTTTCCCGTGATGTTGCGCAGGTGGTAGCGGACGGCGTACTCGCTCGTCCCCCGCAGGCGAGCGATCTCGCGTCTGCCCAGGCCGTGGCGGTATTGATCGAGCACCGACCACTCGGTCGGCGTGAGAACGTCCGGATGCGCGGGCCTGCCACGGCCACGATTTGCCATTTCCAGCAGCGTAACCGGGCACGCTCGATTTTCCCTCCCCCTGGTGACGCGACGTCCCTGGCCTCCAGTGGCCGGCGTGTCCCTGTATGATCGAGACCGTGCCCTATCGGACTGGAATCGTGAGTTGCGCCGTACCGCGCGCGATTAGGAGAGGGCACACTTGGACCGGTCGGGCCGCGTGACGCCGGATGAGCGAAAGCAGACACTCGACGAGATAGCCGCCGAGGTTGCCGTCTGCACACTGTGCCCGCTGCACAAGGGCCGAACGCTGGCCGTTCCCGGCGAAGGACATCCGGAGACAGAGGTCGTCTTCGTCGGCGAGGGTCCCGGCTACAACGAGGACCGCGAGGGCCGCCCATTCGTCGGCCAGGCCGGCGGCTTGCTCAACGAGCTGCTGCGGGCCATTGGCTGGCGGCGCGAGGAGGTTTTCATCACCAACGTCGTCAAGTGCCGGCCGCCTGGCAATCGTGACCCCGAGCCAACCGAGATCGCGGCGTGCGCGCCGTACCTCGAGCGGCAGCTGGCCGTGCTCGATCCGGCGGTGATCGTCACGCTCGGCCGCCACTCGCTGCAGACATTCATGCCCGGCGCGCGCATCTCGGCCACTCACGGCACGCAACAGCCAACCGATCCGGCCACCGGCGCGCGCGACGCGACGACCTACGCGATGTACCACCCAGCAGCCGCGCTTCGCCAGGGCAGCCTCAAGGAAACGATGCTCGAGGATATGTGCGGGCTGCCGGAGGTCCTGATCGAGTCCCGTGAGCGCCGCGCCGCGAAAGTGCCTGTGATGGCAGGCGTGCGAACAGCGGAGACCCGATGCCTGAACAAGAGACAGCGCGACTGGCCGCAGCCGAACTGCCGCTGGTCGCAGCGGACCTGCCACTGACCGTCGTTGACCTCCCGCTGATCGCGGAGCCATCTGCCCGATCCGGCCACCGAGGTCGACGCGCGAAATTTCAGCTGAGCCGACGCTCGAGGAAGTCGACGCTGGCCCTCGAGACGGCCGCGGTCGTGGCTTCGCCAAGTGCCGGCGCCGAACCCCAGCTGGAGCTCTTCGGATGACCGGGATGCTGCGCATCCTGCCGCTCGGCGGCATCGGCGAGATCGGCAAGAACATGACCGTCTTCGAGTACGGCGACGAGATCGTCGTCATCGACTGCGGGCTGATGTTCCCCGAGGAGGAGATGTTCGGCGTCGACTTCGTCGTGCCCGACATCACGTACCTGCAAGGACCGCCGCCACATGGTCAAGGCGTTCCTGATCACGCACGCGCACGAGGACCACGTCGGCGGCCTGCCGTACATCCTGCCCGAGTTCCCGGGCGTGCCGATCTACGCCATCGACCCTGGCACGCGGCCTGCTGGGCAACAAGATCAAGGAGCACAAGCTCACCAACAACCCGCTGCTGGCGCTTCGATCCGGGCGAGACGGTCGAGATCGGCGCCTTCTCCGCGACCGCGTTCCGCATCGGCCATTCGATCCCCGACGCCATGGGCATCGCGCTGCGCACGCCGCTGGGGCTGATCGTCCACACCGGCGACTTCAAGTTCGACCACACGCCTGTCGACGGCAAGATGTCGGACATCCACGCGCTGGCGGCAGTTCGGCCAGCAGGGCGTCCTGTGCCTCATGTCCGACTCGACGCGCGCCGAGATCGCCGGGCTACACGCCGTCCGAGCGGATCGTCGGCGAGGTCTTCCGCGACATCATGGAGGGCCTCGACGGCCGCGTGATCGTGGCCACGTTCGCCAGCAACATCGCGCGCGTCCAGCAGGTGTTCGACGCGGCGCGCGACGTTCAATCGCAAGGTGACCGTCATCGGGCGCTCGATGGAGCAGAACGTCCGCATCGCGATCGATCTCGGCTACCTGAAGTTCCCCGACGACCAGCTCGTCCAGAAGGACCGCATCAAGGACATCCCAGACAGCGAGCTGGTCATCGCCACGACCGGCGCGCAGGGCGAGCCGATGGCCGGTCTGGCGCGCATGGCCAACCGCGACCACCGCTGGGTGGAGATCCAGCCCGGGCGACACGGTCATCGTCAGCGCCAGCCCCATCCCGGGCAACGAGGAGGTGGTCGGCCGCACGATCGACAACCTGTTCAAGGTCGGCGCCAACGTCTTCTACCACGACATCAAGCGCGCCCACGTCTCCGGTCACGCCAGCCAGGAAGAGCTCAAGCTGATGCTCAACCTGACGCGGCCCAAGCACTTCATCCCGATCCACGGCGAGTTCCGGATGCTCGTCCAGCACGGCCGGATTGCCGCGGAGCTGGGCGTCGCAGCCGAACAACATCTTCATCATCGAGAACGGCCAGCCGATCGAGTTCCTCGAGGACGGCACCGCTCGCCGCGGGCACGCCGGTCGAGGCCGGCTACGTGTACGTCGACGGACTGTCGGTCGGCGAGGTCGGCGACGTCGTGCTGCGCGATCGGCGCGCGCTCGCCAACGACGGCATGTTCCTGGTCGTCGTCACGGTCGACAAGCAGACCGGCAACATCATCGGCCTGCCTGAGATCGTCACGCGCGGCTTCGTGGCCGGCGCCGACGACCCCGTCATCGCCGCGCGCTGCCGAACGCGTCATGAGCGCGATCGAGAACCCGGGCGATCACATCAGCGAGCCCGGCCTGCTCAAGGCACAGATCAAGGACAGCCTCTCGCAGTACCTGTACGACCGCACCAAGCGCCGGCCGATGGTCTTCCCCGTCGTGGTCGAGGTCTAGGCGCGACTGTGGCACACACGGGCGACGACGCGCACCAGCTCCTCGCGATCCAGGTCGCGCGCCGAAGACCTACGCCGTCCAACGGCTGCGCGCGAGCCTGACGCGTGCCGCCGCATGTCGCGCGCTCGCTGATCGGACTGACGCTCATCGTCATCGGCGCCGTCACGGTCATCGCGCTGCTGTTTCCGGAGGCCGGGGTCTTCAATCGTTACGTCGACGACCTCCTGCGGCCCGCGTGTCGGCCAGGGCGCGTGGCTGCTGGCGCTCCTGCTGATCGTGGCCGGCGTCGTCATCGAACGCCCGCCCAAGCTGGGTTACGGCTCGCTGCTGACCGTCGATCGGCGGGCTTCTCGTGTTCGTCGCCGGCCTGGGCCTGATCCACCTCATCTGGGGTCACGGGCGACGGCCCGCGGCAGCTCAGCGCGGCGGCGGAGCCGTCGGGCAACGGCTCTCGAGTCGCTGCTCGAGCGACCTCATGTCGCCAATCGGCGCGTTCGTGGTGCTTGCTCGGCCTGCTGATCGCCGGGCTGCTGCTGATGCTCAACATGACTCTGCGCGGCCTGCTCAGCCCGGTCGCAGGCAGCGGCCGGATGCTGGCCAGTGCGATCGCCACGCCCGCTCGGGCGATCGCCGGCAGCGCGGCTGACGCCGCGAACCGACGTAGCGAAGCTCCGCTCAAGGCGACCGGACCGGGCAAGCCGACCAACGGCAAGGCGCAGTCGTGGCCATCGAGGCAACCGAGCGCCCGACCAAGCCCATGCCGCCGATCGACCCGATCGCGCCGGACCTGCGCAGCCCGACCAGCAGGTCCTGCCGCTCAGCCAGACGGTGTGGAGCGGCGGCTCGGGTGGCTCGACGCGCGCGACCACAGCGGCACGTCTCGGCGGCCAGCGCGACGCGCTGGCGGTGGCGGACGATGAGGACGAGCCGCAGGAGCCGGCACGCATCTGGGCGCTGCCGGGCTACGAGCTGCTCGCAGGCGGCCGAGCCAAAGGTCGATCGGCGGCCACGCCTCGACCACTCGCGCAACATCCGGATCATCGAGGAGAAGCTCTCGTCAGCTTCCAGATCCCGGCCACGGTCACGGCCACGAACACCGGTCCGGTCGTGACCCAGTACGAGGTCAAGCCCGACGCGCGGGTCAAGCTGTCAGCCGCATCGAGGCGCTTCGCCGACGACCTGGCGATGGCCCTCGCCGCGCGCTCGATCCGCATCGAGGCGCCGATCCCCGGCCGCGACGTCGTCGGCATCGAGATCCCCAACCACACCAGCGAGATCGTCGGCTTCCGGCCGCTGCTCGAGGACGTCGGGCATGAGCGATGCCGCGAGCAAGCTGATGTTCGCGCTCGGCCGCGACGTAAGCGGCAAGGCGCTACGCGGTCGACCTGGCGCGCATGCCGCACCTGCTGATCGCCGGCGCCACGGGCAGTGGCAAGAGCGTGTGCGTCAACGCGCTGATCACCAGCGTGCTGATGCGCGCCACACCCGACGAGGTGCGGCTCGATCCTCATCGACCTGAAGCGCGTGGAGCTCGCCGCGTACCGCGACCTGCCGCATCTCGAGACGCCGGTGATCGTCGAGTCGCACGACGCACGCGCCGTGCTGACCAACCTCGTCCACGTGATGGAAGAGCGCTACGAGCTGCTGGCCAACGCCATGGAGCGCAACATCACGGCCTACAACGCGAGCACGCGCCGCACCGGCCCGCCGATGCCGTACATGGTCGTCGTCATCGACGAGCTGGCCGACCTGATCCTGCGCGAGGGTCGGAAGGTCGAGGATCCGATCGTCAAGATCGCCCAGAAGGCACGCGCGGTGGGCATCCACCTCGTTCTCGCCACGCAGCGGCCGAGCGTCAACGTGGTCACCGGCCTGATCAAGGCCAACGTGCCGTCGCGCATCGCCTTCGCGATGGCGTCCAACGTCGACTCGCGGACCGTGCTCGACGCGCCCGGCGCGGAGGACCTCATCGGCCGCGGCGACATGCTCTACCAGCCGGCCGACCTGCCGCGACCGGTCCGCCTGCAGGGCGTCTTCGTGAGCGACGCGGAGGTCCACGCGCGTCACCGAGTTCTGGCGCGACCAGGCAGAGCCGAACTACAACCGCGATCTGCTCGCGGGCGGCGACTCGGACGACGGCGAGGCAGGCGGCGGTCAGTTCGGCTGGCTGGCCAAGTCCGGCGAGCGACGAGATGCTGCCGCGGGCCGCGCGAGCTGGTGACGCAGACCGGCGCGCCAGCACGTCGATGCTCCAGACCAAGCTCAAGGTCGGCTTCAACCGGGCGACGCGTCTGATGGACGAGCTGGAGAAGCACGGCATCATCGGGCCGCTGGACACGCGCAATCCGGGCGCGCCGCGCGCCGTCTACGGACCCGACAACTGGCTGCGCGGTCCGCGGACGTCGACGCGGACGACTAGGCGATCGCCGGTCCGGAGCTACGCGCGACGACTGCCGGCCTCCGAACCCGCTTTAGACTCGGCCAAGCGCGTCAGCGATGGCGCTCACCACTCCGAAATCCAACGAGGACATGCCGTACCACCGCATGACTGCCCGCCGTGAACTGCGTCATCGGAAACGCCGTCTCGGCCGAGGCCAGGCGCCGATCGACGCGACGCCCGCACCGCCCGTCGGCGAGACGCTCCAGCTCGCGCGCGAGCGCAAGGGCGTCGATCTGTATCGCGCCGAGCGCGACACGAAGATCCGGCTGCGCTACCTGGCCGCGCTCGAGGACAGCGACTACGACGATCTGCCGGCGCCCGTCTACACCAAGGGCTTCCTGCGCAACTACGCGATCTACCTCGGCCTCGACCCGGACGAGCTGCTCGACCGCTGGCGCGACGAGATGGAGGCAGCTGCGCACCGCCGAGCGTGTCGCCGTCGCACCGCCGCCGCAGCCGATCGTCGAGCCCGGGGTCGTCGCCTGACGGTCACGCCGGGCATGTTCGTCGCCGGTCTGGTGCGTGCTCGTCATCCTCGCGTTCGTCGGCTACCTCGGCGTCCAGTTGCTGCGCTTCGTCGAGGTGACGCCGGTGCTCTGACCTAGTCCGGCCAACGTCTTCAGCACGATCGATGCCGAGATCACCGTCCAGGGCACAGCCGGCCCGGGCGCGGCGATCACGATCCGCGGCCCGGGCGACGAGCTGTACAGCACCAACTGCCAACGAGATGGGGAGTGGTCGCGAAGCAGGTGCCGCTCGCGCGCGGCCGCAACGACTTCACGATCATCGCCACCGATCCGGTCACGCAGCGCGAATCGCGCCGAGCTGCTGATAACCATCACCGGCCACTGCCGGAACAGTCTGCCGCGCCGCCGTCCGTCAGCCACGGCAGCTCCGCCGCCGTCGCTCACGATGACACTCACCAGCCCGGCGGACGGGACGGTCAGCACGGACGGCAACATCATCGTCAGTGGCACGACGACCGGCAGCCGCGTCACCATCGAGAGCGTCTACCTGCTGCCGGCGCACGCCGGCATCGGCATCAGCCGACCGACCCGAGCCGCCCGCGCCCGCCACGACTCCCGAGCCCGACGCCGCAGCCGACGCCGCCCAGCGCGACCTACGCCGACTGCCGACGCCGTCCGGCTCAGCTGGCGCCCATCGGGCCAGCGCCGACATCACGGTCCCATCAGCGGCACGTTCTGCGAGCACGCTGACTTCCCGCTCGGGCACGTGGCAGCTCACGATCACCTCGTTCGGCATCGGTGTCGCACCCATCACCGAGACGCGCACGATCACCGTCATCGCCGCCCGTCACCGATCGGCGTCACGCTGATCATCAACGTCCACGGCACGTGAGTCGTGGCGTGCGTGCCCTGCCGACGGCGCACCGCGTGACCGGTCTGGGCACGCTCGCAACGATGGCGAGATCGCGGACGATCACGGCGATCAAGCGAGTTCTGCATGCGCACCGGCAACGCGGGCGTCGCTCACAGCTGAACCTGAACGGCCTCGAGATCGGCAGCCTCGGCACGCTGGGCCAGGAGGGAAGCTGGATCTTCCGGCCGGGCCAGGCCCCGGAGCCGACATCGACTCGCCCTGTTGATGGATCACGACCCGGCCGATACACCAGCCGACGAGCTGGCGGCGCTCGTCGAGCTGGCGCAGCGCATCCAGTCGGTGATGATCGAGCGTGGTCTGACGCTGACGACGGCCGAGTCGTGCACGGGCGGGCTGATCGGCATACGTGCTGACCGAGGTTTCCGGCTCGAGCGACTACTACGTCGGCGGCCTGATCAGCTACAGCAACGGGCTGAAGGAACGCGAGCTGGGCGTCGACGCGGCGACCCTCGAGCGACACGGCGCGGTTTCGGCCCAGACGTGCGTGGCCATGGCCGAGGGCGCGCGGGCGCGCTACGGCGCCGATCGTTGCGCAGTCGCGGTCACGGGATTGCCGGACCCGACGGCGGCACGGACGCCAAGCCGGTCGGCCTGACGTACGTCGGCGTCGCCGACGCAGACGGGCCACGACGTGCGCCGCTTACGTCTGGAGCGGCGATCGGCACTCGCAACAAGCTGCAGAGCGCCCAGGCGGCGCTGAGCTGCTCCTGGAGCGCCTCGCTGCCGGAGACGACGCGTGAGCGCGCTCGCGGCCGAGATCGGGAAGGGCCTCGCTCCGGCGCGGCCGGCGCGGCCGATCCGCGCCGGCGAGCGAATCCACGTCGTCGGTGCAGCAGGCGCCGGCGCGTCCGCGGCCGCGTCTGCTGGCCCATCACGCGGGCGCGATCGTCACCGGGTGCGACCCGGGCGCCCCGTCGCCGTACACGGCAGCGCTGACCGCGGCGGGGATCCCGCTCGCCTGGGAGCACGCGGCGGAGCACGTCACGACCGGGCGGTGGCGCGGCGGGCCGCCGGAGCGCCTTGCCGTGACCAAGGCACTCACCGTCGATCGACCCGGACCACCCCGAGCTCGTCGCCGCCGCGAGCCGGGCATCCCTACTCGAGCCGTGGCAGCAGCTCGTCGCCGACGCCGCCGCGACCACCGGCCAGCGACTGGTCGCCGTCGCCGGCACGCACGGCAAGTCGACGACGACCGGCTGGCTCGTCGACCTGCTGGTCCGCGCCGGCCGCGATCCGTCGGCGTTCGTCGGCGCGCTGCTCGATGCCGATCTGTGACCGGCGGCGTCGCCGCGCACCGCGCGCTGGGGGAGCGGGCCCGGAGTTCGTCGTCGAGGCGGACGAGTACGCGGGCAACTTCGACCCGTACCAGCCCGTCGGTGATCGTGCTGCTCAACGCGGAGTGGGACCACCCCGACGTCTTCGCGGACGAGGCCGCGGTTCTCGACGCGTTCGAGGCGTGGATCCGGCGCGCGCCGGGCGCGACGCTCGTCGCCAACACGCGCGATCCGGGCGTCGCGGCAGATCGTCGATCGCCTCGGTGACTGGCCGGGCCAGATCGTGGCGGCGCACCATCGGCCGTGCCGGACGGCTTCGCAGATCGGGCCTGCCCGGCCCGGCCAACGCCGCCAACGCGCATGGCCGTCATCGGCGCCGCGCGCGTTCTGGGCATCGACGAAGTCGGTCATTCGCGAGAGCCTGGCCGACTATCCGCGGTGTCGGCCGGCGGCATGGAGGTCAAGGGCGAGATCGGCGGCGTGATCGTCATCGACGACTACGGCCATCACCCGACGGCGATCGCGCGGACGCTCGAGGCAGTCGCGGGCACGCTACCCGGGACGCCGCGTGTGGGCCGTCTACGAGCCGCTCACCTACCACCGCACGGCGTCGATGCTGGATCAATTCGCCGACGTGCTGGCGACGGCCGATGAGGTCGCGATCGCCGACATCTGGGCCGGCCGCGACACCGACACGACGATCACGAGCGCCTCGGCACTCGCCGTTCGCGGTCAGCGAGCGTCGGCGGGCCAGCTCGCGGCCGCGCCCGGGCACGGTCGAGGCGACGGCCGACTACCTGGCCGAGCGCGTCCAGCCCGGCGACGTGGTGCTCGTCATGGGCGGCGGCCGCTCGTACGTGATCGCCGAACGCCTGGTGGAGCTGCTCACGCGGCGCCGACAGCCGCGAGACGCCGGCACCGCAACTAGACTTTGCGCGCATGGCCGACACTGACGCCCGGCGACGCGCAGGACCTCCTCGCAGCGTTACAAGCGGGCGTGGGAGCGCGCGATCCCGGACATGATCCTCGAGCTGTATCGGCGACGACGCGGAGATACCGGCTCGATCCGTTCGAGGAGCCGCTGCACGGCGCTGAACGCGATCCGCGCGCTCTGGAACGACGTCGCGGCCACGCAGGATCACGTCGAGTTCGACGCAGAACGGATCTGGGTCGTCGAGCGCACCGTCCTTGCGTCGCTGGCACGCGGCATACACGCGCCGCGCCAACGAGCGAGCGCGTTCGCATGCGCGGCTTCTCGACGTTCGAGCTGGACTGACAGCCGGCCTGATCCAGCGCAGAGGCAGTGGGCCGTTGATCGCGGTCGTCGGCCAGGATTCGACTCATCGAGCAGTGGAGGGAGACGAGTAGAATGGCCGGAGATGTCTCGTTCGACGTGGTGAGCGACTTCGATCAGCAGGAGCTGGTCAACGCGCTCGACCAGGCGCGCCGCGAGATCCAGACGCGCTACGACTTCAAGGGCGCCAAGGCCGAGATTCGAGCTGGGCAAGGCCGAGATCATGCTGCGCGCCGACACGGATCAGCCGGGCACGCGCCATGCGCGACCTGCTCGAGTCGAAGGCGATCCGGCGCGGCCTGTCGCTCAAGATCTTCGACTGGGGCGAGATCGAGGAGGCCGGCGGCAACACGGTCCGCCAGAACATCGACCTTCGCCGCGGCCTGCCCGACGACCTGGCCAAGAAGATCACCAAGCTGATCCGCGACGACTTCCCCAAGGTCGAAGTCGCAGATCCAGGGCGACGCGATCCGCGTGAGCAGCAAGAGCAAGGACGAGCTGCAGAAGGTGATCGGCGCGGCTGCGCGAGGAGTCGGAGGGCTACCCGGTGCCGCTCCAGTTCGAGAACTACCGCTAGCCGGTGATTTCGCGTGAGTGAGCGCGACACACGAGGCTCATCCTGGTGATCCTGGTGTGGTCGTCGTCGTCGGGCTCATCTTCAGCTCGGTCCGGTTCGCGCTGTAGTGGCGGGTCAAGCGCGGCACAACGGTCGGACAGCTGATCGCCAGGTCGCTCGCCAAGTGCCGGCGTCGAGTGGGCATTCACCGTCCCCGGCGAGAGCTTCCTGGGCGTCCTCGACGCGCTGCCGGGAGCCGGGATCAAGGTCGTCGCCACGCGCCACGAGGGTGGCGCCTCGTTCATGGCCGAGGCCGTCGGCCAGCTGACCGGCAAACCGGCGGCCGTGCTGGGCACGCGCGCCGTCGGCGCCGGCAACATGAGCATCGGCATTCACACGGCGCGCCAGAACTCCACGCCGATCGTGGCACTCGTCGGCCAGGTCAA
Organism: uncultured Chloroflexia bacterium; assembly: GCA_963736895.1. Classification (GTDB taxonomy): domain Bacteria; phylum Chloroflexota; class Limnocylindria; order Limnocylindrales; family CSP1-4; genus JALYGJ01. The sequence continues at coordinate 251,876 of CAVTQU010000001.1, forward strand.
GCGCGAGTTCCTGGGCCGCGAGGCGTTCCAGGAAGTGGACCAGGTGGAGTCGTTCGGCCGACTGGCCAAGTGGGCCGCGCAGATCGACGATCCGGCCACGGCCGGCGAGATCGTTGTCGAACGGGCTGCGAGCGCATGGCCGGAGGACGGCCGGGACCAGTCCTGTTCTCCCTGCCCGAAGACGTGCTGGACCTGCCGGCGCCGCGCGGCGCCGTCGCGCAGGCGCTCGACGTGATGCCCGAACCGCCCGCATGAGCCCGATCCGACTGCGGTCCGCGACATCGTCGATCGGCTCATCGAGGCCAAGCGGCCGGCGATCATCGCTGGCTACGGCGTGATCCGCAGCGGTGCCACGGATGCTGCTGGTGGACCTGCAGCGAGCGCTTGGCCGTTCCCGTCTTCGCGTCGTGGCGACGGCCCGACGGCATTCCCCAACGATCACCCGAACTACCTCGGCATGACCGGCTACGGCGCTCCCGATCAGGTGCTGGCAGCGGCTGACCGAGGCGGACTTCCTGCTCGTCCTCGGCTGCCGGCTGAACGAGGTCACCACCTTCGATTACAAGCTCCCGGCGCGCCGAACGAAGTGGGCACATGTCGACCTCGAGCCGCGGTTCGCGCACGCCGGCCTCGACGGCGCCCGATATCTCCGTGACGGCCGACGCGGCGGCCTTCCTGCGCGCCGCGCTTGACGCAATTCCGGGCGAGGTCGACGATGCCCGGCGGATCGATCCGCGAAGCTCGCCGAGGAGCGGGCCGACGTACGTTGCCGCAACCACGTTCGATGACGCCACGCGAGTGGCGCGGGCCAGGGCATTCACCCTGGCCGCGTCATGGCCACGCTCGAACGGGTGCTTCCCGAGGACGCGCTGCTCACGACGGACGCCGGCAACTTCGGCAACTGGCCGGCACGCTACTTCCACTACGGCGCGACGTCACGGCTTCCTCGGCCCAACGTCCGGGGCGATGGGCTACGGACTCCCGGCCGCCATCGCGGCCAGCCTGTGCCAGCCCAAGCGAACGGTCGTGGCGCTGTGCGGCGACGGCGGCCTCGGCATGACCATGAACGAGCTCGAGACGGCCGTTCGCCACGGCGCGACGCCCGTCGTGCTCGTCTTCGACAACAAGCGCTACGGCACGATCGCCATGCACCAGGGCAACGAGGGGCGAGAACTCGTCGCGACCGAGCTCGGCCCGATCGATTTCGCCGCCGTAGCTCGCGCCTGCGGTGCACAGGGCGGCCGCGTCACGCGTGACGCCGAATTCGAGCCGGCATTGGTCGATGCTCTTGGTGCCGGTCGCCCGGCCCTGATCCACCTCGAGATGGATCCGCGCTGGATCTCCCCCGACCGCTTCGACGGCTGAGCGTCAGTCCGGAGCTGCTCGGCCGCTCCATGGCGAATGCCCCGTACGCGCGTCCCGACTCGACATCCGGCCCGTCGCTGAGCAGCGTGAAGCCGATCCGGTCGTAGAAGCGCATCGCCGGCTCGTTCGCCGGCCAGCACCCACAGGACGACGCGTTGGGCGCCCCACGACTTGCCCCATTCCTGGACGGCATCGACGAGCGCCGCGCCAACGCCCAGCCGACGCGCCTCTGGCGCGACCCACATGGAGAACAGGAGGCAATCGAACGGCTGGCGCCGTCGCGCCTGGACGACACCAACCGGCGCGTCGGCGTCGTCGCGAGCGATGAACCAGATCCGCCGGTTGCCCTCGGCCGATGCATCTGGCCGTCGACGCCCAGTCCGCGTCGGTGGTTGAGGCGGCCTCGTCGTAGCGCTGGCCGAAGGCCTCGGGCGAATCCTGCAGGCTGCGCAGCCTGATATCGCGCAGAACAGGCCATTCATCGGGACTTATTCGCTTGATTGATACGGCCACGCCCACCTCCGAGCGCGGCAGCGTATCCGATCGGGTGACGGCGAAGGCTGCGCGCGCGCATTTACCATCCGCCTATGGCAACCGAAGCTCTCGAGGGAACCGAGCTCACAGGTCAGCCAGCCGCCAAGCGGCATGGCATGCTCGACCGCCTGCTGCTGGCGATCGAACGTCTGCCCGGACCCGCCGCCATCTGGTACGTGCTCTTCGGCGCGGTCCTCGCGTCATCGGTCACCTTTTCGTGTGGGCCAGCGCCGAGCGGCAGTTCCCCGAGATCAGTCACGACATCATTGCGCCGGCGCTGATGTTCGCCTGGTTCGCGTGGCTGCTCCATGCGCTCAACACGGTCGCCCGGAGGAGCTTCAACGAGTTCAGGCCGGCGCTGGGAGATCCCCACTCCGAGGCGCGTTATGAGTCCGAGCTGACAACCGTTCGCGATCGTGACGCGCTTTTCGCGGGCATCGTCGCCATCGTCATCGTTGCCGCGTTCTACTACCTGGCCGTAAGACCGGTTCGCCAGGTGATCCCGCCAGAGATCGAGCGCGTCTCCGCTCCTCTATGGGGCATCGCCGTGTTCGTGCTCGGCATCGTGGTCATACACACGATCAACCAGCTCCGGCTGGTGAGCCACCTGAGTGCCGTTGCACGCAACGTCGACATCTTCAAGCCGGCGACCCACCAACGCGTTCGCTCGGTTAACTGTCGTCAGCGCCCTGGGCCTGATCGCGTTCGTGGTCGGCTACATGTTCTTCAGCCCGGATCAGGAGATCGCCTACATCGTGGAGGAATCGCTGCTCCTCCTTGTTGCGGTCGGCTCGTTCGTGCTGCCGCTCAACGTCATGCACGGTCGCCTGGCCGCGGAGAAGACGCGCCTGAAGGGCGAGTCGCAGGATCGGCTGAAACGAGTCCTGGACCAGCTACATGGCGCGGTTGACAGCGGTGACCTAAGCCAGAGCGGATCAGATCAACGACCTGCTTGCCGCTGCTCGCTCGGAGCAACAGGTCATCGAGCAGCTCCACACGTGGCCATGGAGCACGAGCGTGTTCCGTGGCTTCGCTTCGGCCCTGCTGATTCCAATCGCGCTGATCGTCTTGAGCCAGGTGGTCGACCGCCTGATCTGAGGCCACCTCCGCGGCCGCTCACACCGCCCTAGAGCCTGATGCGGCTCGAGAGGCGCGCCTCCATCTCGTCGGCCACCGTCTGCGCCATGCGCGTCGCGAAACGCTCGGCGACACGCGCGAAGAACGGCCGCGGCAGACGGACCGGCGTGGCCTTGGCCGGGACACCGGCGAGCTGGGCAGCGATTTCGACCGCGTCCTCGATGTCGCCGATCTGTCCACCAGGCCCAGCTCCAGAGCCTTGCTGCCCAGCCACACCTCGCCTGTGGCGAGCTCGCGGACGCGCTCCGGAGACATGTTCCGTGCGGTCGCAACTCGATCAACGAACGCGTCGTAGATCTCGTCGACGAGCTGCTGCTCCTTCTGCGGCCTCGGGCTCGGATTCCTCGCGCCATGGCGCACCCATGCCCTTGAGGCTGCCCGCGGTGTGCTCCGAGACAGTCACGCCCAAGCGATCCAGGAGGCGCGGCAGACGCGGCGCGACGTTGATCACGCCGATTGAGCCGACGATCGAGGTTGGACTGGCAACGATCTTCTTGGCCGCCACGGCCGCGAGGTACGAGCCGGACGCTCCCGCGCCCCGGATCGACCGCGACGAGCGGTTTCTTGGCCGCGAGCCGAGCGAGCGCGACGTACATGTTGTCCGAGGCGGCCGCGGAGCCACCTGGTGAATCGATGTCCAGCACGACCGCCGGCACCTTCTTCGACTCGCGTACACGGCGAACGAGCTCGATCCAGTCGGCCGACCGCTCGCCACCGTTGATCGGGCCGTAGAGACGGATGATGGCAACCCTGTTGGGCTTCACCCGGCGCCGTGCTCGTGGCAGGAAATCACGCAGGTTCATGTAAGTGCTCACGCCTCGACCTTCTCACTTTTCGGCGCTTCACGCTCGCAGATGGCCTTCAGACGTGTTGAGCTCACCACGAAAGCTGCCCTTGTAAGAGCCGTGAGCAAATACCCAGGACGAGATCGCCGGAATGATCCCGTTGGTCCGGAATTCCTGGGTCAGTCGAGTCCCAGCTCCGCCGTCCAGCTCGGCGAACGTTGCCTCGTTCTCACCGCGCAGGAACCAGTTGCCGAACTTCGTCAGGTGATGGCGCGGCCTCTCAGCGGCCAGAACGGTCGTGACGCTGGTCGACCAGCTGCCAAATTTGGTCACGTACGTCGTGCCGGCCTGATCCGGAGGTCCGCTGAGGTCGCTCACGCCGGCCATGCCTTCGATCCACTCAGGCGCTCGTTCGAGGTTGACGAACATGTCAAACACCTGCTCGCGCGGCGCCGCGATGTCGACCGTGATCGTGTGCCGACCCAGCTTCAGCTCACCTTCGGCTTGGCCGGGCGAGTGCGCGCGGCGATCCTGTCCAGGGCACCCTCCCAGCCGGCGTCGATTGGTGTGCCGGCCTCGTCCAGGTCGATCAGCAGCGGAGCGTGATCTGACGGGATGGGCACGCCTTTCCGCGCCTCACGGTCGATCTCGGCCCAGATGACTCGATCCGCGAGCGCCGGCGTAAGCAGCAGGTGGTCGATGCGCATGCCCATGTTCTTGTGGAAGTTGCCGGCGCGGTAGTCCCACCACGTAAATCGACCCGGCTCGGATCGCTTCGACCGGTAGGCATCGACCAACCCATCGGACAGCAGCTCGGCGAACGCCTCGCGCTCCGGTGGCGATACGTGTGTGCCGCCGTGAACCGCGGCCTCATCCCAGACGTCAGCGGGCGTCGGCGCCACGTTCATGTCGCCACCCACGACGAGCTGGTCGCCGCCGGCGATCGCATCGGTGAGCCAGCGACTCAATCGGTCGTACCAGGCCAGCTTGCCGTCATAGAACGGTGACCCGACAACTCGTCCGTTGGGTGCGTACAGGCACACGTACCGAGCCCCGTCGATGACCGCGCTCAACATCCGCGCCTCGTCGAACGGGTTGAAGTCCTCCTCGCCGACGTTCGTGCTCACGCCCGCGCCGCTGTCGCGCACCGGCCCGTCGCCGAAGTTGGTGACTATCGACGCCGGGTCGATGGGCTTGCGCGAGGCGATGGCCACGCCGTTCCAGCGGCCCTCGCCGTGGTGGATCGAGCTCGTAGCCCAGCGATCGGAAGGGGAGGAGCGGCGCATCGTCGTCCGAGAGCTTGGTTTCCTGCATCATCAGGACGTCCGGCTGCGCATGGTCGATCCAGCCCAGAACGCGATCCATGCGTGCCTTCAGCGAGTTGACGTTCCACGTCGCGATGCGCACCAGCAGCTTCTCCGCTAAACCGACGCCTGGTCGAAATCCGACGGCGACATCGACATCGACAGCAACTGCCGCTCGCCTCTCGACATCGACGAGATCCGGGCCGCCTCACGGGTGAGGTCGATGACGACCTTCGGCGTGATCTTCTCTCCCGGCTCGAAGGTCAGGTAGCGAACCTTCTTCAGCTTGAGGTGCGCGCCGCGGAGCACGTGATTTGGATCGTTCATGAGCGTGCCTGCCTGCCAGCCCACGTGGACGTGCTCAGTCTCCGGCCATACCCAGGCAAAGTAGGTGCCGTGGCGGCTTATGGGCAGGTCGTAGCCGATGAGTCGCCAGCCGGGACGCAGCCGCTCGATCGCCGACGGGACGGCCTTGAGAACCATCCGGCGCAGTGCTTGAGCCTGGCGGGCGATGCGCGGTGGGTAGTCGGCCAGGAATGACTCGATCTCGACCGGCGAGGACGGCTCGGGCGATGAGTTCGCAGTGCTCACGGCCGGATATTCTCGGCGAGATGGGATTGGTTCGCGCATGAGCAGGGGCAGACTCGAAGCCTTCAGCGACGGCGTGCTGGCGATCGTCATCACGATCATGGTGCTCGAGCTGCGTCCGCCGGAGGGCGCGACGCTTGAGGACCTCGTTCGCGCTGTGGCCCAAGTTCCTGTCGTACGTCATGAGCTTCGCCTACATCGGCATCTACTGGAACAACCACCATCACCTGCTCCAGGCCACGCACGCGGTCACCGGCCGCGTCCTGTGGGCGAACCTCCACCTGCTGTTCTGGCTGTCTCTCGTGCCGTTCGCCACGGCCTGGATGGGCGAGAACAACTTCGCTCCGATCCCGACGGCGGTCTATGGCGTCAGCCTCATCATGCCGGCGATCGCCTTCTCGTTCCTGGTAGCCGCGATCGTCCGGGTTCCCGACCAGAACCACACGCTCGTGCAGGAGCTGGGCAGGGACATCAAGGGCAAGATCTCGATCATTGCCTACGCGCTCGCTATCCCGGTTGCGCTGGTCATGCCGTTTGCCGCCGTTGCCATCTATATCGCCGTCGCTTCTCTGTGGATCGTGCCCGACCCTCGCTTCGAGCGCAGCGCGCAGGTCGAGGCGAGTCATCACGACGGGGAGCATCGCTAGCCCTCCATTCGCAGCTCTTCGAGGTCCAGCTCCCTTTCGATGACGCGCAACGTCTCGTCGTTGATCTCGCCACGGTCACGGAGATCGATCACGGCCGACCGTTGCGCGCGGATGATGCCCAGTCTGGATCTCCTCGTGCTCGATCCGCTCTTGCCGCCGCTCGGCGGTCTCTTCGGCGTCCTCGGTGGCCAGGTGCTGGGTGCGGTCGCGCAGCCCGGACTCGAGGCGGTCGAACAACGGCTGGTGGGTCGGCCATTGGCCGCGTGATCGCTCGACTTCGTCGAGTCCCGCCTGGTAGGCGACAACGCCGTGCCGTGGTTGCCTCGTCACCGTCGAGTTCGTTCCCGTCCCCTCCCGCCCAGCGGATCACCAGCGGCAGGGTCAGGCCTTGCCCGACGAGCGTGGTCGAGGATCACGGCGAAGGTGATCAGGACGATCAGGTTGCGCTCGGGAAACGACTCGGGAGGGCCAGTGCGGCGGCGAGCGATACCGCACCGCGAAGTCCCGCCCAGCGCGACGACGAACGTCAGCCGCTTGCGCAAGCCGTGGATTGGTGCGCGCAACGATCCGTCGCGGAGAGTTGGGCAGCAAGCTCGCCGCGAACACCCAAACGAATCGAGTGAGCGACCACGACGGCACACACGAGCAGCACGATCCCGATCGACGACGGCGGGCGAGTGCGTGGTGCGCACTCCCTCGAGGATCTGCGGAAGCTCGAGCCCAATCAGCACGAACACGAAGCCGTTAAGGACGAAGCCGATCATCTTCCAGCTGCTCAGCCACAGAACGCGGCTGCTGGCGGTAAGGATCCTGCTCAGCCTGCTGCCAATGACCAGGCCCGCCGTGACCGCCGCGAGGACGCCTGACAGGCCGGCCTGGTCGGCAGGGCAGATAGGCAACGAACGGTATGACGAGCGAGATCGCCACCTCGACGGGCGGGTCGTCGATCCGGCGCAGGACCTGACTGGCGCCCCAGCCGACCAACAGGCCGATCCGATCCCACCAACAACGGCGAGCACGAAGCCGCCGATCGCGACGGCGAGGACGAAGCTGCCGCTGGCCACCGCGAGAACGCCCGCCCGGTAGGCAACCAGGGCCGTGGCGTCGTTGAAGAGTGCCTCGCCCTCGATGAGCGTGCTGACGAGGCGCGGTGCGCCCAGTCGGCGAAAGACACTGGTGGCCGCCAGCGCGTCCGTGGGCGCAACGATGGCCCCCAGGGTGAAAGCGGCCGCCCAGCCAATGTCCGGCAGCACGAACTGGGCCACAATGGCGACGATGATCATCGTGAAGAGCACAAGGCCGATGGCAAGCCGGAGGATCGGCGTTACGTAGGTCCTGAGCTCGCGGATCGGTGTTTCGATCGCCGCGACGAACAGCAACGGCGGCAGGAAGACGAGCAGGATCAAGGTCCGGCTCCAGATGGACTGCAGGCAGACCGGGGATCAGCGCGAAGCCGAGTCCGCCGAGGACGAAGATGGCCGGATAAGGCGCTCCGATCCTCCGGGCGACTCGAACAGGACGGCGACCGCGACGAGGACGACCAGGACGCCAACCAGGACGCTCACCGATTCGGGCATGTTGTGGAAGGGTCTTGCGCGCGTCAGTTGGCGCGCTGGTCGCTGCAGCCATGTCATAACTTCGGCATCCTTGGCATTGTCGCAACTCCGTCGGCCGTATAGTCGAGACCGTGATGGCTCGTTTTCACCTCGCCCAGCTGAACGTCGCGCGCGCTGTGGCGCCGCTGGACCACGACTCAGATGGCGGACTTCATGAACGCACTTGACGAGGTCAATGCGCTCGCCGAGCGCAGCCCCGGCTTCGTCTGGCGCCTCAAGACAGATGCCGGCAACGCGACCGACATCAAGGTCACCGACGACCCGCTGTTCATCATCAACATGTCGGTCTGGGAGTCGATCGACCACCTCCACGCGTACGTCTATCGATCCGATCACAAGGACGTGTTCGCACGTCGATTCGAGTGGTTCGAACGCTCGACGGGCCGAGCATGGTCCTGTGGTGGCATCCCGCCGGCGTCGAACCGACAGCCGAGGAGGCCCTCGACCGATTGAGGATGCTGACCGAACGCGGGCCCACAGCAGGACGCCTTCACGTTCAAGCAGCGTTTCGATCCGCCTGAGGACGTCGCCGTCTAGCGCGGGATGCCGATCAGCTCGTCAGTCTCGTAGTCGACGACCCAGGCGACCGTCTGGACCCACCTTGATCGGATGCCGGCAGAGAGACCGGCCACTCCCCGATGACGTGCGCCGCTTCCGAGGTCCAGGCGGAGGACTGGTCCCGACATAACCAGGGTGTCGCGCCGCGACCCAGGCCTCGCTCGCCGACAATGTCCATGGCAAGGACTTCGATCAGGTTCGCCAGCGGCAATTCGTCGCGACACCGTCGTTCGTGGCCGTGTCGATGGCCCAAATCTCGTCCGGCCGCGCTCCCCACACGAGCCCGTCGTCGATGACAGGAACGGAATACCACCACCCACGTCAAGCGTCCCGTCGAGTCACAGCGCGCGCACTGTAAGAATTCGGGTCAAGCGGGCCGCTGTCGCTGCCAGCCCAGGCATATGCCATTGGCAGCAACGACCTCCATGTGCTCGTTGGAGTCGACCTGGATCTGTCGGCTATACGAAGGGCGACCGGGCGGCAGGTCGAACTGTTGAACCAGTCCGTTCCTGTTCAGTACCCATAGCAGGTTCTCGCGGCATGAATGAGATGCTCGCGAACCTCGTCGTCGGTCTGAAACCGCTGGATGTCACCTGTGACGGATCGACCACGAGAAGGCGCTCACCGTTCGCTGCGCCGATATCGCCGATCAGCGCATGCCCGCTCGGATCCACCGCGAGAATTGTTGGCAGTGAACCGGCTGGACGGTCGAGCCGATCTCTTCGTGGTTCGTCGAGGTTGACGCGAAGCAGCTCCGCGCTGTCCGACGCGAGCGATCCATGCTTCATTGCCCACGATCTCCAGATCGATCGGGCCATCGCCAGAGAGCGGTATCCGCAGCGGCTCGACAGTGGGCCGGCGTAGGAGTCGGCTGAAGCGTGATGGTCGGTTGCTGCGGTCGGCGATCGCGGGACTGGCGCACTTGTCGGCAGCGGCGAGATGGTCGGCAATGGCACCGTCGCGCACCCGCAGACCAGGATGACGGCAAGGGCTACATGAATAGGCTCGCGTCACCTGACAATTGGACCATGACCTCCACAATTCGCATCAAGGGCGCAACCCTCGTCGAGCGGGAGCACACGGTGCCGCTCGTCCATGACGCTCCGGACGGCCGGACTCTCACCGTGTTCTCGCGCGAGGTGATCGGGGAGGGCGGTGAGCAACGGCCGTACCTGCTCTATCTCCAGGGCGGCCCCGGCCACGAAGCGACACGGCCAACCAGCCCGTTGAGCGGCTGGATGAAGCGCGCCGTGCAGGACTACCGGGTGCTGCTGCTCGACCAGCGCGGTGTCGGTCGCTCGACGCCCGTCGGCGTCAACCTGCCAGGCGACACGCCGCAGGCCCAGGCGGAGTACCTGACCCACTTTCGTGCCGACTCGATCGTCCGCGACTCAGAGATGATCCGCCAGGAGCTGGGCGTCGAGCGCTGGGGCGTCCTCGGACAGAGCTTCGGCGGCTTCTGCTCGATGACGTACCTCTCGTTCGCACCGGAAGGGCTGAGCGAGGCCTGATCACGGGCGGTCTGTCGCCAATCGGCCGCGCAATCGACGACGTCTACACCGCGACCTACAAGCGCGTCATCCAGAAGAACCACGAGTACTTCGAGCGCTATCCGGACGACCGAGCAAGGGCTCGGGAGATCTTCGACCGCCTGGACACCGAGGACGTCACGCTGCCCAACGGCGACCGGCTGACCGCCAGGCGATTCCGGCAGCTGGGCGCCTGGCTGGGCGACTCGGCCGGCTTCGAGAACCTCCACAGCGTTCTGGAGCTGCCCTTCGGCTCGAACGCGTTCCTGGCCGATGTGACAGTCGGCGCGCTGCGCTTCGCGCGAAACCCGATCTACGCGACGCTGCACGAGTCCTCGTACGCGGACGGCTTCGCGACGCGCTGGTCCGCTTCGCGTCTGTTGCCCGACGAGATCGCGGCCGAGGGCTACTTCACCGGTGAGCACGTCTTCCCGTGGATGTTCGAGGACTACGGCTGGCTGCGTCCCCACCGCGAAGCTGCCGAGATCCTTGCCGAGCACGAGTGGCCGCGCCAGTTCGACGCCGCCCAGCTCGGCGTCAACGACGTTCCCGTGGCGGCCACGATCTACGTCAACGACATGTACGTCGAGAGCGAGTTCGCGATGGAGACAGCGTCCGCGATCCGCAGGCCTCAAGCCGTGGATCACCAACGAATACGAGCACAACGGCATTCGCGCAGACGGCGAGCGTGTGCTGGGCCGGCTGATCGACATGGTCCGCGGCCGCGTCTGACGGCCGCGCTCTGTCGGCGGCTGATCTCTAGGGGAAGTCCTTCAAGCCGAACCTGGACAACGCGCCTGATCAGATCCTCGGGCAGAGGCTCGCTCGACTTGAACTGAAGCGTGCCCTTGCCCTTGACGTAGGGCGCCACCTCATCGCCCAGGTGAAGGTTCATCAGGTCCGTCGCGGGAAAGAAGCTGTAGTGGTCCTTGAAGGCCTCGTACGAGAGCACGTACTTGCCCTTCGCGCGCAGTGACGGCATCTTGTAGGCGATCACCTCTTCTGCGTCAGGGGGAGCCTCGTCGAGGACGATCTGGCGCAACCGTTCCATGACCTTGCGCTGCTCAGGCGGCAGCGCGGCGATGTGAGCGTCGATCTGTTCTTTTCCAGTCATTCCACGCTCAGCTGATGAAGCCGAGGACCTCGCCCACCGTCGCGATCTGCTGCCGGCGTCCGATAGACGGTGTTGCCGAACGTGAAGCCGCTGAAGCCCGCGTCGATGTAGGGGCGGAGCGCCTCAGCGGCCTGCTCCGGCGTTCCGACCGCCACGTGGGCGCGTCTCTCCGGCGGGAGCCGCGACAGGTGCTCTTCCGCATCTGCATCATTGGCCGCGACGATGATCGGCGCGCCCATGACGAGCTCGATGGTCGACGAGTCGCGACCGATGTCTTCGCAATAGCGGTTGAGCAGTTCCTTCTTGTGGTTGAGCACCTCGAGGCCGAGAGGGAACCAGTGGGTCATGTCCGCGTGTCGCGCGGCGATGCGCAGCGTGCGCTGCTCGCCTCCGCCGCCGACCTGGATTGGCGGACCCTTCGGCTGCACCGGCCGCGGATAGTTGAGCGCTTCGTCGATGCTGTAGTACTGACCGCTGAAGCTGGGCCGCTCTTCGGCGAACATCGAGCGAATGATCGTCAGCGCCTCATCGAGGCGATCCATGCGCTCCTTGACCGACGGAAACTCGTAGCCAAAGCCGGCATGCTCCTGCTCGTTCCACGCGGCGCCGATGCCCATCATCGCCCGACCGCCGGAGATGACATCGAGAGTCGTGGCCATCTTGGCCAACATCGCCGGGTTGCGGTACGTCACGCCGGTCACCTGGGTACCCAGGCGAACGCGGCTCGTCTCGCGGGCCAATGCGTTAAGCACCGACCAGCCCTCGAGCATCGGCTCGTCGACTTCGCCGACGCCGCCGATCTGGTAGAGGTGGTCCATCACGGTCACCTGCCGGAAGCCCGCCTCCTCGGCGGCGCGGGCCTGCTCGATCGTCTTCTCGAATAGCTTCTCGGGGGGTGTGTCGGGGAATGTGTAGCTGGGAAGATGGAAGGAGAACCACGGCTTGGGCTGTGTCATTGCCGCATCGTAGTCGCGCACGTGGATGCCGCTGATAATCGCGCCGTGGCAAATAACGAATTGTTCGTTTCAACCTTCGGTTCCGGGCGGCCGATCCTGTGTCTCCACGGCATCGAATCACATGGCCTGCGTTTCCTGGGCCTGGCCCAGCGAGTGCCCGCCGTGCACGTCGTTGCGCCCGACCTGCGCGGTCACGGCCGCTCGCCAATGGAAGGTCCGTGGACGTTGGAACAGCAGATGAGCGATCTCCTGCCGCTGCTCGAGTCACTTCGGACCGGACCCGCTACTCCTCGGGCACTCGTACGGCGGCCTACTCGCGTGGGAGCTGGCGCGCGCGGCGCCCGACCGGATATCGGGCCTCATCCTGGTCGATCCGGCAATCGCCGTCGATGCCGAGATGGCGCGCCTACAACGCCGAGGAGGACACCGGCTTCGGTCAGAGCTGGGAAGACGCTACGGTGGCCTTTGCAGAACGCTCCGTGGGTCGACGCGAGGAGGCGCTGTGGTCGGTGGCGCTCGACGTGGCCGTTGGACATGAGCGTCGGCGCGGACGGACGCCTTCACCCGATGCTTGCGCGGGACGCGGTTCACGCTGGGTGGTCGCAGATGCAGGCGCCACTCCGCGCAAGCAAGTGGCGAGGACCCACGCTGTTGCTGGAGGCCGGCCGCGAAGACGGGGCCTTCGTCTCAGCGGCAGTAATCAGTCAGATGAGGGAGCAGCTCGGCGAGGCGTTGGAGCACTTCGTCCTCGACGCAACCCATTCAATCCCATCGGACTATCCAGACCTGCTCGCCGAACACGTCGGCCGCTTCGTCAAGGCCTAGGCCACCAGGGCGAACACCTCGGCCGGCTCGTCGAAGCCCTTGATCTCGTGGCGTCCGCGATTCTCGAAATGCAGACCGCTGCCGTCGACCAGCGCCCTGGTCACCGACGAAGCCAGGACCTCGGACGGCGACGCGAGTGCCATGACTCGGGCAGCCGCGTGCACGGCAACGCCCCGAACGTCGTCGGGCAGATCCTCGATCTCGCCGGTGTGGACGCCGACACGGATCTCGATGCCCAGCGGCCTCGACAGCGGCCACCATCTCAGCCGCGCAACGCAGGGCGGACGCCGCACTCGGAAACGTGGCTATGAAGCCGTCGCCGGTTGTCTTCACCTCGCTGCCACCGAATCGGTCGAGCTGGCGCCTGACGACTCGATCGTGCTCGGCCAGCAGGTCACGCCAGGCGGCGTCGCCGACTCGATTCGCGGTCGCCGTGGACTCCACGATGTCTGACATGAGGATCGTCGCCAGGACGCGCGGCTGCTCCATCGGCTGGCCGATGTCGAAGATGTTGCCGAAGAAGTCGAGGACGACGCACGGTTCATCGCCAACGACCCAGGCGTCGTGGCCGGGCGGGACGTCGGCAACTTCGCCCGGCCCAATCTCAGCGGTCTCGCCATCATCCGTCGCGAAGGCAAGTCGACCTGAGATGACGTAGTTGAAGTGGTGAACGCGACACCACGGTGTGCCTGCTCGCGGACCCACATTCCTCGTCCAGCGCCAGCCGGGCTCCAGGACGGCTCGACCTATCGTCTGCGAGCCGATGCGGCTCATCTGCATGAGCTCGCCGGGAAACTCCCTGACCTCGTCCGGGATGATTGAGGCTGCCGACCTTGATCTGGCTCATCGCCAAGAACGGTACAACGACCCGAGCAGCCTCTACCAGACGTCGCCGGGGCGCCACTCGCAGCTGATTGGACGCTGTCAGGTCAACGCCGCCGTGGTGGGCGTCGTGAGGACCATGATGTAGCCGTCCTCGTCGGGCGTCCGTTCGTCGTCGCCGCCGGCAAGACGGACGTAGGACGGGCCACGCCAGATCTGCCAGCCCAGACGCTCGTAGAAGGCCTGGCTGCCGGTGCCCAGGACGCCGATCTCGTATTGCGCCTCGATGTGCTCGTTGACCGCGCGCATGACGGCTGAGCCATAGCCACGCCGTTGCTCGTCGGGAGCGGTGGCCACCGCCTCGACGTACCCGGTGCGCAACGGCACGCCGGCGACGTGGATCTCACGCTCGACCACGGACGCGTGGCTGACGATCCGGCCCTCTCGCGTCGACCATGAAATGGACGCCGCCAATGGCGTGCAGCCAGTCGTCTTCGGTGAATGCGCCATCCTCATCGTCGGCGAAGGCTGCCCACAGGAGTGCCCGAATCGCGGCGGTCTCCTCGGCCGTCAGCTCCACTGTTGACAGTCGCCGGACACCGGTTTCACGTGCCAAATTCCATGTTGCCCATTCTCGCGGGTAAGATTTCGTTGACCTACACACAGAGGGGACACGATTGTTCGATTTCGCGCTAACGCCCGATCAGCGCACGCTCCGCGACGCCATCAGGCAGTTCGCAAAGGACGAGGTCATGCCGATCTCGGCGGACAGCGTCGCCAAGCGTCAGATGCCAGTGGCAGTCGCTGAGGCATTCCACAAGGCCGGCTTTCCGACCGCCTATTACGAGCACGAGGCCGATCACGGCCTGGTGACGGACGGCGCGATCATCTCCGAGGAGCTCGGCTACGCCGACGCCTCCTTCGCCAGCTATCTGATGCTGCCGGTGTTCTTCAATCGGCTGTTGCTGGGCTACCTCTCGGGAGCAGCGCGCGAGCGGCTGACCGAGGCATCTGGCGCGCAAGCACGTGGTCACCTCGTTCGCGGCGTCCGAGCGTGCCGCCGGCAGTGACTTCACGGCTCTGGCAGTCGCCGCGGACCTCGTCGACGGCGAGTACCGGCTCAACGGCCGCAAGGAATACAGCACCAACATCCGCTACGCCGATCAGGTCATCGTTGTCGCGCGAACCTCGCCGGATCTCATGGGTGGCCTGAGCTGGTTCCTGGTGCCCATGGACTCTGCCGGCGTCAGCGTCGGCGAGCGCTGGGACACACTGGGTCTGCGCGCCCTCGACGTCTCACCGCTGGAGCTGAAGGACGTCTGCGTGCCGGTCGATTACCGCCTGGGCGAGGAGGGTCGCGGCATCGCCATGTTCAACGAGCAGCTCGCCAAGTCACGGACGGGCATCGCGGCGATGGCCGTTGGCATCGCCCGCCGCGCCCGAGACGTCGTGCTCGATTTCGGTCTCCACCGGCGCGTCTACGGCGACAAGCTGACCAAGCAGCAGGACTACCGCTTCCGCATCGTCGAGATGGAGAAGGAGATCGCGGCGGCCCGCGCGCTGGTCGCGATTTCCGCCGCCAAGGCGGACGCCGGTCTGGATCACGCCAAGGAAGCGAGCCTCGCCAAGCTGTACGCCGGCGAGATGGTGATGCGCGTCACGTCCGAGGCGGTGCTGATGCTCGGCAGTGCCGGCTACACCGCTCAGACGGTGGCGGACAAGCTCATGGTCGACGCCCGCCACGTGGCGATCGTCGAGGGCCCGGAGCCCATCCACAAGGAGATCATCTTCGCCAACATCCTCCGCCGCGGCGCGTACTGAGATATCCGGGGGGATCACGATGAACGACATGAGACAACAAGGCACTGGTTCGGCGCTTCGTCGACGAGGTGTTCGAGCGACTACAGGTGAGCGCCGTGGACGAGCTCGTTGCCGACGACTTCGTGAGCCACACCTGGCCGTCGCCAACGGGAGACGGGAAGGCCGACCTCAGGCGGCGACGGAGCGCGTGGCGTCGGCGTTGTCGGACATCGATTTCGCGATCGACGACATGATTGCCGAGGGCGATCGAGTCGCGGTGCGACTCACGGCCAGCGCCAACGCAGACCGGCGAATTCATGAAGATGCCACCCAGCGGCAAGCGCTATTCGATCGGCGAGATCCACATCTTCCGAGTGAGCAACGGCCAGATCGCCGAGCACTGGCACCAGCTGGACGCGATGGGGATGATGAGCCAGCTCAAGCCGGACACGCGAGTAGGCGGCGGGCGTCATCCACTCGCTCATCTAGACTCGACGGCCGAGGGGAGGGAACCCTGCTAGCTGGCCGCCGACATCTCAGCGAGTACTTCTCGTAGCGTTCGTTGCAGCGACGCTGCCGATAAGCCCTGGAGCCGCAGGACTCGCAAGCTGCGCAGTCCGGACGCGGGCGCATCACAGATCGCCGACAGGCCTGCGACCGGGCAACGCGGGCAACGTGCGCGGACGCGTTCGTAGTAGGCGACACGAACCTGTGCTCGCATGGGCCAGACCCGATCCCGGCGTGGGTACAGAGCGCGCGGCGGCCCGAGGGTCGTCAGCCAGGCTTCGACTGGCAGCGGCGTCGACGGTGGGCTGCGACGGCGACGGCGTCCAGCGGCAAGCGTGTGCAACCGCTCTACGTGTACGTGGCGGGTCGTCCCAATCGCCTCGCTTCCTGGCGCACATCGATGCGCTCCTGGGCCGCTTACGTCGATTCGATGTTCAACAACAGCGCCAGGAGACCGGCGGCAGCGCTCGCCTGCGCTGGGTTACCAACAACTGCCTGCTGAGCATCAAGGCCGTGAAGCTCTCCTCAGAGGCGGAGACCAACTTCGGCACGATGATCTCCGAGCTGACCACCCACGGGTACGACAGGAACGACCGTAAGTACCTCGTCTGGTTCGATTCGGACCCGAGCATCTCCACTTCCTGCGGTCTGGGCACGATCGCCAACGACGATCAGCCGGGACGCGAACAACGCCAACAACCAGCAGGTGGGTTACGCACGGGTCGACTACGTCTGTTGGGACTTCTCCGAGTCGCACGAGCTGATGCATACGCTCGGCGGAGTACAGCTCTCGGCGCCACATTCCAGCGGCCATTGGCATTGCACCGATGAGAACGACCAGATGTGCTACCCGGACGGCGCCGGGGTGGTGATGACCTACCCGTGCGCCGACCAGGCGCACAGCGACATCTTCGATTGCGGACACGACGACTACTTCGATACGGCCCCGCGGGCCGGCTCATACCTCGCCGATCACTGGAACACGGCGCGCAGCGATTGGTTGATCGGCGGCGAGGTCGCGGCGCACGAACCGCCACCCACCGTCGAAGCTCCAACCGTCGGGCTCGCGGCCGGGAACCAGATGACCTCCTCAACGGTCGCCCATCTTTCGTGGGAAGTCGCGGCGGAGCCGGGTGAGGTGTCCGGGTACCAGCTGCAGCGCCGTAAGGACGGCGGTTCGTGGCAGGACGTGTCGCTGGCGCCGACGATCTGCCACCAGTGTGGACATCCCACTGGTCATCGGCAGTAGCTATACCTTCCGGGTCCGCGCCCTGAACGCGGAGGGAACCGCCGGGCCGTGGGCACAAACGCCCGTCGCAACAGCGAGTCGTCTGGAAGAAACTGCGGCCGCGGTCGCGTACGCCGGCACCTTCAGGCGCCGCACGTTGAGCGGCGCCTCGGAAGATCACGTGCGCAAGACGTCCGCCGCCGGTGGACTGGTAACCCTGCCGTTCGTCGGCACCTCGATCGCGTTCGTTTCGACCCTGGCTCCCGCCAGGGGCATCGCCCAGGTTCGCGTTGACGGAGGTGGCTGGCAGTCGGTCGACCTCTTCGGTGCCTCAATCCTGACCCGTCAGGTCGTCTGGTCGACCACCGTGGCATCCCGGCTCCCACGTTCTCGAAATCGCCATCACCGGCAGTCGAAATCCGTCTGCATCGGCCAGCCGGATCGATATCGACGCTTTCCTGGTTCGTTAGCAATGGCAACCAAGGAGCAGTTCGCCGCGCTCGTGGAAACGATGCTCGCGACAGAGCGAGGCAACATTCGGCGATGACGAAGCGCAAGGGCGCGCGGCGAGATGTTCGGCTCGACATCGATCAAAACGGGCGGCAAGATGTTCGCGTTCTTCAACAAGGATCGGCTGGTCGTGAAGCTGCCGGCAAGTCGCGCGTGGACCGAGCTCGGTCGAGACAGGCGAAGGCACGCCGTATCGACCCGGGCAATGGCCGGCTCAGCGGAGTGGGTAGTGGTGCGTTTCCGAGTCACCCGACGATTGGCTGGCCCTGGCGACCGAGGCCGAGGCGTTCGTGGCAAAAGCGGTGGAATCATGAAGGTCGCGTGGCATGACCGATACGGGCCACCAGAGGTGGTGGAGATTCGCGAGATCGACAAGCCCGTCCCAACTGGTGACGAGGTTCTCGTCAAGGTCCGCGCCGCATCGGTCAACCGCGCCGATCTCGACGTCCTTTATCCGCGCTGGCAGTTCCTGCGCGTGGTCTACGGGATCCGCCAGCCGCGGGTTCACCGCGTCGGGATCGACGTAGCCGGCACTGTTGAAGCCGTGGGGTCGGACGTGACGCTGTTCAAGCCCGGCGATGACGTCTTCGCGGATCTCTTCAGCTTCAACGGCGGGACATTCGCGGAATACGTCTGCAACTCCGAGAAGGCGTTCCAGCCCATGGCTGCAGGTATGTCACACGAGGACGCGGCGACGCTTCCGCATGCAGGGATCCTGGCGTTGCAGTCGCTCCGCACCAGGGATGGACGACAGCTAGAGGCGGGCCAGAAGGTGATGATCGTCGGCGCGTCTGGAAACGTCGGACCCTTCGCGGTCCAGATCGCGAAGTCGCGCGGCGCCGAGGTGACCGGAGTTGCTCGCACGGACAAGCTCGACTTCGTACGCTCGCTCGGCGCCGATCACGTCGTCGACTACACCACCACCGACTACACGAGGATGGACGAGCGCTTCGACTGGATCGTGGATGTCGACGCACATCACTCGGTTCTGCGGTGGCGCGGCATGGTTCGGCCGCACGGCGTTTATGCCGCTCTCGGTGGGTCCGGCACGTGGATGGTCACGAGCCTGCTGGAAGGCCCGGCTCTGTCGCTGGCAAGTGGCAGGAAGATGGGCTTGATGCTCACCTGGAAGCCGTTCAACGTCGAGGACGTCGACACGATCAAGGAGCTGTACAGCGGCCGGGCACATCAAGCCGCAGATTGACCGACGCTTCGCTCTTGACGAGGTGGTCCAGGCTCTGCGCTGGGTGGACGACGGCCGCGCCCGAGGCAAGGTCGTCATCACGCCCTAACGGCCGCAACCGGCCCCGCCTGCAAGGCGACAGTCGCATCTGATTAGAGGCCGACCCTCGATCGGTGGCCGTACAGGGCCGTTCTCCGATGGTTTGAGGCGCCGAGACAGTCAGTTTTCCAATCTGATGCGGAGATTCGTGGCTCGGCGATCCGCAACTGACTGCGAACTGGACAATTCCAGGACTCGTGTCACATCTGATGCGAAGAGCGTGCGCGAGAGTCGTTCCCCCGGCGCAACGTCAGCGCCACGGGGCGAAGCCCAGCGCTGTGGTCAGTTACGGTCGACCGGCCCACACTCGACTGTTGCCGTGACGTCGATGCCATCGGCACTCGTGCCATCAATGGACCACTTGATCGTCGATGAGTTGTCCTGCAGAGAGGCCGTGCCGCTGCCTCGCGCGCTGCTTGGGACGAGCGTCGAAATCTCCAGTGCGGGCGCATTGAGCACCGACTCGGATGCGAAGAGCACCTGGAAATAGAACTTCGCGGGATTCGCTCCACCCTCCCCAGACGAGAAGACGAGGGTGGTGACCCCGTCCGTGCGAGTCAGATCTTGGTACGTTGCGCCCGAACCGGTGGCAGAGGTGTTGCAGTCGACCTTGGGCCCGCTCTGATCGTAGGTACCGGCCTGCGGGCCACTCGCAACCACGAGATGCATAGTCGATCCGGTGCCGCCGACAGGTGGCGCCGCGGTCGGACCAGCCGGCTGCTGCGTCTGCGGCGGCGCCGGGGTCGCTCCTGCTGCCTGGGTGACCCGGGGTCCGGTTGTCGCCGCTGGAGCTCCCCCGCCGCACGCCGACACCACTGCCAGAACGGCAACGATCAGAAACGAAGTCCGGAGTTTCATGACGCCTCCCTCATCAGGCATGCGAGCCTCGTGAGAGGCAGTCGCGGCGCCACCGTAGCACGCGAGATTTGACCCCCGGCTTCCCCAATCCGCCGGATCGGCGGCTATTTCTCTGGCGGACCCATTGGGCTCATCAGCTGGAAATAGTTGTCATCGGGATCCGCGAGTGTCGCGACCCATGCCTCAGGCTGCTCCTCGAAGCTGTACGGCTCGCGGATGACAATCGCGCCGGCCGCAACGAAACGATCGAAGTCCGCCTTCACGTCCTGGCTCTCGATGTTCCAGAGCAACCTGCCCGGAGCGCTGTTCTTGCCGTGAACCTCGCTGTGCGGCCCGACTGAACATGAAGCCGCTGCCGATCTCGCCAGCCGGTGTAGCCGCCGTCTGACATCGCAGGTTCGCCGAACAGCCTGGTGTAGTAGTCCACCAGTCGCTCGGCGTCATCGGTCCCGATCATGATGTTGTTGAAGTTCATGTTTACCTCCCGTCCGCAGGGTACCCCGGACGGCTCATATGGGCCATTCGGCTCGATTGACTACGGTAGCCGACAGACAGCATCCTGCGATATGCACTCGTCATGAAAGGCGCTCGCAATGCCCGGTGCGAAGCCACTGCCGCCGCCCCTCGATCTGGCGCTCGTCGGTCGGACGCGTGAGGTCGCGATCGTCGAGGCATTTCTCGACTCCACTGAGACGCTGCCTCGTGCGATTCGGCTGATCGGCGAGGCCGGTATCGGCAAGTCGACCATCTGGGACCTGGCGATCCGTTCCGCCGAGGCGCGCGGGTACAGGTGCCTCAGAGCGCGGCCTGCACAATCCGAGAGCGATCTCGCATTCGCGGCACTGGGCGATCTTCTCGCCGACGTCTACCCGCTGGTCGCGGATCGACTCTCCGAGCCTCAGCGCCGGGCACTGGCGGCGGCGCTGCTCCTTGATGACGAGATGCGGACGCCAGAGCATCGAACGCTGGGTATCGCGACGCTATCGACCCTTCGCCTTCTTGCCGCTGACCAGCCGGTTCTCGTGGCAGTCGACGACGAACAATGGCTCGACCGCGCGAGTCGCGGAGTCCTCGGGTTCTGCCTCGTCGCATCACCAACGAACGCGGTAGCGGTCCTGCTCGCAAGCCGACCGCCCAAGAGCGCTGCGCACGAAGCGGCGATCCTCGAAACGCGACTGCCCACCGAGTCGATCGAGGTAGCGGGCCTGTCGCTGGGAGCCCTGCACGCCATCGTCGTCGAGCGCTTCGGCACCGTGTTGCCGCGGCCGCATTTGCGTCGATTGCACGAGCTCTCGCGTGGCAATCCCGTTCCTGGCGCTGGAACTGGTGCGCGCGTCGAACGCCGGCCGCCTGCGGCTCGATACGGTCGAGAAGGGGACTGCCGACCTGGACCGGCTGGTTGGCGCCCGGTTGGACGCCCTGCCACGGGATACGCGACAGGCGCTCTTCGCCGCATCGGCGACGGCGCGCCCGACCGTCCAGCTGCTCGATGCGCTGTTCGACTCCCAGGGGGAGCGGCTGATCGAGCCTGCGGTGAGCGTCGGAATTCGTGGAAGCCAAGGAGAACGAGCTGCATTTCGCGCATCCACTGTTGGCATCATCCGCCTACGGAGCGGTTTCGGCCGCCGACGCCAGGGAGCATCCACGGCCGGCTGGCCCAGCTGATCGAGGATCCGGTCGAGCGCGCACGCCACCTGGCACTTGCCGCCACGGCGCCGGACGAGCAGGTCGCCTCCGAAGCAGAGCGCGCAGCACTGGACGATCTTCGGGCGAGGCGCGCCGCACGCGGCAGCAGAGCTGGTCGAGATGGCAGTGCTCATGACTCCCGCCGACGAATGCGGACGACCGCACAGACGAACGGCCCTGCAGGCCGAGTACCTGTTCGAATCGGGCGACACCGCGGCCGCTGCGGCGCTCCTGGAGCCGCTCATCGCGTCGGCGCCGAGCGGCGGCGACCGAGCCCGTCTCCTCGCGCTGCTTGCGCGGATCAGGCACTTTGGCGACGACGTCGAGAGCGGCACCGCTCTCAACACCCAGGCCCTGGCCGAGGCTGGAAACGACAGCAGGCTGGCGGCGGGCCTGCACGAAGGCATCGCCTGGGGCCTGTTCCTGATGCGCGATGACCTGGCTGAGGCTGCCCGCCACGCGCGTGCCGCGGTGCGCGCTGCGCGCAAGTCGACGGACGACGTGGCTCTTGGCGAGGCCTACGCGGTCGAGGCGGTCACGTCGCTGGCGATCGGGGCAGGTGCGCGAGGCGCGATCGAGCGCGCGATGGCATTGGAGCCCGCGTTCGAGCACGTGCGCGTGCTACGCCACCCGTCATACGCCAAGGGATACGTGGCTCTGTGCGCCGATCGGACTCGATGAAGCCCGCGCAATCTTCGAAGATCTGCTGGCCCGCGCTGAGGAACAGGGCGACGAGAGTGCCCTGCCGTCGATCCTCGTGCAGCTCTCGATGGCCGAGATCCTGGCCGGTGACTGGGATGCGGCCGACGAGCACGCCTCGGCCGGCTACGCATTCGCCGAGCAGAGTGGACAGCGTCCATCGCGCGCCGCGCTTCGCGGACGACAAGCGTTGCTCGCCGTGCTGCGCGGCCGCGTCGACGAAGGTGAAGAGCTGGCCATGGAGGCGCTCGGCCTCGCGGCGGCACGGCCGATGACCCGCCATCGATGCGACGCGCCTTCGCACGTGGTGGCGAGATCGGCCGCGTGGGCACTCGGCGCCGCGGCGCTCGCCCAGGGACGTGCTGCCGAAGCGGCGGCATCGAGCCTGATGCCTCTGACCGAGGACGCTGCTCGACGCCGGAATGCGCGAACCCGGGGAGCTGCGCTTCCTCCCGGACAGGTCGAGATCCTGATAGCGCTCGGGCGCATCGATGAAGCCGATGCGATCACGCTCCTCGATGGAACAGATGGCCGACGGAACTCGACGACCAACGGCCGCGGGCATTGCCGCACGTGCCCGTGCGCAGGTCCTGGCCGCGCACAGGAGACGTCGCGGCAGCCCTCGAATCGGCGCGATCCGGCCGTTCAGGCGCTGCAAGACGGTCCACTGCCGTTGGACCTGGCGCGCTCGCAGTTGCTCCTGGGGGAGCTCGAGCGGCGTTCGCAGATGAAGCGCACCGCCCGCGAAACGCTCTCCGCCGCGCTCAGCGGCCGTTCAGCACGTTGGGTGCCGATGGCTTCCGTGCGCGCGCCGAGGCAGAAATCGGCCGAATCGGGGGACGTGGTCAGTCGGAAGGCGGCCTTACCCCGACCGAGAGCCGGGTTGTCGACCTGGTCGTCAAGGGAATGTCCAACAAGGAGGTCGCCGCAGTCCTCGCGATCTCGAGCAAGACGGTTGAGCTGCACCTCTCGCACGTGTACGCAAAGCTGGACGTTTCGTCGCGGACCGAGCTCGTGCGGTACATGTCGGAGCGTCCTGCGACTGTTAATAACTAGGGACTTCCCGTATACCGCGAACACGTCTGCGCGGCTAGATTTCGGCGCATGACAGCCTTGCGAACCTTCCTGGTCGAGGCATACGCCCCGGCGTCCAGCGAGTGCGACGTCCTCGCACATCAGATGGACACCGCCGCCGGCGGGCACTCGATCCGACGCCTTCGGTCGATCCTCGTGCCGGAGGACGAGATCTGCTTCCACCTGTTCGAGGCGGAATCGGCAGATTCGTTGGCGGAGGCGGTTGCGAACGCCGAAGTTCGCGCGCAGCGGATCGTCGAGGTAGACGTCACGGACTGAGATCCGACCGGCTAGCCTATGGTCTTGACAATACTGTGTATCACACTGTATTGTCAGTTTCATGATTGATGCGGAGACGCTCGACTCACATCGCCAGGAGCTCCGGCGGGGGACCGTAGTCCTCGCCTGCCTCCTCGCGCTCAAGACACCCGGCTACGGATACGGGCTGCTCAAGACGCTCGAGGCGGCTGGAATTCCCAGCGACGCGAACACGATCTATCCGCTGCTGCGCCGGCTCGACGATCGCGGACTGCTCGAAAGCGAGTGGAACACGGACGAGTCGCGTCCGCGCAAGTTCTACCGAACAAGTGCCAAGGGCGACGCCCTCGCGGACGTCCTGATGGCCGAGGTCACTGAGTTGAACGAAGCGCTGCGCGCGCTGAATGAAGGAGCGCACTGATGGCTACCTACACGGAGCGCTACCTGGCTGCCGCTCTTCGCGGCATCCCGGAGCGACAGAAGACGGACGTTGAGCGCGAGCTGCGTTCATCGATCGGCGATGCGGTCGACGATCGCGTTGCCGCAGGGGAGGAGCCCGAGAAGGCGGAACGCGCGGTGCTCGAGGATCTGGGTGATCCGAGCACGACTGGCCGCTGGAATGGCCGATCGGCCCACCTACCTCATCGGGCCCGGTCTATTCCCCGCCTACCGCGCGCTGCTGACACTGCTCCTGACGATCCTGGTGCCGCTGGCCGGTGTCGTCTCGGGTGTTGTCGAGCTGGCTCACGGTGGCCAGATCGGCAGCATCCTTGTCGCCGGGTTCGGCACGGCGCTGACCGTCGCGGTCAACCTCTTCTTCTGGGTGACCCTCATCTTCGCCATTGGCGAGCGCTACGAATTCATGCGCGACGTCACACCGACAGCCGCCAAGGGACGCTGGACAGTCGATCAGCCTGCCCAGCCGTGCCGTCGACACGAATCAGCGTCGGCGACACGGTCGAGGAGGTCGTTCCCCTGGTTGTCGGAATCGTCGGCCTCGTCGTTCTGCGAGGACTCACATGGACCGATACTACGACCGGGCAGGCAATCCCGATCCTTGCGCCGGGGCTGAACGACTTCTGGCTGCCGTACCTGGTTGCCGTGTTTGCTGCGCTCGTTGGCTTCCGCCTCGTCCTCTACGTGCTCGGGACGTGGACGATGCCGATGGCGGTTTCGTTCACGGTCCTGCAGCTCGCATTTGCGCTACCGGTGGTCTATCTCGCGCTCAGTGGGATGCTCATCAACCCGCAGTTCGCGGCAGCGATCGGATACCCGCTGCTATCGGACGGCAGTGGCTGGCCGATGATCCTTATCGCCATTGGGGTTGTGGTGGTGACCGGCTGGGAGATCTTCGATGCCTTCCGGCAGGCGCTGCGGGCCAAGGCCGCTGCCGAACTCGCTGACGCTACTTGAAGGTCGTCTCCTTGACGATCCTGCCGGCGCGGTCGTAGGTGCGCCAGGTACCGACCTGACGGCCGCGATCGAATGACCCGCTGCGCATGAGCGAGCCGTCGGCGCGGAAGAACTCCCACGGCCCGTGCATCTGGCCGTCCAGGTTGGCGCCGCGAAATCTCACGTTGCCGTTGGCGTAGTAGTCGATCGCCGGCTTCCGGCCTCGGCTTCGCTGGTCACGGCTTGATGTTCTGGTTGAGTCGGAAGACGTTGTCCGGGTCCCAGGCTCGCTTGACGCCGACAAGCCTGTCGTACTTGGCATCGCCGTAGACCCAGCGACCCAGATCAGGCTCTGAGTCGGCGACGTCGTTCACGTAGCGTCCGGTGCTGGAGTGCGGCTCGACGATGGCGTACGCGTGCTCGCACCCACGCGATTCGCTCGTCGTCGGCGGCTGGATCGTCCCACTGGCTGTCGGCGCTCATCTGGAACCTCGCATCACGTCCCGTGAACGCGGTCGCTTCCTCGGGAACGCGAGCGATGGCACCACCTTGAGCCCACAGGCCAAACGTGTCGTCGCTGCGGCCGTAGCGACGTGTTCGGTCATCGCTTCCAGCGCCTCGGCGGGGAGGTCGTCGGTGAAGCCGCCCTTCGAGTACACGCGGTGACCCCAGGCGCTCGCCTCGTCGGCGCTGCGCTGGAGGTCGAGGTACGACTTGCGGTTCAACCGTTCAGCGCGATTGGCTGGCCGACGGACAACAGCTGACGCAGCTCCTCCTCTGACTTGGCCTGATCGCCCGAGTGGTACACAGCCCACTGTTGCCACCGGCGTGCCGACAAACTCCGCCGGAACCCGATCGGCAGCGCCCAGGCACGATGCTGAATACGGCCATCAGGTGGTCCGGGCCTCGTCGTGCCGAGCTCGCGGAACAGCTCCCACGCATCGCTGATGCGGGACGCCGGGTGGCTTGCGGAGCCGGCCGTGATGACGCCAGCGTAAGGGATGCAGCTCGAACTCGAACGCGGTGACGACACCGAAAGTTCGCGCCTGCGCCGCGGACGGCCCAGTACAGATCCTGGTTCTGCTCGGCATCGGCGCGCACCAGGTCTCCGGCAGCCGTAACGACCTCAACGGCGCGCAGGCTGTCGATCGTGAACCCAAGCTTGCGCTGGAGCCGCCCCATGCCTCCACCCAGGGTCAAGCCGCCGACGCCGGTGTGCGACACGACGCCAACCGGGCAAACGAGACCATGGGCCTGAGCGGCGACGTCCAGCTCGCCCAGTAAGGGCTCCGCCGTTCACCCGAGCTGTTCGCTGGACGTGGATCGACGGTGGCGCCGCGCATGCGCGACAGGTCGATGACCATCCCGTCGTCGCACGTGCTGTGGCCGGGCATGACTGTGCCCACCGCCGCGCACGGCGACGAGCAGATCCTCGTCGCGCCCGAAGCGGACAGCGGTGGCGACGTCGGCCGCGTCCAGCGGCCGCACGACCAGGCTGGGCCGGCGATCGATCATGCCGTTCCAGATGCGCCGCGCGTCGTCGTAGCTGGCGTCGCGAGGCGTGATGACGTCGCCGCGGAAGATCGACTGGAATCGTGCTCAGTCGGGCTTGGATCGATGGGGGAGGGCATCTCGTGCATCGAGCTACGGAGCCGCTGAGCTGGGCTGGTGATCAGTCGGAGCTTGATCGGTCGGTCGGGATTGAGGGTGATGATCGGCACGGACGAGGTTTGTCCGGCGACATCGGCTCAAGGGAGTAACGCTGGCGGATCATCGGGATGGCAAGCATCAGCTCGAGGTTGGCGAACGAGCCTCCGATGCACATGCGCGGACCCATGCCAAACGGGAAGTAGTCGCCTCGCGCGAGCTCCTTCGGCAGGCCACCTGACCAGCGGTCAGGCCGGAACTCTTCGGCATCTCTGAACACCGAGTCGTCGCGTTGTTGTTCCCACTGGCTCATGAGGACCAGTGTGCCCTTCGGAATCTGGTGCCCGTCTATGTCGACATCCTCAACGGCCTCGCGGGCGGTGAGATAGCCCGCCGGGTATAGCCGCAGCGTTTCGTTCACGATGTTGGCCGTCACCGGCAGGTTCGGGAAGATCCTCAACCTGCGGGCGAGCGGCCTGGGCCAATGACGGCGGCGACCTCGTCGCGGAGCGCGGTGTCGACGTCGGGGTGCCGTGCGATCTCGTACAGGGCCCAGGCAAGCGTCAGCGCCGTCGTCTCGTGACCCGCGACAAGCAACGTGATTACCTCGTCGCGGAGCTCCTTGTCGCTCATCTTCGTCTCAGCGCCGTCCGAGGCGGCGATCAGAAGCGCCAGCAGGTCGTCGCGCTGGTCGGTCGACTTTCGGCGGTCCTCGACTGATCTGATAGACGATGCGGTCGAGACGCTCGATCGCCGCGTTCATCCTCCGATTTCCTGGGGTCGGAACCCAATCGGGCAGGTACATCAGCAGGCTGCTCACGCGGGTCTGGAGCTGTGCGGCGGCTGCCTCGATCGACATCACGGATTTCTGTGGCCTGTTTCTCGGTGACGTCGTTGCCAAAGAGCGCCTCGGCGGCGATCTCAAGCCCGAGCCGACGCGTTTCGAGTACTACGTCGATGCGTCTCGAGACGCGCCCAGCGGTCCAGCGCACCCGATATCCGACGGACCATCACCAACGCGTAGCGGTCGATGTTTGCCTTGTGGAACGCCGGCTGCATCAAGCGTCGGTGACTGAGCCAGTGGTCACCTTCGCTGATGAAGATCCCATCGCCGAGCAGAGACGACAGCCGATGGATGCCGCGCGACTTGTGAAAGCTCCGCGGGTGCTCGACGAGAACGCTCTCGATTGCGTTCGGATCGCTGATCAGCAACCCACGGATGGGACCCAGCCTCAGTGGAACGAAGTCGCCGTAAGCGCGGGCAGTGTTGGCCATGAACGCGAGGGGATCGGCGTTGTACTCGCGCATGTTGCCCATGAGTCGAGCACCCGGCGGTCCCGCGTTGGCGACGTGGGAGGCCTTCTCAGACGACGGTTCGTTTGGACGTTGGCTTGACCGACATAGGCATCCATTGTCACGGGCGAGAAAAGTCCCGACGATCTAGTGGTGTCCGAGTCATCGGCTTTCCGTTCCGGCAGCGCGGGATGCTCCGTCGGGTAGAGACCGACGGCGAAGCCGTAGACCGTGTCACCTTCGCGCGGCAGGGAGCTGAACTCGCGCAGCAGCACCTCCACCTCGCTCCAGAACTCCCTTGCGCGCTCGCGCGGGATACGCGCGTGACGAAGGACGCTGCGCAGCGTGTCCGCCTGGTGCGCCGGCAGCGATTCGGCCGCGGCAACGGACAGGTTGTTGGCGTGAACCGCGAGCGCTGGCGTCGCCGGGCTTGAAGACCACGCCGACCATGAAGAGGCGCGCCGTTCGTCCGTAGTAGCGCTCCTCGATGGCACGCACCCGCCGCGTACGCACGACTTTCAACATGCCCACGTCGACCAGCACCGCCACGTGATGGGCAACCGTGCTCTTTGGTCGACCGATCGCGCTCGCGAGCTCGGTAACCGTGGCCGCGCGCTCGAGAAGGAGATCGAGAATCATCGAGCGAATCGGATCGGCGAGCGCGCGCAGCTGGGCAGCGGTATTCAGCTCGATCTTGTCGTCGAGCTCGTAATCGGGAACTGCGCGTGGTATTGATCGACATAACTGGATCGTTCTAGAATACCCGATCATTCCGCCGTGACGGTCCAAACGAGCAGGAGAGAGACATTGACTGACGATCGAACAACAGCTTCCGCCCCGATCATCCTGGTGCCCGGATTCTGGCTTGGAGCGTGGGCATGGGACGAGGTCGCCGCGATCCTGCGCAGCGAGGGTCACGACGTGACCGCCCTGACGCTTCCCGGACTCGAGTCGAAGGACGCTGATCGGAGCGGCATCACGATGGCCGACCACGTGGACGCGATCGTGCGCGCCGTCGAGGCGGCGCCGGCGCCGGTGGTGCTCGCGGTCCACAGCGCGTCGGGGTTCAGCGGCTACGCGGCGAGCGACCGCGTTCCCGAGCGAGTCGCGGCGATGGTCTACGTCGACACCGCTCCCGGCAAGGGCGCTCTCGATCCGGACTTCGCGGACGTCGAGAAGCCGCTGGTGTGGGCGGACATCGAGAGCGAGGAGAACCTCGACGGGCTGAGCGAGGAGCAGAAGGAGACGTTCCGCCAACGCGCCGTGCCGGTGCCCGGTGGCGTCCTCCGCGAAGCTGCCGAGCTCACCAACGACGCTCGGCGCGACATCCCCAGCACCTTCATCTGCACCGGGTTCACCGCCGAGCAATACCAGAGCTATGCGAAGGAACACCCGGAATGGACCTTCCTGGCCGGGATCCCTGAGCTGCGCAACGTGACCTGGATCGACCTGCCGACGAGCCACTGGCCGATGTGGTCACGGCCGCGCGAGCTGGCTCAGATCATCGGCGCCGTTGCGAATTCACAAGGTTGAGGCGACGGTCAAGCTTTTGAGGACTGCTCCTGCGGGCGCCTGAACGTCAGCAGCTTCCACACGACGCTGACCGTCGAGGCGACCAGCAACGTGAGCGCCATAACCCGTGTGATGGTTCCGCCGACACCGTCCCTGACCCTGCTGGTCCGGCGAGTGCGAGCGGTATATGCGTTCGCACTGACTACCCCTACTCCGACCTTTGCCGAACGCGACGCTGCCTTGGCTGCCCGCTCGAGCGCACTCGATCTGTCCATGTCGCCAACCCCTAACGGCCGAAAGTGATGCCTACGCCGCACTAGTTTCCGCCCGCAGGCAAATCGGTGTCGATTTCCGGTTTGCCGTTCGTTGTATCGATGGAACCGGCCCGCCCAAGGTCGCCGGGCAAGTCGAACAACGGAGGCTCAATCCAGATGTCCAACTTCTTGCTTATCTATCACGGTGGCGGCCGGCCCGAGGATCCCGCCGAGCAGGCCAAGGTCATGCAGGCCTGGACCGACTGGTTCGGCAAGCTCGGCCCGGCGCTCGTCGACGGCGGCAATCCGGCATCGGAAACCCGTGAGATCGCTTCGAACGGCACCGTGACGCCCGTGAACGGCGGCGCGCCGACCGGCTACTCGATCATCAAGGCCGACAACATGGACAGCGCCGTTGCGCTGGCCAAGGGTTGCCCGGTCCTGCAGGGCGGCGCGAGCCTCCAGGTGGTCGAAACCCTCGACATGATGTAGTTCGAGATCGAGGCCGCCTAGTCGGCGGCCGAGAGCCGTGAGTCCCCGGATGGTGACTTGATCCCTGCCGGGGACTTTTGGTGTGCTGGGTCTTTTACGTGCCCGAGCAGGCGAGGAGTCCGCGGCCTCTTTCGCCTCGAGCACTTTGAGGGCGGCCGCGTCGGCGATCGCGGCAAAGGCAGCGTCATCCTGGGCGCGAGCCAGCACGGCGGAGGCCATGGCGACTGCGTCGTTGGCCTGTTTCGACCACCACGAGGTCGCCGCCGGCGTTCAGGAAGTTCGATCGCGCGGTCAGCGACGGGCACATCCGCCACAGCTGCGGCGTCGCCCAGGTCATCGGACATGACCACACCGGCAAAGCCGAGGTTGCCACGCAGCATGTTTTTGATGACGACCGGCGAGAAAACCGCCAGGTGATCGGGATCGATCTGCTGATACGTCGCAAGGGCGACCATCACGAACGGAACGCCCGCATCGATAGTGGCCTGGAATGACCCCAACGAGGGGTCATCGACAGTGGTGACGTCGTCGACGACGTCGCCCGTGACGTCGGTGTTGCCCTCGACGCGGCCCAATCCCGGGAAGTGCTTGGCCGTGCTCGCCACTCCAGCGGCGGTCATGCCGCGCACAAAGGCAGCCGCGTGGCTACCGGCCGACTCCGCGTCGTGGCCGTATTCGCGATCAAGCACGCCGATCGGCTGATTAGTGCCCTTGTTGGCGACTGGAACAACGTCAGCGACCGGCGCGAAATTCAGGTTCACACCGGCCGAGTTCAGGTCGCGGCCCCAGCGCCGCGCATTTGCCTGCAGCGCATCGAGGGACATATCACCCTGGGCGACCGCGGTGGGGATGGTCGCGAATCCAATGCCCTGCAGCGCCTGGATCTGGCCACCCTCCTGGTTCGCGGCAACGAACAACGTGCACGCCACCGGTCGACTTGACCGAAGCTTCGGCCTGCACGGCGTCAGTGAGCTCATGAACGCCGTTGACGCCGATCGACGTTGTCGTCGGTGAACCACGCGGAGCCAATGTGAGAGTCGGTGATCGCCGCCAGCTCGGCAGGCCCGAGCTGGTTATGGGCCATGCCCATCAGGAAAAGCTGGCCGATCCGCTGCTCTGGGGTCAGCGAGCTCGCCACCTGCGCCGCACATGCCCCAGGCGAGGGCAGGGGAGAGCCGGGGCTGGCCGATGTTGTCGCGGTTCCGCCGGGGGTCCCTATCGAACCGGGCGCCGCCGTTGCGGGTATGCCGCTGCTGCAACCGACGATTAGCACAGCCGCGCCAGCCAGGAGAGCACCCATGTTTTTGATGTAGCCAATGCTAGGCTCCAGCGCGAGATGCCCAGGTACCGACTGAACCGACTGGCCTACAGCCACGCAAAGGCCCTCATCGACGCCGGGAAGTACGTCGTCGAAAGCCAGTGGGACGAAGCACAGCCATCAACTGCCGATGAGAACGCTTTCCTCGAGAAGCATTCGTGGGACGAGTACGGGCAGTGGTTCCTGGGGCACACGGTGGGCGCTACGGCTGGCACCAAAGCAAGCAACGCATTCGTGTTCGGCGATTTCAAGCGGGTCCATCGATCGGGGATCATCGCCGTCTGGTTTCGCGCCGCGCAGTATCGACACAAGGAGATCGAGCGCGCCGCGAATCGACTCCTTCAGTACCTCGACGCGAAGCTGCCGCCGCCCAAACGCTGACGCAACTTCTATACGCTCCCGTGCGTGACGAGCATCGACCAGCGCAAGACGGTGACCGTGCTGTTTGCCGACCTGGCCGAGTCGACGAGCATGGCCGAGGGCCTCGATCCGGAAGCGCTGGCCGCGCTGCTCGGTCGCTACTTCGATGAGGCGCGGCGCCAGATAGAGCTACGCGGCGGAACGGTCGAGAAGTTCATCGGCGATGCGGTGGTCGGGGTTTTCGGCGTTCCTGCCGCGCACGAGGACGACGCGTTGCGGGCTGTGCTGGCGGGCCTCGACATCCAGCAGTCGATCGCCGCAGATGAACGACAGAGGTCGAGGCCAGGTTCGGCACGCGGCTCGCGGCGCGGATCGGCATCAACACCGGCGAGGTGGCGGTCGGCGGCGAATCCGTCGCTCTCGGGTCACGCGGTCAACATGGCAGCGCGGCTCGAGCAGGCCGCCGGCGTCGGCGAGGTGCTGATCGGCGCCGACACTGCACGAGCTGGTCGGCGACGCGGTGGCAGCCGAGTCGGTGGGGCCGCTGACCGTCAAGGGTTCGACGCAGCCAATCGATGCCTGGCGAGTGACCGGCATCACGCCCACTCAGGCCCGAGGTTGGCAGGCCGGCGGCCCGTTCGTCGGTCGCGAACGCGAGCTCGCCCTCATCGAGTCTGCGTTCAGCGACGCCGCCGAAGGCAATGCCTGCGTGGTCGTGACCGTGGCCGCGGTTCCGGGAATGGGCAAATCTCGTCTCGCGGCCGAGGCAGTCGCACGACTTTGCTGATCGGGCGCGCGTGCTGGTCGGTCGTTGCCTGCCCTACGGGGAGGGCGTGACCTACGCCGCCCTCGCCGAGATCGTGAGCCAGGTGGACGAGGCGGATGCACCCGAGGCCGTCGGTCGCGCTCGGCAGGCGCTGGGCAGCGCAGCGTCTGGCGTCGCCCGAGGAGACGGCCTGGGCAATCAAGCAGCTCGTGGAGACCCTCGCCGAGCGGCAGCCGGTGGTGGTGGTCGTGGACGATCTGCATTGGGCGGAGCCGCTGCTGCTGGACCTGCTCGACTACGTGGCCACGTTCTCGGTGGAGCGGCCGATCCTTCTGCTGTGCCTGGCGCGGCCGGATCTCTTCGACGTGCGGCCCGAATGGTCGGCGCCCCGACCGAATTCGGTCGTGATTCGCCTGGAGCCGCTCACCACGCGCGAAACCGAGTGGTTGCTGGCCGCCAGTGACAGTGCGGCGCTGGATCCCGATACCCGACGTCGCATCGTCGCTGCCGCAGGGGGAGTGCCGCTTTTCGTGGAGCAGATGGCCGCGTTCCAGCCGGACGGGGAGGGGTTGGTGCCACCAACGATCCGCGCCCTGCTCAGTGCCCGCGTGGATCGGCTATCGCGACCGGAACGGGTGGCGCTCGAGCGCGCCTGCGATCCAGGGTGAGACGTTCGAACGCGCAACGGTCGCGGCACTCGCGCCGGACTCGATGCGCTCGTCTCTGGGGACCCTGTTGCTGGGCCTCGTGCGTCGCGAGCTGATTCGGCCGGAGCGCACGGCCACCGGGCGTGACGCGTTCCGGTTCAGCCACGCACTCGTTCGCGACGCCGTCTACGACCAGATGCCGCACAAGATCCGCTCCGACCTGCACGAGCGCTACGCTGTGATTCTGTCGTCCGAGGAGACGCAGCGGCGCGGCAGGAGGTCATCGGCCATCACCTCGAGCGGGCTTACCAAGAACGCGCCGTGATCGACGCATTCAGCCCCGAAACGGCCGCGCTCGCGGTTCGCGCCGGACGGGCACTCCACGCCGCCGGACGGGGCGCCCATGGCGCGCAAGGAGTGGCAGCGGTCGGTCGGATTGCTTACCCGCGCCAGGGAGCTGCTCGCGACTGCGCCAAACGAGGCCGCTGGCGGTCCTGCCGGATCTGATCGACGCCTACGTGGGCATGCCCGACCTGGACTCGGCCGCAGAGGCCTACGAACGAGCATTGACAGCAGCGCGCGAACTCGGAGATCGCTCGACGGAGATGCGCGCCGAGATCGCATGGGCGCCGACCGAGTATCAGAACGACCGGCCCGGCTGGCAGCAGCGCGTCGGCGCAGTCACCGACGCCGCGATCGACCATTTCTCGAGCACGAGCGACGATGCCAATCTCGCCTTTGCGCTTCTGGAGAAGGCGGCTGCGATGAGCCTGCACATGGCCGGCATGATCGAGACGCTTCAGCTTGCACAAGTCCACGCCGAACGCGCCGGCGACGAGCGCGCCCTGATCCAGGTCTGGGACGAGCTCGGCGGCGCCATGATCGCGGGTCCAACGCCATACGACGAAGTGCTCACGTTCTGCCGAGCGTGAGATCGAGTGGGCTCGCGAGCACGGCATCCCCTTCACCGAGGCTGATGGGAGGCTTGGCCTGGCGTACGGGCTGTTGGCGGCGAACGATCTCGATGCGGCCCGTGCCGAGCTCGCGTTGGTACGAGACATGTTCGCGAGCCTGCCCGGGTTCGTGCCTCAGCTTGGCGAATGCGACACGCTGGGCGGGTTCATCGAACTCGAGGACGGGAGCGCGGATGCCGCGGAACGGCTCTATCGAAGGGCAGTAGAGACGTTCGACAGGGGAGGCAACCGACGCTGGCGGCGAACCGCAGAGGTTGGGCTCGTCCACTCACTCATCGACCAGGATCGAATCGACGAAGCGTCGGCCCTCCTCGCCGAACTGGAGGTCCAGCACTTCACGCCCAGCATCCGAGCAGACTCGTCGCAGCTACAGGCGCGTGCGCGAGTCGTGGCTGCCCGCGGCGACTGCAGATACGGCCCTGGGAATCGCGCGCGAATCGGTCCGATTGATCGAAGGCAGCGACTCCCCTCACTTCCAAGCGCGAGCGCGCGAGCTCCTCGGTGACCTACTGGTTGAAGCCGGCGACGTCACAGCGGCCACGGCCGAGTACCAGATCGGCGCTGTCCCTGTACGCGGCGAAGGGCTACAAGCCCGGAGTAACACGTACCAAGACAAAGCTGGACACAAAAAGAAGCTGACACCTCCCCAGAAGGCGTCAGCTTCGAGAGCCAGGTGCGGTCGTTCGGTCCCTAGAGGCAGTCGCCACTTGGCTGCATCGTGCGGCGCCCGGCCGGCCTCGCCCTGCCGGTGGTGGGCACGGTCACGGCCTGGCGGCTGGCAGGCAGATAAGTTGCGGTGGGGAGATCACCTGCAACTCTTCGGCCGATTGCCACCAGCGCAACTCCTGCTGCGTGCCGGAAGCTCGATCCGCGAGCCGATTTCATGGTGCCGGCCAGGACCTCACGACGACGCTCGGCGCCGACTGAGATGGCCTCGTCGTTCATCAACTCAAGCATTTCTTCAACCCAAGCCTCTCCATCTCAAACTATCTGCGGAGAGACTAGCCCGCAGATGTTTCGATGTCAAGAGACTTGACACCAAGTAACTGAATGTTAAAAATGTTGTGGTGGCTGAGCAGGAGACCGACTATCTCGACGCGCAGCTCGATGTGTGGTCGCGCGAAATCCCCAACCTTGACCCGTTGACCGAAGGGGTTGTCGAGCGCATCCAGAAGCTGGCGCGCTACTTCAACCACTCGATGGAGTCGACTCTTTCGGAGTACGGGCTCGCGCTGCGGCCGTACCTGATGCTTGGTCGGCTGCGCTACCAGGGGCCGCCGTATCGGCTATCAGCGGGCCAACTCGCGGAGCACATGGGGCTCTCGAGTGGCGCGATGACCAATCGACTCGATCGCCTGGAAGCGGCTGGGCTCGTGCGCCGCCTGCCAGATCCAGACGATCGCCGCGGCGTCCTGGTCGAGCCCACCGAGGCGGGTCACGCGGCGTGGGAGAAGGCGGTCCACACGCAGGCCGATCGCGAAAGGCTGATCGCCTCGGTGCTCAGTGACTCAGAGAAGGAGCAGCTTCACACCCTGTTGCGAAGGCTGATGAGCGCATTCCCGGACGAGGTGCGCGAGGCGGTCAGGCGCAGCAAGGGCGGCCCGCACGGATCAGAGGACTGATCAGAACGCGGCCAGACCCGAACTGAGCGCCGTCAGCGCCACGTAACCGAGAGCGCCCAGCAACACCGCCGGCACCAGCCCCAGCCAGGCGTACGTCCTCTCGCGCCACGACGAGCCGAGTAGCAGCGGAATGGCCAACCCAGCCACGATGAACCCGCTGCCGACCGCCTTCTCGGGCAGGATGACGCAGCAGGTAGAGCCCCTCCGCGACGAAGACCGCGGCCAGCAGCGCGATGGCGGCAATCCGGACATTGCCACTCGTCCAACGCCAGTACCAGCCCGCCGGACCGAAGACGAAGCCGCCCAGCAACGCCCCGACGGTCCACAGGATCAGCGAGCTCCCGCCGCCCGTGTAGCCGAACCTGATCCAGATCATGCCGTAGTAGCCAACCAGCGCGGCCACCAGCGTCACGAACCCGACCACGGACGCCAGCCGCGGAGTTGAGGCAATCGCTCCGACGAAGAACGCGACCGCCACCCAAACCGAGATCGAGTTGGCGACCTGGCCCAGGCCCTCGGGCAACACGCTCTGGCCGATCTGCGTGAGAACGCCAAGCGCAAGCCCGACTCCGATCGCGACCGCCACGAGCTGGAGCAAATCCAGCCGCTGGATCCTCAAGGACTGGTCGCAGGGCTCAGCCGCAGGAATTCCGAAACGCGCAACAAACCGAGGAATTGGCGCACCGGGAACGGCATGAGGTGGCGCGACTCATCGACGAAGACGCGCGGGTTCACGAGGTCGTACGTCTTGCGCCGTGAAATAAGTCGGCATCCACCTGCGGCTACAACGTTCTTGAGCCACTGCACGTCCGATCCGTAGGTCAGCGCCACGATCCAGTCTTCGCCGTCGCGAAAGACGTTCAGCGGCGTCTGATGAATCCGGCCCGACTTTCGCCCCGGCACTTCGAGGATTCCGAGAAGAGGCATCCAACCGGCGAAATGCCGCGCCAGGCGGTTGAACACATTCGACGTGAAGGGCCGAATGAAGACCAGACGTGGCTGGCGGCGGCTTTGATCGTTCCGAGGTCACGTCATCCGTTCTACCACTAATGAATCAGAAAGACCCCCGGCCGAGCCGGAGGCCTTTCTGCCCCAGGAAATGAAACTGACTAGTTGACGACGATCTGACTCCAGCGAGCGGGACCAACCACCGACCTGATCCAATCGAGCGTTTGCGCTCGATCGGTTCGGTAGTAGTGACCGACGCCGCGGCAGCCCGCGTTCAGGATGCCCCACGAGTCGACAGCCACGACGCGGTTGCTGTTGCCGGGTACAGGACGGGTCCGCCCGAGTCGCCGTTGCAGGTGCCGCCACGGTCGTTGCCGTTGCCCTGCGCAGAGAATGAGTACCCGTCGTTGTTCGCGCCATTCATTCCCGAGAACGTTTCGTCGGCCTGGAGCCGAACGCGGAACGAGACTGTGTCGTTGTGCGCGCCACCGGCGTTGTTGCCCTTGGGCGGGGTAATCAGCCGATAGCTGAGGCCATAGCCGGTCACGCGCATCGTCGTCTCCTGCGTGCCACGCGCCGTTTACCAGCGCCTCAACGGTGCCGGCAGACGCCAGCGACGCGTATTCAGGCAGGTTCAGCGGCTGGTCGAGGATCACGATCCCGAGGTCGTGGATTTCCGGGAGCCCCGCGAAGTTGTTGAAGCCGAAGTTGTACATCTCGTGCGACTCGCCGCACCAAACACCCAGGCCATTACCCATGGTGCCGGTGCATGAGTCGGGATAGCCCGTCACGGGGTCATGCTGCGTCACGGGATCGTAGTGCGAGCCAACGTCCTCGAGCACCCAGATCCGCGCCGAGGCATTTACGCCGCCGGTGCCGTTGTCCGTGCAGTGGCCGGCCGTCAGCACGACGTCCGGGCGACAGCAACTCGCCGGTGCATCGGTGCTGGAAGACACCATTCGCGTCGTAGAACGCGATCAGGCCTACGAATTCGTGCTCGCTGTCCGGCCTGAAGTTGCCGGTGATAGCAGAGGTGGGCGCAGCCAGCGCGACCACGAGGGTCGCGGCCAGTGCCAAGGCAAGCGAAATTCGACGCATGAGCTCCTCCCTAAGCGCATGAAGCCCGCTCGGCGCGGCAAATTGGGACCAGTGCCGCGCCGGCGGAGCAGTGGATTGCTTAGCGAGCCGGATGCTAGGTCGAATTGTCGAGTAATGTCAACACTATGCCTGGTGATGTTCGACAACCAGTCCGTGCCTGAGCGCACCAGCGGCAACCTCGTAGGTCGCTACTCTCTCGTCTGACATGAACGGACTCCGCGTGGTCGTGCAACCTGGAACGGGCTACGACCTGTTGATCAGCGCCACGGGCATTGCCGATCGCTCTGCCCAGCGCCGCGTCGACTCGATCAAGCGGCTCCGACAGCTTGCCCAGCAGGCGGATGGGGGAGGGCTGGTCAAAGCAGATCGAGCGTGTTGGTCGTGAGCCCTATCTGAACCTTCTGGGCTTCGTTCATGCGATGACCGATGAGCCGACCGCTGAAAACGCGGTGCGGGCGATCGACCAGGCTCAACCGCGGGAGGTCGTGCTGGCCGCCCTTGGGTACTACCGACGCGCGTTCCGGATCACAACGTCACCCAACGTGATCCGCGACGCGGTCGACGGCGACCAAGCCGCGGTTCGTGAGTTCCAGCGAACCTCGTATCCCGAGCTGGCCAATTGGCAAGGCACGCTCAAGCGGCTGCTGCCATTGGGGTTGAAGAAGCACACGCGGCGATTGTTGCCGCGTTGCGCGGCTGGCTTGATGGTGGGTTTGCTGATCTGGCGAGTGACATCGGTAAGGCTCAGGAAACGAGCGCCAAGGAAGTTCGGGCGTGGATCGGAAAACGGGACCTCGACTCCATCCTCGAGCGGGTGCTGCCCAGCATCACCTTCACGCGCGAGGTGGGGCAGGAGCTGGTCGTTCTGACGCCGTCAGTGGTGGTCAAGCCGGGCTTCGCCATGGCCGATTACGGGTCAACGCTCGTAATCGCGTACCCGATCACCGCCGCCGGGGAGGCAGCCGCAGCACCCGGGAGTTCCCAAGCGGAGACGAAGCCTTCCGCCGGAACGTCTCGTCACATTGGCCAAGGCAATGGGCGACGAGCTCCGACTGAGAGCGCTGCGTGAGCTGCACGACGGTCCGATGTCCGCATCGGAGCTCGCGCGACGACTTGGCGTGCCGCGAACGTCGATCCACCATCACCTGGGGTTGCTCATCAGCGCCGGCCTTGTGCGCCTCGCCGTGGACGACGCACGGTGGGGCAACGTCGAGCTTCGACCCGAGGCGGTAGCGCGAGCTCTCCGTGTTGGCCGAATTCGTGGTTGTTGGGAAAGGCCGACGACGAGCGCGGCTAATACCTAGACGGAGCGCGAAATGCGAGCGGCTGCGGCCGCCCGGGCCGATTTGCCCTCGACGCCCAATTTCGCGTAGACGTTCGACAGGTGGCGCTCCACCGTTCGATCGCTGAGGTACAGCGCCGCCGCGATCTCGGCGTTGCTCTTCCCATCCGCGACCATCGCCATCACCTCGCGTTCACGCGGGCTCAGGGTGGCCAGCGCCGTGTCATGCGCCGGGAGGCGTGACGCCTTGCACCTCTGACAGGAAGGCGCGCAGCTCGTCAAAGAACTGGGCAAATGCCGGCTCGTCGGGCAGCAGGGCGTGGTTGCGGCCCTCTAGCGGCACGAATTTCGCGTCGGGAATCAGCGCCGCGAGCAGGCGTCCCTCGTCGAATGGGACGACCGCGTCGTCGCGCACGTGCATCACGAGGGTCGGCGCCGCCACCTGGGCGCAGAGATCGGTAACGTCGATCAGGCTGAACATCCGTCGCAATCGATAGGCCGTCTCAGGCGAGGCCGAGATCCGCTGCAGGGCGTCGAATGCCTCGTATTGCGCCACGCTCGCCTCGGGGAAGAACATGCTGGCGAATACGCGCCGGAACATCGGCGTGGAGGTGCCCCAACCAGCGCGAATGAGCTCCAGCAGGATGTCTGCCTGTTCGCGCTGTTCGACCGTTCGCGTGGGATGCGAGTGGCCGCGTGCGTAGGCCCCACACAGAACGAGTGCCTCGACTCTCTCCGGGTGGCGCGCCGCGTAGGCGATGCTGATCGCGCCGCCCTGCGACATGCCGAGGAGAGCGAAGCGCTCGAGGCCCAGCGCGTCAACGATCGTCTCGAGATCGGCAACCATCGCTTCGAACGAGAGGTCCTCGACTTCACGGTCTGAGAGTCCCGTTCCGCGCTCGTCGTAGCGCACCAATCGCCGGTCTCGGGCGAGCTCACTCAGGAACTCGCTCCAGACGGGACTTTGCCAGTCGAATTCGAGGTGGCTCAGCCAATGAGCGGCGCGGACGAGCACCGGCCCGTGGCCCTGGCTGGCCGTGGCAATTCGGACACCGTCCGATGTGGTGACAAAACGCAGGTCCTGGCGGTTGGATCGGCCGCTCACGGGCCCATCATCCGCCGATGCGGGCTTGATCGCTACGTCCACGCCGACATTGCGTGCGTCTCCGCGCCGTGGAAATTGAGTGGTGCACCGGACGTCGCCGGCCGTCGGACGGACCTAACGTCGATTACCTCGAGGCCACCTGGCAAGACCGGAACAACCGGCTCCAGGGGCGGAAAGGAGTACCTGGACATGGCGCTCGACACGGTGCATGTGGGATATCTCATCCGGCTGAAGGCACGGCCGGGAAAGGACGCGGATGTCGCGGAGTTCCTCGAAAGCGTTCTGCCGATCGTCCAGGCAGAGCCCAGGACGACTGCGTTCGTGGCATTCCGCATGGGCGATTCGGAATTCGGGATCGTCAATGCCTTTGCCGACGATGCTGGACGCCAGGCGCACGGCGGCGGTCAGGCAGGGGCCGCGCTGTCGTCGCGAGCGGCGGAGCTGTTCGAAGAGCCACCGACCGTCGAGCCGATTGACGTCGTGGCGAGCAAGCTTCCCGCCTGAAAGCGGCCAATAACCCAGCGAAAACACCTATTGATCGGCTCGTTGGCCGGGGGCAAGATGCCTTCATGGTTCGCCGGCGCGTCGGTGTGCTCGGGTTAGTGGGTCGGCTGGCCGTGCTCGCGCTGGTGATCGGCTGTACGACGACACCTCCGGCGGACACGCAGGCAGCGGGCGAATCCACCGCCAACCTCACGACGCCGGGGAGCGGGTGAAACTCCAGGCGCCACCCCGGGAACCGGCGGCGGCGATCTACCCCTGAGCGGGCCGTCGCGCGCTGACCTGATCATGCAGTCGTACTCGGCAGGCGAGATCGACCTGCCAACTGCGTTGCTCTATCGGGCGTACAGCGCGCTCGGCCTGCCGGGCGTGCCCGATGAGTTCAGCACGGGCGTGCCAACCCGCGATGACGATGTCTTCCAACAAATGGCACTGCTGAGGCCGACGCTGGCGGCGGACATTCAGGCCAAGTTCACGCCGCTGCTCGTCCGGCCGACCGACCCCCAGAGCGTCTTTGCCGCGCAGCCCGTGGCGCTCGCCGCCGGCGTCGCTTTCCAGGAACCGGAGCCCACGCAGCCCCCGCCGTGCCACGGTTGGGCCGATTCGGGCAACGCGGACAATCGCTTCAAGGTCTGGCGATGCACCGACAGCGGCCTGACCACGGACGCAGACATGGCCACGGTCGTTGGCATGCTGCAGTCGGTGTGGGCAGACATGACCAAGGACGAGCCCGATGGCATGGGCAAGCCCCTGTCCGACCAATATGAAGCGGCAGATCCTACCGTTTACGGCGGCGACGGACGGATCGACTTCTACGTGCTGCCCATGGGCCACGGTGTTTTTCGAAACGGACCAAACCAGGTGCCCACCAAGGCGCTCGCCGTTGCCTACACCGACATGCCGTACACAGCTGACGGCAAATCGAGCGGCTTTGTCGTCCTGAACGAGGACCGCCTCGCTGATCCGGGCTTGTTCAAGCAGGACCTGGTCCACGAGTTCTTCCACGTCCTCCAGTTCGCGCACACCATCACCGCCACCGCAGACGGCGGCCTGGGCCATTGGTTCAAGGAAGCGAGCGCGACGTGGGCCGAGACCCATTTCGACCCCGCGGACAGCGCTACGACACACCGGTGGTTCACCGACGTCTTCCAGGGCAGCCGG
The DNA here is from genome assembly GCA_963736895.1 of uncultured Chloroflexia bacterium. GTDB lineage: Bacteria > Chloroflexota > Limnocylindria > Limnocylindrales > CSP1-4 > JALYGJ01. Next base: position 293,930 of record CAVTQU010000001.1, read on the forward strand.
TTGGCCTTGAGTCACCGGACGAGTCACACCACTACGCCGCCTACATCTGGCCCTTCTTCATGGAGCAGGAAGCGAAGGCCCAGGCCGTCTTCAACGCGTGGGAGGCAATTGGTGGCGTGCCCGCAGGCGACTTCGATTTCGTGACCCGCGTCATCTCGGATCAGCTTTCCATCGAGGATCACTTCCACGACTTCGCGTTGCGCAACCTGGACCTTGGCGAACCGCTCGCTTCGGCCGGCATTACCCGCTACAACCAGCAGGACGGGCGCTTTCCTCAGAACGTGCCGCCAAGCAGGATGGTCGAGGCAAACGTCCAGCCCGGCGAGCCCAACATCTCGCCGTCGAGCGCGTCGCCCCTTGCGGCCGACTACTACCACTTCACCGTTGGGCCGGTGGCGAAGGAAGTAACCGTGTCGATTGCCGGCGTCTCACCAGGCAGAGGCCCGCGACGGCGACGCCCTGGTCCATGTCGGCTCCAGCTGGGTGCACCGTCCGGTCAGCGACACGCTCAAGCTGTGCGAGGACGACGTGGGCGGGAACATCGACCAGATCTACCTGGTCGTCTCGGATCACGACCGCAAGGTCTCGCTGTCGGGTTCCGTTGAGGCGAGCGCCAAGGAGGACTGCAGCGTCGCGACGGGGATCGTGGGCGATATCACCTGGGACGAGCAGGTCGTCACCGATCCCTCGCTCACCAACGGCGTGGACATCACCGACAAGACCTCGGGATCGGCCCACATTCACGCGCTCTGGGACGAAACGGCCGGCTGGCAGATCCAGAACGACAGCCGTTTCACGATGCACTACGAGATCACCAACTGCTCGCCCACGGCGGACTTCGCGGGGCCCCTGACGCAGGTCGATTCGCTCTCGTCACCCGCCGACGGAACGGGCACCGTGTCGGTCCAGGGCGGGCCGCAGCAGGACCTGTCGATCGTGCTGGACGATCAACGCCAGCTGGACCGCGTCGTGCGACTACGGGACCGGGCCAGGCGAACCGGGCGAGACTCCACGCCGGCCACTGGTTCCCGGGCTGCAATCTCAATACGTGGGCAACTGCACTTTGGGACAGCACCTCGTCTCAGTACGTCGTGCGCTGCCAACCCGGTCCGGACCTGCTCGGGACGACGTACACGGTGAGTGGCAACGTAGATGGGACGCTCACTCCCGAAGCGGGAGCTTCCCCGCCGCCATAGACACGCAAAGGATTGGACGTCGGGTGATGGGGACCACCCGACGCCCAGGTGCGGGTCAGGGTTCGATTTGGATCGAAGACGACAACCGCGTCCAGTTCGGCGAGATCCTGAGCCGTCGCGTCCGGAGTCGTGGGCGGCGTCGATGACACGAGCCGATTGCCGGCCACGTCCACTGCGTACACCACATCTGTCTGGTTGCCGCTTCGCCCAGAGGCCGTGAAACGTCGCCGGTCGGCCGGCGGATCGGCCCAGTAGTGGAAGTCTCCGCCATGGCACAACGGGCCCCTTCTTGATCGAGCGTGCTGAGCTCGATCCGTTGCGCGTCGAAGCCGCTGACGCTCACGTCGGTTGGTGTTGAGACGTCGGCCCCCGGTCTGCTTTGCCCAGCGCGGCGACGAGCTGAGCGGCGGTCGTTCCGCGCATCGACGTCAGGTCCCGCGCCACTGGCAGATGTCTCGCGAAGACGCGGCCGAGCTGTCGCCAGAGCGCCAAACGCCGCCAGACGCGGAGTCCTTGTAGACCAGCCGGATCCCAGATCCGACTCAGGGCGGCTGCGTTGGCAGGAGGGCTGGCGGCTCCAGCCCGGCGGGGACGGTGAAGCGTCAGGCTGCTTGCATGGGGCCAATCGCGCGGCCCGTCGATGTAGTAGGTGCCCGGCGCAAGCGTCGCCTGGATCGCCGGAAGCTCCATGGCGATGATCGAAGGGAGAGGCACTTGCGTGGGCGTCGCGCTGGGCGCGACGTGAGCTACCTGGTCCGCAGCTGATGCTGATGACGGCGACGACCACGATGGCTGCGGCGGCGATGCCGTGACCGTGGAACTTCAACATCTGGACACCCTCCACGGGCCGCCACGGCCCGCTCCTCGTGATCGATCTCCGCGTCGCTCAACGAGCTCGTGGTCGGTTCGATCACACGGGAGAGCGAACTGGGCCTACCAAAGGTTCAACCTTGGCTCGGCCCAGTTCGCAAGCGCGGATTCAGGGTTCGATCTTGATCGACGAGACGATCGCGTCGAGCTCGGCGACATCCTCCGCGGGACTGCCGTTGTCGTGTGCGGCAACTATCACGAGGCGAGATCCAGCCACGTCCACGACGTAGACCACGTTGGTCTGGCTGCCGAGCCCCAAAGCCCGGTGACGTCTTCGTTCGGACCAGGTGCCGGCCAGAAGTGGAACATCACCTCCATCGCAGAATCGACGGTCCTGATCTGGCGTCGTCAGCTCGATCCGAGTGGCGGCAAACCCGTCAACCGTGGTGCTCGTCGACGCTGAGGCTGTCGAGCCAGTCTGCGCCGCCAGTGCACTCGGCGAGCTCGGCCACGCTCGTTCCGGCGCTGATCATCTTGCCTCGCCAGTGACAGGTATCCGTGTAGATCCTGTCCACAGCCGAGGCATTGAGCCACTGACCGCCCGGATATCGGTGTCCTTGTACACCAGCTCCGGACTGCGGTACAAGTCGACGGTTCGGTACTTCGCGCGCCGAGCTCCCATCCGGCCGGCACCGTGAAGGTGAGGCGTCGCGCCTGCGGGATCGTGGCGTCGCGATGTAGTACGAGCCTGGAGCAAGGTCGCCGTTCGGCGGCAGGTCGGTGGCAGCTGGTCGGCGGAAGTGGCGAGTGTCGGCGTACTGGCGCGGTCGACGCACCTGGTCCGACACCGCCGAGCGGCAGGAACTTGATACCGAGGAGCGCGACGAGGACGACGGCCGCGGCCGCAACCCCGTAGCGGGCAAAGTTGGACATGGTGGGCAACCTCCACGGGCCGATCACGACCCGCTGACGTGTGTGTTCGATTTCAGATCTGACCGCGTCGTAGGCTCGGTCCGGCAGCTCGTTCAGGCCCTCTTCGAGGTAGGCCTGGATCAGGCGGTCTGGATCGCGTCCGGCGGTCATGCGAGTCGCTCCTGTGAACTTGAGGCGATCGAGAGTCAGCCTCGAGGCTGGCCCTCAGCGCGTTGGTTGCGTGGTGCAGTCGGGACTTCGCGGTCCCAACCGGAATGCCAAGGTGGTCGGCAACCTCAGTCAGAGGCAAGCCGAGGTAGTGGTGGAACACGAGGACTGACCGCTGCTCGAGGGTGAGCCTCCGGAAGGCTCTGTCGAGCTGGTCGCGGTCGTTGACGGCCGAGATCTCAGCCGAGTCCCGAAAGCCGGGCATCGGCAGGAGTCGGACGTCGGCGGTTGACCAGCGCTTGCGACGCCGGGCCTCGGCGTAGCACTCGTTGGTCAGTATTCGGTGAAGCCAGGGTTCGAATCGGTCCGAGTCGCGAAGCGTTCGCAACTCGCGCCAGGCCACGATGAGCGCGGCTTGCACCGCGTCCTGGGCCCGGTCGGCGTCGCGCAGGATCCGAAACGCGATCGCCATGCATCTATCGCCGACCAGGCGGGCAAGCGCATCGAAGGCCTCTCGATCGCCCCGCTTCGCTTGGTCGACGAGCGCTTGATGCACCCGACTCTCCCTTCCCTCAGATCGGTCCGGATGGAACGATCACACTGGAGAGCGATCCCGCGCGCCAAAGGTTCAATCTAACCGTTAGTCAGGAGTCCACGCATGGCAGACCAGACGCTGTTCGATCGGATCAACGAGCTATCTCACCAGGAGGAAGAGCTCTGGGAGAAGGCGGGTTCAGGCGATGGCCTCGCCGAGACCGAGAAGGAACGGCTCGACACGATCAAGGTCCAGCTGGACCAGTGCTACGACCTGCTGCACCAGCGTGCGGCCAAGCGTGCGGCCGGCGAGGACCCTGAGGAAGCGCAGGTCCGTCCGCCGGAGATCGTCGAGCGCTATCAGCTGGATGCCCAAACGGCGCATATCGACAGTTGGACGATTTGGCCCGGCGCCGGCGCACATAGGCTGATCTCGAGGGGAAAACCCGATCAACCTGGCGCGTGTGCGCCGCCAACCATGAGACGTCATCCCCGCCATCCGAATTGCGCTGCCAGTCGCGCCTCGTCGCGATGCTCACCTCCTGTTCGTCGGCTGCTCCACCCGCCGGCTCACCGGCAGACATGGCAGCGACCCAGCGGCCAAGCCAGCCCAGTCAGGCACAGCAAACCGACGAGCCCGCCGAGGCCGAGGCGACCTCGGCACCACGCTCACGGCCTGTGAGCGGGTCGCTCCCGCCGACATCGATACCGCGTAGGCTCGGTTTGAAGCCAGGCGAGCGTCGCTGCCGGCAACGAGGGAACGAGTCCGACGAGAACGTGCATGCGCTGCGGTCGCAACGGCTGCCGCCTGGGACGCCGTTGATGACGGCTGTGTAAGGCCGTCCACATAGGGTTCGTAGCCGCCTGCGATCCCGTTGACCGCGTCATACACAGCGCCCTGAACCATCGCCAGATGGATGACTGCAACCCCTGGCGGCTGGCCGGCTCCTGGGATTGCCGCTGTCGCCGGATTGATCAACGCATTTGCCGCGTGCCGGTTCCAGATCCCGACGATGTTTTGCGGAGTGTCCGCGCTGACGGGACCCGCCAGCGAGGCGATCGCCAGTGTGGCTCCCACGAGCCACGTAAGCACCCTGATTCGCATGCGATCCCTCTCCCTTGGCTCACACGGCGGTGGCCTGAGAGGTCTCTATGACGCCAGGCGAGTCACTAGGTAGAGGCGCCAGCGGCGGCAAACGTTCAATCTTGCTTGCGCTGGAGACTCGCGAAGAAGGCGCGAAGGTCGTCGACCAGCACGTCTGGCGCTTCCATCGCCGGGAAGTGGCCGCCCCGGGCGTGCTCGTTCCAGTACGGCAGGTCGTTGCCCGGATCCAGGATCCGGCGGATCAACGGCTCCTCGCCGAACGCCACGAACCCCTGCGGCCGATCGTGGGTCTGTCCCCAGGCCGCGGCCGCATGAGCTGACTCGTACAGGAAGTTCGCGGCGCCGGCGCCGCCCTTGCCGAACCAGTAGACGCTCACCAGCGTGAGCAGCTGATCCAGGTCGACCGCGTCCTCCGGCAGCTCCTTGGTGGAATCGGTCCACTCCCTGAACTTCTCGACGATCCACGTCAGCTGGGCGACGGGCGAGTCGGTCAGAGGCGTAGGCAATCGACTGTGGCCGCGTCGTCTGGAGCGCGATGTAGCCGAAGTCCTCGGCCCGCGCGGCCTTCAGCTGCTGATGGCGTTCCTTCTCTGCCTCGGTCAGGTGGTCGGTCGGCGGCGTGTACTCGGTCGCGATCGCGCCGGGATCGGTGACGACCAATGATCCGATCACTCGATCACCGGCCTGGATGCACAGCTGCTCGGCCACTCCGGCGCCGATGTCGCCGCCGTGGACGCCATACCGCTCGTAGCCGAGCGCCTGCATGATCTTGTCGAACGCAGCGGCCGACTCAGCGATCGCCCAGCCCTGCTTGGGACCCGGCGTCGAGAAGCCGAATCCGGGCAACGACGGCACCACGACGTGGAAGGCATCCTCAGCCCGTCCGCCGTACGCCTCCGGATCGACCAGCGGACCGATCATCCTCGTCGACTCCACGAACGAGCTCGGGTAGCCGTGCAGGATGAGCAGGGGAGTGGCGTCTGGAACCTTCGACTTCACGTGGACGAAGTGGATCGGCTGGCCATCGACGTCGGCCATGAACTGCGGAAACACATTCAGCGCGGCTTCCTGGGCCCGCCAGTCGTAGTCGCCTGACCAATGGTCGGCCAGCTTCTTGGCGTAGTCGATCGGCACCCCGCGGCTCCAGTCGGATACGACATCCCACGACCAGCGGGTGTTCCGCACGCGGGAGAAAAGGTCGTCGACCTCCGAGTCGGGCACGGCGATGGTGAACGGCTTGATGTCCACGGTTCGCTCCTCGTAGTGACTTTGATTTCCGATAGGCAATCAAAGCCGACTGGCGACCTGGAGTCTTGAACCTAAACGACAGCGGTGCGCTGGCGGTCGGAAAATTGCGCTAGATCGGCTCGCCGCGGCCCTTGGTCTGGCCCGGGGTGTAGCCGGTCAAATCGCTTGAGATCACGCGTCAGGTGAGCCTGATCGGCGTAGCCCGAGCTCGTGCGTGACGTCGAGGATCGACTCGCCGCGCTGGATCATCTCGGACGCCTTGCGAGCTCGGATGATCCCCTTGATGCGGTTCGACGTGAGGCCTGTCACCTGCAGGAAATGGCGCTGCAGCGAGCGCGCCGAGGTGGTCGGTGAGTCACCACTGCAGCGCGGCCAGGACGAGTGGATCGTCGCTCAGCAGGCCGCGCCCTTCGAGGCCCGCCACGAAGTCATCGACTGTCTCGTACGTCGGGACCTGCCATGCCTCGCCGGCGAGGAGGAAGTTGCCGTCAGCGTCGATGGGAAGCTGGACGGTCGTGTCGACCATCACCGTCGCCGGAACGTGGGTCAGGAACGTGCCGCGGTGGAACCGAATCCCGACGTTGCGATTGCCCGCCTTGTACGGGACTGGAGTGATCTGCGACGACGGCCCGCTGAGAAGGGCGCGCACCTCGGTGGCGCTCCTGATGAAGATCATGTCCCAGCAGGCATCGGCGGCCGCCAGATACGTCCCGTCGCTCGTGTCGCGGGTGTGCCAGACGACGTCGACGAAGCGCGACTTGGACTGCTTCTCCTCGTACTCGAACGTCATCTCAATGGGTGCGAGTCACGCCTCGGTGGTTACCCACATTTCAGGCTGGCCCACGACCCCGCCGGTGGTCATCGCCTCGCCGCAGCGGATAGGAGGCCATGAGCGCCTCGGCGGCTTCCGCCGTGTCGAAGTCGTGCCACACGGTCACCTCGTTGGGATCGCCGACCTTCTGGTAGACGGCATCTCCGACGACACCCAACGAGCGACGCTCTGCGTCGAACGCGTCGTATTCCTGTCGCCACGCTGGATAGTCATTCACTCGGTGACGAATGAAGAGTCGATACATGGCGTTGCTCCTTGGGCGTTTTCGGGCCAGCGGGGCCGGCAGGGCGAGTCTATCGACCCCGATTCAGTCGCTCCAGCGGACGACGACTGAGCCGCTCAGGCCCGCCAGGGGCATGGAGGAGGCTTCGGCTTCGACCGCTTGGCGATCCGTTGGCGAGAGTCGGCGCCAGGGAGCGATGTCGACTACTGCGTTCGCTCGGCGCCAGGTCCCGACCACCTCGCCATCGACGAGCACCGCGCCCGGCCAAACGCGTGACGTCCACAGCTCAGGTCGGCGTTTCGCATCCGGCACCAATAGCTCGCGATCAGCTGACCAGAGGAGGAAGTAGGGATCGCCGCTGGGTAACAGCCGGGCTGGCGCCGCGGCGGCAGGCGTCTGACGAAAACTTGGTTCGTCCGCAGTCAGAATCAGCCGGTCGCCGATCGGCATTCCCACCAATCGTGGTCTCGCGCGCAAGCGCATCGAAGGCCGCTCGGCCCTGCGCGGCTCCGATGCCGGCCCAGCTTGCGAACGAAGCGGCGTGACGTCGGGCCGAAAAGCGTTCAGATAGCGCCGCGCGAGCTCCATTCTTGCCTGCGACGGTTCGATCTTGGGTCGCGGCACCGTCCAGATGACCGGTAGTCGCGCGCCTTCCCAGCGGATGAGGACCGTGCCCGTCGTCGTGGCGTAGCGCAACCGGTTCGGATGCACGCCCAGAGCGTGGCCCACGTCGTCGTACCTCATCCGCCGGCCATCGAGGTAGGCACGGAGCCGCGAAGCCATCTCCTCGGCAACGTTGCGGCCCCGGGCGTCGTCCGGGTAGCGGCTTACGGTGAACAGCGGGTGGTCCGTTGCGGCCACGACGAACGCGGCGAATCGCGGTCCCCAGACCTGGACGAGCGCGGAGTCCTCCCAGGTGGACGGCTCCGTTGCGTGACGCGGGCGTGCAGCGACAACAACGCGGAGCGGGGCATGCTGTCCTGCAAGCCGACGAACGCCGCTCGCTCCAAAGACGACTTGCCCATCGGCAGACGCTCGTCGAGCGCGCATACACGCCGTCGATGCGCGAGGATCTGCGCCCGCGTCAGGTCGAGACGACCTGCGCTCCGTGCAACCTTCACTTGCCGCCGAGGCGGAAGTAGGTCCTGCTGCCTATGTCTCGTCCATCCACCTGGTACCGGCCAGAACCCCATGGCTCTTGGCGGTTCATCACCGTGAACCAAACCAGCTGGCCGAAGAACTTCGCGGCGCGGTCGAAGTCGCTGCGGGCTCCCTTGGTGTAGATCGGCTCGAACGGTGTTCCCGTCCAGTCGCTTCCCGGCAGCCAGCCGGCCGTGGCGATCTCGGCTCCAGCCTCGTCGACAAGCTGGTTGATGCGATCGACCATCGACTGAAATTCCTCGTCGGATAGCCGTGCTCGAATGATCTCGAAGTCACGCTCATAGGGGACGTGGGTGATCTCCTGGCCGGAGTCGATGTCGATCAGGGGCACGGCCTAGCCTCCGCGTCACGATTGGAGCTACGACAGGGCGTTGTACTCGTCGTCGGTCAACTCGATGTCGAGTGCGCCAAGGTTCTCCTGGACGTGATGCGATGGCCAGCGTCCCGGGGATCGGCAGGATCATCGGGGAGCGGTGCAGCAGCCACGCGAGGCCGATCTGCGAGATGGTCGCGCCATGTGATCTAGCGATCGTCTGCATTGCCGATCCGTCGTCGCCGTGAAGAGGGCGGAATGGGACAAAACACATGCTTTCGCTCGTGCAGTAGTCCACGACGTCTTCCCACTTACGCACCGAGACGTTGTATTCGTTCTGGACGGCTGCGATTGGCACGATCTGACGAGCCTTTTCGATCTGCTCGACGCTGACCTCGGAGATCCCGACGAGGCGGATCTGGCCGCGATCGACGAACTCGCGCACCACACCCAGGCTTTCATCCATCGGCGTCCCGGGATGTACGCGATGCAGGTAGTAGAGGTTGATCGAGCTGGTCCGCAGCTTCCGGAGACTGGATTCGATCTGCGATCGCAGGATGTCGGCTCGGCCGTCGCCAGAGGCGAAACCACCCTTCGTGGCGACGATGGAGTTAGCAGCGGCATCTGTGTCAGCAAGTGCCTCGCCGATGGTTTCCTCGCTTTCGCCGCCGGTGTAGAGATGCGCCGTGTCGATCACTCCGATTCCGGCCTGTACCGCGGCCCGGATGAAGTCGACGTGGTGAGGCGTATGGGTGAGGCGGTTCGTGCCCAGACCCATGCGGGTGACCTCGACACCACCCAGCATCACAGTTCGCGGCGCGTTCACCCTCAGAGCCTAAATCCACCAGGCGAATCGGTGGTGGGAGAATCGTGCGCATGGCCGAACGAGAACCGACCGAGACCACCAACCTCGACATCTACGGAAACGCACCACTGGAATGGAGCAGAGCGCACAAAGCGATGTCGGTCCCGCCCGACACACTCCTGACCTGGTTTCTGGGAACCCTTGATCCCGATGGTCGGCCTCACGCTGCGGGTGTCGGTGCCCTTTACATCGACGGCGACGTCTACATCGCGTCAGGGCCAAAGACGCGCAAGTCGCGCAACCTTGCCGCCAACCCCGCGAGCTCGATATCGGTAAGCCTCAAGGGCATCGACGTGGTCCTCGAGGGAAAGGCGAGACGAGTCACGGACAAGGAGACCCTCGACCGTGTGGTCGCCGTCTACCAGAAGGGAGGCTGGCCCGCAGAGGTTGAGGGCGACGCTTTCACAGGTCCATTCAGCGCGCCCAGTGCTGGGCCGCCGCCTTGGTATCTCTACCGCTTCGTGTTCGACACCGCCGTTGGCGTCGCCGGCGAAGAGCCCCACGGCGCCACGCGCTGGACTTTCGGCAGCTAGCCATGCACCAATTCGAGCCGCTTCTTGGCGAGTGGCGAGCCGAAGGCACGATTCCAATCGAGCCTCCGATGACCGTGATTGGGACCGCCAAGCTCAAGCGCCTGGGCGAATTCGTTGTCTTCAGCTCGCTGGGGGAATCTGGCGACGTGCCGGACAGCATCTCCATCATCGGAGGCGCGCCGGAAGGTATGCCGCAGCCCATGCACTACTTCGATAGTCGCGGCGTGAAACGGATGTATCTGACGAACGTCGAAGGCCAGACGTGGAGCATTTGGCGAGCACCAGACGAGGACTGGAACGGACCGGACGGCCCCGGCTTCAATCAGCGCTTCATCGGCGAGATTTCAGCGGACGGTAGGACGATCAAGGGCCGCTGGGAGCGCGGCCTGGGCGAAGCGGGCGACAAATGGGAGATCGACTTCCCGATCAACTACTCGCGCAGCTAGCGGTCGCGTTCATCGCCGAGGGCGGGAGTTGGGAACATAACTGGTAGGCGCGCCTGGATGCGCAGATAGAACCGGACCGTAATCGCGCCCAAAAGCACGAACAGACCGACCGCCGCTGCCGTCGCTAGCGCGAAAGCCAACGTTTCCGACCAGCCGAGGACCAGGGCGACCACAAACCCCAGGACGCCGCCAAGCATCGAGACGATGAGGCCGGTCATACCCGCGGAGGTGGTCAGCTGGTAGATGACGACACCAGGGCCCTTGGTTGGAGGGCTTCCGTAACTGACCATGACGCCGGCCAAATCGTCATGGGTGGTGTCGGTGAAATAGGGAAGGACGATTGGCGCGATCTCCCCGTAGCTGTGCCTGATCCTGGCCATGCCTCGTACTGCCAGGTAGTCCTCATAGCTCGTCCCGACTATTCGTCCGTAGGTCATGAACCCGACGACAAGGTCGAACGCCAGCACGACGGCCGTGATGAGCAGGAACGTGTCGTCTATCGGCAATGCCTGAGCAAGCAGGGCGAGTCCGACGAATGAGAACGACAGGAACGCCAGGAACATTCCTCCGCGGGTGAACGCTTCGGTGTAGACGAGCGACCGCGCCGACAACAGGCTCCCGTGCTCCGCCGTAAGGAGCTGGATCGCGCGCGGATCGGTGAGCGATGTGACGGGCGCGCCCGGCTGGGGGATCTCCTCGGGCAACTTCGTCTCCTCGGAACGAAAGCATTGGGGACCCGAATGGTAGGCGCTCGCTTTGACCGCCTGGACCGCGACGACCCGCTAGCTGGGCAGCAGCTCCCGCGTCGCCATCGCGATCTCGGTCGGCGTGAGCTCGAGGGTGGCATCGCCCACGTAGAGCTCCACTATTCGGTAGCCGGGAGCGTCGGACGGCGCTGAGTAGCCGTACGCCCACAGCTTCTGCTCCTTGGCGAGCTTTCGGAGGCCCTCGTTGAATGCCGCGGGCGTGGTGGGCAGGGCAATATGCATCATTGGCACCTGCGGCGGATCGGGGATCACCTGTACGCCGTCGATTTCGTTGAGCGCGGCCGCGATCGCGCGGGCGTGGACGAGGTTGTCCGCCATGCGCGGCAATCGCAGCCTCAAACCGGCGAGCGCGGCCGCGGCGTACGGCCACATGTTGAACAAGGTTCCGCCATGGCGATGCCGCCACTCGCGGGCCTCGGCAATCACCTCCTCCTCGCCGAGCAGCATCCCGCCGGCAACGCCGCCCAGGCCCTTGTAGAACGACACGTACACCGTGTCGAACAACGCCGCGATCTCCGACAGCGGCCGGCTGTAGAAAGGGCCGCATTCCCATAGCCGCGCCCCGTCCATGTGCGCTGCCGCGCCATGCTTGTGGGCCCACTCGACCTGTGCGACCAGATCTTTCCAGGCGGGCAGCTGGCCGCCGATCTCACGCTGCGGCAGCTCGATCAGCAGCGCCGCGAGCGGCTCATGGATCGCCTCGAGGTCGGCGAGCGTAATGAGGTTGTGGCGATCACCGACGTTCAAGCCGACGAGTCCGTGCAGCCGTTGATATGCCTTGTCCTCGTGCAGCTCCAGGTGACACGTTGGATGGAAGGCCACGACCCGGCTGGTCCGGCCATCGGCGTGGATGCGCAGCGCGATCTGCTGGATCATCGTGCCGCTGGGCATGAACACCGCGGCGGGCTTGTCGAGAAGGGCGCGAGCCTCGTCTTCGAGAATGGTCACCGTCCCACCCTCGCCGTAGATATCTGCCGTCAGATCGTCCGCGCTCAACGTGGCGATCTCGGCCAAGGCCGCAGCTGGTGGACGCAGGCCGTGTCCGCCTATAGATCGATCACAGGCCTCACGCAGCTCGCGACGCTCGGCGGGGGAAAGTTCTTCAGCCTGTTTCTTTGATCGCGCCACGCCAGAAACCGTACCCGAGCGCCAAAGCGGTTGCGTGAAGCGCCTGTTTGGGGTTCCTTAAAGACTAGGCAAATCCCCTATTGAGTCGGGTATCGCTTTGCCCGCAGGATGAGGGCATGACCAAACGCTCCGACGTCTTCCGCCACATGGTTGCTGGGTTGGTGGTGACGCTGCTGGTCGCTGCCTGTACAACACCACCTGCGGCAACGCCGACGCCCGGCAACACTCCTGCTGCGGGAAACACCTCAACGCCGGCCGAATCCGTTGCGCCGCAGCCTGCTGCGAATTCGTCCCAGGCGCTGATCGCCGCCGATGTTGAGTCTGGTGCCATCGATCTAGCCACGGCGCTCGAATACCGCGCATGGGCGTTATTCCTCGACGCACGATTGCCTGAGAAATACGCTGGCTCCGGCTCGATGGGCGAGGACCAGTCACTGCTCGATGACATCGCTGCGAACCTGGGCACGGCCCCGGAAGCGCAGCGTGCGGAGCTGGAGCGCTACCTTCTGCGCCCCACGGACCCCCAGAGCCCATTCACCAGCGCAGAACCCGCGGTCACAGCGTCCGGTTTCAGGCTGGCCAACTTGACAGTTGCACAGACCGAGGGGCAACGCTGCTCGTTGCCTAGGCAGTGGTTCTCGCAGGAATGGAGCCCAGATGGATCAGCCGACCTCGGCTTTCAGGTGTGGGCGTGCGGACCCAACAAGGCCACCGTTCAGGGCGATCTGGACACCGTGATCGCCGCAGGCAGTCGCCTTTGGCCGGGCATGACCTACGCAGAACCTGACGGCATGGGTCTCCCGATGCCCGACACCCAGGCGGCAAATCACGGAGACAACGGCAAGGTCGACGTCTACCTGGTCGAAGCACATTCCGAATGCTCGGAGCGCCGCACTGACTGCAGCGACACGATACCCAGCGGCGTGGCCGCGGCGTACACCGACAAGCCGCTCAATTGCACGCGGCCCGGCTTTCCGGCTTATGCATGCAGCGCCTACATGCTCCTCGGCCGCGATCGAGTGAGCTCGACCAAGCTCGAGGCCGACTTCGCCCATGAGTTCTTCCACGTCCTGCAGATGTCCCACAACGGCAAGATGAACCTGACCTGGTATCACGAGGCGAGCGCCGTTTGGGCAGAGTGGTTCTTCGCCCGAGAGTCAGCCAAGGAAGGCGCGTACGGCCATTTCAACGCGTTTCAGGGTGCTGGCAACCGTTCGCTGCTTTGGTACCTCTACGGCTCGACCATCCAGTACGAGGCGTGGGGCTGGCCGCTGTTCCAAGCAATCGACGAAGGGCCTTCGAACGTTTTCGAGACCTGGAAAGCCGTTGAGGCCGTCCTCGTCCCGCAGGAAGTCGACAAAGTCCTCGACCAGCAGTTGTCGTTCGCCAACGAGTTCCGCAACTTCGCGGTCCGCAACGCGCAGCCTGCCGCCTATATCCAGGGAAGCTCGACGGGCCTCGAGGCTGATCGTTGGCAGAACAAGGACGGTCTGGGCGACTTCCCCTCGACTCCCCACGTCCTGACAGGTCAGCGCAGCACCCTGTCGCTGGGGAAGGACGAATACCCGGCGCGGGTGGATGCTCTGGCCGCCCAATACGACGAGTACTCGGTGGAAGGAGATGAGATCCGCCAGATTGAGATCGACATCTCGAAGCTGCACCGCGCGGAGAATGCCGACCTCGACGTGATTGCGCAGATTCGCGGCCAAGGCGACAAGTGGACGCGATTCGAAGGTCGGGGCGGCAAGGTAAAGCTCTGTCGCGACCAACCCGAGCAAGACGTGGACACAGCCCTGTTCGTCGTCGTCTCAAACCATGCCTTCGATCGAGTGGGGAATGCGCCGAGCGAGGTCAAGCGCGTCGACGGGAACTACACCATCGAGTCCAAGGACGAGTGCGACCCGGTCGATCTACACATTGGCGGGACCATCACGTGGACGGCCCAGACCTCTGTTGTCCAGGGTGAGCTCCAGACGCAGAGCGTCAGCGGCACGGCAGACGTAGTGATCCATGTCATTGACCCGTATTTGCTCATTGCCGAGCGCGACGACCACAGCACTTACAGCTACGACTACTCGAACAACTACAACTGCGCGGCCTCGCACGAGGAGGGGACTCTCGAGTCCTATGCCGGGCAGCCCGACGGCGCCGAACGATGGGACTACAGCATCGCGGCGCTCAATCCGGGAGGCCCGCTAGGAGAAGACCTGTACCTGCAGATCCTGATGCCCGACTACTGCGGGCCGTCCATGGGCGGCAACGCTGAGCCGGGAAGTGTCCATTTCGAAGGCTTCCCCGACTGCGAGCCAACTGGCGACCAGCTCATCGCGCGGTTCGACGGGGTGTCGAACTACGTGATCGATTGCGACGTCTTCGGTTTCTCGGGCGTCGACAACAACTTCGGCGAGGTGAGCGGCCACGTATCGGGCGTGCTCAGGCCGTTGGACGGCCCGCACCCGACGCCGCCCTACAACTAGAGCGGGCTTCGGATCGACGAGCGCGCCCTGGATCAGGTCTGGTCGCAGCCGGCGACCTGGTCGAACTTGTTGGTCGGCTTGAAGTCGAGGAGCTTGCCGAGCCACCGGCGCTCGATGCCGTGGCCGGCACTTGCGAAGATCGTCGAATTAGTGAGAAACACCGTTGGCGGTCGGCCGTAGATCGCGAGGGCGACACCGCCGGTGTAGGTGTTGGTGTTGGGATGGCACCGCGCACCGGAGGCAGGTGAGCCGGTCCCGGCATACTCGATCCGGACGTTGTCGAGGACGTTCTGATCGGATGGCGTAAGCCCGAATCGCAGCCCGTACCAGTCCCCGGCAGCGGGCGTCTCCGCGGCCGATGTAAACACGATCGGTTGTTCCGGCGTGCCTCGCGCAACCACGGCGCCGAGGGCCGGGAAATCGCCCGTGAAATGCTCCACCTCCATGATCCCATTGGGTCGGAACATGAGCGTCACACCCGGGTCGATGGTCAGTACGGAAGTCTCGTTTGCGCCCTGCGGCGCCGTCACCCGCAGTCCGCCGCTGGAGGACTCGCCTCCGACCAGGAACGGGACGCCGAGATTGTGCAGGGTCAGGCTCTGAAGAATGGAGCCACCGCCATCGGCGTCGAGTAGCGTGATCACGTCCTGCGCATTGCCGGTGTAGCTGCCGTCCGGAAGCGTCCCGGCGGCGCGCCCCCAGATCGCGACCGGCCACGCTGCCGCCCCGGAGACTGACAGCTGAGTGGAGCCGACCGCGAAGCCGGCGCCGTCGCGCAGGAGGAGGCCGTTCGACGCCGAATCGGTGATGCTCACGTGATCGACGAAAAGGAGCGATTGAGTTGGCTGTGCTCCGTCCACGCCCTGCATGTAAATCGTTCCCCAATCGGACGGTCGTGCGTTTCCCGGGTCGCCGCCGCCCGAGATATCGACGTACGAGAGGTGCAGGGATCCGCCACCCACGGCGCGGATCGTGGTGAACGGGGTGCCCGGTTGATCGGCGGTGATCACTATGTGCCGCGCCTCGTCACCATTGGCAACGATGCTCCCCGTGGCGTTGATGGAGATCCCCCGGCCCGCGGGGAGTCGAACCTCGACGCAAGGCTCAAGGGTCAACTGCGCGCTGATCGTTAAGTCGAACGTGATCACGTGTGGGCTGTCAGCGGCGGTCCATGTTTCAGGCGTGGAGACGGCGGCGGTGTGGGTTGTGGGGCCATTCCCCGGCGCGCAGGAGCCTGATGGACTGGATGGCGCGGTCGACGGCGGTGCCTCGCTGGGCACTGCCGGTGACGCAGTGAGGGCAGGCGTGGCCGTTTCGACGGGCTGAGGCGACGAGGTCGCGGCGGAGGTCGACGACACGCGTCGCCGCGGGCGCGGCAGGGGGACGGCGAAGCTGGCGCCACAGAGGAAGGTCGGCTGGTCGGTAAATCCACACCGCCGCTCGGCCTGACCGATGGCAGAGTTGTACCCGAACATGCAGCCAGAAGGCCGCCAACCAGCAGTACAGCGAATTTATTGGTAATGACTTTCACAGCGCGGCAACGATACCGCGCCAGGCCGACTTAGCGCGGCTTCTTTTGGCCCTCGGTGCTCTTTGGGGCCTCGGTGCCTCTCTGGGCCGGGTTCGGCTGGTCTGGCGTCCAGCTCTGCCGAAGCCTTTGCGCTATTGGGCCCGTGGCCCTACGTGCAGAACTCCGACACCGATCGGCGCACTCTTGCCCCTGAGCTCCAATTCGCGGCTTTCGGGACTCGGAGGCAAGCCCGCAGCCGACATCGCAGGCGTTGATACCAGAACCTCGCCGGCACCGGCCGCCGAGGCTAACCGAGCGGCAATGTTCACCGCATCACCGAGCGCCGTCAGCTCCGTGCGCGAGCCGCTGCCGACGGCTCCTACCCACGCCATTCCCGTGTGCACGCCAGCTCCGACCGGGACCCATGGACCATCGGGTTCGTCGTGTCCAGTTGCGGTCAGAATCCCTCGAGCTGCATCGACTGCGACAGACGCGTGCCTGTCACCGCTGAGCAATGGGAAGAACATCGCGACGAGCTCGTCGCCGACGAACTTGTCGACGATTTCATCGTTCTCGAACACCTGGGCTGCGGCAACCGTGTAGAAGCGGTCCATCAGGTGGTGGAACTCCGTGGGGCTGCTTCGCTCTGCGAGCGCGGTCGAGCCACGAACATCGGCGAAAAGCATCGTGCACTGAATCTCTGCCCCGCCATGGTGCGTCGACAAGAAGTCGAAACACGACGTGCACCAGTTCGGATTCCTGTCTGATCTACGTTTGCCGACGAGGCGCATGAGCGGCCCACCGACGCCGGCGAATGGCGCGGCACAGAGCCGACATCGCGGATCGCGCGGCAGCAATCTCAGTGCGGTTCGCAGTCGATGTTCGCGTGAATGCCCGTCGGTCAGGAAGGTGCGCCAGTAATCCACGCTCTCAGGGATGCCGGACACTTCCGGATTCATTCAGCGATTGTCCCGCTCCGGTGCAAGGACACGGCCTCGAGAGCAGACCGCCGCGCTTCCTGACCCGCCCGGTAGGCTCGCGGGCGTGACAAATCCATTGACGCGGATGACCGAGGCTGTCGTGCCCGCTCGGCTGGGCAAGGACTTTCGCTGGCTGCTCTCCGCCGCGCTGATCAACAACCTCGGCGACGGCATCACGCTGGCCGCCGGGCCGCTGCTGGTTGCTTCGCTGACGCAGGACCCGTTCCTGGTGTCGCTGGCGGTGACGTTCGACTACCTGCCTGCGCTGATCTTCGGCGTCATCGGCGGGGTCGCGGCCGACCGCTTCCACCGCCAGCGCCAGGTGATCGTCGCCAACCTGCTGCGCACGTTCGTGCTGCTCGTGCTGGCGGCCACGATCGTCAGCGGCACGGTGAGCATCGCCTTCGTTCTCGCCGCCATCTTCGCCCTGGGCACGGCCGAGACGTTCGCGGACGGAGCCAGCTCCACGATGCTGCCCAGCCTCGTGCGCCGCGAGGACCTCGGCGTCGCAAACGCAAGAACTCAGACGGCGTTCCTGTTTCTAAACCAGCTGCTGGGTCCGCCGATCGGCGCGTTCCTGTTCGTCATCGGCATGGCGCTGCCGTTTGCCGCCAACGCGGCAGCCTTCGCTCTCGGAGCCGTGCTGATCGCGCGCATCGCCACTCCTGCCGTGGCTCGAGTTCGTCGAGAGCTGGAGGAGGGGAGCGTCTGGTCGGACCTGCGTCGAAGGGATCCGCTGGCTGGTCGGCCATCCGCCAATGCGCACGCTGGCGCTCACGATCTTTGCGTTCAACGTCACGTACGGCGCGGCGTGGGGCGTGCTCGTCCTCTACGCGACGGAGCGGCTGGGCATGTCCGAGGTCGGCTTCGGGCTGCTGACCACGGCCATCGCGGTCGGCGGCGTGATCGGCGTGCTCTCGTACGGCGCACTCGAGCGACGCTTCAGCCTGGGCAACATCATGCGCGTCGGACTGCTGATCGAGACGTTAACGCACCTTGCGCTCGCCTTGACCGTGTCGCCGGAGGTGGCACTGGCGGTCCTGGTGGTATTCGGCGCCCACGCGTTCGTGTGGGGAACAACCTCGAACGTCGTCCGGCAGCGATCCGTGCCGAACGAGCTCATGGGTCGCGTCGGCGGCGTCTACCGGGTTGCGAGCCTGGGCGGCCTGGTAGTCGGGACGCCACTCGGCGGGCTGCTCGCCGCAACGTATGGCATCACGGCGCCGTTCTGGTTCGGTTTCTTTGGCTCAGCCGTGCTGGTCGTGCTGCTGTGGCGCCAGTTCCCGCTGATCGCTCACGATCCGACGACCTGACAGTTAGGGCAGGTCGAAACCGAATAGGCCGGGTTGGTGGCATCGGACGCCCACAGCCGATCACCAAGGATCTCCAAGTCGTAGAAAGCCGTTTGGTTGGCCGCGGGCACCGTGAATCGCCGCGTGACAATCGCGCTCTCAGGATCGACCTCCGCCACGCCGCCCGGATACGCTACCCAGACGGACTCGTCGCCGGCGACGACACCTACAGCTGGTGACGACGCCACTCCGTAGACGGTCGCAACCACCTGATTCGTGCTGGGATCGATCTTGCTCAAAGTGGAGCTCTGACGGTTCGTGACCCAGACCCAGCCGCCACCGACGGCGATATTGTGCGGACCGGCGTCTACGTCGATCTCCACGAACTCGTTCGTCTCCGGATCGATGCGGATCACAAGGCTGGCGCCGTCGCATGCAACCCAGACCGAACCCTCTCCGAAGGTGGTGCCTTTCGGCGTCGGTGGCGTCTCGATGGTGGCGATTACCTCCCCGGTCGCAGGATCCAAGCGCTGGACGAGCGAACGGAACGTGTCGGTGGCCCATACCGCGTCGGCCGTTGCATCCAGGTAGAACGCATTGGCCTCGAGCTCGAACTCGCGCAGGACATCACCGGTGGTCGGGTCGAGATCCTGGAGCATCGACTCCCCGCCGGCCCACAGATGGCCATCGGCGAAGGCGGTGTTGGTGATTCCTTCAATGGGCTCGGACACCGAGCCTGTGGCTGGGTCGACGCGAACCGCCCCGGAGTCGCTCGACTCCCATAAGGCACCCTCAGCGACGGTGAGTCCACCGCCCAGGTTCGGTAGCCCGATCTCCGTGACCGTGTCTGACGCAAACGTCTGCTCAGGAACGATGCTGGGTGAAACGGAGGCAGGGGTCGGATGGGCACTGTCGAGTGAGCCAGCCGCAGACGGCGCGACTGTGGGCGGAGCCGCAGACGGTGCGGTGGTGGGCGGAGCCGCAGACGCTGCAATGGTGGGCGGAGCCGCGGACGGCGCCATGGTGGGCCGAGCCGCGGACGGCGCGACGGATCCTGCACAGCCAGCAGCTATCCCCCAAACCACGGCGAACGCGACGCCGCGGAACAAATCCTTGCTGCGCTTCGTGGGAGTCATGGTGCAGGCCGCCAGGCGAGCTCGCCGCTTCCCTGGGTCCAACGCGAGAGCCCACTTCCATCAACACCGACTACGTAGAGCCAGTCATCAGGTCCGTCAAAGGCAAGGTGGGCTCCGTCGGGGGCCCAGGTTATCGGCCCCTCGTTAAGCCACGATCCCGTGACATGACGGATGTTCGACCCATCAACATTCATGATCGAAATTCCTCCTGGGGGGTTGTAGGACTGATACGCGAATGTCGAGCCATCGGGCGAGAGGCTGGTGGCTGAGCGCCTCTCTCCGGTCACAACGGACTTCAGGTCGCCGCTCTCAATGTCGAGACGCAGGATCTCTATGCCTCCGCGATCGACATAAAGGGCTGTCCCATCTGGCGTCCAGCCCACGATCCCGTACTGGTTGTCGGGCGGCGTAAAGAGGAGCCGCTTGTTGGAGCCGTCGATGTTCATGACGCGGAAGCCAGCATCGACAGGCCAATGGTCGTAGGCGACCATCGTGCCGTCGGGCGACACCTCGGTGTCGGCGTCGACGCCCTGCTGATCGGTCAGCTGGGCAAGGTTGCGGGAAGCCATGTCGAGGGCAAGGATGTCCATCGCCACGGGTAGGTTGGGCCAGCGCGTGAACACGAGTGTCCCGCCGTCCGGCGACCAGTTCGGCTGCCAGTCATGGGCGGGGTCGTCTGTCAGCCGCACGAGCCCGGTTCCGTCCAGATTCCATCATGTAGATGTCCGTGTTCCCGTCGACGGTTCGCTCGAAGGCGATCTGGCCGGTCGGAGATTCGACGGGCGACGGTGTTGGACTGGCGCCGACAGATGAGTTCTGACGCTGATAAAGAGCCAATCCGACCGCGACGACGATGATTGCAGCGGCCCCGACTGCAATCAGCGAGGACCGCCCGAGAAGCGAGCGAAAATACCTGGCCCCGAGGATCGTGCGTCGTTGGCTGGTTGCACGCGTCCGGTCGAATGTGGCTCGAATCACCCTGTCGGGTAGCTCGCCAGACGCCTCATCCAAGACCCACTCACGGATCCGTTCGTCGACCGATCGATCCATGGTCATGCCGACCTCTCGTTGATCACAGCCGTGCCACGTGCATCCGCCTCAAGAGCAGCCCGAAGCGTTTCGGTCGCGTAGTGGAGGCGGGATTTGACCGTCCCCTCGGGTATCCCGAGCGTTGCGGCGATCTCGGGAACAGGCAGCCCGATGTAGAAGTGGAGGGCAATGAGAGTGCGCTGCTCAGGCTTGAGGCGCCTGAAGCCACGCTCCAGCTGATCACGGTCCGCAAGCGATCTCGTGCCGTCCTCGGTCGTGGGTTCGAATCGGATGATCCGAACTTCGGTCGATAAGCGTCGCTGGTACCGACCCTGGTCAGCGCAGGCATTGATGATCAGCCGATAAAGCCAGGCATCGAACCGGTCTGGGTCGCGGAGCCCGGGCAGCTCACGCCATGCATTGACGAGCGCTTCCTGGACGGCGTCTTCAGCCTGCTGTCGATCGCGCAAGACGAGCTTCGCGATCCCGAAGAGACGGTCACTCGCAGCGATTGCGAGCGATTCGAACGCTTCGTGATCCCCACCTTGCGCGGCTTCGACGACGTCACGCTGCACTGGCCGCTCCATCGACTGCGCGACCGAATGGCCGCGATATCACCCTACGACGGTCGCTGTGCCCTAACCGTTCAAAAAAGACTGAGTTCGCGTTGACCACTGCTGTCGCTCTGGACGGCCGTCCCGATACCCTTCTCGGCACAAATGCCTGCCGAGTTCATCTACACCACGTACAAGCTGTCGCGGCACTATCCGCCTGACCGGACGGTGCTCGAGGACATCTCCATCTCGTTCTACCCGGGCGCCAAGATCGGCGTCATCGGGCCAAACGGCTCGGGCAAGTCGAGCCTGCTGCGGATCATGGCCGGCCTCGATGACGGGTACAACGGCGAGGCACGCCTGACGCCCGGCTTCACCGTTGGCTATCTCAGCCAGGAGCCGCAGCTCGACCCGACCAAGAACGTCAAGGAGAACGTGCTCGACGGCGTCCGCGAAGTCCACGGCCTGATCGAGCAATACAACGCGGTGATGGCCAAATGGTCGGACCCGGATGCCGACTACGAGGCCGTCGGCGCGGAACAATCCGCGCTCGAGGACAGGATCAACGCGGTCGGCGCATGGGATATCGAGCGCAACGTCGAGATCGCGATGGACGCCCTTCGCTGTCCGCCTGACGACGCCGAGGTCACGACGCTCTCCGGCGGCGAGAAGCGACGCGTGGCCCTCTGCCGGCTGCTTCTGCAGCACCCCGACCTGCTCCTGCTCGATGAGCCCACGAACCACCTCGACGCCGAGTCGGTCGAGTGGCTCGAGCGGTTCCTCCACGAGTACTCGGGGACCGTCGTCGCGGTCACGCACGACCGCTACTTCCTCGACAACGTCGCGCAGTGGATCCTCGAGCTCGATCGCGGCCGGGGAATTCCCTTCGCCGGCAACTACTCCAGCTGGCTGGAGCAGAAGCTGGAGCGGCTATCTCGGGAGCAGAAGCAGGTCGACGCGCGGCAGCACACGCTCGCGCGCGAGCTCGAATGGGTCCGCATGGGCGCGAAGGCCCGGCAGGCCAAGGGCAAGGCTCGACTCGGCGCCTACGAGAAGCTGCTTGCCGAGGCGCAGGACGCGCGCGGAGTCCAGCAGCGCGAGCTGGAGATCGCCATCCCGCCCGGGCCGCGACTGGGGGACACCGTGATCGAGGTCAAGGGACTCCGCAAGGGCTATGGCGACCTGTTGCTCATCGACGAGCTGACGTTCTCGCTGCCGCCGCGCAGGGATCGTCGGGATCATCGGGCCCAACGGCGCCGGCAAGACGACGCTGTTCCGGATGATCGTCGGCCAGGAGGCACCGGACGCCGGCACCATCCAGATCGGCGAAACAGTGCAGCTCAGCTACGTCGACCAGAGCCGAGACACGCTCGAGGCCGACAAGACGGTGTTCGAGGAGATCACCCAGGGCGCGGAGATCATCAAAGTCGGCTCACGCGAGCTGCCCGCCCGGGCGTACGTGTCGAGCTTCAACTTTCGCGGCACGGATCAACAGAAGCTCGTCGGCACGCTGTCCGGCGGAGAGCGCAACCGGGTCCACCTGGCGAAGCTGCTGCAGTCGGGCGGCAACGTCCTGCTGCTGGACGAGCCCACGAACGACCTCGACGTCGACACGCTTCGCGCTCTGGAGGCCGGGCTCGAGTCGTTCCCCGGTTGCGTCGTCGTCATCAGCCACGATCGCTGGTTCCTGGACCGGATCGCGACGCACATCCTGGCGTTCGAGGGCGACAGCCAGGTCCGCTTCTTCCAGGGCAACGTGAGCGACTACGAGGCGTTCCGACACAAGGAGCTCGGCACTGCCGCGGATCAGCCGCACCGGATCAAGTACAAGAAGCTCGCCGCGGCGTGACCGCCTAAAGCGTCGGCCGCGTCGGCCAGTCCTCAGGTGCCGGGCTGCCAGCCCGAGCATGCGTCGTAGACGCCGTTGGAGGTGTTCGGTCCGGCCAGCGGATCGAGCATGTCCTTGTAGAAGTCTGCCTCGTGAACAGCCCAGCCATCCAGCACGCCGTTCGGTCGGTACCAGTTCATCCTCACCTGCACGTGGTAGTCGTAGCTGCGGCCGTCGTTGGGAACTCCAACGTCAACCGACATTCGCTGGAAGCTCGCCGGGGTGCCGGTATGGGCGGTCGCGTACTGGAATGGGCTGCGGTAGGTGACGATCCACGGAATACTGCGGCTCGCCGGAGAACGAGCCCTTCTTCCGCAGCACGATGAACTTCCAGCCAACGCGCTGGCCGTCGACGAATGCCGTCATCCGCGGCGGACGAACAGACAACGAGCGGAACACCCACCACGACGGGCTGCCGGGATCGAGGACGGTCTCGACGTGGGTACAGGTGACACCGGGCTTCTTCATCGTGTCGATGAGCCGATGCTGGCCGATGTTGTTGGTGCTACTCAAGCTCGTGGTCGGCGAGCACGGGAGTGACGCTGATGAGCAGCGCCGTGACGGCGACTACGGCGATAGAGAGGGTCTTACCCCTGCGCATGTGACGAAAACCTTGCTAGCGCGCGCGAATTCACGAGTTCCTGGCGTGATACGCGACGGACGCGCCAGATCTGTGGATAACTTTACCCCGGATCGGGCGTTTGCCGGTTTGACGGCTCGCCTGCCACATATCCTGACGACGTGACCGAGGTCGTCGTTGATCCCGTTCTGACCGCGCCGCCGCCGACGTTTTCGGAAGACGAGGCGGCCGAGCTAGCGCGCGAGCTGTTCGGCGTAGATGGAGCGGCCGTGTCGGTCGCCAGCGAGCGCGACCAGGCGTTCCTCATCGACGGCGACCGACCATCGGTCCTGAAGATCTCCAATGCGGCCGAGGATCCCGCCCAGCTCGATCTCGAGGCGCTGGCCGCGCAGCGCGTGGCATTGGTCGAGCCCGCAGTTGCCGGTCGCGCTGCCGTGGCTCGTTCCCGGACACGCGGAGGATCCCGACGATCCGCGGGCCTACCGCGCGCCGATCAGTCGCGGTGACGGCGACCCACTACGCCCGAATGTACGACCGGCTGCCGGGTCGGACGTCGGTGGTCGGAGCGACCTTGAGCGACGAGGCGGTCCGCGACTGGGGGACCATGGCCGCGCGTGTCGGTCGGGCCCTGCGTGGTTTCTGGCATCCGGCGGCCAAGCGGGTGATGCTCTGGGATGTCCAGCACGCGCTGCGTCTGCGGCCGATGCTCGGCGCGGTTCGCGACCCGGAGCTCCGCGAGCTGGTCGAGTGGGCGCTCGACCGCTACGAAGAGCGTCGTCTCGCCGGTGTGGCCCAGCCTGCGCGCGCAGGTCATCCACACGGACCTGTGCGCATCGAACGTGCTCGTCGACGACGCGGGGCAGGTCACCGGGATCATCGACTTCGGCGACGCCAGCTGGTCGGCGCTGGTGGTCGACCTCGCGTCAGTGCTGGAGACCATCGTCGATGGTCGATCGGGCGACGAGTTCTTCCGCGCCGCGCGGATCCTGATCGACGGCTACGAGAAGGTCACGCCGCTCGAGCCCGGGGAGAGGGCGATCCTCGCCGAGCTCCTCGCCGCGCGGATGTGCGTCGCGGTGGTCGTGCCGGCGTCACGCGGCGCGCTCTACGAGGATCCCGAGTCGCTCCAGCCGGGCCTGAGCGACCGTGGCGTCGCCGCGCTGCGCGAGCTCGCAGACAGGTCGGCTGGGACGAGGCGCAGCGTCTGCTCGGCGGTCGCGAGCCGGGTCGTGGCATGACAGTGCCTCAGCTGGTCGAGCGTCGCGCCAAGGCGCTCGGGCCGGCGATGACCAACCTCTTCTATCGCGAGCCGCTGCATCTCGTGCGCGGTGAGGGCGTGTGGCTGATCGACGCCGACGGCAATCGCTACCTCGACGCCTACAACAACGTGGCGACCGTGGGCCATGGCCATCCGCGCGTCGTCGAGGCGATGGTTCGCCAGTCGCGACGGCTCAACACCAACATGCGCTACCTGCACGAGACCGCGTTCGAGGTTGCGGAGCGGCTTATCGCGTCGACGGACGGCGACGATGGACGTCGTCCTGTTCGTCAACTCGGGCTCGGAGGCGAACGACATCGCGTGGCGGATCGCTCGCGCAGTGACCGGCGGCACGGGCGGCATCGCGACCGATTGGGCCTACCACGGCATCACCGACGCGGTTCACGCGCTCACGCCGGAGGAGTGGGGGAGTGGCCCGCCGCCGGAGAACGTTCGGACCTGGCGCCCGCCCGATTCGCTGCGTGGATTCGGGGTCGACCAGAGCCTCGAGGACTTCGAATTCGGCCCTCCGATCCCTCGCGGCAGCCGATCAGCAAGCTTGCAGCCTCGATCCTCGACGGGGTGCTGACCAGCGACGGGATCATTGCCTTGGATCCGCCGTTCGCGGCCGAGCTGGTCCGTCGCATGCACGAAGCCGGCGGCCTGTGGATCGCCGACGAGGTGCAGGGCGGCTACGGCCGAACTGGCGCCGCGATGTGGTCGTACCAGCGGCTGCGCGATCACGCCGGACATCGTCACTCTGGGCAAGCCCATGGGCGATGCCTACCCGGTCGCCGCGGTGCTGACGCGTAGCGATCTCGCGGCACGCTTTTCCGACCACGACTTCTTCAGCACGTTCGCCGGCAGCCCCGTCGCCATGGCCGCCGCGCTGGGCGTGCTGGAGGTCATGGAGGACGAGCGGCTAATCGACAACGCGGCCGACGTCGGTCGGTACCTGGGCGACACTGTGCGCGAGTTTGGCGATCGCACGCGCTAATCGGGGAGGTACGCCAGATCGGCTTGGCCATCGGCGTCGAGATCGTCAAACCCGGCACGACCGAGCCCGATCCGGAAACCGCCAAGGGGATCGTGGAGGGCATGCGCCAGCGCCGTGTCCTGATCGGCCGCACCGGCCGCCACAGCAACGTGCTGAAGATCCGTCCGCCGCTGGTGTTCCAGCGCCGAGCACGCAGATCAGCTGGTCGCGGCGCTCAGCGAGGTGCTGACAGCTCTCTAAGACGCAGGGTATTGACCTTGCCCGCCAACGTAACCTGATGAGGCATCCTGCCGTGAGGGATGCCAATGGCCGGTAGTCGAGCTCTCGGCAGCTCGATGGCCTCCGCCGGGGTCACCCGCCGCAATGGAGACTGAGTCGAATGACGAGTCAGATAACTACTGATGCAATCTCGATCAAGGGCTTGACCACGGGTACGCGGAGCGTGCCACGAGAGAGCCTCGACAAGTTGGCCGCCGGTCTGGTTGGCACGCTCGTCTATCCAGCAGACGAAGGGTTTGCCGAGGCAATCCAGCTCTGGAACGGCATGATCAAGAAGCAGCCGGCCGTCGTCGTCCGGGCTGCGGACAGCGGAAGACGTCGTGGCGACCGTCAATTTCGCGCGTGACAACGAACTTGAGCTGTCGATCAAGGGCGGCGGCCACAACATCGCCGGGCTCGCCCTGTCCGACGGCGGCATCACGCTCGACCTGTCGGGCATGCGCGAACGTCCACGTGGACCCTGACGCGAGGCTGTGCGCGTCGGCCCAGGCTGCACGCTCGGCGATGTCGACCAGGCAACTCAGCAGCACGGCCTGGCAACCACGCTCGGCTTCGTTTCCGCGACAGGGGTGGCGGGTCTGACGCTCGGCGGCGGCTTTGGCTACCTCAGCCGACGTTTCGGATGGACCGTCGACGACCTGGAGTCCGTCGAGCATCGTGACCGCCGACGGCACAGATGCTTCGGGCGTCGCGCTCGGAGAACGACGACCTGTTCTGGGCGCTGCGTGGCGGCGGCGGCAACTTCGGCGTCGTGACCGAGTTCGTGCTCAAGCTCCACGAGGTCGGTCCAAAGGTGACAGCCGGCATCATCGCCTGGCCCGGGTCAGACGCCGAAGGCGTCCTGAATGTCTTCCGGAACGTGGCCGAATCGTCACCTCGCGAGCTGACCGCAGTTGTCCTGAGGCGCAACGCCCCTCCCGCTCCCTGGCTTCCGGAAGACGTGCACGGCAAGCCGATCATCGCGATCGTGGTTTGCCACTCCGGCGATCTCGAACAGGCGCAGGCCGATCTCGCACCGATCAAGAGTCACGGCGAGCCACTGGCCGACCTGATCCAGGTCAAGGACTACACCGCGCAGCAATCAATGCTCGACGCCACGCAGCCCAAGGGCATGAACTACTACTGGAAGTCGGAGTTCGTGTCTGGCCTGAGCGACGAGCTGTTCGCCACGTTCAACGCCCAGTTCGAGGACCTGAAGGCCCCGGCCAACCAGATGGTTCTGTTCCAGGTCGGCGGCGCACTGAATGAGCATCCCGAGGACGACGGAGCAATGGGCAACCGAGATGCCGCATTCGCCTGCGTCATCCAGGCGCTGTGGACGCCCGACAGCGACGCCGGCGAGGCTAACCAGGCGTGGGTTCGGAATGCCTGGCAGCAGATCAAGCCATATTCCACGGGTGGCAACTACATCAACTTCCAGACCTCGGACGAGACCGACGAGCGCACGCCACGAGTCATATCGCGAGAACTACCGGCGCCTCGAGACGATCAAGGCCAAGTACGACCCAACAAACCTCTTCCGAGTGAACCGAAATATCCGCCCTTAGGGACCAGCGTGAGCGCTGAAGTCATTACCGGCCTGTTGCTGATCGCGGTACCGATCGCGTTCAACGTTGGGCGTGTTCCTCGCCGCTGGAGGCGTGCGTTCGACTATCCGAACATCCTGCGCAAATCGGAACCCGATGAGATGAACCTGCAATCGGCAAGCGCTTCGCGGCAGGCTGGGTCTCGGGTCTTGTTGTGCGCGATTGGCACGCACTCCTTGCTCAGTGCGGCTCGCCATGCGTGCCACTCGATCGCGTTGACGTTCGCAGTCGTCCTCAGCTGCGCCCCCTGCACTGACGGCGGTTGCGATCGTCAGTGGACACAGCCGCTGCCCTGGTGTCAGACCACTTGGCCTGGTGCGCTGAGCACGTTCGCAGTTCCGCGGACGGCCGGCTACGCGTCGCCGCTACGGTCGCTGCCGACGGGCTCGACGCTGAGTCCACCCGACGCTCGATCGAGCTGACATTCGTGACGCTGAATCGCTTGCTCGGGGTGGGGATAGGCGAACACCTGGGGTACCTGCTCACGGGGCTCTGGACCCTGCTCGTCGCCGCCTCGATCCTGGCAACCGCGGTGCTGCCGGCCTGGCTCGGTGTCATCGGCCTGCCGATCGGCGCGGCCTTGATGTTCGGCGCGCTCGAGTTCGTAGGCACGAACGAAAAGGTCGGCTGGCGGCTCGCCGGCACGATCGTGCCAATCGCCTACATCGCCTGGTCTCTTTGGCTGGTCGTGCTGGGCGTGTTCCGACTGGTGTGAGGGCCTCGAGGCTACGCACGCTGGCGCGTGATGGTCAGCCCGACGATCCGCGAAATGACGATGGCCACGTAGAGAAGCCCCGCGACCTGCTCGATCATGACCCACGAGCGGGCCTGCGGCAGCACTGGCACGATGTCGGACAGCCCAACGCTGGTGAGGTTCGTAAACGAGAGGAAGAGAAGCTCGAACCACGTTCGCGTTTCACCGGTACCGACGCCGGCCGTGAACGACCCCGGCCAGATGATCTGGACGGCCATGAAGGTGTAGGCGAAAGCCCAGGCCAGGACCGTGAAAGTTGCGCCTGTCGCCCAGAGCTCGTCGCGCGTCACGAATCGGTCCTGGAACATGTATCTCAGCAGCGCGAACGTCGTGTAGAAGTAGAAGATCGCATGCAGGATCGAGGACGCGAGGAGGACCTGCGTGTTGAGTGGGTCGACGATCTCGAGAATGGTCAGGACGACGATTGGCACGCCCAGCAAGACCGCGATCCACGTCAGTGCGGGGGTGGCGTGCACCGCACGGACGGCGAGGAAGAGCACGATCAGGCCGAAGATCGAGAGTGCTGCGCGACCAACAGGCGACTCGTCCATGAAGGGGTAGAGCAACACGCCGGTCAGTTGGACGGCGAGCAACACGGCGCACGGTTGCAGCCAAAGTCGCGAAGGCCAACTGGTCATCTGGCGCCAGTCTAGGGTCGTGAACCTATGCTGACGTGGCTACGGCGACTGCCATCCAAGGGGTGTCAACCATGAACGAGGATGAAGCCCGGCGATTGATCGCCGAACACTTTGCCGCGGCTGGCAAGGACGAGGTTGCGGCAGGCGAGATCTTCGCCGACGACGCCGTTATCGATTGGCCGCAGAGCGGTGAGCGGATCCGCGGCAAGCCGAACATCGTCGCCCTTCATGAGGCCGCGCCAGTCCGAATCGACTTCGACATCCGCAGGACCACTGGCGCCGGCGATCTCTGGGTGACAGAAGCGACCATCACGTATGACGGCGGCAACCCGACCCATGTCGTCTTCATCATGGAATTCCGCGACGGCAAGGTTCGGCCACGAGACCGACTACTTCGGCGCGCCATTCGATCCGCCGCCGTATCGGTCCGCCTGGGTTGAGGTTGTTGCCGGGTAGCGTCCGCACTTGACGCGACGTGCGACGCTTCAGGTGCACAGCCGCGACACACTGCGAGAAAGGAGCCAGATGGGAGCACCCATGTCCAGCCAGAAGGTGACCACCTCCTTGCACGACATGAGGTCCCATGCGCACGCTCAATCTCGGCATCCTCGCCCACGTAGACGCGGGTAAGACCACTCTCACCGAGCGCCTTCTCTACACCGCAGGCGCCATCGACCACGTCGGCAGCGTCGACGCCGGCACTACCCAGACCGACTCGCTCGAGCTCGAACGCGAACGCGGCATCACGATCCGTTCCGCTGTCGCCTCGTTCCAGGTCGGCGATCTGGTGGTCAACCTCGTCGACACACCCGGGCCACCCGGACTTCATCGCGGAGGTCGAACGCGTCCTTAGCGTCCTCGACGGTGCGGTCCTGGTTGTTTCTGCCGTCGAAGGCGTTCAGCCACAGACGCCGTTGCTCTTTCGCGCCCTGCAGCGACTCCACGTCCCGACCCTGATCTTCGTCAACAAGATCGACCGGGCTGGTGCCGACCCCGATCGGGTCGTCGAAGCGATGGCCCGCCGGCTGTCGCCAGCGGTCGTCTCGATGGGCGAGGTTCGGACGCCGGGTCACCGCGACGCTGAGTTCGTGCCGTTCGGCAGGGACGATGTCGCTCATCGGACGAAGCTCGCCGAGATCCTCGCCGAGCACGACGAGCAGATCATGCACGCGTTTGTCGGCGACGACGCAGCGCTCACGCTATGACTGGCTGCGCGAGCCAGCTCGGCGTGCAGACCCGTCCGGCATTGGTGCATCCCGTGTTCTTCGGTTCGGCGTGGCACGGGATTGGTATCGACGAGCTCCTCGCGGGTGTCGACGAGCTGCTGCGCGGCGTGCCTGGCGATCCGGATGCGCGCGTCTCCGGCCGAGTCTTCAAGATCGAACGCTCCGCGTCGGGCGAGCGCGTCGCTTATGTTCGCCTGTTCGCGGGCACCCTTGGCGCCCGCCAACGAGTCCAAGTGGGCGGTGGAGACGAAGAGAAGGCGACTTCGGTCAAGGTCTTCGCACCGACCGGTTCGCCACGACGCGACGTGGCCATGCCCGGGCGAGATGGCCGCGGTCCGCGGGCTCGGTGGCGTTCGAGTAGGTGACGCGATCGGCGACCCCAGGCCGGGCGAGGAAGCGTCCGCGCGCTTTCCGCGGCCAGCGTTGGAGGCTGTCGTCTTCGCTCAGAGACCAGAGCAGCAGGGTTCGCTTCGCGCGGCTCTCTCGCAGCTGGCCGAGCAGGATCCCACTGATCAACGTCCAGCAGGACGAGCTGCGCCACGAGATCTCGGTCTCGCTGTACGGCGACGTCCAGAAGGAGGTAATCCAGCAGACGCTCGAGCGGGACTACGGAATCGCTGCGGATTTCCGCGAGACGACGGTGGTGTGCATCGAGCGTCCCGGCAGGCGTCGGCGCGGCGGAAGAGGTCATCCATGCCAAGACGCACACCAACATCACCGGCCGCAGCTCACCGCTGAGCACGAACCCGTTCAAGGCGACCCTCGCTCTTCGCGATTGAGCCCGCACCACCGGGATCGGGCATCCAATTCCGCAGCGACGTTCAAGTCCGACTCGTCCCGCTCTACCTGTTCCACACCGTCGACAGCTTCACGACGCAGATGGAGACGTACGTCCGCGAAGCACTGAACGAAGGATTGTTCGGCTGGCAGGTGACCGACTGCACGGTGTCGATGACCGACTGCGGCTACGCGTCGCCGGTCACAGGCGCGTCGGATTTCAGGCTTCTGACGCAGCTCGTCCTGATGACCGCGCTCGAGCGCGCGGGGACGTGGGTCTGTGAGCCGCTGGCAGACCTTGCACTCGAGATGCCGTCGACAACGGCGCCAGGCGGTCCTGGCCATGCTGGGGAGGCTCGGTGGCCGCGTGTCTGGCCAGTTCTCGGCGAATGGGCTGACGAAGGCGACTGCCGCCATGCCCGTCGCTCGCGTTCGCACGTTGCAGCATCAACTGCCCGGTCTGTCGATGGGGGAGGGCATCCTCGAGACGCGCCCCGGCGGCTACCAGCCGATCGGCGACAACCCGCCCACGCGCCCTCGAACACGGCCCAGCCCGCTCGATCGCGACGCCTGGCTCGCCTCGCTGGCGAAACATGGTGTCTAGCTAGCTGAGAAGGATCCAGCCGACTTTAACGTTGACCGTCGCCTTGGCCGTGAGGTAGATGGTGAACGTGTTGGCCGTGGCGTTGATGGCTGCCCGATGCACCGTCGTCGTTCCGCCCGCGCTGCCCTGAAGAGTCGCCAGGAGGACGCTCGAGGTGGTGACATCGACGCCCGGGGTAATGGTCTTCGATTTCGACCCGGCAGTGATCGTCGTCGAGCCGGAGGACTTGTCGAGCTTGATGCGGCCGTCCGTGCGCAGGGCATAACCGGTCGTCGCGAGGCCGTAGAGTCCGACCCCCGCAGTCGACTGCCCTGTCACGCCTCGGGCCGAGGCGTCTGAGTCTGCATAGCCGTAAATGCCGGTATTCGCCAGCGCCGCCGGAGGGAAGGCGGAGCCGCTGTAGCCGAGGATGCCCGTGTTGTTGTAACTGGACCCATAGACGCCGGTGCCGGTGCCGGCGGTGGCGTAGACGCCGTAGCCGGAGCCAGCAACGCCGCGGACAGCCATGCTCTCACCGGTAGAGCCGTAGACGCCAACGCCCTTGCCCGAGCTGCTGTCACCCCAAACCCCAGTGCCCCCCTGCGAAGTGTTGCGCCCGGCGACGCCGTAGCCGTACTCGGAGCTGTTCTCACCATAGACGCCGGTCGCGTAGGCTTCCGACGACGTGCCCTGGAGGCCGTGACCGCTCGTGGTCGACACGCCCGTGGTGGCGCTGGCGGTGAAGGTGTGGCCTGCGGTCATCGTGTCGCCATTTGCGGCCCGGGTGGCCAAAGGTCGTGCCAGGGTCTGGGCGGCGTGCGCGACGAGAGCGCCGAGCGAGCCCGCCAGCAGTGCACGACGTGTGGTGGTTGAGGGCGCGAGACCGGATTCACGGACCATGGCTGAACCTCTTCCCAAGCGGGTCGGTCTCGCCAGTGGCTCGGCGCGGTCCCGAAGGCGACCGTGATTGAGGACCGCACGTCCTCGCCTCCCGTATCGGCCCTATTTTCCCCGCCCGGTCAAACCGCACTGCTGGGAACGAGATCCAAACGCCTACCCAGCGGCGCCTACTTCTAGAACCACCCGTTAAAAGTTGGTGATTTCCCAAGTGCTTTAACGAGCGAGACTTGGGTGCGGAATGACCGGTACGGGACGCCGCGGGGTCGCCCCCACCGCCGACCAAACGTTAGGGCAGACCCTGAATTGCCGACGGGGCAAACCCGCGAAACGATTTGACGTGCGGCGTATCGTCGGCAGGTCCCGCGCTCGTCTGGAAAGGGGAGGGCCGTGGAAAGATTGCTGGTGCTGGTTCCGTTCGTGCTGGGTCTTGTCGGCTGTTCGTCAATCGGTGGCCTCATTGGAACCCCTGCGGCTGCAGACCAAGACATTTGCCAGCTCCTGACGACCGCGGAAGTCACTTCGACCTGGGGCTGGGATGAGGTCACCGCCTCGTCAGAGCAAGGCCAACGCGGCCCGACGTGCGGGTACGACGACAAGGACGGGACAACGATCATCAGGCTCAACCTTGAGCCTGTCGGGGCCGTGCCCTGTGACCAGCTGAAGGACTCGCCCAACAGCCAGGCGATCGACGGCGCCGGCGACTGGGCCTACTGGTCTGACGACCGCCAGAAGGCGTACGCCAAGAAGGGCGATCTCTGCCTCGAAGTCATCCCGGGCACCGGAGTCGGCGATCAGGACATGGACTTCATGACGCAGCTGACGGCGCTCACCCGACTCGCCGTGGGCCGCCTGTGAACGCGGAGGTCCCCAGCCCGCTAGTCGGTGACTGGAGCAACGGATCGGTGCCCATAACGACCGACCCATTGAATCCATTCGCTACGACCGGCAGTGGTTTCCTGTACCGCTTCCAACCGGACGCGACGTATGAGTACGCGGGATCGATGACGGCCGCCGGAATGACCATCTCTTCCTTCGAGCGCGGCTCGTACCAGGTGGATGCAGACGTTTTGATGCTCACACCAATCGAGGAGCAGGTCCGCCAACCTGACGGGTCCGTGTCGACGTCTCAGCCTGCGCCGAGGTCGTATCGGTGGCAAATCGGAGTTGATCCCATTGGATCGACCATCCTCGTCCTGGGATTTCCAGACGGGCAGCAGGAAGTGTTCTACCGGGGTTGATGTGACGTCTCCAAGAATCAGCGCGACGTTCGTATTCGTGGTCGCTCTCACCGGTCTCGCCGCGCTGCCGACCGCCAGTGCCGCGACGCCACTGCCGACCCATGTCTTCTCGCCGTATTTCGAGACGTGGACGCCGAACAAGATCACCGCGGTCGCCAATCACTCGGGCGCGAGCTACTTCACGCTCGCATTCCTCGAGACCCTCGGCAGGAAGTCGTGCAGGCTCGCCTGGAACGGCGACAGCAGCCGACTCGTTGGATCGGGGGCATACGAGGACGACATCGCCACCCTGCGTGCGTCGGGCGGAGACGTCACACCGTCGTTCGGCGGATGGACGGCCGACCAGCACGGCACCGAGATCGGCGACTCGTGCAAAGACGTCAACAAGATCGCTGCGGCGTACGAGAACGTGATCACGACTTACGACGTCAGTCGTCTCGACATGGACATCGAGGGCCGGTCGCTCAACCGGATCAACGGCATCGACCGCCGCAACAAGGCGATCAAGCTGGTCCAGGACTGGGCGGCGGCACACAATCGGCCGCTGAAGATCTCGTACACCCTGCCGACTTCGCGCGATGGCCTCGAATCCGACGCCCTGGCGGTCCTGCAGAACGCGGTCTCGAACGATGTCCGCATCGACATCGTCCAGCCGATGGTCTTCGACTACTACGATGGCGAGGACCTCGACATGGGCGACTCGGCCATCAACGCGGTGAAGGGCCTGCACAGCCAGCTCGCGACGCTGCTGCCGGGCAAGACTTCCGCGCAACTATGGCGACTCATCGGTGCCACGATGATGATCGGGCGCGACGATTACCCGACTGCTATCGAGACGACGACCATCCAGGATGCGAAGCAGGTGCGGGCATTCGCGGAGTCAAAGGGCATGGCCGTTCTGTCGTTCTGGGCGATCCAGCGCGACAACGGAGGTTGCCCGGGGGAGCCTGGCTCGGACAACTGTTCGGGCATCGCCCAGAACAAATGGGCATTCACCAAGGCGCTGAAGGGATTTACCGGTCCGTAACGAGACCGTCCCACGACCAGCGCGGAATCTGCAGGCCTGCCGGGACGTCATCCGCGGACACGTGGTACTCGGCCATCGACACGGTCGTGGCCCACGCGAAGTAGTCGTGCAGCACGCTGCGTAGTGGTTCGTCGGTCAGGCCGGCGTCCTTCAGCGCCTCATCGAAGCAGCTGATCGCCCGGTCGTCCATGTCGTTGTGCTCGCCGTTGCCACTGTGGAGGCGAACGACGAACGACTCGTCACCATACGAACCGGAATAGTCAGGCGGCCCGCCTAGCGCCTCCGCCCAGTAGGCGGCAAGTCGCTCCGTGTGATCGGCGCGGAAGCCGTGCCTGAATGCGTGGCTGACGATCGGGTCCGCCAGGACTCGTACGTGCCACGCCTCGGCCAGGCCCAGCATGCCCTCCATCCCGCCGGCAGCCTCGAACACACTCTCCATGAACGTGATCGTAAAGCGTCAGATCGTCTCGACAAGGTCCATGATGAAGCGGAAGGAGTCTCAAAATGCAGACCACGCGAAACCCTCACGTATTGGGTCCGGACGAAGGCGAACAGGTACGCCTGCTGGCGCTGGGCGTCCGCTTTCTAATCGATGGGCAAACAACCGGCGGCAGGTTCAGCATGGTTGAGCACCCGCTTCAGCCTCGCGGGCTCGGCGCTCCAATGCACGCGCATACGAACGAGGACGAGTACTCGTTCATCCTCGAAGGTAGGTTCGGCGTCCAGCTGGGGGAGGAGGTCTTCGAAGTCGGGCCCGGCGATCTTGTGTTCAAGCCTCGCGGCGTCCAGCACACGTTCTGGAACGCGGGCGATGAGGTCGCTCGGTTGCTGGAGCTGATTTCGCCAGCAGGGTTCGAGAACTACTTCCGCGAGCTCGAGCCGGTGCTGGCTGCCACAGGCCCTGGAAGTCCAGCGGTCGCCGCGGTGCGCGAGCGGTACGGTCTGGATCTCGACCCGTCGTCGGTGCCTGTGCTGGCGGAGAGGCACAACCTCCGCCTCGGCTAGGCAAAGGAGAGCCAATTGAATTCCGCCAGCCCGCCAGACGAAGCCAATCCGGTTGACGCTCCCGACGAACTTGATCCAGTCGACGCGCCCGAACAACCGAGCGGTCCTCGAATGTCCGCGGCGGAGCGCCTGCGGCTGCGCCTGACCAACTCGATGACGCGCATCGCGCCGTACGTCGTGGCGATCGACGGGTGCTCCTGATCGTGGCCGGTGGGTACGCCCTGATGGCGCTCGCCAATGCGTACCAGGGAGAGGGGTTCCTCCTGTTCGTCGGCGGGCTCGCGCTCGTCCTGTTCGGATCGATGATGATCCTGCGTTGGAACCTGCCGCCGTGAGGATCGGCCTGTTCGGCTTGACCGCCGGCTACTTCGCGACGGCGCTGCAGGAGTTCCAGGTCGCGACGGATCCATGCGACATCGGCGCCACGCTGGAACGCTGCGCGACCCACGTTGCCGGGCGGTCATTCCGTGGGTCGTCTACCAGGGGCCGCTGATCCTGGCGATGCTCCTGTTCGTGTTCATCGTGTTCGAGCCCCTGCTGACGGCGACGTCGCCGGAGTCAAGCCCGCCGGACCAATGATCGAGTAGGTCCGCATCGTCGAGTGTCCGCGCAGCATGCTGTCGGACTGCGCCTCGCATTGGAACTCGTCGCGGACCAGCATCCAGGTTGCCTCGCTCACCAGGACGCGGCCGGGCTTGCTCAGTCCCTCGAGCCGGCTGGCGACATTGACGGTGTCGCCCCACAGGTCGAAGGCCAGCTTGCGCGTCCCGATGACGCCACCGACGATCGGCCCTGAGTGGACGCCGATGCGGAACTGCAGCGGTTGACCCGAGGAACGGACGCTTGTTTGCCTCTTCGATCATGGCCAGGCCAAGGCTCACGGTGTTCACGGCCTGCTCCCTGGCATCGCCGGTGAGACCGCCGACAGCCATGTAGCTGTCACCAATCGTCTTGATCTTCTCCAGTCCGCGGTCGGCGACCAGATCGTCGAACGCGGAGAACAGCCCGCTGAGCATTTCGACCAGCTCGCGAGGTTCGAGACGCGCCGCGAGGGGCGTGAAGCCGACGATGTCGGCGAAGAGCACCGACACCAGCGGGTACTCGTCGGCAATCGACTGCTCGCCGTTGCGCAGCCGTTCCGCAATCGACGCCGGCAGGATGTTGAGGATGAGCCGCTCGGACTTGGCGCTCTCTTCCTGCAGCTGCTGCGGTCTGCTCGTGAATGACCAGATCCTGGAAGTACAGGCGTCGCCGATTTCTCTCGAGAATGCGCAACGCGAGCAACGTGCCGACGGCGCCGGCCGCGAAGAAGAAGCACGTCGAGCGCCATGTTGTACGGGCCCGGTGTAGAGCTCGACCGCGACGATGAAGCCAACGGCAATGACGGTGGTGCGCAGGGCCGCGTAGATGAAGCGCGTGCGCGACACGAATCCCCACGCGAAGAGGAGCATCGTGGCGGCCACGCCGTAGCCGGGCAGGAGGCCGCTGATGAGGGCGAGCGCCAGGATCACGATGCCGTTCGCCGATGTCAGGACCGTGACGAGCGCGTGTTGGCGGTCGAGCGTCTGCGCCCACGGCGCGAGAAGGGCGACGCCGAAACCGGTGGCGGACATCGCCACCGGGACCGCGATCGCGAATGCGGGCTCAAGGTTGGTGGACGTCGGCAGCAGCAGTGCCGCCACCGCCCAGGCCACGCCGGATGCGAGAGCGATGGTCCGAAAGCCGTTGAGGCTCTCGCGACCCGCGGCCAGCTGGTACTGCTTCTCCAGCTCGGTGTCGACGAAGCTGAGTGTCAGCGAGTGCTGCGCCCCTCGCGTTGCCAACCCTGACATCGGCACAGGGTACGGCCCGTCCGCCTGCCAGAATGGAGCGAATGACCTCAAACCTCGATCCACGGGTCATCGTCGAGGATGCCCAGGCGTATCTGCAGGGGCGTGGATCGGTCGATATCGACGACCAGGGCGACGTCGTGCTTCGTCACGTACCGTTCTCGCCGCACTACTGGTTCGGCGCCGCGACGCGACCGCGGTTCAGCGATTCAGACGCCGACCGGCGCATCCAGGATGTTCGAAGCTGGTTCCGCGAGCGCGGCCGCGAAGAGTTCACGTGGATGGTCGGTGAATCCGCGACGCCAGCTGACCTCGTGGACCGACTGATCGCGGTGGGTGCGAGCGCTCGATGACGAAGATCCAATCGCGACCGGGATGATCCTCGATCACGAACCGGAGCCCGGTCCGCCGGACATCGAAACACGCCGCGTGACCACGTTCGAGGACTTCCGCGAGGCAGTGCTGATCACCATGGAGGACGCGCCGCCAGAGACCATCGCGGCCACGGAGGCGAATCTCGTCACGATGTGGGAAGAGGTAGGCGACTACGACGACCGGATTGGGTTCGTGGCGTTGGTTGACGGGCGTGTTGTCGCCAGCGCGCAGCTCGTGTGGCTGACCAACGGACTGCCGTACCTCGGTGGTGCGGCGACGCTGAGCGAATACCGGGGGAGAGGAGCGTTCCGCGCGCTCGTCCGCGCTCGATGGGACGAGGCGGTGGACCGCGGAGTCCCGATTCTCCTCGTGCAGGCCGGCAAGATGTCGGCGCCCATCTTTGAGCGCCTCGGGTTCGAGTCGGCGGGCAAGATCACCGATGCTCCGCGACCGAAGCTCGCTATGACCGACGAGACGCGCGATCGACAAGTGGCTGTGCGCCGTTCGCCTCGTCAAGACGCGGCCGATGGCGACCAAGCTGTGCGAAGGCGGGCACGTCAAGGTCAACGGCAATCCCGCCAAGCCGTCGACCAAGGTTCGCGCGGGCGACGTGGTGCATGCTCTGATCGCCACACGCGAGCGGATCGTCGACGTCGTGCGCCCGATCGAAAACCGTGTCGGCGCGCCAGCCGCCGCAGAGTGCTACGTCGACCGAAGTCCGCCGCCGGTCGTCAGAGAGATCGCACCCGGCATCAAGGCGGTCCGTGGCGAGGGCCGGCCCAGCAAACGCCTGCGCCGCGAGCTGATTCGTATGCGCCGGATCGCAGGCGGCTGAAATTCGGAAAGGGCGCGGCCTATCCTGATTGCGTGATAGGGCGCTATGGGAAGCCCGCGCGCGCGCTGGCCATTCTGCTCGTCGCGGTGGCATGCACTACGCCTGTGCCGCCCTCGATCTCGCCGACCGGGAACACCAGTCAGGCCCCGGGCTCCACTGCGCAGGCGCCGGGGTCCTCGACGGCCCCGCCCGCGGCCACTGGCCAGCCCTCCGGGCAGGCCGGCCTGCGTCTCAACGAGGTTCGTTTCGCGCCAGCAGCGGGCGAGCCCGCTTTCGTCGAGATCGCCAACACGAGCGGCGGTCAGCTCGACGTCGCCGCCACGACGCTACGTCTTGCGGGTAGCGACCTGCCGCTCGCCAACGCGCCAGCTCTAGCTGCCGGTGGCCTCCTGCTGGTGCTCCTCGATGGGCTGGGCTCGATCGAAGGCGCCACTGTCCACGCGCCGGCTGGACTGACCCTGCCGCCGGACAGCGGGAACGTGGAACTGATCGGCGCGGACGGCACACTTCTGGACCACATCGCGTGGGGAGACGGCAATCCGGATGCCGTCGCGACCGGCCCAGGAGGGATCGTTCCTGACACTTACCCACAAGGATCCACGATCGCGCGCGCTGCGGGCGCCAGCACGCCCGGAGCACCGACCGAATGGTTCGTCAGCGCGGCCGCCACTGCGGGAAACGCGAACCCCGGGCCGACGGTCAGCGTCATGCTGCCCGTCTCCGGCGCCATCCTGGACCCAGGCGCAGCGGACCTGTTCTGGTATCCGGTACCGGGCGCGTCGTCGTACCGCATCCAGGTCGCAACAGAAGAGACCTTCGCCTCACCTGTTCTGGATACGTCAGTCACCGAGCCCCAGCTGAGCGTCGCCAGCCTTGCCCCAGGCGCCTACCTCTGGCGCGTGCAGGCTGTCGCGGCCAGCGGCACCGCAGCCGACTTCTCGGAGCCAGCAGACTTCGAGCTCGCGTCCGGCGCAACCGCCCAGGCTCGGATGGCGGCGTTCGTGGCCGTGGACACGCCAGGCAAACATCTGTCCGTGCCGCTGATCGGACAGCACAAGGACACGGCAATGTTGCTGTTGGAACGCAATGTGGAGACGGGCGCGCACCCGTGGGACGCCGACCATCAGACCCTCGATCCGAATGACCCGGCCGACAACAAGAACTGTGCCCTCGCCTCGATCGCCATGGTGAGTGCCTTCTACGGTGGCGGCCTGAGCCAGGATCGCATCGGTTATGAGGTCATTAGTCACCGCGCCCGCAATCTCCAAGGGCCAGAGGGTGACCTGATGTACGGATACGGGACCGACGGCCAAGAGGCTCTGGATGTTCTGAAGTGGGCCCTCGGGGACGTGACCTACCCGGGATTCATGACCTTCGAGGACATGTGGAACCACGTCGTCCGCGAGATCGAGGCCGGCCGGCCGATCGTCGCCGCGAACTCACACCACGCCTTCGTCATAACCGGCTACGAGGTGACGGGCGGGCGCCGGCTCATCTCCATCAACGACCCGTGGCCCGGCCGCACCTACAAGCAGGACATCGACCACGTCAGGATCCCTGCGTCGGACTTCAACTTCTTCCTGATGCCCGCCGCGCCCAACGTCCGCCATCAGGAGGAATCCGTCACCACGGATTCCGACGGTGACGGCGTGGTCGACTTCGACGAGACCGTGCGGTTCGGAACCAACGCCAGCAGCGACGACGGCGACCAGGACCTGCTCCGCGACAAGCAGGACATCGTCACCGGCGTATTCGATCCGCAGTACGGCTATGCCACGACTCAGAGTGAGGCCGGCCGAGACTTCGACTCGGACGGCACCCCCACGGAGCGGGACAAGGACTCTGACTCCGGCGGTTGCCCCGATGGCGTCGAGGACATGAACGGAAACGGCCACCTGGATGCAGGGGAGCGGTCGAACTTCAACGTCGACGACGATCGGAGAGTGGAGTGCGAGAGCGACGACGTCACGCTGCACGGCACCTTCAGCGGCCACGACGAAACTAGCCCGTTATCGACCAGTGACGCAACGTTCGATGTGATCGTGATCTGGCACAACCCAAGGAACTTCATGGAACCGCTCGGATTCGAGATCCAGTCCGCGAACTTCACCTTTGAAACGACCATCTTCGGCGTGTGCGCCACGTCAGGCAGCGAAGGTGGGGCGCTGGAGATGTACAAGGACGACGTCCAGCATTTCGTCTACGGCGACTTTGATGGGGAACAAAGGCGGACTGCATCGGCGCAGATCCTCGACATGCGGGCCGATGGGGGAGGGGTCCACTTCGCTCTCACCGCGAGTAAGACCTTTCCGAGCAATGGTGACCCGTCGTGCGATCCGCCATTCGAGCCGTTCGGCGATGTGCCCATCTGTCCGCTTGTGTTCGAAGTCGTCCCACCAGCAACGCAGGACGGCCGACCGACTCTCACGTCATCCGATGACTGCGAGGTGTCGGGCACGACCTGGACCGGCCACCTCGTCGAGCAATAGCCCGCGACTCGGCGACGCCGGGTACAGCTAGCGAGTGAACTCCAGGTAAAACTTGCTGTCCGCGGCCGCACCGTTCGGCTTGAAGCACCGGACGCCGATCTTCTGCGTTGTGCCCTTCTTCGGAATCGACGAGAGCTGGCAGAGGATCCTGTCG
Organism: uncultured Chloroflexia bacterium; assembly: GCA_963736895.1. GTDB lineage: Bacteria > Chloroflexota > Limnocylindria > Limnocylindrales > CSP1-4 > JALYGJ01. Next base: position 335,567 of record CAVTQU010000001.1, read on the forward strand.
TTACCGAACGCCGTCACCTGTGCGCTCCCGCCCAACAGCTGACCTGGAAGCTTGACCTGGTAGGAACCGACGCCAAGGCGGCTGACGGTTGGCGCCTGACCGCTTGATGAATAGCGGAAGGCAGCCGCCGGGGTGTACGACGAGGCCGCCTGGCTTGTTGGCGAACACATACGCGGCCGACCCGCCCACGCCCTTGAGGCCAACGCCGTCCGTAAAGGTTGCCCAATACTCGGCATCAACGGCCGTGCCGGCCGCGTTGCGGCAGATCACCATGGGACCGGAGTAGTAGTCGCCGGGATCGTCGTTGTCGTAGCGGCTCTGGATCTTGCAGTTGGCATCGACGCCCGATACCTGCAGATTGCCGCGGGTGCCCGCGTGGCCCTCGCCGTCGAACGCCACCTGGTAGTAGTCGTAGTCGTGCCAGATGTAGTTGTCGACGTCGTGGTTGAGCAGTGAGTTGTAGTTGTAGCTCGCATCCGGGTGGTAGAACGTGGCCGTTGGATCGTTCGCGTTCACGTACGCGACGAGGCCATGCTCGTCGCGCGGGGCGAGGAAGTTGACGCTGAACGCCGAGTCGGCCGGATCGCCTTGTCGATTGAAGCAATCGACGAAGACGCTCACGGGCAGGCCGCTCCCGAGCTCGACGACCCTGCAGACGCGCTGGCTCGTAGAGAGTGCAGAGACCATGGCCGCACCGCTGCAGCCGTCGAAAAAGCACGGCGCCGCCTGCAGGCCACCGAACACGACTTTGTACTGACCCACTCCCAGCCGTTGAACGGTGTTCGTACCGCTGGTGGAGTTGCCCTGATCCTTCGCAACGGGCGTGTAGGAAGCGGTGGTTGGCTGGCGCGCAGTGACCCAGCCCCAAATGGAGGGAGTGCTGCCGGCAGATGTCGTGCCGGGCAGAATGGCGATTGCCAGCGCTGCAACGAGCGCGGAACTCACGAGTCGCCGAACGACAGAAGCCATCGTTACCCCCGGTCCACACAGACTCTCTGGACGAGGCGAATTTATACCCGACTAGGCCGTTGGAAAGGGCAACCCTGAGGCGTCAAGCAGACCTGGGACAGAATCGCGCGCCTGTACGTTGTATTGAGAATGGAGAGCATTGGGCCCCTGCGGATCGAGGCGGATACAAGATGCCTCAGCGAATCTCTTCGACCGCGCATTTCGAGCGGCCAGTTAGCGCTCTCGTTCGAGGCGGTCTTTGAGGCCCATTACAGGGACGTTGCCCGCTACGTATTACTGACGACGCGCGGTAGGGAAGACACCGAGGAGATCGTCGCGGAAACGTTCGCGCGTGGCTTTTCGGCATGGCGCTCGGGACGTGGACCTGCTGGTCGCGCACTGCCCTGGCTCCTGGTGATCGCACGCCACCTTGTCACGGATCGATGGCGGCGTCGACGCCTAGTGGCCTGGCTCCCGATTCAAGGAAACCGCGACTTTCGGGCGAACGATACGGATGCTGAAGCCCGTGAGTTTTGGCTCTGGCTGGATGCGCTCAGTCGTGCCCTCCCGCCGCGGCAGCGAGAGGTGCTCTTTCTTCGGTACCAACGTGACCTGACCGACGACGAGGTCGGCGAGATCCTCAAGATTTCGGCGTCTGGAGTCCGCACCCTCGCGTCGCGCGCTATATCGGCCCTGCGGAAGCACCCAGAGTTGTGGTCATGACCGAGCCAGACCGAATTCGAGATGGATTCGAACGGCGACTGACCGCCGTCGAACGATTCCTCCCGGAACGGCCCAACTGGAGGGTTGCGGACGAGCCTCAGCCTGCGATCCGGATCGTTACCGGACAGGCTTATCGAGATGCTGCTTCCCGCCGCCGGTATGGATGGCTGCTGGGAGGCGCCTTCGCGGTGGTGCTACTAATTGTCGCAATCGTCGCACTTCGTTTCATCATTCCCCTGCCGCCTGGATTGGGATCGGTGGCGGGCCCGACGGCGTCACCGAGCGAAGCCCCAACGTCAACAGTGTCGCCCGCAGCCAGCTCTTCCGGGGTCCTCAGGCCTGCCGTCGAACCGCACCTGCTTGTCCCGGTCGAGCCGGATCGGTGGACGGTGATCACCGACCAAGCGGACATGCTTTCCATGATCCACCTGCTGCAGGCGGTTGGCGCGGGCGGATTCAATGTCGGCACCTCTATTTATCGGCCGCACGGCGTGTACGACCCGAACGACGAGACCAAGCTTCTGCCACTTCCATCCGACCTGATCGGATGGATCCAAGCACACCCCGACCTCGACGCCAGCGAACCCATTGCCACAGAAGTAGCCGGCCAGCAAGCAACCGCCATCGACGTGACAGTCACGTACGAATCAGGCGGCCCGAAAGGTCAGACGGAGCAGTTCATAAACATCGGCCCCGGTTCGTGGAATCTCGAGATGCCGAGCAAGAAGCGAATAGTGCTGCTGGATCTGCCAAGTGGACCGCTGCTAATCGTGTATGACGCCCGACCGGAGCTCTTCGATCAGGGTGTCGCCGAATTCGATCGACTGCTCAACAGGATCGCCCTAGAACAGCCCGCTTCGTCACCCTGACCTGGCGGCCCAACAAGCCCTAGTTCAAGCCGTAGGGAGTGCTCGACCATGCCTCGGTTAAAGCTGTCTATCGTTGCCTTGGCGCTCGCAGCATGCAACGCCTCGCCGCCGTCGACAGGGCCATCAAACGCGCCGGTTTCGGCGACAACCATCGCGCCACCATCAAGCCCGCGTGCTTCTGTGGGCCCGGCCGATCCAACTTCAAGAGCTTCCGCGCGATCTCCGGAACCAACTCTCCGTGACATGTGTGCGAACAATGTGACCTCTCCCAGTCCCTCGATGGAATCCGTGGTCGCGGCGATCCCTCTGGGTTGCGAGGCCGGCGCGGTCGCCGTCACCAATGAGAGCGTATGGGTCGTTCCTCACCTCGACCGCGTGATGCTTCGCATCGATCCGAATTCAAACCAAGTTGTCGATCGCGTGCCGCTCGGCGACAGGGGACCCGGCGCGGAAATCGACGCCACCGACGATATGGTGTGGGCATCGGTCTCGTCACCGGCATTCGACCTCGAGCGCCTGGTCCGTGTTGACCCCTCGTCGGCAGAGGTGGTGGCGTCGGTCGACCTCGCCGTAGCCAGCCCCGTGATCGCGGGCGGCTTCGTGTGGGCCACCGATTCCGAGGGTCAGATCTTCCGGATCGATCCCGACACCAACGCAGTGAATGAGACGGATTTCGGGGGCTGCAGATTGCTGTCCGACGACACCCGTCTCTGGTGCATCGGCCCAGAAGTGGCGTTAACCATTGACACGAACACAGGTCAGGCCACAGATCTGACAACCGGAGAGCGACTCGAGTGGCCGGTTGTGGCGGCGTGGGGATTGATCTGGGGGACGACAGATGACGTGATGTGGGCGCTAGACCCAACGACCGGCGTTGTTGTTCAACGACTCGAGCCGCCTACTGACACGGCCAAATGGGGGCTTGAGGGCGTCGTCCTGGACGACGAACTCTGGCTTACGGCCAATTCGGGAGGATTTGACGGTGCTCCCGACCTGCTCGTTCGCATTGATCGTCAGACACTCGAAATGGAATGCCTCTTGGAAACACCAAATCCGGAATTCGGGATCGCTTCTGGCCATGGCTCCATCTGGTATCCAGTGGTCCGTGAACCGTGGCTGTTGCGGATCGAGCCTGTGTGCTGAAGAACAGGACGCCCACACTCCCGGACTTAGCAGTTGATCGGAGTGAATGTTGAGCCGAGGTCATCCGCAACTAGGAATGGCCGGAAATCGCCTCGGCTATCACCTGCTCCGTGGTCATTGCTCGGCCTTCGCCAACTGCCCGCTCGAACTCGATCGGATCCATAAGGCGCCGAGCGTGATCCAGCGCCGGCTCGAGCCCCACCATGTCCAATGTTGGCCCGCCACCGATTGACGTGCGCAGCGCCGTCCGACGCAGCGGCGAGACGGGCTCCCTTTTGCAATTGGCCGCGCTCCAAGGCGACGGTGGCGAGTCCATCCATCCCAAGAAGCATCATGAGATGGGCGCCGGCTTCGGTTGACGCGCGCGTGACCTCCCCAAAGCCGCGCTCGGCGTCGTCAAGGTCGCCTCGCAACAGGGCGATCATGGCGAGACTCGTTTGGGCGTAGGCAGCGTTGTAGGTATCGCCGATGCGGCTTGCGATGCCTATGGCCTCGTTCGTGACAGTTGCCGCGCGGTCGAGGTCGCGGAGCCGAATCAGCGCCGCGGACTGACCGCCGAGCGCTACAGCCAACGTCCGATCATCGCCCAGCTCCCGCGCCAGAGCGATCACCGAGTCGAAGTGGACCACGGCCCTCTCGGGCTGGTGCGAAACAGTCGTCCAACCGGCGGCCATGTGGGCGAACATCAGCGTTCGCTGGTCGCCGGCCTCCTCGGCAAGCGTCACGGCGCGCTCTGCGAGCTCGAGCCCAATGGCGACGTCGGCGACCCACGCGGCAAGTTCTGCTGCGACTTGAGTCGCCTTCGCGCGCAGGGGCGTTGCGCCGTCTGACGCCGACGCGTCCAGCAGGTCGTCGAGCGCCCGACGTGCCTCACCAACGTGATCACGAATGTGCCAATAGTCGTGGAGGGCGATCACGATGATGAGTCCTGTGGCGGGGTCCGATGTCTCGAGCGACCACGCGATCGCGGCTCGGATATTCGGAAGCTCGCGCTCAAGACCTTCGAGGATCTCGTCGCGCCGAGGATCCATCATCAGGAACTCCATCGGCTCGGCGATCGATCGGTAGTAGGCCGCATGCCGCGCACGGACTTCGGGCGCCTCCGTGGACTCGACCAGGCGCTCGGCGGCATATTCGCGGATTGTCTCCAGCATCTCGAGGCGACTCTCGGTTGCGTCGCGCGTCGAGCGCAGCAGGCTCCGGTCCACGAGTCGCGGACGCCAGGTCCAGAGCGTCGTCGTCAAGCGCGCCATCCGGGTCGATCACCGCTGAGACGGCATCAACGTCGGCCCCGCCGACGAAGACGGAGAACCTGCGGAAGAAGGCCCGCTCCGGCTCGGAGAGAAGGTCATGGCTCCAGTCGATGGCGCCGCGGAGGGTGCGTTGGCGCTCCGGCAGGTCCCGACGCGAGCTGGCCAGGACGGTCAGCCGATGATCGAGGCGCGAGAGAATCTGGTCGGCCGCGAGGACGTTGATCCGTGCCGCAGCGAGCTCGATCGCGAGCGGCAGGCCATCGAGCCGCCGGCAGATGGCGGCGACGGCCGGGGCGTTCTCGTCGTCGAGTAAGAAATCGGCGCGGGCGGCCTGCGCGCGTTCGATGAACAGATCGACCGACTCCGAGCCAGCGAGGTCGGCCGCCGTTCGGTCGACCGGGCTCGGCCGGGAGACCAAGGGGCGGCACGAGGTAGACGTGCTCGCCGGCGATGGCGAGCGACTCGCGGCTCGAGCCCAGGACCGAGACGGCAGTCGTCGCCGCCAGCAGCCCTGCGATGTCGGCGCTCCGGCCACGATCTGCTCGAGGTTGTCGAGGACGAGCAGGGTGCGCTTCGTGGCGAGGCTTTCGGCCAGCGTCACCGCGATGGGCCGTCCGGGCTGTTCCGGGACATGCAGCGTCTGTGCGATCGTGGGGATGAGCAGGGATGCATCCGTAACCGTGTCGAGAGCCACGAACCAGACGCCATCGGGGTAGCGATCAAGCAGGCTCCGTGCCGCCTCGATCGCGAGACGGGTTTTGCCCGTTCCACCCGGCCCGGTGAGGGTGACCAGGCGTTCGTGTTCCAGCAGCGCCTGGACGTCACCGCAGTTCGCGCGCCCGCCCGATGAAGCGCGTCATCGGCGCTGGCAGGTTGGTCGCGGTGGCGATGGTCAGCGTGTGCGGCGCAGGGAAGTCCGTGACCAGGCCGGGCGCGCAGAGCTGGAAGAGGCGTTCAGGATCGGGCAGGTCGCGTAGACCATGGACGCCGAGATCGCGAAAAGTCGCGCCCTCGGGAAGGTTGGCGCCGGCCAGGGTGCTTGCCACATCCGAAACGATGATCTGGCCGCCCCACGCAGCCGCCGCGATGCGCGCCGTGCGATGAACGTCGATACCCGTGTAGTCGCGCCCGCCCATGACGGCCTCGCCGGCGTGGATACCCATCCGCACCTTCAAGTCGGCCGCGCTCGGCCATTGGTGAGCGGCGATGGCGCGTTGTCCGTCTATGGCGGCGGCCATGGCCTGTCGCGCGGCAGGGAACACCGCAAACACCGAATCACCTTCGCTCGACACCACCGTGCCCCCGTTGGCGGTGACGGCTTCGTCGAGAACCGCGAAGTGCTCGTCCAGAAGGCGCGGAAACTCTTCGCCAAGCGCGGCGACGAGGCGAGTTGACCCCTCGATGTCTGTCATCAGGAAGCAGACGGTGCCGGTGACGAGCGGGGTCATCACGACGAACGATAGCCCTTGGGGAGCGGTAGGCCGTTGTAGCCTTAGGTTCACCGATGAGCCTCGACGACTTTCCGCGCGTTTCGCTGATGTTCGGGCCGTCGCCCGTCCATCCGCTGCCCCGACTCAGCGCCGCGCTGGGCGGCAAGGTCGAGATCTGGGCCAAGCGCGAGGACTGCAACAGCGGCATCGCGTTCGGCGGCAACAAGGTGCGCAAGCTCGAGTACCTCGCCGCCGACGCGCTCGCCAAGGGCTGCGACACGCTCGTGTCGATCGGCGGCATCCAGTCGAACCACACACGCGCCGTGACCGGTGTCGCGCGCCACCTGGGCCTTGGCGCGGTGACCGTGCAGGAGCACTGGGTCGACTGGGACGATCCGGGCTACGAGGTCGTCGGCAACATCCAGCTGACGCGGATCATGGGCGGCGACGTACGCATCGACGAGGCCGGCTTCGACATCGGCATCCGCGACTCCTGGCGGGCCGCGCTCGATTCGGTGGAGGCGGCGGGCGGCAAGCCATACCCGATTCCCGCCGGGGCATCGGACCATCCGCTCGGCGGCCTGGGCTTCGCCAACTGGGTGCGCGAGGTCGCCGCGCAGGAGACGGAGCTCGGCGTCTTCTTCGACACGGTGATCGTGTGCACGGTCACCGGCTCAACGCACGCGGGCATGATCGCGGGCACCGCGCTCGAGGGGAGGGGAGACCGCCGAGTGATCGGCATCGATGCCTCCAAGACGCTGGAGAAGACGGTCGACCAGGTGACCCGGATCGCCCGATTTACCGCGGAGGCGATCGGGGTCGACCGAGATCTGCGCGCCGACGAGATCACGCTGGTGGACGGCTACGCGGGACCGGTCTACGGCGTCCCCGACGAGCAGACGATCGAGGCGATCCAGCTGGCCGCGCGGACGGAGGGCATGCTCACCGACCCGGTCTACGAGGGCAAGTCGATGGCCGGCCTCATCGGCATGATCCGCTCAGGCGAGATCCCAGCCGGCTCACGCGTCCTCTACGCCCATCTCGGCGGCCAACCGGCGCTGTCGGCCTACGCCCACACCCCCGGCCTCGGCGGCTAGCGTCCGAGCTACCTTGACGCGGTTCCGTGCTGCGCGTCGCGCTGTGGGCTCGGCGGTTCGACAAATCGTTTGGTCGCTGCCAGCTTCGCTCCAACAGCATCTCTACAAGGGCGGTCAGCGCAGCGACCGGTTGCGCGACCCGGACGCCGTTATCGCCGCGCTGAGCATTCAACCGGGACAGGTCGTGGCCGATCTGGGACCGGGCTACGGCCATTTCACGCTACTGCTGGCCAAACAGGTGGCCCCGGATGGCGTCTGTTACGCGGTCGACGCAGACCAGGAGACGCTCGACGACCTGGTGCGTCTGGCAACGGAGCGAGGCATTGGCAACCTTCGGCCGGTCCTGACCAGCCGGCGGCACCTGGAGCTGCCTGAAGCGATCGACCTCCTATTCGTCTCGGCCACGTACCACCATCTGCGTCGGCCCCAGCGCTACTTCGAAGAGGCTCGCTCGCTGCTCAAGCCGACGGGTAGAGTCGCGATCCTGGAATCGCGTCTGGAAGGCCCGCTGGCGCGACTGATGAACCCACACGGGAGCGTGCCGAGTCGCGTTCAGGCTGGCAGATGAAGCGGGCGGGCTACGAGCTCGTCGAGACACACGACATCGTGCACGGCCATTGGTTCGCGATATTCAGAGTGCCACCTATCTCACGCCATGACCAGACGCGGAGCGGCGATCGGAAGCGTCGTGTTCGTCGTGGGGATGCCCGGTGTGATCGCCGTTCTTGGTCCCGTACTTGATCACCGGTGGCTGGGTCGGCTCGGGTGCACCGTTCGCCCTGCAGATCGGTGGGGCGGTGCTGCTCGCGGTGGGTGTCGGCGTACTCGCGCATACGGTGATCCGCTTCGTGGTCGAAGGTCTGGGCACGCCGTTCCCGGGTGTGCCGACCAAGAACCTCGTCGTCGGTGGGCTGTACCGCTACGTGCGCAACCCGATGTACCTCGCGGTGATCGCGATCATCCTCGGCCAGGCGGCGATCCTCGGCAGCGCCAGCCTGGTTGTCTACGCCGCGATCATCTGGGTCCTCGTCGCGAGCTTCGTCCACTTCTACGAGGAGCCGACGCTGTCCAGCGAGTACGGCGAGCAGTACGCCGCCTACCGCCGCGCGGTCAGGGGCTGGTTGCCCCGGACGACGCCCTGGACCGGTGACCAATGCATGTAGGGCGCGTCTCGATGGTGCTCCTGATCGAAGTGCTGATCGGATGTGCTGGACCTTCATCATCCACCGACCAGCCAACCGCCTCAGCGGGCCGCGCCGCTGCCATGGAGTCGATGGTCGATGAGGCGTTTGACGAGCCGGTAGGCGGTGTCGTTGCCCTGGTGCGTTTCCCGGACGGCGAGACGATCTCAACGGCGACGGGATACGCGAAGGAAGGCGTGTTGCTCGATACCTCCGATTTGTTCCGGGTGGCCAGCATCACCAAGACCTACATCGCCGCTCTTGTTCTTTCCCTCGTCGACGCCGGCCTGGTGGAACTCGATCAGCCAGTTGCTGGCTACCTCCCCGCGCTCGGGATCGACAATCGGATCACGGTTCGGCATTTGCTGAGCCACAGCTCAGGGCTTCCAGATCATTGGGGACTGAGCCAGGAACCTTCGGAGGCGTGCGCACCTTGCCTCTGGAAACCTGAGGACCTCATCGCGCTGATCGACGTCAGCCAACCGACGTTCGAGCCGGGAACTCATTGGTTGTACACGAACACGGGATACGTGATCCTCGGATTGCTCATCGAGGCCGTCACCGGAAACGATCTCGCGGCCGAGCTCCGGGATCGCGTCCTGGAGCCTGCAGGTGTCGAGAGCAGCTTCCTTTTTGGCTTCGAGCCCACGCTGGTGGAGCCGGTGACTGGTCATTGGCTTGGTACCGCCGATGTGCCGGTTGCGTATCCGTTCTCGTACGAGAACCTCATGTCACGGGCGGGCGCCGCAGGCTCACTCGTGTCGACCGCCCCGGACCTCCTCACCTTCCTCGACAAGCTATTCGCCGCACAGATCATTCCTGCGCCGATGCTGGCGGAGATGCTGGACGCCGTGCCCCGCACCCCGGTCGGAGAGGACGAGTTCGTGCAGATTCGGCCTGGGGATACATCATCCGATCGACGGCGACTGGTGGATGCACGGCGGCGGAGTCCCCGGCTTCCAGTCGGTCTATTTCCGCGATCCGGAGACCAGCGCAACAGTGATCGTGCTGACCAATTGCTCGTGCGCAGATGAGGACGTCTCGGGATTTGACGTCATCGGTTTCGGTACCCAACTCATGGAGTACGTCCTCAAAACCTAGGGAAAACCCCTATTGCCGACGGCACGGCGGCGGCCCAAGATTGTCGACATGTCCGGCCTGCGCGAGCGTCGCGCATCGTCACGGTGGACGGGGGCTCTTATCGTTGCTGGCCGTCGCGCTGGCAGGATGCGGAGGTTCAGCGCCCGGCACCCCTGGCACGCCGGATGCTGTGAGCCCACCGGCGTCCGCGGCCGCACCTGCTCAAACCGTCCAACCGGCCACGTCAGCGGATCCGACTGATGGGACGGCCCGCGTCAACTACGACGACGCCGCAGATCCGGGTGCGCCGGCTCAGAAAGAGCTTCTCCTGAACCAGGAGGTTCGCGCCGATGGCAGAAATGGCGGCTCTTATCGGCGACAACGGCGAGGCCGTCTTTCAAGCGCTGGATGCACAGGCATCAGCGTTCAGCCAGGAGAGCCTGCAGCAGATCGCCCATCTGAGCGAAACCGGGGAGATGCCTGAAGGTGCGACCAGTGGGGCGCTTGCAGACATGGTGGCCATGGTCGGGTCCGGGTTGCCGTCACGGCAGAACGAGCGCCCAGATGCCATTGATCTCAGCGTGTTCACCGAAACGGGCTTCACTACGTCCGCTCTGCTGAGCCTGGGGACCACCGCCATCAGGCTCGCCGACCAGACGCTCGACGGCACCATTCCGCGCAGTGACCATTTCGACAACACCTCGAACGGTGTGCGCGAGGTGGTGGACGTGAACATGACCTGGGTGGTCAAGAGTGGCGGCGGACGGTTCTCGTTCGAAGTTCAGCTGTCCGTCACGGACAACATCTCCGATGCCGCGAGCGGCTCGTTTGTCGCCCTGTACACGAGCACTTCCGACGGCAAGTTCGACGTCAATGCGTGCCCGGAGGAGGGCGGCCTCGCAGCCGGCACGTACACCTTCCAGACGAAACACGAGATGAACGACGTCAGCGGAGCGGCTAATGCACGTTCTGGCGGCTCGAGGGCAGTCGATGCTCCGTTCAACCTGTATGACGGCGACGACGCACATTTGCTGCGCATCGAGACCACGCTCGACATGGCAGCCGATGCTCACTCCGATGCGGTCGACTGGACCGCAACCCAGACGTTGCCCATCGTGATGAGTCCTGGTGGACAGACGACATCCAGTGGCGGCAGCGGCTTGACTGCGCAGGGGACCGGTGCGGAACGGTCGGCGGGCAGCATGTTCAACTCATCGGTCATGGCTCAGCTGCTGATGGCCCAGATCGGCAAGGAAACGGAGGCCTTCTGGCGCTCCGGCAAGTGCATCGAGCTCACGCCCAGCCGCGACACGGGCAAAGTGGGCCCCAACGAGCAGGTGGATCTTTCCGTCACGGCTGCCGGCAAGTTCAATACGGCCGAGATCTCTGAACCGATAAAGGCGACCTTCAGCGGCACCCAATCGCTTGACCCGACGGACGAGCCGGTGCCCTATCCGCCCACCTTCACGTTCATTGCCGGACCGAACAAGGACGACAAGGGCACGATCAACCTCGAGCAGGTCTCAAACCGCGGCATTGGCAAGAAAACAGTCGAGTTCACGGTCGGGACGCCGCAGTTTGGCGGGACCATCCATTTCCACCAGGTATCGAATTTTCTCAACGCGACGACCACGATCGACATCACGGCTCAAGTCGTAATGGTCGTGGACGGCACTTCCGGGCAGCTGACCGTCGAGCCGGCCGGTGGTGGTACCTACAGCTACGACTTTGACACGACCGGCGGCAACAAGAATTGCGGCTCAGATGCCCAAAACTGTCCCCCTGGACCGCCGTGCACGTATCACGGGGAGGGGAATCTGCTGGACCCGACCCACATTCGGCAGGGCACCACAGACGGCCTGATTGCGCCGACGGGTGCGCTGGGTGACGATGTGATCCACCTGCAGGTCGCCGTCCCTATCTCGTGTGGGGAATACGACCTGAACTACGTCTCGCTGGCTAGCGGGGCCGCTGATGGGCTCGAGGCCAAGCTCGATGGGGATACCAACTACCAGATCGACATGTCAGGCAAGCAGGACCTGGGTCGCCCGGGCTATGTGAACAACTCCGAAACCCACGTCGAGGGCACGCTGGCGCCTCTGTAAGAGCCTTCCGCAACCCCTGACGGCGGCCTGAGATGGCCAGTCGGGGACACTGGCTACTTCGCGACTTCCCGGTGGACGGCACGCGGGTCCTTTCCCCGGTCGAGGCCCTTGTAGGCCGCCTGGCGAACGAGACCGTCGCCCGTCCAACTCGCGAACTCTGCGCGGATGACGAGCTCCGGACGCACCCAGTGCGCGTTCCGCGAGGCGGCCCGCGGAGGCGGCGACTACAAACGGTTGGTCGTCGGTGGCGAGGGAGGGGAGGAGCCCCAGGAGCTCGGCCCGCTTGTCTGCCGGTGAAGCCGGTACCGATCTTCCCGGCGTACCTGAGCTGGCCGTCCTCGTAGACGCCCACCAGCAGGGCCGCCAGGTCGGTCGCCGCTCCGATGCCGGTCGTCCAGCCACCCACGACGAGCTCCTGCTCGGGGCGGATCTTGATCTTCTGCCAGGTCAGCGTGCGTCAGCCCGGGTTGGTACGGGGAGCGCCGGTCCTTCGCCATGATCCCTTCCAGTCCGCGCTCCTTGGCCGCGGCGAAGGCGGCTACGCCATCGCGCTCGATGTGCTCGCTGAAGCGGACGCGAGGATCGGGCCGCAGCGCCTCGGCGAGAAGACGTCGTCGCTCCTCGAGCGGCTCGGCGAGAAGTGAGCGCCCATCGACGAACAGAAGGTCGAAGACCATGTACAGGAACGGAGCCGAGCCAGCAGCGTCCGCGACTCTGCCCTTGATGCCGGCCTGGAGCCGGGCGAAGTCGGGTTCGCCTGCTTCGTCCACGGCGATCACCTCACCGTCGACGATTGCCTGCCTGGCCGCGATCCACGTCGGCGGCTCCAGGAAGGACCCGAAATAGCGAGCCGCGTCCAAACCACCGCGCGTCAGGGTTCTGACTCCGCCTTCATCGACGATGGTCTCGACCCGGAATCCGTCCCACTTCACCTCGAATAGCCATTCCGGGTTCTCGAATGGCGCGGCCACGAGCGTCGCGTTCATCGGCGGGATGAACGCCGGCATGCTCTGCTTCCTGTGTTGTCACGGTCTGTGAAGCGTATCGGCGTATTCCCCGATTCGGTACCCTCGTCGCCACATCACGCCGAGGTACGACATGACAACGAAGGAAACGGGCACCCTGCAGCTGCGCCCCGCCATGGATGGCAAGGCGAGCGACGCAAAGACCGCAGACGGCGACGCTCCCGTGTTCGCCTACATCGCCAGCCTGCCGCAACCGCAGCGCGACATCGCCGAGCAGATCGATGCCCTGGCGGCCAGGACGTTGCCCGGTCTCCGGCGCGCAGTGAAGTGGGGGATGGCCTACTACGGCGTGGAGGAGCGGCTGGTGCTTCGCGTCCGGTGCCTTCGTCGGCCACGTGAAGCTCATGTTCATCCGCGGCACGGAGCTCGAGCCTGAACCGCCGGTCACGCCGATCGGCATGGGCAAGCAGACACGCGGTGTCGAGCTGGCAACGGTCGCTGATCTCGATGAAGCGCAGATCACGTCCTGGATGCAGCAGGCCGCCGCCAAGCCGTTCGCCGGCGGGAAGAAGCGCTGACCTAGCGGCGCGATAGCCTCATTGACAACCGCTTTCGTACAACCGTACGGTTGTATCCATGAAGCTAACGGCAACCATGTTCCTGAGCGTGGACGGCGTCTACCAGGGCCCCGGGGGACCCGAAGAGGACCGAGTCGGCGGGTTCGCCCGCGGCGGTTGGGCCGCGCCGTTCTTCGACGAGGAGACCCAGCAGTTCGTCACCTCCGTGTTCGAACGCACGGACGCGCTGCTGCTCGGACGCAAGACCTGGCAGATCTTCGAGGCGTACTGGCCGAACCACGACGCCGGCGACCCCATCTCCCACGGCGTTAACGTGCTGCCGAAGTACGTGCCGTCGACCACGCTCAAGGACCCAGCGTGGCAGAACACCCACGTCATCGAAACAGATGTGCAGGCGGCTGTGCGCGACCTGAAACAGGCGCCGGGACGCGAGCTCCAGGTTCATGGCAGCGGGAATCTGCTGCGTTGGCTGCTGGAACGCGACCTGGTCGATGAGCTGAATTTGATGATCTTCCCGGTGGTCGTGGGGGAGGGGATGCGGTTGTTTCCCGAACAGGGACAAACGCACGGCCTGAAGTTGCTCGAGTCCAGGGCTACGCCGTCAGAAGTGACGATCCAGATCTATCGACCATCAGGTCGAGCAACGTTCGGCACCGTCGGAGCGCGGTAGACGCCGGCCGGAGGTCAGGCGGGTTTGCCTGCCTCAATCCACCTGCCGAACAGCTCGACCTTGTCGGACGACCAGGCACCATCGCACGGCATCGTGCCTTCCTGGAGACGGTCCTGGATTTCGTCCGCGTTCGATCGGACATCCTCGACGTCCCAAAGGTCGAACGCGAACGTCCATCGAATCGCGATCCTGCGGCCGAAACAGTGGCTTGATGTCCTCCGCGAAGCTGACGGGCTGATCGGCCGTCCGACTCAATCGAACCTCTTGATGAACGCCAACGCGATCTCGGCGACCTCTTTCCAGCCATGGTCGATGGTGAGCGAGTGGCCGCGGTTCGGAACCTGGACGATCTCTGTGACCCCCGGGTTGTGCTTCTGCCGCTTGTAGGCAGCGTTCGCGATCGCCCACGGCACGGTGCTGGTCCTTCTCGCCGTCGATGATCAGCAGCGGTCCCCGCTCGGGATTGTTGATGTCCACCTTCGCCTCGGTCCACGGGTTGAGGTTCGCGTTGCCCATCTGCACGAGAGACATCCCTGAGGCGGCGACATGGAACTTGTCGTACAGCTCCATCGCCTCGTCCTCGTCCAGCGCGTTCGTCCAGCCGTATCTGAACTGGTCGAACGTGAGCGTGATCGCCTTGCCGCGCGTTTTCGGATTGATCAGGAAGGGGCCGACGCCGCGGAGCACCGACCAGCGGCAGCGGCAGGACGCCGCGGAACACTCCGGGGTCGATCGCTACCGTGACCGCCGCGAGGCCCCGGCCTGCCAGCATCTCTGCCTCCAGGCCGCCGGTCGAGTGCCCGATAAGCACCGGCTTCTTGTCCAAGGCCTTGATGACCTCGGTCGTGTGTTCGGCGACCTGCTCCAGCGTCTTGTGGGCGAGAACCTCAGGTTCCGCGCGGGCCACCTCCACCGATTCCGGGTCGTCAGGCCAGTCCGGCGTGAGCGCGACGTAGCCGGCCTCCTCGAAAAGCGCGGCCCACGGGTCCCAGCTCGACGGCAGCAGCCATAACCCGTGGATGAACACCACGGGCGTCGTCGTGGTCGCATTGGCACGGTCGATCTGCTCGCGTTCGCGATCGCTGATCGTTGACGTCGAAGAAACAGGTACAGGCGTGCTGTCCATTTCGGACCCTCTTGTGCTTCTAGTTCATGGCCTCCCTGTATTCAACATCCACCGTCAATGAACACGATTCCTCCTAGAGGCATAGGCAAGAAGACTTTGGAGTTCGAGGTCGGACCAACCGACTATCGGTGCGACATCACAGCGCCAGGGCTGGGCGGCATGACCGGCATGAAGTGCGACGGTGAAGAGGGCGCGTGGACTCTGGCGGCCCTTGGTTACAGATAACCCGCGACGTGGCATAAGTTACATAACTTCTCTTATCGGAAGTAGTCGGAGCGACACACCTAGCCCTCGGCGTCGATCACGAGCCGCACGACGGGCAGTCGCTGCCAAACGCCCAACCGTCGTGAGTATCCGGGCATCCAGGCGCCGCGGCACGGTCCACGCCGATTGCAATTCACAGGGGCATGCGTGCATAGTCGATTGGTCGACGGGCAACGTGGAAGGTGGTGCGAGGTGAGAATCAATCCAGACCAGCCAAGCGGTCGCGGCACGACCACTGACGCGACTCCAGGCAGACAATCACGCCGAACCATGCTGGGTGCAGCGATCGGTGCGCTGGCGGCGCTTGCTGCCGAGGCCGTCGGCCGGCCATTGGGTTCACGCGCCGCGAATGGCGACACGATCACAGCCGGCGGCAGCTTCACTGCGAGCTCGACGACCGGCGTCACTTCGTCGGGCGGTCATGGCTTGCGCGGCACAACTAGCGCTGCTGGTTCAGCAGGTGTCAAAGGAGAGGCGACCGGCAATAGGACTGGCGTTCACGGGACGACGGACACTGGGATCGGGGTGCGCGGGGAGGCAACGGTCCTATCTTCCACCGCAGTCGGGGTTTCGGGCCGCGCACAAAGTGGCATCGGTGTGCTGGGCTTCGTCGGGCAGTCCACCAGTCTTCCTCCGAACACCGGCGTCCATGGCGACTCGAACCTTGGTGACGATGCGCGCGGAGTTAGCGGCGCGACGAACACGGGTCATGGCGTTCATGGGGAAGCCGTCGGGGGTGTAGGCGTCTACGGCGACAGTCTCGAGGGGGACGGCGTACACGGTGTCAGCCAGAGCGCCAACGGGACATCCGGCACCTCGGCCAGCAACACAGCCAGCGGTGTCTACGGCGAAAACACGGCCGGCGGATACGGCGTCTACGGCCGCAGCAACACTGGGCAGGGATACGGCGTCTTCGGCCAAGCCGCATCCGGGTTTGGTGTCTGGGGAAACAGCACCTCAGGCAAGGCGGTCTACGGTGAGAGCGGAAGTAACGTCGGCGTGCAGGGCATCAGCTCTGCTCCAGATCAGCCCGCGGCTTTCGGACGCACCTTCGGAGACAACACGGGCGTCATGGGCTACAGCGGTCCGGGCGGTCCTCCCCCGGCAAGCCCTGCGAAGACAGGGGTCTTCGGCTATGCCGCGCAGGATGCGAGTGCGTTCGGCGTGGTCGGGCAGACGACGGTTGGCGGCGGCGTCGCAGGCATAGCCACGTCGGGCATCGCCGTGCTCGCTTCGGCGCCCAACGGCACGGCGCTCAGTGCGCAGGGTCGAGTTTCCTTCAGCACCTCAGGGCTCACTGGTGTCACCGTTGGCACCTCGACCAAGACCGTCACACCGGGCACAGACATCACGGCCAACTCGCGGATCCTCTGCACCCTGGACAGCAATCAGAGTGGACTCGCAATCCAGCGCATCACTCGAAATACGGTGGCCAACACTTTCAAGGTTTTCCTCTCGGGCGCGCTCGGGCCTGGCAAGAGTGCCAAGATCAGCTGGTTCGTGATCGACTGACCTTCTCGACGAGCCGCCTGTCAGACGCCCTGAACGTCCAACCCCATCGACTTGGCCGCCAGACCCAGCTCCGTGTCGTGAGTCGCCAGGACCAGTGGCGCGAGGTCCTTGCTGGCGGCTAGGGCCGTAGTCAGGTGAATTGCGTCGAGCGTCCCCAACGATGTCGGGAATGGTTCCGCGGCGCGGCCGAGTACGGCCGGCGTGACTGGGCGCCAGGGTTAGACGGTCCATGAGGTCGAGGGCCGCAGAACGCAGTGACGCAACGTCTTCGCCGGACAGGCTCGCCCTGATGGCAGTTCGGTCAATCGTGCGCAGACATTCGACCCTCACCAACTCGCTTGAGACGGCCTGCGTGATCTCGGACCAGCCACCCAGCTGCCCTGGTTGACCGAACAAGAGCCGGATCAGCGACAGACGAGTCCACGTAGGCGTTCACCGCTTGCGTCGGTCCTCTAAAAGCAATTCCACTGGGTCGAATGGAAGATCCAATGCGTGGATAGACCTTGTCTCTGATCTCGGAGAACGGTCGGAGGGGCGGCCGAAGCGCCAGCTGATGTCTTCACCTCTATTGGCACCAGGCGTGCGATCGGCCGATCGTGGTCCGTAACCTCGATCACCTCGCCGCCTTCGACGAGCCGCAGGTGGCGTGACAGATTGTTCTTCAGATCTGCGACCCCTACCTGCTTCATGGCCATATGGTGGCTAGAACAGGCCAGAATGTCAACTGAGTTCGCGGTGACGGGTTGACCGCACTTCTCGCGGCGGGCGGGCGCCCTCGACTGAGTCGGGCCCGAAGGCAGACCATCCCGCGTGAACGGACGGTTCGGTAGAGGAGACAGAGCATGGACGACGAATCCATTCGACCATTTCGCATCGACATTCCGCAGGCGGACCTCGATGACCTGAAGCGGCGGATCGCCAGCACGCGCTGGCCCGAGCCCGAGACGGTCAAGGACGAGACCCAGGGCGTCCAGTTTTCGACGATGAAGGCGCTCGCGGACCACTGGGCGACCCACGATTGGCGCCGCGTGGAAGCCCAGCTGAACGCCCTCCCCCAGTTCCTGACGTCGATCGACGGGCTGGACATCCACTTCATTCACGTCCGCTCGAGGCACGAGGGATCGTTGCCGATCATCGTCACCCACGGCTGGCCGGGCTCGATCATCGAGCAGCTCAAGATCATCGGCCCCCTGACCGATCCCACGGCGCACGGCGCCAGCGCGTCCGACGCCTTCGACGTCGTGATCCCATCGCTGCCGGGACACGGCTTCTCGGCCCATCCCACCGAAACCGGATGGGATCCGCCGCGCATCGCCCGGGCGTGGACCACGCTGATGAAGCGCCTGGGCTACAACCGATTCGTGGCCCAGGGCGGCGACTGGGGAAACGCCGTGACCGAGCTGATGGCGCTTCAGGCACCGCCAGAGCTGCTGGCCATCTCCACCAACATGGCCGCCACCGTCCCGCCAGATATCGCCAAGCTGCTGGCAGAAGGCGCCGCGCCGCCGGCCACGCTCACGCCGGACGAGCGCAGAGCGTGGGATCAGCTCGACTTCTTCTACAAGAAGGGCCTGGGCTACGCCAACGAGATGGCGCTGCGCCCGCAGACGCTGTACGCGATCGCCGATTCGCCGGTCGGCCTCGCCGCCTGGATTCTCGACCACGACGACGCCAGCTACAAGCTGATCAGGCGCGTGTTCGCCGGCGAGTCGGAGGGCCTGACCAAGGACGACATCCTCGACAACATCACCATGTACTGGTTGACCAATACGGCCGTTTCCTCGGCACGCCTCTACTGGGACAACCGCGAGACATCAACAGCCGGCTTCTTCGACGTGAAGGGCATCCAGATCCCGGTCTCGGTGACCGTCTTTCCCGGACGAGATCTATGCCGCGCCGCAGAGCTGGGCTGAGATGGCTTACCCGAAGCTGATCAAGTACACGCGCCATCCGGTGGGCACCCATTTCGCCGCGTGGGAGCAGCCACAATTGCTGTCAGAGGACCTGCGCGCGGATTTCAGGTCGTTCCGCGGGTAGGGCGAAGCCTATGATGGCCTCCTGATGACATCCGAACCCTCCTCCGAGGCAACCGACCAGCCGATACAACCCGCCGATGATGTGTCGACAGCGTCAGCTGAAGCCGCGATGGTGGCGGCGGCACCCACAGAGGTAGTACCGGCCGCAGCCGGCCGCACTCGAACCTGCTCCGGCCGAGCCAGTACCCGCCCCCATTCCGCCGGCAGCTTCAAAGCCCTCGCTGTATGTCGTTGAGCAAAAGCAGGGCCGCGGCCTGTTCGTGCGCGCGCTCTGGTACCTGTTCATCGGCTGGTGGCTGACTGCGATCGTCGTGGTCATCGCGTGGGTCAGCGCCCTGACGATCATCCTGCTGCCCTTGTCGTTCTACCTGGTGAACCACATCCCGACGGCACTGACACTCCGGCCCCACGTGGAGCGATACGAGGTCATCCAGGGTGCAGACGGCGTCGCCTACAGCCGCCAGTTGAGGGTCAGGCAGTCGAACGCGCTGATCCGGATCGTGTACTTCGTGCTGATCGGCTGGTGGCTATCGGCCATCTGGACGGTCGTGGCCTATGCCTTCTCGCTGACCGTGATCGGTCTGCCGGTCGGCCTCGCGATGTTCAACAGGCTGCCGTTCCTCTTCAGCCTGCACCGGGGTTACGCCTAAGTCCCGATTACGCCTGGGCCGCCTGCACCAGGTCGTCCAGGATTTCGTCACGATTAGCTGTGCCGAGCGAGAAATGACCCTGTCCTTTGGCCAGCGTGAATGTCGCGCCTGGAATGGCGTCCGCCAGCCACTGACCGTGTGACCACGGCACCAGGCGGTCGACCTCGCCCTGCCAGATACGGACAGGAACTCGGATCGAGGCGACATCAAAGCCCCACGGCTGGGTGAAGGCCAGGTCGTCGTCGACCCAGCCGTCGAAACCGTGCTCGAGGGCCCGTCGGATGCCCGCTGCCTCGTGCTCGGCCCATTCACCGGTAGCAACTGCCTGATCAACCGGTGGCAGCGCGTCGCCCAGCGCGGCAACCATGTTCGCGCCGGTGATGGTCCGGTACTCATCCCCTTCCGTGGCCATCCAGTGGCGCAGCGCGTCCTCCCCGGCGAGCGCGGCGCCAAACTCATCGATGTTCGATTGCGCCATTCCGCCGTAGAAGTCGAGCCCAACCGCCTGCCACGGCGCCACCGTCACCAAGGCAGCAGCGGCCACGCAACGACCAGCTAGCAGCGCGGCTGTGGCGATGGCGTGCGGCCCACCGCCGGATCCGCCCAGGGTGAAGAACTCGCCGATGCCCATCTCGTCGAGAAGAGCCTCGATGTCGTCCGCGACCGACGCGACGCTGCGCCCGGGATCTCTCGCGGAGGTTGCGTAGCCTGGCCGGCTGTATCCAAAAGGGCGCAGGCCGCGCTCCTCGACAGCCTCGAACCACGTCTCATAACGCGTCGCGTTGCCGGGAGTGCCGTGTTGGAACAGGAGACCCGGGCCGGAATCGCCCGATCCAGCCAGCACGTCGAGTGCGCGGCCGTCGGGCAACGGGACGCTGAATGAACGAAGGCTCACCCCGGGCTGAGGTCGGCGAGGTTGTTGCGCGGCGGAGCGACTCGATGGTGCAGCCGGCAGCGTGCCTCGTATCGGTCGGGCTCGCGCCTGTCCTCTGTGCCGCCGATCACTATCAACGGATCGTCGATCGCCGCTGGCTGGTTGTTGACCAGGCGCTGGGTTCGTGTGGCATCCGCGCCACAACCCGGGAAGGTGCAGATCGCGGTCAGCTTGGCGACGGAATCGGCGAGCGCCAGCAGGGTCGGCATGGCGCCGAACGGACGCCCAGCGAAGTCGGTGTCGAGCCCCGAGACGATGACCTCGTAGCCTTCGACGGCGAGCCGGTCGACCACTGCCGTGAGGTCGTCACCGAACATCTCGGCTTCGTCGATCGCCACGACCTCGCAAGGGGACGCCGCCACAGCCGCCAGGATGTCCGACGCGCCGGCCACGCTGGTGCAGGCGTACGTTGCGCCCGAGCGTGACTCGGCGATTGTTTCCTCGCTGCGCGTGTCCACTGACGGCCGAATCAGGAGACTCGTGCGACCGCCCACTGATGCCCGACGCATCAGCCTCAGCAGCTCCTCCGTCTTGCCCGAGAACATGCAGCCGGTAATGACGTGCAGGGAGCCCCTGCCCATCGCTTTCACCCGATACCCCACTCCCCTCTTCGGTCAAAGCGACGATCCGGATGTGCGGCGCCATTGTCGTGGCGGCTGCGCGACTGATGCAGGGGCAAGCGCACGCGAACGAACGCGGAGCCGTTAGGACGTGTGCCGAGGGGCGATCGAGATGCGGCCGCGCAGGCACGCTCAACTGGCTAGGAGGCGACAACCTCGCGCAGCTTCGCCGCGAACGCGTCGGGCTCGCCGGTCTGGCCGTACTCGCCGCCCAAGAAGCCACCGTGGTCGCCGGGGAACTCGACTAACTCGTGCCGAGCCGCTCTGCGACGGCGTGCGCCGCCGCGGCTGGCCACAGCATCGCCCTCGACTCGACTCCGGCCGCGAGCGACGATTCGCGTCGACGCAGCGCCCAGCGCGTCGAAATCCGGCGGTAGTGGGTGCAGGTGATCGATGTTCTGGCCGAGCAAGGGGTCGGTGCGCGAGCCGTCGTCTTCGGTTGGCAGCCCGAACATGGCGGGATCCGGAGCCGGCTGGTCAATGTAATCGGCCGGAATCTGGCCCCTTGAAGCTGACGATGGCAGATGAACTTGGCCATCGCAGGGCCGAAACCCGCTGCGCAGGTACGTCTCGTGGATGTCGTGGTGGCGGCCATTAGCGGCCTCGTCGATCGGGCAGTACCGCCGCGGTGGGCGGCTCGTGCGCCACGAGTAGCCGAACCTGCTCGGGATGCTTCGCCACCAGGGCCAGGCGTTCACTGCGCCGCCGCTGCTCGCGAACAGGTCGACAGGCCCTGCCCCGATCGCAGAGATGACGCGCGAGATGTCGTCGGCGTGCTGCTCCGGCGTCGACTCCGAGGTGGGATCGTCCTTGGTGCTGCGCTCGACGCCGCGCGGGTCGTAAGTGACGACCGTTCGATCGGTGAAGTGGCTCGCCAGGGTCAGCGAAGCCGGACGCGCCCATGGGCGACCCGATCAGCATCAGCACCGGCGCCGTGCTGGCGTCATTGCTCCGGACGTCGTACGTGATGACGGCGCCCGGCGCATCCAGCGTGCGCGTCACCGGTTCGGTCAAGGTCGCTGATTCAGTCACGGTCTTCTCCATATTCGTGGCTGTGCTACGCCGAGGGTACGGCAGATTCCGCGAGGATCGCGTCGATCTGGCCGACGGCCTCCTTGAGTCCTTCCTCCTGGCCCATCGCCAAGAGCTGCTCCATCGCCTCGGCGGCTGGGAAACTCGCTTTCGATCGACATCCGCGTCTGGCCGCCACCGATGTCTTCGATGGTCACCCGCATGCCACCGGTCACGGCATGTCTGTCGCTTGGGTTGCCGTTCTCGTCGGCGAAACCGTCGCGAACCACCAGCGATCGCGGCGGGTCTACCTCCAGCACGTCCCAATAGCCGTGGGGCTGGTCGCCCGTCTGGCGTGGTCATGTAGTAGTCGACTGCGACTACCAGGCCGCAGGTCGTGCGAGGTAAACGTCGCCGGATAATTCGGTGGTCCCCACCACCGCTCCAGCTGGCGTGGATCCGCCCAGAGCTGCCAGATGCGCTCCGGAGAGGCTTCGAACTCCGCCGTCAGGGTCATCGAGAGCGCTTCCCGATCCTTGGTCAGGTTGGTAACGGTCATGCCTGGGCCTCCTTGATGCCGTTGACGATGTCTGTCATGCGGTCGATGCGTCCCTGCCACAGCGCCTCGTACTGGTCGAGGAGGTGCTGCGCGATGCGCAGGCCGTGGACGTTGGTCCGAACCACCTTTCGACGCCCGTTGCGCTGCTTGGAGACCAGCCCGGCACGCTCGAGCACGGCGACATGCTTCTGCACGGCTGCAAAGCTCATCGGGTAGTGCTCGGCGAGCTCGACCACCCCCTCCTCCCCCGCGATGGCTCGGCGGACGATGTCGCGCCTTGTCCCATCAGCGAGGGCGGAGAAGATGCGGTCGAAATCGAGCGTGGTCTCCATACATACAACCATACGGTTGTATAACCATGGTGTCAACCCGCGAGATTTCGGCTAGGCTGTCGCTTCGATGCGCGGAGCTGATGCTGTCACAACCGGCGGCCATGCCTCTGTCCCAGGGCGGACGAGGTTCCTTCCGCCTGATCACACGCCGCGATCGCGGCGCCGCGTATCACCTCATCCGCCGACTTCCCTGACTTCTCCTCTTCTTCTTTGACGCGTGCGCGCGTCAGCCACCTAGGAGATCAACCGTCAATGAACGCCACCTCAACCATTGACCGTCGCACCCAGTCGCTCGTAGACGTCGATTGGGCGCGCGAACACCTTGACGACCCGAATGTCCGATTCATCGAGGTCGACGTCGACACCAGCGCCTACGACTCGGGCCACCTGCCCAACGCCGTCGCCTTCAACTGGACGACGGAGCTTGTCGACCGTTTCCGTCGCGACCTGGCGTCGCGCGAGCAGCTGGAGGAGCTCCTCCAGGGCGCCGGCGTGAACGACGACACGCTCATCGTCTTCTACGGCGACAACGAAAACTGGTTCGCCGCGTGGGCCTACTGGCAGCTCAAGTACAACGGCCTCGACAACGTCCGCCTGTTGAACGGCGGCCGCAAGAAGATCGAGGCTGCCGGACTGCCGCTGACCACGGATGCGCCGCAGCACCAGCGCGGCAACATCACCGTTCCAGACACGACGCGGCCGGAGATCCGCATCTTTCGCGACGAGGTGATCGCCTCGATCGGCGATCCCGAGCGCGTGCTGATCGACGTCCGCTCGCCGGCCGAGTTCAGCGGTGAGCTCGCGGCGCCCGAGCACCTGCCGCAGGAACGCGCCCAGCGCAAGGGCCACATCCCCAGCGCGATCAACATCCCGTGGGCCAAGTCGGTCGCCGAGGACGGCACTTTCAAGTCGACCGAGGAGCTGACCGCGCTGTACGGCAGCCGCGGCGTGACGCCGGACAAGGAGATCACCGCCTACTGCCGCATCGGCGAGCGCTCGAGCCACACGTGGTTCGTGCTGTCGGAGCTGCTCGGCTATCCCACCGTGCGCAACTACGACGGCAGCTGGACCGAGTACGGCTCGCTCGTCGGGGCTCCCATCGAGATCGGCGAGTAGACCCATCTCTCGACTGGACGGGGCTTGTATCGTCCGAGGGTGATCGAGAAGCTGTCGGACGAGGCGATCGAGCTTCTGAACTCGGCCGCCGTCGCGACGATCGTGACGATCAACCCGGACGGCTCTCCGCACGTGACCTCGGCCTGGGTGGGCATCGAGGACGATGAGATCGTCATCGGCACGATGCCCGACCAGCGCAAGCTGCACAACATCCGACGCGACCCGAGGGTCTCGATCGCGATCCAGTCGGATGTCGTCAACGCGTGGGGATTGCGCGAATACCTGGTGATCGACGGGACCGCGCGCATCACAGAGGGCGGCGCGCCGGAGCTGCTGCAGCATCTGGCGCACACCTACCTCGGACCGGACGTCGTGTTTCCGGGCATGCCGGACCCGCCGCCCGGCTTCGTCACGCGGATCCGCGTCGAACGAGTCGGCGGCATGGGCCGCTGGAAGCGGGACGGCTGAAGGGAGCTGGTCGCGTGACCGATGACTCGATGATCGTCGCGCAGGTCAACAAGCACTGGGAAGCGCTGCGTGACGGCGACGCGGAGCGCGCCCATGAGGTCTACCACGCCGATGCCGTGCTGGAGTTTCCGCAGTCCGGCGAGCGTTTCGAGGGCCTGGCCAATTTCAAGGAGTGGCGCAGCCAGGTACCCGGCCAAGGTGAGCTACAAGCTGCGTCGCGTCACCGTTCGCGACGACATCGCGATCGTGGAGTGCTCGGTCAGCTACAACGACGGTCCGTTCCAATTCGGAATCCAGTTGCTGGACTTTCGCGGCGACAAGGTCGCCCGAGAGCGCATCTACGTCATGGAAGGCTGGGAGGCGCCGGCCTGGCGCGCCGAGTGGCGATCCGCCACTCCCTCAGAGTGACGCGACCTGATCGCAGGCCTGAACCCGACTCCCAGCTGGGTGGGAGCCGGAGGCCTGGCGGGTCAGTCGCCTAGGACACCCCACCGCCGATGATCGGCCGGTTGAGATAGATGACGGTCTTGTAGAGCTGGGCGAGCTCCGGGCACACCATGCCGATGGCACGCGGCCTGATGCCGGTCCAGAGCTGGATCTTGAGCTGGCCGTCGTGTCGCGAGACATCGACCTGACCGAGCCCGTAGCAGGCCTGGACCCCCATCCAGAAGTAGACGGCGACGCGCTTGCCATCTGCAGAGACCTTGACGTGGTCCCACGATGTCTGGTTCAGATCGACGATGTGCGAATTGGGATAGACGCGCGTGGCACCGTCGCCGAAAGGCGTCTGGCTGCCGGCGCCTGAGCTGGTGGAGGTATTCGGGCCGGCCGCGGCGACGTTCGCCGAGACGAGGAGAACGAGGAGGCCGCTCGCGACCATCGCGAGGCCGAGTCGAGATCGGCGTCCACCCGGACGCTGCATGCTGTCGGACACTTGAGTGATCCTCCGTGGGTGAGCGATGTCGATCCGGAATTGCCAGATCGCTTGGGTCGTGTCACCGGCCGGTGTCCCGCGGTAGACGCCGCGGCCCCCGCCCACGGTTCCCTCGGCACTCGTGGAAGGCACTTGACAGCGCGTGCCTAAAGTCAATCCATGACCGATTCACGACGACGCCAAAGCCGACCCACTGCCACGCCAGCCGACATCGCCGACTACATCCGTGCGACATACCCACAGACGGACGTCTTCACTGCGCCCGAAGGAGACGCCACGTTCTTCTCGCTCAATCCCGAGACGCACTGGCCCAACTTCGCGACGATCGTGACCTCCGACCGGCACGACCTCGAACAGAACTCGAACCTCACCGCCCGCGGCCTGTATCGCCTGAACATCGGCGTCCTGCCGGCGACGTTCAAGCGAATCGTCGATCCGACGCTCGAATACGACTACACGGCAACGGACTCGCTCATGCCGCACCCCGTCTACGCCGCCCAACGCTGGATCTCGATCGTCAATCCAACCCGCCAGACGTTCGACGAAACCGTCAAGCCGCTGCTCGACGAGGCCTACAAAAAGGTCGCGCGCTCAAAGGATTGACGCGCGCGAGCCGGCCTAGCCCTCGATCACCTTCCGCAGATGCGTCCTCGAACCGGGCGATGTCGCCGTACTTGTGGATGCCGGCGGCCTGCTGCTCACTGATCGGGCCAACCGCGGTGCGCGACGACTTGAGCACTGCGAAGTCACCATCGGCAGAGATCTCGTACTCGCGATCCAGGATCGTTCCAGGGTCGAGACGGCCGCGTACCTCGAGGTGGAACGGCGGGTCGTAGACGGTCACCTGACCATACAGATGACCCCTCCCCTCGCCCCAGTCCTCGTAGTGCAGGCCGCCGATGCGCGGCTCGAGCACGATCGACTGGACGCGGTCCTCGCCGTACGTCGACGGAAACCACTCCAGCGAGCGCTCGGTGATCGCCTCCCAGACACGTTCCGGGGTGGCGCGAAACCGGAGCTCGGTCTCGATGCGCACGGTGCGGAACTGGTCGCCGTCCAGTGGCGCGGCGATCTCTTCGACTGGTGCCTGGACCGACATTTCGTCTCCTCCTCCTAACTCTTCCGCTGCGAGCGTCCGCTCAAGGGCCAGCATCTCGGCAGCGGCGCCATCGGCGAGCGGCACGACCCAGCGTTCGTACCAGCGCCGCAGCGGCACCGGGTTGAGATGGTTGAACCTGTAGCGACCCCGCTGCCGCGCCACGACGAGCCCGGCATCGGTCAGCACGCCGAGGTGCTGCATGACGGCGAATCGGCTGAGCTCTGGCATTCTCTGCGCCAGGTCACCGGTCGTTCGCGGGCCGTCACTCATCGAATCGAGCAGCTTGCGACGAACAGGGTTGGAGAGAGCTCGCCAGACGGCATCCGACTCGCTCGCCGGAGTTGCCTCGCTGTCAGCAATCGCTGTCATGTGACCTTTATATCACATGATGGTGCCATCATGAGACGCGGCTATGCTGCGAATGGCTAGGAGGAACCGACAGAGATGATGCTCATCGCGACTACGCCGTACGTCGCCGGCTGGCGCGTGGTCGAGACCAAGGGCCAGGTCTTCGGCCTCGTCGTTCGCAGCCGCGGCATCGGCGGCAACCTGATGGCCGGACTTCGTTCACTGGGTGGTGGCGAGATCCATGAGTACACCAGCCTGCTCGAGGACACGCGCCGTCAGGCGATCGATCGCATGGTGCAGAACGCGACGCTGATGGGCGCCAACGCCGTCCTGTCGATGCGTTTCGACAGCACTGAGCTGGCCAACACGATGTCCGAGATCGTCGCCTACGGCACGGCCGTGGTCCTGGCACCGGAAGCCGGAGCGCCGACCGGTGCAGCCCGCTGCACAGCCGACCGGACAGCCCGCGGAGTAGCACGGCATGACCGGCGCGAACGTCGTTCGAGCCTTCGTCGGCCTGATGGGCGTGTTGCTGCTCGTGGCCGGTATAGCGCTGGGCGTCGCGTATGCCGGCAGCGGCGGCTTGTTCGGTGGCTTCTGGCTGATCGTGGGCGGTGCGGCGCTGATCATCGGCGTACTCATCGAGCGCACGCGCTACCGATCACAGGCGGCCGAGCGCGATCAGCTGTCGCCTGGGCCCAGGCGGCGGGGAGACAGCGCAGCCGGAGCCTCGTTTCCAGCGAACCGAAGAGGTGTTCGTCGATCCCACCACGCATCTCCAGATGCGCGTCTACCTGGATCCGATCACGGGCGAGCGGCGGTACCTCGCCGAGCGCTGATTCGAGGTTCGGGCGCGCCGATCAGGCCGTCAGTCGTAGACGGGAGTCGCCGCCAGCACGACTTCGTAACACTCGCAGGCGAACTCCCGGAGACCATCTCGATCCGCAATCATGATCAGACCTCGTTTGGTGTCGATCAGACCAGCGCGCGTGAAGATCCCTACCACCGTCGTGACGCCCGGCCTCCGCACGGCCAGCATCTGTGACAGGAATTCCTGGGTCAGCAGCAAATCGTTCGTTCCGGCGCGGTCGGCGGCGTGCAGCAGCCAGCGCGCGGTCCTCTGCTCCACGGAATGCACCTGGTTGCACACGGCGGACTGTGCGGTCTCGACCAGGAGGCTTCGCACAAGCTGATTGACGTTGCGCTCGAGCATTCGGGTCGCGCTTGATCGCCTGCGCCGAAGGCCTCAACCCCGACGTGCAGGAATTCTCCTTGCACCTGGACCACTGCGTTGGTGTCGGCAATCGTGCCGGCCCAGAAAGCGATTGACCCCCGAAAACCCCTCGTTGCCGATGACGGCTACCTCAACAGACCGCCCTTCGGTCGTGTCGATCGTGAGCGAGATCAGCCCGCTGAGCGGGAACACAAGCTCGTCGATCGGCCCACCAACTTCGTGCAGCGTGACACCACGCGCGTGCGCGACAGGCATGCGCGCCATCTACGAACGCCGCGCGCGTGTCCTCCGACACGGATCGCAGCAGCAGATTCCGTTCAGCCGACTGAGCAGGCACAGGTTCCTCCCGGCGTCGGCATGCAAGCCGATAGCGCCGGAGTGCGTCCTCGTCCTGGCCGCCTGAGGGCCGGCTATTTCAGTCCGGGTGATACAGACCGTGCGACGCACGGTACTCCCTAGTGCGGCATAGCGAAGCGCGAATGGGTTGCGCACCGCCGATGTGTCATGTGCCCGAAAGGTCCTGAGGGGAAGTCGATGGGCCGAACGGATGCCAGCTCGACGCCCACACTTGATGCCCGTCAGAAAGGCCGGCTGCCCATGAGAACCGTCGCATTCCACTTCTCGCGCGACCAGGCAGGCTCAGGCGGCCCTCAAGGCAATCCACGAGCAGGGTTTCAGCGGTCCAGTCGAGATCGCGGCCGTGTCGATCGATGGTGAGGACGGCAGGATCCTGGGCTTGACAGTCGATGACGAGGCTCTGGCCAGGCATCGTGGAGATCGCACAACACTTTGGCGGACGAATCGTGGCCGATGTCCCGGAGGAATGGACCCTACCGAGACCCTCGAACGAGCTAGCTCCGTACGCCGCCGAACCGACGGACGACCGTTTCTGAGAGAGAATCATCGATTACGAGAGAGGGCTGGATGTGCCGCCGTGCGATCAACCGTGGGAAGCGGAGATGCGGACACATGACAGTGCAGGGCTCAGGCATCGGAGGGATCGATTGGATGTTTCGTGTCGTCACGCTGCCTAGCGACGACGCCGAATTCAGCGCCGACGTGCGAGCCGCGCTCGCAGACGCGGACGACGGCGCGGAGTCGTCGCAAGCGCTGCTGATCGCGGTGCTCGAGGAGCTTCTGCCTCGCTACCCCGAACATGGAGATCAGTCAGCAGGACGGCCTGGCTTCGTATCAGGCTGACCCAGACACGCTGTATGTCTACCGCCACGGCGGCGTCGTCACGCACAGGCCGGGAGGCTGACAGCGACCCAATCGAGTGACTACGATTGACGCCGATCAGCCACCAGTCTGGAAAGGGGCGTCAGTCACATGGGCGACAAGGGACCGGGTAGCAAAGGCGGCGGCAAGAAGCCCAAGACTTCGACAAAGAAGCAGAAGGGCGCCGCGACCCCCAAGTAGCGGCCCGACTACGGCACGGTCACGGCCCTTCGCTGACGATCGTGTCGCCACCGAAGACGAACGGTTCCGCGATCTGGAACGTGTCGGCACGCTTGTTCCACGCGGCGAACCGCGGATCGTTGTCGTGCGCGTGGTGGCCCTCGTCGCTCGGCGAAGATGGCCACGACCAGGAACTGAACCGCGCCTTCGACGGGGCGCGTGGTGATGTCGAGGCGTGTCAGCGTCGCCATCGTCAGCAGGCCGCGCGACCGCAGATCGGCCCAGATGGGCGCTTCCATCTCGCGAAATCCCTGTTCGAACTCCTGCGGCGCGATCCTTCCCGACGTTGAGCACGATCCCGACTGTCTGCATCTGCTTGTCTCCCTTCGGTTACCGGCGTGAGGGTGCCGCCCGATAGACTCGGCAGCCCATGGAAATCCTGACCGTCGCCGGGATCACATCGCTCGTTGCCCTGACAGCGCTCCAGATCGTGCTGGGCGTCGACAACATCGTGTTCATCTCGATCATGGCCGGCAAGCTGCCGCCGGCCGATCGCGAGCGAGCCCGGGTCCTGGGCCTGGCCGGCGCGCTCGATCACGCGAATCCTGCTGCTGTTCGGCATTTTCATCATCGTCGGGCTCACCGAGCCGCTGTTCACGATCCTGGGCCACTCCTTCAGCGGCCGCGACCTGATTCTGATCGCCGGTGGTCTTTTCCTGATTGCCAAGGCCACGTTCGAGATCCACGAGCGGCTGGAGGGCGAGGAAAGCAGCGTCACCAACGCGGTCGCAGGCAGTCTCACCAGCGTCGTGCTCCAGATCATGGTGCTCGACATCGTGTTCTCGCTCGACTCGACGATCACCGCAGTGGGAATGTCCGACAACCTCTTCATCCAGATCACCTCGATCGTGCTCGCCGTGGTCGTGATGCTGTTCGCCTCGCGGCCCATCGGCGATCTGATCGAGCGCCATCCCAGCCTCAAGATCCTGGCGCTGTCCTTCCTGCTGCTTATCGGCACGTCGCTGCTCGCGGAGGGCTTCGGCATCGAGATCCCGCGGGAGTACATCTACTTCGCGATGGGCTTCTCGGTCCTGGTCGAGTACCTGAACATCCGGGCTCGCACTCGCAACGCGCCGGTTCAGCTGCGTGATCCGTACTACACCAGCCGCGAGCAGGTTGATGGCGCCGAGCCGACGCCTGAACCCGGCGCCTGAGCCGGGCGGCCGACGACAGCCCTGATCAGCCACGCCCGACGACGCGCCGGGATGCCAAGGCGCCGGCCCCAGGCCGAAGACAGTCGATCGACGTCCGATTGGTCAGCCGGGCGGCATTCGACGACATGCAGGCCAGCATCCTCGTAGGCCGCGGCCAGGCGCGCCACATCGTCGTCGCTCTCCAACGTGGCGCCAGCGGCGGCCGAGTCGCGATCTGTGGCCGAGAGCAGCAGCTCCAGCCCTCCCCCGGGTTTGAGCAGGTCGCGGATCTTCTCCACGAGGGTCGGATCGGGAATCAGCAGGCCGCGCAGAAGCGATCCCCAAGGAAGCGCGACCGTGACGCGGTCGGCGGTTCGGCACAGCAGTCCCGGGCAGGTCTTCCGCGGCCGCGGCGAGAAAGATCGCGTTGGCGAGACCACCGCGGCGCACGTTGGCGCTGGCACGACGGGACGCATCGGCCATCGCACCAGCGTCGGCATCGAGGCCGATGACGAGCTCGGCGGGACGTTCACGGGCGCGGCGCAAGACAGCCTGTCCGGCGCCCGTTCCGATATCGATCGACACGCCCTCGTGGCGGTCGATCAAGTGGTGCAGTTAGCCGACGTCTACGTCGAGAAGTCGCTTGCCGATTACCTGTCGCATGTCGGACATCGTAAACCGCCGTCGCTCACCGCGACAAAGGTCTCAGACCTAGGTCCGTTGCGAAACGCGGCTATTGTGAGCATTCAACGACGCGCGCCGTGCGTTGTTTGCCGTGTGAGGAACAACCGTCATGTTGAGAACCATTCCGCTTCTTGCCGTAGTCGTGCTGCTCTTCGGGGCGTGCAACTCGGGTGCCGCCAGTCCTGCGCCGACCATCGGACCGGCAACCGTGTCCCTCTCGTCCGCGGGCGGCTATTACGTCGGCCCGACGGGCTTCACCCTCTATACGTTCGACAAGGACACTCTCGGTCACAGCTCATGCAGCGGCGATTGCCTCGGCAAGTGGCCGGCGCTAGCCGTGGCGAGCACGCCGGACATCACGGTTGGCGCTGGCCTGGACCTGGCCGAGTTCACCGCGATCCCGCGCGATGACGGCGTCCAGCAGGTCACGTTCAAGCTGATCCCGCTCTACTACTTCGCGCCGATACGGCCGCGGGCCAGACGACCGGTGATGGCGTCGGCGGTGTGTGGCACGTGGCCAGACCCAGGCCAGCACTTTGCCGTCGCCCGGCCCCGTCGGTCGCCGCCACTCCGACCGCGGCCGCTACTGCGTCGCCAAGCGCGAGCTGCGTACCGGACGACCTGTACTGCGAGGGCAACGGCACGCCGGCGCCCACCGCAACGGCCGCTGCAACCCCCGCAGAACCTCGACCAGCGGCAACCGGCGCGGCCACGCCCGCGGCCTCAGGCGCGGAGTTGTTCGTCAACCTGTCAGAGGACGGCCTGTACCTCGTCGACGGGGCTGGTATGTCGCTCTACACCTTCGACAACGACACGCCTGGCGTTAGTACCTGCTACGACGAAAACGAGTGCGCGGCGAACCTGGCCGCCGCTGATGGTCGCGGACGAGGACGAGCCGCCGGCAGCGGGCGAAGGCGTGCTTGGCGTAATTGCAGTCATCGAACGCGAGGACGGCACGTACCAGGTGACCTACAACGACCTGCCGCTCTACCACTACATTGGCGACCTGGCGCCAGGAGACGTCACTGGTGACGGCCTCTTCGGTGTCTGGCACCTCGCCTCACCCGAGGCACCCGCGCCAAGCTGATCCGAAACGTAGGCCGGGCCTCCCCGGCCGCCTGAAGGCACATGGCACCTGGCGAATCCCTATCCTCTCCCCTCGCCAGGAAATACGGGACCCGCTCGAGAGAGCGGGTCCTCCCTTTTATGGAGCAGTCAAGGTGGCCCTAGGATGCTCACTCGGTCTGGATCCAGCGATCCGTCGTTGGGCGCCAAGTCCAAGGCAACACGCTCACTGTTGCCGGGCCCGATGCACTCGATGTCGCCATCCTTCCTGCGACATCGATAGGAGTGCTCCTGTCCGCTCAGTTGCGCCGTGGCGGCTCCGTCCCAATGAACTGGTATCGCGAGAAGCGCCGTGTCACCAACAATGCGTGCGCGAGCGGGCGGATCGGTCCGCACCCAGCCCAGGTCGATATCCCACTCGATCCCGATCATTTCCTGAAAGTCGAGATTGGCGATGATCACGAAATCGTATCCAGGGAAGTTGAGCACTCCGACATCTGGCGGCGCGTTATCGTGGTCACTCCTGTCCAACGCGACCGTCAGTGCGGCCTGGCGATTGCCGCCGAGCATGATGTGGCCGTTCGTCCTCATCGCGGCGAGAGCAAAGATCTTCTTGTCGCCGGTGAAGTTCCTGCGATCCGAGGCACACAACACTTCGGGATCTGCGCAGTCGAACACTCCACCCGCCTGGAGCGAGCTCTCGTCGACGACCGTCCAGCCGACATAAACGTTGAGCAGATCGAGATCGTCCACAATCTCGGTGGGCACGCCCGAGGCATCGAGCGCGTCTCGAGCGGGATCCTCCGTGATCGGCAGGGTGTCAGTTCGTGGCCCCAACGCAGCCAGCTGCTCCTCGAAGTTGGGCCACAGCTCTGATTCGGCTGGTGACGCTGTCTGCATCGGAGTGGCGGTCAACGTCGGATCGGGTGTCTCAGCGGGCGGATTTGTCGTTGTCGGCGCGGGCTCCTGCGTCGCGGGCGTGATGGTCGCGACTGAGGTCGCCGTGGCGACTACCGATCGCGCAGAAGACGGCGCGACTGTGTGCGCGACTGGAGAGGGTGTGGCAGTCGCAACCGAACAACCCGCGATGAGTAACAAACAAGGCAGAACGGCCCCTCTAACCGCGCTCAATTGCGGCCGGCGCTATGGGGCACGGACTGGGGCCGAGATCGTCTGACCCGGGTTGGAAGCTCCGGTTTCCGCGGGTACTGGCGTGGACGGCGTCGGCGGGCGGCGTGTCGGCGTGACCAGCCGCTGCGTCGCGGGAGCCGACACCAAAGGTGTCTGTGTTGGCGCCAACGGAGTCGCTGTGACGGCTGGCGTGCTCGGCGGTGGCGTTGCACCACCATCCTTCGGAATTTGGAGATAGACGAACAGCGCCAGGATCGCGATGAGAAGACCCACGATCAATGCAGCGCATCCCACCTGGCGCCAGATCCCGCCCCCTTGGTCGTCGGGCCGATTGGTCTTCCAGTCGGATGGAGGTGGCTGGATTTCCGGTGCGGGCGGGCGGCTTTCGTCACTCAGGGTCATAGCCAATACCTCCGTCTACCAGCTAACTCAGCGGCGACCCGAACTCCGGGAAATAGCGCTCGATATCGCTCAACGCGAACCGTCGGAGAATCGACTCCTTCGGTTCGCGTTCGAGCAGGAACGAGAACGCCTCGCGGACCAGCGCAACCACCGACATGTTGGACATGCCGTAACGGGTGAGATCCTCTTCAGAGATCGACACGTCGTGCTGCGTCTGGGTGCCGCCGTCGCTGACGGTCACGTGGCAGGTCCAGCCCGCCTCGATTCCCCTTGCAGTCGATGCGCAGGTTCGCTTCCGACTCCGTCACGGCTCGGTGGCCTCCTCGAGCGGTTCGCTGCCGCCATGACGGCCGTTGTGGCTCCACGCTGCTGCGCGCAGCTCCGTTGCCAGTGACGGTGCCACGCGTCCCTTGACACGGACGTCGCGCGCGCGATAGCCGATGTCGACGGTGCCACGCTCGCGGACGCGCGACAGGAGCTCGCCCTCGCTGTACGGCAGCGCCACGTCCACGTCCTCCCACAGCTCGGCCAGAAGCGACGCGAGTCGTGCCCTCAGCGTGTCCATGCCGTAGCCGCTGAGCGCCGACACGAGCACCGAACCGGCAATCGTCGGAGCCGGGACCGTGCCGTCGGCCGCCGACGGGTCGACCAGGTCGGCCTTGTTGTAGACGAGCAGCCGTGGCTTGTCGGCCGCCCCGAGGTCGGCCAGCACCTGCTGGACCGTCTGACGGTGCTCTGGAGCGTGCGCGTCGGCCACGTCGACGACCTCGAGCAGCACGTCCGCGCGGTTGACCTCTTCGAGCGTGGCGCGAAACGCGTCGACGAGCTGGTGCGGCAGCTTGTGGATGAAGCCCACCGTGTCGGTCACCACCGACCGACTGGCCGTCGCCCAGCTTGACCATGCGGCTCGTGGGATCGAGCGTGGCGAAGAGCTTGTCCTCGGCCAGCGCGGCCTCAGAGCCGACAAGCGCGTTGAGCATCGATGACTTGCCGGCGTTCGTGTAGCCGACGATCGCCACCGTGGGCACCAGGCGTCGGTCGCGCGACCGCGCGGCGGTGTCGCGCTGCTGGCGCACGTGCTCGACACGTTCCTTCAGCTTCTTGATCTTGTCGCGGATGATCCGGCGGTCCGTCTCGAGCTGCGTCTCGCCAGGGCCGCGCGAGCCGATGCCGCCCTGCGTGCGCGAAAGGTGCGTCCACAGGCGCGTGAGGCGCGGCAGCTGGTACTCGAGCTGCGCCAGCTCCACCTGCAGGCGGCCCTCGTGCGTGCGTGCGTGCTGGGCAAAGATGTCGAGGATCAGGCCGCTGCGGTCCAGCACCTTGACGCCGAGGAGACTCTCCAGCGCCTTCTGCTGGTTGGGGCTCAGCTCGTCGTCCGCAACGAGCAGCGTGAAGCCGGTCTCGGACTTGGCATGAGCCAGCTCCTCCGCCTTGCCCTTGCCGACGTACCAGTTCGGGTCGACGTGCCGGCGGTTCTGCCATTCCGCGCCAACCACCTCGGCGCCCGCTGTTGTGGCCAGGTTGGCGAGCTCGGTCAGCGACTCCTCGGCGGTCCAGCCTGCGTCCTGGCCGGTATCGACGGCGACCAGGAAGGCACGCTCGACCGGCGGCACGAGGTCGATCATCCGATTGCTACGGGCGCTCACACGAAACAGCATACGGGGAGTACGCACTCGTTCTGCAACGCGCCAGGGTGCATGATTTGACCCAAGGAGACACCACATGACTGATACACCGATTGACGAGCCCAAATTCAAGCCAGACGAAGACTCGGACGACGAACCTGCCATCGACACTCCCGTGAGACGATGTGCAGGAGCCGTCGATCGTCGCCGGCGTAGGCAGCAGCGCGCTGGGCAGCGTCGATATCGAGCCGCAGAGCGGTCACCATCCCGACAACGACGGCGAGACGGTCGAAGAATGACCGACGAGCGACGCGACGAGGCCTATTTCACCGAGGACGAGGTTGAGCACAGCGGCGAGCTGACCGATACCGAGCTTGACGAAGGCCAATCAGAGCAGCCCACAGCCCTGGAAGGGCTGGTCGACGAAGAGCTGCGCGAAGGCGAGACCGACGATCCCGTCCGTCGCAACCGAGGAAGGCCTCGCCTGGGTGCCACCGATCGATCCACCCGTGGTGGCCGATGAAGAGGATCGCGAAGGCGTTCGAGTTGCGGCCGGGTTCGGAGTGGCCTCGGACGACGAGCCGTTCGACGACGATCACGAGGAGGAGCTGCTCAGCTCCGGCGACGAGCTGGACGAGCGAATCCGCGATGCGCTTCGCTCGGATGCGGCCACGAGCCGCTACGCCGACTCGGTGATCATCGGCACGACGAGGTGGCAAGGTCGTCGTGCGCGGCAAGGTGGACGACATCGACGACACGGACGACATCGCGGACGTGATCAGCAATGTGACCGGGCGTGGTCGAGGTACTCGACGAGCTGGAAGTCGAGGGCGTCACAGACTGACGTTCCGGGGCAAAGAGTAAGGGCCGGATCTTTCGATCCGGCCCTTTTCACAACGATTTGCGTCTGACGCGAGGTCAGTTGCAGTCGATGTTGTAGCAGGCGGTGTCGTTGTTCACGGCGGTGTTGTCATGGCTTGGTGCGCCGTATGACCCGTAGAAGCCATAACCGTTGTTGCCACGTGCCGTGTTGAAGGCGAAGTCGTCGACGTTGTAGTACGAGTAGTTGTCGTCGAGATAAAAGCCGTAGCTGCCGTTGCGTCGCGCGGTGTTGGACAGGATTCGCGCGTTGCTCGGGTAGTCGAAGTAGAAGCCATAGCTGTCGTTGTCGTTGGCGACGTTGCTCTTCCAAATCTCGTTATACGAGGAGTCAGAGTAGAAGGCGTAGCTGCCGTTGCCGTTGGCCGTGTTGCCGGTCACGTGGGTGCCACCCAGGTAGTCAATTACCGGATGGTCTACCTCGTAGCACTCGGTCAGGTAGAAGCCATAGCTGTCGTTGTTGTTGGCAGTGTTGCCGGTCATGGTCACAGGACCGTAGCTGTCGCACTCCATGTAGAAGCCGTAGGTGCCGCCGTTGGCAGTGTTCGCCGAGTACTTGTTACGCCAGCCCTCGTAATCCCGGACGCCGTACTCGTCGCCGTGGAACGAGTTGCCGGACACTGTTGTCTTGCTAGTCGAGTAGTTCTCGAGGGCTTTGTAAGAAGCCGTCAGATCCGAGTTCTTGAGCGTCGAGTTCGCGGAGTAGTACAGGTACGCACCGTAGTAGACGTCCCATACCTCGAGATTGCTCATGACGTTGCCGACGCCGTAATACTCGTAGACGCCGTAGGCGTCACCCGGATCGTTGCCGTCTATGTCAAGGCCTGTCACCGTCGTGCGATTCGAGCCATTGAGGTCGACGCCGTAGCCGAAGTCCGTGATCTTGCCGTTCTTGACCGTCGTGCGGTTGTACTCGTTGGTATCGACACCGTGTACGAGTCGCTGCCAGCTGGGCCAAAGATCGTGTGGCCGTTGAGGTTCAGCACGATGCCGTTTGCGCCCATGTAGAGGGCTGTGCCGCCGTACGAGGAGCAATCCAGGTTGGCGGTCAAAGTCGTGTTCGTGGTCAGCGTCTGGCCACAAGTTGGCTGGGCTGCCATGACAGTGGCCGGCACGGCCGCCAACAGGCCCAGGGCCACCAGTGCGCCGAGCGCGACGCGTGAAGTTTTACGCAACCCCAAGTCAATACCTCCGATTTTTTTTGGCCAGGGAAAAGAGCCCCCTCAACAAACGGCAAGCAGTGTAGGCCTCTGCCGAGCACTTTTGCGGGTCAAACTTGGACGATGCCGATGACCAAAGTCCCAATCGCTGGTGCCGCCCGGACAAGGCACCTTGGCAGGGACTGCTACGTGTTCGATGAGTCGTCAGCGGTCGTCGAGTCGACGGCCGATCTTGACCTGGCGCAGGGGACGATCGAGCTCGATCTGGCCGTGAGCGGCGAGCGCTCCTTCCCCGGCTTGGCGTGGCGCCAGCGTGGCTCGACCTACGAGTCGTTCTTCGTGCGGCCGCACCAGGTCGGCAACGACGACGCGCGTCCAGTACACGCCGGTATTCAACGGCGTGTCGGCCTGGCAGCTCTACCACGGCCCGGGCTTCTGGGCGCCGATCACGTTCCCCATCGACGAGTGGTTCACCGTTCGCGTGACCTTCGACGGCGAGCGCGGCGAGGCGTATGTCGCGGACCTCGATGAGCCGGCTCTCGTCTTCGACGGCCTTCGCGTACCGCATGAGAGCGGCGGGATCGGGATCCTGCCCGGCGGGGCCGTCGTATATGTGGCCGTTTCGCCTACGACGCCTCCGCGCCGATCCTGCGCGGCACCGCGCTGACGCCGGCGCAAAGAGGATCCGCGCGTCATATCGGGCTGGTGGGTCTCACGCCCTGTGCGGGAAGGCGCGTCGCTGCTCGAAGCCGGCGACTGGCAGTTCCTCGATGCGGAGCCAAGCGGACTGACCAACCTGGCGCGCCTCCACCTGCTGACGGATGAGCTGAACACCGTGTTCGCCAAAGTCCGTGGTGCGGTCGGCGAGCGACGCGGTCAGGGCGCTGGAGCTCGGCTTCAGTGACAGGGCGATCGTCTACCTGAACGGACAGCCGCTCTTCCGCGGTGACGACACGTACCGCTCGCGCGACTACCGCTTCCTGGGAAGCATCGGCTGGTTCGACACGGTCTACCTGCCACTGCGCGCAGGCGAGAACGAGCTGATCGTGGCCGTGTCAGAGACGTTGGGCGGCTGGGGACTGCAGGCTCGCTTCAGCGATCCGTCGGGGCTGCTTCTTGCTCAGCCTCCACGTTGATCCTGGGCAGCCATCCCAGGAACCCAGGCAGGTACCAGTTCCACTCCCCCAGGAGCCGCATCGTGGCTGGCAGCAGCACCGACCGGATGACGGTCGCGTCGATCAGCACCGCGACGGCCAGGCCCAGCCCAAGCTCGCGGATGATGACCAGCCGCAGCGTCGCGAATACGGCGAAGACGACGACCATGATCGCGGCCGCGCTGGTGACGGTGCCCGACGTGGCGGCGATTCCGCGCTCCACGGCCTCGGTCGTCGGCAAGTCCACGGTCCACGAGCTCACGGATGCGGGCCAGGATGAACACGTGGTAGTCCATCGACAGGCCGAACAGGATGGCGAAGATGAAGATCGGCACCCACGCCTCGACGACGTCGGTCGGCCGGACTGCCAGCAGATCCTTGGCGAAGCCCTGCTGGAACACCGCGACCAGCACGCCGTAGGCGGCGCCGACTGACAGCAGGTTCAGCACGATGGCCTTGATGGGCACGACGATCGATCGGAAGGCCACCAGCAGCAGGATGAACGACAGGCCGAGCACGAAGCCGAACACCAGGGGCAACGCGTCCGTGTAGATGCGCGTTCGATCCAGTGTCTCGGCCGCGTCGCCGGTCACATACGCGCTTGTACCCGGCAAGACCGCCGAAGATCTCCGGCACCACGCGTTGACCGCATGTCGCGCACGATCTCCTGGTTGCGCAGATCGTTCTCGGTTCCCGCCATAACGAAGCCGACGTCATAGACCGTACCGTCGCTCGATAGCGTCGCGGTCACCGGCGCCGAAAGGCCTGCGATCTGCAGGCCCTCCGTCTTCGAGACGCTCGACGGCCGCCTGGGTCGCTGGATCCTGCGCATTGGTCACGATCACGTCGAGCGTGAGGAGCGTGCCCTGCGGCCAGTGTTCGCGCAGGCCCTCGATGGCCGCCACGCCGTCGATCGACTCAGGAAATGCTGTTATGTCGGTCGTGCCGAAGCGGATGGCCAGCGCGGGCGCGGCCAGGGTCAGCAGAAATGCGGTTGACGCGACGATGGCGATGGCCGGATGTCGCATGACGGTTCGTGCCAGACGCGCCCAGAAGCCCACTTCCTCGGGACGATCGCGACCGAACCACGGCAGCCGTCCGGCATCGATCCGCCGGCCGAGCAGCGCCAGCACTGCGGGCAGGAAAGTGAGGCTGCCGATCACCGAGACCAGGATCACCGCGATCGTCCCCAGCGCCATCGAGTGGAAAAGCGTGTCGGGCAGGACGTAGAGTGCGGCGATCGAGATCATGACTGCGATCCCGCTGAACAGGACCGCTCGCCCGGCCGTGCCGCTGGCGATCTCGATTGCCCGCTCGCCGGTCTCTCCGCGCCGCCGCTCTGCCCTGTAGCGCGTGATCATGAACAGCGAGTAGTCGACGGCCACCGCGAGGCCGATCAGGACGACCAGCTGTGTCGCGTAGGGACTGACCGGGTCGACGAGCTGGCTGTAGAGGCCGAGCAGACCGAATGCCGCGAGCAGTGACGTGATCGCCAGGACGAGCGGCACGACCGCTGCGGCAAATGCCCCGAACGCAATGAGCAGGATCAGGAACGTCGCCGGGATCGTGATGACCAGCGATTGGGTGAGGTCGGTGTCCACGACCTCCTGGATGTCCTCGTTGATCATCGTGCTGCTCAGCGCGTGGATCTCGATCCCAGGATGCGTCGGCTCGCGCGGCATCGATCGCCTCGCGCAATTCGCCGGTGTTGGATCGGCCGTGGAGCCTTCGTGATAGACGATCCGCGCCACGACCCGGGCGCTCGTGCCATCCGTGGACAGGAGGCCGGCGGCAGGCGGAGCATTCAGCGGATCGACCACCCGACCAGGGTCGAACACCGGCTGACCGTCGAAACTGGCCGCCTCCAGGTTCGTGACCACGTCGGCGACGGCCGATTGGAACGCCGGGATCATGCTGCGCGCATCGGTCCACCGGTGAGGACGACGATCACGTCTTCGCCCGGTTCCTGCTGGACATT
Organism: uncultured Chloroflexia bacterium; assembly: GCA_963736895.1. Classification (GTDB taxonomy): domain Bacteria; phylum Chloroflexota; class Limnocylindria; order Limnocylindrales; family CSP1-4; genus JALYGJ01. The sequence goes on from CAVTQU010000001.1 coordinate 376,521, forward strand.
GGCGGCGCCCAGGACTCGATACGCGCTGGGCCAATTCGGTCTGCGAGAAGCCGCTGCTGCTGGTGGCGCCCTGGGTGTCGATGCCACCGGTGGCCTGGCTAACCACGAACGTGCCGATCGAGGCTACGAACCACAGTCCCAGCACGATCGATCGGTGGCGGGCACTCCACGTCGCCACGCGAACGGTCAGGGGACGGGTCACGGGTCAGAGTCTATCGACGAGCCTGCGCGCCTCACTGATCGTGTCTGTTTGAGCGTCGAGCCAGTTGATATCCGGTTCGGCACGAAACCAGGTGCGCTGACGGCGTGCGAACTGGTTGGTCCGCGTTATGTCGCGATCTATCGCCTGATCGAAGGGTGAAGGCTGCCGTCGTTCACGGCGAAAGCCTCGTGATAGCCAAACGCCGAGAACGAACGCAGGCTCGGGTCGTAGCGCTCCCGGAGCGTCGGCGGCCTCTTCAAGCAGGCCGTTGGCGAACTGCGCGCGGGCACGAGCGGCGATCCAGTCTCGATGGATGGCCGGTTCCACCTGCAGGCCGATCCACACGCTCGGCGCGGGGTAGCCCTGCGGCGGCGGAGGCGGCTTGTCGCCGTGCACGGTCACCCGCTCCAGGGCACGCACCACTCGTCGCGGATTGGCGAGATCGGTGCGCGCCGCGACACCGGGTGCGACGCTTCGTAGCTCGGCTACCAGCGTGTGTAGGCCGTCCTCCCCCACGAGCCGCGCGCTCGATGTCCGCGCGAATCTGTGGATCGTGCCCGGTGTCGTCCAGCGGAAAGCCGCGTGCCACGGCACGCAGGTACAGCCCGGTGCCGCCGACCATGATCGCCATCTCCGCCGCGCGTCGCGATCTGTTCCAACGCCGATCGGGCTGCCCGCCGGTAGTCGGCCGCACTGAACGGCTCGTCGGGATTGACGAGATCCAGCCCGTGATGCGGCACGCGCGCCTGGTCCGCGGCCGAGACCTTGGCAGTGCCGATATCCAGGCCGCGATAGACCTGGCGCGAGTCGGCGCTGACGATCTCGGCGCCCGGGATCGTCTCGGCAAGGGCCAGCGACAGCCCCGTCTTGCCGGTGGCAGTCGCGCCGGCAATCACGATCAGCGGCGGGAAATGCATATCGGTTCGTCGTGTGGTGCATTGACACCTAGTTGCGTGGCATACCGTGGCGGCAACTGCCCGTACGGTTGGCCAGCGAGGTGAACAACGATGCGTCGTCCAGGTAGTTTGAGCCACCGCCACGCGGCCACGGCCGCAGGCGCGCTAGCGATTTCAGCGCTTCTCGCAACCGCCACAGGAGCGGCCGCGCAGATACACCCCAGCAATTACTTGACGGAATTCCACACGACCACGGTGGTTGCAGGACATCGCCGGTGCGGCTACGGTTACCTGTCCGACAGGCGATCGTGCCGTCACCGGCGGCGCCCTGACATCGTCTGATCACGAACTCGGCGCCGTTCAGTACGACGGGCTGGCTTACGACCGGACGCAACCAGGGTGTATTGAACCTCTCGCTGAACATGCGAGTTGTTGCGCTTTGCGTTCCGGTGGCGATGCTGGGAGGTGGTTACGGCACACCATCGATCTCGTCGATTGCGGTCGCAAACGTACCTGACCCTGTTGAGCACTATCAGTACTGCCCGGCCGGCAAGCACGTTGTTGCGGGCGGCGCAGACTGGGGCTATCCCGGCGGGACGATCGACACGGATTCGGGGAATGTCATAGAAAGCTCGTCCGTAACCGCGGACGGCACGGGCTGGTACGCCTCAGGACGGAGGGTGGACCCGCGGCACAACGAGACGTCTGCGACTTTCACCGTGAGGGCGTACTGCATATAGAGGCGTCAGTCGCCAATCGATGACGGTCGTCCGTCCATTGACAGCTAGTTGGAGCGGCATACGGTGGCGGGAACTGCCCGTCCTGTTGGCCAACGAGGTGAACAACGATGCGTCGTCCAGGTAGTTTGAGTCACCGTCATGCGGCCATGGCCGCAGGCGTGATGGCGATCTCTTCGCTTCTCGCCACTGCCACCGGAGCCGCTGCGACGATCCAGCCGGGCAGCTATGTGACCAAAACCGCGTCAATTACGGTTGCTGCCGGAGGTAACGGTGCGGCCACCGCAATGTGTCCGAGCGGCGATTTCGTGGTCACGGGTGGCATGTATTGGCATCCGACGAGCTCGGACATCAGCGATCCGTCGCTCTATACGACGCTGCGGTCATCCGGACCCAAGCCCGATCTGTCGGGTTGGTATGCGACCGGGGCAAACAACACTGGTCAGGGTCTGACGATGACCGCCGTCGCGCAGTGCCTGCCCAAGAGCTCACTTGGCAAGTACACCTTGCTGACACGCGACGTTGTCGTTGACCCTGGTTTCCCGGGCAACGCGAACCTGCGCTGCAAATCGGGTCAACAGGTGCTGACCGGCGGCGCCGCCTGGCATCGGCCCGGCGAGAAGCCCAAGCCTGGTCTGGCCGGCTACATCACCAGCTCTTCGCCATTCGGGAAGACAAGCTGGCTCACCGTTGGACGCAACGGCGGCTCAGGCACATCCCTGAACATGCGCGTGACCGCCCTCTGCGTTCCGGTGGCGATTCTCGGAAGCGGCTACGGATTCATCAACTTCTCGTCGATTGGGGTCCTGCACACGGGCGACACAGTCGAGCACTACACACCGTGCCCGGCTGGCAAGCACATGGTTGCGGGCGGTGCAAATTGGGGCTACGCCGGGGGCGGGGCCGATAGCGACACTGGTGACACCATCGAGAGCTCGTCAATCACGGCCGACGGTTCGGCGTGGTACGCATCGGGACGAAAATCGGATGCTCGCGAATTCGACCGGCCACTGTATTTAACGGTGTCCGGGTATTGCATCTAGAGCTCTTCAGCTGAATTCGCGAGCCAACCAGGGCGTACGGGCCGGCGTGGTCGATGCGGACGTTGACCAGCTGACCAACCAGGTCCGGGTCGCCGTCCAAATGGACCAGCTTGTTGTGTCGATTGCGGCCTGACACCCGTGGCGCAGCCGCCTCGCTGTCGTGGTCGCCGTGCGATGGCGCCTTCCGGACCTGGTCGACGAGCACCTCGGTCGTGGCACCCTCCCAGCGCTGGTTGACCGAGTAGCCGATCGACTCCTGCAGATCAAGCAGCGTCCTGTAGTCGGCGCTTCTTCTCGACGCGCGGCACGTCGTCGGTCAGTCGCGCGGCAGGCGTGCCGGGACGCGGCGAGAACGCTGCCGCGAAGACCTGCTCGAAACGCACCTCGCGCAGCAGCGCCAGCGTGCTGCTCGAACTGTGCGTCTGTCTCGCCACAGAAGCCGACGATCACGTCGGTCGTCAGGCTGATGCCCGGGATGGCGTCCCGCAGCTTCGCGACGAGCTCCAGGTAGGCCTCGACGCTGTACTGGCGTGCCCATCCGATGCAGCACGGCGTCGTCGCCCGACTGGACCGGCAGGTGGAGGTGCTCGCACACCGATGGTGACTCGGCCATCGCCGCGATCAGGCGGTCCGAAAGATCCCACGGGTGCGAGGTCACGAAACGAAGGCGCGAGATGGCCGGAACCCCGTCGGCGGTGCGCAAGCGAATCGATCGCTCGCAGCAGCGCGGCCATGTCCGGGCGGCCATCGAGCGCCAGGCGACGGCCGATGCTGCGCGACTCGTGCACGTCCGAGAAGCGCGGATCCGGCGCCAGGTCGTGGCCGTACGAGTTGACGTTCTGCCCGAGCAGGGTCACCTCGCGATAGCCGGCCGCGGCCAGCGATCGTGCCTCGGAGACGATGTCGTCGAACGGCCGGCTCCGCTCAGGTCCGCGGCTAGAACGGGACGATGCAGTAGGTGCACGTCTTGTCGCAGCCGTAGATGATCGGCAGCCAGGCGCTCACGGCGCTTTCGCGATGAACACGGCCCTCCCCCACAGCTGCGGCGCGCGTCGATGGCAGCCGATCGGCGGTTGCGGCGAAGGATGCTCCGACTCGCTGCACATCACCGCCAGCTCCGGTCAGCAGTCCGGGTGCCGTCGGACCGGCCAGACCGAGACGCATCGTCAGCTCGGGCTCCTCGTCCGGTCGCAGGAACAGGTCGATCTGCGGGTACCGCTTCTTGAGCACGTCGGTGTTGTTGGCGCGAACGGAGCAGCCGGTCATGACGACTCGCAGCGCCGGGTTCGCCTCTCGCAGCCGAGCCAGGTGACCCATACGGCCGATCACCTTCTGTTCGGCCGCCTCCCGAATGGCGCACGTGTTGATCACGATGAGATCGGCCGCTTCCATGGCCCCGGCCTCCTCGCAACCAGCGGCGGCCAACGCGCCGGCCATCTCCTCCGAATCGGATCGATTCATCTGGCAGCCCAGCGTCCAGACGTGGAAGCGCGGCATCGCCACATCGTCCGTGGCGAACTCGGCGAGGTGTGGCGCGGGCTCAGCGGCCGCGACCGGATTGACGACAGGCGCGAGCTCGAGCATTGGCAGCGCCCGCGTGCTCACGCGCAAGCAACCGGACGAGTCGAGCGCTGCAGCGAGACTCGGACGACTATCGAGCGCAGCAGCTGCCGAAGGCCGACTGCGGAACGAATCATCTGGCTCCCACCGCCGCCATTGCTTCCAGTAGCCGATCGCCGACTTCGCGCGGCACGAATGTGGTGGCCTGTGCTTCGGCGTAGGTCATTCCATCGCCATGGTAGTCAGAGCCACCTGTGGCGACGATCGACAGCGAGCTCGCCAGTGCCGCCATCTTGGCCACGTTGGGCGGGGTGAAACGACGGTAATAGACCTCGAGCCCGCGCAGTCCCCAGCCCATCAGCAGCTCGATCAGCTGCGGTTGCTCCGGCGCGGCCGGGTAGTGGGCAAGAACCGGCAAACCGCCGGCGGCGGTGATCGCGTCGATCGCGGCGCGAGAGTGCACGCCCTGGCGGGGCACGTACGCCGGACCGTTGCGGTCGATCCACTCGTCGAATGCCTGCTGCACCGATTCGACGTAGCCGGCGGCGACCATCGCGCGCGCGATATGCGGGCGACCAAGCGCCTCGTCGCTGTTGAGGATCGGGCGCGATCTGGTCGTCGATCGGCTTACCCAGCGCGCGCAGCGCGTCGATGATCATCAGCAGTCGCGTCTTGCGCGCTCCGCGTTGGCTCTCGAGCGTCTTCTCGAACGCCGTGTCGTCGGCGTCGACGCCGTAGCCGAGGATGTGCAGCTCCCCTTCCTCCAGCTCGATGCCCATCTCGATCAGCTCGCGGTCGGCGATGCTGTTGATCTCGACCGCCGGGATCAGCTGCGGGCCCGCAAGACCGGCGGCGATCTGTTCGCGCAACCCCCTGTATCCGGCCAGCGTGTCGTGGTCGCTGATCGCGACCACCTCGAGGCCGGAATCCGCCATCGCCGCGTAGAGCTCGGCGGGTGGCATCACCCCGTCCGATCGGTCGGTGTGGGTGTGCAGGTCGACCGTGTTCTTCGGCCAGTCGGGCTGGGGAACCGGGTCCTTGAAACGGCTCTGCACGGGTGCTCCACCATTCTCGTTGCTGTGCCAAACGGCTCATGGCTCGACCACCCGGCTGAGGCGCTCCACGCTGACGGCCTGGCCGGTCGACGTGTCGACGTCGATCTGGATCGCGTTGAACAGCACGGGACCACTGCCCACCTCGAAGCGCGTCGGCAGCGCGTTGATGAAGCGCGGCAGCACGGTGGCAGGGTCGAAACCGATCACCGAGTAGACCGGGCCGGTCATCCCGATGTCGCTGATGTAGCCGGTGCCGCGCGGCAGGATCCGCTCGTCGGCCGTGGCCACGTGGGTGTGCGTGCCGCAGACGGCAGATGACGCGCCCATCCAGGTGGATCCCGAAGGCGTTCTTCTCGCTGGTCAGCTCGCAGTGGAAATCGACCAGTCGCACCTTGGGCAGTTCGTCTGCACCCTCGTCGAGCAGCGTATCGAGCATCGTGAACGGGTTCTCGATCTGCTGCATGTAGGTTCGGCCCTGGGCGTTGATCACCGCGACCTCGGAGCCGTCGGCTGCGTGGAAGACGCCCCAGCCGCGGCCCGGCACGCCGGCCTCGCCGTAGTTGATGGGCCGCAGGATGCGCTCGTCGCGATCCAGCTCGGGATAGATCTCGCGCTTGTCCCAGATGTGGTTGCCGCTGGTGATCACGTCCACGCCAGTGCTGAACAGGCTCGCCGCGGTTGACGGAGTCAGGCCCATGCCGCCGGCCAGGTTCTCCCCGTTGGCGGTGACGAAATCGATATGACGCTCGTCACGCAGCGGCGGCAGAACGGCCTCAACCGCGTCGCGACCGGGCTTGCCGATGACGTCGCCGATCATCAGTACGCGGACGGTGCCGGCGGCAGGCTGTGACGGTGGTTGAGGAAGAAGATTGGCGGCAAGCACGCCGCGGCCAGTCGTAGCTACGTTGAATACTCCCGAATCGACGCTGGTCGGGTTCGACCGAGGCGATGGACGAGACTACCAGCCGACCCCGCCGTACGCCGGCGCCGGCATCGTGGCCGCAGTACCCTCGTTCGTTACGTAGCGGGCCCGTGGTGGGACGGTTGTACGAACAGCAATCGTAGGCGTGTCATGGACGGGCCTCATTTGCGAGACATTCGGCACTGGCCGATGCTCACCGACACGGATAGAAGAGGATCAGCCATGCCGTGCCCATCCGAGTGCTCATCGTCCTCTCCTGGCCGTCGCGCTATTCGCGGGCACTCCTGTCGCCTCGGTCACGGCCGAGACAGCCACCTCGACGCGTTTCGTGCTCAGACGTGCCCGGTTCTCTATCTACCACCACGTCGACTGCGCGCCGCCCGACACCACCTTCCCGGATCTCTACATCTGCCCCGATCAGCTCTGGCGCAGCTCACTTACCTGCGAGATCAGGGCTGGCACACGCTCACGATCGATCGACGTCGCCGACCTGCTGGCCGCCCGCCAATGTCCGGATCCAAAGTCATTCGTCGTGTCGTTCGACGACGGTGCCGCCGACCAGTACGACAACGCCGCGCCGATTCTCGAAAGCCTCGACATGCGCGGTACGTTCTTCGTGACGACCGGCAAAGGAGGGCGGCCTACGACCGGGCAAGATCACATGGGACGGACTCCGCGACCTCGTGGCGCGTGGTCACGCGATCGGCGATCACAGCAAGACCCACGAAAACGAGAAGAGCCAGCCGCCGCGGGGCTGTACGACCAGATCGAGGTTGCCCAGCAGATCTTCGAGGCGCAACTCGGCTTCCGCCCGCGAACCTTCGCGTATCCCTACGGCCGCTACAACGACCTCGGTACATGGCTCAGGTCGCGGCCGAGCGGCTTCGAGCTCGCCTTCACGGTGCACGCCGGAGCCCGAGAGGCAAGTGACATGCCTTTTCTGAGCAAGCGGATCGAGGTGTTCCAGACACGATTCAGGCCGGCCGACGTCCTCGCCAAGCTCCAGCCGTATGTCGACGGCTGCCGTCCGCCGACACCTGACCTGGGCGTCGCGACATCAAAGACCGGACCCTGGAAGGGCGAGGACATCCACTCGTCCACCGCCTGGAGTTCGCAGACCCTGAAGCGGACCGGAGTGAGAAGTCGGGCAGACGTACCAGTTCTGGGTGCGCATCGAGAACGAGGCCCAGCGCGCCGGTACGTTCAAGGTCGCGACTAGCAGGCCGGAACCGCCGGCATGACGGTGCGCTACCTCGTCAGTGGGATCGATGTGACCATGTCGGTGAATGCGGGTACCTATGTGACGACGTCGATGGACCCATGGTCCACGCGGTTGCTCCTGGTCAGCGTCATGCCGACGCTCCGCGTAGCGGGTGCCTCGACCACGGTCACGGTACGCGCTACCTCACCTACCGATGCGACGCGCGTCGATGTGGTCAGGCTCGTAGCAGCTTTCTAGGACGCAAAGAAACGCGGCCGTCGTCGACCTTTGTCTTCGACGCCGCGCCTCTACTGAACGCGGTAAGTGAGGCGCGCTGCGCGCCTGGCTTGTCTAGACCGGACCTGGGAATCCCCACCCGTGCTTGTACGGGCAGACCGGATAGCGCCCCTGCCGGCCACCTTCGAGTCGAGGTTGACCCACAAATTGGTCATCGGATTCTTGTAGCCGACGAACACGCCCGTGCCCGGCTTCGCCCATCGCTGGACTGTCGTGTAGGTCGTGCCCGCGGGAACCACCTTCACGATCTTGTTCAGACCCAGCGTCGTGGACCACGGAACCGGAACCTGATCGGCACGGTGCAGGTGGTGTTGTCGAAGAACCCGCGTATGCAGGGTCGCGAGCATGGACCGACGATATCGCCCCGGAGGGTCGATGACCTCGTCCTCGACAGTCCCGACGCAGCCGTGGCTGATCGTGAGGACCAGGCTCGTTGTCGGTTGAGTCGACGGTGAAGTTGGGGCTGTGCGTCGAGGACTGCCGACGGATCGATGCCGGACGTGACGATCTGATGGCCGCCAGCGATCGAGTAGGTGGTTCCGTCGATCGTCAGCGAAACGGCGCGTCGTGGTTCGACCTTGTGCTGAAGATCCACGCAGGTAGTTGTCTGGCGTAGCGTCGTTCACCTGACCTTCGGTGCTGAAGTGGCACTGTCGCTGGACAGTTCGTCGACCGGCAACGTTGCAGGTCAGTTCAGCTGGATCGTGTCCAGATCGACCTTGTCGCCCGAGTCGGGACGGCAGCGGCGAGCGCCGTTCCCGACATCATGAGCGAAACGACGAACGCCGCCGCCGTCCCCAGCGCCAGCGACCGCCTGGTCGTCCGCGTTGCCACGTCGTTTTGCCGAAGCTGCCTGCGCGGCAGACGAAGCCACGGCCAACTGCTCACGAGCCGTGGAAGTAGCTGTTGGGATTTGCGTCGGCGTCACCGATCGTCCCTGCGTCCTCGATTGCCGAGCAGGCTTGGCGCTGCTGCGATCGGATGCCAGGAGACGCATCACGATCGTGAACATGAGGAAGACCACCCAGAACATCCAGGACGATCTAGCCGACGATTTCATCTGTACCCACCCCTTCTTGGTGTGTTACCCGACGGATCAATTCCCCAGAAGTACCGTCCGCGGGCGGCGAAGGTAGCACTTGATTCCCGTTACTCAAATAGTTGATTCCGCGGTTTCTAGACAGTCGTTGGTGCGGTCTCGCACCACTTGAACCACGACTGTGTCGGGTTAGCCCGGACGGTTCGATGCGCTCCGCGCGTGGCCAGACCAGGGTCTCCACGGCGCATCCGCATGTCGCGATGAGCGTGATTTCCCGCTCACGAGGTCGCTCACGGCCGTCTGTCTGAGGTGAGGAGTACCAGCGGGTGATGTGGCCTCTCGTCCTGCCGTGGCTTGCTCTGTCCGTTGTCAGTGAACACCGGACAGAGGTATGCCATTCATGGTGCGCTCGATCACCAGGGCGCGGAGCGCGATCCTTCTTGCGGCACTCGCCGCGTTGATCGCGGAGCCGGGCGCAAGCCTGGCGAATGGCCGCGAATTCGTCACAGGGCGCGCTCGAAGGTCAGCTGGTCATTCTTCACGCGGACGATTTCGCAACTGGCCGCTCGGTCAATAAGCATGCCGTGCTCACCGCTGATGGCAGGTTCGTGGAGGCAGACGTTTCGCGGCTTCGTGGCGTCGACAAGAAGGTCGGAAAGTACGTCCAACTCACCGGTGAGAGCGGCCGGTTCAGAGTTTGTCGCCACGAACGATCTTGCTTCTCCGCAGGCCGCTGCCACGACGGCATCGGCTGCCGTTACCCGCGCGACCGCCGTGATCCTCGTCAACTTCACAAACGACAGCTCGCAGCCGTGGACGAAGGCGACGGCCAGCAGCACCGTTTTCGGTGACTAGTGGATCCGTTGCGAGTTACTACCGAGAGGTTTCGTACGGCAGCACGACGTTCGATGGCACCGTTACCGACTGGCTGACGCATTCCGTACGACAACACCGTCTGTCGCTATTCCGAATGGGGAACTGCTGCGCTGAAGGCATCTGGAGTCGACCCGGCCCAGTACGCCAATGTCGTCTACGCATTCCCCAGGACAACCGCCTGCACGTGGGCGGGCCTGTCGACGATCGGCGGTAAGTACTCATGGATCAACGGAGCGATGACCGTGCGCACCGTGGGCCACGAACTCGCGCACGACCTGGGAGTGCACCATGCCAGCGCCCTCTATCTGCACGAGCAACGGCGTGCACGTGACCTGGTCCTCAACGTGCACGAGGTCGGAATACGGCGATCCCTTCTCGATCATGGGTACGGGCACCAATCACCTGAGTGCCTGGAATCTCGCTCAGATCGGCTGGCTGCCCGACACGCGGACAATCACGTCGAGCGGCTTCTACTCGATCTCGCCGACGGAGCTCGCCGGGCAGCCGCGACTCATGCGACTGGCCAGAGGGGATGGCACCTTCCTCTATTTCGATTTCCGGCAACCGTTCGGGGCCTTCGACACGTTCGCTCACGACCGCTGCCGCGGTGAACGGCGTGACGATCCGAATTGCCCCCGATCTGCCGACTCGGACTCAGTCGCTCTTGCTCGACATGAAGCCGTCGACGACGGTATTCGACGATGCCCCGCTGATGTTGGGAAAGTCGTTCACCGACCCGATGTCAGGTATCACGATCACCACGACGTCCGTGTCGTCGAGCGGTGCGACGATCAGCGTTCAGTGGCCGGGGACGACCCTGCCTTCGCCGAGTTCGACCGCAACTCCATCACCAACCCCGACGCGAACTCCGTCCGCCGAGCCCCACGTTATCTCCGTCGCCCAGTCCAACAGTGTCGCCATCACCCAGCCCGAGCTCCAGCCCAATCGCAACGACCCCCAACGAGTCCGGCACCTTCCCCGACGCCCATCCTGCATCACCGCCGACCTCCAGCCAACGACGAACTCACGGCGCCTACCAATGTGAAGGCCGTCCGACTCGAACGTCGGAAGGTCAAGATCACCTGGGCCGCGAGCATCGGATCGGTCGCTGGCTACAAGGTGTTCTGCAACGGGGTCCGCTTGGGCAAGAACGACGTCGCTGCGCTTCTTCGACTGGGTGCCGGCCGACGTAACCCGTGCGCGCTACGTCGTCCGAGCCTTCGATCGGTGGGGCCGGCTCGGCCCGCGCTCGGCGTACTTTCACGCTGAGGATGCGCTAGAAACAGGCTACTTCGCGTACTCCACGGCGCGCGTCTCGCGAATGACGGTGACCTTGATCTGACCCGGATAGGTCAGCGTCTCCTCGATCTTGTGCACGATGTCGCGTGCCAGCCTCATCGAGGCGAGATCGTCGATCTCCTCGGGTCGGACAAGAATGCGAACCTCGCGGCCGGCCTGAACGGCGAATGACTTCTCCACGCCTTCGAAGGAGTTGGCGATCGACTGCAGCTCCTCGAGCCGCTTGAGGTAGGTCTCCGACGACTCACCGCGGGCGCCGGGACGAGACGCGGAAATGGCGTCGGCGATCTGCACGATCGGCGACTCGATGCACGCGTACTCGACTTCCTGGTGGTGCGCGGCGATGCCGTTGATCACCTTCATCGGCAGGTTGTGCCGCGCGGCGATCTGGGCGCCAAGGGCCGCGTGCGGGCCCTCCAGCTCGTGGTCGACCGCCTTGCCCAGGTCGTGCAGCAGGCCGCCGGTCTTGGCGATCTGCACATCCGCGCCGACCTCGGCCGCGATAGTGGCCGCGAGACGGGCGGTTTCGATCGAGTGGTTGAGAACGTTCTGGCCGTAGCTGGTGCGGAACTTGAGGCGACCGAGGAGCTTGATGATCTCCGGCGGCAGGCCGGGAACCCCGGTCTCGTACGCTGCGGCCTCGCCGGCCTGGCGCATCGTCAGGTCGACCTCCGCCTTGGCCTTGTTGACGACCTCTTCGATGCGGCCGGGATGGATCCGCCCGTCCTGGATGAGCTTCATCAGCGAGAGGCGGGCGATCTCGCGGCGAACCGGGTCGAAACCGCTGATCAGCACCGATTCCGGCGTGTCGTCGATGATCAGATCGATGCCAGTGGCCTGCTCGAGGGCGCGGATGTTGCGTCCCTCGCGGCCAATGATGCGGCCCTTCATCTCGTCGCTCGGCAGCTGGACGACCGAGACGGTCATTTCCGCCGTGTGGTCGACCATGACCCGCTGGATGGCCGTGACTACGACGTCGCGTGCCTTCTCCTCGGCCTCTTCCTTGGCCTTGCGCTCGATCGCCCGCGCCAGACGGACCGCGTCGTGCTCGGCGTCCTGTCGGACTTCCTCGAGCAGCACGCCCTTGGCCTGATCCTGCGACATCTGGGAGACGCGCTCCAACGCCTCGATCTGCTCGGCGCGCGCGCGGGCAAGCTCCTCTTTCGCCTGGTCGATCTCGCGTTCGCGTGCGATCAGCTTGCGGTCACGCTCCTCGAGCATGTCGGTGCGCTGATCGAGCTGCTCATCTCGCTGGAGAAGGCGTTTTTCCAACGCACCCAGCTCGCCACGTCGACTGCGGGCATCCTCTTCGGCCTCGCGGGCGAGCCGAACCTGCTCGTCCTTGGCCTGGAGGATCAGCTCTTTCTGCTGTGTGCGCGCCTCGGCGACGATCCGGCCGGCCTTTTCCTGCGCAGCCTTGATCGACTGCGAGGCCATCACCGAACGCGCGACAAACCCGATTCCGAAACCGGCAGCGATGGCGATGACGGCCACCACCGCCAGAACGACGGGGTCACTCATATGTATCTGCCTCTCGATCGCCGATGCCGTTCGCTGGTTGGGCAACCCAACCGTTGGGGGTGGTCATCGGCTCCTGTTTTTCTAGTCGCGAAGCCTACGCCGGTTATGAAATCTTGGTCAAACCTGTGAACGAACTGGGCGGTTGGATGTGGCTAGATCAGGATCGAGAACGTGCCCGTGACCGACGCTGAATAGGCGATAGCAGCGGTTGAACAGCATCGTCCGGTAGTGGACGAGGGTCGCGTTGAAGAAGCCGACACCGGTCTCGCCGGGCCGGTCGCTGCGCGTCAGCCCGGTGACCGTTCCAACGACCTCGTGCGACTCGTTCGTGCAGCCGGCGCCGTCGTTTGTCTGCCAGACGAAGCCATCGGAGAACGTGCCGTCCATCTGAACGCCGTCGAGCCGCTGCAGGACTGCGCGGCCACCGGTCACGATGCCGGTCGGGCGTGATTGCCACGCTGTGCTCAACCGACGTGTACCAGCCGGACAGGTCGCCCGCGGACCCCGTGCCGGCACCCATGAACGTGCCCACGGTGTCGGTGAACCAGACCTCATAGCCGTGTAAGTGCGTAGATCTCGTATGTCTGTGACGTGGTGGCCGCGTTGACCGGTCCACTGACCAGCAGCAGCGCGGCATCGCCGCAGGCGCGAGCCGCGCCGTTCGGGAGAATCGCCCTCCGAATCATCAATTGACCTCTGTATGTGACGTTGGCTCCACGAATCTCCCTCTCGCGGCCGCCGACTGTAGCGGAGATTCCTGAGAGCCGATTCTTCGCAGCCGCGGATCTGCTCGTCCCGCACGCGCCGGGACTATCGTCATCTGCCCCGACAGACCTCGGCTGGCGATAGTCAGCCCATGAGCCGCCAGAGTGGCTCGGTGACGCACGCCCACGTTACCGAGAAACCGGTGTCGCGCCGCGCCCGTCGCGAACGGCCGCAGCAGGCACCGGTCGATCCCGGCATGATCCGCGCCGCGGTACTCGACGCCGCGCTCGACGGCATCGTCACGATCGACGAGCACGGCAGATATCCGCGAGTTCAACGCTGCCGCGGAGCTGATGTTCGGCTACCAGCGCGCCGAGGTCATCGGCAGGTCGATGGTCGAGCTGCTCGTCCCAGAGGACATGCGCGCCGACCACCTCAAGGGCTTCGGTCGATACCTCGAAACGGGCGTCGGTCGAATCGTCGGCCACCGCATGGAGGTCGACGCGCTCAAGAAGGACGGCTCCACCTTCCCCGATCGAGCTGGCCATCGCCCGAATAGAGATCGACGGTCGCCCGGCGTTCACGGCATACATCCGCGACCAGACGGAGAAGCTGGAGGCCGATACTCGACTCGCTGCGGCGCACAAGCGGTACCGCGACCTCATCGAGAGCCTGCCCGTCGTCGTCTACGAGGCCGACTTCGGCGCTGACGGCGCGTGGAGCTATGTCAGCCCCAAGATCGAGGGTCTCCTCGGCTTCAAGGTCAGCGAGTGGCTGGCCGATCCCAACCTGTGGTTCCAGCGCATCCACCTGGAGGATCGCGACCTGGTCCTTGCCCAGGAACGGGCTCTGCGCATGAAGAAACACGGCGAGCGGGTCGTGTCCGAGTACCGCATGTTCACGCGCTCCGGCGAGACGGTGTGGGTTCGTGATGAGGGCGTCGTGGCGCCGGCTGAGGGGGATTACCCCATCCAGATGCGCGGCGTCATCGTGGACATCACCGAGCGCAAGGAGCTCGAGGCCAAGCTCAGCCACCATGCCTTCTACGACATCCTCACCGGGCTGCCCAACCGGGCTCTGTTCATGGATCGCCTCGAGCACGTGTACGCCCGCAGCTCGCGCAGCGGGCATGGCATCACCGCCGTCCTGTTCCTGGACATCGACGACTTCAAGTTCGTCAACGACACGCTCGGACACGCCGCCGGCGACTCGCTTCTGGCCGAGGTCGGCCGCCGTCTGACGAGCGTCATTCGCCCCGTCGACACGGCGGCGCGCTTCGGCGGCGACGAGTTCACGATCCTCCTGGAGGACGTTCCGGGCGCCGACGAGGCACTTCACGTCGCCGCGCGAATCGCCGAGGCGATCTCCGAGCCGATCCACATCGGCGAGCGCGACGTCTCGGTCACCGCGAGCGTGGGCATCGGCGTGAGCAGCGACGAAAGCGTCCGTGCCTACGACCTGGTGAGCCAGGCGGATATCGCCATGTATCGCGCCAAGGAGAACGGCAAGGCCAGGGCCGAGCTGTTCGACGCCGCGATGGGCGCCGACGCATGGCGCCGGCTGGACCTGCAACGCGACCTGCGCCATGCGCTGGAGCGCGGCGAGCTGACGGTGATGTACCAGCCGGTCGTCGACCTCGAATCGGGCGACCTGACCCAGGTCGAGGCGCTCGTGCGATGGCGTCACCCGCAGCGCGGCCTGCTTCTGCCCACCGAGTTCATCCCGTTCGCCGAATCGACCGGTTTCGTCGGCCAGATCGACCGTTTCGTGCTCGGCGAGGCGTGTCGCCAGCTGGCGAGCTGGCGCAAGGCCCTTCCGTCGGCCGAATCGCTCGGCATCGCTGTCAACCTCTCACCGCGCGAGTTCAGGAATGCCGACATCGCCGACGACGTGGCACGAGTTCTCGAGGAGAGCGGGTTGCCGGCTACCTGCCTGACCCTCGAGATCACCGAGAGCGCTTCGCTGGTCAACTCGGGCGCCCTTACGGCGATCATCGGACGCCTCACGCGATATGGGCGTTCAGCTGGTGATCGACGACTTCGGCGTCGGCTACAGCGGCCTCGATCACTTCAAGCGCTTCAAGGTTCATGGCCTGAAGATCGATCGCTCGTTCGTGGCTGGTGTGGCCAACGATCAGGAAGACTCCGCGATCGTGACCGCGGCGCTCGCGTTTGGGCGCGCGCTCGGCCTGTCCGTGGTGGCCGAAGGGATCGAGACGCAGGCGCAGCTGAACATGCTGAAGTCACTCGGCTGTGAGCGCGGCCAGGGCTTCCTGATCTCGGAGGCTGTGCCTGCACTGCAGATCGAAAAGCGGCTGCTCGCCGAGCCGGGCGGTGATGCGCCTCGCACGAGGCCACCGACCGGGCGCTTGAAAGTTCCGCCAGCCGAGGTGGCCGGTCCGCGCGTGAACTAGCTCGGGAACCTAATCGGCCTTCACGGCGTTCTCACAGCAACGCCGTAGGCTTTGAGAGGAGGAGCCCGATGCGTCTCGATTCGCGCTCAGTCAGTCGTTCTGGTCGCAGGTTTGCTTGCCGCTTGCTCGGGCCAAACCGCACCCAGCGCGTCGTCGCCGTCGCCGCCGACAGTCGCTCCGGTGCCTCTTTACGCCCTCCCCTGCTTCGACACCAAGCCCAACTGAGACGCCGGCTGCCGAAATCGACATCAGCGCTGGCCAGCGACGGGCCGGTTCTTGAAGCCCCGATCTCGTAGGCGGCTACGTACGGTTTCACGCTTCCTGCCGCCTACTTCTCGGCGGACGGTGTTCAACACCTCTACGTCGTCGGCTTCGGTGACGTGCCGGGCGATCAGAAGGTCTACCACGCGACTTCGACCGACGGCACCGACTGGACCGTCGATCCCGCGGATCCGTTCGCAAACCTTGGCCTCGACTTGAGCCCACCGGGCCCAATTCCGGGCAGCGTCGTGCCCGAACGACGCCGGCGGCTGGCAGATGTACTTCTGGGGCGTGCCCAGCCCGCAGATCCAGGGCGCGCAGATATACCGAGCCACGGCGCCCGACCCAGGCGGACCATGGACTGCTGATCCGGATCCGGTCGTGCCGCAGTAGGCGAGCCGGGCGACGTCGACGACGGCGGACTGGACTTCCCTTCGGTGGTGGCCACCGATGACGGCTACCTGATGCTCTACAGCGCGAGCGGCGGAGATCATCCGCGCGATGCTCGGATACTCCTGGCACGGTCCGAGGACGGCATCACGTGGGAAAAGGTCGGGCGCGTGATCGAGCCGCAGGATTGCGACGGCGCCGATGCGCGACTCGATCAACAATCCACGGCTCTTCGCGCGTTGACGGCGGCTACCTCGCACTGACCCTCCTCGAGGCCGACGTCGCCGCCTTGCGGAGCGTTGATGGCGAGCACTGGACCTGCGCGGGCGACGGCCCGATCTTCGCCGCGACCGAGATCGAAGGCAGCGATCGAATTCACACCCTGGCCGCGGCACAGGACGGTGACGACGTCAAGGTCCTGATGGAGGCCCTGTTGACCGACGCCGGACGGCGGGGTGTTCTCCAACCTGTGGCTGGGCGACGTGACCGGTCTCTAGCTTGCCGGTCATACGTATCGATTGCTCAGGTAGCGAGTTGGGTGCTGGCTCGGTTTCACCGGGTCGTGCGCGCGGGTGTCCACTGGAGATGCCCAACTCGCACGGGAGCATCTGAAATGCTCAAGAGAGTCGCTGCCAGCCATGGTCGTTGGCTGGTTGTTCATCGCCCAAGCGGTCGGGGCTGCCAGCCCTTCGGCCCTGTCTGTGGCATCGCAGAGTGACTGGCGTCAGTGGCGCGGCGGTGCCGACCACCGCGGCGTCAACCGCTACGAAAGCACGCTGTCGGTCTCGAATGTCTCGAACCTTCAGCTCCAGTTCGTTGGCAACAACGGCTTCAACTCGTCGCCGGCCGTCGCCGGCGGCGTCATGTACGTCTCCAATGGCGGCCTCCACGCCTATCCGGCCGACTGCGCCAGCGACGGCTCGGTTTGTCCGCCTCTGTGGACAGGTGGCTCCAACTACGCTGACTGGTCCTCACCGGCTGTCGGTGGAGGCGCAGGTCTACATCGGCGGCGTCGCCGGTCTGTATGCCTTCAAGGTCGGCTGCCGCTCGGACGGCGGCCAATGCTCACCGCTCTGGAGAGGCCAGCTCGGCCGATCTCGGGCTACACGTCTCCGACGTTCGCCGACGGCATCGTCTACATCACCACGAACGTCAGGCTTCCTCGCACGCGTACAACGTTCTGCCTGCGCCGCGGCAGGTGGCGATGTGCTGCGCCCAAATGGACCGCCAACCTCGGCGGCGAACGTTTTCAGCTCACCGGCTATCGCTGACGGCATCGTCTATGTGGCTGACCACGACGGCTTCCTGAACGCCTTCAAGGTCAACTGCGGCACCGGCGGAGCAACCTGCAGCCCGTTGTGGAAGGGCGATATCCACAACCCTTCACTCGGGACCCCGGCAGTCGCTGGCGGGACCGTCTACATCGCGACGTCCGGTGGCGACCTGTTCGCCTTCCCGACGTCGTGCCGCAAGGGCGACGGCACGTGCGAGCCACTGTGGTTCTCGTCACTCGGTGTGCCCTCAGATCCATTCGTCTCCGGCGGTCACGGACACCACCGTCTACATCGGTGCAGGCCAGCGCCTGGTCGCCTTGGCGGTTGGCTGCGCTACGGACGGTCGCGAGTGCGCGCCGATCTGGCAGTCACGCTCCATCGGCTACTACATCGCGTCCTCACCGGCCGTTGCCAACGGCGTGGTGTATGTCGGCGCCCAGAACCTCAACCAGAGCAACGGACGTCTGTTCGCGTTCGCGGCTCACTGCGGTTCGGCGATCTGCGGCCGGATCTGGCGTTCGCCGCTGACCGGCGGCATGGTCAACGCGTCGCCGGCCGTGTCGCACGGCATGGTCTATGTCGCGTCCAACAGCGGTCGAACGTTCGCGTTCGGATTGCCTGACTGACGTTTGCTGGGGGGAAGGTTGCGCCCGAGGGCCGGACGGTTCCTCGGGCGTTTCTTTTTGCGCTGGCGATTGTGACTCCGTCAGCCCTTCAGGCGCACGCGTCGTTTGGTGGGCTCGCGACCCGGGCCTGTCTCGAACAGCGCCCAGCCGGGTAGCGGATCCGGCATTGCCCCACTGTCCGATATGGCCTCCGCGAGCTGCGCCGCCAGCTTCTTTGCCGTCGCGCGAT
Organism: uncultured Chloroflexia bacterium; assembly: GCA_963736895.1. Classification (GTDB taxonomy): domain Bacteria; phylum Chloroflexota; class Limnocylindria; order Limnocylindrales; family CSP1-4; genus JALYGJ01. The sequence continues at coordinate 395,067 of CAVTQU010000001.1, forward strand.
CCTTCTCCGGCAGGTCGTCGATCAGCGCGGCACAGTCGCCGATCGAGCAGCTCCTGCGCGATGGCCGGCGCGAGGCTCTCGCGGTCCTTGCGCACCAGGGATTCGGCGTCTGGCAACACCCAGGCTTTCGAGCGCCCGGATCTGCTTTCGAACATGGGTCGACTCGTCGCGCGGCAGCTTGTCGATCCAGGTCTGCTTCGGCTTCGGCGGTGGCTTCGGCTGAGTCGTCGGCTTCGGCCGGGGCGTCGATCGCAGCAACGGCTTGATGTCTCGCGCGCCGGGCATCTGCTCCTTGGCCGCTTTCATCGACGAGAACGGACCGTGGATCAGCTCCTGGCCGAACTCGTTGGTCTGCTCGCGGTCGACGAGATACCAGTTCGCGTCCGACTGGCGCACCTCGAACCGGCGTCTCCCGACACGTAGCTGCCGGCAGTCTCGCGAACGAGATCGTCGGGCTCGACCACCTTGGGCGGTTTCTTTGCCTTGGCTTTGGGCGTCGCGGCGTCTTTGGCGGCGTGTCGACTTCGGGCGTGGCGGTCGACTTCGCGGTGGGCATGAGGCGCCGATTATCCGCCGCTCGCCGACTGTGCGGGTCGCTAGCTTCGACTCCTCGATAGGCGAGCCATGCCTTGCCACGCCACGAAGATCGCGCCACCGATCATCGCGCCCAGGACGTTGAGGATCACGTCGTCGATGTCGGTCGAGCGGTACGAGTAGCCGACCCACGCGGAGATCGCGTACTGGCTCAGCCTCGATGCCGACCGAGGTGGCGACCGCCACGACCCCGACGAGCGAGAAGCGGCCACCGCGTTCGGATGGCCATCGGGAGCAGGATGCCCAGCGGCACGAACGCGAGGACGTTTCCGACCATGAGGCGGAACGACACCGAGCGCGGCCCCAGCTCCAGTGCTCGATGGATGGTCTTGAGGACGTGGGTGTTAAGGCCGTCACCAAGGTCGAGCCCTCGCCCGAACGGGAAGAAGACCAGGAAGGCCAGCACGGCCAGGTACGCGAGCAGCAGCCAGCGCGCGGCATCGGACGAGGAGCTGGGCTTCGGGTTGGCGGTCATATCGTTCATTCGGCTACGAATGATGACGCAGCATCGCGGCAGGTCTCTGGATCGAACCCGTTGCGCGCGAGAAGCGCGTATGCCTTCTGGCGACGACGCGCGGGATCGACCTCGCGGGCGAGCGCGGATCGTCGACGCGCGAGGAGGGCAACGGCAGCGAGCGCGATTTGGTTCCTCGCCCACTGTCGAGGCTCGCTCTAGAAGCACGTCGTCCACGACGGACTTCGGCACTCCCTTGATGTGCGAGCTCGCGGCGAAGCGCCATCTCTCCCCGAGGTCGAGCGCGATCGCGACTCTCGACCCACGCCTGCGCAAAGCCGCGGTCGTCCAGGTAATCCATCTCGACAAGACGCTCGACGACGGTTTCGACGAGCGCCTGCGGGTATCCCAGGTGCACCAAACGGCGACGCGTCTCGGCCACTGAGCGCGGTCGCGACACCCAGAAACGTGGCTGCAGCATCCATGACCGGCCCAGTGTCTGTGAGCGTGGCGCGACTCTCCCTGAGAGCTGCCAGTGATTCCGCTGTGGATCGCTTGCGCGGTCGACCAGCCATCACGTCAAGCCACCGCCATCAGCGGATCTCGAGTTATTCGCCACGGTTATCACCTGTCGGTCGAGCACGGTCCAACGGGCGAAAACACCGCCAAAATGCCGATGCGCGGACCATTTCCATTCGCCCGATGCATTTGCGTCCGCTGAGAACTCTCGCACGCGACTTCGAGGCCCGATCGCGGCTCCCAACCGACAGGTGATGCATCACAGGCATAACTCGATGCTCAGGCTGACCGTGGGCCCTTCGACCACTGCGTCACCGACGAGACATGCGTCGGCGATGACCGAGGCAGGCGCTGGCCGCAGAATCGAGTTCAGCGGCCAGTGCAGGTCTCAGCTGGCTCGAGTGAAGGCAGCGGCTCGTCCAGCGCCTGTTCGTAGTCCTGGCGAGGTCACTCAGCCTCCGAGATGCCCTCGACAGGGACGTGGATCGTGGCGACCTTGCCGCGAATCTCGGTTTCGAGGCGAGAGGCGACGTCCTGATTGGCCTTCAGGAACTCCTTGGCCTGCTCGCGGCCCTGGCCGAGGCGCAGGTCGCCGTAGTTGAACCACGCACCGGTCTTGGACACGATGTCCGAGGCGACACCGACGTCCAGCAGCCCGCCTTCGCGCGAGATGCCCTCGCCGTACATCACGTCGAACTCGGCGACGCGGAACGGTGCAGCGACCTTGTTCTTGACCACCTTCACGCGAACGCGGCTGCCGATGGAGTCCGTGCCGCTCTTGATGGTCTCGATGCGCCGGATGTCCAGGCGGACGCTCGCGTAGAACTTCATTGCGCGGCCACCCGGGGTCGTCTCCGGATTGCCGAACATGACGCCGATCTTCTCGCGCAGCTGGTTGGTGAAGACGAGCGCCGTGTTCGATCGGCTGACCGCACCGGTCAGCTTGCGCAGCGCCTGGCTCATCAGTCGGGCCTGCATGCCCATCGACGAGTCGCCCATCTCGCCCTCGATCTCCGCGCGCGGCACGAGAGCCGCGACCGAGTCGACCACGACGCAGTCCACGCCGCCCGAGCGAATGAGCGTCTCCGTGATCTCGAGCGCCTGCTCGCCCGTATCCGGCTGGCTGACGAGCAGCTCGTCAACGTTGACACCGCACGCACGTGCATAGCCGGGATCGAGTGCGTGCTCGACGTCGATGAACGCCACGACGCCGCCGCGCTTCTGGGCCTCCGCCAGGACGTGCTGGCAGAGCGTCGTCTTGCCCGACGACTCGGGGCCGAAGATCTCCGTGATCCGGCCGCGCGGGATGCCGCCGACGCCGATCGCCAGGTCGAGCGCGATGGAGCCGGTGGGAATGGCATCAACCTGCCTGCCGCTCGGACGAGCCGAGCTTCATGATCGAGCCGCGACCGAACTGCTTCTCGATCGACAGGATGGCCGCGTCTACGGCGCGCGTACGCTCCGTCGCCGGCCGATCAGCCTTCTCCACGCCGTTCCCGTTGGTGCCCTCGTGCCGGCTACCTTGCCGGTCCCCGTCATGGTCATGCCTGGTATACCTCCTGGCTCATAGCCGGGGACCTGCGAGGACTACTCCTCGCTCGCCCCCGGCTCTGTCCCAGCGCGGCTTGCGCTTGGGCTTGATTAACTCCACCGATGGCGGCGGAGACTGCAGACAGCGACTCGAGCTGCGGCTTTGCTTCCTTGGCCTTGGGCTTCTTCTTCGGCTTCCTTGCTGGGCGATCCTCGTGATCCCATTTCGTCCGCCTCCGCGGTTCCGGCACGTTAACCGTGGCCGCTTAACTCCCAGTTCACTACGACTTTGCGCCAGCTTGCTTGTCACGCCTGCATACCCGTCCGCAACGAAGTTGGAGTCGCGCCAGCGCAGCCAGCTCACGCACGAGTTCTAGGGAAATTGTCCCTCCGCGAGCGCAGCGCGAATGCGCGCCATGAAGTCGGCAGGAAGGTCAGGTTGTGGCACGTGGCGAGCCTGTAGAAGAGCAGCTCGTCGGCGCGCAGCAGATGCGCGAGGTACGCGCGCGAGAACGACCGGCAGGCGCGGCAGCGGCAGCCCTCCTGGATCGGCGCGGGATCGTCCATGAAGCGCGAGTTGCGCAGGTTGATGCGGCCCTCCGGCACCAGCAGCGTGCCGTTGCGGGCGATGCGCGCCGGCAGGACCGAGTCGAACATGTCCACGCCGGCATCGACCGCGTCGAGCAGGTCCATCGGCGAGCCGAGACCCATCAGGTAGCGCGGTCGCGGATCGTCGGCCAGCAGCGGCACGCAGACGTCCAGCGCGGCGCGTCGCTGTCGCGCCGATCTCGTCGCCGGCCAGTCCGCCGATGCAGATCCCGTCGAACGGCAATGCCGCGATGGCGCGCGTCGACTCCGCACGCAGATCCGGCTCCAGCCCGCCCTGGATGATGCCGAACAGCGCCTGGTCCGGCCGCTTATGGGCCGACAGACAGCGCTCGGCCCAGGCATGAGTGCGCACCATCGCCTCGGCCACCTCGCGCCGCGTCGACGAATGCGGCGGCACCGGCTGGTCGAGGCACACCGCGATGTCCGAGCCGAGCGCCTCCTGGACGGCGATCGAGTGCTCGGGCGTGAAGCGATGGGTCGAGCCGTCGAGATGCGACCGGAAGGTGACGCCGTCGTCGTCGACCGATCGGAAATCGCCCAGGCTGACCACCTGGTAGCCGCCGGAGTCGGTCAGGATCGGCCTGTTCCAGGCCATGAACTTGTGCAGGCCGCCGAGGCGCTCGATGCGCTCGTGGCCCGGACGCAGATACAGGTGGTAGGTGTTGCACAGGATGATCTGGGCGCCGACCTCGATCGAGGTCGTCGGGATCGAGCGCCTTGACCGTCGCGTTCGTGCCCACCGGCATGAAGACCGGCGTCTGGATCTCGCCGTGCGGCGTGTGCAGGTGGCCGAGTCGCGCGCGCGTCGATCCGTCGGCCGGCGCGGGCATGAGGACGTCGAAGGTGATCGGCGCTTCGGTCGACTCCGGCCGTCAAGCGATCTCCTGGCGCTGGAGCGCCAGGACACCGACCAGGACCGCAACGACCAGGTACACGAAGACCAACGGGAAGGCGATCTCGAATGGCACGGGCCGCAGGAGGACCTCGAGTCCGACCGTGCCGCTCCCGCCGCCGAGGCTCGACCCGGCGCCGGGCAGCGCGTCGAGGACGTTGCCGCCGATGCTGATCGGCAGGAACTGGAACCACTCCGGGCCGATCGGCTGGAGACCGTTCTGCCGAAGCCGTCCATCGCTAAAGCTCGAGCCGAGTGAGAGCAGCGTCAGGATCGTGCGTGATCACCGCCTCGCCGAGGAAGAGCACGATGCCGACGACGGCGCCGGCGAGCTGGCTGCGCAGGACCACGGCGACGGCAAGACCGATCGCGGCGCGCTGCGAGCAGGACCGGATAGCCGAGGAGCGATGTTCTCGACCAGGTCCTGCAGGCCGTTGCCGCGCAGCGGACTGGCGACGGGCACGCCTGCAGATGACGCCGGCGATGTAGAGCGAAGACGATGCCCAGCGCGAAGACGATGAGCAGTCGCGATCGCGAGCACGATGGCCAGCGCGACGCCCTTGGCGAGGAGATAGTTCGCTCGCGGCTTTCGCCGCGCGCGATCACGTTGCGGATGACGCCCCAGTTCCAGTCGGCGCCGACGATACGCCGCCGCGTAGACGATCGCCAGCAGGCCGCCGAGCCCGAACGCGAACTGGCCGATGATCGTGTAGACCGCGGGAAACTCGACGATGTCCCGAGATCTGTCCGAAGCGCCTGGCTGACGGCCAGGAAGATGAGCGCCATCAGCACGAGCGTCGACGATGAGCGACGACGTAGGTCGCCGGGCGCCGACGGATCTTGAGCAGCTCTGCGCGGACAGCCTCATGCTGGCTCATGACGGCGGCGGCAGCGGTCTGCGCGGGCGGCTCGTCGGTCGTCGTGGACGTGCCGCCGTGCCGGTGAGCTCGAGGAAGACGCTCTCGAGGTCGCTGCCCGGCTCGAGGCCGGAGGCGTAGATGCCGGCCTCGGCCAGCGCGCGGTTGATCTCGGTTGCGCGATCGGCGGGCACGTTCGACCGTGAACCAGCCGGCCTGGTCGCCCTGAATCGACGCCGTAGAGCGGTCGATCCGGCGCGAACGTGCCGCAGGATCTCGCCGGCGCGCGGCCATGTCCTGCGGCGTCGACGCGCACCGCACGCGTCCCGCGTCCTCGAGCAGCTGTGTCCAGGTCTCCCTCGCGGATGCAGCTTGCCGCGGTCGATGATCCCGACGACGTCCGCGAGCTGCTCAACCTCGTGCAGAAGGTGGCTGGAGATGACGACGGTCTTGCCCAGCTCCTCGGTGAAGTAGCGCAGCGTCTCGCGCATCGCGACCATGCCGCCCGGATCGAGGCCGTTGGCCGGCTCGTCGAGCAGCAGCAGGTCGGGGTCCGACAGCATCGCGGCCGCGATGCCCAGGCGCTGCTTCATGCCCAGCGAGTAGGTCTGCACGGCATCCTTGGCACGGCCGCTCATGCCGACGTACTCGAGCACCTGGTCGATGCGCGTCATGCGGCGTCGGCGGTCCGGCCGCGCCCAGCACGAGCAGGTTCTCGCGGCCGCTCAGGTACGGGTAGAAGCGAGGGCGTCTCGATCAGCGAGCCGACGCGGAACAGGCGCTTGCGGTCGTGCCACGAGTACTGCGTCGCCGAAGAGCGAAGATGTCGCCCGCGTTGGGGCGCAGCAGGCCGGTGAGCAGGCGCAGCGCCGTGGTCTTGCCCGAGCCGTTGGGACCGAGGAAGCCGTAGACCTGGCCGCGCGGCACGGACATGTCGAGTCCGACGAGGGCCGTGTGCTTGCCGTAGCTCTTGACCAGGCCGCGCGTCGCCACGGCCAGCTCGATCGGCGTCTGGGTCAAGCGCGCGCTTCCGACTCTGCCGGCTCGTGAAGCCTCGTCTCCGACTCGTCCGCGACCCTCGGCGGTCATGCCGTCCCACAGGCCCGCATCAGTACGCTCACTGCGACGTGGCGGCGGAACCTCGTAGCCCAGCGCGCGCAGATGGTCGCGGGCTCGCTCGGTGGCGACTCGGCCCTGCGGCGTGCGATCGAGGAAGCCCAGCTGCAGCAGGTACGGCTCGTAGACGTCCTCGATCGTGTCGACCTCTTCGCCGATCACCGCCGCAACGGCCGCGCCGCCCACGGGACCCGAGGCGAACTTCTGGACGATGGCAGCGAGCAGGCGCCGATCCGTGGTGTCGAGGCCCTCGTCGTCGATGTCCATGGCGTTCATGGCGTCGGTCGCTTCCTGGGCACCGATGCGGCCGTCGGACCTGATCTGCGCGTAGTCCCGAACCCGACGCAGCAGCCGATTGACCACGCGCGGCGTGCCCCTCCCCCGGCGGGCAAGCACGTCGACCGCCGCTGGTTCGATGTCCACGTCGAGGATGCCGGCCGAGCGACGGATGATGGTCGCCAGCTCTTCCTGCGAGTAGTAGTCGAGCCGATAGACGGCGCCGAAGCGATCGCGCAGCGGGCCGCCGACACGCCCGGCGCGTGTCGTCGCGCCGACGACGGTGAACGGCTTGAGGCTGAGCCGCAGGCTCCGCGCCGACGGCCCGCGGCCGATCATCACGTCGATCGCGAAGTCCTCCATCGCCGGATAGAGGATCTCCTCGACCGAGTGGTTGAGGCGGTGGATCTCGTCGATGAACAGGACGTCGCGCTCTTCGAGGTTGGTCAGGATCGCGGCGAGGTCGCCGGGACGCTCGATGGCCGGGCCGCTGGTGGCGTGCAGGTTCACGCCCAGCTCGCGGGCGATGATGTTGGCGAGGGTCGTCTTGCCCAGGCCGGGCGGGCCGTAGAGAAGAACGTGGTCGGCCGCTTCGTCGCGCTGCCGGGCAGCTGCGAGCAGGATCTCGAGGTTCTGTTTGACGCTCTGCTGACCGATGTACTCGGCCAGCGAACGCGGCCGAAGCGACGTCTCGACGGCCGACTTCTTCGAGCGTCAGCATGCCTCCGGTCAGGGGCGCTTCAAGCTCGTGCGGCTGCTCCTCCATGCGCGAGCGAGTCTAGCAGGTTTCGGCGACGTATAGAACGTCTGTTCGACGCGCATGCGACCGCGGAGCCATGCACTCTGCCCGCGGCTGATCGGCCCCAGATATTCCTCCCATGCTTGCGCCGACCACAAGCGGACCTGCTGAGACCACTGCGCACCTGCATTCCGACGACCTAGTGACCGTCCACTATTCCTCACATTGATAAATCGACCGTATTGGGACGACAAGCTCGGCTCGAAGGTCGCCATTCCCACCGCTTATCGAATGCGCTGAGCGCGGTCGCAAGCATCTGGGCGATATCCCGTGCGTCAAGGCGTCGCCCGCCCGTCAAACCGTGTGGATCCCGGCGGCCTTGTCATCCCCGGCAATCATGTGGGCGATATCGGACCGGCTAGGCGCGGTTGGGGCTCCAGGACGACGACTGCTGTCTCGCCGGCGCGTCGCGTGGCGTAGCCGTCGAGGCCCTCACCGTGGCCGTGGTCGCGCCACCTCGCCCACAGTCGATCGCGCTCCTCGCCTACAGCCATTCGTGCCGCGGAGCTGGCGCGAACCCGTCTTGAGCTCGACCGTCGTATCCGGCTTGGCCTGCAGGTTCAGCCACCACGCGGGTTCGGGACTGCCCCAGCCGTTCATGGCGAGCGTCACCAGGTTCGCGCCGTCCTCGTAGTAGCCGAGGATCACCGAGCGGCTCTTGCCCGTCCGGCGACCGATACGTCGTCAGCTCGCATCGTCCCCCACTTGCCGGGCGCCGGAAGCCACAGCCCACGCCGCCCGCCCGTCACTCGGTAGTAGGCCCGGTGGTACGCCCACGCAAATCGAATGAACCACCGCGGCGGAAGCGGCGGAGACTTTGGTCGTCGCTCGTACTGCGTCTGGTGACGGCATCCTGGGTCATGGCGCGCTCCTCTACATACACCGTAAACTTATGGCGTAAGTAGTAGCACGTACGGCGTAAGTAAGTCAACCCCGGAACGGCTAGGCTTAGAGCGAATGGCGAACGCACTGCAAACAGAACCGACTCGAACGAGGCGCGACCCGCTCAATCGGGACCGCGTGCTGGTCGCCGCCGTGGAGCTTGCCGATCGCGAGGGTCTCGACTCGCTGAGCATGCGCCGGCTCGGCCAGGAGCTGGGCGTCGAGGCGATGTCGCTCTACAACCACGTCGCCAACAAGGAGGACCTGCTCGACGGGATGCTCGACGTCGTCGTCGCGGAGATCGACCCGCCGATAGCCGGATCTGATTGGAAGCCAACGATTCGAGCTCGGATCCTGTCGGCCCGCCAGGCGCTTGCTTCGGCATCGCTGGGCATCGGACGTCATCGTCTCGCGGAACAACCCGACCCCGGCAGTGCTCGCCTACATGGACTCGATGGCGGCCATCATTCGCAGCGGGCTATCGCTCGACCTGACCCACCATGCGTTCCACGTGCTCGGCAGCCGCGTTCTCGGTTTCACGCAGGAGCTCTTCGACGACTCCGCACAGCCCGGCGGCAACTCAGCGGAGCTCGAGCTGATGGCGCGCCAGATGGCGCTGCATTACCCGCACATCGCCGAGATCGCGGCCGCGGCCAGCCACGAAGACGAGTCATGTCGTCGGGAGCGGCTGCGACGATCAGTTCGAGTTCGAGTTCGGCCTCGACATCATCCTCGACGGTTTCGAGCGCCTCAGCGAGGCCGGCCGCTCTAGACGCGCTTGTGGACCATCCGCTCGATCGCCTCAGCGGCATCCTCGCCGGCATCGATCGCGTTCTCGAGCACCAGGTACATCTCGCGCCACTTGATGACCTCGAGCGGATCATGGATTCTCGCGGAACAAGCGTGCCGATCGCCGCCCGCGAAAGGCTGTCGGCCTCGTGCTCGAGCTCGTGGATGCGATCGAGATGCTCGCCTAGGCCCTTCATCTTCTCGAGCTTGACCAGCGCGGCGGCAAGCTCGACGCCCTGCTCGGCGAGGATCGCCGCCAAGCGGCGGCACTCGCTCGGTGGGTGCCTTGACGTCGTAGATCGCGAAGCTTTCGCCCGCGGCCTGCACGAAGTCGACCACGTCGTCCAGTCGAACGGTCAGCTCGTGGATGTCCTCGCGGTCGAACGGCGCGACGAACGCCGCCTCGAGCCGCGCATTGATCTCGCGATCGATCTCGTCGCCCCGCTTCTCGAGCGCCTGGATCTCGCTGATGCGCTCGTCGAGCCGGTCGTAGTTCTGGACAAGCTCGTTCAGCTTCGTACAGGCCTCGGCCAGGTTGTTGCCCGCCGCCACAAACAGGTCGAGGAACTTGATGTCCCTCGGGAATCAGTCGAAAGGCCACTTGATCCTCACGCTCACCCCACCCCCGCGATCAGGCTATGCCAACGAGGCTCATCGCGTACCAAACGAGGGCGGCAACGGCTCCCGAGGCTGGAATCGTGATGACCCACGCGAATAGGATCTGCCGCACCACTCCCCAGCGAACGCCGCGCACACCGCGCGCCGTGCCGACGCCAAGGATCGCGCTCGAGATGACGTGCGTGGTGGACACCGGCATCCCGAAGTGAGCCGCGACCAGGATCACGGAGGCAGCCGTGGTCTCGGCCGCGAACCCGTCGACCGGCTCGAGCTTGGTCACGCGGTGGCCCATCGTGTTCATGATCCGCCAGCCGCCTACTGCCGTTCCGAGGGAGATGGCTGTGGCCGACACGACGATCACCCACCACGGCACGTCCGTGGTCGAGATGAGTCCGGCCGAGAACAGGGCGAGAGTGATGATGCCCATCGTCTTCTGGGCGTCGTTCGAGCCGTGCGAGAAGGCCATGAATCCCGCCGAAACGACCTGCAGACGCCGGAAGATGCTCGTCATCTGCCGTCGCGGCCCGCGAAAGAAGAGCCACAGCAGCAGCGAGACGAGCAGGAACGCGCCGAAGAAGCCGATCACCGGCGACGTGACCATCGGGATCAGGACCTTGTCGACTGATGCCCTGGACGTTGAAGGCGCCGGCTCCCACCGCGACCAGCGTCGCGCCGAGCAGGCCGCCGATCAGCGCCTGGCTGCTCGAGCTGGGAATGCCGTAGTACCAGGTGATGAGGTTCCAGGTGATCGCCCCGATGCAGCGACGCCGCGACGATCGCCTCGGTGGTCGTGGCCTCGTCGACGAGCCCGGCGCTGATCGTCTTGGCCACGGCCGTGCCGGCGAACGCGCCGATGAAGTTGAACGCCGCCGCCATCAGGATCGCGGTGCGCGGCCGCAGCGCGCGCGTGGCCACGGACGTGGCGATCGCGTTGGCCGTGTCGTGGAAGCCGTTGATGTAGTCGAAGACCACGGCCAGGACGACGACCGCGATCAGCATGAATGAGATTTCAGACACGAACTTGGTGACCCCTCTTTCGGCGAGCTAGTCGCGCCGAAGCATTCTCAATGCAGCTTTTACCCGGTCTTCGAGCGATGCGCCCACCGGCAGGCGCGTTCAGCGCGGCGGACGCAGAGGCGCGCGCCTCCGACGCCGTGTAGCCGAGCGCCTGGAGTGCCGCGACGACCTCCGATTCGGCCGAGCCACCCACGCCGGCACCTCCCGCGGACGCCGCGCGGCCGACACCTTTTCCTTGAGCTCGAGGACGATCCGCGCCGCGAGCCTCTTGCCGACACCCGACACGGCCGTGAGGACGCCCTCGTCGCCCTGGAAGATGGCCAGCTGCAGATCGGCGACGGGTCGTGACGAGACGATCGCCAGGGCCACCTTTGGGCCGACGCCGGTGACGGTCGTCAGCAGCTCGAAGAAGCCCAGCTCCTCGGTCGTCTTGAAGCCGTAAAGCGCCTGCTGGTCCTCGCGCACCAGGTGGTGCGTGTAGAGGCGTGCCTTCTGCGCCCTCGCGCAGGGACGACAGCGTGCCCGGCCCGCAGAAGACGCGGTAGCCAACGCCACCGGCCTGGACGACGGCCGAATCGGCGTCGATCGACACGACTTCACCCTCGACGAACGCGATCACGACGGTGATTGTTAACAGAACGGTCGAAAAGGTCAGGCAGCGCGCTGTCCGTGGGCCGTGCAGATCGCGACCGCCAGGGCATCGGCGGCGTCGTCCGGGCGTGGCAGCTTCTCCATGTCCAGCATCAGCTGCACCATCCGCTGGACCTGGCCCTTGTCGGCGCGGCCGTAGCCGGTGACGGCCATCTTGACCTCGTGCGGCCCGTATTCGAAGACGGGAATGCCGCGCTCGGCGGCCGCGAGCAGGACGACGCCGCGTGCCTGACCGACGGCGAACGCGGTCATGCACGTTGCGGTTGAAGAAGAGCCGCTCGACACCCAGGAAGGCCGGGTCGTGCGTGTCGATCAGCTCGAGCACGCCCGCATGGATCTCGAGCAGCCGCTGCGGCAGCGCCTGGGTCGACAGCGTCTCGAGGCAGCCGTAGTCGAGCAGCGCGCAGCTCGCTGCCGGTTCGCTCGACGATGCCGTATCCGGTTGCGGCGGTGCCCGGGTCGATGCCGAGGACTATCAAACGGCGGATTCTCAGGCAGTCGCTTCGGCGAGGATCTCGGCGGGCAGGTCGAAGTTGGCCGTGACCCGCTGCACGTCGTCGAGGTCCTCGAGCGCCTCGATCAGCCGCAGGTTCTGGCGAGCGACGTGTGCATCGACCTCGATCAGCGTCTTGGGCTGCATGGTCACCTCGGCCGACTCGACCGTGGCGCCGGAGCTCTCGAGCGAGTTGCGCAAGCGCCTCCAGGTTGCCCGGATCGGTCACCACCTCGATCGGATCCGACTCGGTGTCGACGTCGTCCGCCCCGGCGTCGATCGCCAGCAGCGCGATGTCGTCCGGATCCTGCCCGTTGCGAGCGACCGCGACGACGCCGCGCGGCTCGAACTGCCACGCGACCGCGCCCGCACCCGCGAGGGACCCGCCACTCTTGGTGAACAGGGACCGCACGTCCGCCGACCGTCCGGTTCTTGTTGTCCGTGGCCGCCTCGACGAGGATCGCCACGCCGCCCGGGCCGTAGCCCTCGTAGACGATCTCCTCGTACTGCTCGGCCGCGCTGCCGCCCGACGGCCTTCTCGATCGCGCGCTTGATGTTGTCGGCGGGCATGTTCTCCGAGCGCGCCTTGTCGATCGCCAGGCGGAGCCGGTAAGTTGGCGTCGGGATCGCCGCCGCCCTCTCGCGCGGCGATGGTTATCTCGCGGCGCCATCTTGGTGAAAATCGCGCCACGCTTGGCGTCGTTGGCGCCCTTCTGGCGCTTGATCTGGGACCACTTTGAATGACCGGACATCGCGGGCGATTCTATATGCTGCCTGCATGACCAAAGACATGCCGCGCCTCCGTAACGTCGTGCTCGCCGGTCACTCCGACTCAGGGAAGACCACGCTCGCCGAGCACCTCCTCCACACCGCCGGCGCCATCAATCGACTGGGCAAGGTCGACGATGGGACCGCCCTGCTCGACTTCGAGCCCGAGGAGCAGAAACGCAAGCAGTCGCTGTCGCTGGCGCTCGCGACGATCGATCACAACGATTACGAGATCACCTTGCTCGACACGCCCGGCTACGCGGACTTCGCGGGCGAGGTCGTCTCGGGCTTTGCCGCGGCCGACGGCGCGCTGCTCACCATGGACGCGTCGGGCGGCGTCGAGGCCGGCACCGAGCGGGCGGTCTCGCTTGGACGGAGCCACGGGCACGGCCGCGCTCTTCGTGATTACCCGCTGCGAGCGTGAGAACGCGGATCCGACCGCCGCGCTTGACGCCCTGCGTGCCTCGTTCGGCAACAAGATCGCGCCGCTGCACCTGGCGATCGGCCGGGCCGACTCGTTCCGCGGCTACGTCGATCTCGTCCATCGCAAGGCATACACGTGGGAGAACGGCAAGCGCTCCGAGATCGAGATCCCGGCCGAGCTGGCCGACGAGGTGGCGCGCCGCCGCGACCAGCTGCTCGAGGCGGCGGCCGAGGCGGACGACGATGTCCTGACCAAGTACCTCGACGGCGAGGAGATCTCCGACCAGGAGCTCGACGCCTGCCTCCACCGTGGCGTGCGCGACTCGATCCTGGCTCCGGTGATGGTCACATCGGCCGCGCACGACATCGGCATCGAAGGCGTGCTGGACGCCATCGTTCGCTATCTCCCCTCCCCCGACGAGGAGAGGCCCGGTCAAGGCTACCGACGGTGCGGGCAAGGAAGTCGAGGTCGCGCCGGACGCCGATGGCCCGCTGCTCGCCCAGGTGTTCAAGACCACCGCCGACCCGTTCGTCGGCCGCCTCACCTACTTCCGCGTCTACTCGGGCAAGATCTCGTCGCACGACCACGTCTGGAACTCGGATCGCGGCGAAGAGGAGCGCATCGGGCAGGTCCTGCGCGTCAAGGGCAAGGACACCGAGCCGGTCGGCGACGATCTCGGCGGGCGAGATCGGCGCCGTGGCCAAGCTCGTCCACACGCACACGGGCGACTCGCTCTCATCGCGCGAGAAGCCGTTGACGATGCCGACGATCGAGTTCCCGCCGGCGTCCCTGCCGGTGGCCATCGAGCCGCAGACGAAGGCCGACCTCGACAAGATGGGCGCGGCCCTCAGCCGGCTCGTCGAGGAGGACCCGTCGGTAACGGTCGAGCGCCAGGCCGAAACCGGCGAGCAGCTGCTGTGGGCCCAGGGCGAGAGCCATGTGGCCGTGATCATCGAGCGGCTGAAGCGCAAGTTCGGCGCGGCGGTGGTCACCCGATCGCCGCGCATCCCCTATCGCGAGACGATCCACTCCAAGACCCAGGCCGAGGGCCGGCACAAGAAGCAGACCGGCGGACGCGGCCAGTTCGGCCACGTCTGGCTGGAGATCGAGCCCAACCCGGGCGGCGGCGTGGAGTTCGCCACCAAGGTCGTCGGCGGCTCGGTGCCGCGGCAGTTCTGGGCAGGCGTCGAGAAGGGCGTCCGCGACGTCGCCGAGAAGGGCCCGATCGCCGGCTACCCGGTGATCGACTTCAAGGCGACCCTCTACGACGGCTCGTTCCACACCGTCGACTCGGACGAGCTCTCGTTCCGACTCGCCGGCCAGCTGGCTACCCGCAAGGGCATCCAGGACTCCGCGCCGGTGCTCCTCGAGCCGATCATGGACGTTGAGGTCCAGGTCCCCGAGGAGTACATGGGCGACGTGAACCGCGACCTCAACACGCGCCGCGGCCGAGTCCTGGGCATGGACACAGCCGACGGCGCTGCAGGTCGTGCGCGCCCACGTGCCCCAGGCCGAGCTATTCAATTACGCGACTGAGCTGCGTTCCCTTTCTGGCGGGCGAGGCATGTTCAAGGCGTCCCTAGATCACTACGAGGAAGTGCCAGCTCACGTGGCACAGAAGGTGATCGAGGCACACCAGAAGGAAACCGCCGAGGCCCACTAGGAGCTGGGCGTTGCAACGCGCCTGTTCTGCCTGATCGAACCAGGCAGCCGCAGAACGAAGTCGGTCAGACGGATCATGCGTTCGAGCTGTCCCTCGCTGTCAGCTGAACATGTGAACATCCAAGGAGTCCCGTTCGCCATGGCCGAAAACGAAAACAAGTACGACGTCCCGACCCTTGCCGAGAAGTTGCAGGACATTCGATTCACGATGTTCACGACTCGACAGGGTGGTGACATTCACGCACGACCGATGACGACACTGGAAGCAACCGACGATGGCTCGCTCTGGTTCTTCGGGGTCCGCGACGCCGACATGTCGAACGAGGTAGCAGCCGATTCCCGTGTGGGGCTGGCCTATGCTGACAACGGCAACGGCACCTATGCCTTCGTGTCCGGCAAGGGCTACCTACGCGAGGATCGAGCCAAGGTCGATGAGCTCTGGAACCCGATTCACAAGGCCTGGTTTGACGGTCCCGACGACCCCGATCTTCAGCTCATCGAGGTCCAACTCGAAACGGCCGAATACTGGGACAGCCCCGATTCGGGCGTATTTCGTTTCCTCGGCGTCCTCCGCGCAGCCGTTACCGACGAGGAACACGAAGTGGGGACTCACGGCGAGGTTCACGGCGTCACCCCAACGCGCTGACCACCGACGCGCCGCCACGTGAGCGGCTCGCAGGTCTACACGTGGGAACCGTCCAACTCGGCGATCGCGGCGCGCTACGGGCTTCGTCCCGAGGACATCCTCCGGTTCGACACGAACACGTCACCGACGCCGCCGGCGTTCGTTCCCGACGCGCTGCTGGAGCCGTTCGACCCGACGGTCAACGAGTACCCGGATTCTTCCTACGAGGAGCTGACGGCCGCTGCGGCGGCGTACACCGAGGTCGAGCCGCAGGAGATCGTCGTTGGAGCGGGCGCGGACGAGGTGCTCGACCTGGTCGCCAAGGCGTACCTGCCGGCCGGCTCGGCAGCCCTGGTGCCGATCCCGACCTACCCGATGTATGGCGTCCTGACATCGCAACGTGCGGCGCGCATCGTCACGGTGCCGCGACCGGTGCCGACACGGGCTTTGCGCTCGACGTGCCGGCCGTCCTCGCCAAGCTGCCCGAGGTCCGTGTCGTGTGGCTGTGCTCGCCCAACAACCCGACCGGCGCTGTCAGACGCACGGAGCCGATCTGGAGGCCGTGGTCAAGGCTGCATCGGAGCTGCCGATCCGCCGCTCGTGGTCGTCGACGAGGCGTATTTCGAGTTCAGCGGCACGACGGTCATCCCGTGGCGAACGCAGGTACTCGAACCTTCTGGCGATCCGCACCGTTTCGAAGGCGTTCGCGCTCGCCGGCATGCGGGTCGGCTATGCCGTCGGCGGCCGCGGCCGTGATCGAGCGCCTGGAACGCGTCCGTCCACCCGGGTCGATCTCGACCGTCTCCGCGCACGTGGCTACCCGCGCGCTGCAGTCTCCCGGCTATGCGCGCGAGAACGCGGCGACGCTTTCGCGAGAACGCGACTGGCTGGCCGCGAAGCTCGCTTCCCTGGTTGGCAGCCAGCGCCCAGCGTCTGCAACTTCCTGCTCGTGCGCATCGGCGACCACGATGCGGCCGAACGAGCCGCCGACGGGCTACTCCACGCTGGAATCGTCCCGCGCACGTTCGGGCCGGCGAACCCGTTGCGTGGTCACCTCCGGCTGACCGTGCGGAGCCGCCCCGAGAACGAACGCCTTCTCGATGCTGTCAGGAAGCTCGCCAGCTAACGCTACGGGCGGCGGCGGGCGATCAGCAGGCGCTTCTTGCCGGCGCGCAGGACCAGGTAGCGGCCGTCGATCAGCTCGGGCAGCGGCGCATCCAGCGCTGACACCCGCGCGCCGTTGATCGACAGGCCGCCCTGCTCGATCTGCCGCCGCGCCTCCGATCTCGACGGATACGAGCCCACTCGCCACGGCGAAGCTCGAGCGCATCGAGGCCGGCCTCCTCGGGGCCGAACTCGAAGTGGTCCATCGCATCGAAGAGCGCGTCGAGGACCTCCGGATCGGTGATCGGTTCGCCCGAGAACGCCGCTTCGGCGACCCTGCACCTGTCGATCGGCCTCCTCGCGACCGTGGATGCGCGCCGTCAGGTCGTAGGCGAGCGCCTTCTGGGCGGGTCGGTCACCCGGTGAGGCGATCTGCTGCTGCTCCTCGATCGGTGGCCACCTCTTCGGCCGTCATCAGCGTCAGCCACTTCAGGTGCTGGATGACGAGCTGGTCGTCGTCGTTGAGCCAGTACTGGTAGAAGTCGTAGGGCGACGTCATGAGTCGGATCGAGCATCACCGCGCCCTTCTCCGACTTGCCCATCTTCACGCCGTCGCGCGTCAGCAGCAGCGGCGAGCACAGCGCGAACGCCGGCGGGCGGATCGCCCTCCTCGCGCCCGACGACGCGGCGGATCAGCTCCAGGCCGGCCGTGATGTTGCCCCACTGGTCGGCGCCGCCCATCTGCATCTCGACGCCGCGCGTCTGGAAGAGCTGCAGGAAGTCGGCCGACTGGAGCGTCATGTACGAGAACTCGGTGAACGACATGCCCGACGCCAGCCGCGCCTGGACCGAGTCCTTGGCCAGCATGTACGGCACCGAGAAGTGCTTGCCGATGTCGCGCAGGAAGTCGAGCAGTCGCCAGTCGGCCAGCCACTCGCGGTTGTCGACCATCTGCGCCTGATTGGGCCCGGCAGAGAAGTCGACGAAACGCTCGAGCTGCGCCTGGATGGCGGCCGAGTTGGCCCGGATCTGCTCGTCATCGAGCAGCTTGCGCTCGCGTCGACTTGCCCGACGGGTCGCCGATCATGCCCGTCCCGCCCCCGACGACGACGTACGGCGTGCCGCCCGCGCGCTGCAGGTGGGTGAGCATGAACACCTGCAGCAGATGGCCCACGTGCAGCGAGCGCGCCGAGGCATCGAAGCCGATGTAGGCGCTGATCGGACCCTTCGTCAGACGGTCCTCGAGACCCTGCGATGACTCCGCGATCAGGCCGCGCCAGGTCAGCTCTGCAAGAAGTTTGTCAGCGGAGGTGTCGATTCCGAAGGCACGAACGAAGGGGTGCTTAAAGGTTTTTCCACGCTCGCCAATGCTAGAGGTCTCGAACAGATGCAGAGCAACCGAGACAGTCGGCAGGCGCGGCGGACCCCCAATTCACGACCCCGCAAGCGACGGTTGGCACGTGGCCAATAGCAACGGGCCAACCGGTTCGCGCGCAGCGGGGCCAAAGCCCCGCGGAGCAAAGTCCTCTCGGGGCATGGGTCGCCGGCTGGCAGTCTTCATTCCCGTATTCGTCTTTTCGCTGATGGCCTTCGTCGCCATCGGCGGTCTTTTCGGGGTCGTCGGCGTGTTCGCGACGTACAGCCCAGGGCCTGCCGCCCACGAGCGAGCTCGACAACCTCGAGTTCCTGTCGGAATCGATCGTCTACGACCGCACCGGCACGGTTGAGCTCGCCCACTTCAACGCGGGCGAGAACCGCGAGCCGGTCACCTACGACCAGATCCCGCCGATCCTCATCGACGCCGACGACGTCGACCGAGGATCGAGTCGTTCTGGACGAACACCGGCGTGGATCCGGTCGGCATCGTGTCGGCGTTCCTCGACACGTTGCGCGGCCGCGAGCGCGGCGCCTCGACGATCACCCAGCAGCTGGTGCGCCAGCGGCTGCTCGATCCGGAGCTCGTGCAGCGATCCCGGCCGCGGTCATCGAGCGCAAGATCAAGGAGATCATCCAGTCGGTCCGCGTGACCGAGGCTTACCCCGGCGAAGAGGGCAAGCAGACAGATCATCACCGCCTACCTGAACCAGAACTACTACGGCAACGGCGCGTACGGGATCAAGGCCGCGGCGCGCAGCTACTTCGGCGTCGACGACCTGAACGAGCTGACCCTCGGCCAGATGGCGCTGCTCGCCGCGCTGCCGCAGTCGCCCTCGTCGTACGACCTCGTGCGCAACTCCGTCGTGGCGCGACGACGGCACGCTGTACGTGCCGCTCGACGAGAGCATCCCGATCGTCGCCCGGCGCAACTTCATCCTCGAGCAGATGGCGTCCGATCCGACGCGCCTGGTGCTCACCGAGCGGCCAGTACACGCCGAAGCAGCTCCGCGCGGCCAAGAACGAGCCGATCATCCTGACGCCCCAGGCGCCAGAGCAGCAGCAGTGGCTCGCGCCGCATTTCGTCTGGGCGCTGCGCGAGGAGCTGGCCACGAAGCTGTGCGGCGACGCAGCAGACCTGCCCGCGAGCTGGAGCGCGGCGGGCTGCGCATCATCAGCACGCTCGACGTGGACCTCCAGACAACGGCCGAAAAGTGGGTCGACGCGGCGGTCTGGCTGCCCAAGGACGCGGACCCAGCGGCGTACGCGGCGCAGATCGGCGTGCCCTACGAGCGCTGGATGCAGAAGCTCGAGAACGCTCGACGTCAACAACGGCGCGATGATCGCGCATGGACTACCAGACCGGCGAGATCGTGGCCTACGTCGGCAGCGCCGGCTACTACCGCGACGACGACACCACGCCCGCAGTTCCAGCCGCAGTTCGACGTCCTGGGCGACGGCTGGCGCCAGCCCGGATCGGCGTTCAAGCCGTTCAACTACGTCACCGGCATCAACGACGGCACGATGACGGCCGCGTCGATGTTCATGGACGTCACCACGACGTTCGACAACTCGGCGCGGCTACACGCCCAAGGACTTCGACCTGCTCGAGCGCGGCCCGATGCGCATGCGCAGCGCCATCCAGATGTCGCTCAACATCCCCGCGGTCAAGGCCCAGGCGATCAACGGCGTCAACCACGTCTTCGACCAGGCACAAGCGGTTCGGCCTGCAGTTCCAGAACGAGACGTCCGCGGGCGGGGCTGTCGCTGACGCTGGGCACGGAGGTCAACCACCCTCGCGACGTCGACGTCGCGTACGGCACGATCGCGAACGGCGGCGTCAACCTCGGCTACACCCACATCCTCGAGGTCAAGAGCATCGAGCGGCGAGGATCTCGTGCCGCCGTACGTCGCCAACGCCGCTCGACACAGCCGATCAGCCCTCAGGCCGCCTACGTCATGACCGACATCCTGGCCAGCAACACCAATCCGCAGCAGAACGAGATCTGGGGCAACTTCGCGCTGCAGGGCCCGGGCGGCCGCCGGCCGGCCACGCTCAAGACGGGAACCAGCCAGGACGCCAACGATCTCGTCGCGTTCGGCTACGTGGCGCCGCCCGACCAGATGCCGACAAGCAGGCCGGCGAGTACGCACTCGTCGTCGGCGCGTGGGCCGGCAACAGCGACGGCTCTCCGGCCCTGACGCCGGACAACCCTGTTCTGTCCACGGACGTGGCCGCGCCCATGTGGCACGGCTTCCTGCAGGAAGCGACCGCGAACTGGCCGATCCAGGACTTCGCAGCGGCCGCCCGGCATCGTCGACGCCGACGTCGACGCCTGGAGCGGCATGCGTCCAACCCAGTTCACGACCAAGACCGTCCACGAGGTCTTCATCGACGGCAGCGTGCCCGGCGACGACACCACCAAGGTCGGCGATGCAGGTCATCCCCAACCCCGCCGCGCCGCCAGATGCTCCGGAGAGCTCGTCGACGCGCTGGGTTGTCTGGGTCGATGGTTGCGCGGGCACCCCGCAGACAATCGGCGTCCTCGCGCTCGAAGGCGTCGAGCCCGGCCATCCCGACTGGCAGCTCTGGAACCAGGACTGGATAGCGCAGCGCCAAACAGGGCACCGGCGTGCCCGGCGGTCCGGATCCAATCGTCAAGACGCGAGACCGCCTACATCTTCAATCCGGGCTGGCAGCCGTACGGCAAGTCGTGGGGAGCGCCGTTCGCGCCGACCGAATCGTGCACGGCCCTCCCCTCGCCATCGCCGTCCGTTTCGCCGAGCCTCGAGCCGAGCTTTCAGCCCGAGCCTCGAGCCGACGCTGGAGCCGACTCTCCCGCCGACGGCGCCTCCGCCACCGACTCAGCCACCGCCGACTCAGCCACCGCCACCCACACACAGCCCCCACCGCCGACTCAGCCTCCGCCGCCGACCGAGCCGCCACCCACGGAGCCTCCCCCGACGTTACCGGCGCTGCCCTCCCCCGACGGCTAACGGCGCCGCGCGCGCCCCACGACCCGCTTCGCATCAAATAGTCCGTATCGATCCAGCGTTCTCCGGTCATGATCGATAGGCCCGCACAAGGTCGCACCTATCGCGGTCGTATTTGGTCTAACTGACAGAACCCCGAGCGAACAGGAGGCGCGAGCTCGCAGCAGGAGCCCATCTCTCGCAAACGACGATGGGTTCTTGTCACTTGAGCCCTTTTGGCTGGATTGACACACTCGGCACTATACGTATACTGCTACGTATAGCCATGCCACTCACAGAGGTCTACGATGCAGCCGTGCCGAACAAGACGATCTACGTTTCCGACTCAGACCTCGACCTCTACAAGCGGGCGCAGGACATTGCCGGCGGCAATCTCTCGTCTGCCATCGCCACCGCGTTGCGCCGCTACGTCGACATCCAGGAAGGGCGCAGCCAGGGATTCGAGGAGATCATCGTTCGTGTTGGACCCGGCAAGGGACGCAAGGTTCGCTTCGTCGGCGTTCTCTTGGGCGAATGGATGCACTCGACTCTCAGCCGCGTGGAAAACTACCGCGCCTACCGGAGCCGCACCGGCAAGTACGTTCTGCACATCGAGCGCAGCGGGGACTACTCGATGGTCAACGAGGAAGGCAAGCCGGCTGGCTGGCGAGGATATCTTGGGATCGGCAGCGTCAGCTACGGATCGTCGCCCGGCGGCTCAACGATCGAGATCATCGACACCCTCGAGGAGCTCCGCGAAAAGGTTCCGCCGCAGCTCTACGACATGGTCGCCTTTACAGCTGACATGCCGGCGGTCGAAGACCTCGACATCTGAATCGCCGCGAGCTGCTGAGCTTCGGCGAAGGCGGTGCGTCATGACCGCCGCGATCGCCACCCAGCCCGCCATTCGCGTCTCGGGTCTGCGCAAGTCCTACGGCAAGCAGGTGGTCCTGGACGGGATCGATTTCCAGGTTCCTGAAGGAACGATTTTCGCCCTGCTTGGACCTAACGGTGCGGGCAAGACGACAACCATCCTCATCCTCACGACCCTCATCCACGCTGACGCCGGGACCGCCGAGGTTGCGGGCCACGATGTCGGCAAGGAACCCGATGCGAGTGCGTCACGCGATCGGCGTGACCGGTCAGGCCGTCGCGGTTGATGGCTTTCTCACCGGCCAGGAGAACCTCACGTTGATCGCCCAGCTGCGCCATCTCGGCAAGAGCGAGGCGCATCGACGAGTCGAGGAGCTGCTCGACCCGATTCGACCTCATTGACGCGGCGAACAAACCGGTTTCTACCTACTCGGGCGGCATGCGTCGCCGTCTCGACCTGGCGATGACCCTGATCGGCGAGCCGAGGATCATCTTCCTCGACGAGCCAACCGCGGGCCTCGACCCGCGAAGCCGGCGTGTTATGTGGGACATCATCCGCGACCTCGTCGCCAGCGGCGTGACCATCTTCCTGACTACCCAGTATCTGGAAGAGGCAGATCGCCTCGCCAACCGCGTCGCAGTGCTCGATGGCGGCCGGATCGTTGCCGAAGGCACGCCGGAGGAGCTCAAGCGGCTCGTCCCGGGCGGCCACGTCAGGCTCGAGTTCGAGCACGAGCAAGACCTCGAGAAGGCGGCCACGCTCCTTGGGAAGTCTCGCGCGACGACGACGGCCTCGCCCTGCAGGTCGAGAGCGACGGTGGGGTGCGGATCGCTTCGGGCGCTGCTCGACCAGGCTCGACGACGCCGCGATTGACGTAGGTGCTCTGTCGGTCCGCACACCGGATCTCGACGACGTGTTCCTGTCGCTTACGGATCACTCCGACAACGGAAAGGTCGCTTCACGATGAGCTCGCTTCCCTACGCCGTGACCGACTCGGTCACCATGCTGCGGCGCAACCTGCGACACATGCGCCGCTACCCGTCGCTGACGCTCTTCATCGCCGGCATCCCAGTGGTGTTCCTGCTGCTGTTCGTCTACGTCCTCGGCGGCACGCTCGGCGCCGGCCTTGGCGGCGTTGCCGGCGGGCGCGATGAATACCTCGCCTACGTCGTTCCGGGCATCCTGCTTATCACCGTCGCCGGCGCCGCCAACGGCACCGCCATCTCGATCGCGATGGACATGAAGGAAGGCATCATCGACCGCTTCCGCACGATGGACATCGCCCGGTCGTCTGTTCTCAACGGGCACGTCGTCGGCAGCGTGATCCAGACCATGCTGGCCATCGCCATCGTGATGGCTGTCGCGGTGCTGATCGGCTTCCGCACCACTACAGGGCCCATCGAATGGCTGGCGGCAACGGGCGTGCTCGCCCTCGCGGCCCTGGCAGTGACGTGGGTGTCGATCGCGCTCGGGATGTCGACCAACAGCGTTGAGACGGCCAGCAACCTCCCGATGTTCATCCTCATCCTGGTCTTCCTGAGCAGCGGTTTCGTGCCAACCGATTCGATGCCGGGACCACTGGCATGGTTCGCTGAGAACCAGCCATTCACGCCGGTCATCGAGGCCGTGCGCGCCCTGCTTCTGGGGACGCCGATCGGCAACAACGGTCTGCTCGCTGTTGGCTGGTGTGTCGCGATCACGATCGGTGGCTATCTCTGGGCGATGAGGCTGTACGACCGCCGCACGGCGAGCTAACCCTGCTCCTGAGCGTTCTCCGTTTTTGTACTAAATCGACGGTATCCGTCCTGCGTGACGGCGCGAGAGCCCGCTTTTGCGCCAGCTGGATCAGATAGGACCCAGGTGAGTCAACCTGGGCCCAGCCGCCGGGAATCGCAGTCGTATTTTGGTCCAACTGACACGGAACGGGCTTCGCAGCCGGTCCGGTGACCCAGGATCCGACCTTGGCTGACCCTGGCTATTCCGCCGGGCGGGCTCCGATGAGCTCGGCGGTCCACTCGCGAAGGCGTTCGAGATGCTCCACGTAGTGATCGCCGCCGGTCTTGCGGATCCACCACGCCGCGTCGTCGCTGGGCTCACGAACGTGCCACCACTCGTCGAGCATTCGCGATCGGGCCGCGTTGGCCTGGACCCACGCAACGTCCCAGGGCTGACCGTGCATAGCGTCGAGCATCGAAGCGTTCAGCCCGTCGACATCGATGTCGTTGCCCCCGTACGTGCCCGCGGTGATGCGCTCGAACTGGTTCTCCGCCTGGGCGAGCCACGTGCCAAGGTGGGCAACGACGTCACGGACCGTCCAGTCCGGATCGCTGTAATAGCCGGGTACCAGGCACTCTTCCGGGGTGAGCGAGCGCACCAGGGCGACGAGCTCGTACCAACCTCGACGCTCGGCATCGATGTCGGCGTGGTA
Organism: uncultured Chloroflexia bacterium; assembly: GCA_963736895.1. GTDB lineage: Bacteria > Chloroflexota > Limnocylindria > Limnocylindrales > CSP1-4 > JALYGJ01. The sequence goes on from CAVTQU010000001.1 coordinate 419,395, forward strand.
CGGGTGCTCGAGAGGCGAAGTCGCCGGTTCCGACGTCACGCCGGCACGCTCGCGAAGGTGCCTTCGAGCGGCAGCCCTGAGTCCTCCCATTCCATCAGGCCGCCCGAGTACCGGCGCACGTTGCGGTAGCCCCGCTTCACCAGGTCACGATAGAGAGCCACGCTCGACAGGCAGTCCACGTTGGAGCAGTAGACGACCACCTCGTCATCCGGCGAAATCGCCTTGTAGAGCTCGTCCGGCGTGTCGAAATGGAGCGAACCGGGGATGTGCTTGGCGTCGAACGCCCAGCGATTAAGGGCCTGGATCAGCTTGAACTCGTCACCACGATCGAGCTTTACCTTGAGCTCGTCGCGACTGATCGTCTCGATCGGCTCAGGCCCAAGGGCTGACATCCTGTGCGGTTGGTCCATGGTCTCGAACCATCGTATGCCACGTCCAAAGCCGTGGGCACTGCTGCGAGTTGACCCTCGAAACCATACTGACTTCAAGGAGGAGAGACCATGACAGTGGATACCCGAGCGACGACCAAGGATGCTGCGGGCACGCGGCGCACGTTCCTGGCTGCGGCCGTTGGCGCGGTCGCGGGCGGCGTTCTGGCTGCCCTTGGACGGCCATTGCCGGTTCGCGCAGCCAGCCAGGACATGTACACCGAGACGAGCTACAACGTCTCCGCCACTACGGTGCTCAACAACACGACCAACGCGAACACTGTCTTTGCCGCTCACAACGACAAATGGGGCATCGGCGTGAGTGGAACAAGCGACGAGGGCGACGGCGTCCGTGGCGTCGCGGACCGCGGCATCGGCGTCCATGGCCTCAGCGACGGGGTCGTTGGCGTTCTGGGGAGCAGCACGTCCGGCACCGGCGTCGAAGGCGCGAGCAATTCTGGCATCGGCGTACGGGGAGAAACAATCTCCCTCCATCAGCCAGGCGTTTGGGCCAGGTCGTCCGGTTTACATGGTGTCATAGGCTCCAGCTCGAATACGGACTATCCGGCCTTTAACGCGCCCACCGGTGTGTACGGCTATGCGACCAAGAAGTACAAGTACCGAGCGTCCCCGGTAGGCGTATATGGCGACGGCTCGACGGGTCGTGGCGGTAAGTTCAAAGGCGACTCGGCCCAGCTACAACTGGTGCCATCTGACCAGGCGACTCACCCAGCCAACGGGATCAGGGGCGATCTCTTCGTCGATAACAACGGGCGGCTCTGGTTCTGCAGCGGCGCTACGACCTGGACGCAGCTCGCTTAGCGGCTAGAAGCCGATGACCTCGTCGATGAAAACGATGGTGATGCGGCCAAGCTTGATGTCTCGATTGATGACAACCAGCTTGTTGATGCTGCTGTTGATGCCGTAAGCGGCCTGAGCGCGGGCATCCTCGAGTGGCAGAGAGTATTCGTCGATCCGACGGAAACCCTCCTCGAGATCCGAGACGATCTTCTGCGTGCCCACGACCAGAATTACCTTGCCGGCGCCGCTGACATAGGGCCCTAGCTGCGCGCCGCCCATCGAAGCGGCGATTAGCGAACCGGTCTCCGTGACCGCGTGAACGCTGCCGAGCATCACGTCAGGCGCCGCGCTGAGGGGCCGAAAACCGCCTACTAGAGCTCGACGATCGTCGCTCCGTCGCCGCCTTCGCCGCGGTCGCCGGCACGCCACGACTTGACCAGCGGATGGCCGCTCAGCCTTGAGCGCGATGGCGTCGCGCAACGCGCCCGAACCGTGGCCGTGGATGATGGTCGCGCGCGACGCGCCGGCGACGGACGCCTGGTCGATGTAGGTGTCGAGCATCTCCAGCGCCTCTTCGACGCGAGCGCCGCGAAGGTCCAGGCTCGTAGGGATGACCCGATGCACCTGCGGCTGTATCTGCTCGCCGGGGAGAACCGGCGCGTGGTCCGCCGACAACGGTCAGGTCGGTCATCGGCACGCTGATCCGCAACGAGCCGGCGGCGATCGTCGCCTGCCCGCTCTTCTCGTCGATCTCAGCCACGGTCCCCTGCCAGCCGTCCCTGGAGCGCACGTTCGCTCCAACCTCAACGACTTGCCGGCGCGGGCACCAGCGGTTCTTGCGGCCGTGACGGCTCCTCCGACTCCTCGCGTCAGTGAGCCGGCGCGTTCCTCCAGGCGCGCGGCCGACTCCTCGAGTCGCGCTTCGGTGATGCTCGTTCGCTCCAGCAGCTCCCGCGCGGCGGCAATCTCGGCGTGCACCTCGGCAAGCGCGCGCTTGGCGTCATCGCGGGCCGTCAGACAGGGCCGCCTCGCGCTCTCGGCGCGCGACGATGCGTTCGTCCTCTGCCTCGCGACGCGCGGCGCGGGCACGCTCCTCCGCCTCCGTTGCGCGGGCGAGCGACTCCTCGGCGGTGAGCTGCGCCTCCTTGATCGAGGCCAGCGTGCGCTCGAACTCCTCCTGCGCCTCGCCCAGTCGCGCGCGTGCGTCGGCAACGAGCGCCTCGGGCAGGCCCAGCCGCTCCGCGATGGCGAAGGCGTGGGAGGTGCCGGGCAGGCCGATCTGCAGGTGGTAGGTCGGGCTCAGGGTGTCCACGTCGAACTCGACCGACGCGTTCGACGCCGATGGCGAGTTGTGGGCGTAGGTCTTGAGCTCGGAGTAGTGAGTGGTGGCCGCGACCAAGGCGCCGGCGGTGATGAAGTAGTCGAGCAGCGCCTGCGCGAGGGCCGATCCCTCGGTTGGATCGGTGCCGGCGCCCAGCTCGTCGAGCAGCACGAGGCAGCCCGGCCCGGCGGCCTCCACGATGCGCACGATCGAGCGCATGTGCCCGCTGAACGTGGACAGCGACTGGGCGATGGACTGCTCGTCGCCGATGTCGGCGAAGATGTCCCGAAAGACGGGCAGCCGCGATCCCGGCGCGGCCGGCACGTGCAGGCCCGATTGGTGCATCAGCGACAGCAAACCCAGAGTGCGCAGCGCGACGGTCTTGCCGCCGGTGTTCGGACCGGTGATCACCAGCGCGCGCAGCTCGCCGCCGAATCGGATGTCGATCGGCACGACGCGGCCGGTCAGACCCGGATGGCGCGCGGACAGCAGCTCGACGTCGTCCGTTGCGACCGTCTCGGGCCGGATGCCGTTCAGCTCGCTCGACAGGCGTGCACGGGCCGTCCAGAAGTCGAACGTCGCCAGCACCGCGAGCGTTTCGTCGAGCGCGTCCGCCTGGTTGTCCACCAGCGCGGACAGCTCGTCGAGGATCCGCTCCTCCTCCGCCTCGACCGCCAGCTGCGCCTCGCGCCAGGCGTTGCCCAGCTCCACGACGACCAGCGGCTCGATGAAGATCGTCTGGCCGCTCCCCGACTGATCGTGGACGATGCCCTTGACGCGGCCGCGCTGGTCGGCACGCACCGGGATCACGTAGCGGCCGTTGCGCATGGTGACCAGCGGCTCCTGGAGCGACGACGAGAACTCGCTGCCATGCACCAGCGTTTCCAGGCGCGAGTGCAGCCGCTCGTAGGCGACGCGGACCGCGCGGCGCAGGCCGCCGAGCGAGGGCGAGGCGCCGTCCAGCAGCTCCCCGGCGGGGTCGAGGCACTGCTCGAGGCGCGCCCGCAGCTGGGGCAGCGGCTTCAGCGAGCGTCCGAGCTCGTGAAGGAGCGGCGAACGCTCGTTGCGCAGGACGTCGGCGAGGCGACCGGCGGCCACGAGGGTGTCGAGGATCTCCAGCAGCTCCGTTCCGGCCAGGCGGCCGCGGCGACGCGCACGGAGGACGAGCTGGCCGATGTCGCGCGCTCCCCCAACGCCGACGTCCGGGCGACGGTTCACCAGGTCCACCGCCTCGTCGGTCTCGTCGAGCATTCGCTTGACGACGATCGGCTCGGGGCTCGGCGCGAGTCCCTCGGCCAGTCGTCGAGACGGCGGGAAAGCCGTGTGCTCGGCGACGCGAGCGCGGATCAGCGGATATTCGAGGAGAACCTGGCTGCGCTCGTCCATCATCGCGTTCCCCGATCGCGAAACGGGCCCTGGAGGATGTCGCGCTCATCCTCGGACAGGAACTCGCCGACGATCGCCACAGCCGCCGCGTCGAGAATCGCGGGTGCTGCCGATGCCTTCGCGGCTGGCAGATCGTTTTCCATCTTTGGCAAGCCGAGGATATGAAACATGCCGCGCAGCGGGGGCTTGTCACCCTGCCAACGCATGACTCTCTCACGTGTCTCGTCCATCAGAGTTTCGCGCCCGGATCGTTTGAGCGCGTCCCTCACGTCAATCCACGCCAGGTGTCGCGCCTCTTCGTCCTCGGCGTCCCAGGTCGACCGAATCTTGCGCATCGCCGTCGTGTCGAGCTGGACGGCTTGCCACATGAGCTCATCGAGAGCCTTGTTGATCCGATCAACGCTCATCGCGACACCGACGGATTGCCGGCGATCCAGAAGCGCCACGGCCGCGCCGCCCACTCGCCCGCGTAATCGACGCCGATACGCGGCCCCTGGCAATCGCCGACTCCGTGGGCAACCGATCGCCCGCGGCGAGCCAGAGGCCGCTCCCCGAGCGTGAGGTCGTGCCCGTCGAAGCTTCGATCGACGGCCATCGCCTGGCAGAGGCGCGCGGGTCCCGAGGCCAGCTTCGCAATCGGGATCGTGCGCCCTTCCGCGCCGCAGGCGCATCAGCTTCCACGCCGCTAACCGGCTCCACGGCCCGCAGCAGCACGGCGCCGGCCTGCGCGCCGCGCGTCCGGGCAACCACGTTCAGGCACTCGTGCATGCCGTAGACCAGGTAGACGTAGGCGTGGCCGACCTCGCCGAACATCGGTGCGGTGCGCTTGCGTCAGCCCGGCGCGGGAGTGGCTGGCCAGGTCTTCCGGCCCGCCGTACGCCTCGGTTTCGACGATGCGGCCCACGGTGAGGCCGCCGCCGTCGTCTGTGCGTCTGGCGACACAGCGAATCGACCCAGCAGGTCGCGCGCGACGACCACCGTCGATCGCGCGAAGAAACTGCGATCCAGCGGTTGAAGCTGCCCGTCAGCAGTGCCATGGCAGCGACGCTCTCGGTCGCCATTGGACGCGGCGTATCAGGCGTAGACGGCGCGGATGTCCTGGGGTAGCAGCGGTCCGAGGATCGCAATCAGTCCAGGTATGAGCGCTTCGTGCATCTGACGAATGATCGCCGAACGCTCGAAGGCGAGGTGCAATTCGCGCACGAACTGGATCTCGGCAGCGCCGGGCTGCGGAGTGCCTGCGTAGTAGGTATCGAGCGCGATGGCCACCGTGGCGATCGCCAGCAGCGTCGCGCCGAGCGCGAGGAAGCCACCGAGGATCTCATCCACCGCCGACGCGCTGCGTCAGGTGGATCGTGGTGCCGGTGACCTCGATGACCACCACCGCGATCGTGAACAGCACCAGGAACGTGACCAGGAAGGCGAGCATGTCGACGTACTCGCGCGAGAAGTCGGGCCGGTTGCTGGCGATCCAGTCGCCGACGATGGGCCGCAGGTAGATGGACAGGAAGAACACCACCAGCCACGCCCCGAGGACGATCATCTGCCTTACGGCGCCGCGCAGAACTCCGAGCAGGAAACCAGCAGCGAGCAGAACGACGAGGACAACGTCAACTTCCACTGCGGATCCGTCCGTCGACGTCGCGCGCCAGCGCCTCCGAGACCGCCTGCGATCGCGGACTCCGATGCTCTTCCTCAGGGATCGGCGAATCTGTCGCCTGGAAGCGCAGTCGATACGCCAGGCTCACCTCGTCTGACTCCAGCGGCGGACCCTGGTAGCGGTCGAACAGCTCGAGTCTCCTCAGGTTGGGACCCGCGTTGGCGCGGATCACGTGCTGCGACATCCTCCGCATGGACGTCACGCTTGACGATGACGGCAAGGTCCCGCTCGACGGCCGGCAAACGGTCGATCTCGCGCACCTGCGTCGGCACTCGTCCGCCGCGCGGCGAGCGCGGCCAGGTCGAGCTGGGCGAAACACGACGTGCTCGGCACGCACCTCGTAGGCGGCCAGGTAGCCGGGATGCGAGCTCGCCCACGCGGCCGATGACCGCGGCCTCGTCATCGCGTTCCGATGACGACCTCGGCCGTTCGGCCGGGATGCTCCACGCCGGGCAGGGCTTCGGTCGAGCGATAGCTGATCGCGCCGAGATTGAGCCGTGAAGCGAGCGCCTCGATGACGCCCTTGGCATCCTCCACGCCTACGGCGCGAGCCGGCTCCGACCCACGATTGGGCACGCGCATTGCCCGCCATGAGCAGGCCGCACCAGGTCGGCCTCTGTGGGCGCGTCGTCGACCCAAAGGTGCGTGACGCCGACCTCGAAGATGGCCAGATCCGGCCAGCGCTGTCGCTCGTTGCGCGCGAGCACGCCCAAGCATGCCCGGCAGCAGCGAGCGTCGCATCTCCGAGTGGTCGGCGGTGACCGGGTTTGCCACCCTGATCGTGCCTGGATCGTCGGCGGCGAAGCCCAGACGAGTGTGATCAATCGGGCGCGACGAGGCCGTTGGTCACGACCTCCGATAGACCACGCCCGGCGAAAAGGACGCGGACGGTGTCCTTGAAGCGGCGCGGATCGGCGCGGTAGTGAGGCATGACGCGTTTCGGGCAGTCGTGGCGGCGAGCGTCTCGTAGCCGCGGACTCGGATGATCTCCTCGATCACGTCCTCTTCGATCTGGATGTCGCGGCGGTGCGGTGGAACGACCGCGACCAGCGCCTCCCCCTCCCCTGGCTCGGTGTCGATCTCGACGCGCTGGAGCGCCTCGATCGCGTCCACGCGCATCGATCTCCTGGCCAAGCAAGCGGCTGACCCGCGCTGGTCGGTAAGCTGACGCGGCGTGGCTCCTCGTCGCCCGGGTTCGTGTCGACCACGCCAACCGCGGGTCGCCCACCGGCCCACGCGGCCAGCAGCTGAGCCGTTCGGTCGGCGCCAAGGCGGGCCAATCGGGATTCCTGGCCCTTCTCGAAGCGGAGGCTCGCCTCGCTGCGCAAGGCGTAGCGGAAGGCTGTTCGGCGGATGGAGACCGGGTCGAAGATGGCCGATTCCACGATCGCCGCCGTCGTCTGCGGCGCCGACCTCGCTGTGCGCGCCGCCCATCACGCCGGCAATTCCCAGCGCGCCGCCCGCGTCGGCGATAAGCAGCGTGTCCGGAGTCAGCGTCCGCTCGACGTGGTCGAGCGTCTCGAGCTTCTCCCCGTCGTGCGCGGTGCGAACGATGATCGTGCCACCGCTCACCGACGACGCGTCGAAGACGTGGATCGGCTTGCCCATCTCGAGCATCACGTAGTTGCTCGCGTCGACCGCGTTCGAGATGGGACGCTGGCCGGCGGCCATCAGCCGCAGCTGCGCCTTGAGCGGCGATGGACCGATCTTCAGCTCGTCCACGTAGCGCGCGACGAAGCGCGGGCACAGGTGCTTGTCCCCGACCTCTACCCAGACGTGATCGTTCGTGGAATCGCCCGATTCGGGGACCTCGATCGGCGGCCAGCGGACCTTGGTGCCGGAGATCGCCGCGACCTCGCGGGCCAGACCGATCAGCGACAGGGCGTCGCCGCGGTTCGGCTTGACGTCGATGTCGAGCACGGTGTCGCCGACGATCTCGACCAGCGGCTGGCCGAGCTTGGTGTCCATGTCGGTCAGGATCATGATGCCGTCCGCATCGGGGCTGAGCCCGAGCTCGGCGCCGGAGCAGAGCATGCCCTGGCTCTCGACGCCCTGGATGGTCGACACGCCGATGTTGCGCCCGCCGGGCAGCACCGAGCCGGGCAACGCCACCGGCACGCGCTGGCCGACCGCGATGTTGGTCGCGCCACACACGATCGACAGCGGCGCGTCCGTGTCCGAGACCTTGACCTTGGTCAGGGAGAGCCGGTCGGCGTTGGGATGAGGCACGACCTCGAGCAGCTCGCCCACGACCACCGAGCTCCAGCCGGCGCCGACCTGCTCGATGCCCTGGACCTCCATGCCCAGCAGTGGTCAGGCGTTCGGCCAGGCGCTCAGGCGGCAGGTCGAAGTCGACGTAGTCACGCAACCACGAAAGAGGAACGCGCATCTAGTTCGCGCTCACTGCTAGAACTGCTCCAGGAAGCGCATGTCGTTCTCGAGGAACGTGCGGATGTCGGGAATGCCGTGGCGCAGCATGGCGATGCGGTCGATGCCCATGCCGAAGGCGAAGCCCTGGTGAACCTCGGGGTCGATGCCGCCGTTGCGCAGCACGACTGGATGGACCATGCCCGCGCCGAGGATCGTCAGCCAGCCCGTGCGCTTGCACGCGGCGCAGCCGACGCCGCCGCAGATGGTGCAGCTGATGTCGAAGGCGACCGATGGCTCGGTGAACGGGTAGTAGCCCGGCCGGAATCTTGTCCGCGTGTTCGGCACCGAACATGGCGCGGGCAAATTCGTCGAGCAGGCCGCGCAGCGTGGCCATCGTGGTTCCCTCGTCGACCATCAGGCCCTCGACCTGGAAGAACTCGAAGCCGTGGCTCGCGTCGACCGCTTCGTAGCGGTAGCAGCGGCCGGGCAGGATCGCGCGGATCGGCGGCGGCGACTCGCGCATCAGCCGGATCTGGCCCGGGCGACGTGTGCGTCCGCAGCACGTAGCGGCGGTCTGTGCCGTCGACGTAGAGCGTGTCCCACAGGTCGCGCGCCGGGTGATCCTCGGGAATGTTGAGCAGCTGGAAGTTGAGCTCGTCGGTCTCGACCTCGGGCGACTCGTAGACCACGAAGCCGAACTGGCCGAAGATGCGCGCGATCTCGCGCTGCGTCTCGATCAGCGGATGGAGCGAGCCGCGTGGCAGCGGCCTGCCGGGGAGCGTGACGTCGCTCCGCTCGCGCGCCAGGCGCACCTCGAGCGCGATGTCGTCAAGCCGCTCGCGGCGCTCGGCGATGGTGCGCTCGAGCTCTTCGCGAATCGGATTGGCGAGCGCGCCGACTTTCGGGCCGATCCTCGGTGGGCAGCTGGCCGATGCCGGCAAGCAGCTTGCGCAGCTCGCCCTGCTTGCCGAGGTAGGTCGATTCGACCTGTTCGAGCTCGTTCGGATCGTCCGCAGTCGGCGACCGCTGCGAGCGCGCGGCCGCGCAGATCGTTTAGCTGGGCAGAGAAGGACTCCAGGTCCACGGCGAAATTGACGCCGCTACCTGGCCCGCGCGACCTCGGCGATGCTGGCAAACGTGGCCGCATCGCGAACCGCGATGTCGGCCAGGATCTTGCGATCGAGTTCGACGCCGGCCGACTTCAAACCGCTGATGAGCTTGGCGTACGTGAGGCCGTGCTGGCGCGCGGCGGCGTTCAGGCGAACGATCCACAGGGCGCGCATCTGGCGCTTGCGCTGCTTGCGGCCGACGTAGGCGTAGGCCATCGCGTGAAGCAGTGCTTCGCGCGCCGGCTTGATCAGCGTGGAGCGTGTGCCGCGCCGGCCCTCAGCCGCGTTCAGCAGCCGCTTGTGGCGGCGGTGCGCGGTTACGCCGCGCTTGACTCGTGCCATGTCTGTCCCGTTCTAGAGGTAAGGAAGCAGGCGCTTGACCTGCTCCTTGCTGGTGTTGTTGAGCACGGCCTTGCCCGCGTAACGGCGGGTGCGGCGCGACGACTTGATGTCGAGGTGGTGGCCGCGTCCACGCCTTGACGCGGACGATCTTGCCGCTACCGGTCTTGCCGAAGCGCTTCTGCGCGCCCTTGTGGGTCTTCATCTTTGGCATCTTGGTCTACGCTCCTGCCGGTTTCGCGGCTCCCGAGACGGCAACTTTGGTTCGTGTCCGCGCCGGTGGCTTCTTCTTTTCAGTCTCTGTGTCTGTCTCTGCGGGCGCCTCGGCGGCCTCTGCCTCTGCCGCTGGCTTCTTCCGTCTGGCTCGGCTTCGGCTCGGCTGCAGCCTCTGCTTCTGCCTCGCGGCTGGTTCGGCCTTCGCCTCGCTGCCACCGGTTCCGCTTGTCGCGGCTGCCGGCTCAGCTTGGGCCTCGACCGTTTCCGCGGCCGCCTCACCAGCATCCGCGGCCGGCGCCTCTGCGCCATTTGCGTCCGTCCGACGGTGCTGCTCGGGTGGCGCCAGGACCTTGGGCTTGTGAGTCGACGCCATGACCAACGACATCTGCTTGCCTTCCAGCAGCGGCTGTCGCTCGACCTGTGCGTGCTCGCCGACCTGCTCCGCGAAGCGCGTCAGCAGATCGCGACCCAGGTAGGCGTGGCTCACTTCGCGGCCCCTGAACTGGACCGTCACCTTGACCCGATCGCCCAGCTCCAGAAACTGGATGGCGCGCCGGACCTTGGTGTCGAAGTCACCCTTGCCGATCTTTACTTTGAGCCTTATCTCTTTGAACTCGACCGACCGCTGATGGCGGCGGGCTTCCTTTTCGCGACGGGCCTGCTCGTACTTGAACTGCCCGTAATCGAGGAACCGGGTGACAGGCGGGGCCGCCATCGGGGCGACCTCGACGAGATCGAAGCCTCGCTCCTGCGCAATCCGGAGAGCCTCCGGCGTGGCCAGCACGCCCATCTGGTTGCCCTCTTCATCCACGACCCGCACTTGCGGCACGCGAATCATCTCGTTGACGCGGAGCTCTCGACTCAGGCCAGATCCCTCAAACGATGTCTACCCAATAGCGACACACAGGGCGCACGTAACAATCGCCGCACGCTCCACGGCCGGCCGGAATATAGCACAGAGGCGGCCGATTCCCGATTAGTTGGGGCCCGCGACAAGCCAGTCCGCGTACATGTCGACGTAGCTGCCTTCGAAGTCGGTCAGCGTGCTCAGGATCAGCTCCGAATCGAGCGTCCAGTCGAGACGCGTGCCGGTCGTCTGGGGCGCGCACAGGATGCGTGCCGACCGCTTGGCCGCCAACGCGAGTAGGTGCCCTCGTCCGGACCCGTTCGCAGTTCTGGACGTCCGTGTCGGTCGCCCAGGTGTCGACTCGGGTCTGGTACGCAGCGTCCATGTTGTCCTTCGTGTCGAACACGGTGTATTCGGCGAAGTCCGAGCGTCCCGCCGTCGAGCGGCAGGTGATCGTTCGCCTGCGCTCCTGTGTCGGCGAAGCTGTGGGATGCCCTCGAAGCAGAGTGGCTGCCAGTCCGACGGGACGTGCTGCATCAGCGCCGCGGCTGCCGGGCGACATCGATGCATCCCCGGTGCCGCCGAAGACGCGGCAAGATCGTCGACACGCAAGGTGTACGGATGGGCCCCCGCCTCACCGTAGATCCCGACGCGGTCGAAGCTCGCCGGGCCCTCTCCGGCGTGCCGGTGTACTGCGCCGCGATGTTCGTGCCGGACTCGACAGCTGCATCCGGAAGCCGCCCGTCGCCGTGCCGGCGCAGTCGAGGGAAAGCGGGTCGTGGCTGCCCAGCCGGCATCTGGAACGCCTCGAGCTGGTCGTTCGAGATCAGGAGCGTGGCGCCGTACGGGGTCCAGCTTGATGAACGCGTACATGCCGTCGGCGTCTGGCGACGGCGCCATACAGCTCGTCGTCGCTGTTGCCGCACAGGAGGCCCTGAAAGCCGGGAGCTGGACGGGGTGAAGAGTGCCTCGATGTGCACCACGTTGTCGTGGATCGTGTCAGCCGTCGCCGCGACCGCTAGCCACGGCCTCGCTGTCGCCGCCGGGTCGAATCTGGAGCGCGCTGTCCACGTAGGCGACCGTGCCGCCGTCGTTGGTTCCGGTGCCCCAGCCGCTGTTCGGAGTCGTCGAACGTGTCGCTGAACAGCGGCGTGGTCGCGCCGTAGTTCGTCGACCGCAGCAGGGCTGGCCTCCGCGGAGGGGCGGCTCGGAGCGCTCCGTCGGCGCGGCGGTTGGCTCCGCAGTCGGCGGGCTGGCGTCGGCGGTGGCGGTCGACGGCGGCGGTGGGCGTCGCTGCGGCGGTGGGCGTCGGCGTAGCCGCGACAGCCGTCGCGTTGCTGGTGCCGGCGTCGTGATGCCCAGGCTTGGTGCCGACGTTGCTGCGACGAGCGCCGGACTCACCGAGACGCAGCCGACCAGCAGCGCCCCAGGACCACCAGGATTGCCAGTGGCCGGATCACAGCGGACCCCTCCAGTGCGCGAGTTGGGCCGAATGCTAACTGTGCCGTTAGCGCCCGCCGCAGCCGAGATCAATTCGGGCCGGCGATCAGCCAGTCCGCGTACATGTCGGGGTAGCTGCCCTCGTTATCGTCGAGGTCGCTCAGGATCAGCAGATCGTCATACGTCCAGAAGAAGCGCGTGCCGCCGAGCGGATCCGGAGCACACAGGATCTTGCCGGCCGTGCTGGTCGCCGATCGTGTAGGTGCCCTGGTGCGCTCCGGCGTCGCAATTCTGGCCTGACTCGGCCACCGCGTACTTGTCGACGAGATATTGGAAATAGCCGTCCATGTTGGCCTTCGTATCGAAGCTGGTGTACTCGGCGTAGTCGGAACGTCCGTCGAAGAGCTGGCAAAGGATGTCTGCCTGGGCGCCGACCGCGTAGAAGCTCGCGAAGGCTCTCGAAACAGTCTGGCTGCCAGTCGACCGGAACGTGGGTCATCAGCTCGACCTCCGCGGGCGTCGGCGACGTGTCACCGGTTCCGCCGAAGCCAAGGAGATAGTCGACGGTCAACGAGTAAGGGTCGTCAATGGACTGCGTGTAGATCCCCACGCGATCGATGGCCGTTGGACCTTCACCGGCTGCGCCGGCGTACTGCGCTCCCTCGTTCGTGCCGGCCGAATAGAGCTGCATGCGGAACGAACCGGTTGCCGTGCCGGCGCAGTCGAGCGCAAAGCGCGAGATGTCGCCTGGATCGAGGCGCAGATGTCGAGCTGGCCCTGAGCCAGGGTCGTGGCGCCCGTCGCTCCCAGCTTGATGAACGCGTAGTCGCCGTCGCGCAGGTTGGCGATGGCGCCCCACAGCTCGTCGTCGTTCTCGCCGCACAGCAGGCCCATGTAGCCGGGACCCGACGGTGTGTAGACGCCCTCCACGTGAACCGCGTTGTCGGTCGATCCGGTGAGCCGACGCGTCCACTCCCACGCACCCCCGGCTGCCGCATTGATCTGGAGATCGCCGTCGACGTACGCGACCGAGCCACCGTCGTTCGTTCCGACACCCCAACCGCTGTTCGGGTCGTCGAACTGGTCGTCGAACAGCGGCGTTGACGCGCCGTAGTTCTCGACCGGGTCTGGGCTGGCCAGCGGACGAGGGAGGCGGCTCGAGGGTGCCCGTCGCCTCCGCGGTGGGCTCAACAGTCGGTGGTGCGCGTTGTGCGGCGGCCGGTGTTGGCGTGGCACGGGGCGGCGGTGTCGCCGTCGCGATCAGCCGGACTGGCAGTCGGCCGGACGGGCGTCGTCGACGCCCAGGCTCGGCGTGCAGATGCTCGGACGCAGACGATGCCGCCGGAGCGATCGAGACGCAGCCGACCAGAGATGCCCCCAGGACCCCAGATTACGGCCAGTCGCCGAAGCACAACCAACCCCTCCAGAGCGCGAATGGCGGGCATCCTACCGCTCGCGCTACCGAAGTCTGTGTCCGCCAGCGGACACGAAATACGACTAAATCGGGTTGTCGACCGGCCCGGCGTTCACGCCACAGGTTGTACGTGTTCTCGTAGTCGCCGTCGAAGTCGATCAGCGTCGAGAGGATGACCAGCTGGTCGTCGGTCCAGTCGAAGCGGATGCCGGCCTCCTGCGGCGCGCACTGCACCCGGCCGCCGACGGCGCCATCGATGCTCCACGTCGTCTCGTTGGGTCCGGACTGGCACGTCCCGGTCGACTCGACACCGAAGTGGTCGACGACTTCCTGGTATGCCGCGTTCATCTCCTCGTTGGAGGCGAACGACTGGAACTGGAGCAGCTCTGCGCCGGTTCCCTCAACCTGAAGGATGCAGTGCAGAACGGCCGTTGCGGCGCTGCTCGTGGAAGGGATCTCGTAACAGGTCGACTGCAGGTCGCCGGCACGTGGGTCAGCAGCGACTCACCTTCGGAGGTCATGCCTTCAGCACTGCCCGGGATCCCGTACGCGGCCGCCCGGTCGACGTCGACACGAACGAGTCGCCTGTCGGCCTCGGCGTACAAGGACGACGGCATGGAAGGTCTGCGGGACCTTCTCGATGTTCTGGTAGACGGCGAGCGGCCCGTCGGCGCATGACGGCGCCAGCCGGAACGCTCCCGTTCCAGTTGCCGCGCACTCGACGCCCAGCGCGGTTGGCCGCCGAGGCGGGATGTCGAGACCAGCTCATCATGGGTGTCGAGGACGCGGTCGCGTTGTTTTCGATGGCGACGAAGTTGAGTCGTCCGCCGACGTGACGACCACGCCGTACAGGGATCCGATGTCGCTCCGACACAGCGGCCCGAAGACGCCCTGATCGCCATGGGCGGAACTCGCCCGCCGACAGAACTACCGCATAGGAATCGGGCAAGCGCGCGGTTCGACCAGACCGACTGGCCGGACGCGCTCACGTTCAGCTGGAGCGATCTCGCCGTGTACGCGACCGACACGGGACCGCTCTGCGCCAACGTCCCAGCCGCTCGTCTCATCGTCCATGACGTCCTCGAACAGCAGATCGCCCTCATCCGCGGCGGCGACTCGGTGGGCTCGGCCGTAGGCTCGTCGGCTGGCTCAGCGTCGGCTCGACCGTCGGCTCCGTCGGTCGGCTCGACCGTTGGCTGCTCGGGCGTCGCCGTCGCCGCTGCCGTTGGCGTGCTTGCCGCCGCCGTGCGGGTTGGCGCTTGGACTGGCCGGGGCGGGCGTCGTGATGCCGAACGAAGGCGCGCCCGTTGGGCCCGTCGACGGGCTGCTCACGGTCACACAGCCGGCGGCCACGCAATAGTGCCGCGATGACTCAAAACAAGTGCCCTGACCACGCTCGTCCTCCCCGCTGCTGCGCTGACGTCGCGGAATGCTATTCGACCGGAAGCCCGTTGCTAACGGGTCAAGTTGGGCGACGGTCGGCAGCCTCCTGAGCGAGGCGATCGGCAAGCTCGTCCCAGCCAATGGGCTCCAGCTGCTCCCCGCCACGCGTTCGCGGCGCCGCCGTGCGTGCCTCGATCTCGCGATCGCCGAGCACGAGCATGTACGGGATCTTCTGCTCCTGCGCGAGGCGGATCTTGTTCTGCATCCGGCTCGACGGAGTCGTCCACCTCGACGCGGATGCCCTTCGCCCGCAGCACGTCGGCGAGCTGCTCGGCCGCCTCGTTGTGGCGATCGGCGATCGGGATGACGATCGCCTGGACCGGTGCGCACCAGAACGGGAACGCGCCCGCGAAGTGCTCCGTGATCACGCCGATGAACCGCTCCAGCGATCCCAGGATGGCGCGGTGGATCGCCACCGGCCGCTGGCGCTCGCCGTGCTCGTCGATGTAGTGCAGGTCGAAGCGCTCGGGCAGCATCAGGCGATCGACCTGGATCGTCGCCGTCTGCCACTCGCGGCCGAGGGCGTCCTCGATCTGGATGTCGATCTTGGGCGCGTAGAACGCGCCGTCGCCTTCCTTGACGCGGTACTTGACGCCCGACGCCTTGAGCGCCTCGAGCATCATTGCCTCCGTCTCGCGCCACGTCGCCTCGTCGCCGAGCGCCTTGTCCGGCTTCGTGCCGAACGTCAGCGTCGGCTCGAGGCCGAACCAGCCGTAGAACTCCGTGACCTCGCCCATCAGCGCCAGGATCTCGTCCTGGATCTGGGCCGGCGTGACGTAGATGTGGGCGTCGTCCGTGTAGAAGTGGCGCACGCGCGTCAGACCTGAGCGAACGCCCGACAGCTCGGCGCGATGCAGCACGCCGTACTCGGACAGGCGCAGCGGGAACTCGCGGTACGAGCGGACCTGCGAGCGGTAGATGAACGTCGACTCGGGACAGTTCATGGGCTTGAGGCTGTACGTCTGGTCCTCGGACTCGACCAGGAACATGTTGTCGCGGTACAGGTCCCAGTGGCCCGACTGCTCCCACAGCTTCTTGTGGACGAGCGGCGGCGTGTAGATCTCCTGGTAGCCGCGGCGCGTCTGGATCTCGCGCATCGCGTCGCGCAGCGTCTGGTAGAGCGTCCAGCCCTTGGGATGCCAGAACGCGGCGCCCGGCGAGACGTCGTGGAACGAGAACAGGTCGAGCTGCACGCCCAGCTTGCGGTGGTCGCGCTTCTTGGCCTCTTCGCGGCGCCACAGGAAGTGATCGAGCTCTTCCTGCGTGGCCCAGGCCGTGCCGTAGACGCGCTGCATCGACGGCCGCTTCTGGTCGCCGCGCCAGTACGCGCCGCGAGACCGCGAGCAGCTTGAGCGGGCCGATCTTGCCCGTCGATTCGACGTGCGGGCCGCGGCACAGGTCGATGAACGGACCCTGCTGGTAGAACGTCGTCTTGGGCGGCGGCAGTCCGCGCTTCTCGGCGTCGGCCACCAGGTCGTCCACGATCTCGACCTTGTAGGGCTGGCTCCTTCTCCTCGAGAAATGCACGCGCGTCGGCGTTCGACTTCTCGCTGAAGACGAACGGATGATCGGCGGCGATGGACTCGTTCATGCGCACTTCGATGGCCGCCAGGTCGTCGGTCGTCAGCGGCCGCGGCAGGTCGAAGTCGTAGTAGAAGCCGTCCGCGATTGGCGGCCCGATGCCGAGCTTCGTGCCCGGGAAGAGGTCCATCACGGCCTCGGCCATGACATGCGCCGCGGAGTGGCGCATCGGGTCGAGCGGATTGCCCGCACTCGCGTCGAGCAGCTCCTCGGCCGACTCGCGCTTGGGCGCCTCGAACGCGAGCTCGTCTTCGTCTGCCTCTTGTCCTGCCCCTGGTCTGCTCGTTTGCCTGCGTCTACTGCCATGTCGGCACCTCCGGAGAATCAAAAGACCTCTCGTCCATCGATCTCAATCGACAGGACGAGAGGCCAGGCCTCCCGCGGTTCCACCCGCCTTCGCCGGCACTCGAGCCGACGCTCTTCGCGTACCGCGCTAACGGGCGGTGCCCGGACCGGTTCACCGATCGCTCACGGGTGGTGCGCCTTCGCCGATCAACCGCCCGGGCTTTCAGCCTGCTGACCCGAGCTCTCTGCGGTCTGGTTCCGATGTGCGCGCGTCCCGCTCGACGCTTTTTCGTATTGGTCACCGAAGTATACGCCGCACTGGGTCGAATTTCGGCCCTATGAACGAGTCTCCAGCCGTTGCCCCCAGCCCTGGTTGCGCGTATAACGGCATTTGACTTGGCCAGCAAATCGCGGCCAGGTGGGGCAACAAGAATATGGGCGGGACGACTGATGCCGAAACCAAAAGGACCAGGCAGAAAAGCCCAGGCGGATAAGCCGAAGCCGCCATCTGAAGACCCGAAGCAGACGCGCGGCAAGGATTGGGAACGGTCCCGTCCGCCGTTTGATGCGGCTCACACCGCGTTCGAGGCAACAGTGCTGGCCCAGCGCCAGCTTGTCGGCGCCGTCGCCGAGAAATTGGGGATTGACGTCGACGAGATGACCCGCGCCCAGCTCAAGGCGTTCGACGCGATCGTCAAGGCCGCGAGCAGCTTGCCGACCGACATACCAGAGAACGGCGAGGCGCAGCCATGATGGGCGGTCAATTCCGTTTCCCGTACCCGTTCACCTGGGATCCGACGCCGACTGCAGCAGGGCAGCCCGACGATTAACAATCGCGGTCTGAACGAGCTGGGGAGCCGTGACTTCTTCCTTTCCAGCAATCGCACGCAGCCGTCGTCCGCGAGCATCATGTCGTCCTTCGGGATGGACCTCGGCTTCCCGTCCGACAACTCGGGCAGGCCGTTGAGCGGCCCACTCCGTCTGCTGGCCATCACCGACCTTCGACTTCGAGGGCTGGTTTTACACCAGCGGCGTGTTCGCGTCGGCGTTAACCAGCGCTGCTGTGCAGATGTACGTCGAGGAGTTTGACTCGCGCGGCAACTTCGTCCGTGGGATCGATGGGCCGCGTTTTCAGATAATTCGGGAGGAACCGTCGTGGTTCTCGGGCAGCGCAATCCTTACGCCGCATGGGCGGAGCGCAGTGATTGGAAGCCTGCCCTCTGAGATCGGAGTCCGAGCCGGCTTCCAGTACAGGTTGTGGGTCGACCTCGTCGGTGAGATCCGCGCCGCGGGATATGGCGGTTTCGGCGGATCCAGCTCGATCTGCCAGATCGTCATCCGGGTGTGGAACGTGGACTGGCTCTGGGAACGCTTGTAGGTTCGACTTCTCCGAATCACGTTGCGTCGGCGACACCTTGGGCTGGGACGGTAGGGCCGCCTCGCAGGATCGGGCGGGTGAACAGGAACCAGGCTGTCCCTGCGATCGCGATCAGCGCCACCATGGTCCATACCGCGACGGCCGGAGCGAGGTTTTCGGCGAGGATGCCCGGCCAGGATGGTCGAGGCCGCGATCGTGAGCGTCACCAGGCCGTAGTCGAAGCTGAAGACGCGGCCGCGGATCTCGTCCGGCGCCGCGCGCTGAAGGCCGTAGGTCGAGAGCATCCACTGCGCGCCACCACCGAGGTGCGCACAGAAAACGAGCAGCGCAGCGATCCAGATGCCCGGCGACAGGGGAAACAACGCGTACGAGATGGCGACCACGATCACCGAGCCCAGGATGCCGCGGACGATCCCTCGCGTCTCGGTACCGACGATGGCGCGGGCGATGAACGGCCCGATGAGGGCGCCCAGGCCGCGCGCGGCGTAGAGCAGCCCGATGCCCACGTCGCCCTCGTGGAAGACCTCCTGGCGCGAACACCGACGAGCATCAGGAGAACGCCGGTGCCGACGCCGAACATCGTCTTGGAGAGCAACAGCGCGGCGAGCAGCCGGTCCTGTCGTGCGAAGCGAATCACCATCGTCAGCGCGGCGATCGGGACCACCCGAATTTGGATCGGCTGGCGGACTGCTCGGCCGTTTGGGCGGCGCGCGGCTTCTGGAACGGCCGCTTGATGCCCACGATGAGCAGGCCACTCAGCGCGAAGCTGGCCGCGTTCAGGATGAAAGCCGCGTCGCGACCGAGCGTCGCGGCCACGATCCCGCCGAGCGCCGCGCCCACGGCGAGCATCACTCCCCACGCCGAGCCGAGCAGGACGTTGGCCTCGCCCAGCTCGTCGTCCTCGACGAGGTTCGGCATCGCGGCCGAGGAGGTCGGCTCGAACACCGCCGCCCCAAACGCCATCAGCGTGATCGCGACGAAGCAGATCCACAGCGTGTCCGGCGAGCGGACGAAGATCAGCGCCAGCGCAACCGGCACGCGGGCGAAGTCCGCGGCGACCATCAGGCGCCGCCGATCCACGCGATCGGCAAGCACTCCGGCGATGGGCGATGCAATCGCGAAACCGCCCGTCTGGAGCACGATCACCAGCGATGCCGCGGTTGCCGAATCGGTCAGCTCCAGGACAAGACCCAGCAACGCGACTGTTGCGAACCAGTCACCGGCGAAGCTGATGAGCTGCGCCACGTAGAGGCGCCTGAACGCCGAGTTTTGGCGGAGCAGCCTCAGGTACGGGGAGAGTCGGGTCGTCACCTGCTCAGGTTGATGGATTGCTGCGTTCGGCGCGGATTCGGGAGTAGGCAACGCAATCGACCGGCTTGCCATCGACCATCTCGAAGCTGCGGAGCACGCCCTCGCGCTCGAATCCGGCACGTTGTGCCATTCGCTCAGAACCCTCGTTGCCCACGATGATGAAGGCCTCGAGGCGGATCGTGACTGTTGTTGCCAAGGTCCAGTCCGCCACTGCCTTCAGCGCGCGAGTGCCGATGCCGCGGCCACGTGCCTCCGGGACGACCCAGCAGCCGATGCTTGCGTGGTGCCCGTCCGGTCCGTAGCGAGAAACGGCGCCAACGAGCTTGCCGCTGTCCGCGCTCACGACGGCAAACGCGGCACCGCTGCCATCCCGCCACATCGACCGCGACTCATCAACGAAGGCCTGAGCCTCTGCGGGTCCGAACGGTTGCGGCTGCGCTGCCCAGGCAGCGATGTCCGGATCGGCAAGAGCAGCGCACGAGTTCCGGGATGTCCGCGTCTCGCCACGGTCGGAGCACGATGTCGCCGAGATCCAGGCTCTCCCCTGCCTCGGCGATGAGCGGCTCGCTCACGCCGGCGCTGGCACCTCGCCGCCCGCCGCATCGTCCGTGGTGTCGCCAGCGCGAGCTTGCCCTCCTCGAGCGTCTGCTCGGCCGTGGTCGACGCGAACAGGTGCATGCCACGCGCGATCAAACCGGTCCAGCCCGTCTGGTGGTTCGCGCCCAGCCCGGCTCCGTTGTCGCCGTGGAAGTACTCGTAGAACTGCAGGTGGTCACGCCACTTCGGGTCTTCCTGGAACTTGGTTGCGCCACCGAACACGGGGCGACCGCCGTTCTCGTCGCGCAGGAAGATGCTCGACAGTCGCCGGTTGATCTCCTCCGACACCTCGTACAGGTTCATCTGGTTGCCCGAGCCAGTCGGGCACTCGACCGTGAAGTCGTTGCCGTAGTACAGGTACAGCTGCAGCAGGGCACGGATGAGCAGCGCGTTCATCGGCATCCAGATCGGCCCGCGCCAGTTGGAGTTGCCGCCGAACATGCCCGTATCCGATTCGTGCGGGCAGGTACGCCGACGCGGTATTCGGCTCCGCCAACGTTGAACACGTACGGGTGCTCTTCGTGGAACTTGGAGAGCGACCGGATTCCGAACGGGCTGAGGAACTCTTCCTCGTCGAGCATCTTGGCCGAGTACGCGTCGAAGCTTGGACTCGTCCAGGACCGCGGCCAACCGACGGTCGTCGTAGCCCAGCTTGACCGGGTCGTGGATGAAGGCGCGTAGCTCAGGTCGGGCCTCGAGGAACCGGCGCAGGTGCTTGGCGACGTCGGGGTGCCGCGTCTCGAGGTCGCCATCGAAGACCGTTACCGCGCACAGCGGCAGCAGGCCGACCATCGAGCGCACCTTCAGGCGCTGCGCTGAGCCGTCGGGCAGGCGCAGGACGTCGTAGAAGAAGCCGTCCTCTTCGTCCCACATGCCGGTGCCGTTGCCGGCATGCATCATCGACGTGGCGATCCACAGGAAATGGGCCACGAACTTGTAGACCATCTCGGCGTACGCCGGCTTGTGAGATGGACAGCTCGACGGCGATCTCGATCATGTTCTGGCAGAACAGCGCCATCCACGCGGTGCCGTCAGCCTGCTCCAGGTAGCCGCCCGTCGGCAGAGGCGAGCTGCGGTCGAAGACGCCGATGTTGTCGAGACCCAGGAAGCCGCCTTCGAACAGGTTGTTGCCGGTGCGGTCCTTGCGATTGACCCACCAGGTGAAGTTGAGCAGCAGCCGCTGGAAGACCCGCTCGAGCCATTCGACGTCTGCCGTCTCCACCGTTGCGCGCCTTCTGCAGCCGATAGGTGAAGATCGTCGACCAGGCGTGAACAGGCGGGTTCACGTCGCTGAAGTTCCATTCGTAGGCCGGCAGCTGGCCGTTGGGATGCAGGTACTGATCGCGTAGCAACAGCTCCAGCTGCTGCTTGCCGAAGTCGTCGTCGACCAGCGTCAGCGAGATGACGTGAAAGGCCAGGTCCCATGCCGCGTACCAGGGGTACTCCCACTTGTCGGGCATCGAGATGACGTCGGCGTTGTACATGTGGTGCCAGCTGTTGTTGCGCGACGCGTTGCGACTGCGGGTCGAACGGGTTGGCACCGCGCTCGTCGAGCCAGCGATCGACGTCGAAGAGGTAGTACTGCTTGGACCACATCATCCCGGCCAGCGCCTGGCGCATCACGTTGGCCTGGTCCGCGTTCAGTGAATCGGGCGTGACAGCGGCGTAGAACTCGTCCGCCTCGTTCTTGCCGCGCCTCGAATATCGCGTCGAAGTCCGCGCCGATCGCCGCGTTGTTCGGCGAGAGGCGCAACCGGATGGATCGTGATTCACCGGGCTCCAGGATCTCCCGATAGTGGGCCGCGGCCTTGGTGCCCTGTCTGCTCCGGGTCGACCGCCTCGCGACGACCGTCGACCACCGCGTCGTTGATGCCGTCCTTGACGAACGGCGTGGCTGTTTGGCTCGCCGGCGATCCGCTCGGTGTTCGTCTCGTTGTTCGTGAACAGCAGCTCGGGGAGGCCCTCCAGAGCGAGGATCGAGTCACCCAGAACCGGATGCGATACGGCGATCGACCTCGCCACCTCCGTTCCGGCCGCACTCAGCGACGGAACCACCTCGTCGCCGTCGAGCCACCACGTGTTGCGGAACCAGAGGCTGGGCAGGACATGGAGCTCGGCCCTCTCGGGGCCGCGGTTGATGGCAGTTATGCGGATCAGCAGATCGTCAGGTGCCGCCTTGGCGTACTCCACGAAGACGTCGAAGTAGCGGTCTTCGTCGAAGACGCCGGTCTCGAGCAGCTCGTACTCGAGGTCGTTTCGCGTCCTGGCGCGGTTCTTCTCGATGAGCTCGTCGTACGGGAAGGGCGCCTGCGGGTACTTGTACAGGTACTTCATGTACGAGTGCGTCGGCGTCGAGTCGAGGTAGAAGTAGTACTCCTTGACGTCCTCGCCGTGGTTGCCCTCGGAGTTCGTCAGGCCGAACAGCCGCTCCTTGAGGATGGGGTCACGGCCGTTCCAGAGCGCGACCGCAAAGCAGAGCTGCTGGCGATCGTCCGAGACGCCGGCAAGGCCGTCCTCTCCCCAGCGGTAGGCGCGCGACCGTGCCTGGTCGTGGCTGAAATAGCCCCAGGCGTTGCCGTCGTTGCTGTAGTCCTCGCGGACAGTGCCCCACTGGCGTTCGGAGAGGTACGGGCCCCACTTGCGCCACGGCGCGCCATCGTGAGCCTCGGCCAGGCGCTGTGCCTTCCGCCGCTGTCGCGTACCGACGTCATTTCGTTCTCCTTGCCGGTCACGGGACGCGGCCGGTACGACCCACGCACGAGCAGTCAGCTCGAATGGTTGATCGCCAACTCCGAGCAGGCGCCGGTACTCGTCCTTGAGCCGTTGCGCGCTGCTCTTCTGCCAACGACACGGCCGCGGCGCCGGCAGGCCCGACACCCTGTCTCGAACCCGTACCAGAGATCGTCGAAGTCCTTGTAGCTGGCCGTACATTACCGCCGCGTTAACGTGCGGCATCGTCGAGGCCGACCTGCGACCAGAGCTCGAGCAGCGACTCGGGAGTCGAGAAGCGCATGTTGCGCTCGTCCTGTCGCGTCGCTACCGGCGCCATCTGCGCCGCGACCGCGTCCCAGAACGTCCGGAGCAGCGTCATCTCGCCGCCGTAGTCCCAGACGGCCGCGCCGACCACGCCGCCGGGTCGGGTGACCCGCTTCATCTCGCCGACGCCGACGTTCGCGTCGGACATGAAGTTGACGACGAGCTGCGCGAGCGCGGCGTCGAACGACGCGTCGTCGAAGGGCAGCGACTCGGCGCCAGCCTCCTCGACGCGAGTGTCCGGAAACCGACTTCGCGTGGCCGCGACGAAGGCCGGCGACGGATCGACGGCCGCCACGTGGTCGGCGCCGAGAAGCGCCACCAGCTCGCGCGGTCAGCGCGCCGGGACCGCACCCGACATCCAGTGCTCGGTCGCCGGCCTTCAGGCCCGCGGCCGCGATCAGCTCGTCGTGCCAGCGCCGGGCTGTAGCGGCCGATGTGGTCGGTCGTAGGCGTCAACCGCGGCGAACACGGCGTCAGGCCCGGCCGACGGCGGCTGCGGCGCCTCGCCCGATCAGCTCGGCGATCTGGACCGTGTTGAGCGCGGCGCCCTTGCGCAGGTTGTCGGCGACGCTGAAGAACTCGATCGCGTGCGGATCGGTTGGATCCTGGCGAATGCGGCCCACCAGAACCGGGTCGCCACCGGCGGCCTGCAGCGGCGTGGGATAGACGCCGGCCGCCGTGTCGTCGAGCACCTCGATTCCGGGCGCGTCGGCAAGGATGGCGCGTGCCTCGTCGGCGGTGATCGGGCGGTCGAACTCTGCGTGGACGGACAGCGAATGGCCGACCGCCACCGGCACGCGGACGCAGGTCGCTGTTACCGGCAGGCCCGGCAGGCCGAGCACCTTGCGGGTCTCCTCCCCCACCTTCTCCTCCTCGCCGGTGAAGCCACCGTCGCGAACCGATCCGATCTGCGGGATCACGTTCATCGCCAGCTGATGCGCGAACACCGTGCCCTTGCTCAACGGCCTCACCACGGCCGCGCGAGCTCGATCTGCGACCGCAGCTCGTCAAGGCCCGGGCTGCCCGCACCCGACGCGGCCTGGTACGACGAGAGGATCACGCGGCGAACGCCGGCTGCCTTGTGCAGCGCGCCCAGCGGCACGACCAGAGTGAGCATCGTGCAGTTCGGACTGGCGATGATCCCCTTCGGCCGATCGAACGCGGCATCAGGGTTGACCTCGGGAACGACGAGCGGCACGTCCGGATCCATCCGCCACGCGGCCGAGTTGTCGACGACGACGGTCCCTCGGGCAGCAGCAATGGGTGCCCATTCGACGGATGCCTCGTCGGGCGTGTCGAAAAGGGCGACATCCGCTCCGTCGAACACGTCGGGCGCGATCTCGCGCACGGTCACGTCCGCTCCCCGATGACGGAGAACCTTGCCGGCGGAGCGAGCCGTGGCCACCGGAATGAGCTCCGTGACGCCAAGGTCGCGCGTCTCGAGGATGCGCATGATCTCCGAGCCGACCGCGCCCGTGGCGCCGACGACTACCAGCCTCATGCCATCGCCTCTTCCTCGAACACCTGCGGCTCGTGGAGCTTGAAGCGCTCGTGCACGACCCGCACCGCTCTCTCGATCTCGGTGGCACGGATGACGCACGAAATCCGAATTGGCGAGGTGGAGATGATCTCGATGTTGATACCGGCGTCGGCGAGCGCATCGAACATGTCCGCCGCCACACCGGGGTGTGTCTTCATGCCCGCGCCCACCAGCGAGATACGCGCCACCCCGTCGTCAGTCTCGACCGTGGCGCCAAGGTCGCGGGCCACCTGGTCGAGGATCGGGCGTGCGCGCTTCAGGTCGGCTTTGGGAAGCGTGAACGAAACGTCGGTGATGCCTTCGGCAGAGGTGTTCTGGACGATCATGTCGATGTTGATTCCCGCGGCGGCGAGCGGCCGGAAGATGCTGGCGGCAATGCCCGGCTGGTCCGGCACGCCACGCAGGGTGGCTTTCGCTTCGGACGTGTCGTGGGCGACGCCCGCGACGATGGCTCGTTCCGTGACGCTCTCCTCGTTGCGTATCCACGTGCCCGGCTCGTCGCTGAACGACGACCGGACGTGAATCGGCACGCCCTCGTTGCGCGCCGACTCGACGCAGCGTGACATGAGAACCTGAGCTCCGCTCGTGCCGAGCTCGAGCATCTCCTCGTACGAGAGCGAATCGAGCTTGCGCGCCTCCGGCACCACGCGCGGATCGGCCGTGTAGACGCCGGCCACGTCGGTGTAGATCTCGCACACCTCGGCGCCCAGCGCGGCCGCGAGCGCAACGGCCGTCATGTCCGATCCACCACGACCGAGCGTCGTCACGTCGTCGGTCGTGGACACGCCCTGGAAGCCGGCGACGATCGCGATCTTGTCGGAATCGAGGGCGCGGCGCACCCGATCGGCCTGCACGGCGACGATCTTGGCGCGGCCGTGCGCGTCGTCGGTGATGATCCCCGCCTGCTCCCCGGTGAACGAGACCGCGTCGCGGCCCGAGTCGATGAGCGCCATCGACAGCAGGGCCATGGAGATGCGCTCGCCGGCCGAGAGGAGCATGTCCATCTCGCGGTCGTGCGGATCCGTCGGCGACCTGCGCGGCCAGGGCGATCAGGTCGTCCGTGGCATCGCCCATCGCGGAAACGACGACGCAGACCTGCTGCCCCTCCCCCGAGGTGCGGGCGATGCGATCGGCGACGCCCTTGATGCGCTCCGCCGAGCCGACCGACGTCCCGCCGTATTTCTGGACGATCGAGGGTCATCTGACGATCTGCTTCTACTGCTTCGACTTCGCGAGCTCGCCCCGCACCGACGGACGCCATGTCGTCCCGATCCTCGGCAGCAAGGCCGGCGACGACGCCCTCCATGTCCTCGGCCGATCGGTTCTGGCTGAGCTTGAACTTGGCCTCGATCCGGCTGATTCGGAGCTCCACCCCGACGATCGCCCGCAGCTGGCCGTCGATGTACGCCTCCGGCGCATCGTCGACCGCCCATCGCGGATCTCGGGCGGCTTCGTGCTTGCCGGTCAGGGCGCGGACGTTCCGCTCCACCCAATCGGGGTCGTCGTGGACGGTCAGCTCGCCGTAGACATGGGCCGTTATGTAGTTCCATGTCGGGACCACGCGGCCGTGCTCGCGCTTCGTCTCGTACCAGGACGGCGTGATGTACGCGTCCGGACCGCGAACGATGGCCATCGCCTCGCCCAGGACGGGCTGCTTCCAGTGGTCGTTCTTGCGCGCGAAGTGGCCGCGCAGCAGTCCGTGCTCGCCGGTCTCGTCGGTGCCATCCGGCTCGACGTAGATCATCGGCAGCATCGTCGCCCGCAGGCCGTCGGGCGCAGTCGTAACCAGGTCCACGGCGCCGTGGTGGCGCAGGAGCTCGCGGACGGACTCGTCGTCGGGCTTGAAGTATTCGGGGACGTACACGGCGCCGCAGTATCGCGTTTTCGAGACGAACGGCGGCGTTACTCCATGGGTGACATCGCCGGCCTTCGCGTCGATACCATGCGGCCGTGAAAGAGCCAGCCGAGGAGGACAAAGGCGTCCTCGACGGCATCGGTGACCTCATCGAGTCGGTCTTCGGCGAAAACCTGCCTCACCCGGAGCACGAGGATCCGTGGGAGCGCCGCATCCGAATCCTCGATTCGTGGAGCGCCCTCATCCTGGGGGTCGCCGCCGTCGCCACCGCTTGGGCATCGTTTCAGGCCAGTCAGTGGAATGGGGCACAGCTCGACGCCCAGTCCGCAGCCGCGATCACGCGAGCCGAAGCCGGACGGCTGGCAACGGCAGCCACTTCAGCGGAGGTCGTCGACACACAAACGTGGCTCGCATGGGTCAGCGCCGTCAATGATGGGGATCAGCCCAAGGCCATCTTCCTGAGCAACCGCTTTTCGGAACCGCTGAAAGTTGCGCAGCGTGATTGGCTGTCCAGCGAGCACGTCAACGTCGAGGGGGTGCCTGACGTGATTCCGCCTGGCACGCCAATGGACCTCGACTCGTACGTCTTGCCCGATCAGGTCGAGTCAGATGCAGACTCGGATCGCGCCGAGGATCTCTTGGCCGACGCCTCAACTGCATCGGCGACCTCGGCCGCCTTCGTGCTTGTTGCCGTGCTGCTGGCAATGGTCCTGTTCTTCGCCAGCGTTGCGACCAAGTTTCGTCGGCCGCGGGCTCAGGTGGTCCTCGCGGCCGCCTCTGTTGTCCTGCTCGTGATCGCGGTGATCCGGATGGTCGCGCTGCCGCAGCACTTGTAGGTATGCGGCTCCGTCACCTCGGCAGACTACGAGCGCTGACCTCCCGAAGGTATCGCGCCATCGCGCTCACGACACTCTCCTGAGTCGGCGCGATAGCGGTCCACTGTCTCGAGCGACGGCCCACTTTCGGACGCTCGGTCGGGTCGAAGGCGTAGAGCTGCCACTCGTCGCGGCGTTCGTAGAACGCGGGCATGCCGACGTACCAGCCGAGAGATGCGTTGACTTCGTGAAGCTCGGCCCAGGCGGCCTCCAGGTCGTCCATGCTGAGACGGTACGCATTCCGCGTGACACGTTAGGTGGCGCGACCCCGGGCACTTATCTGGGCGAGGTTGACGAGGGTGCGACCATCCGCGCACCGCGCCAAGAGGGGGCTGCGCTGTTAGTGGCGCGCCATGAAGGATGGCGGCATGGGATCGGTCTGGGTTTTAGGGGCAGGGCGGTCCTGGCTGAATTGCCTCGTGTTGACGAGCGGCGTATTGGGGATCCTTGCAGTTGTGGGCGTGGCTCCGACAGCGGCCCTCACAGCCACGCCTTTGGGCACCAACCTCATCAAGAACGGCGGTTTTGAAGCCGGCACGGCTGGCACCGGTAATGACGTCGTGCCCATTCCGAACTGGGTAAAGGACTGCACTACATCTGAGTGTGTTCCGACGGTCGTTGCCTATGGCAGCCCTGGAGGCTTTCCCACTCACAGGGAATCCAGGCGCATCAACGGAGGCGACAACTTCTATGCATGCGGCCCTAATACCTCCTACTCATTGCTGACTCAGAAATTGCGACTCCTTGGCCGCAACAGCTTGATCGACCAAGAGTTGATTGCGCTGACCGTGAAGGCGCGGATTGCGACCTACGACAGCCAGGCTGATGCGGGGCGGATCCGCGTCACCGGCCGGGCGACGGCGACTTCGGACGGACTCCCACTGTGGTCTTGGTCGACAGCAGACGTCACGGCCACCAACGGCAAGTTCCAGCTGGTCACGCTTACCGACGTGGTACCTGCCGGCACGAGGTACGTAGAGATCGCGCTGTTTGGGTATCGGGTCAGCAGCGGGACTTACTGCGACGCCTATTTCGACAAGATCACGGCGGTGATAACGAAGCTCACTTAAAGCGGCAGGACGCCGAACCGCCCAGGAGCAACCGGCCCGCGCGTCTGCATCCAGTCATCGCGGCGTGCCAAACCCCTCGCTCCAGATCGCGAGTAGCTCGTCGGGCGTCCGGTCGCCTTTCTGGCCGAAAAAGTCAGGGTGCGCCTGTCCGGCAGTTCAAAAGCAAAGACCGCCGTTATGGCGGTCTTTTCACGCTCAGATTGTGAGTTTGGTGGGCGACACTGGACTCGAACCAGTGACCTCTTGCATGTCAAGCAAGTGCTCTAACCAGCTGAGCTAGCCGCCCGAGGCTGGCCATTCTAGCCGCCTAACCCAGTCTTGCGATCGCTACGTCGGTCGACACGACATCGGCGAACTCCCCATGGAGGCTCGCAAGGGCGGTGCGGTGAATGAGATCAGCGGGGAAGACCTCGCCATCCGGACCTTCTCGGTCGAAGGTGGCGCACGCATCACCGACAAACCAGGTTTCGAATCCGAGGTTGCCCGACATCCGCGCCGTGGTTGATCCACAGTGGTCGGTTGTCAGTGCTGCGATCACTACCGTGGTAGCGCCCGCTACGCGAAGCCGCTCCTCCAGATCGGTTCCGATGAATGCCGAGTTGACTCCCTTGGTCACGACCGGCTCATCGACCAGCGGCATCGCTTCCGGCTTGAACTCGAACCCGGGGTCTCCGGCGTTGAAGATGTGCCACTCGGGATCGGTTTCGAGATGCCTAACGTGGATAATCGGCGCGTCCGCGGCCCGCCAAGCTGCGAGCAGCCGGGCCACGTTCGCTTCCGCGCCGGGGTTGTTCCGCTTTCCCCACGTCGGGTCATCGAATGCTTTCTGCACATCGACGATCACGAGGGTTGGTTTCTCGGGCACGCCGAAACCTTACGAGTAGGGCGCTGCCGCCGCAACGCGAGCGGCTTGTTCGGGGCTATCTCCTGACGCGCGCCGATCCCGACCTCGACGCTTCCGCTGCGACCAAGGTCTGAGACGTTTCGGGACCGTAGGCCCTAGCGACTCCGACATCCCGGGGCCACCCTTACCCCGCCGTGTGCAACACATCGGCAGCCGTGGCCCAGCAAGGCGCCCGCATGGAGGACCCAGATGTCGCGAGGCAGATATCTCTCATTCCTGGTGCTCGGAGTAGCCCTACTTCTTGTCGTGCAAGCATCGTTGGCCTTTGCCAAGAGTCCCAACAAGATCCTCGAGTGGGGGACGATGGTCGGCGTTCCAGCAGGTCTGACGGGCGCTCAAAGCGTGGGCCCGATGCGCGGTATCAACGGGGGCGGCGTCGCCTGGACGCTCAATCGCGGCCAGGGCCAGCTCAAGGCCGATGGCGATCTCGAGATCGAGGTTGATGGCCTCGTCCTGGCAAGCTCAGGCAGCAACCCGGCGCCAGCGTTCCGCGCGCTCGTGAGCTGCGTGAACGCCAACGGCACGTTCTCGAACATTCTTACCACCGACACGTTCCCAGCCACGCTGGGCCTGGCAACCGACGGCGGCGGCGACGCGACGATCGAAACGCACGTCACTCTGCCCACCCCCTGCATCGCCCCCATCGTCTTCGTGACGAGCGGCGGCGGATCCTGGTTCGCAGCCACGGGCAATTGACCCGCAACCCGTAGGCCTGAAAAGGCCAGGCGAACAGAGCGGCCTCCGCCGATTGGCGGGGGCCGTTTCTTCTTCCCTTTGAGAGGACGCTCGCCTATGTTTCGGAACGTGACCGAGCGCACATCGATTTGGGTGGCTGCTTGTACCTGATGCGGCTTGGCCCGGCCGGATCGGAGCGGCCGGTGGTCCGGATCGACGACGAGACTTTCGTGGACGTTTCGGACGTCGTCACCGACTACAACGAATCGTTCTTCGCGTGGGGCATGGGCGGACTGCGCGAGGCGGTCATCGAGCGTGTCGCGCGTCACCGAACCTCGCGCTTCAAAGACGAGCGCATTGGAGCGCCCATCGCGCGGCCACACCAGATCATCGGCATCGGCCTGAACTACACCGACCATGCCGCCGAGACGGGTGCGAAGGTGCCCGACGGAGCCGATCCTGTTCACCAAGTCCCCCAACACGCTTGTTGGGCCCAACGACGACGTTCGACTGCCCCGACGCGCCACCAAGACCGATTGGGAGGTTGAGCTGGGCATCGTCGTCGGACGCAAATGTCGCTATCTCGAGGACGAAGCGGAAGCGCGAGAGGCCATCGCCGGCTACCTGGTCGTCAACGACGTCAGCGAACGTGCCTTCCAGATCGAGCGTGGCGGGCAGTGGTGCAAGGGCAAATCGGCTGAGACGTTCAACCCGGCCGGTCCCTGGCTGGTGACGCCCGAGGAGATCCCCGACGTCATGGACCTGGGCCTGTGGTTGGACGTCAACGGGGAGCGTCGGCAGACCGGCTCGACATCGAAGATGGTCTTCAACCCGTGGTCGATCGTTCACTACGTGAGCCAGTTCCTGGTCCTGGAGCCGGGCGACCTCATCAACACCGGCACGCCACCAGGTGTGGCGCTGGGCATGGAAACGCCAACGTGGCTGAAGGCCGGGGACGTGATGGAGCTCGGCATAGACGGGCTCGGCGCGCAGCGCCAGACAGTGGTCGGCCCGCGGTGACGGTGAGCTCTGGGAACGGCGTATGACTGACTTCGACGGACTCGTCGCTATCGTGACCGGCGGTGCCAGTGGGATCGGCGCGGCCACCGCGGCGCTGCTCACTCAACGCGGCGCCACGGTCGCGATCCTCGATCGCGACATCAGCGCGATCGCGGACGAGCCGATATTCGCCACGGAATGCGACGTGACGGATTCGGACGGCGTGAAGCGTGCAGTCGAAACCGTGGCCGAGAAATTCGGTGGCATCGACATCGTGATCAACAACGCCGGCATCGGCGCGGTGGGAGACATCGCGGCGAACGACGACGAGGAGTGGCACCGGGTCTACGACGTCAACGTCGTTGGCATCGCCAGGGTTACGCGCGCCGCGTTGCCGTATCTCAGGCAATCCAGCCACGCGGCGATCGTCAACACCAGCTCGGTCGTGGCGACGGTCGGCGTCGTCCAGCGCGCGCTCTATTCCGCGACGAAGGGCGGCGTCTCGTCACTCACTCTGGCAATGGCCGCCGACTTCGTTCGCGAGGGCATTCGCGTGAATGCCGTCACGCCGGGGACGGCAGACACGCCGTGGGTCGCGCGGCTCCTCCGCCAGGCCGATGATCCGGAGAAGGCCGCGGCGGCACTGCGCGCACGCCAGCCGATGGGCCGATTGGTGTCCGCCGACGAGGTCGCGCACGCGATCGCCTACCTCGCCAGCCCGCTCTCCGGTTCAACCACTGGCACACTTCTGGCCGTCGACGGCGGCATGGCAAACGTTCGCCTGAGTTGAGGTCCGAGACAAACTGATGGAGTGGGCAATTGCGGCGATCTCCGCCGCGCTCATTGGCTACGCGGCTCTGTCGAAGTGGCTGGAGCGCGTGAACGTCTCCGCGGCGATGTTCTTCGTCACAGCCGGACTGCTCTTTGGACCGCTGCTGGGCATCCTGAATCTGGGCGTCAACACCCAGGCAGTGCAGCTCATCGCCGAGACGACCCTCACCTTCGTGCTCTTTGCCGATGCCTCGCGCATCTCCCTACGAGCGCTGCGTACCCAGTTCGCTGTGCCGGTGCGCCTGCTGGGTATCGGACTGCCACTGACGATCGCCATCGGTGCCCTGTCGGCGCCGTGATCCTGCCCGGCGTCGGGCTGGCCGAGGCGTTCCTGCTGGCCGTGATCCTGGCCTGTACCGACGCCGCGCTCGGTCAGACCGTCGTCACCGACGAGCGCGTCCCGTCACGCATCCGGCAGGGCCTCAACGTTGAGAGCGGCCTCAACGATGGCATCTGCGTGCCGCTTGTTCTGGATCGCGCTGTCGATCGCCCAGGTCGAGCATGGCGTCAGCTCGGAAACCGCCGCATTGGAGCTGGTCTTCTCTGAGATCGGGTTCGGCGTCGTCGCTGGGCTCGTCGGCGGCATTCTGGGCGTGCTTGCCCTGGACTTCGCGACGAGGCGCGGTCTGATCCACGGCCACTGGGTTCAGATCCTTACGGCCGCCACGGCGTTCTTTGCTGCCGGGATCGCGGTCGCGCTCCACGGCAGCTTCTTCATCGCCGCGTTCGTCGCGGGTCTCGTCTACGGCACCCTCAAGCCGGCCGACGAAGAAGAGGCCACGTATCTCGTCGACGAAGGCGGCGAGCTGCTCAACGGGGTCACGTTCGTGATCTTCGGTGGCGCGATCCTCTGGCCGGCGGTGAGCCACGCCACCTTGCCGATCATCATCTACGCGATCTTGAGCCTCACCGTGGTGCGCATGCTGCCGGTGGCAATCGCCATGTTCGGAACGGGCGCCAAGCATCGGACCGTGGCGTTCCTGGGCTGGTTCGGGCCGCGCGGGCTTGCCTCGATCGTGTTCGGCACGATGCTCATCCAGGAGGGAGGGCTGCCTCACGAACAGGATCTCCTGATCGCGATCGTGCGTGACGGTCGGCATCTCGGTCTACGCCCACGGGATCAGCGCGGGACCGCTGACCAGGCGTTACGTGGAGTGGTACGCGTCACATCGACCGGAACATCGACCAAGATGGAAAGCGTCCCCGCCGCCGAGCATCCATGGCGGACGCCAAGACCCGAGCCGGCGCGCAACGCGCTAGGCGCCGGCCGAGGCACGCGATTGCTGCGCCTTCGAACCGGACGGGTCCTCCTCCTTCTGGATCACGCTGACCTCGCCTGTCCCTTCGAGATACGCGCTCTTGACCTGGCTGATGTCGTCAACGCCCTGTAGGCGCATCTGCGATTCGAGCTCGGGCATCGAGATCAGCTCGCGGCGGAGCTCCTTTTCGATCGGACGGCCGTCGATGACCAGCGGACGCGGATCGTGATGCAGGAAGCGCCGCACGGCGGGCACGCGAAGCCCCAGCCAGTCGAGCGTGAAGCTCGCGCCGACGATCGTGCCAACGAGAACGAGGCCGTTGGTCAGCGACTTGTAGTCCGCCGACATCGCGTTCTGAGCCGCGTCCGCGATCAGGACGAGCACCAGCAGATCTGCCATCGACGCGGTCGTCTTGCCGCGCAGCAGGTATCTGATGAGCACGAACACGACCAGGTACATGAACAGACCGCGGGCGAAGGTCTCAAAGAGCGGCACGTCCGGCGTCAGCGCAGCGCCGATATCGAAGCCGAGGATTGTCACGTCGGTTCTCCCTTAGGTGAGGAGCCACGCAGCGACTGAGCGCCACGGCTGGGACCGACGTTATGTGTGGATCAGCGCCGAGAGCGACGCCGAAATGCCGTTGCGAGTGACAGAGCAGTGACGGAGTTGGCGACCGTCAGGTCTCGAACGCAGAGTCCGGCGGAACGACGACAACTCGCCGTCGATCAGCGTCGCCAGCGGCCGAATGGAGGCGAACGCCGCGGCGTCGAAGGGTTCGCCGAACGACTGTGCGGGCACGACCAGCAGATCTGCCCGACTCCCAGCCGTCAGCCGTGCCGAGATCCGTCTCCCCGGCCACCGTCGCTGGGTCGAGGCAGGCGGCGCGGATGGCGCGCGCGAGGCTGATCGCGTTGTGCTCGCCGGTCAGAGCGTTGATCGGGCTTGAAGGGATCGCGGCGCGCGACGGCGACGGCGATGCCCGGCCACGGGTCGGGCGGCTCAACGGGCGCATCGGTGCCCAGGGGGATGAGCGCGCCGCCGTCGATCAGCGCGCGCAGCGGGAACGTGTTGTCGGCGCGCTCGGCCCATGCCGCTCGGGCTGCCTCGGCGTCGCTGCGGAGATGGACCGGCTGGACGGACGCGGCCACGCCGAGCGCGCCGAAACGCCCGGTGTCCGCGGGATCGACCAGCTGGGCGTGCTCGATCCGCGGCATCAGTCGCCGCGGCGCTCGTTGCTGTGGATGCGCCGCGCGCCACAGATGCCTCGAACACGTCGAGGACGCTTCGGACGGCGCCATCGCCGATGGCATGCACCTGGCCGCTGATGCCGGCCGCGGCGGCGCGCTCAAGAAGCTCGGTCAGCTCCTCGGCGTCGGTGATGACCATGCCCGTCGGGCCGCCGGTCGGCGTGTTCGTTGCCGCGTCGGCGTACGGCGCGAGCAGCGCGGCGCTACGCGAACCGAGCGAGCCATCGGCGAAGAGCTTGAGCCAGCCCATTCGGTAGCGGCCATCGCCCTGGCCGCTGAACAGGCCCAGCTCGATCGCCTGGTCGAGCTGTCGGTCGCGAATCGACGAATGGACTCGCAGCGGCAGCCGACCTTCGGCCGCCAGGCCACGGTAGAACAGCGGCCCGCGGTCGAGCTCGCTATCGGACGTCAGCTCGCCCGGATCGTGGCAGCCGGTCACCCCGAGCGCGGCCAGGCTGGCGGCGACGCGCTGCAGGCCGGCGACCAGATGGTCCGTCGTGGGCACCGGAATCGCCGAGTCGACGAGCACCGACGCGGCTTCGTGCAGGATCCCGGTTGGCCGGCCGTCCTCGTCCCTGCGAATCAGACCGCCACCAGGGTCGTCCGATTTGCGCCCGATCCCGGCCAGCTCCAGCGCGCGGCGGCTGACCCAGCGCGCGTGATGGTCGTGCGCCCACAGCGCGATCGGCCGGTTGGGCGCCACGAGCTCGAGCATCTCGAAGCCCGGCCACTGCCCCAGCGTCGTGAAGCGACCAGCCGTGACCGAGCAGCCACCCGTCGGTGTCACCCGCCGCGGCCATTTCCCTGTGGCGCTCGCCGATGCGCGCCAGGGCGCCGTCCAGGTCCGCGCCGGTCAGGTCAACCTGCCTCTCGCCATCGACGAGGCTCATCAGGTGCAGGTGAGCGTCGGTGATGCCGGGCATCACCAGTTCGCCGTCGCTCAGCTGCCAGCGCTCGCGTGCCGGCGTGTCGCTCGTCCACCGCGATGACGCGACCGTCCTTGATGCCGAGCATCGACTGCCAGCCGAAGCCATCCTCTCCTCCCAGGGTCGCGATACGGCCGGTGATGATCAGGTCCGCGGGCTGGCTCGCGGTCTCGTTCGCGCTCATCCGCGTCCCTCCCCTTTGAGCAGCGTCGCCAAGGCGTCGTGATCAAGACCGGCGGACAAGCCCAGCGCCAGCGCAACTCGCGACTTCGGGCCGTCCAGGTTCGACATCATGACGCCCGCCTGCTGCCACGTCGCGCCACCGCCGGGGAAGGCGTAGATCGGATCGACCGTGCCACCCGGGCAGCGGGTCGTGAGGCAGACCTGTGTTCCGGCCGCCATCAACTCGAGAGCGGCGGCAAGCACGTCCGGGCTGGTGTTGCCCGAGCCGGTCGCGGCGACCACGAGGCCGCGCGGCCGATGCGCAGCCAGCCCGCGCATCAACGCTCCGTCCATGCCCATGGCCACGGTCACGAGGTAGACGTCCTCAACGGCCACGTCCGGAATTGCGTCAAGTCCAGGCTGCCAGGACCGCGACCGGCGACCTGCGCCCTCGACCAGGCTCGACCTTGCCGTCACGAACGCGCGCCAACAGGCTGGCCGTCGCGCGCTCGGAACGCGTCGAGGGCGGTGGCGTGCCCCTTGACCGCCTGCGCGGCCGCGATCACGGTCCCGCCCAGCACCACGAGCGCGCCCGCGCCGCGCAACGCAGGGTCGATCGCGCACGCGACCGCGTCACGGAGGTTCGTCGGCCCGTCGTACTCGGCGGACGCCGCGTCGCGCATCGCGCCCGTCACGACCACCGGCCGTTCGGACCGAATCAGCAGGTCGAAGGCGAACGCCGTCTCTTCGATCGACGTCTGTGCCCTGGACGACCACCACGCCGTCGATATCGGGCCTGCCGATCTGCTCGACTGACGACCCGCGCGATGTCGAACATCTGCCCGAAGCTGAGGTGCGAGGCGG
Source organism: uncultured Chloroflexia bacterium (assembly GCA_963736895.1). Classification (GTDB taxonomy): domain Bacteria; phylum Chloroflexota; class Limnocylindria; order Limnocylindrales; family CSP1-4; genus JALYGJ01. The sequence continues at coordinate 455,564 of CAVTQU010000001.1, forward strand.
GCACCAGGCCCCAGTCGATGACCTCGACGTCCGCGACCTCGGCCACGCCGGGCGACCGCGCCAGGATCTCCGCGCCGTGAGAGAACGGGCCGATTGCCACCGGCAACCGGATCGGGCTGCATCGAGATCGTCCCTCCCGTGAAGACGATCGCGACCCGGCTCAACTCTCGTTCGAGCTCGCTGGTCCCGGCTGGCCCGGCACCACCGGTGTCGCCAACAGGTCGATGTCGTTGGTCACGTCGCCAATCGGATCGATGTAACGCAACCGCACCGGCTGGGTCAGCGACCGGGACGTGACCGAGACCGGATCGGCCGCGTCTACGAACCCGCCCGGGCCGGCCATCTCCGTCGCTGGCTGGCCCTCGCAGGAACGATCCGGCCGCGATGAGCAGCACCACGATCGCCGACCCGAACACGACCGCCGACGGTCCAACCGAGTCGGCGATCGGCCCGACGATGATGATCGGCAGGAAGCTGGCGATGCTGACCAGCATGTTGAGCACGCCGAAGACGCGGCCGCGGATGTTCTCGGGCAGCTCCTCCTGCAGCTGCGTCTGAGCCGGCACGGCCACGAAGGCGTACGCGATGCCCGCCGCGAACGCCACGACGATCACGATCGACAGCAGCGAGATCTGCGGATCGAATCCGCGTGGTCAGCGGCTGGGCGATCGACAGGGCGATCAGCGAGATGCCCAGCCCGATGAGCCCGCCTTCGATCCCGTGCCGCCGCGTGAAGTGCTTGCCGTAGAGGTTGAGCACGAAGATGCCCATCACCAGGCCGACTCCCGAGCGGCAGCACGACGACGACGAAGTCGCGCTCCGACAGGCCCAGCACCTGCGTCGCAAAGCCCGGACCCAGCACGCCCAGCACGCCGACCAGCGAGGACGTCACCGCGAGGTAGGTCAGCGGCCAGAACACGGTCTTGTTGTCACGGATGTAGCGAAGGCCATCGGCCAGCTGATCGAAAGTCGCCCTGACGGCGCTGCCCGCCTCGCCGACCGCGCGCACCGTCGCCGCCAACCGCCTCGGATGCGTGCGCGACCGTATGCACGCGCGGGTGGTAGCTCGGCAGCAGCAGGCAGAGAGCCGCGCCGACCAGGTAGCTGATCGCGACCACGATCAGCAGCACGGTCTGAGCCGAACGATGTTGGTCGACCAGCGGCCCGAGCAGGGCGAAGCCCAGGAAGAACGACGCCTGCAAGCGTGAGGATGTGGAACGAGTTGGCCGTCAGCAGCTGGCGTGCGCGGGACGACGACGGGAATCATCGCGATCTCGGCCGGGCCGAAGAAGGTGCACAGCGTCGAGATGAGCGCCGTCAGGAGCAGGATCAGGCCGATGTCGTTCTGAACGAGGACGAGCAGCGAGGAAGAGAACGGCCCTGATGGCGTTGGTGGTGACGAGGATCAGCCGCCGATCCAGCCGGTCGACGTAGACGCCGGCGATGGCGCCGAAGATCACCGCCGGCACCAGGAAGCTCAGGATCAGCAGGCTGACCGAGGTCGACTGTTCCGGTCAGCGTGAAGACCTGGACGGTCAGGCCGAACAGCACCATGTTGCCGCCGACCTGGGTGACGACCTGCGCGATCCACAGCGCGAGGAAGCGACGGTTGCGCAGGACGTCGAGGGTCCCGCCCTTCCGCGCGGCGGCTGTCATGGTCGACCTCGCGGTTCCGCCACGAAGCCGCGGAATCGGCGCTCGAGCTCACGCCGCTCGAGCATCACGCGCCTGCCGCAGCCGTCGCACATCAGGCCGATATCCGCACCGACGCGCGTCACCTGCCACTCGCGCGAGCCGCACGGATGCGGCTTGGCCAGGGTCAGGCGGTCACCGACTTTGACCTCCAGTACCGGCTGATCGGGGGACAAACGGCTAGCCGTAGTACGACGGCGGTGGCTGGGGGCGGCTGCCGGTTGCGGTTGTTGCGGTTGACGACGAACACCACGCCCACGATAGCCAGGATCACCAGCAGCCCGGCGCCAAGACCGAGTCAAGACGCCACCGCTCGCGTCGACCGATGACGGCTGGCCCGGCGCGGGTGCGGCCGGCGCCGTGGTTCGACCCGGAGCGGCGGTGGTCGCCCGGGACCGGCGGTCGATGCCCGGCGCTGAGGCTCCGACGAGCCGGGCTCGGGCGACGACTGGTGCCTGCCCGTGTCCACGCACTGGGAACGGGCCCGGGCGGTGCCGGCTGCGGGCCGAGCGGCTCGGGCACCTGTTTCGTTGAGCGACGCCATCCACGCCGCGTTGAACGCCTCCATGTCGCTGCCCGTGGCCGCGGTGAACGCCTCGTCGTCCGAGAGTCCCTGCGCGTAGCTGCGCACGAGGTCCCACAGCGTCTGGTCGCTGTAGGTCCGGACGAAGTAATCCACTCCCGACACCGACTCGCCGTAGGCCAGAAAGAACTGGTCGTACGGCGAGGGGAAGAATCCGGCCAATCCCTGCAGCGGGATCAGCGAGTCGGATTGCGCCGCGGCGCTGACCACGCCCCGGAACTGGTCGCTGTAGCCCTCGGACAGGTAGACGGCGATGCCCTCGTTGAGCCAGCGCGGCGGCTCGTGGTACGGATTGATCGTCGTCTCGTTGAACACGAGGTGGGTCAGCTCGTGGGCCACGGTGACGGCTGACTCGCGACGGTCGCCTGGTCGGCGGCAGCCAGACGAACATCGTGTCGATGTCCGAATGCGCCTCGCCGGCGATTGCTCGCGGCGGGCGTTAACCGCATCGAGCAGTGCCTGCTGCGTGGCGTAGACGAACAGGTCGACCGGCTGCGGCAGCGTGGTGCCGAGCAGCGCGGCCGCGTCGTCGATCGCCTTGTTCGCAACATCGGCCGCGGCCTGCGCGAACGCCTGGTCGCCCTCGTACCAGTGAACGCGGACGAGGTCCTGCTCGAGCGTCTGCCACTGGAACCGATCGTCGGTCACCGTGACCTGACCGACCGGGCCGAGGCTCGTGGTGCCGTCGGCGCCGCGCACCCGGAACTGGTACTCGATCTGCGTGTTCGGTGCGCTCTGGCCCTCGAAATGGCAGGTGCACTGGACGGAGCTCGACACGTCGATCCCGCTCGATGACCTCCCACGCGCCGGCGACGGTGCCGGGATGCGCCGGCACCACGATCTGCGGTTCCTCTCCGGCGAGCCCAGCTTGCCGACGAGCCCACGAGCAGGTCGACCGTGCCGTCCTCTGTCGACGCCATCGATGCTCGCTGGTGACGGTCAGCGGCTGCCCAAGGCTTGCCGATGCGGTGGGCGTCACCGAACGTTGGCTCGCGCGGCCATGACGGTCGCGGGAGAGCGCTACCGCGCCCAACGACAGGAGCAGTACCGCGGCGAGCGAACGAAGCAGTGTCGATCACCGGCCGGTCCCCGGCGCCCACTCCAGCCCGGCGATCCGGATGATCCCGACGCCGGCGACTCAGCGCGCCCAGCAGCCCGTCCTTCGCCAGGGCCCACGAGTCGCCGTACGTGACCGGCACGACTGGCGCCTCCGTGGCGAGGATGTCCTGCGCCTGGCTGTAGAGGGCCTCCTGCTCCGTCAGATCGGACGTCGCCGCTGCCTGCGCGATGCAGCGCGTCGTACTCGGCGTTGCTCCACGCGCCAGCGTTGCTGGTGCTGCCCGTCTCGAGCAGCAGGCCCAGGAAGTCGTGCGGGTGCGGATAGTCGGCGCTCCACGACAGCGTCCAGATGCCCGGCGAACCAGGGCCGTGCGTGCGATTGATGTAGTCGCTGAAGTCCTGGACCTCGACGCTTGACCTGGACACCGAGGTTCTGCTCGAGCTCGGCGGCCACGGTTTCCTCGTAAGCCGACGCCGTACGTCGCCGAGCACGACTGGTCGGGAAGCCGGCGCCTCCCGGATAGTTCGCGTCGGCCAGCAGCTGGCGTGCCGCCTCCGGGTCGTAGGTCGGCTTGTGGTCGATGTCGTCGCGGCCGGGGACGCCGGCCGGGATCATCGACGTCGCCGGCGTGCGCCGCTGAGCGTGACGATGCGGTTCCAATCGACGGCCTTGGCAAAGGCCAGACGGACCGTCGGGTTGTCGAACGGCGCTACGCGCGTGTCGAAGCCGTAGTAGCTGACGCTGAAGCCGTCGTCGTGGCGCAGCTTGCGGACCAAGGTCCGAGTCGTAGGCCATCCACGAAGCGTCAGCCGAGCCGACGCCGATGTAGTCGACCGTTCCGTCGGAGAATGCGTCGACGCTGCTCTTGCCGCCAAGGTCGGTGACGAGATCGACCTCGTCCAGCGGCGGCAGACCCGGCCCAGTAGTTCGGGTTGCCGGTCAGGTGGATCACGTCCGGCTGACGGTCGCGATCGGCACGTACGCGCCTGAAACGACGATGTTCGAGGGACGGGCGGCTGCGCGTCGAGCTGGCCGTACATCGACGGCGGCACGACCGCGAGCGACGGCGAGGCGGTCACGGAGAGGAAGTACGTCGCCGGCCGTCGCAGGTCGACCACGACCTGGTCGCCATCGGCGTGCAGGCCGACGCCGTCGGCGCCCACCGCACCCTGCTGATAGTCGGTTGCGCCGGCCACGTCGCTGAGCAGGCTGACCAGCGGCGACGGCGATCTGCGGATCGATCAGTCGAAGCCACGAATCGACCACGTCCTGCGACGTGATCGGGGTGCCGTCGCTGTAGGCGATGCCGGGACGCAGGTGGAAGGTGATCTGTCGGCCGTCGTCGGACGCCTGCCACGAATCGGCCAAGGCCGGCTGGACGTTGCTGTCGGCATCGAATGCGGTCAGGCCCTCGAACACCTGGGCCAGGACGTTCGCCGAGCCCGAGTCACCTGCCTTGGCCGGATCCCAGGTGAGCGGTTCGCCGGAGGCGATGCGAACGTCGACCGCTGCGCCCTGACCGACAGCTACGTTCGCGCAGCCGACCACGACCATCAGCGCCAACGCCAGCAGCAGCTGCCGAGAGGCGGCGCGTTATACGGGGGTCGGTTGACACGGGCCGAAAGTCTAGCCCGCACGGCTGAATGCGCCCCGTTTCGATTCCGCCGGTGTAGCCTGACAAGGAAGGGCCGGCTTTTCCCGGGCGAGCCGACTTTATCGAGGGGCGTTTTCAGTGGATCTGGAACAAGACCTCCGGACGGTCTCGGACGACATGATGAGCACGCTCGATCAGCTGCAGAAGCTGGAGAGCGAGAAGCGCGCCGAGACACCTGGATCACCGCGTTTCGTGCGCCTCGCGCGCGAGATCGAGCGGCTGGCCGCGGTCGTATTCACCCAGACTTCGGCGCAGCAGTCGCTGGCTGAGCAGACCCACGCTGCGGCACAGGCCGGTGCGGAGATGACGCCCATCGAGGACGTCGCTTCCACGCGCGACGTGTCGCTGATCCTGTCCGAGTGGCGAGATGCCGAGCGACGCCTATCCGCGACGGCGATCGATACGGCCGAGCACTCCAAGGCGGCGGGCGACGTCCGCAGGCTGCGCGAGGAGTACCACCGCGCCTACCAGGCGCAGAAGTCCGAGCTCTCGACCAACCCTTAGGTCTCTGGCGACTGCCCGTTAAGGGTGCGTCGAGTCGACCTCTGTGACGCTGAGGGTGCCACTGATCGTTGGCCCGGAGCTGTAGGTTCCGACCCAGATGTCATAACGGCCTGACGACGGATCGTCGAAGTCCACCGTCGGGTTCGTCGTGCCGTAGCTGTCGTCGCCACAGAAGTAGTCGCCGCTGGGCGAGTTGACGATCAACGTCGTGTCGCCGCTGCCGACGAAGAAGAAGCGCAGCAATGGCGTGTTGCTGGCCGTATAGGCGACGCTGAAGTCGGGCACCGAGGTCACGAAGCCGTGGCAGTCATCGCCCAGGTAGCCGGCATCGAGCGTTCCGCCGGCATTCATGTCCTTCGTGGCGGGATCGGGCTCGAAACCGGCCTCCAGGTACTTTGAGCCGACGTTGGAGATGCCGGCGTAGTTCAGCGTGGCCGCGGCCGACGTGGTGGCCATCGCGGTCTCGTTGGCCGTTGCCGTCGGAGTGTCGGTCGGCGACGAGGTCGGAGTCGGCGTCGGCTTGTCGGTCGGCGTGGCCGTGGCGGTCGGTGTCCGCGTTGGTGGCTTGGGCATCCTGGTCGCCGGCGGGATGGCCACCGGTGGGATCGTGATCGCGGGCAGCGTGACGGGCGGGTTCGTGATCGCGGGCAGGGTGATGGCAGGTAGCGAGGCGCTCGGCAGCGTCGGAATGCCGGTCGAGGCTGGCGCGATCGATACGCAACCTGCTGCCACTGCCATGGTGGCAAACAGCGCGATCAGGCCGAGGCGAGGTGTGGTGACGTGCATGCGGTCATTGCCTCTTCGTGATGTTGGCGGCGGCGTAGGCTGCCGGCCAGTGACGGATACCGGTTCCTCTTGCCGGCTCCCTCAAGCCGGCCGTGACGGTCGTGACGGTCGTCTCATCAAACTTTAGCGCGAGCACGATCCGACTTGCTGACTATGCTTGAGGCGGAGGCTGAACGCTATGACAACTGTTGACGAAACCGAGCTGCGCAACCGTCTGACGCCGCTCCAATACCAGGTGACCCAGGAGGCTGTGACCGAGCGGCCATTCACCGGCGTCTACTGGGACAACCACGATGCCGGCGTATACCGCTGCATCGTTTGCCACGAGCCGCTGTTCGAGTCGGGCACGAAGTTCGAGTCGGGTACCGGCTGGCCGAGCTTCTACGACGTGATCCAGAACGGCAACGTCAAGGAGATCACCGACAGAACCTTCGGCATGACGCGCACCGAGGTCGTGTGCGGGAACTGTGGTGCTCACCTGGGCCACCTCTTCCCGGATGGCCCGAACCCGACCGGGATGCGCTACTGCATCAACTCGGCGTCGCTCGACTTCCAGCCACAGGGCGTCGATCCCGAGGCTGGCCCTGCGACCTTCGAGGCGGGCACCGAGGCCGACCCGGCCGCTTCCTGACCTACGGGGGGACCTCGCTCAGTCGGACTTCTTCGACTGCTCCACGAACGCCCGCCGGACGCGCTTCTCCGTCTCCGAAGAGTTGACGACGAGCAGCGCCCAGATCGCGGCCAGCGGCCAGCCGATGACCGTGATCATCAGGACGAAGCAGATCAGGGCTTGCCCGCCGTGCCCGGCCAGAAGCATGCCGAGAGGCGGGATCAGGATGGCGATTACGTACTTCATGGTCGCTTGAGGCTACCCCAAGACAAAAACTCGGCTGCACAAGAGTCCGCTCCCTTAAATCATCGATGTCAACTGTGTATTGACTCCCGGTCGTGAAAAGGCGTCAAATTGCGGAGCACGCGCCATGTTGCTCGAGGGGGAACTGAGGGAGGCCCACGATGCCGGTGGAGTCGATCGGTCCATTCACAGTCAACGGCCCACAAGATCAGATCGAGCTGGTCAAGAAGGCATTGAAGCGGCTCGACGACGACGTCGATCCCACGCACTTCATCAGGGGCCCGTTCGACGTGATCTTTCATCCCGTCGGGAACGTGCCCGGTACGAACAAGCCTGCTTACGGGTTCTTCCACGGCGCTGCGCGGCGGCTCGAGATCAGGAACGGGATGAACAACGCACGTGACCTACGTCCGGCCGAGGTCGAGTACACCTTCCTGCATGAGGCATTCGGTCATGGTGGGGAGCACGACGGCGTTCTCAACGTCGCCAAGCGCCGCGAGATCCTGAACCATATGGAAGTGCCCATCGAGGCCGACAACGTGATGCGCTCGTGGCGACGCGGCGCGACGCCGGAAGGCCATGCGGTCGACTATTGGTCGAGGCCATATGAGGCATACTGCGATCTCCTTGTCGCCGCGATCAGCCAAGGCCCGGCGCTGTTCGAGCGCAAGTACCTGTGGGACATCGATCCCAAGGTCTTGAAGGTGATCGTCCTGCGCAACGAGCCACAGGATGCGGATCCAGGCACTGACCCGGGCGACGACGTGCCCGATCCGAAAGAAGATCCCGATCCCGTTCCAGACGACCCAAAGGACGGCGAGAAGTGCGCTGAGCTTCGTGAGCGCGTTGGTGTCCTGCAGATCGAGATCGATGCCCAGCTAAACCAGATCAGCACTCAGCAGACGCAGATCGGCACTCAGCAGACGGAGATTGGCACGCAGCAAGCGGAGATCACGGCCCTCCAGGCGCAGATCGCATCAATGGAGGCCGCGCTCAATACGGCCCGGCGCGACGCCCGCTGACGCGGACTAGCCTTCGGCGTCTGGCGGTGTAGCCGCCGCGCTCGGCGCGTAGAACTCGGTGGTGTTGGCGACGGCTCGCTCGACCGCGGCCGGATCAGCACCAGAAGCCAGGTTCGCTGCGCCCCATGCCTTGCTGCTGCGCGTCGCGAACTCACGCCCCTCATCCGACTCCTGCCAGGCGAGTGGGTCACCGATCGACCCGCCGGTGAGATGCAGGGTCAGCCCGAGCATCCCCATATCCCAGCCGACCCCCACGGCACCCGGGCCGTACTGATCCCAGCGATCTTCCGGAACGACGGCCGTGTGCTCGAGCTCGAAGTCGGTCGCTTCGTCGCCCGCGGGTGTCAGTCGAACCTCGATCTCCGAGATATCCGCGTCGCTGGCCACTTCGCCGTAGACCCACGTGACGTGCAGCCGGTTCGGTCGTTCACACGACAGGATGTCGCCGCCGGCGTTGCCTTCGAACTGGTAGCGGCCGCCGACTCGATAGTCGCCGCTAATCGGCAGAAACCAGCGGCCGATGCGCTCGGGAGTAGTCAGAGCGTTCCAGACGTCGTCGATCGGCGCGTCATACCTTCGCCGAAGCACGACCGCCTTGCCCTCCCCCGCCTTGATGGTGCGGCTGCGAACCTCGCGGTGAATCGTGTCGACCTCGCTGAGGATGTCTGTCATTGGGTGGTCTCCTCCGGATTATTCGTCGCGGCGGCCAAGCGTCGTTCACGCTTACCACGGGCAAGCTCGGTTGCGAGCGAATCGAGACGCTGCTCCAGGAACCGGCGGAAAGGATCGAGCCAGTCATCGAGCTCCTGGAACGGCGCGGCGTCCACGGCATACAGGCGACGCGTCTTCTCTGGCCTAACAGTTGCGAAGCCACTTTCGCGTAGAACCTTGAGGTGCTGCGACACGGCCGGTTGAGAGATTCCGAATTCCGCCTGGACCACCGATGTGATCTTCCCCGATGCCAGCTCGCCGTCAGCGAGAAGCTCGAGGATGCGGCGCCGGACCGGGTCTCCCAGGACGTCGAAAGCGTTCACATTCGACAAGATACAAGGTGTGACTTATATAAGTCAACCCTGTAACTAAGGCTTGTCTCCGGTGATGCGACCCGATGGAGCCGCGACCTCCGGCCGACGGAGGTCAGGGCTGGCCGGCGGCCTCCCAGCCATCGAAGTCGCCGTTGCAGTCGATCGGCCATGCCCTGGAAGAGATCGTCTGCCACTTGACATCGGTCGGACCCAGGCCCGCGTCCGAACGCTGACGCATTCGACGTCCACGCTCGGGCTGCTGAGGCAGCGGATGCGCCCGTTGCAGACGTAGGCTGCCCGGCATCCTCGGCAGGAGCTTCGACGCCTTCCGGTCGTGAAGCATCTCGCCGACCGTGCTGAGCTTCGTCGGACGGGGCAAGCTGCGTCAACGGGCCGATGGATGAGCAGATCGGACGTGCCGCTTCGCGGCCGCTCGATCTTCGCGTGCAGCTCGCGGCAGGAGGCGTCCTTCTTTCTCCGAACGATCGCCGATCCGCTGGTGCTCGTGAACAGGCAGATTGGCACGACGTGATGGAGTGGAAACTGGGTGGCCACCGGCTCGTCGCGTCCCGCAGGCGGAAGGTCCGATCGGCGACCGCCGGGTCGAATGCCCGTCACGACTGAGATCTCCTCCACGGAGGGCGGGTAGATAATTGAACGACTTGAGGCCGGGCGGCAGGTCCTGACCCTTCTTTAGGGGAGGTAGCAACAGCCATGTACGTTGCAGTGCGGCGCTATGAGGGCGTGACCGACCCCCAAAAGGTTGCTCAGGCGGGTGAGGAAGGCTTCGTGCCCGTCATCAGCGAAATGCCTGGATTCGTGGCTCATTATCTGGTCGACGCCGGCGACGGCGTCATGGTTGCAGTCAGCGTCTTTGAGCATAAGGACGCCGAGGAGCAGTCGACCTTCAGGGCAGGACAATTCGTGCAGGAGCGTATGGCGCCCATGATTCCCAACGCGCCGCAGGTAACGGCCGGCGAGGTCGTCAATTACAAGACGAAGTAACTCCCTCCGCCGAACCTGGAGACGAACAACTCGCTGGCCATCGCCGGCGGCAGCATAAACGGCAAAACGGTTTGTTGTCAGTTAGTGTCTTCCGATGGGTTCGCGGCAAGTGAACGATGACCTTGTCGAGATGCTTCGGGCCATGCGTCGGGCCGAGCGCGACGTATTCGGCGGGCTGGACCCTTCGGTGCGCGATGCGCCGCTCCGTCCAGGAGACTGGTCGCCCAAGGATCACCAGGCGCACCTGACGGCCTGGAAGGCTCGCCAGGCGCACCGCTTTGCGGCGGCTCGGCAGGGAGTCGAGATCCCCTCCGTCAGCGACAGCCGGAGAGACGGACGAAATCAACGCCGAGCTCCAGGCGGCGCGCGCCGATTGGACCTGGGACGCGGTGGTCGCGGAAGCCGACCAGGTGAGCGGGCAGCTGGAGGCCGAGATTCGCGAAACGGATCCCGACTTGATCGCGCAGTCGGAGCGGCTTCTCGGCGGGACGCTGGGCAACGGCGCGTTCCACGCGATGACTCACTTTGGCTGGCTGGTCGATGCCGACATCGGTGTCGATGCGGATCGCGTTAGCGAGTATGTCGGCGAGGTAGTTGGGCAGATGCGCGCCAGCCGGCTGCCGCCAAGCGACGTGGGGGCTGGCATCTACAACGCCGCGTGCTTCCGGCCCTTCGTGGGCAAACAGACGAAGCGCGCGAGCTACTTCGCGAAGCATTTCAAGCTCGATCCCGAGCTGGTTGCGTGGTCCAAGCAGGACGATGACTTGATCGCAATGCGTGACCAACTCGACGAGCTGGCCGCCCAGGCGATTTAGCGCGGCATGCCTGTCGCCACCGTTATCGATCGCGGCCCGAAGGGCAAGAAGGCCGTTGCGTTCAGCCTCGACTGGCCCGGCTGGAGTCGGGGCGCCAAGACGCCTGAGGTCGCCCTGGAGACGCTCGAGTCGTATCGGGAGCGCTACCGACCGATCGCCGGCCTTGCCGGGATGGCGCGCGACTTCGACGCCGCCGGGCCGCTCGAGATCGTGGAGGACAAGGTCGGAACCCCGTCGATCGACTTCTGGGGCATCTCGTTCGCACCGTCCTCGACCGAAACGGATCCGATGGACGAGGCCAGGCTGGAGCGCGGGATCACGCTGCTGCGCGCCTGCTGGGCGTTCTTCGACGCCGTGGCCGCACGTGTCTCGCCCGAGATGCAGAAGGGCCCGCGCGGTGGTGGCCGCGAACGTGACGAGATCATCCGCCACGTCATTCGCGTTGAGACGTTGGACTTTGCCGCCACGGGTTGATCTGAGGTTCACCGAGGACACGGTCCCTTTCGGGAGTGCGTTGCCCGGGTATCGGGACAACTACATCGCCGCGATGCGGACATACAACGCCGGAGACGGCGATGCGGATGCGCAAGTGGAACCTGCCATTCCTGATCCGACACACGGCCTTCCACACGCTCGACCATGCGTGGGAGATGGAGGACAAGGACCTCACCGCCGAGGCCAAATCCTAGCTGTCCCGCTTCAGCTGTTGAACAGCCTCCACTGCCCCTCCGAGATGACCTCGACGACACCGTCGACCACCTTGATCGCCGTGTCATCGTCGATCGCGTAGGTCGGAACCGGTAGACTCGCTGCCCACTTTTCCGCGTTGCCCAGGGAGGCATCGAGGTGATCCGGGTGCTCCAGGTGCGGAATCAACGCAAAGTCGACCAGCCCCATTCCGTGTGCCGTGACCAGGATCCTGTTGATGTCGCCCTGCGGCGAGGCGAACGTGATTTGTTCCGACTTGATGATCTCGCCGCTCCCCTTGGGTGGATCGACGTAGGTCTCGCCGAACGTGGCGGTGGCGGCAATGCTTCCGGCGCTCACCCCCACATAGACCGTGTCTGACAGCGACGGCAAAAGCTCCGCCAATCCCGACTGCTTCAACCAGTACGCCAGGTACAGGGGATCGCCGCCCCAAACGAGCAGGGCGTCGGTCTCCCTGACCGTTGGGATCCAGGCTTCGTCATCGATGCTCGGCAGCGCGGTCAGCTCCAGCACTCCCATCGACTTCCAACCCAGTCCCGCCAATGGACCGCCGGATTGTCCGGTGATGGCTCGGTAGCCCATGCGGGCGCCGCCAGGAAATGGGTAGATCGCGGTGGGAATGAAGAGAGCGTTCGAATCCTCAATCGGTTTGCCAAGCAGATCGACCAGCGCGTTCTGGATGCTGGCGTTCCTGATGCCCGAGGACGTGAGAAGAATCTTCATGCTGCTTTTCTACAGCAATGGCTACGATCCCGAGTGATGAAACGCGGGATCGATGTCGCGTTGTTCGGCGAGCTGGCTGATCCGCGGGTGGCGGCACGCCTCGCCGCCCGGGCCGAGGAACGCGGCTGGGACGGGTTCTTCGTCTGGGATCACATCCATGCCCGCGAACCGGTGCGGGCCGTGGCCGACCCGTGGGTAACCCTGGCTGCAGTGGCCTGCGCCACGTCTCGGGTCCGAATCGGGGCGCTTGTCACCCCGCTGTCGCGTCGTCGCGTGCACAAGGTGGCCAGGGAGACGGCCACGCTAGACGTGCTCAGCGCGGGCCGACTCATCTTTGGGGCCGGGCTCGGCAGCGTGCGAAATAACGAGCTGGAACCGTACGGAGAGGTCACCGACCCCCGCGAACGCGCACGCTTGCTCGACGACGGACTGGAAGCCCTCGCCGCCTATTGGGCCGGTGAGTTCGAGCCCGTCCCAGTGCAGCGGCCCAGACCGCCGGTGTGGATCGCTGGAGTGTGGCCGAACCGACGACCAGTGCAGCGGGCTCTCCGCTGGGACGGCCTGTTCGTCATTGACATGCCAGGACCGCCGGCACTGGCCGAACTTGCCGCCGAGATTCACGACGCCCGACCCAATGGCGACTTCGACCTGATCACTGAGCTTCCCCCGGAGACCGATCTAAGGCCATGGCAGCAGGCTGGCCTGACTTGGGCAGTCACCTATTTCGGGCGCGAGCCAACTGAGGAAACGGTGCGAGCCGTGATCGACGCCGGCCCCGGCTGACCGAGCGATGACTCGTCCACCAATTGCAATCGTGCTTGCTGTGCTCTCCGCGATCCTCATCCTGGTTGGACGGTTGAACAGCGAAAGCGGGTGGGGAATCTGGGTGCTGCTCGCGGGGTTCGCGTTGCTTGTGGTGGCAGGCGCAATAGTGATCCGTGCAAATCGCTGAGCCGCGCGGCATGCAGCTAAGTCGTCCCGTAGCCGTCAGAGTCACCAGCGTCATCGTGCTCATCGGGTCTCTGCTGGCAGGCTGTGGCGTTGTCCAACCCACCGCGAGCCCTACTGCGGTCGTGGAGCCGGCCGAAAGTGACTCCAGCCCGACGGTCCCACCCAGCCCGGTGGTTATTCCGAGCCAGAGCCCCATTCCGAGCCCAACCGCAGCCGAGGTGGCCTGCGCGTCCATCCTGGACAACATCCCAGACGTTGTCGTCGAATCCGGCGAACCAACTATGGGGGCTGCATTTGAATCGACGGGCGCTCAGTTGACGAGGTATTTCGTCACGACGTTGGATGCGGACCACAATCAAAGCAACGGATCGGATTGGTGGGGTCAGCCCACAAAACTCGTCGATCTGTGCCTTTTCGACGGTGACTTCACCACGATGACGCCGGGGCCGCCGGGCCACGACACCTCGGCCGCTCGGGTGCTGGTGGTCATCTCCGATGGAGACGCTCAATTCTGGGCGTCGACCAAGAACCCAGCAGTCTTTCCAGCCACGGACCCTGCAACGTTGAGCACGCCGGCTCCCGCAGGCTTCGCGGCTCCCTCTCGCACCTGACTGGCGCAGACGGAGACAAGAAGCGCCCCCGGAGAGAGTCGAACTCCCGACGCAGGCCTTAGGACGGCCTCGCTCTATCCACTGAGCTACGGGGGCAGCGGCGCTGATTCTATGTGGAACACAGCGGTCACAGGTCACGTCCCTAAAATCGACCATCCCGATGACGAACGATTCCACCCAACCCACGCTCGACTTCTACCGCCGCGACGGCTGCGACCCGTGCGACGAAGCACGCCTCAACCTGCAGCAGGTCCTGGAGGATCGCGTCAAGCGCGGCGATCAGGTCCCGCGCGTCCGCTACGTCGACGTGGCCGAATCGGTGGAGCTCGAGACCCGCTTTGGCCCTCGGGTGCCCGTGCTGAAGATCGGGACCGACGAGCTCTCGCTGACGGTCAGCCGCACCACCATCGCGTCATTTCTCGACCGCGTGCTGGGACGCCTCGCGTAAGACGTGGATCTCACCCTTGCGGCGGCGATATTCGCCGGCCTCATCTCGTTCCTGTCGCCGTGCGTGCTGCCGATCCTGCCCGCATACCTGGGCCAGATGGGCGTCGTGGCCGCGGCCTCGTACGGGATCCCGGGCGCCGCTCCCCTCCCCCCGCGCGCGACCAGCCGCTGGCAGGTTCTTCCGCACGCACTCGCTTTCGTGGCCGGGTTCGCGGCCGTGTTCACCGTCCTGGGCCTGACCTTCTACGCGTTCCGGCCGCTTTTCGACCTGCCGCTGGTGCGCATCGCCGGCGGCTTACTGGTGATCGTGCTGGGCCTGAACCTGATGGGCGTGCTGCGCATCGGGATCCTCAATCGATCAATGGGCGCCGGCCAGCGCCACCCAGTTCGGCCAGGCGCCCGTTGGTGGCGCCGCGGCCAAGAACCCACTCGCGGCACTTGCCCTGGGCGCGGTGTTCGCGCTGGCGATGACGCCGTGCATCGGGCCGACGCTCGGCGCGATCCTCGGCCTCTCGCTCTCCGCGGGCGCGGCGCCGCAGGTCGTCGCGCTGCTCGTGGCGTACTCGCTGGGCATCGGCGTGCCGTTCCTGATCCTGGCCCTGGCGATGGACAGCTCCGCCCGCCTGACGCGACCGTTCCTGCGCCACGGCCGAACCATTGAGCTGATCGGCGGCGGTCTCGTCGTCCTGATCGGGGTGGCGATCGTCTTCGATTGGCTGGGCCTCTTCGCCAAGGCATTCCAGTCGCTCTGGCCGCAGGTCTGATGACGACCGATCCCACGCCCGAGGAACAGCCAGTCGACGCCCGATCCCAAGCCGCCGCACGAAGTCCTCCACGGGATGATCGGCTTCGTCGCCAGCTCATCGGCCCTTTCACAGTCGCGCAGGTCGGCGCGGTGGTCTTCGCGATCGTCTTTTCCGCCGTCGCGCTGGTCGTGCTGACCTCGCCGCTCGCTGTGCCGCCGCCGTCTCAGCCTCAGCCGGGCAGCAGCCCTTTCGTTGTTGGAAGCCCCGAACCAGGGTTGCGCGTCGGCGACCTTGCGCCGGAGCTCGAGGGCACCACCGTCGGCGGCGAGACGGTCCAACTGACGGACCTCGACGGCAACCCCGTCCGCCTCGCCGATCTGCGCGGCCATCCGGTGTGGATCAACTTCTGGGCCAGCTGGTGCCCGCCCTGCCAGGCCGAGACCCCGATCCTGCGCGAGATGTACGACAAGTACGCCGAGCCAGGGCTCTGTCGCTCGTCGGCGTCAGCGTCCAGGAGTCGACCGTCGACGACGTCCGCGCCTACGTGGACAAGTACCAGCTCGACTACACCGTCGGCTTCGACGCCACCTCGGCCATCTTCCACGCCTACCACGCGTTCGTGCTGCCGACGCAGTTCTTCGTCGACAAGGACGGGCTGATTCGTTACGTGCAGCTCGGCGGGATCACGCGCGACCAGGCGGACCGCATCATCTCGAGCCTCCTCGCGGGCGAGACGATCGCGCCGGCCACGCCGCGCGGCCAGTCCCGGAGCCAGTCCGGGCCCGACCTAGGGCGACCGGATATCAGCGACGCTGATACAGCCGTGGCTATCCAGGCTTCAGACCTGTCGAATCCAGCACGATCCAGTGCCAAACAGGTAGACCACGCTCAGATTCCGAGCCTGCCGCGCTCGGCGAGCAGCCCTTAAGCGCGGATTTGCCGCCGTTCAATCAGCGTGGCTGATTTCCTGGAACGCAACCCGGGCATCTCGTGGGTGAAATGCCGGTGACACTCGGCATAGCTGGAGCAAACAGAGGCCCAAGGTCAATACGGCAGGGCCGATTCCACGCGTAAGAATCCGCGAGTCGTGCGTGACGCTGCGTGCCAAAGGCGTACTTGAGCGCGTTTTGCCAGTGCCATCGGCATGCGCCATGCCAAGCCGGGCTAGACGCTCGGTTCGAAGCGGAATCGGTCCCTGTCGGCGCTGAAGCGGCCGATCGGCCGGCGCGGCTCGTGCGACAGCACGACGGTCCACCCCTCGTCGGTCGCCTGCCGAAAGAGCGAGGCCTTGACCTCGACCGACGTCAGCGGGAAATCGTCGAACGACGGCACCCAGCGCGGGTTCGCGCTCCACGGGCGCATGCACAGATCGCCGAAGAAGCCGACCGTGCCGCTCTGGCCGCGGACGACGATCGCCTGGTGACCGCCCGAGTGGCCGCCAGTTCGGACGACGCGACACGCCGGGCAGGATCTCTTCATCGCCCGCCGGCGAGCCGGGCCTCGCCCAGGGTTCCGACAGGCGCAGCTCGTCCTGCTCGTACGAGGCCTGCAGCCGCGGGTTCGAGCCCAGCGCAAAGTCCCACTCCTCGGCCTGGGCCACGATCCGGGCTCGCGGGAACGCCCGTTCACCATCGGCCGTCAGGAAGCCACCGGCGTGGTCGAAGTGGAGATGGCTGACGGCCACGGCGTCGATCGTCGTCGGATCGAAGCCCGCGTTGCGCAGCGCGGGCAGGATCGCGTCGCCGGCCACTCCCCGATGTTGCCGGCGCGTTTCGTCCATGTACTCGCCGATGCCGGTCTCGATCAGCACGCGCCCGCCGGGCGTCTCGACCAGCAGGCAGTTGAGCGCCTGGGTGAGCGTGTTGTCGGGGTTGATCTCGGCGGCGACCAGTCGGTCCCACATGATCCGCGGCACCGGACCGAAGATCGTGCCCGCGTCAGAGGTGAACGTGCCGGCCTGGATGAGCGCCACCCGGACGCCACCGCCAAGATCGGCGCTCCAGTCGACCGATTCGTTCAGCACGGTCAACCTGCACGGTCAGCGCTTTGGACCGCCGCGGGTGGTGACCTTGCGCGTCGCGTCGAAATCCTGGGAGTACAGCGACGCGGTCGGGCGTCGACTGGCCCTGGTACCTCGATCCGAGCTCGCGCGAGCCGTACGGCCGCTCGACAGGGCTGGACATCTTGAAGAACGAGATCTGGCCGATCTTCATGCCGCTGTAGAGCGCGATCGGCAGGTTCGCCACGTTCGACAGCTCCAGCGTGAGGTTGCCCTTCCACCCGGGATCGACGTAGCCGGCGGTCGAATGGATCAGCAGACCCAGGCGACCAAGCGAGCTCCGACCTTCCAGGCGGGCGACGAGATCGTCCGGCAGCTCCACCCATTCGAGCGTCTGGCCAAGCACGAACTCGTTCGGATGCAGGATGAACGGCTCGTCGCCGTCGACGCTGACCAGCTCGGTCAGATCTGGCTGGGGCTTGCGCGGATCGATGAACGCGTAGCGGTTGTTCCGGAAGACGCGGAAGTCGGCGTCGAGGTGAAGGTCGACCGACGACGGCTGGAGGCAGGCTGGGTCGTAAGGATCGATGCGCACGCGACCGGCCTGCATGGCGGCGCGGATGTCGCGGTCGGACAGAACGGCCATGAGTCCCCGATTATCAGCGACGGCGCCGAAGCGTGGCGGGCAACCGCATCAGTGGTGGCCTGCCCATGGCGCGCAGCAGCGGCCGAAGGCCAACTGCGGAGAGACTGTGGGGTGAGCGCTAGCGCTTGGGGTACGCTTGCCGGAGCCGCCGCCGCGCGGAGATCCTGCACTTCGACTTCGCGCTCGACCTCTTCGCGCTCGGCGAGCAGCGAGTCGACTTCCTGGCGCAGCTGCTCGAGTCCCTCGAAGCTCTGGTAGACGCTGGCGAATCGGATGTAGGCGATCTGGTCGAGCTCGCGCAGCTTGTCCATGGCCATCTGCCCGATGTCGCCGGACGGGACTTCGGATACGCCGCGCGCACGCAGTGCCGCCTCGATCTCCTCGGCTGCCTTGGTTGCCGCGTCGGCTGCGACGGGACGGCGTGTCAGCGACTTGGCCAGGCCGGAAGCGAGCTTGTCGCGATCGAACTCCTCGCGCCGGCCGTCCGATTTGACGACGGTCAAACGCGCAGACTCGATCCGCTCATACGTGGTGAAGCGCGTCGCGCACATGTTGCACTCGCGCCGACGACGGATGGTTGCCGATTCGTCGAGATCGCGCGAGTCGACCACCCTGGTGTCTCGCTCACCGCAGCTGGGACAGCGCACAGGCCGCTATTCCTCCGCTCGGGCCACTACAGGTTGTGGCGTTAACGGATAGTACCACTACATAGTGGGTCTCACGACCCCATATGTGTGCCGGCGTTAAGGCTTCGGCGGCGGACCTGGGTAGTCGGCTTTCAGGATCCTCGTGCCCGCCGGCGGATCGTGCTTGTAGCGTCCCACGAGCGTGAGGCCGTTGAGCATCCGGTACGACGAGTGGAAGATGTCCTTGTGGATGACCTTGCCGTTGGCGTTGCGCACGGTCCGGACGACCGTTGACTGGAAGGCGTCGTACGGATCGTTGACGTGCTTCAGCTCACCCGGCTCGAGCTCGTCCGTGTACTCGTAGTAGTTCGCTGCCTCGCGCAGGTTCACGATCTCCGGCTCGGAGAGCTTGACCGTTCGACCGTCGTCGACGCCCCAGATCTCGAAGACCACCCTGTGCTTGCCGGGGATGCCGCGAATGGTGATCGGGTGGTCCGTGTCGTTGACGAAGACCACGTTCTGGCCGCTGGTCGCCGTGCCCAGGACTGTCGCGTCCAGGCCAACCGGGTAGCGGCTGATGTACAGCGCGTGCGCGTGGCGCTCGATGATCTTCAGCCCGGCTCGCATCGCGGCGTTGAACAGAGTCGTGGACGACGAGCACATGCCGCCGCCGAGCGCGCCGTCCTCGATGATCTGGCCGTTGTGAAGGACGCCGCCCAGGTGGTACGGCGGCTCGGTGATCGGCGTGACATTGGCGATGAAGTTGAAGCTCTCGCCGGGCTTGACCACCGAGTCGTTGATGCGCCGGGCCGGCGTGTTGATGTTCGCGCCGTTGCCGTTGAGCGGACTCGGGACGAAATTGGTCTTCCAGCGGCCGAGCAGCACCTGATGCGGATTGGGTGGCGTCGGATCGGGCGACCCGGTAGGTGTTGGCGTTGGCGTCGGCGCTGGGCGTCTCGGTTGGGGTCGCGGTCGGCGTCGGGCTGGGTGTCGAGGGCGCCGTCGCGGTGGGAGTAGGAGTCGGGGTTGCGGTGGGAGTGGGCGTTGGCGTGGGCGTCGGAGTGACCTCCGGCGTGGTCGGATCGCACGCTCGGCACGTCGAGCGTCACGACGATCGTTGGCTGGGCGGTCGCGGCCCGGATCGGAGGGCGTCACGGCGGCCGTGTCCGTGGGCACCACGGCAACAGGACCCTGCGAGCTGGTGGCAACCGGGTCCGACCCGCAGCCAACCAGGATCAGGGCAAGCACCACCGGCGCGACCCGGGTGAACGTTCTTCATTGAGTCGGGCACCCCCTCGATGCAACGGCCCGAGCGACCGGCGGGCTAGCGTAGGTTAGCGGGATGGTGACGGTGGCGCAGATTGTGAGGTTCCCCTGCGTGTCAGATACGCTGAACGCGTTGTGATCTGCGCCACATGTGGTACGACGAACGAGGTCGGCCGAAAGTTCTGCAAGGAATGCGGAAGCGCGCTTGCGGCGATCTGCGCCAACTGTGGCGCGGCCAACTCACCGGATGCCAAGTTCTGCGGTGAGTGCGGAACCGGGCTCCAGGCCGGGGCTACGGCAAGCGGCGGCCGCGAGCCGCACCAGCCGCGACGACAGCGCCGCGGCGCGGCTGCCAGCGCGCCGTCGGCCGCACCACACGCCGAACGGCGCCTCGTCTCCGTCCTGTTCGCGGACCTGGTCGGCTTCACGACCCTGTCTGAGGGCCGCGACCCCGAGGACACGCGCGAGCTGCTGAGCAGCTACTTCGACCTCGCCCGCGACGTCATCGTCCGCCACGGCGGGACAGTCGAGAAGTTCATCGGCGACGCCGTGATGGCCGTCTGGGGCGCCCCGATCGCCCAGGAGGACGACGCCGAGCGCGCCGTTCGTGCGGCATTGGAGCTGGTCGACAACGTCAAGTCGCTCGGTCCGGAGATCCAGGCGCGAGCGGGCGTGCTGACGGGCGAAGCGGCTGTGAACCTGGGCGCCATCGGCGAGGGAATGGTCGCCGGCGACCTGGTCAACACGGCCAGCCGGCTGCAGAGCGTGGCCGCGCCGGGCACGGTGCTCGTCGGCGAGACGACCGAGCGCGCCGCCAACCAGGGCATCCAGTTCGAGCCTGTCGGCGAGCAGGCACTCAAGGGCAAGACCGTGCCGGTGCCGGCGTATCGCGCCCTGCGGATCGTGGCCGAGGTCGGCGGCCGCAACCGCACCGAGGGTCTCGAGGCGCCCGTTCGTCGGCCGCGACGACGAGTTCCGGCTGCTCAAGGACCTGTTCCACACCACGTCTCGCGACAAGCGCCCGCGTCTCGTCTCGGTGACCGGCCCGGCGGGGATCGGCAAGAGCCGCTTTGCCTACGAGTTCAGCAACTACGTCGACGGCATCATCGACAACACGTACTGGCACTCCGGTCGCTCCCCGTCGTACGGCGAGGGCGTCACGTTCTGGGCGCTGGGCGAGATGATCCGCCGTCGCGCGGAGCTGCTGGAGGGCGACGACGAAGCCACGACGCGCACCAAGGTCGCGGCGACGGTTCGCCAATGGGTGGGCGACGAATCGCAGCAGGATGGGTCGAGACTGCCTTGCTGGCCGTCCTCGGCCTGGGCGAACCGCCGGCCGGTGGCCGCGACGAGCTCTTCGCCGCGTGCCGAACGTTCTTCGAGCGCATCGCCGAGCAGGGCACGACCGTGCTGCTGTTCGAGGATCTCCAGTGGGCGGACAGCGGCCTCCTCGACTTCATCGACCACCTGCTCGACTGGACCAAGTCGCTGCCGATATTCGTGGTGACGCTGTCGCGGCCGGAGCTGCTGGAGCGCCGACCTGACTGGGGCGCCGGCCGGCGCAACTTCGTTTCGCTGGCGCTCGAGCCACTCCCCGAGACCGCGATGAACGAGCTGCTCGACGGCCTCGTTCCGGGACTGCCCGCCAACGTGCGGCAACAGATCGTCTCGCGCGCCGATGGCATCCCGCTGTACGCGGTCGAGACGGTGCGCATGCTCGTTGCCGACGGGCAAGCTGCGAACGCGGATTGAGCAGCTGCAAGCTGGTCGGCGATGTCTCGGAGATCGCGATCCCTGACACGCTGACGGCCCTCATTGCGGCTCGACTGGACGGACTGACGCCCGACGAGAAGCAGGTAGTCCAGTCGGCCGCCGTGCTGGGCCAGAGCTTCAGCACCAAGGCGTTCGAGGCACTCAGCGGAGTTCCCGAAGGCGACGCTCAGCCCGATGCTGTCCGGCTTCGTCCGTCGCGAGGTCTTCTCGGTCGAGGTGGATCCGCGCTCACCGGAACGCGGCCAGTACAGCTTCATGCAGGCGCTCATCCGCGAGGTCGCGTACAACCAGCTGGCGCGCGGCGAGCGCAAGCAGCGCCATCTTGCCGCGGCGCGGTGGTTCGAGAGCCTCGGCGACGATGAGCTGGCCGGTGTGCTGGCCGAGCATTACGCCGCGGCCTATCGCAACGCTCCATCCGGAGCGGAGGCAGACGCGCTCGCCAACCAGGCGCGCATCGCGCTGCGGGCAGCCGCTGATCGAGCATCCGGGCTCGGCTCACGAACGCCAGGCCGTCGCGTACCTGACCCAGGCGCTCGAACTCACCCAGGATCCGGCTGAGCAGGCGATCCTGCTGGAGAAGGCCGGCAGCGCACAGACGGATGCCGACGCGGAAGCCGCGATCGAGAAGTTTCAGCGAGCCAACGAGATCTACCGGGAACTCGGCAACGAGGAAGGGCTCGCGCGTTCCGCGATCGGGATCGCCAAGGCGTTCATGCTGCTGTACCGGCCGCGCGACGCAACTCCGATTCTGGAAAAAACGATTACGGATACGCCCTCAATCGCGGGCACCCCGCTCGCAGTCAACCTTCAGGCCGAGCTGTCGCGAAGCTATGCCAACGACCGTGATCCACGCGCTCTCGACATGGTCGATCGCGTGCTCGATCAGGCAGAACATCTGGACCTCATGCCGATCGTCGTCGAGGGACTGATCAACCGGGCTCTCGTGCTCGGTTATGCCGGTCGCTTTTACGAACCGGTGACCATCTTGCGCGGCGTCATGCCCATGGCGGAAGCTCACGGCCTCGATTGGTCGCGAGTACGGGCGTACAACAACCTGTCGGTGCTCCTCATGTCGGAAGACGTGGAAGAGTCACTCGACGCACTGGTTCGTGGAATGGAAGTGGCGCGCCGCACCGGAGCGCTGCGTGGAGCGGACGCCTTTGCAGCGGGCACCGATCCAGCCGCTGATGATGCTCGGACGGTGGGATGAGGCGGAGAAGGTCGTGCACGATCTGCAGGACGTGGAGCCGGACTCCGACATGTCCGAGCTGTTCCAGGTGTCCGGCCAGTTCTTTGCGATGCGCGGCAACGCGGCTGAAGCGGAGCGGCTGCGCGAAGTCAGCAGGCCGCTCGTTGG
Organism: uncultured Chloroflexia bacterium; assembly: GCA_963736895.1. Taxonomy (GTDB): domain Bacteria; phylum Chloroflexota; class Limnocylindria; order Limnocylindrales; family CSP1-4; genus JALYGJ01. The sequence goes on from CAVTQU010000001.1 coordinate 478,416, forward strand.
CAACTCGACGATCCCGGAGCTGGCGCTCTCACAGGAGTGGGCCGAGGCGATGATCGACACCGTGCTGGGCAAGCTGGACGAGGGCTACCGCCACGGTGAAAAGGGCATGGGTCGTCAGCAGCACGCACGTTGCCATCTACTGCGCTGAGTGGGCACTCCACGCGGCCGTGTTGAAGGGCGACACGGCACGAGTCCTGAGCGTTGCCGATGCGGTGGACTCACTCAAGCACCCAGGACGTGTGTTCAACGGCTATCGAGCGCAGGCTCGTGCGGCCCGCAAGGCGGTCGAGGGCGACATTGGCGCCGCGCTCGCTGAGTACCGAGAAGCGCGCAGGATCTGGACCGAACTACACCTTCGCATGAACGACGCCCTGACCCTGACGGACATGGCGTTGCTCATCGGCCGCTCGCATCCCGACGGCGCGGCCGCGGCCGAGGAGGCGCGCGCGCTGTGGACCGAGTTCAAGTCGCCGACGATGCTCGCGCGCCTCGACGAGGCCATGGAGCGCGTGTTCGGCACGACTGACGTCGCGGCCATGAGCGACGCCACTGCCTCGACGAGCGTGGAGTCGCCCACCTCCGCCTGACCTGCGGCAGGCCGGCTGCAGACCTCCGAGGGCTTAAGAGCCGGACTTGCGGGCTCGAATTGCGGCCGTCAGTGGCGGCAGGATCTCGGCCAGGTCACCGACGACCATCAGATCGGCGAACTCGGCGATGGGCGCGTCCGGATCACGGTTGATGGCCACGATCGTGCCCGCGGTCTGGACGCCGACCTTGTGCTGGATCGCGCCGCTGATGCCGCACGCGATGTAGAGCGCGGGCTTGACGATCTTGCCGGTCTGGCCGATCTGCTGGCCATAGCCGATCCAGCCCGAATCGACCACGGCGCGCGTCGCTCCAACCGCTCCGCCGAGAGCGTCCGCGAGATCCTCGACCAGGCGCGAGGCCATCCGCAGTGCCGACGCCGCGCCCGGCACCAACGATGATCCGTGCCTCCTCGATGGGCGCGGCGGCACCGGCCTCGGCAACGCTTTCGACCACCTTGACCTGTGGCAGCTCCCTGGACGCGGCGACCTCGACGGTCTCAACTGCGCCCGGCCTGCGCGGCCTTTTCGGCGCTGACCGTGCCGGGTCGCACGATGACGATGCCGTGCCCGTCCCTGAAGCGGCTGTGCGTCACGAGCTTGCCGCCGAAGATGCTCATCTCGACCGCCGGTCCGTCGTTGGACCACTCGACACCCGAGCCGTTCACCAGGATTGGCATGTCCGTCAGGCCGACGAGCAATCCGGCAATGTCCTTGCCGTCGTTCGAGGCGCCGCACAGCACTACGTCCGGCTTTCGCTCCTCGATGAGCTGCGCCAGGCGCGGAGCCACGGACGCCGCCACCGGCGCGTCCGAAGCCAGCTCAGCGGGGGCAACCAAAACGTTCGCCGAGTAGTCCGCGACCGTCTGCGCGGCATCACCGGCACCCTCCGCCGATGAGAACTGTTCGGCTCTCGCCACCGGCCGCCTCCGCGAGCTGGCGAGCCAGCGTCGCAAGCTCCAGTGACAGCTTGGTTGGCACACCTTCGGCAATTTCTGCGATCGCCCAGATCTCGGCCATCAGATCGAGCCTCCGGCTGGCGAGGAAGTCGACGATCTGGCCGACAGCCACGTCCGTGGACTCGCGAACGAACGTCGCCCCGGCACGTTCCGGCGGCTCGCTCCGCGTCGATGACCGTGGTCCAGGCCGCGTCCGGGCCGACCGACGCAGGGTCGATGCCCAGATCGCCCAGCGTCCACGTCTCGATGGGCTTGGAGCGTGCCTGCATGATCCCGCGCAGCGACGGGTAACGCGGCGCGCCCAGCAGCTGCGTGCCCATGACGAGTGCCGGTGTCGATGCCTCCAGGACGTCGTAGCCCGACGCGCTCAGCCGCTGCACGCGAACGGTGCCGTCGGCGGGCGTGATCTCCGAGGCGTACGACAGGTAGGGCAGCTCGAGGCGCGCCGCGAGTGCGGCCGCAACGACTCCGCCGAGGCCATCGGACGTGTCGGCGCCGCAGAAGATCAGGTCGTATTCGAGCTTGCGCGAGAGCCGCTTCGAGGACGTCGATCGTCGCCCGGATGTCGGAGCCCCTGACGGCGTCGTCGACCACGTGCACGGCACGTGCGGCGCCCATGGCCAGGGCCTTGCGGAGGGCCTCGGCGCCGTTGGCTGGACCGACCGTCAGCAGCGTGACCTCGCCGCCGTGCTCCTCGGTCAGCTTGAGTGCCTTCTCGAGCAGGTACTCGTCATTGCCGTTGGCTTCGAGCTGACCGGATCGATCGGTCATCTGGTCATTGCCGAGACGCTCTGTGCCGACCACGGGCACGGCCTTCAACAGCACAACGATGTTCACGGGCACTCCTCCCTACGGAGCCTCAAGCGTAGCGGAGGATGGGTGAGCGGGGCGGATGAGGCGGTATCCGCCCCGCTCGGGAAAGTTCTGTCGCGGCTAGCTGTCGAGGTTCACTCGCAGATAGGCCTTGAACGGGATGCTGATGTGGTTCACCCGATGCTTCCTGACGCCCGTCGTCAGGGCGCTGATGGCCATCGGCTGACCCTTCGCATTCCGTCCGATGTAGATGCCGATATGGCTGACCGGCTTGCCTCGGTGTGCCCATACGACCAGGTCGCCCCGACGGGGATTACTCGTGACCAGGCCGCGCTCCTTGAACCAGTTGTAGTAGCCGCGAGCGCGGCGATGCTGGCCGCTGATCTTCTTGAGCAGACCCGTCTCGAAATAAGTCCGATAAACAAGCCCGGAGCAGTCATAGCGACGCATGCCTTCGGCGCCGAGCCGAAACGGCTTGTAGAGCTGATGCGAGGCGAAGCTGTAGACGGCGCCGGACTCCGTTTGGGCCGCGGCGACGGGATGGATCTGGGTGATCACCGCGAACACGGCTAGAGCCGCGGCGATCAGGATCAATCGAACGCTGAACACGTTTACTCCACTGATTACGTGTTGACAGCCGTGACGACCGCGCTGTGGGCAGCGCCTGCTGGGGCAGGCGGCGCGCAATCTGCTGGGGCAGTGCGCTCAACGCTGGCGGACAACGGCTCGTTTCATGTCGATGTCGGATCGTCTCCCCGTCCGACACGTTTGTTCGAGCTCAGCGTGGAGGACTTGCCGAGTCGAGGGTGAACGTCAGGTTCGCGGTGCAGACACGCGAGCGATCCGCGATTGGCGGGTGCTGACACATAGCGCCTCATGTCACCTCCTTTCTCTCGAGGCATGCGCGTCATAAACGGTCGAGCGCCGGCAGCGAAAGGGAGCGGCCAGTTACACGGATGGCTACTCGGGGCGCGGACTCGTCAGTTCACGGCTTACGAGTCGGGGCTGCCAGTTCCCTCCGTTTCAGGAACGTTGGGCAGCGTATCAATGGGGTTGAACAAAGGTCAACCCCTGGACTATCCGGCGTTGGCCAGCAGATCGCGCGCGATGATCAGCCGCTGGATCTGTTGCGTGCCCTCGTAGATCTGGGTGATCTTGGCGTCGCGCATCATGCGCTCGGCGGGATACTCGGTCGTGTAGCCGTAGCCGCCCAAGACCTGGACCGCATCCGTCGTGACGGCCATGGCGGTGTCGCCGGCGAAGAGCTTGGCCATCGCCGCCCAGCGAGGAGCCGACGGGTCCTTGGCCGTGATCCGCTCGGCCGCGGCATAGAGCAGCTGGCGTGCCGCCTCGGTCCTGGTGGCCATGTCGGCGAGCATCGCGGCGACCATCTGGTGCTCGCCGATGGGCTTGCCGAACTGCTCGCCTCTGCGCCGCGTAGCTGGTTGCCAGGTCCGTGGCGCCGCGGGCGATGCCAACAGCCTGTGCCGCGATCCCGGGTCGCGAGCGCTCGAACGTCTTCATGGCCAGCATCCAGCCGTCGCCGATCTCGCCAACCCGGTTCGCATCCGGAACGCGGACGTCCTTCAGCGCGAGCTCGGCGGTCGTCGTGCCCCGGATGCCCATCTTGTGCTCGACGCGCGGGGCGCTGAACCCGGGCATGCCCTGCTCGACGTAGAAGCAGCTCAGGTGGCGGCGCTCCTTGGCGGCCTTCGGATCGGTGTCCGTCACCGCGAACACCGCGACCAGCGCCGGCCACGTCGCCCTGGCTGATGAAGCGCTTCTCGCCGTTGAGGATCCAGTCGTCGCCGTCCCTGGTGGCCTTGGTGCGAAGCTGCGAGGCGTCCGATCCAGCGCCCGATTCGGTCAAGGCAAACGCGATCAGCTTCTTGCCGGCTGCCAGGTCGGGGACCCAGCGCTGCTTCTGCTCGTCGGTGCCGCCGTGCAGGAGCGGCAGCGCGGCCAGCTCCTGGACGCCGAGGATCAGCCCGACCGCGGCCGAGGCGCGGCTCAGCTCCTCGATCGCCAGCAGCACGGGGATGAGGTCGCCGCCGAGACCGCCGTACTCGGCCGGAAATGGCAGAGCCAGCACGTCGTGCTTGGCCAGCAGCTCGACCATGTCCCACGGGAACTCGGCCTTCTCGTCGATCTCGGCGGCGCGCGTGGCCACCGGACCGTCGGCGAGCTCCGCGACGGCGTCGCGTAGGGCGGCTTGTTCTTCTGTCAACTGCACGGCGGCGATGCTAGCGCAGGCGCCGGTCGAGCTACTGGACGACGGGCAGGCTCCGTCCGTTCGACGGAACTCCGGAGGGTGTCGCAACCAGGCCGGCGGCGAGGATCTCGGCGATGTCCTGCACCTGGACGCCCTCCCCTCGCTCACCGGCATCGGCGACACCGTCGCGCATCATCACCAGGCAGAACGGGCACGCGGTGGCGACCTCGCCGGCGCCGGTGTCGAGCGCCTGGCGCGTCCGCTCGGCGTTGATGCGCGTGCCGCGCTTCTCCTCCATCCACATCCGGCCACCGCCGGCGCCGCAGCAGAACGTCTGCTTGCCCGTCTTCTCCATCTCGACGCAGCTCGATGCCCGGGACGGCCCCCAGCACGTCGCGCGTCTCGCAGATGACGCCGTTGTAGCGCGTCAGGTAGCACGAGTCGTGGAGCGTGACGCTCCGCTCGCGGCGATCGTCGACGCGCAGCCGGCCCTCCCCGATGAGCTTCGACAGGAACTGCGAGTGGTGCACCACGTCGTACGTGCCGCCGAGCTGGCCGTACTCGTTGCCGATCGTGTTGAAGCAGTGCGGGCAGGCCGTGATGATCGTCTTGGGCTTGTACCGGTTCAGGACGTCGACGTTGCCGGTCGCGAGCATCTGGTAGACGTAGTCGTTGCCCATCCGACGAGCCGGGTCGCCGGTGCACGACTCCTCCTGGCCGAGGACCGCGTACTTCACGCCGGCCGCCTCGAGACATGTGACGACCGCCCGCGCGACCCGGCGGTTGCGGTCGTCGAACGACGCCGCACAGCCGACCCAGTACAGGCACTCGAGGTCCGCGACGGCGTCCGGGCCGCCCGACTCGACCACCGACGCGGCCGTCGGCACCTCGAACGGCAGCCACGTGCCCAGTCGAGCCGCGACGACTGCGGCTGGCCCCAGATGTTCTGGTAGCGCTCCATGTTGTTGAACGACGATGGTGAGCTCCTCGGGGAAGCGCGACTCCTCGAGGACGAGGTTGCGCCGCAGGCCGACGATCTTGTCGACGTGCTCGATCATCACCGGGCACGCCTCGACGCACGCGCCACAGGTCACGCAGTCCCAGACGGCGTCGTACGGGATGGCGGTGTCGACGACCGGCGTCGCCTGTGCCGCCTGGCGCGATCGACGGCTTGATCCACGGGATGAGCGACACGCCGGCCTCGGCCTCGACCGCCATCTCGCGGATGCCCATGATCATCGTCTTGGGGTTGAGCGGCTTACCCGTCGCCCAGGCCGGGCACGCCTCCTGGCAGCGGCCGCACTCGGTGCAGGTGAACCCGTCGAGCAGGTCCTTCCACGACATGTCCTCGATCGTCTTGATGCCGAATCGGGCGTCCTCGGCCTCCAGGTCCATCTTCGGCAGCTCGCCGCGCGGCTTCATCTTGCGCAGCGCCGCGTTGAAGAACGCCGTGACGATGTGGAGGTGCTTCGAGCGCGGCAGGTAGACGAGGAAGAAGCTGACCGAGCGCGACGTTCGCCCAGAAGAAGAGCGGCGTAGCCGATGGGCAGCCACGAGGCCGGCAGCAGGTTGCCCGAGGACGATGCCCAGCGGGTAGCGCCGCGATCGCCCAGCTCGCGTCGGGATCGCCGTACGCGGCGAGCCGGAAAGCCTCGGCGAACCACTCGGTCAGGACGACGCGCGCCGATGAGCAGCAGGATGATGATGCCGTCGCGCGACAGCGTCGTCCGGCGCGGGTATTTCCAGACGAGGCGCCGGAACAGCGCGTAGGCGACCGCCACGAGGACGGTCAGGATGAAGATGTTCTGGCCAAGGATCAGGAGTCGCCACAGCCAGCCGTCCAGCAGCGGGCGGACGATCGTCTGGATCAGCCCGAAGGTGACGCGGTCGGCCGTTCCGACCGTCAGGATCACGAAGCCCCAGAAGATCGCCGCGTGCAGCAGCCCGGCGTCGAGGTCGCGGAACATGCGCACCTGGACGATGGCGTACTTGAACAGCGACTGGAGGCGACCAGGCTCGTCGCCCACGGCCGCCGGTCGCGCGTAGGCAAACACGCGCAGGTGACGCGCCATCAGGAGCGCGAACAGCACCACGGCCGCCAGGAAGAGCAGCGGCGCCAGCGGGTAGAGCGGGATGTGCTCGATCATCGCGCTCGTCGCTGCGTCGGCCGTGTGCTGGGTGTGGCCGCCGAGCGTCTCGAGGGCGTGCTCGAGGATCGGCTCAACAGCCGCCAGTGAATCGAGCGCGCCGCCGACGGCTGCCGGGCGTGGCGATCACCAGGGTCGAGCCGAGCACGCCGGCCGTGCTGCGCGACAGGTCGGCCATCGGCGTCTTGCGTCCGTCCGTAGGCGCGCATCTGCTCGCCGAAACCGGGAATCTCGTAGTCGAGCAGGCCGTGAAGCGTCTGCGGCGTCTGGTCGCGCGGCCCGAGACCCGTGCCGCCGGTGCTCACGACGAGCTCGACGCGTTCGCGGCCTTGATCACGGCCATGGCGATCTCTTCCGGCTCGTCCGGCACGGCAGCGCGCTCGACTCGAAAAGCCGAGCTCGGTCAGCCGTTGCGCGAGCGCCTCTCCGCTTTCATCGACGCGCGTGCCCGCCGCCACTCCGTCGCTGATCGTCAGAACGAGCGCCGACCGCGTCACCCTGGGTTGCGCCTGCGGAAAGGCTCGTTCTTCGGGGCGCCCGCCGCGGCCGAAGTCGCTGACGGCGTGTCGTCGGCTGGCCGGCGCCACTCACCGGACTTGCCGCCGGTCTTCTCGAGCAGCCGGATGTCGCGCACGAATGCGCTCCGATCGACGCCCTTGACCATGTCGTAGACGGTCAGAGCGGCGACCGAGACCGCGGTCAGCGCCTCCATCTCCACGCCGGTTGGCGCCACGGTCGCGGCCGTCGCCCGGATGCGCACGCCGCTCGCGGCTCGCTCGGGCGTGATCTCGACCAGAAGGTCGGTCAGCGGGATCGGATGGCACAGCGGGATCAGCTCCGATGTCCGCTTGGCGCCCATGACGCCGGCCATCTCGGCCACGGTCAGCACGTCGCCCTTGCCGACGGCGCCGTCGATGATCGCGGTCAGCGTCTCCTGCTCGAGGCTCACGAACGCCTCGGCGACGGCGCGACGAGCGGTCGCCGGCTTGTCGCTGACATCGACCATGCGTGGCCGCCCACTTCGGCTGACATGGGTCAGGCGGCGCCGTTCGCGGCGCGACTGGTCGGGCTTGCGAGGCGGCCTGTCGGATGTCATCAGATCCTCATCACATCCACGACTGGAGCCGGCGGGCAGCGAGTCGTCGTCCTCGGAGACGATCGCCAGCCCGTTCGCCGCGGCGAGCGCGGAGAGCACGTGCGAATCCTGGCCGCCGGTCAGGGACGCGGACCAACCGTCCTCGTCGTTGCCGGTGATCCGCACTCGCACGAATGTCCGCCGGCCAGACGACGTGTCGACCGGTTCGGTGAGCGTGGCACGAACGAAGTCACGGCCGATGACGTCGTCGTGGCCGGCGAGACGGCGCAGCACCGGGCGCACGAAGAGCTCGAACGTGACGAACGAGCTCACCGGATTGCCGGGCAGGCCGAACAACAGCACGTCCCGATCGCCACCCGGTGCCTTGGCCCTCCCGAAGACCAGCGGCTTGCCCGGCTGCACGGCAACACGCCACAGGTCGACCTCGCCGATCTCCGCGAACGCGTCCTTGACGACGTCGTGGGCACCGACCGACACGCCGCCGCTGACGACGATCACGTCCGCCCACGCTCGACCGGTGTTGAGCCGGTCCACGACGTCCGACAGGTCGTCCGAGGCGATGCCCAGCGAGCGAACCTCCGCGCCGGCTTCGCGCGCCTGGGCGCTCAGCCCAACGCTGTTGCTGTCCGGGATCTGATCGGTGTCGAGCGCGGCACCCGACGGGCGCGAGCTCGTCGCCCGTGGCCAGGATCGCGACCCGCGGCGCTCGGTAGACCGTCAGCTTGTCGTGCCCGCCGGCCGCGGCAACGGCAAGCGTTGCGGGTCCCAGCTCCGTCCCAACCGACAGCAGCGGGTAGCCCTCGCGAAGGTCGCTGCCGACGCGTCGAAGGTGAGCGCCCGGCGCGTGCGCGGCGTTGATCTGCACACTTTCGGGAAGTGGCGCGGCGCCCATCGGCGCATCCGTGTCTTCGACCGGAACGACCGCATCCGCCCCGACGGGGAGTGGCGCGCCGGTCAGGATGCGCACGGCCGTGCCCTCGGTCACCTCAACGGTCGACCGACGGCCGGCCGCCGATTCGCCGATGACCTTCAGCTCGATCGGATTGACGTCGGAGGCACCCAGCACGTCCTCGGATCGAACGGCGTAGCCGTCCATCGCGCTGTTGTCCCAGGGCGGCAGCGTGAGCCGGCTCTCGATCGGCTCGGCGAGAACGCGGCCGAGCGCGGCATCGAGCGGCAGCGTCTCGACCGGGAGCGCGCGCCAGGTCGTCGAGCATGCGCGCGCGTGCCTCTTCGAGCGAGAGCATCCGCGCGTTGGTCGTGGCCGTGGCGGTCATTGGTGAGTGCTGCGCTCCAGCGACTCAGCGCGGCGGCGCGCGAGACCCCACACGATGAGTCCGGCGCCGATGCCCAGCACGCCCAGCGCGCCGCGCGCTCAGCTCCCAGAACGCGTACGGGTAGAGCCTGATCAGGCAGGCTGTCCGCCGGAAATGCCCAGTTGCCGCCGGGAAAGAAGATGTGGTGGAAGAGCTCGAAGGCGGCTTCGAAGGCGAACGCGGCGAAAACGCCGAGCGACGATCAGGGCGACCACGAGCCAGGATGCCGCCGCGCGAGACCGAGCGCCAGGTCCGCGGCTCACGAGGGTGTCGCGCGAGCTGCCAGAGCGAGCAAGCCCGACGCTCGCAATTGCGAGGACCATGAAGCCGTAGAAGACGACGCGAACGTCGCGCATGTGCGCGGCCTCGTCCGCTGCCGAAGTCGCTGAACGTGCCCGGGCCAAAGAACAGCTCCGAGACGGTTCGATCGGACAGCTGGTACGCCACCTCGGGGTCGCAAAGATTAGTCGCGCCAGAGGTCGCTTCGAGCGCGAAATGCGTCCAGATCGGCGTCATCAGCAACAGCAGCGCGACGGCCAGGATGACGATCATCGTCGCCGGCACGAGCAGTGCGCGGGCGAGGTTCAACGAACGCGGCCGCGCCGCAGCCTCTTCAGAGATGGTCGCCGACGCCGGAGCTGTGCTCACGCCGAGATTGTGTCACGCGGCGCGGCCGCGACTACTCCTCGCGCAGAGTGTGGGCCTGCTCCCACCAACCCTCGCTCATCAGGTCGGTCGGTGGCTCGGCGCCCAGGTAGCGCGCCGCACAGCGCGAGACGTCGCCTGAACTCGTCGAGGTCGAGCGCCAGCAGGTCGGTCAGCCCAAGGATTCCCGCCTGGATGAACACCTGCTGCTCTGTCGGCCCGAAGTTGGCCAGGTTGAGCAGCAGCGCCTCGTCGCGCCAATCCATCACGTCGGTGATGTCGGCGCCGATCTGGTCGGCCAGGTATTGACGACGCGTCGGCGTCTCGGACACCTCGAGCAGCAGGCCCGTGGTGAAGATGCCCTGGCGCTCGAGCGCGCCGAGGTGGTAGGGCGGAACCCGCAGCAGGTTGTCGATCGGTGGCATCGACTGCAGATTATCGGGCGGTCAGGACTCGAGCGTGGCGTCCATGCTGATCTCGACGTTGCCCTTCAGGGCGCGCGAGATCGGACAGCCGTCCTTGGCATTGTTGGCGGCCTGTCTGAAACGCCTTCTCGTCGATGCCCGGCACCCGCGCATGAAGACTGATGTGGCTCGCCGAGGACGGTCCATCCGGCCTCTCGCTTGTCCGCGGACACATCGACGCGGACCTCGACGTGCTCGGGCGGGAAACCGGCCTTGGCGAGCTGATTCGAAACGGCCATGGAGAAACAGGAGGCGTGAGCGGCGGCCAGCAGCTCCTCGGGGCTCGTGTTCTCGCCGGGCTCTTCCGTACGCGATCCCCAGCTATGGGGCAGATCGTTCCAGTGATCGGACGTCGCCGAGCTCACCGTGCCTGCGCCGGTGGGTAGATCGCCTTGCCAGGTTGCCGTCGCCGAACGTGTCTGTGCCATGTGTTTTTCTCCACGGATTCGCGCCGCAGATCGTGCGGCAGCCATCAATCGCGGGTTAGTCTAGGCGCCCGACAGCCGACCGGCCGAGGAACTCGTGCCCGACTCCCAGCGTCAGGCGCAGGAAGCAAGCTTATGAACGGAAGCGGTCACTTCCCCATGACGCCATCCCCTTCACGATGATCGCCACTTCAGCGCGGTCCGCCTCCTGATGCGCGGCGTGGTCGCAGCGGTGGTCGTGGTCGCGGCCGTTGCGCTGGCGCTGGTGCTCGCCACGAGCGGCGCCTTCAACTCGCCGACGCCCTCGCCACTGGCGTCGCCGTCGGTGGAGCCAACGGCGTCGCAGAGCAACTCGGCCCACCTCCCATCGTTTCCGACGGCTCGCCCATCCGCCACGCCCACCGATAACTCGGTCGTCGCGTCAGGGCGTCGTCGTGCCGCTGCGCAGCGCCGATCTCGCGACGCGCGTCAGTGGCGTTGTCGACCGCGATCTACGTCCACGAGGGATCCGAGGCGGCAGCAGAACCAGCTCCTGCTGAAGCTCGACCAGTCCACCTATCACGACGCGATCGACGTCGCCCAAGGCGTGGTCGACCGGGAAACGGCGGCGGTCGAGCTGGCACAGCTGCAGGTCGAGCAGCTGCCGCCCGACGCCAGCCCCGGGCAGATCGAATCGGCCCAGGCCAACCTGCGCTTGGCACAGGCCGAGCTCGACCTCGCACGGAGCACGCTGAGCGAGGCACAGACGGCGCTCTTGCAGACCGAGGTCCGCGCGCCGTTCGCCGGGACGATTGCAGAGGTCGACGTGGAGACCGGCGAACAGGCACTTGCCGGCCAGACGGTGATCACCATCGGGGACATCTCGGGCTGGCTGATCGAGACGACCGACCTTTCCGAGCTGGAGGTTGTCCGGCTCGCCGTCGGCGACAGGGCAACCGTGACGTTCGACGCCCTGCCGGATCTCACGATCGACGGCACTGTCGACCGCATCCAGGTCCGCGGAGCAAGCGACGACGGCGGCGTGGTCTTCGCCGTGGCAATTCGACCGGACGACCATCACGCCGAGCTTCGATGGGGCATGTCGGCGACTGTGCACATCAAGCCGAGCGGTTAAAGGCGGGTTTGGTGTGGCTTCGGCGATGATTGCGCCGTGAACGTCGAGGCTACGCCGGCCGAGACCGATCAGCTGGTCGGCGGAACGGTCGACGACACGCTCACAGGCTCCGCCGCGTCCGGGAGGGATTGGCGCCGGGCCGCGCTTACGTTTGCCCTGACAATCGGCGCGATCGTGCTCTTCGTGGGCGCGTTCGCCGCTGGCTACGACGGCATCCACAACGGCAAGGTCCTGCCCGGGGTGCAGGTTGGCTCGGTGCAGATCGGCGGGCTTGATCCCGCCGAGCGCCGAAGCGAAGATCCGCGCCGCCCTACCCGATCCCAGCAATGGTCAGCTGACCGTCACGCTGGGCGACAAGGTGGCCACGATCCCCTACTCGCAGATCGAGCGCGATTACGACATGCGGGCGATGCTCGGCATGGCGATTGGCGTCGGCCGGCAGGGAATCGTCGACGAGCTGCGCACCCTGGCCAACGGGGCGACGGTCGAGCCGTCCATCACCTGGAACAACGACGCGCTGATGCAGCAGATCCAGTCGATCGCGGATGCCGCCGAGGCGAACGCGGTGGACGCGACGGTCGTTCGGGATGGCGCCGACTACGCGGCAACCCCGTCGGCCGAAGGGATCACCTTTGACCGCGAGGCGGCATATCGCGAGGCCGTGGCGGCCGTCAGCGACCCGTCGCGCCAGAGCGGAACAGTGAGCCAGGCCGGGACGACGATCCCGCCGGCCGTGACGACGGCCCAGGCCCAGGCAGCGGTCGACCAGGCGGAGAACATAACCAACAGCGCGCTCACCATGGCCGCAGACGGCAAGTCGCTGACCATCCCCGCCGACGTGCTGAGCGGCTGGGTCAGGCTCGTGCCCGGCGCGAATCCCGGCGAATGGAGCCTGGCGATCGAGTCGGCGCCCATCGCCCAGTACCTCGACGACCTGAAGCTGCAGGTCGACGTTCGGCCGACAAACGCCTCGTACACGTTCCAGGGCCCTGGACGCACGGCCGTGGTGCCTGCCGCTGACGGGCAGGAGATCGAGTCAGAAGCGGCAGTGGCGACGATCGTGGACTCCCTGCAGGCGCGAGCCGGTGGCGCCGCTCCCGCGACGGTCAACCTGGCCGTCAGCCCCGTGGCGCCCGAGTTCACGACCTCTGCGGCCGAGGCGATCAAGGACCAGATCCGGCGGCTCGGCAGCTGGACCACGCATTTCACCGTCAGCGCCTTCAACGGCGGCGGCCAGAACATCGCACGACCGGCCAAGCTGATCAACGGCACGGTCGTGGAGCCCGGCCAGCAGTTCGACTTCATCGACGTTGCCGGGCCGTTCACCAAGCGCAACGGCTACTCGGATGGTGCCGCCATCGTGCACGGCGAGATCAAGGAGGACGGCGTGCTTGGCGGCGGCCTCTGCTCTGCATCGACGACCCTGTTCAACGCAGTCGCGCGCGCCGGGTTCCAGATCGACCAGCGCCACAACCACGCGTTCTACATCCCGCGCTACCCCGTTGGACTGGACGCCACGATCTGGGAGAACGGCCGGACACGCAAGTCGATGCAGTTCACGAACGACTCTGAGTACCCGATCCTCATCCGGGCGTCATACAGCTACGGTCGCGTGACCTTCCAGGTCTACGGAGTGCCCGACGGTCGGAAGGCAAAGTTCGCGCAAGCCCGACGTGTCGAAGCTCAAGGAGGCCGGCAACTTCGTCGTCTATACGAACGACCTCGAGCCGGGCCAGGTCCACCATGCCGAGTACCGCTCAGACGGCTTCGATTCCGCCGTGACGCGCACCGTTCGCGACGCCAACGGCAACATCATCCACCAGGACACCTTCTACTCCGACTACATCAAGGTCGACGGCCTATATGAGATCGGCCGTTATCCGGACGACCCTCGTGCCGGCACCAAGATCCCCGCCAGCGAGTACGTCAAACACCCGAAGCCGTAGAGCTCCAGCCGAGCTCACCCTCGGCGGCCGTCCTGGACAGGTACCCACTGTGCTTTACGTAAGCGGGTGGGTGTTGGCTCGCATTCCATTTCGTCACCAACTGGAGTCCACTTGAGATGAATCCGGGAACAGCCTGGAAACCCGAGGAGGGGGTCATGCGACGAATCCGATCCACCGCGGCCATCAGCGCCGTGGCTGCCGCAGTTATTTCGATGTTGTTCTCGAGCGTCGCGATGGCCGCGGGTTGGGGCGACCCGATCACGATCTGGGGCAGCAGTGCCGAAACGTACAACCTGTACAACGCATATCCGGTCGGTATCGTCAGCGCAGCTGGTTCGACCGTTCTTGCCTCTTACAGCGAGCGCGTCATGGCCACAGGCGCCGTGGACGTGTACGTCCTCAGAAGCACCAACGGTGGCCAAACCTGGGCTCCGCGGGTTCGCGTCTCGCGGCCGGGCAGCGCGAGTCGACAATCCTATGCGCGAACCATCGCTGCGTATGGCAATGCCGTCGATGTCGCAATGCTGGAAGACTCCTCGAGTCGCGGCATCAGATATACCCGCAGCCTCGACGGCGGGGTCACGTTCAGCCCATCGGTCTCCCTTTCCAGCGGTGCCGCGAGCTACCCGGACGTAGCTCGTGGGCCAAACGGGCTGGTCGTCGTCGCCTGGCAGGCGTTCAACAAGGGCAAGCTCTTCGTGAGAGTCAGTCACGACGGCGGGGCCACGTTTGACGCCAAGCAGGCGCTGTGGAGCGGTCTGGGAGGTGACGTGCCCACATTCAGCGTTGCTGCAGGGGACGGCGTCCTGTATGCCGGCATCGGATCGTCAACCCAGGGAGTATTGACGCGGCGTTCGACCGACGGTGTCCACTGGACCACATCGACGCCACTGACCAAGGTCGGTTCGGGATCACTCAATTTCCAGCTCGTTGCTGAGGGGCAGCAGGCGTACCTGGGCTTCGCCAAACCCACCTCGACGGGGTCGACCCCTTGGGTGCGCGGGTCCAGCAACGGTGGCGCCACCTGGTCCGCAGGCGTCAAGGTCGCTCCGGCGGCAGTCCAACTCGAGTGGCCGATGATGCGGCTCCAAGGCGGTGTCCTGCGAGCCGTCTACGGCCGATGCGTGATGACCGGCAACTCATGCACGACCAATGAGGTCTTCTACCAGCAGAGCAACGACGGCGTCACCTGGACCGCACAAGAGTCCGTGTCAACGGTGCCGGCCCACTACTCCATCCCGATGGGCGTGACTCACTCTGATCACACTGTCGTCGCGTACAAATACTGGGCGCCTATCAACTACAACGGCGACATCCAGGTCAGAGTCGGCAGCGACTGACCGGCCACTGCGGCCGGAATGATCGTCGCCTTCTCCCCCAATGGCGCTATCACCGTACGCATGGTGACAACGACATTGCCGTCAGCCTTTCGGAGCTTGCCTCTCAGCAGAGTGTTCTCCTAGGTAACGGCGTCGACACGGCTCTTACTCGGCAGCACCCCTCCGATCGACCGTGATCGGCAAGATGCGTCGTCTGTGAACGCGATTCACGCAAAGACGTAGAACTGACGTTTGCAATCGGAAATACACGCTCAGCGGTTCAGTGCGGCGGTATTGGTGATGCGTCAGGCGCGATCGTCCGAAGGTGTCTACACGTCTTAACCCAACGCCCGTAACCGAACCTGGGCGCGGCGAGCTTCCGGCCTACGTTTCGAATGGCCTCATTGGGATGCGGGTAGTCGACATTCGACTCGTGAACAACCGGCACGCCCTCTCGCGCGTCGTGGCGCCGACAAGATGTCCAACGGTCCAAGAGCGAAGCGAATCGTGACGGTTGAGACGCGGCTATTTGACGCCGACGGTAGCGACCGCGAAGTCGAACTCAAGCAGGCTGCCATCGATCGACTCGGGGATCGCCAGTTGCTGTGGGTCGACATCGACGGCGTGGAGAATGAGGATCTCGTGGCGGTGGGAAAGTTGCTCGGCTTCGAACGCCAGTCTCTGCGAAACCTGCTCAACCCAATCGGGCGACCGCGACTGGATGTTCTTGGCGAATACTTCGAAATCAACGTTTTCGCGCTCGACAAGGACGAGAAGGCGGTCGAGCTTGACTTGCTCGCCGGCCGCAACTGGGTCGCGACCGTGCATCGCGAACCGATTGCGTTTATCGGCGACTTTCGTGAGCGTATTGGGCCGGACACGGAGCTTGGCGTGCTTACGGCACCTTCGTTCATCGCAGCCCTGCTGGATTGGCAGATCGGAACGTACTTCGCTTCGGTTGACGACCTCGAGCATGAGGTCGACCGTCTGGACGAACGCGCTTTGGAGGAAGATGACCGCGACAAGGTATTGCGGGAGGTGCTTGGCTTACGCCGCCGGATTGGAACCATCCGGCGGACGCTGACGCCTCATCGCGAGGTATTCGCCGCCCTCGCGCGCCCTGATTTTGAAGTCATAGCCAGCTCTGAATCGGCGGCCCATTTCCGTGCCATCGCCGATCGGCTTGAACGGGCCATCGGCGCTGTCGAGAACGCGCGCGAACTTTTGATCGGCTCGTTTGACATCCTCATGACACGGGAGGGCCAGCGCACGAATGACGTGATGCGGGTGCTGACGATCATCTCGGTGATTCTCTTGCCGGCGGTCGTCCTGGCCGGCGTCATGGGCATGAACTTCAAGGTTGGATTCTTCGACGACCCGACGATGTTCTGGGTAGTCATTGGCGTGATGGCCGTAATCGCGATCCTCGTTCTGGTTCTCGCCCGCCGCCAACGCTGGATCTAGCGCCGCGTGCAACGCCACTGTGACCTCGAACGGCACATCGATAACGCCATCAGGGCTGCCGTGGAATTAGGTTAAGAAACGGGCTCGGCTCGATTTCTGCAGCTGTTTCCAAGCAAGCATTGGCACGTGGCGCAATCCGCTCGTGTCACCGGTTAAGGGGTGGGATGTGGACCGACTGCGGATCGCGCTAGCGGTGCCGCCCATGCTCGCAGTGCCGCCGGTCGCATACGCCGGCACGGAGCGTGTTGTCGCGGAACTCGTTGCCGAGCTGGGATCGCGTGGCCACTCGGTCACCCTGTTTGCATCGGGCGATTCGCAGGCGCCTTGTGAGGTGGTACCCATCGTGCCCGAGAGCCTCTGGGCAACCGGCTATCGAGGTGATGTCACCTCGTTCATCACCGTCGCACTGGCGAAACTGTGGGCCGAGCACGATCGATTCGACATCATTCACTCCCATCTGGAGACACTCGGTTTCCTGGCCGCGCGGCACTGTCCGACACCCATCGTGACAACGCTCCATGGTCGCCTCGATTGCGACGGCATCCCTGGACTTCTGGCCGAGTTCACCGATATCCCCCTGGTTGCCATCAGCGAAAGTCAGCGGCGGTTCTCGCCCGACAACAACTGGGTGGCCACGATCCACCACGGACTTGATCTACGGGGTGCGCCTTTTCGATCGAAGCCCGGCGATTACCTGGTCTTCGTGGGACGTGTGACTCCCGAGAAGGGTGTAGCGGAGGCGATCGAGCTGGCGCGTATGACCCGCATGAAGCTGAAGATGGTGGCGAAGGTCTACGACGAGCACGAGAAGGCTCATTTCGCCGAGGTCGTCGAGCCGGCCATCGAGGAAGGGGTGGTCGAATTCATGGGTGAGCTCGGCGGCCCGGCCCGGGATCCGATCATCGCCGGAGCACGGGCCACCGTCATGCTCGGCGCGTGGCCGGAGCCATTCGGTTTGGTGGCGATCGAGTCAATGGCTACCGGAACGCCTGTTATCGCTCGTCGGGCGGGGGCCCTGACCGAAACTGTCGAGCACGGCGTCGACGGATTCCTTGTGGACGACCTGAGCGAAGCCTCACTCGCGGTTGAGCGATCTGTTGAGCTCGATCGCACGGTGATCCGTAACCGCGCCTTCGAACGCTTTTCCCGGGCGCGCATGGTCGACGAATACGAAGCCGTCTACCGCGCGCTTATTGAACAGCGTCCTTTGGACCTGACTCGCCGCATGACCCAGGAGCAAGATGCGAGAGTGCCGATGGAGGCGGAGAAGCCGGTTGAAATCGCCACGTCCACGCGCCGTGCGGGTGATGGCTCCGTCGATGGTCTTCTGAGCCTGGAGCCAAGGGTTAGCGTCCCCAGAAACTAGCGCCCAAGTCTCCGACCCGACGCGCGACTCATTTAACTGGCGCCCTGACGCGTCGACGCGCTGCAACGACCTTCGTAGCCGAGGAGCCCTAATTGTGACGAGGGGGCGATCGGTTGCCCCCGACCATCGTCAGAGTTATGGACCAGAAATCCCGATCCGGCTTTCGTTTCCCTACGGGACGCCTCCTGGCCGGCCGCTACGAGCTGCTCGAAAGGGTGGGCGAGGGCGGCAGCGCGGAAGTCTTCAGGGCGCGTGATCATCGGCTGGATCGCGTTGTCGCGGTGAAGGTGCTTCGGCCCCAGTTCGGTAGTGACGCAACCGCGCGTACGAGGTTCGCGGTAGAAGCACGTTCCGCGGCGGCGCTCAACCTTTCAAACATCGTCCCCGTATACGACTTCGGGGCGGCCGATGACGGATCTCTGTTCATCGTCATGCGTTACATAGACGGGCCGTCGCTCCGCCAGATGCTGGCTGAGGGTGGACGGCTCCCCACCGCGGCTGCCGCTGATCTCGGACGCCAGATAGCGGAGGCACTGTCTGCGGCGCACCAGCACGGGTTGATCCACCGCGACGTCAAGCCGGGCAACATCCTGGTGGACGCTGCAGGTACGGCTCATCTCACGGACTTCGGCACAGTGAAGGCCCTCGTGGGAGCTGACGATCTCACCAAAAGCGGGACGATCTTCGGCACGGCTGCGTACATCTCGCCGGAGCAGGCTACTGGCGGGTCCATTGGCCCGGCGACAGACCTCTACGCGCTGGGCGTCGTCCTCTATGAGGCGCTAGCGGGGCGACAGCCCTTCGAGGGCGACGATCCCGTGGCCCTGTCCTACCGCCACGCTCACGAAGATCCAATTCGTCTGTCCTCGCTGATGCCGACCATCGACCCTGAGCTTGAGAGCCTGGTCATGCAGTCGCTGCACAAGAACCCGCGCGACCGGCCACACGACGCCGCAACCGTCGCCATGGTCCTCGAAAGAGTTGCCCGGCGCATCGCTCCTCGTCATGCGCCACGGGCAGCCCTGGCGGAGCTTGTCGCCACCGGCAGCCGACTGATCGCCGTCGAGCCGGGAGCGCCAGACGCTGAAACCAAATTGGTAACTGCTCCGGTGTCGCCGGCTACTCCAACTCCAGAACGCGGCGGCCACGCCAACGTAGCCGCCGCGGCATCGGTGGCAACACTGTGGGGTCCCGTCGAACGAGGCACCTACCGTCTGGCGCCCACGAAACAACGCTCGGAGGAGCGTCGTTCGGGCGGCTTGATGGGGGCCGTTTTGCTGGTGCTTGCACTTGCCGTTGTGTTCAGTTTGGGCGCCGTGGTCCTGGCGCGTATCGTTGGGAGCCGGTCTGAAGCGCCAGGCGCCGCTCTGGCCACGTCGAGCCCGAGCAAATCCCTTGCGACCGTAGCTGTGATCGCGCCGCCCCCCACCACGGCGCCGCCCGTCTCCCCCGCGCCTACCGTCGCGGTGACGCCGTTGCCAAGCATCGAACCCGAGCCAAGCATCGAGCCGCAACCAACGCTGAACCCGCAGCCAACGCCAAGTTCACCGCCTACGCCCAGGAACCCACCACCGACCGCGGCGCCTTCCGAGCCGCCGGCACAGCCAACACGGCCACCCCCGGCCGTGTCTGACTACACAGTTCGAATCCCGGACGGGCGGTTCGTGGGGGATTCCGGCGGCGACGGCAACGGCACTTACCACGGTCGAACCGCATCCTGGATCTACGGACAGGGAACGCCATACAGCCAGATGACGGCACAGTTCACTCTCGATCAACCTGGCGTGATATTCGGTCGCGGCTCGCTCGAAATCGTCGGCCTGGACGGAGAAAATGAGAAACACAATTCGGTGCGCGTCGAGCTCAACGGCGTAACGCTGTTCGAGGGTCCCGATCCGCTGCCAAACGACATCTGTTGCAACGGGACGGGTCCAGGTGACTGGGGGTCTGCCGTCTTCGAAATCCCTCGCGATGTTCTGCAGAGCGAGAACGTTCTGAAGATCACGAACCTCGAGCTCAGCGACTGTACGGGCTGTCCAAAGTTCGTCATGGTCGATTTCTTCGTCGTGACGTACCGCGCCCGGGTCTGATCGAACCGGAATTAGACGATTGCAACGGGCCTCGCCTCCAAGCACCCGCGCCGGTCATGTCCACGGTCCTCTAATCAGGTCATGCGCAGAGTCGAAGAAGCCCTGGCCGCCTGGCGCGACGCTCAGCGCCGCTTGGATACCGCTAAGGATTCCGAACGTGCGGCTTTAAGAGCCGAGGTCGAGAAGTATCGGCAACGCTTCCAGGAGGTCTCGGCGGCCTTCATGCTGGAACGCATTGATGCGCTACGAGAGGCCGAGTCACGGCGAAGGACCGAGACACCATCCACGCCGGCATTCCACGCTGCGGCGCGCGATGAAATGGAGATTGCCACCGACATCTGGGGTATGGCGCGGGTGAGTGACGAGAACACCCCCGCGACGAGGAGTGACGGTTCCGACGAGGGAGAACGCGGATCCGTTTAGTGGGTCGGGGCGAAGGATTCGAACCTTCGATCTCTTGAACCCCATTTAGTCGCAGCCGTGCGGGCGACACCCTCCCACCCTCAAATCCCTGTCCTGCCGTGCCGCCTAATGCCGCTGTGTTGCGCATGTTTGTGGGACGGATGTGGGACGTCCCGGTCTACTTAGGCACGCCACCCTCGCCGAGCTCCCGCAGGCAGCGTGCCATCTCGCGGACGCACTCGACCTCGGTCTGACATCGGCACACTAGAGCCACCGCCGCGTGGGCCCCGCCATCGCCTTTGTCGCGCATCCCGGCTCGCCGATCGGCACGTGTAGTATCGCCCCGCTTTCCAACTGAACTACGGCGATTGAAGAAGGTCGACCACTGAGATCCTGGCATCTGAGCGCCGTCGCAGCCGTGTCGCTGTTCGCACTCGGGGCCTGCTCGCCTAGCCCGCTGCCGACGGGTGTAACTAGGCCAACGAGCTCGCCGGTCAGCAGCGCGACGACGGCCGTCAGCGCGCCCCGACCGACACCTTCCAGCGCCCCCACGGCGTCCCTTAAGTCGACCGGGTCTCATGATTTCACGCGTTACCTATCGGGTTACGGTCAGGTGTTCACGCCAGGGGTCCCGCCGCCGGATGCAGCTGACTGGCACGAGGCAGTCATGGACTACCCGTTCCCCGGTGCGATCCCGACGGCCACCTATGGCACGGTCACCTGTGTCGATCCTGCCAAGAACTGCGCCGAGCGAGGATTGGCCAGACCCGGCGAGCGGGTCGACATCTGGTACGTCACGTTCGCGGACAGTCCGGCCGCTCAAGGATGCTCCACATGGGCGACCGTGGATGCTCACTCGGGAGCGTTTATCAATGGCACCGGACCGCCGTGCAACTGAGCGACACCGCCTAACACGTCCTACTTAGGCACCGCCACCCTCGCCGATCTCCCGCAGGCAGCGTGCCATCTCGCGGACGCACTCGACCTCGGTCTGCCCAGCCGCCGTCCACTCGTTGGACCTATGGCCGACGCTCAGGCGCTCTGAAGGCATCCAGGCGGAGAGCTGCCATCGGTGCGCCCCGGGGTTGTACATAGGCTGGCCCACTCGCCAGCCGCCGCGTGTCGAGGCGTGGAGGGCGCCCCACGCAGCCTCTAGTTCGTCCATAGCACCATCTCCCGTAGAAGATCAGCGGTGCCCCAGTCGCCGTCACGGTCAGAGTAAAAGCGCCCGATTGTGGATATCGGGCGCTCTCGCATGTCGGAGTAGCGCCGTTAGCGGATGCCCAGCATCGCCCGAACTGCGAGCAGGATGATCCTCCGTTCGCACCCGGGCTTCCCGAGTTCCCTCCTCGATCACTCTGCAGCCGAGCTAAGGCCAGACTGAACCGTACTGCAGCGAACCGACGGGACACCTGCACGCGTCCAGACTTAGAGCAGCCAACCGCGATGGCTTCACCTCGCGGGCCGGTCCTTGGTCCCCAGACGAAGGCTGGCCCGCTTCCTTGGCTAAAGCGGTGGTTCCGGGGTGGGCACGTTTCATTCCGTCAATTGGGGAGCCGACCTTCGCTGATCTCCCGCAGAACGCGCGCCATCGAGCGCACGACCCTCTCCTGTGTCGGCGCGACTGCCGTCCATTCCCTCGAGCGATGCCCGACCTTCGGACGCTCCGGGGGGTCGAAAGTGTAGAGCTGCCACTCGTCGCGGCGGTCGTAGTAAGCCGGCATTCCCACCTGCCAGCCGAGAGTCGCGTTGACGGCGTGGAGCTCGTCCCACGCCGCTTCCAGGTCGTCCATGCGGGACACGCTAGCCACAATCCGTGCCACGTTAGGTGACGCCGCTTATCGGCGGCTTTATCGGCGACCTACTGCGCCGCCATGAACGTTATTCCGGACATGTTCACGGTTCCAGTATTTGTGATGATCTGGACCAGTCCGGACGCATGGACTTCGACATACGGCTGATTCGCGGGCGGGCCGAATTCCTCCGTACTCTTCGGGCGGTATCCGGGCGGTAGAGTGAAGCCATCGGAGGTGCAGATACCAAAAGTGCCTACCTGGTATGCCGTGCACGAGGCAACGCCCCGCTAGGGAACTGGCCGAGCCAAAGACAGATCGCGCTCGCCGGTACGTCGGCCTTGACGATGAAACCGTCGCCATGCTCGGTGCGTACCGAGCAAACCAAAGCCCACTGCCGATTGGGGAGGCGTTTGTGTTCGCGACGCCGGCGGGGCGGCGGCCGCTTGACGCCCGCAATGTGCTGCGCGCGTATCACCAGGCGCTCCACCAGGCGGGACTCCCCCGCCAGCCATTCCACCAACTGAGACACGCCTGCGCGACTCTGCTCAGTAGAAGACGGCGAAGAGCTGGCGAACGTCTCCAAGCTGCTCGGACACTCCGACGTCAGCACAACGGCCGACCTGTACGCGCACCTCACGCCTAAGATCGCTCGGCGCGCTGCGACCCGCATGGGGTCAATCCTCGCGGGCTGATTTGGGAGTTTGTGGGACGGACGTGGGACGGACCCCAAAACGAAAGCCCTCGGACACCAACGTCCGGGGGCTTTTTCGTGCTCAGGAGAGTGGTCGGGGCGAAAGGATTCGAACCTTCGACCTCTTGAACCCCATTCAAGTGCGCTACCAGACTGCGCTACGCCCCGACGTGGACGAGTCTACCAGCGGGGACGGGTCGGGCCCCTCGGCGGATCCGGAGAATCAGAAGACCCGCCACGGCTGGCGGGTCCTCTGTCTGTCGTTATAACAACGGTTGGGTGGCAACCGAGATGCCTGCCTCGACGCCGGCGGCTCGGTAATCGGTCTCACGGCCGCGAGCTTCGCGACCCGACGGAGCGAGGCTGGAACCCTGTGCCCGTTCTTCTCAAAGCGGAACGCCCCGACGAATCGGAACCACGGCACCGCTCGTTACGGTTCCCACCTGGCGTTTTCGGTTGCCTGACCTCCCAACCAAGTTATGTACGGCACCGTACGGCCCAAGATTCCATCTGCACAGATGACATACGGACACGTACGTACATGTACGGGTACCACGTCCGGATGCCGAAAAGTGCTAATTGGTGCGGTCTGGTGCGGTCTGGTGTAGTCGTCCAAACCTGAAATGGAGGTTGCAGAACCATTGCAGCGTTCCGCAATGTGGACTCGATCAGTTGGCGGCGAGCGCTCGGCGCGCCCAGTCCTCGGTACCGGCCAGCTCGTCCTTCTGCTCGCGCGACAGCAGATCGATCAGGCAGCGCTGGACGCTCTTGCCCTCGAACAGCGCGTAGCTGACTTCCTGGGCGATGGGCATCTCGACGCCGAGCCTGGAGGCCATCTCGAGGGCCGACGTGACCGTGTAGGCGCCTTCCGCCACGCCCGGCAGCGTTCCCTCGATGTCGGCCCACTTGCGGCCCTTGGCCAGCTCCACGCCCAGCGCGTGGTTGCGCGACAGGGCCGAGTAGCAGGTCGCGATCACGTCGCCGATGCCGGCAAGGCCGGCGAACGTGAGCGGGTTGGCGCCGGCGGCCATGCCCAGCCGCGTGATCTCGGCCAGGCCGCGGGTGATGAGGCCGGCCTTGCCGTTGTCGCCGAAGCCGAGCTGCTCTGCCGCGCCGGCGGCGATGGCGATGATGTTCTTGAGCGCGCCGCACAGCTCGACGCCGGTCACGTCGCGGTTGCGATACAGGCGGAACGACCGAGTGCCGATCATCTCGCTGGCCTTGAGGCTGACCTCCTCGTCCTCGGCCGCGACGACGGCCGAGGCGGGCAGCCCGCGCGCGATCTCGGTCGCCAGGTTGGGACCGGACATCGCGGCGATTCGGCCCTTCGCCTCCGGGACGACGTCGCCCAGGACCTGGGTCATGCGCATGTCGGTGCCGTGCTCGATGCCCTTGGCCACCGACAGCAGCACGGCATCTGGCGCGATCCTGTCCTTGACGCGCTCCGCGCTGGCGCGCATGGCCTTGCTGGGGACGGCGAAGACCACGAGGCTGTCGGCGTCGGAGATCGTCGCCGGATCGGCCGTGATCTCCACCTCGACGGGGATCGTCACCTCGGGCAGGTAGCGGTTGTTGCGCCGCTCCTCGGCCAGACGAGCGAGCCTGCTCTTCGTCACGCGCGAGGAGGATGACCGGACCGTGCTTGGCGAGGTGCAGCGCGAGCGTGGTTCCCCATGCGCCAGCGCCCACGACCGCCCGATGCGGATGCCTGTCCATCGCGTCGAAGGTTAGCGACGTCCGCTGGTAGCGGCGCGCCTCTGAGAGGCCGCCTTCGCTGCCTTTCCGCCGCCACCAACGCCCTTGACGTTCTTGGCCGCCCTTGATCACCTTGCGCGGCTTCCGCGGCTCGCGTGCCTCGCGCGTCCGCTCGCGGATGATCAGCCGCATCGGCGTTCCGGCGAAGCCGAACGCGCCGCGCAGCTGGTTCTCCAGGTAGCGCTTGTAGCTGAAGTGGACCGTGGCCGCTTCGCTGGCGAACAGCACGAACGTTGGCGGCTGGGTCGCGACCTGGGCACCGTAGTAGAACCGCGTCTGGCGGCCGCGCACGGTGGGCGGCGGCCGGCGAAGAGTGGCCTCGCGCAGCCACTCGTTGACGGCGGCCGTCGGCACGCGCCGGCGACGCTCGGCGGCGATCTCGAGGGCCGCCTCCAGGACGCGGCCCACGCGCTGCCCGGTCTTGGCGCTGATCGCGATGATCGGCGCGATGTCCAGGAACGGCGCCTCCTGACGTATGCACGGCGGCGTACTCGTCGAACGTGTGCTCGTCCTTCTCGACGACGTCCCACTTGTTGATCGCCAGGACCAGACCGGTCCCCTCCTCCAGCGCGTAGCCGGCGACGTGGTCGTCCTGGGCGGTCAGGCCGTCCTCGGCATCGATGACGAGCACGGTGACGTCGGCGCGGGTGACCGCCTTGAGCGCCCTCAGCGTGGCGAAGCGCTCGGCCGCCGGTCCTGACGCGACCTTGCCACGCCGCCGGATGCCGGCCGTGTCCACGAGCCGCACCGTCCGGCCGGCCCAGTCGAACGCGGTATCGATGGCGTCACGCGTCGTGCCCGGGATGTCGCTGACGATGGCCCGCTCCTGGCCGAGCAGCGCGTTGAGCAGCGAGCTCTTGCCCACGTTGGGCCGGCCGATGATCGCCACGCGGACCGGGCTGTCGTCGATTGCGAAGGCGGCCTCGTCGGCGACGTCGGCGTCTGCGTCGGCGGCGGCATCTCGGCTTCGAGTGCCGCCGCGTCCTCGGCCCGCTTCCGCGCGAGCTCCGCCTCCGACTCGGGCGGCAGCGCCCAGACGATGACGTCGAGCAGGTCCGCCACGCCCTTGCCGTGGAGTGCGCTGATCGGGTGGATCTCGGGCCAACCGAAGACGTGGAACTCGGCCGCCTCCAGCTCGCGCTTCTGGTTGTCGGACTTGTTGACCGCCACGATGACCGGCGAGCTCGCGATCCGCAGCACCTCGTTGGCCTCCTGGTCGGCGGGCGTCATGCCCGACCTCGGCGTCGACCACGAGGACGATCACGTCGGCTTCCTCGATCGCCAGTCGGGCCTGCTCCTGCACGCGCTCCTCGATGGCGTCGCCGGGATGCGTCTCCAGGCCGCCCGTATCGACCACCAGGAAGCGGCGGCCGTTCCACTCGCCGACGTCGTAGAGGCGGTCACGCGTGGTGCGCGCGCGGTCCTCGACGATGGCCACGCGCTCGCCGATGACTCGGTTGAAGAGCGTGCTCTTGCCGACGTTGGGACGGCCGACGAAGGCCACCACCGGCAGCCCCTCGAGTGGTGCGTCCCGCGTGCGCCCCGGCGTCGGGCGTCTGCCGCGCCGCGGCGCCAACTGTCTAGGCCGCCCCGGCGATGGGGGTGCGCGCCTGCGGCCGGCCTTTCTCGTCGAGCGAGCTGCTCCGATAGGCGGCCTCGGCGACGGCGGTCAGCGCCTCGCGGGCCAGGCGTTCGGCGTCGCCGCGGCGCGAATCCGTGCCGGCCATGCGCGTAGATGCGTTCGGCGACCCGCTCGAGGTCCTCGATCGGGGTCGATGTGCCGCCGGTGACACCGACGACCTTGGCGCCGTCGAACTGCGCGGCGTCGGCGAGGTCAGGCGCGCCCTCGATCTGGATCACCGGCTTGCCCTCGATCTCGCACAGCCGGGTCAGCTCCTTGGTGTTGGCGCTGTTGCGACCGCCGACGACGACCATCATGTCGACCTGGGTGGCGAGATCCATCGTGTCGTGCTGGCGGCGGATGGTCACCGGGCAGACCGTGTTCATGACCTTCAGCTCGTGGCAGCGGCCGACCAGGAACGCGGCCAGCTT
Organism: uncultured Chloroflexia bacterium; assembly: GCA_963736895.1. Taxonomy (GTDB): domain Bacteria; phylum Chloroflexota; class Limnocylindria; order Limnocylindrales; family CSP1-4; genus JALYGJ01. The sequence continues at coordinate 505,072 of CAVTQU010000001.1, forward strand.
CTCGAACTTCCAGGGCGGCTGCGTGCTCTGGCTGATCAGCGCCATGCGCTTGGTGCGCGGAATGCGGTCCCAGTCCTCTTCCTCGTCGACGACGATCGCATCGGGCGCGAAGCCGAGCAGACCGACGACCTCGGGGTGATTGGTCGTGCCCAGCAGCACGATCGTGTAGCCGTCGTCGACGAGCTTCTGGAGCTCCTTCTGCTCCTGGATGACCCAGGTGCAGGTGCCGTCGATGACTTCGAGACCCTTCGATTCGGCGCGCGCCATGACCTCAGGAGTGACGCCGTGCGCCCGAATGACCACGGCGGCGCCGTTGTCGACGTCGTCGAGGGTGTCGACGGTCTGGATTCCCTGCGACTCGAGCTGGGCGATCACGCCCTCGTTGTGCACGACCTGGCCGAGGGTATGCGTCGACTTGCCCTGTGCGGCGGCCAGCCGCGCATAGTCGATTGCCTCGCGCACTCCGTAGCAGAAGCCCGTCCGCCGCGCGATGCGGACCTCTTCGACAGTTCCCATGACGGCTCAAGTATGGCGCAACCGACCGTGCCGCGACCGAGCCGCATCCGGCTGCTTCACGGCCGCTACAGCGAGGGCGCGGCCTGGCTCGCGTGCGGGCTGGATCCGGCAGCGCGGACCGTGTTGGTCATCTTCTGCACCGTCGCTGCGGCTGACGTAGCAGGTGAAGCCACGGTCGCCGCTGCCCCAGCCCGACAGCGTCGGCTGGAAATAGCCGATGTCGTAGTCCGACGGCCGTGTCCCAGTCGATGCCCAGGTAGGCCTCGAATGCGGGCACGCAGTTCTGCTGCGATGTAGTCGTCGAAACCCGAGACGACCGGATATGGCTCGCCCGCCGGCGCGGGGTGCGTCAGCACGGCGATGACCTCAGCGTCGTGCGCCTCGTTGCACGGCTGGCGCTGCACTTCACTGATCTCGGCCTCGACGGTGGGCTCATCGAAGCACTCTCCGAGCGCGAGGCTGGTCACGTCGTTGGGGGCGCGGTCGCGGAAGAGGACGAAGCCACCGACGACCACAGCGCCGATGATCAGGAGCACGATCAGCGGGAGCAGCCGACGCAGCCCGCTCTTCGGCTTGGCCGGCGGTGGCGGAGGCACCTGCATGTACGGCGGCGGCGTTGCGTCGGGATAGGGGCTCTCCGGCGGAGGCGGCGGCGCGTAGTACGCCGGCGGCGCGTCGCTTGGCGGAGGCTGCCGGCGTCGTGTTGGCTGCGGCGTGTCGCCACCGCCCGAATTGAAGCCTTGGTTGCCACTCATCGCATCTCTCCCTCAAATGCCGTGCGACAGGTGGGTCGACGGGCTCGGCAGACTACTAGGCGGACTATAAGTTGGCGTATCGGCCGCGGTGACGCTCATCGACGAGTGCCGCCACGGCCGCCATGATCTGGTCCGAGGCCTGGTGAACCGCCTCGCGGCGCGACTTTGACGGGTCCAGCGAGAGCGTGAATGGCTCGCCGATGCGCAGCGTGATGCGCGTGCCGATGCGCGGAAATCGCGAGCCACGGCCAAGGAACTTGTCGCTCCCCGAGACGCCAACGGGCAGGATGGGCACTCCGGCGCGCGTCGCGAGCATCGCCACGCCAGGCTTGGCCTCGCCATCACGCCGGTGGCGCTGCGCGTCCCCTCGGGGAAGATGCACATCACCTCGCCGCGAGCGAGGATGTCGAGGGCGACGCGATAAGCCTCGATGTCGGACCCGCCGGCACGCACCGGCGACGCGCCCAGCCGACGAAAGATCGGGCCAAGCGGCCCGACGAACAGCGACTCCTTGGCCAGGATGTGCATCTGCCCGCCCGAGCAGCGGCGTCAGCCAGCCGGCGACGAGCGGCGGGTCGGCGTTGGAGATGTGGTTGGAGACCACGATCAGCGGACCTTCCTGCGGGCACCTCGCCCTGCACCTCGACCTTGACGCGTGCCAGCGGCGACAGCGCGAAGCGCGCGATCACGCCGGCGATCCGCAAGCAACAGCGGCACGCCCTTCGTGCTCGGCCACTAGCTCGCCCTGCTCGCGCTCGCGGATCGCGGCGACGACCTGCTCGACGGTCTGTTCGAACGTGTTGCCGTCGGTGTTGATCACAACCGCATCCTGTGGGATGCGCAGCGGCGCCGCTTCGCGCGTGCTGTCGATGCCGTCGCGGCGCCGCAGCTCCTCCTCGATCTGGGCGACGGCCGCGCGATCGTCGGCCACTCCCCTCTCTGCGGCTCGTCGGCGCGCGCGCTCCTCGATCGACACGTCGAGGTAGATCTTGGGATCGGCGTCAGGCAGGACAACGGTGCCGATGTCGCGGCCCGGCCATCACCATGCGACCACCTGCCGCCAAAGCCGCGTTGCAGCGGCAGCAGGCGCGCGCGCACCTCCGGGTGGCGCGAGACGCGGCTGACCTCGCGGTCGACCTCGGCGGTGTGCAGCTGGTCGGTTATCTCGTGTCCTTCGACCAGGACGTGGACGTAGCGCTGCGCCTCGTCTGGAGCCAGCTCGAGCTGCTCGACGAGCGATTCCAGGGCAGCGGTGTCGTCGGCGTTGACGCGCACGCTCCAGGGCCAGCCACGTCAGACCGCGATAGAGCACGCCGGTGTCGCAGAACCGGTAGCCAACGACTCTGCGCGGCGCGCCGCGCCGACCGTGCTCTTGCCGCTGCCGCCCGGCCCGTCGACGCTGACGATCGAGGCCCGGCTTCTCGGTCACGAGCGAATCGAGCTGCTTGCGCTCGGCCGCGGTCAGCGGCCGGACGTCACCCATCGACATGTTGCTCAGTCTGATGGTCCCGAAGCGAAGACGGACGAGCCGGCGTACCGGCACGTCGACCGCGGTGAACATGCGCCGCAGCTGACGCTTCATTCCCTGTCGAAGGGTGACCCGGTACCAGGTCAGTCGCGTGGCGTCCGGCCCGACCAGATCGCGGAAGGTGCGCCGATCGGCTCCCGTCGCGGGGCGAGGTGGGCGATCCTGGCCATTCCCTCGTCGAATTGGACGCCGTCGAGCAGGTGGCGCGCTGCTCGTCGCTGAGCGGCTGGTCGAGCCCCACGGCGTACTCGCGCTCGATGCCGTGGCTCGGATGGAGCATGCGCTGGGCCCAGTCGCCGTCGTTGGTGAGCAGCAGCAGGCCCTCGGAATCGCGATCGAGTCGGCCCACCGGATAGAGCCGCGCGGCTTCGCGACGAAGCTCCGGAGGAACGAGGTCGAGGACGGTTTCGCGTGCGTGCGGGTCGCTGACCGTGCTCGTCACGCCGGCCGGCTTGGCCATCACCAGGTAGATGCGTTCCTGGCGCGTCGCTGCTCACCGGACGTCCGTCCACGGCGAGCGACGTCCTGCGCCGGGTCGACGGGCTGGCCGACGGTCGGCGACCACCCCGTTCACCGTGACGCGACCGGCCGCGACCATCTCCTCGGCCTTGCGCCGCGAGGCGACGCCCGCGTCGGCGAGCGCCTTCTGAATGCGAACGCCGTCACTCACTGAGTCGGAGCGCGGCCTCGGCCTCGAGCGCGGGAAGGTCGTCCAGCGAGGTGAGCCCGAATCGCTCCAGGAAGTCGAAGCCCGTGCCGTACAGGATGGGTCGCCCGGGCGTGTCGGCGCGTCCCTGCTCCACGACGAGGCGGCGATGCAGCAGGCTGCGCACGACGTAGTCCGAATCGACTCCGCGGATGCGCTCGATGACGCCCTTCGTGACTGGCTGCTTGTACGCCACGATCGCCAGCGTCTCGAGGGCCGCGGGCGACAGCTCGATAGCCATCCGAGCCGACATAGCGCGCGATCAGCGGACCGGCCTCGGCCGCGGTGGCCAGCTGGACGCTGTCGCCCGCGGCAAGAACGCGGATGCCGCGATCGCTCAGCGCGACCTCGAGGTCGCCCAGCAGCGAGTCGACGGTTTCGCGATCGATGCCGGCGAGCGACGCGATCTCACGCCGCGTCAGCGGGCGCTCGGCTACGAAGAGGAGCGCCTCGAGCTGCTCGACGCGTGAGCCCGAGCGGCGGACGATCCTCGCCATCGGGCTACGGCGTCGTCGCGACCTCCAGGTCTTCGATGTCGGCTCCCGGTCCGACGGGCACCATCGTCTCGTCAGTCATCGATCGTCCTCGGCCGATCCAGCGGCGTTGCGCTGCACGACACTGATCGGACCCCACGGCTCGTCCTGCTCGATGGTCACCTCGCGACCCTTGGCCAGCTCGAGCATGGCCATGAACGTGACGGCGATGACGATCCGATCGTGCACGTCGCGCAGCAGCTCCTGGAGGACGACCTTCGGCGCGCTCAGCAGCGCGGTGCGGATGATGCGCGCCCGTTCGTCGAGCGTGATGGTCCGCGCCACGGTCTCAGGCGGTGGCGGTGGCGGCGGGACCAGCTTGACCGACGCGACCAGGGCGTCGGCGAGGATCATCGGGTCGAGGACGCTCGATGACGTCCGGGCGCGCGCCGGCTCGACCGGCGGCGACGGCGATGTCAGCCTCGCGGTGGAACAACGCGAACCCGAACGCGAGACGCTCGCTCAGCACGCGGCCGGCGTCGCGGTACATGCGGTACTCGATGAGGCGCCGGCGCAGCTCCTCCTCGGGATCGATCTCGACGCCGTCACCGTTCGTCACCACGGTCGGCGCCGGCGCCCGCGGCAGCAGCGCGCGCGACTTGATCAGGATCAGCTGCGAGCACACGGTCACGAACGAGCTCAGCAGCGGCAGCCGGCCGCGTCTCGATGCGGGCGATCGCGTCCAGGTAGGCGCCGCACAGGTCGCCCAGGCGGACCGTCAGCACGTCGAGCTGGCGCTGCTCGATGAGTGCCAGCAGCAGCGCGATCGGCCCGTCGAAGTGTCGCATCTCCGAGGCGAACGTGCGTGGCGTCCTCGGGTCGCCGCGCCTCGGCGAAGCGGATCTCGACGGCGCCGACGGTCATGTGCGTCAGCTTGCCTCGTCGGCCAGCTGCAGCGCCACGCCGAGATCCGCGTCGGTCGGATCGTCCTGGTGCCTGATCAGGTCGGCCGTCCGCGGGGAGCATCCGGCCGCCAGCGCCATCTCGGCCGACTTGTCCGCGTGCGCAGCGATCGTCGCGAAGGCGGGCCGGAAGCGTGGGGAGTCATCAGAACGCAGCGCTCGATCGCGCCGCCGTAGCGCTCGGACGAGCGACCACGCCACGCGGTGCCAGACGTGCAGACTCCGTCCCTTGCCGCAGTCGTGCAGCAGGCCGGCGACCAGCAGATCAGGCTCGGAGTGGCCGGCACTGCGCAGCGCGGCGACGACGTCGAGACCGTGACGCTGGTCGGCGCGGTGCATCTGCGTCGAAGAGCTCGAGCTGAGCAGGCGTCAGCCACGAACGCAGAGCTTGGCGCTCGCCGGTCGACACGCGACCAGTCATGTAGCGCACGAACTGGCGGATTCGCCCCGCCCACCAGTGGACGGTCATATGCCGAGCAGGAGCCTCTGGATCTGGTGACACGAGCCCGCCGACGACGGGGGCGCCGACGAAGATGAACAGCAGGATCAGGATGAAGCCGTACTGCTCGTACTGGCGGAGCGTGTAGGCGGTGCGCGCGTCGAGGATGCCGAGCAGCGCGTGCCAGCCATCGAGCGGCGGGATCGGCAGCAGGTTGAAGATCATCAGGACGATGTTGATGTTCATGAATGTGAGCGCGACGTTAAAGACGAACGTGGCAGGGTCGCTCGAGCCGACGAGGACGCGCCAGTCCGGGTTGGCAAGGATCAGCCGCAGCGGAATGGCGACGATCACGGCCAGGATCAGGTTGGATATCGGGCCGGCCACCGCGACGAGCACCTCGCCGCGCCGCCCGTAGCGCAGGTTGTACGGGTTGACCGGCGTGGGCTTTGCCCAGCCGATGACAAACCCGCTGCCGATGACCGCGCTGATCGCCAGCAGCGTCCCGCCGAGCGGGTCGAAATGGACGATCGGGTTGAGGGTCAGCCGCCCCTGGTAGCGCGCGGTCGAGTCACCCAGTCGGTAGGCGGCGAGGGCGTGACTGAACTCGTGGACCGGAAACGCGACCAGGATGATGATCGCGACGGCGACGAGGCTCTGGACGAGCTGAGGGCTCACCCGCTAAAGCCGTCCGAGCAGCTCGTCCTTCTTCTGCTCGTATTCCTCTGGGGTGATCGCGCCCTGGTCGCGCAGATCGGCCAGGCGGGCGAGTGTCTCGGTGACCTTCTCGGATTCGTCCTGCGCCGCTTCCGCAGTCGAATCGGCGGCGTCCGCGGCGGCGGCGGCGGCCATGGAGCGGCAGCGTCCATCGCTGACGCGGCCGGAGCGCAGTCGGCGCTGCCAGTGCGGGAGCGGAACCTCTGCAGGAGGCGGAGGCGGAGCAGGCTCGGCGACCGGCTGCGGCGGCGGAGCGGCTGGCGGAGGCATTGGCACAGCTGCCGGTGCCGCGCGGAGTGGCGGCGACGGCGGCGCCGCGTAGGCGAACTCGGTCTCCAGGTTGTGCTTCTGGGTGAGCATCGTCTTCTTGAAGGTGATCGGGTCCTTGAGCAGGTGGTATTTGTCGCCGGCCTGATCGGCAGCCGTCAGGATCTCCAGGTCGCCGTAGTTGAACGCGCGACCGAGGATCGTCTGGGACAGGATCGCGTCGTTGATCTTCTCGAGCGAGCTGTCGGCGGAGCGCTTGGTCAGGATCCCGGTGACCTTGAGCAGCCGGCGGTTCGTGACCACGTAGTCCTGCGAGAAGTACTGCCACGCACGGTAGGCAAAGATCACGACGCCGATGACGATCAGGACCGACGAGGCGATGCTCAGGATGTTCCGGGCGGCGTCGCCCTGGAGCTCCTTGATCCACAGGATCGCGATGATGATCAGCAGGCCGAACAGCCACAGCAGGAACGCGTTCCGCGCCCGGATGACGAGCGCCACCCAGTGCTGGCGCGATCGCAGGACGATGTGCTCGCCCTCCGTCAGTAGATCGTCGACGTATGCCATTGCGCTCCCAACCCTCCGCTATGAGCGAGTTATGCGCGAGGATGCGCCCGCGCGTAGACCTGCCTGATGCGCTCCCCGGTCAGATGCGTATACAGCTGGGTCGTGGTGATGCTCGCGTGTCCCAGCAATTCCTGCACGACGCGCAGGTCGGCACCGCCCTCCAGCAGGTGCGTGGCGAAACTATGACGCAACGTGTGCGGTGTGACGTGGCCGGTGACGCCGCCGACCGTCGCCGCCGTCTGGATGAGGCGCCACGCGGCCATGCGGCCGAGACGCTGGCCGCGATCGCTCATGAACAGCGGCCCGCCTCTCTTGTCCGCCACGTGCGGCTGCGCCTTGGCAATCAACGCCGGCCGGACGTCCTCTGGTAGCGCTCCAGGGCCGCGATCGCGACCTCGCCGACCGGCAGGCGCCGCTCGCGATCGCCCTTGCCGATGACGCGCACGGTGGCCTCGTGCGAGCGAGATGTCCTCCAGGTCCAGGTTCAGCGCCTCGCTGACGCGCAGGCCGCACGAGTAGAGCAGCTCGAGCAGCGCGCGGGCACGGATGCCAACGGCCGACTCTGCGTCCGGCGCCTCGAGCAACGCCTCGACCTCCTGCACGTCCAGCGTGTCGGGCAGCTGCCGGCTGGCGCGAGGCAGGTCGAGGAGGCTGGCCACGTCACGCTCGATCAGGCCCTCGCCGAAGCAGAAGCGATAGAACGCGCGGATCGAGGCGGCCTTGCGGCGATGGCTCGATGGCCGCAGGGTGCGCGGCGGGTCGCGAGAGCGCCGCCAGGTGGTTCGTCGCCACGCTCGACTCGCGCTGCCAATCGTCGCCGCTCGCGGCCGCGTCGCGCGCGAAGCGCGCGCAGGTCCGTGGCGTAGGCCGAGATCGTGGCCGACGACAGCCCGCGCTCCACGCGCAGGAACGTCAGGTACTGCTCGATGGCGGCCTCGAGGCTTGTCGATGTCTGGACTCGCGTCATTTGCCGCTAGGGCTGCCGTCGCGTCGGTCCGCTGCACATCGGCCGCGTCGAGAAGCTCGTCTGCCGCGGCGCGGGTCGCCTCTGCGCCGGCCGAGCCGCCCAGCATCTGGGCCAGCTCGTCGCGTCGCTCGTCGTGGTCGTCGAGCGACGTGATCTCGGTCACGGTTCGGCCATCGCGCTCGGCCTTCTCGATGCGCAGGTGCGCGTCGGCGTACGCGGCGATCTGCGGCAGGTGCGTCACGCAGATGACCTGGTGGTCGCGGCCGAGGCGCCACAGCAGCCGACCGACCGGATCCGCCGAGCGGCCACCGATGCCGGCGTCGACCTCGTCGAAGATGAGCGTCGGGGTCGCGTCGGCGCGGGCAAGGACGGTCTTCAGGGCAAGCGCGACGCGCGACATCTCGCCGCCGGACGCGATGCGGGCCAACGGACGCGGCGGCTCGCCCGGGTTTGGGGCGAGCAGGAACGTGACCGTGTCGGCACCGCTGGAGTCGAGCGGCGCGTCCTCGACCTGCACGACGAAGGCGGCCGACGGAAAGCCGATCTCGACCAATCGCTCGGTGACCAGCCCGCCGAGGCTCTTCGCCGTCTTGACTCGCGCGGCGTGGAGCTCGGCGGCGGCGGCGCGCGCGTCCTCGGTCAGTCGATCCGATTCGGCCTGGCGCCGCGCGCGCTCCTTGTCCGTGTCGCGAAGCCGCTCGACCTCGGCTCGTGCCTGCTCGCCGTACGCAACGAGGTCCGCCTCGGTCTCGCCGTACTTGCGCATCAGCCCGTACAGGACACCGAGGCGTGTCTCGATCTCCTCCGAATCGCCGGCGGCCTCGCTGATCGAGTCCTGTCGACGCCGCAGCTCGAGCGCCACGTCGTCCAGCTCCGCCTCGAGGCCGGTCAGGCGCTCGGCCAGTGGCTCGGCCGAGGGATCGAGCCTCGCGAGCTCGCCCACGGCCTGCGATGCTCGGGCGAGGCTCTCGCGCGCCGCTCTTCCCTCCCCGGCCAGCAGATCGTGCGCCTCAACGAGCAACGCGGCAATCCGCTGGGCGTTGCCGGCGACGGCGAGTCGGTCCTTGAGCTCCTGCACCTCGCCCTCGCGCGGCGCCGCGATGTCGATCTCCTCTGCCGCATGCTGGGCCAGCTCGAGGCGCCGCTCCAGCTCCGCCGGATCGACGACCAGCTCGCGCAATGCGGCCTCGTTCGATCGCAGCGCCTCCACGAGCGATGCGACGCGCTCGCGGAGATCGTCGTGGCCACCGAACGTGTCCAGGACGTCGCGCTGCCACGCCCCCTGGAGCAGCCGCTGCTGGTCGTGCTGGCCGTGGATCTCGATGAGCGGCCCAACCACTGCCGCGAGGCGCGCCGCGGTCACCGTCTCGTCGTCCAGTCGCGCCACGCTCCGGCCCTCGGCGGACAGCTCGCGGACGCAGATCAGCGGCTCAGGGTCGCGGTCGAACAGCGCCTCGACCCGCGCGCCACTCGCGCCGTGGCGAACGAGGCCCGAATCGGCACGCTCGCCCATGACCAGACCGAGCGCATCGATCAGCAGCGACTTGCCGGCACCGGTCTCGCCGGTGATCACGGTCAGGCCCGGGCCGAGCGCAACCCGGGCACGCTCGATGAGCGCCAGGTCGCGGACGGTCAGCTCACGCAGCATTTGTCTGGCATCCAGCCTGCCAGATCAGGCAGGCAGTAATGCGGCCTTCTGACGCAGCAGGTCCCAGAACGGCAGGGCGCCCATCGGCTCGATGAAGCGCATCGGCCGCGCCAGGGCGCGAATCTCGACCGAATCGCCGGCCTCGACCGGGTAGTCGTCGCGGCCGTCGATGCTGACGATGCCCGGCGGACCATCGACGAGCCGGACGCGCACGGTGTGGGCCGGACCGACCACGATCGAGCGGATCGACGACAGGTACGCCGCGATCGGCGTGACGATCAGGTTGCGCGCCGTCGGGTCGAGGATCGGCCCGCCGGCGCTGAACGAGTACGCGGTTGAGCCGGTAGGCGTGGCGACCACCACGCCGTCGGCGGTGTAGCTGGCCAGGTGCGAGCCGTCGATCGACACGTCCAGCCGCAACACGCGCGCCTCGGCGCCGCGGACGATGGCCGCGTCGTTGAGCGCCGCGAACGGCCCGCGGACCGTTGGCTCGCCTTCGCGCACGAGCGTGGCCTCGAGCATCATCCGCATCTCGAGCTGCCAGTTGTCGATGGCCAGGTCGTACAGCGTCTTCTCGAGGGTCTCCGGCTCGACCTTGGACAGGAAGCCGATGCGGCCCGAGTTCACGCCCAGGACCGGAACATCCACCTCGGCCAGCGCTCGTGCGGCACGCAGGAAGGTCCCGTCGCCACCCAGGACGACCAGGCCGTCCGTCTCCGCCTGGAGCTGGCTGATGAGCGCTCGCGGTGTCGTTCGACTCGGCCGCCCACGCGTCGACCTTGTGGCCGCCGCACCAGGCCAGCGCGCGGTCGCGCAGCTGTAGCGCCTCGGGCTTGGTGGGGTTGAAGGCAAAACCGATTCGCAGCATCGGTCAGGCCTTCGCCAGGTGGATCAGGAACTCGTGGTTGCCTGCCGGGCCAACGAGCGGCGATTCCATGCGGCCGAGCAGGCGCAGGCCGATCGATTGCGCAAACTCCACCACGCCGTCGACAGCCTGATCGCGGGCAGCTGGGTCGCGCACGACTCCGCGTGGCGCGTCGGCCGGCGCGACTTCGAACTGCGGCTTTACGAGGGCGACGATCTCGCCGGCCTCGGTCAACGAAGCCATGACTGCACCCAGGACGCGCTTCAGCGAGATGAACGAGACGTCGATGACGGCGAGGCTCGACTGGGTCGGGCAGGGTCAGTGGGTCGGGCGAATCTGGATCCAGCCGCGACGCGTGCGTGCGCTCCATCGAAACGACCCGCGGATCGTTCCGCAGGGTCTCGGCGAGCTGTCCGCGTCCCACGTCGAGAGCATAGACGCGCGTCGCACCCCGCTGCAGCAGCGCATCGGTGAAGCCGCCCGTCGAGGCGCCGACGTCGAGGCAGATCCTTGCCCGCGACATCGATGCCGAATTCCTCCAGTGCCGCGTCCAGCTTTTCGCCGCCGCGTGACACGAATCGGCCGCGCTGGACGGGCTCGATCGGGGTCAGCGCATCAACGAGCTCACCAGGCTTGCGATCGATGCGCGCGCCGTCGCCCTCCCCCACCTTGAGCTGACCGGCGAGCAGCAGACGCGCTGCCTGGTCGCGGTCGGCGGCGAGTCCGCTGGCAACCACCAGATCGTCGAGCCGCTGACTCTTCCTTCGCAGTCGGCCTTTGGCCGCTGCTGCGCGAAGCGCTGGTTCGTCGAAGTCGCCGGTCAGGTCGGTGCGCTTCTTGGCCGACTTGCGGGTCGCGATTCCCGCGGCCGTCGGCAGGCCCAACGCGGCGGCGGCGTCACGGATCTGCTCGGCAATGCCGTCGACATCCAGGCGCAGCGTCCGCCGCAGGTCGCCGACCGCGCCGTGGTCCACGAACTTGTCGCCCGGCAGGCCGATGATCCGGACCGGCAGTCCGCGCAGCGTCTCGTCCTCGAGGGATGCCTCGGCGATCAGCTCGAGCACGGCCGAGCCGAACCCACCGGCCGCGACGCTCTCCTCGAGCGTCACGATCAGCTTCTTGCCGCGAGCGTTGTCGAGGATCAGCTCGCGGTCGAGCGGCTTGGCGAAACGGGCGTTGATGAGGCCGACCGACCATCCTTCGGCGGCCAGCTGCTCGGCAACCTCCATGCCACGCATCACGATCGGCCCGAAACCGACGATCAGCAGGTCCTCGCCGTCGCGCAGGAGCTCGCCCTCGCCGACGGGGATCGGGGTTGGATCGACAGCGGGCAGGTCGAACCCGGCGTCGCGCGGGTAGTGCAGCGCGAATGGGTGGTCCTGGCCGAACGCGGTGTGCATCAGGCGCCGCAGCTCCTGCTCGTCCTTGGGCGAGGCGACGACGAGGTTGGGCAGCTGGCGCTGGGCCGGGAATGGTGAACATGCCCTGGTGGCTGGTGCCGTCCTCGCCGACGAGTCCGGCGCGGTCGACTCCGATGACCACCGGTGCGTCGTTCTGACACACGTCGTGCACGGTCTGGTCGAAGGCGCGCTGCAGGAACGTGGAGTAGAGCGCAACCAGCGGCCGCATCCCGCCAAGGGCGAGGCCCGTGGCCATCGTCATGGCGTGCTGCTCGGAGATGCCGACGTCGTACATGCGCCCGGGGAAAGCGGCCTCGAACTTCGCGAGGCCTGTGCCGGTGGGCATGCCCGCCGTGATGGCCACGATTCGGTCGTCCGTCTTGGCCAGCTCGATGAGCTCGTTGGCCATGACCGCCGTGTAGTTGGGCGGCTTGGACCGTGCCGCCACGGCCTGCTCCATGGACAACGTGGCATCGCCATCGCCCGCCGCAACGGACTTCGCCGACGGCGCGCCCATCACTCCCCCGGGCACGACCGTCATGGGCGGCAACGCCGCGCCGTGGAAGCTGATCTGGTCCGCGACGGCCGGCTGGTAGCCGCGTCCCTTCTGGGTTCGAACGTGAACGATCACCGGGCCGTCCATGTCGCGCAGCGCGCGACTGAGCACCGCGTTCAGCGCGCGCAGGCTGTGCCCCGGGACCGGGCCGGCGTACGTGATGCCCAGGTCCTCGAACAGCTGCCCCGGCTGGGCGAAGTTGACGACCGACTTGCGCAGCCGGCGGGAAAGCTCCAGCGCGGTCGGACCGATGATCGGCAGCTTCTCGACCGCGTCGTCGTAGACGCGCTTCGACCCGCGCCACGTCCGCGAGAGCTTGATCCGGCTGAGGTACTGGCTCATCGCGCCGACCGTGGGCGAGATGCTCATCTCGTTGTCGTTCAGCACGATCAGCATGCGGGTCTTGCGCTGGCCGATGTCATTCAGCGCTTCCAGCGCCATGCCGGTGATCAGCGCCGCGTCGCCCACCACCACCACGACCTTCTCGTTGGTGCCGCGCAGGTCGCGCGTCAGGGCAAGGCCCTCGGCAATCGAGAGGCCGGTGCCGGCGTGGCCACCGTCGAACATGTCGTGCTGGCTCTCGGATCGCCGCGGGAATCCGCCCATCCCGCCCAGCTGGCGAAGCGTCCCGAAGCTGTCGAGCCGACCGGTCAGCAGCTTGTGGGCGTAGGCCTGGTGGCCGGTGTCCCAGACCAGCTTGTCGGTCGGTGAATCGAGCAGCTTGTGCAGCGCGACCGTGAGCTCGACCACTCCCAGGTTGCTTCCCAGGTGACCGCCGGTCTTGGCCACCGTCTGGATGATCGTCCCGCGGATCTCCGCGCAGAGCGTGCGCAGCTGCTGATCGTCGAGCTGCTTGATGTCGCGCGGGCTTTCGATGTTCTCCAGGAGGGACAAGAACTTTCACCTCGGGGTGCGGGCTTCGGGAAAGGGACGAACTCGGGCAGGTTCGTGTGGCGGCGATTCTACGCGCGGACGCCGTTAACTCCTCGGGAAATCCCTTATTGCTTCGCCTTCGTGCTGCCGCCACGATCGTGGTCAGTCCTGAAAGGAGTGGCCATGTTCCGATCCGGTCGTGTTCTTGCTTCCCTCGTTGTAGCCGCCTGGCTGCTGGGAGCCTGCGGCAGCGTCACTGTCGTTCCGGGTGCGAGCCCGGTCGCGACCCCACGGCCGGTCGATCCCGAGCCAGACGACACACCGCGAACTGGCCCCGCTGGCGGCAGCTGGACCGGCACGATCACCGTCAAAGGCGTAATCGACGTCGACAAGTCGGAAAGCGGTGACAACGACCAGGATCCGAACAGCGCCTATTACCACACGTACACCAAGACCAGATCCAACCACATCGACGTCACGGACACGTTCACGATTGAGGCCGACGATCCAGAAAGCCTGGCATACGGCATTCATGCAATTGTCTTCGACGGTTCCCCCGGCACCAACACTGGCTCAACGGACGTAAGCGAGATTTATCACTGGAACAAGAAAAACTCGGGCTGTACCTGGAAGGAAGAGAGCGGCCACGAGATGTCAGGCTCCTGGAGCGGAGCCGGGCAACTGGGAGGCTCGGTCGAGTTCAAGGAAGATGGCTCGTACCTCGGATACCTCCAGGTCACTCCGGACGGTGACCTGCCGACACTCCCAACGCACAGTTGGTTGGAGAACAGCGACATCAGCGCCAACTGCGAAGAGGTCGAGCCGGGCTATGACATGACCGAGGAAGGTGGTCCGTCGTTTACGTGGGCCACGGAGCACTACGGCGATACGACAACGGATGGAGGCAACGTCCTGATCGAGGGAACTATCGCGCCCAACAGTACCGTCGTGGAAGGTTCGGAAACCTGGGAGATCGGCAGCCCTATGCCCGAGATCGAGGTCGACCCGATCACGATGACCATCACGTGGCACTTCGAGCACAGCGGACCCATCACGCTGCCGCACGACTGAGGTGAATCATGAAAAAGACGTTTGTTGGATCAATCGCAGCACTGCAGCTGCTGATCATTGGGTGCGGCAACCCAGGCGCCGTCTTGCCCGCGCCCGCAACTGGCCCTGCTGCTGCGGTGACTCCGGCGGCCGCGCCCCAGGGCTCGAGCGGCGTACGCATCGCGCTGAGTCTGGACGGCGGACCACACCAGGGCGACTACAACCTCGAACACACCAATCCGTGCAGATTTGACAACCCGAGTGACGGCGCTTGGGCGCTCACCGTGACCTTCCCAGGCGCCACGACAAGCCCGTCGATCATCGATCTCGTCCTGCTCGAGGGATCGAGCTTCGTCGACACGTGGTTCGGTGATGACAATTTTCACGCCCCGGACGTGGAATTTACGGTCGACGACCGCGGCGAAACCGCCACGCTTACGGCCTCGGGCGAAGCCACCGGTCCCGGCGGCGGCCAGGCCTTCCCCGTCGCCATAACCGTGGAGTGCGACCAGGTCGTCCGTTACTGATAGAGCCCGCGACAGGCGGGACCCCGGCTCTTTTGGCTTCATTGCTATTCGCGACGGCGAGTGCGACCATCGGCGCCTTCGTCCGAGGGGAACGTCATCAAACTGAAGATATTCGGCGCGGCGTGGCTCATCGCCGCACTTGCTGCATGCGGTTCGGCCGCAGGACCGGGCGCGGCCACTGCCCCAGCTCAAGGTCCTGCGACGGCTCAGACGGATCCCGGAAATGGCGGCAACGTGACCGGCGTACCAGGCGGCTGGCAGGGCACGATCACCATTCGTGCGGTCATGGACGACTCGTCCGATGAGACCTCCACGAGCGGCGAAGGCGTCTACGCGAGCACCACGCGCGACCAATCAGAGACGCAGCTGGACACCAGTGACACCTTCACACTGACCGGGCACGACCCGGACGATACGGACTTTGGGGTGTCGGAGATCGACCTGACCGGGCACGCCGACAACAACGGGACCACCCTGGAGCGCACCACGATCACGTCCGACTCGCACAACGCGCTCGGGTGTCACTACACGGATGAAGTCGGCACGGAGATCAACGCTCCGTGGAGTCAGAGCGGAGTCGCGAACGTCACCATCCGCTTCAATGACGATGGCACTTATTACATCGCCTCAATGAGCGCGGGCGGAGACCCGGTTACCGGCGAGTACGAATCTGTGTCGCTTCCCAAGCGACTCTGGGAGACGTACACCATCCTCGAGGGCGCGGCGCGAGACTGCCCGCCCGCCGGCACAACCGAGCAACACGACACGGGAGGCCCGATCATCAGCTGGGCATCTGGGCAGGCCGACGACAACGAGCTGAAGGGCTCGGTGAACCCTTCCAATCCGGGATCAGTCCTGGACGGATCGGCGAGCTACGAAACCACTCTTCCTGATTCAACGGTCACGGCGTCGTGGCACCTCGTTCACGAGGGACCAATGCTCCTGCCCAATGACGGGCCAGCCGAGGATCCGTATTAGCTAGGGCGTCTCATCGGCTTCGCCGAGCGAGAGATCCAGGGCGCGCACCTTGCCGCCGGCCGATTCCACGAGTCGCTGGAACCGCAGCTCCGCTTCGCTGAGCATCCGCTCGCAGCGCCGCTGGAGCAGCACTCCCTGCTCGAATAGCGCGATCGAGTCCTCCAGCGGCAGGTTGCCCGATTCGAGCTTCTCGACGACCTGCTTGAACTCGGCCAGCGCCTTGTCGAAGGGCAGCGCCGCGATGCGCTGCCTCTCGGCGTCGAGAGTCGGGGCGGCCGCAGCCGAGCTTGCCGGTGGAATTGGATCGGAGTCCGTCATTTGGGCACATCCTCGACTCGGGCGCCAAGCTCGCCGTGTTGCAATCGGACGGATATCGCGTCGCCTCGATTGACACGTCGCGGGTCGCGGAGAACGGCACCGTCCGGGCCACGAACGATCGAGTAGCCGCGCTCCAGCGTGGCGTACGGACTCAATGCCGACAGGCTGGCGGTCTGGCGGCCCAGCTCTGCCCTGTCCTGGGCCAGCTTGCCTGCCACCAGCGACGGCAGCATCTCCGACTGCCGAGCGAGGGCCGTCCGATCGACCTCCAGACGCCGCTGCAGCACGCGCGCGGCACGGTCGAGCAGGAGCCCGATCCGCTCGCGCTCCGCGGCCAACAGCGCATCGGGCCTCAGCGCGTCAAGCGCCCGCGCCTCGTTGTTCAGGACCTGCCGTCTATCCGCGAGCGACCGCGACAGTGCCGCGGCCATGTGCCCGGTCAGATTGTCCAGCCGCGCCCGCTCATCGGCACGGGACGGCACGATGAGCTCGGCGGCAACGGACGGCGTGGCGGCTCGGACGTCGGCGGCGAACTCGGCCAGCGTCACGTCCGTCTCGTGGCCCACGCCAACCACGATCGGGCAAGGGTGAGCGGCTACGGCGCGAACCACCGCCTCGTCGTTGAACGGCCACAGGTCCTCGAGCGAGCCACCGCCGCGGGCGAGGATCACCACGTCTGTCGTCCGGCCCGTCTCGGCGTCCGTCCAGCGCGACACGCGACGAAGTGCGGCCACGATCGTCTGCGCCGCGCCGGTCCCCTGCACCTGGCAGGCCGATACGACAACGTTGGCAAGCGGCCAGCGCCGCGCCAGTACGCGACGGATGTCGTGCAGCACGGCCCCATTGAGGCTGGTTACCACGCCGATCGTCGCGGGGTATTGGGGCAGCGGCCGCTTGCGCGCCGACTCAAAGAGTCCCTCGGCCGCGAGCTTGGCCTTCAGCGCCTCGAAGCGCAGGGCGAGGTCACCGAATCCCGACGGCTGGAGGGTCCGAACATAGAGCTGGTAGACGCCCTGGGCGTCGAACACGTCGACGCTGCCGTGAGCGACGAGACGAAGCCCGGTCCGCGCCTCGAACGGCATCATGATTCGGTCGTCGCGGAAGATTACGCATTTCAGCTGCGCCTTCTCGTCCTTGAGCGTGAAGTAGCAGTGGCCGGCGGCGCTGATGCTGACCTGGCCGACCTCGCCCTCGACCCACACGTCGCGCAGCCTCGGCGCTGAGCGCAGCGTGCCCTTGACCAGCGTCGTGACCTCGCCGACTGACATGATCGGCAGCGACGATGCGGCGTTCTGGATCGGTGTTGCTGATGGCTCCATTGGGGCCGTGGACGACTCGGTCACATCGGTACCCTAACGTCTGCGCGGCACGAGATCTGCAGCGCGACTCCCTCAGTCGCGATCGAAAGTCCAGCGGGTGGTGTCGGCCGGGAAGTTGCTCCACCCGAGCACTTTGCGCGGCGTGACGCGCCAGATTCCCTCGCGCCAGTTGTCCGGATGCGCCTCGTAGTCGTGGCTCGCCACGTACTTGCGATACGCATCCAGCAGACGTTGGGTCAGCCCTTCGTCGAGGTCCGTGACCAGATCGGCATCGCCCTCGACGATCACGGCGTCATTGCCGCGCTCGACCGTTACAACCGCCGCGGGGTTGGCACCCAGGTTCCGGAACCGTCGTGTTCGCGAACCGCCCTCCATCCAGAAGGCACCGTCGACCCAGACGCCCCAGATCGGCGATACATGCGGCCGACCGTCCGGGGTCACGGAGGCCACCCAGTAAACCGGGTGCCTCGGCCAGCCGCTCCTCTGCCCACGCCCACGGCAGCGTGCCATCGAGGTGGTCGGGAATGCCGTAGTCGTCGGCGATGTACGGCCGATCGACTCGAGGCTCTTTCATGGTCGGCAACTTGGCCCTGCACTCCGTGTTTCTCATCAGTTGCGAGATGTCGGACGCCAAACGACTCCCAGGCTGGTCAGGTGGCACTTCCGAGACACCAATTTTGCCAATCTGATGCGAAAGCTGTGCGTGAAGCGGCCGGATTTGTGGGCGATTCGGCGAGCCAAGGCGCGCAGGCAAGGCCGTGGTCTCTAGTCAGATGCGAATCCGAGTGTGCGCCTGGCGGCCGAAGCAGTCTCAGATGCGAATCACGATCTCGCGCCGGCACCGCTGTCAGACGCGGGTCTGGTATTCCCCGGTGCGAGTGTCGATGCGGATCGTGTCCCCGACGCTCACGAAGAGCGGCACCTGGACAACGAAACCAGTCTCGGTCGTGGCCGGCTTGCGCGCACCACCCGTCGTGTCGCCGGCAAAGCCCGGGTCCGTTTCGACCACCTTGAGCTCAACCGACACCGGGCAGCTCGACGCCGATCGTCTCCGACTCGTACGACGTCCGATCGACGGTCATGCCGTCGGTCAGGTAGCGCGCCATGCTCGCCGAGTTGGTCCGCGCTGATCGAGAACTGCTCGTACGACGAGCTGTCCATGAAGTGGTAGTCGCTGCCGTCGCTGTACAGGAACTGAACCGGTCGCGTCTCCAGTTGCACGCGCGGCCACTTGTCGCCGGCCTGGAACGAGCGCTCCACGGTCTGGCCGCGCCTGATGTTGCGCAGCTTGATCCGTACCTGGGCAGATCCGCGGCCGATCTTGAGGTGGTGGTAGTCGAGGATCTGCCACAGCTCGTTGTCGAGCTCGATGACGAGGCCCTTTTTCAAATCTCCGGTCGAAATCACGCCCGAATGCTAGCCGAAGCGCACAGCACACCCCGACCCGAGACCAAAGGCGGGGTGGCTAACCGACCAACTCTGGCCGGCTAGCGAGCAGTGAGACGACTCAGTGAACCTTGGCGTTCACCTGACACGATGTGGAACGGGTCGTTGCCATAGAGGTCCAGTGTCCATGTTCGAACACAAGGCCTCCATGTCGGCCAGTGTCTCGCCAGGATCGGCGCCCCACACGAAGGTCAGATCGCCCGCGCTGCCGGGCGTGCCGCCGTCATGAACGTACATGAAGATCGCGTCGAAATCGGGCGCGCCATGCGTCCGCGGACCGGCCACCCACGCGTCCTGACCGGACGTGACCACGCAAGTGACAGGGCCGCTAAAGGTGCCCTCAGGTCGATTGCCAGATCCAGTTGCCGCTTGGCGGTATCCCCAGCCTGGCGCAGTAATCGATACATGCCTGAACGAGTCCGGGTTTCCAAAATCGTCCACGGCGTAGTAGCCAAAGCCGGCGGTCACCTGGTGGACGGCTGGTTTGGCCTGAACGGTGCCGACAACGAACATGGCGAGCACGGACGCCAGATACCAACGCTGTTCTCATAGACATAGACTCCGTAGCGCCTTTTGGGCCACGGAATCGCGCGACCGGCGACCCCACCGATCACCACTATGGCGATTGTCCTCCCCGAAACGGGACTGTGCCGTTCGATTTCGTGGCGAGCTACTCGCCGACGACCGTCACCTCGCGCGGGAACATGGTCAGGCGCTCGAGCTTCCTGGCCTCGGCGTCGAACAGCACCAGGTCCTCGATGCGCACGCCGGTCTCGCCATCCAGATACGTGCCCGGCTCGACCGAGAAGACGGTCGGCGAGGGCAGCGGCGTGTCTGGCGCGCTGACGCCCAGGCTCGGCATCTCGTGGGTGGCCAAGCCGATGCCGTGGCCCAGCCCGTGCCCGTAGTGCTCGTCGTGGCCGGCGTTGCGGATCACGTCGCGCGCCACCGTGTCGATCTCCTTGCCGCTCGGCCTGCTTCCCTCGGCGAGCGCGTGCTCCAGCGCCTCGAACGCGGCCTGCTGCGCCGCGTACACCAGCTCGTAGATCTGTCGATCCCTGGCCGTCGGCTCGCCGACGAACAGCGTCCTGGTCATGTCCGACCGATAGCCCGCCACCTGCGCCCCGAAGTCGAACAGGACCACCTCCCCCGCCGCCAGCTTGCGCGACGTGGGTGAGCCGTGCGGCAGCGCTGCGTTGGGGCCTGACAGGCAGGCAACGGGGAACGCGAGCGCCTCGGCGCCGTTGGTGCGCATCTCCCATTCGAGGTCCAGCGCAAGCTCGTGCTCGGTCACGCCCGGCCGAATCTTCGGACGTAGCCGCTCCAGCGCGGCGTCGGCAACCGCGCAGGCCGCGCCGATCCGCTCGATCTCGGACGGCTCCTTGACCTGCCGCTGCTCCTCGACCCAGCCGACGACCGGGACCAACTCGATGTCCGGACCCGCCTCGGCGAGCCTCTGCCACATGGCGTGGCTGACGAATCCGGCCTCGACACCCACGCGTTTGACGTCGCCGAGCTCGGCCAGGAGCTTTGGCCAGCGCGCGAACAGGTCGTTGTAGACACGCTCCACGCGCGCGCCGGCGCACTGCGCGTGGGCCGCGACCATGTAGCGCGAGTCGGCCAGGACGACGACCTCGTCGCGACCAACGAGGAACTGCCCCGAGTTGCCGGCCACTTTCTCTTCGCCCTCGCCCAGCTCGAAGCCGGTGAGGTAGCGGGTGTTCTCGCGACGCACGCCGAAATAGGCATCGACGCCCTCACGTTCCATCCGCGACCGGAGCCCGTCGACACGGCTGGGTCGAGCCAACCGGTCGGCGTCGGCCCAGCGCTCGAGGTCTGCGTCAGTCGGGGCGCCGGCGGACGTGACGCATCAGTACGTCGGGCTCGTGCTCGTCGGCCGGCGCTTGCTCGACGTCACTGGACTCTGAGATGGCTCGGGCGACCCGCCGCCGATGTACGTCTCGATGTTGTGCAGGTGCTCCTCGTACGTCTTCGCGAAGACGTGGCCGTTGCTGCCGTCGCCCTTGGCAAGGAAATAGAGGTATCCATCGCTCGTGTTCGGCGCCATGGCCGCCTGCAGCGACTCTTCGCCAGGCGTGCAGATAGGACCGGGCGGCAGGCCCTTCGAATGCCACACCTGGAAGCCCTCGAGGTCCGGCGGAACGACGAAGTCCGCGGCCGAACCCAGCCCGTCGAGCGTCCAGAAAACGTAGTCGGGCCACTCGCTGATGTGGATGTCGCGCAGCGCGATCGTGTCCTTGGCATAGATCAGCACCGGCTCGGCGTTGAGGACCTTGACCCCATCGAGGCCGTCCACGCGGTTCTGGTACACGCCGGCGATGAGAGGCTTGTCCTCGGGGAGGATCGCCTCGCGCTCGGTGATGCTCGCCAGGATCACCGTCTGGTAGAAGTCGAGGCCGTGGGTCTGCGCCTGGTTGATCAGGCCGAATGCCGGGCTGTCCTGCCAGCGCTGGAGAAGGATGTCGAGCATGCCCTGGGCATCGACATCCGGCGGCACATCGAAGACGCCGGAGCCGAGGAAGCCTTCGACGCTCCGGCCTTCCGGGATCACCTGCAGCCAGGCGAACTTGTCGCGCGTCTCCTGTGGCGGATCGCTGGCCAGCGTGTAGAACTGCTCGATATCGAGGTTGGGCAGCGTGCAGCGTCTGGAGGTAGGCCACGATCTGTTCGAGGCGCAGGCCCTGCCGCAGGGCGACCGACACACCGGTTGTGCCGGTCAGCGGCTCGCCGGACAGCGCGCCGGCGACCTCGCGCGGCGTCATCGTCCGATCGAGCATGTGGCGGCCGTAGCGGAGGTTGTCGAACGAGCCTTCGGTCGCCAGGACCCACGAAAAGGCGAGGCGATCCGTCACCAGCTCGCGCGTAACGAGGTCCTCGGTGATCTCGCCGCTGCTCTCGCCCTGGTTGACGATGAACTCGACCGGCGTCGGGTCGGTGCCCGCGGGCGTGTCGGGCCGCTCGTCCATGACCTGGGTCACCGCGTCGGCAACGAAGCCGAAGCGCAGCAGGTCGGGGTTTGCCTCGGCCATCGAGCGGAAAAGGCCGCCGAGGAGTGGCGGCGCGGCGAACCAGACGACGATCACGGCGACGGCCAGGGTCGCGAGGACGATGCTCCACCGTCTGCGTCCGCTGCCGCTCGACGCCGAGCGCGGTCGATAGCCGCCGCCACGCACGTCGTAGCCGGTCGAGGCGCGGTCGCGGGCGCGTTGGCCGGCACTGGCCAGCGCCTCGCGGCGCGCGGCGTCGGAGCGAGGTCCGCGGTCGACGCCTCCTCCCATCAGCGCTCGCGATCCTGTGTCGTGGCGAGTGCGCGGGCATCGATCTCAGCCTGAACGATCGCCGCCGCAGCCTCGCGATCGATGCGTGCCCGGTGGGCGTTGCGTGACGAAGACGAGGGCGGGCCGCCGGCGCGACCGCGCGCGGGACGTCCGATGCGCGCCTCCGCGCCCACGCTGGTGAGGCGCTCGTCGCGCCACCCGATCGTGCGATCGAGGAGCGGCTGAACCTGGGCAGCCCACTCCCGTGTTGAGGCCGCCTGCGCACCCTCGGTCCCGTCCATGTTGAGTGGCAGCCCAACGACCAGCTCGTCGATGCGCTGCTCGTCGCACACGCGGCCCAGCGTGGTCGCGTCGCGAGCCGCGTCGGCCCGCGAGATGGTGGCCAGCGGTCGCACCGAACCCGTATCTGTGTCGCCCACGGCAAGCCCGATCCGACGCTCCCCGAGGTCAACGCCAAGCAGCCTGGTCACGGCGCCGCGCTCGGCGTCACGACAACCAGGCTGATGCGAGCCGTCTGGTCTGGGAGCCGGTCGACGAACTCCGGCCACATCGAGATATCAACCATTCCGTAGGGCTCAAGTATCGAGCGTGCCTCGGGAATTGACTTGCCGCGCACGGCAGCCGCCAGGGCTGCGCGGTCGGGTTCCGTGTAGACGGATGCCGTCGGTGTCACCTGGTAGACCACCGATTCGACGTCCACCTCGCCCGGACCGTAGGGCGTGTCCACGGCGTCGTTCGACGATGTGCTGGCCGGGCTGCAGGAGACCGCGCAGTCGCGTCGCGGCCAGATCCTCGACGAGCGACTGGTTGACCGCGGTCACGGTGGCCGTGCTGCTCATGGTCAGGTTGAAGGTGTCCGCGACCTGGCCCACCAGCTCGGCGGACGCGGGAGTCGTCTGCGCATGGCCGGTCTGGGCAGTCACGAAGAAGAGTGTCAGGCCGCGCGGTGTGGTTTGTGGGTCGTTCAGCTCAGCCGCCAACGCCAGCTCCAGCTCGCTGTCCAGCTGGGTGACGGCCTGGTCGTAGTCCGATTGCTGGACGACTCGCTCCTCGACCCGTGTTCCGCCGGCGATCGGATCCGGGTTGCGCACGCTGACAAGCTGACCGGCCAGACCCTGCGGCACCTCGGTGATCGTGTCCGCCGCCACGTTGCCGCGCAGGCCGGCTCGCACCGCCCGGACGGGAACGTCGATGGTGCCCGGCGTGCTGGTCGTGAAGTCGGCGCGCGGGACGCTGGCCGCCTGGGTCGTCTCGAAGTCGATTCCGTCGGCGGTCGAGATCACCGTTCCCTCGAGGACCGAGACGTCGTTCAGCGTGTTCTCGCTGCGAAAGCGCACCGTGCCCGTGGCGCGCGTCTCCTGGAACTGGCGGCCGGTGGCGCGGAACTCGTCCGTGACGCTCAACGGAATCTCCAGGCGCTCCGCGGGCACGACCCCGGCGGCAACGTCGGTCACCGCCGCGTCCGGATCGGCAACGACCGTGATCGGACCGGTCGTCAGAGTCGAGGTCGTCGGCTGCAGCGTCACGGTGGCTGTGGGCAGGAACAGGTAGGCGCCGTAGCCAACCCCGGCGATGAGCAGGAGCAGCAACCCGGCCGCAACCAGCGGCGCCCATCGAAATCGTCGGCGTCGCTCGTCCGTGTCCGTCGCCGAGTCGCGACGGCGACTCCGTGGAAGTGCCTCGACCTCATCCACGGCCGCCGGCGGAACGGGCATGACCACGGTCTTCTCGAGCCCATCGGCCGTGGCTGCCGCGCCGGGGCGATGCGCCCGATCTGACCGCCGGCCGCTCCGCTCGCTGCCGCCGCGCCGGCGGCCGCGCGTTCGCCGCGACCTCCTCTTCCGACGGCCCGATGCGGTCGGCGAGGCGTCGATCCTGGTCGCGGAAGTTGGCCAATGCGTGTTGCGCCGCGACCACCGTGTCGTACGCGGGCAGGCCGGCTGACACGGCCAGCGCGCGGACCGATGGCTCGTCGCTCACCGCGACCAGGTTCAGCTGACGCTCGTTGCCTTCCCGCGCCAGCAGCTTGAAGTTGATCCGGCTGGTGGCGATGCGCGAGCCGTGCGGCAGGACGATCACGGCCTCGCCGTCCTTCACGGCGCGGATTCGCGAGATCGCGCCCGTTATCTCGTCATCGACCTCGATGTAGCAGACCGTCACGTACCAGTCATACCTTCATCTGGCGTAGCACTCGGCGCAGCGCGGCGTCCATCGGCGACTCGGGCGCGCTCATCTCGATTGCCTGGTGCGCCAGAGCCATCGGCGGGATGTCCTGCTCGTCGACGAGGAGGCCGGTCACGTCGGTGAGCTGGGCGACTTCGTTGACCGTGATCGACTTCGACCTGCGGCGGCCGGGCAAAGGGCAGGTGTCGCGCGAACTCCGGGTCACGCAACGCGGCGCCGATCTGCGGCAGTCGCGCGCCCGCCGCCGCAGAGATAGATCCGGCCGGGCAGCATCCCCGTCTTGCCGAACTCTTCCAGGACGAGCTCCACGCCGGCCGCCCAGACCGCCACGTCCTCGGCCACGATCTGCGCGACCTCTCGCTCGCGGTCGACTCGGGCGCCCTTGGCGTAGTCGACCTTGATGTCCTCAGCCCGCGCGAAGGGCAGCTCCAGCCGATCGGCAAGGGACTTCGTGAAGGCTCGGCCGCCCAGCGCGAACATGCGCGTGCCCTCGATGCCACCCTGGCGCACCAGGGCGATGTCCGTCGTGCCGCCACCCACGTCGATGAACAGCGCCCCGGCCTGCTGGACCTGGTCGTCGTCCATGCACCGGGCGACCGCGTACGGCTCGGCGACGATTGCCACCAGCTCCAGGTCGAGCTGCCCGGCCACGGTCTGCAGCGCGCCGAGGTGGATCAGCGGCGCGAAGGCGTTGAACACGCTGATCCGGACGTGGCGGCCCTGGAAGCTCACCGGGTTGGTGACTGCGTAGCCATCGATCGTCGCGCCGGTCACGGCGGCGTGCACGAGACGCACGTCGACGTTCGGCAGCCCGGTCTCCCAGGTGATCGTCCGCTCCGCCTCGCGCATCGCCTCGCGCTGGACGGCCTCGATCAGCGAGTCCAGCTCGCGCTCCGACAGCAGCGTGTCCGGACGTTTGCGCTCCTGGCTGATGCTCGTGGTGAAGCCCTTCACCAGCTCCCCGGCGATGCCGACGATGACCTGGCCCGATCGGAAGCCGGCCATCTCCTCCGCCTCCTGGAGGGCGATCTGGCAGTTGTCGACGACTGCCGGGATGTCGGCCACGGTGCCCGGACTGCATGTGCGCCAGGCCCTGGCGCTTGCGACCGACGCCGCGAACGACGGCGCCGCCCATCGGGTCGATCTCGAAGACGAGTGCTTTGGCGATCTCCGTTCCGACGTCCAGCGCCGTGAAGGCGCCCAGACGCTCGCTGTCCGCTCGCTGCAGGAAGCGGCGCCAGAAGGCCATGTCGACCCCTAGTTGGTGTCGGCGGGGTTCTGGTCAGGGGCACGGTCCGCGGCGTCGCCCTCAGGGCCGTCACCGGGTGTGCCACCATCGCGCAGGTTCGCCTCGAGCGCTTCGCGGATGGCTTCGAGCGCGCTGGGCAGCCGATCGCGGCGCGTCCCGCGGGCCTGGGCCATCTCCGCCCTGCCGCCGCCGCGCCCGTCCATCACCGGCGCGCCGTGGCTGACCAGCGCGCCCGCCGAGACGCCGCGCGTCACGAGGTCGTCGCTGACCGTCACGAACAGCTGCGGCTCGTCTGCCTCGAGCGCCAGAGCGATCACGCCGTCGCCGAGCTCGGCGCGCAGCGCGCGGGCGAAGCTCTGGAGGTCCTTCATCGAGTCGAACGGCGCGGCATAGGCGATGAACCGCGTCCCGTCGACGGCCTGCGCGCTGCGCGCCAGCTGTGCCGGCTGCAGCGTTCCGCCGCCGCCGGCGCGCAGGCGCCGATCCAGCTCCTTGTTCCGCTGCTGCAATTCGTTGATGCGCTCCGGCAGCGAGTCGGCATCACGCGCGCCGGCGGCTTCGGTCGCCGCATCGAGCAGCGCGAGCCGCTCGGCGAGGTACTCGTCGGCACGGTCGCCGGTCAGCGCCTCGATGCGCCGCATGCCGCTGCCGATGGATCGCTCACCGGTGATCACGAAGCTGCCGATCTGGCCGGTCGCCGAGCAGTGCGTGCCACCGCACAGCTCGCGCGAGTAGCCGTCCACGAACACGACGCGCACCTTCTCGCCGTACTTCTCGTCGAAGAACGCGTCCGCTCCCTCGGCGATCGCCTCGGCCATCGTCATGAAGCGCGGCGTGGCGGTGCGGTTATCGCGCACCACGCGGCGCACCTCGGCCTCGATCTGCCGTTTCTCGTCGTCGGTCAGCGCCCGATCCAGCGGGAAGTCAAAGCGCAGGTAGTCGGGCGAGACGAGCGAGCCGGCCTGACGGGCGCTCTCGCCGACGTTGTTGCGCAACGCGCGGTGCAAGCAGGTGCGTGGCGGTGTGGTTGCGCATGGTCCGCGCTCGCCGCTCCGAGTCCACCTCGGCAACGACCGTGTCGCCGACAGCGATGCGGCCGTGAAGCATGCCGCGGTGCACGATCAGTCCCGCCGAGGGCTTCTGCGTGTCGCGGACCGTGAAGAGCGTGCTGCCGTCAGGCAGGTGCAGGACACCCTGGTCGCCAACCTGGCCGCCACCCTCGGCATAGAACGGCGTCCGATCGAGCACGATCTCCGCTTCGGCCTCGGCCGGCACGCGCAGCTCCGCCTCGGGCACCGCCGTCAGCTCCTGGTATTCGGTGCCGTCGCGCAGGATCGCCACGACCTTGGCCTCGGCGCTCGTCGTTTCGTAGCCCAGGAATTGCGTATCGCCGACGCGGCCCAGGATCTCCTCGTACAGCCCGGTCATCTCCGCGTGTCGCGCCAGATCGGCCTTCTTGCCGCCGCGGCTGCGCTCGCGCTGCTCCTCGAGCGCGCGTTCGAAGCCCGTCGCGGTCAACGCGAACGCCGTACTCCGCTGCCAGCTCGACCGTCAGGTCGACAGGGAACCCGTAGGTGTCGTGCAGGCGGAATGCGACCTCGCCGGGCAGCACCGGCGAATCCGCTGGGAGATCCTCAGGGCGTACTCCACCGACCGTGCGCTCGGCGCCGGTGATCGGGATCAGCGCCTCCTCGAAATGGATGACGCCGGCTGCCAGGGTCCGCTCGAACTGACGTTCCTCGGCCGCGATCACGCTATGGATCTGTGTGCGCCACTCGTTCAGGTACGGGTAGGCCACGTTCATCGTGTCGACGACGACACCCGAGAGGTCGGCGAGGAACGGCTCCTCGCGGCCGAGCAGCCGGCCGTGCCGGACGGCGCGTCGAAGGAGTCGCCGCATGACGTAGCCGCGCCCCTCGTTCGACGGGCGAACTCCGTCGGGCACGAGGAAGGTCAGCGCGCGGACGTGGTCGGCGATGACCTGGTAGCTGAACCGCTCCGCCTCGAACGTCTCGGGGTCGTGGCCGAGCAGGCTGCGCATGTACTCGTGGATCGGCACGAAATAGGTCCGTGTCGTAGTTGGTATTGACGCCCTGCAGAACGCTTGCCAGGCGCTCGAAGCCCATGCCCGTGTCAACGCTCTTGAAGGGCAGTGGCACTCGTGGTCCGTCGGGCTGCTGATCGAACTCCATGAAGACCAGGTTCCAGATCTCCAGCCAGCGCGGGCAGTTCTCGCTGTGGTCCGGGACGCACTGCGGGCCCTCGGAAAGATGCGCGCCGCGGTCGAAATGGATCTCGCTGCACGGACCGCACGGACCGGTATCGGCCATGCGCCAGAAGTTGTGGTCGTCGCCTTTGTCGACGTCGCCCCAGATCGCCATGCGCTCTTCGGGCATGCCCGACCTCGCGCCAGTACTGGCGCGCTTCCTCGTCGTCCTTGTAGGTCGTCGCCCCCAGCCGCTCCCACGGGATCTTGTAGACCTCGGTCAGCAGCTCCTTGGCCCAGACGATCGCCTCGCGCTTGAAGTAGTCGCCGAAGCTCCAGTTGCCGAGCATCTCGAAGAAGGTGTGGTGGCGCGTCGTGCGTCCGACCTCCTCGAAGTCGTTGTGCTTGCCAGCCACACGGAGACAGCGCTGGCAATCGACCGCGCGCTTGTAGCTGCGCGTCTCGGCGCCGGTCAGGACTTCCTTGAACTGGACCATGCCGGAGTTCGTGAACAGCAGCGTCTGGTCGCCGGCAGGAACCAGCGACGCGCTCGGCACGACCTCGTGCCCGCGCTCGGCGAAGAAGTCGAGAAAGCGCTGTCTGATCTCCGAGGCAGGCATCCACGGGATCGTCGCGCCTTCGCCCGGGACCGAAGCGCCCTCCCCGCGGAAGGTGCGTTCCGTCATTGGCTAAGAGTAGCGAAGGCGACGCTCATCGGCCGGGGCCTTCCCGAACAGGTCCCAGGCAGCGGCGCGCGTACCATTCAGGCGATGTCTGTTGAGTCGGCGGGGGATGCAATCGGGCTGACTTGCCCACGCTGCGACGCCGCCCGTTTCGGCCGACGCGCGCTTCTGCATGAGCTGCGGTCAGCCACTCGCGTCGACGAGCGACGGACAACGCGACGCAGACGCGCATTGCCGCGTCGGCTCCGGCGCCCTTGGTCGAGAAGATGCGTGCCGCCAAGCTGACCGGCGAGCGCAAGGTGGTGACCGCGCTGTTCGCGGACATCGTCGGGTCGACCACGCTCGCCGAGCAGATGGATGCCGAGGACTGGACGCAGATCATCAACGAGGCGTTCGACCTCATGTCGAAGGCCGTCTTCCGCTACGAGGGCACGATCGCGCAGCTCCAGGGCGACGCGATGCTCGCCTTCTTCGGCGCTCCGGTCGCGCACGAAGACGATCCTGATCGGGCCATTCGCGCGGCGCTGGACATGGTCGAGGCAACCGACGAGTTCGCGCGGCAGCTCAAGGCGCAGCGCGGCATCGACTTCCGCATCCGCGCCGGTATCAACACCGGACCAGTGATCGTCGGCAATGTCGGGTCTGACCTGCGCTACGAATACACGGCACTCGGCGACGCGGTGAACGTTGCGGCACGCGTCCAGACGTCCGCCGCAACCGGGCCAGGTGCTGGTCTCGACGAATACCCAGCACTTCGTGACCGACGCGTTCGACTTCGAGGATCTCGGCGCCGTCGAGCTGAAGGGCAAGGCAGAGCCGGTCCAGCTGTTCCGTGTCATCGGCGTGCGCGCAGTGCCCGGTCGCCGTCGCGGACTGGAATCGGTTGGCCTGTCGAGCCCGCTGGTTGGTCGATCGGCAGAGCTGGGCACGCTACGCGGCCTGTTCGAGGTCGCCGGGCCGGCCGGGGCCGGGTGGTCGTGCTCATCGGCGAGCCGGGCATCGGCAAGTCGCGACTGTTGTCGCGAGCTGCGCGCCGCCGTCGCGCCGCCCGACAGAATCCGGCGCTGACCTGGATCGAAGGTCGTTGCGTCAGCTACGGCCGCACCGTGCCCTATCACCTGGTCCTGGACATGGTCCGGTCGATGATCGGCATCTCTGTCAGCAACTCGGAAGCCGAGGAGCGCCGGATCCGGCACGACGCGGCTGAGAGAGCTGCTCGGCGACGAAGCCGCCGACGTCGAGCCGTACTTCGCCCATCTGTTGTCGCTCCGCTCTCGTCGCGCCGAAGTCAGACCTCGCTGCAGATCGATCCGGAAGACGCTGCAGGGCCGCTACGTGGCCGCGATCCATCGCGTGCTGCGCGCTTACACGTCGCGCGGGCCGGTGGTGCTCGTGTGCGAGGACATCCACTGGTCAGATCCGGCCTCGGTCGACATGGTCCTGCAGTCTCGTGCCACTGATCACGCTCCAGCCGGTCCTGCTTGATCCTCGCCGGACGCGCGCGAGACGGACGCTCCGGGATGGCGGCTCGTGACCCACCTTCAGTCGAGCATCGGTGCATGCACTTACCGAGATTCGCCTGCAGCCGCTCTCGGATGCCGAAGGCCGCGAGCTCGTCGCCAATCTGCTCGAGATCGAGTCGCTGCCCGACCAGGTGCGCGACAACATCATGGCCCGCGCCGAAGGCAATCCGTTCTTCGTCGAAGAGGTCATTCGCATGCTCATCGAGCGCGGCGCGATCGTGCGCAGCGGCGACCGCTGGATGGCCAACGAGTCGATCAACGCGGTCGAGATTCCGGAGACGCTGCACAGCCTCCTGCTGGCCAGGATCGACCAGCTGCCCGACGACGCCAAGCGCAGTCTGCGTGTCGCGTCGGTGATCGGTCGTCAGTTCCCGGTGCGGGTGCTGGAACGAGTCCTCTCAACGGACTAGGCTGCACTCAGAAAGAAGCACAGATGTCCGATTCCAACCTTCAGCTCGACACCCTTGAAGCCAAGGGCCTGATTCGCCTGGCCGCCTTCGATCCGGAGCTTGAATATCTGTTCCGACACGCGCTGGTTCAGGACACGGCTTACGAGTCGCTGCTGAAGCAGGAACGTCGCTCGCTCCACAAGCTGGTTGGCGACGCACTCGAGGAGCTCTACCCGGAGCGTCACGCGGATCTCGCCGCGGTCCTGGCGATGCACTTCGAGCAGGCCGGCGACACGGACAAGGCCGTGACCTACCTGATGGCCGCCGCCAAGTTCGCCCATGACCGGAATGCGATCGTCGAGGCATTCGATCTCTACACCAGGGCGGCGACGCTGCTCCCGCCGCGGTCCGACACGGACGATGAGGTTCTGCTCCGACGACGAGTCGAGATCGGTCTGGGCCAGGCCCGTACAGGTTTTGCATTCCAGGAACCAAGCGCGCAGGTCATGCTCATCGAGAACACCGTGGCAGACGCCGAGCAGCTGGGTGACCTGCGGCTCATTGCCGATGCGCATCTGAACAACGCGCTTCAGCGTCAGTTCTCGGGCGAGCGTCTTGAGACGAGCGAGCCTCTCCGAAAGTCATTGGAACGTGTCACCGAAATCGCCAAGGCCCTGGACGATCCGCTGAT
>CAVTQU010000002.1:0-199366 GCA_963736895.1 uncultured Chloroflexia bacterium
GCACCGTCGATGATGGGACGCGCCTCGGAGACCGCTCCTGTGAAGGCTATCGGCTGTGTCGACGAGCCTGACCGCGACATCGTGAAGCCTTCGTACGTACCAGCATGGACTACCACCGTGCCACCGGCCGGAACGCTGTTGGCGGCCTTCTGCAGGGTCCGCCAGGGCGCTTGGGCACTACCAGAGTTGGCGTCATTCCCAGATGTCGAGACGTGGAAGGCATTGTCGTTGGGCGGCGGAGTCGGCGTCGGCGTCGGCGTCGGCGTGCGGTCGGTGTCGGCGTCGGCGTCGGCGTTGCGGTCGGCGTCGCGGTCGGCGTCGGCGTTGCGGTCGGCGTCGGCGTCGGCGTCGCGGTCGGCGTCGCGGTCGGCGTCGGCGTCGGCGTCGCGGTCGGTGTCGGCGTCGGCGTCGGCGTCGCGGTCGGCGTCGGCGTCGCGGTCGGCGTCGGCGTCGGCGTCGGCGTGTCGGCGTCGGGGTCGGCGTCGCGGTCGGCGTCGGCGTCGGCGTCGGCGTCGGCGTCGGCGTTGGCGTTGGCGTTGGCGTCGGAGGCTCCGCACGGCGAGGCCCATGTCCCCGGTTAGTGACCTTCAGGTCATCAAATGCGTAGGTAGCATGCTGCCCAATTCGTACGGGTGCGTACGAAGTAAGAACTCCAACCGAACCGCCTCGACTCAACGCGTAGAAGCGATCGGTCGTTGAGCTTGCCCAGGCTGCGGGCTGGCTCTTCCCGTCGCGCCAAAACTTGATCCGGATCGTGGAAGGATCGCGCTGGACCACCTGCATCCTGACCCAATATTCCGTGCCAAGGCTGAACCGAGCTCCCGGAATTCGGTTGGCCTTGATGGTGATGGATCTTCCGTTCACAACGCGCTTTATCAGCGACGTGATGGTGGCGTCACGATGCACGTGAATACCTGCGAGGTATTCGCTGGTGCCCTGCTGGCGTGCGACCGCCCAAATCCAGTAGTCACCGCTCGAACTGGTGCGATCGATGGAGAAGCGGAAGACGACGTCGGCGTCCCGCACGCGCACCTCGGGCAATAGCGCCGAGGCGTCTCGCGTGCTGGAGCTTAGAGTCACACGACCCGCGTCGCCGTCGACGGCGAATGAGGCCGACCTACCCAGTTCCTGATAGTCGCCACCCTCGGCTGCTTTACCCCAACCAGCCGAAATCCGGCGGTCGAATTGGTCGCTAGCCAAGGTAGTGCTGGCGGCCGAAACGGCCGACGGCTGCACCACAACAGCGCCTGCGGTGACGAAACTGATTAAGGCACACGCACCCACGATGAGCTTGGCCCCGAGTCCGATTCGAGCGGAGCGCCTACGAGGGTCTGCGGTGAGTCGCAGCATTTTTCATTCTCCTGGGCAGGTCGTCGCGATACGGCGGCGCGTTCAGTGGCTGGCGGGCCACAGAGACGTGCGGGCGGAAAGCCCTTTCGTTGACGACCTCTTCAGTTCGGTAGCCCAGCCACCTGCAACATGCAGGCCCGTGGCTTTGCGGCCCCGCCTCACGACGGGTGTGCCCTTGTCGGAGTAATTGCCCGAGGCTGCCTTTTCCTTGGCAGGCCGAGCATCACCCAGTGCGAGCGGCGGTCGCTACGGGCAGATCGTCCGGCTGAACTGGTACGACCGGACGGGAAGCGACGGCGGATCAGGTCCCTAAAGTGCGGTCTGAGCGGGAGAAACCGCCCTCGACACCCTTCATACCTGCTTCGCCGACTATGACGGCCGTCGCTTATGAGCCCATCTACGACGACTTACCTGGCGACCACCTGGGCGTTGCGGCCAGTAGGGAAGACGGGCTTCGGCAGGATGTGCGACGTCCGGTACCATCGCCCAGAGGCGAGTCGATGACGGTCCACACGCTTTGCGAGCTTAGGCGTCGTCTCCAGAGACATGCGTCCCCGACATAACAGTCGGCGGCGCATTTTGATAGCAGGGGTAACCCAGGTTGAACGCGGTATTGCTGCCTGCCAGGCCCCGCCTGGCCAGGCAGCCTCAGGCCAGGTAGGCAGTTGCACTTGTCAAGCAGCACGTTGACGTCGGCTGCGCGTCGAATGGCGAGTCCATGGCTAACCGTTGGAATGCAGCAAGACGAAGAGTTATCGCCAGGACTGGGCTGGGCGCCGGCGTTGTCTGTGGTAACTGCGATGGGCCTGCTCGTGTCTGCGGCTGCCGCTGTCATATCACGGAACGACACGGGGCCCGTCGCGTCAACTCCAGCCAATATCGCTTTCTGGGTCGGGATCCTACTGGTGACCATTCCCGCCGGTATTCGACTCTTATCCGTGCACGCCTCTGGCACCGAACGCCTGCTGCTGGTGACCTTCGTCGGTCTAGGGCTGTACCTCATCAAGTTGCTTCACGACCCCGTCATGTTCACATTGTTCGACGAGTTTTTTCATGTGCGAAGTGTCGACGACATTCTCATAACTGGTCGGTTGTTTGTCCCCAGTCCACTGCTGCCGGTCAGTCCGAGTTTTCCTGGACTCGAAACAATCACAGCGGTCACCGTCGCTATGAGCGGTTCGTCCGTCTACCTGGCTGGTGCCGTGATGTTGGGTATCGGCCGCGTGCTACTTGTTCTCGCATTGTTCCTTTTCTACCTACGAATTGGTAGATCCGCACGCATCGCTGGCGTCGCGGCGTTCATTTACATGGCGAATCCCAATTTTCTCTTCTTCCAGGCTCAATTCGCATACGAATCTCTGGCCGTGCCATTTGCCGTATTGGCGCTGTACGCCGTTGCGCGTTACGTGGATGGTGCTGATCCGAGGCTTCGTTCGTGGCTAATCGTCGGGACCGCGATAGCGGCAACCGTCATTACCCACCACGTTACCTCGTTCGCACTGTTTGCATTTCTCACCCTATGGTGTGTCGCCGCGTTCTTGGTTGAGCGGCGTATCAGGAAGACGACCGCACCGGTGATGCCGGCCGTCTTGACGGGCGTACTGTCTTACGTCTGGTTAGTGGCAGTTGCCGGGATTGTCGTCGGCTATTTGGCGCCCGCGGTCGCCGCCGCTACTCAACAGGTGGTGCGAGTGCTTCAGGGCGATAAGGCGCGTGAGCTCTTTTCCGCCTCGGCCGCGCCTCGATCACCTTTCTGGGAGCAGGGGCTCGCCTACTTTGGCATCGCCGTATTGCTAGCCCTGACTGGGTTGGGTCTATGGGTGATCTGGCGACGCGGCCATGTGACGCCCGCCATTGCAGCGCTTGCTATCGCGTCGCTTGGATACCCGGCGAGCCTCGCCGCACGGTTCACAGCCCAGGGCGCAGAGCTGTCCGACCGAGCGGGTGCGTTTGTTTTCCTTGCGCTCGGTTTTGTCATTGCTGCTGGACTCGAGTGGCACAAAGACGTGGCGCTGCTTCCTGATGGGCGACCGCGCCTCTCTTCGCTTACTTCGCGGGTAGGAACAAGGATGAGCGGGTGGGGCCTGCCATGGAAGGCGGCGGCACTGGTCATCATCATGATGAGCGGAATCGCCCTTTCATTTCCCGTCTGGGCGCGCTTGCCGGGTCCATACCTCGTTTCTGCAGATCCTCGCTCGGTGGAACCGGAGGGGATCACGACTGCCGAGTGGGCGGCGAATCACTTGCCACGCGATAGCCGCTTTCTCGTCGATCGAGTTAATCGGGTACTTCTGGGAAGCATCGGCGGGCAACATCCGGTCACGGCCTCCTTCGACCAGGTACGCGTACGTAACGCGTTCTTCAGCCTGACTCTTGGACCGCAGGAGGTCAAAGTGATGGCAGAGGGCGCAATAGACTACGTGCTGATCGACCGACGCCTGAGTTCAAGCCTGCCGATAGTTGGCGTTTATTACGAAAGGGGGGAGATCTCCAGCGGTAGTCACAGGTCACCGATTCCCGCTCAGGCCCTTGAAAAATTCGATGGCGTTGACAATGTCTCGCGCATCTTCGACAGCGGCGATGTTCAGGTCTACGACGTACGAGCTCTGACGGAATGAGCCGATCGGTCACGATCGAAGTGTCCGCCCTCGCGGTCGCAGCGTTCTTGGGAGTCGCTGGCACGATCGCCGACGGCTTGGAACCCGTCCTCCGTCTCGCGCTCTGCTTACCGCTGGTCGTTTTTGCCCCTGGCTATGCACTTGTCCGTGCAGCTGCTCCACGAGCGCCACTTTCTTCGTTGACTCGCCTCGTGCTTGGGCTCGGCACGAGCATGGTAATCGCGGCACTCTCGGGGCTGTTGCTACAGGCGACGCAAATCGGACTGACTGCCGCCTCTTGGGCGGCGCTTCTGTTCAGCCTCACGATGGCCTCAGCCGTCATTCTCGCGTGGCGCAGTCGACACCTACCAGACTCGTCGTTGCGTGCTGATCCCAAGGTGCATGCACTCGCGCGATCGATCGGTGGGCGCCAGGGTCGCCTCAACGTTTTGCTCTTCGCAGCAGCTTTCGCGATCGTTGTGGCTGCCTTTGGTATCGCTATTGACGCCTATCACGATCAGCCAAGGCCCGGTTTCACTCAGCTTTGGATACAGCCTGGGCCGGTGCCCTCGGTCGTGACGCTTGGAATTCGCAATGAGGAGGGTCGCCCGATCGACGTCGCCGTCGATTTGACCCGCGACGGACATGTCGAAGCCGCGTGGTCATCCATAAAGCTTGAAGATGGCGAGACCTGGGTGAGGGAAGCGCCGGTTCCGAACTTCGAGGAGGGCGACTCGCCGCTCGAAGCCACACTGACCCGATCGGACTCTCCTGACGCCGTTTACCGCTATGTCACGCTGTGGCCCTCGGCTAGCCAGCCGGCGTCGAATCAGCCATGACTTTCGCGATGGTGGCCTCGCGGGATTGTCTGTGTTGAGGCGAGTGCTCCATTCCAACCCAATAATTGACGAGAAGATCGCCCCGATTAACTCAATTGGCTCTGGCATAGGGCGCCGCCATCAGCGATCCTCGGCAGCAGGATCTTCTGATTCGGCGCGGCCACTTTGGAGGCGCCTTGTCGTACCAGATTGAGAACACGCGCCTCGCCGCCGAGGGCACGCGGTGGTTGGCCGGAAGCGGTGGCGGCAGGCGACGCGTCAGCAAGAACGTCATTTTTCTCGGAATCAATAGCCTGCTGACGGACATCTCATCGGAGATGGTGAGCACGATCCTGCCTCTGTATCTGCTCTTTTCGTTGCGGCTCGCTCCCGTCCAGTTCGGCATCATCGACGGCCTATATCAGGGCGGAGCCGTGCTCGTGCGCGTGGCCAGCGGTTACGTTTCGGACCGGCGACGGGATCCTAAGGGTGTGGCGGCCACCGGCTACGGACTTTCGGCGGTCTGCAAATTGGGGTTTCTGGTAATCCAAGCACCTTTCGTCGCCCTCGCAGGTTTGATCATGGTCGACCGGGTTGGAAAGGGCATTCGGACGGCGCCACGGGACGCGCTTATCTCATTGAGCACGCAGCGCGAAAACCTCGGAATCGCTTTCGGAGTACATCGCGCCCTCGACACGGCGGGTGCCATGATCGGTCCATTGTTGTCGTTCGTGATCCTCGCCCTCGCCCCGCAAAGCTACGACGCGATATTCGTCGTCAGCTTTTGCTTCGCGATAGGCGGATTGGCGCTGTTGTTGATTTTCGTACATAACCCGCCACGGCAATCGGATGTCAGCGCCTTATCCGAGCGCATTACGGGCCGCGACGTCGCCGGGCTCCTCCGCGCACCCGGATTCCGCTTCGTCCTCGCTATCAGCGCGGCATTGAGCCTGGTGACCGTGAGCGATAGCTTCCTCTATCTTTCGCTAGCGGAGCAGGATCAGTTAAATGTCGTATTCTTTCCGCTCCTGTTCGTGGGCACGGCGTTGGTCTTCATGGTTCTCGCCGTGCCCTTTGGTCGTCTCGCCGACCGCATCGGAAGGGGGCCAGTGTTCGTCGCCGGCTATGGGGTGCTGGCCCTCGCCTACGCGAGCGTTCTCATTCCGGACACGGTGCCGCTCGGCTTTCTGATCACACTGGTGCTCCTGGGGGCCTATTACGCGATGACGGACGGCGTCTTGCAAGCTCTCGCCAGTAGCCTGCTGCCGGACAACCTGCGCGGTTCGGGTCTTGGCCTGCTCGCGTCGGCGACCGGCGGCGCCCGACTGGTTGCCTCGATCGCTTTCGGGTTAGCGTGGACCGTCTGGGGCCTTCAAACAGCGTTAGCGGTGTTCCTTGTCGGACTCGTGGCGACCTTCTCTCTCACGGCATTGATTCTCCGCGGACGGCGACTTCCTACCAATGCCTAAGCGTCGCGCGGGTGCCGGAGCGGAGCTCCGTCGAGCACCGGCGGTAAAAGCACCTCGAAACGGAGTGTCCTCCGTGCCGCGCGTGCCCGCGCCCGTGGTCTTCGCGTTGATTGTCCTTGCGTGCCTGACCGTGGCCGTAGGCTACGTCGCATTAGCTGTCGTCCGATCGCCGTTTCGGGCTGTCGCGGCACCAACCACAAGCGCCAGCCATGTCGCACCGGAAGCGTCCGTCGATGCACCGGCGAGCAGCCTCGTCGAAGCTCCGGCTTCCTTTGGTGCCGCAACGAAGATCATGTTCCAAAACGTGGGGCGCGAGAACGGCTATGCCCAGGTCGCCGTCG
Source organism: uncultured Chloroflexia bacterium (assembly GCA_963736895.1). GTDB lineage: Bacteria > Chloroflexota > Limnocylindria > Limnocylindrales > CSP1-4 > JALYGJ01. The sequence continues at coordinate 6,576 of CAVTQU010000002.1, forward strand.
TGTCGGCGCTCAACCCGGGTGGAGAGCGAACGCTCAGTGGGCTCACTTGCGAGAGGGTGCACTTCGCCGCCGACCACGGCCTGTGCCTGGTCCCCGATTATGGAGTGATCGCCAATTACTACGCGGTCGTATTCGACTCGGAGTTTAGGGAGCTCAACCGCATCCCACTCGACGGTGCTCCTACGCGCGCTCGGGTGTCACCTGACGGCCGCGTCGGTGCCGCTACCGTCTTCGTCTTCGGCCATTCGTACGCGGACGTGAACTTCTCCACGACAACCCTTTTGATCGACATGGCGAGCGGCGGTGTGATCGACAATCTCGAGAATTTCACAACGCGGCGCGATGGTCAGACGTTGCAGGGCCAGGACTTCAATTTCTGGGGTGTTACGTTCCCAATCGCCGACAGCAACACCTTCTATGCGTCACTGCGAACGGGTGGGCAGACATACCTCGTCAAGGGCGATATCGCAGCGCGCACGCTGGATGTTCTTCACGAGAATGTCGAGTGTCCATCGCTATCGCCCGACGGGACACAGATCGGCTACAAAAAGCTAGGCGAAGGTCTCATCGGTCAGTGGCAGCTGAACGTCCTGGATTTGGCGACGATGACCGAGACGCCAGTCGCGGAGACACGCAACATCGACGATCAGGTCGAATGGCTCGACGACAACACAATCATCTATGGCGACGGCGAGGACATTTGGTCCGTGCCAGCCGACGGCAGCGGGACGCCAAGCAAGCTGATCCAAGACGGCCTGTCTCCGGCCGTGGTGCGGTAGGCCCACACCCATCACAAAGATGCGAGTGCCGACTTCGCTCGCGACGCTGATGCTGCGTCTGACCGTCGGCGTCGTCTTCATCGCCGCCGGAGCTGAAAAGGTTCTGCGCGGACCCGCCTATTCGTCGGCGTACTTTGAGAGTTTGTCAGTCGTGTGGCCGAGTCTGACCGGTCCATTGGTGAGCTGGTTCGAGGTCATCGCGGGTGCTGCTCTCGTTCTCGGCCTGCTGACTGTTCCTTTCGCGACGGCCGTTGCGGCGGAGATGCTCGTGGTTCTGTTGTTCATACGCCTGCCGGATGCTGCACTGGCCCCGAGCATCACAGACGCAATCACCACTCTGCGGCTAGAGGCTCTACTTGCCACGGCGGCCGCCGCCATCGCGTTGCTGGGTCCGGGCAATCTGTCGCTAGATCGCGCAATACGAAAGCGCCTATCGGCGCGACGAGGGGCGCCGACCTCATCCTGATGCCCGCTGTCCCCGAGACCAATCGACCAAACCATGTCATAGGGGCCGAAATGCGTTGCACCGGGCATTAGAGTCGGCTCAATGGGCAGATCGTTCCCTGGCTTTACTCCGGAGGCGCTTCAGTTCCTAGTGGACCTCGCCTTCAACAATGAGCGCGCGTGGTTCCAGGCGCGCAAGGCCGACTACGAGCGGTTGCTCAAGGTGCCGCTCGAGGCGCTGTGCGTTGATCTTGCTGCGGAGTTCGAGACGCGTGGCATCCCGCTGCGATCCGACCCCAAGAGGTCGCCGTTTCGGATCTACCGGGACACGCGCTTCTCCAAGGACAAGACGCCATACAAGAGCAACATCGCGGCCGAGCTTCCCGTGGGTCGGGCCGGCCGCGGGCGGGGATGACTCATCAACTGGTTGGCCGGGGGCCGGCGGCTACTTCCACATGTCGCCTGAGGGCTCGTACATGGGCGGCGGCATGTGGCATCCCGAGCCGGCACGGCTGGCTGCGTTCCGCCGAGTGGTGGACAAGGAGCCTGTGGCGACCCTCGCCACGCTAGACGATCCCAAGTTCCTGGCCAAGTTCGAGCCGGTCCACGGCGATTCGCTGAAGCGCATTCCGCAGGGCTACCCGCCCGACCACCCGCATGCCGACCTGCTGAAGCTGAAGGACATCACCTTCGGTCGGGAGCTTTCGCCCAAGGAGGCGTTCTCAAAGGATCTGCCCAGAATTCTCGCCGACGACTTTGCTGTGGCTGTCCCGGTGATGAGGTTCCTGTCGTCGCTCGAGCCGCTATCGGACTAACCCGAGCTCGACCTTAGTTCAGGGCTCCATCCGCCAACTTGTCTCAGTTGGACCAAATACGACCACAATTCGGCCGTTTCCGGTGCAGGTTGTCCCAATTCGACCCAATGGCGTCCAAGCGCGACAAGATTTGTCCGATTGAGCGCGGTGGCAGTCGTATTGCGACCATTTGGGACAAGCCGGGACTCGCGACAAACGACGTGGCGAGCCGAGCAGTCGGCCGCTAGCTCATGTCCCTCTGGACGGTGTGGACGTCCTTGACCTGCTCGATCCGCGACAGGACCTTGGCCAGCTGAGCCACTGACGACACCTGGAGCGTGGCCAGGAACGTGGCCGTGTGGTCCGGATTGGTGTGCACGTTCGCGGCGATGATGTTGACCTTGTTCTCGGCCACCACGTTGGTGATCTCGGAGAGCAGGCCGGGTCGGTCGTAGGCCTCGACGCGGATCGCAATCGGGTAGGTCTGCTGGATCGAGCCTTCCCACTCGACCTCGATCAGTCGCCCGACGTCCTTCTCGTTGACCACCGTCGAACAGGTCGGCAGGTGGATCGTTACGCCGCGGCCGCGGGTGATGTAGCCGACGATCGGATCGCCGGGGATCGGATGGCAGCAGCGCGCGAATCGGATCATCAGGTCGCCGACGCCCTTGACTCGAACGCCGTCTGTCCGCGCCGGAATATGCGGCGCCACCTGGGGTAGCACCACCTCGTTCGCGTCGTCGACCACGTCCATGCGGGTGACGACCTGCTGGGCCGAGACCGCGCCGTAGCCAATTGCCGCGAAGAAATCCTCGACGGTCGGGTACTTGTAGAGCTCGGCCATCTCGTTGACGCGCTCCGCGCCGAGCTTCTCGAGCGACGACCGCGCAATGCGGCGTAGCTCGCGATCCAGCGACTCGCGACCGTGGACGATGTTCTCGTCGCGCTCCTGGCGCTTGAACCACTGCCGGATCTTTTCCTTGGCATGGCCGGTGTGGACCTTGTCCATCCAGTCGCGCGACGGCCCGCGCGCCGCCTTCGTCGTGACGATCTCGACGATGTCGCCGTTCTTCAGCTTGTAGTCGAGCGGCACCAGTCGGTTGTTGACCTTCGCGCCGATTGTGGAGTGACCCACGTCGGTGTGGATGCGATAGGCGAAGTCGAGCGGTGTCGAGCCTGTCGGCAGGTCCTTGACGTCGCCCTTGGGCGTGAAGACGAAGACCTCGTCCTGGAGCAGGTCGAGCTTGACGCCCTCCACGAACTCGGTCGCGTCGGTGACGTCGAGCTGCCAGTCCACCAGCTGGCGGATCCAGCTCAGCTTGGCGTCGTAGTCGCGGTCGGACTTGCCGCCCTCCTTGTAGCGCCAGTGCGCGGCCACGCCCATCTCGCTGATGCGATGCATGGAGTGGGTGCGGATCTGCACCTCGAGAGGCTTGCCGTCGAGCGCGATCACTGCGGTGTGCAGGCTCTGGTAGCCGTTCGGCTTGGGCACGGCGATGTAGTCGTCGAACTGACCCGGAATCGGGCGCCAGATCGAATGGACGACGCCGAGAGCCGCGTAGCAGTCCTGGACATCCTTGACCAGCACGCGGATGGCGTGGACGTCGTAGATCTCGGACAGGTTGGCGCCCTTGCGCTGCATCTTTTTCCAGATGCTGCTGATGTGCTTCGGCCGGCCGGAGATCTCGGACTCGATCCCGGAGGCCTTCAAGGCGTCGCGAAGGACGTTCATCGCCCGCTTGACGTACTGCTCGCGTACCTTCCGGTGTGTCTCGAGCTCCGTTGCCAGGTGGCTGAACTCGGCCGGCTCGAGGATCTTGAATGAGAGGTCTTCGAGCTCCCACTTGATCTGCCAGATGCCCAGCCGCTCGGCCAGCGGAACGTAGATCTCGGCCGTCTGGCGGGCGATGCGCACCTGCTTGTCGTGCGGCAGCGCTTCGATCGTGCGCATGTTGTGCAGCCGGTCGGCGAGCTTGATGAGCACGACGCGCAGGTCCTGCGCCATCGCCAGGAGCATCTTGCGGATGTTCTCGGCCTGCTGCTCCTCGTGGCTGCGGGCGCCGAACTTCGACAGCTTGGTGACGCCGTCGACGAGCTTGCTGACCTCGGCCCCGAAGCGGTCCTCGATGTCGGTCAGCGAGTAGTCAGTGTCCTCGGGAACGTCGTGGAGCAGCGCGGCCACGATGGCGTCCTGATCGAGTCCGAGATCGGCCAGGATCCGCGCCACGGCCAGCGGATGGCTGACGTACGGCTCCCCACTGGCGCGCTTCTGCGCCGATGCGCCTCGACGGCGAACTGCCACGCCTTGCGCACGACCTCGGTGTCGGCCTGCGGGTGGTGGGCACGCAGCTCCTCTTCGAGCCGTCGCTCGTGGTTGTTGAGGGTCCGGCGGCTGAACGACGTGGCAGGCGCGCCGATCTGTCTGGCTGTCGTGGCGTTTTCGGCCTTCGCGTTGGCGTTCTTCGCGTTGGCGGCCTTCGTGGCCGCGCGGCCGGTCGTGGCTGCGCCACGCGCACGCGGAGCGCTGATGGGTTCGATGGACATCTGAAAGTCAGTGTACCGTGAGAGGCCGTCCCTCCCTGACCCTCTTAAATGATGATCTCCAACTCATTGCGCACGCTCATCCTTCTCCTGGCTGCGGTCGTCGCGGCCTGTTCGAGCGCAACCCCAACGCCTCCGCCCACGGCCGTCTCGACGCCGCTCACGACGGTTGCGCCCACCGGCATCCAGCCCTCGCCGTCCAATCCGCCCGATGGGACCGCTGGCGACGCCCGATTCGCCGCCCTCTTCGGGCGCCAGTCCGACTATCGGCCCGCCACCGACGCTGCCAGCTGGCTCATTGGCGGAGGCACTGGGTCCTCAGCTCGACCAGACGCTCGCTGAGCAGGCTGTCGAGAACAAGATTCCTGGCCTGACGGCGACGATCAGGTTTCCCGACGGCAGCACCTGGAACGGTGCAAACGGCCTCGCCGACCCAACCCGCAACATCGCGGCCGAGCCCGACACCACGTTCGTCGTCGGCTCCATCAGCAAGACCTTCGTTACCGCCGCGATCATGCAGCTGGTGGACGAGGGCAAGCTGTCCCTCGACGACCCGCTGTCGAAATGGAAGCCCGACTACCCGAACGGCGAGAACATCACCCTAAGGATGCTGCTCGGCCATACCAGCGGGCTGTACGACTACTTCAACCATCCCGAGTACAACCTGCGCGTCTTCAACGAGCCCGACCATCACTGGACGCCCCAGGAGGTCCTCGACAACTTCGTGCTGGACCCGAAGTTTCCGCCCGGTGAGGGCTATCACTACAGCAACACGAACTTCCTGCTGCTGGGCCTGGTCGTCGAGGCCGCCACAGGAAAACCGCTGGGCGACGTATTGAAAGACCAATTCTTCGAGCCGCTTGGCCTGGACCACACCTTCGACCAATCGTCGGCAACACCGCCGCCGCCCGGTGGAGCACTCGGCTGTCTGCAGCGGATCAATGGACCTGTCTGTCTGGACGACGGGACCGACTACCGGCCCACCCTCTCGGCGGCAACAGTTGCCTACGGCGCTGGCGACATCGTCTCGACTTCCTCAGACCTGGCGGAGTGGGTTCGAGACCTCTACGGCGGCGACGTCGTTTCGGCCAATTCACTGGCGCAGATGACCGACTGGCACCAGTACGCCCAGGAGGCCTACGGGCTGGGCACTCGAGCGCGGAAGATCGGTGGGCACCAGGCCTTTGGCCACACTGGCTCGCTGCGCGGCTTCGACGCGGCCATGTGGTACACGCCTGATCTCGACACGTCGATCGTGACGCTGACCAACCGCGGCCGGATCGACGCAAACCCGATCATCGACGCGCTCGCTGCCGTAGCTCTGCCGCTCGCCGAGGCCTACCAAGGACAATAGCCCCTAGCGGCGGTAGCCCATTCCGTTCAGGGTTTCGCGCGCGATTTCTGCCTCGTTCCAGGGCATGCGACCCTCGGCGGTCATGATCCGGTCCACGTGGCCCATTCCGGCAAGCAACACGATGTCCGCGGGACGCGCCATCTCGAAAGCCTTGCGAATGGCGTCGCGTCGCTCGGGGATCAGGAACAGGTCCTGATCGCGCCGCCGGCCGGCCTCGATGGCACCGACCGCGATCTGCTCGAGGATGCTCATTCGATCCTCGTCGCGCGGGTCGTCATCTGCGAGCACTACGACGCGCGATCGCTCCCCCGCGGCACGGCCCATCATCGGCCGCTTCAGCGTGTCGCGCGCGCCGGGCGATCCGAACACAGAGATCAGCCCTCCCCCGCGTGCGGCGGCGTGCGGCGCCAGCGAGTCGAGCGCAGCGGCCAGCGCGCCCGGCGTGTGGGCGAAGTCGACGTAGACGGTGAATTCCTGGCCCTCGTCGACCCGGATGCAGCCGGCCGGGCACGCTCTCCAGCGCCTCGAGCCCGCGCTTAATAGCCTGCGGATCCAGTCCCATGGCCTCGCCGACGCCAACCGCGGCCAGTGCGTTGTAGGCGTTGAAGTGCCCGACCAGGTTGAGCGCCAGCTCGTCCGACCAGCGCGGCGTCTTCACCTGCAACCGCAGGCCAGTGCCGTCGTCGCGTGACGTCGAGGCCGTGATGTCTGCCTGCGCGTCCGGGCCAACTGCATAGGTCAGCACTCGCGCACCAGCGCGTTTGGCGGCAACTGAAAACTCGGTCTCCCGCTCGTCATCGGCGTTGATCACCGCCATCTTCGGCCAGCCCTTGTCGGGGTTGGTCGGCCCCGGCGCCAGCCGTTCGAACAGCGATCGCTTGGCCGCAACGTAGGCGTCGTAAGTGCCGTGCAGGTCGAGGTGCTCGTGGGTGATGTTGGTCAGGACGGCGACGTCGTAAGCGACCTCGGCGACACGCTCGAGCGCCAGGCCATGCGACGTCGACTCGAGCACGGCCCATTGATCGCCGGCATCGACCATCCTGCGGAGATCGTGCTGGATCTCCGGCGCCTCCGGCGTCGTGTGCCCGCTCTCGCCGTAGCTCTGGCCGCCGACGAAGACATCGACCGTGGTGATCATGCCGGCGCGAATATCGGCTGCGGCGAGCATCGATCGCACCAGGTAGGACGTCGTCGTCTTGCCGTCCGTGCCGGTGATCCCGATCACGCCCAGCTGATGGCTGGGGAAGCCGTTGGACCAGGCAGCGGCCAAGGCGAGGGCCGAGCGGGACGAGCCGACAAGCAGCTGGGGGACGCCCAGTCGCGGCATAGCTCGTTCGGCAATGACGGCCATGGCGCCTCGACCGACGGCATCCGCGGCGAACTCGTGACCGTCGATCTCGGCGCCCGGTACCGCTACGAACACGTGGCCCGGCTCAACGGAGCGCGAGTCGAAGTCGACGCCCGTCACCCTGAGTCGCGGCCGAGCCTTCGGCCGCCATCACGGTGCGCAGCATCCCGCGCGCCCTCGAGCTCACGAACGAGCTCGCCCAGCGGGCGTCCGATGTCAGCGGCCATGGTCCATCCAATTCATACGACTCCTGGCGAATTCGCGCCGTTACTCGGGCGGCGCGCTGCTCCCATCACCACCGCCACCCCGGCCGACCATGGAGCGCACCAGGTCGATCGACTGGCCCAACTCTGGTATCCGGAGTGCCCGAGTGTAGAGCGCGTACGTCGCGGCGCCCGCTCCGCCGGCGGCGATGATCTGGAAGATCAGCGCGATCTTGCCCGGCGTGTCGCCGATGATCGGATCGGTCAGCCGAACGACCAGGAGGGTTGCCAGGCCGGCCAGTATCGCGCCGCCGATGAACACGACCAGCGGCTGAAGGATCCCTTCGAGACCAGCGCCGGGAGTTCGACGCCACAGCAGGATGCCCAGTGAGGCGGCCTCGGCCCAGGCCCCAGCCGCCAGACCCAGGGCGATCCCGGAAAGACCGAGGCTGCCCACCGTGGCGACCCCGACCGTCACACACACAACCATGTCCAGAACGGCCGTGATGACCGGGGTGCGCGTGTCGTGACCGCTGTAGAAGGCGCGTGCGAAGACGATCACCAAGGAATGCGCGGCCAGGCCGAGGAACAGGAAGGACAGCGTGTCGACCGTCAGCGCCACGGCATTCGCGTCGAGCCCGGGCTCGAACAGCAGGCTCACCACCTGCCGGCGCAACACGATGCCCGGTCGCGGTGATGAACAGCATGATCCACAGCACGAGACGGACCGAGCGGACGATCAGCACGCCGAAATCGCGCGTCGACCCCTGGGCGACGGCGCGCGCCAACGACGGCAGCAGAACGATGCCGAGGGGGAAACCGATGACCCCGAGAGGTATCTGGAGGACGGTCCACGCAACGTTGTAGGCGGTCACGGCGCCAACGCCCACGCCCGTCGCGAGCGTCGTGGCGACGATGAACGTGATCTGGTTCGCGCCAAGGCCGATTGCCCGCGGAGCCATCAGGAGGAGAACCTGGCGGGCATGCGCGTCACCCAGATCGATCTCGAACGAGAACTTGAAATGCTCCTGGAGCATCGGGTCGGATCTGGACGACCAGGTGGAACACCGACCCGATCACGACGCCGATGGCCAGAGCTTCGACTCCCAGGATTGGGCCCAGGAAGATTGCGCCACCGATGATGGCGACGTTGTAGAGAGACGGGGCCACCGCGGCCGCCCCGAAGCGGCCGCGCGAATTCAGGACGCTGGACGCGACCGCGCCCATGGCCAGCAGGATGGGCGATAGCAGCATGATCCTGGTCAGCCGTATGGTCAGCTCCTGGCCGACGGCGTCGAAGCCCGGGGTGAAGATCGGCACGATCACCGGCGCGAAGATCGCGACGATCGCGGCCAGTGCCGACAGAGCCAGCAGCATTACGTTGAGCACCGTCGAGACGACGCGCCACGCGTGATCCTCCTCGTTGCGGTGGAACAGGCCGGCGAGGACCGGGATCATGGCTGATGACAGCGCGCCGGCCGCAACGAGCTGGAAGATCGCGTCTGGGAGACGGAACGCGGCGAAATAGGCATCCAGCTCCGTGCCGGCGCGGAATTCGCTGGTAATGACGACGACGCGCACCCAGCCGAGGACGCGCGAAATGAAGAAGGCAGCCGCGACCGTCATTCCGGCGCGCGCCAGGTTGCGCGCGGTCACGGAGCGGGAGGTGGCCCGGGTGTCTTACGTGAGCGCGGATGCGCCTGCTGGTATGCGCTGCGCAATCGCTGAGGGGTGACATGCGTGTAGACCTGCGTCGTGGCCAGGCTCTCGTGACCGAGCAGCTCCTGGACGACGCGCAAATCGGCGCCACCCTCGAGCAGGTGGCTGGCGAACGAGTGGCGGAGGGTGTGCGGCGAGGCGCCGCTGGGAAGGCCGGCACGCACCATGAGCCGATCCATGCGATATCTCACGCCGCGGACACCGATGGCGCCGCCACGTGCGTTCAGGAAGATGACGCCCGGATCGTCGGTCGGGGCGCCGTCGGATGACGCAATCGCGGCGGAGCGGAGTTGCGGGCGGCCCGTAAGTCAGGTACGCCTCCAGCGCCTGACAGGCGGGCTTGCCCAGAAGCGTCATGCGCTCCTTGCGGCCCTTGCCCAATACACGAAGCTCGCCGCGCGCCAGGTCAAGGTCGGCGAGCCGTGCCGCGGCAAGCTCGCTGACGCGCAACCCAGCGGCGTACGCGGTCTCGACCAACGCGATGTCGCGCAGCGCAAGTGCCCGCCGGTCGCTGGCGGTGTCGGCCTCGTCGATGAGTCGTTCGACTTCGCTGACGTCCAGGACCTGCGGGAGACGGCGAGGCAGTCGCGGTGTCAGTGCCGCGGACCATGGATCAGCGCTGACGACGCCCTCTCGGCGGGCATATCGGTAGAACGAGCGCAGCGCGGCCACTCTGCTGCTGATGGAGCGGCGCGACAGCGGACGCTCGGCAAGCTCGGCCAGATAGCCGCGAATCAGGGCCGCGGCGGCACCTGCCAGTCGGCGTGACGCTCGTCGAGCCAGTCGAGGTATTGGCTTATCGCGGTGCGATATGCGCGGCGGGTGTGTTCGGATGAGTCACGAGCGGCCAGTCGGCCCAGGAACGCGTCGAGTGCCTCTGTGCCGGTCACGCGGCCGGGCGCGCCGGTCGTCGACCGGTGGTCGAGGTTGATCGCCGACGGGTGGTTCGCGGTCTGCCCGCCACCGCCCTTGCGTTGCGGCCGGGCCAGACGCCTCGGGATTCGGCTCGCCACCGGGGAGCTTCGCGCCGACTACCACGGGATCCGGCAGTTCGACCGGCGCACCGCACTTCAGGCAGATGCCGCCCTTCTCTGGATCTCTTGCCACCGGGCCGTCGTCAGCGTCGTGGAGCACGCCTACCGGCTCGCGCGACGACGTGAAGTCGCACTTCGGGTAGCGCGAGCAGCCGTAGAAGACGGATCCCGTCCGGCGCGCTCGCCGCGCGGTGAGGTGGCCCTCGCCGCACTTGGGGCACGTGACCTCGAATGGGAGCGGCTCGGGCGGCGGCGGACCGGTCTTGCGGATGTACTTGCAGTCCGGGTAGCGCGAGCAGCCCGCGAAGGCTCCGAACCTTCCGCGTCGGGCAACGAGCTCGCCCTGTCCGCACTCCGGGCACACCTCGCCGACGCCCTCGACGCCCGCCGTCTCTGCCTCTTCCCCGGGGAGCGGCCGCGTCTCCTTGTGCTCCGGATACAACGAGCACGCCAGGAAACGGCCGTTGCGGCCCAGTCGGATGACCATCGGGTGACCTTCCGAGCAGACCTCGTCCGTCGCCTCGGTCGTGAAATCGCTGCGCTTGAGCTCCTCGCTCTTCCTGTCGACGAGCTCGTGGAACGGCCCGTAGAAATCGCGCAGCAGCGGCACCCACTGCCGCTCGCCGGCGGCTATCTCGTCGAGCTCCTCCTCCATGTGCGCGGTGAAGTCGTAGTCGACGAACTCACCGAAGTGCTCGACCAGCAGGTCCGTCACGACCTCGCCCACGTACTCCGGCCGCAAACGTCGTTCGACAACAGTGACGTAGCCGCGATCGACGATCGTCGAGATCGTGGCCGCGTACGTCGACGGACGCCCGATGCCACGTTCCTCCAGCGCCTTGATCAGCGACGCCTCGGTGAAGCGCGGCGGCGGCTGGGTGAAGTGCTGGTTGGGCGTGACCTCCTGCACGGATGTCACGTCGCCCTGGGCGAGGATCGGCAGAGTGGCCTCGGCCTCCTCGTCCGTGTCGTCGGATCCCTCGGTGTAGACCGCCGAAAAGCCGTCGAAGGTCGTCCGCGTTGCCGAAGCCCGCAGTGCGTACCGATCGGCCGACAGATCGACCGTCGTCGTCTCCAGCTCCTTCGCCGACATCTGCGACGCCAGTGCGCGCTGCCAGATCAGCCGATACAGCCGGTACTGCTCGGGCTCGAGCTCGTTGGCCAGCGATTCGGGATCACGAGCGAACGATGTCGGGCGAATCGCCTCGTGGGCCTCCTGGGCACCCTTGCTCTTCTTGTTCTCGCGCTTCGGCCCGCGATACACGTGCTTCAGGCTGTAGCGGGTCGCGACCACCTCCCTGGCCTCGCGCTCGGCGATCGATGGCCATGTTGGTCGAGTCGGTTCGCATGTAGGTAATGAGTCCGACGCGGCCGTCCTTGGTGTCCAGGCCCTCGTAAAGGTCCTGGGCAACGCGCATCGTCCTCTTGGGGTTGAAGCTGAGCTTGCGGCTCGCCTCCTGCTGCAGCGTCGACGTCGTGAAGGGCGGCGCTGGATTGCGCCGCGAGTTCTTCTTGTGGTGACGGCATCGACCACCGGCTTTAGCTCGCGCAGAGCCGCGGCGTGCTGATCGGCCGTCTCGCCGGATCTCCGATCGTCGAGGTTCTCGCCGTCGATCTTCACCAGCTCGGCGACGAACCGCTCTCCGGTGTCCGTCTCGAGGACGACCTCGATCGACCAGTACTCCTTGGCCGTGAAGGCGTTGATCTCACGCTCGCGCTCGACGACGAGGCGGACGGCGACCGACTGCACACGGCCGGCGGACAGTCCGGTCCGAACCTTGCGCCACAGCAGCGGGCTGAGCGTGTAGCCGACCAGCCGGTCGAGGATGCGCCGCGTCTGCTGCGCGTCAACCAGGTTGTGGTCGATATCGCGCGGATGGGCGAAAGCGTCCTTGATCGCGTCTGACGTGATCTCGGAGAAAGTCACGCGGCGCGCCTTCTCGGGTGAGACGTTCGCCGCCTCGGCGACATGCCATGCAATGGCCTCGCCTTCGCGGTCAAGGTCGGTGGCGAGGTAGACGGTGTCGGCAGCCTTGGCTTCCTTGGCGATGGCCGCTACCTGCTTCTTGCGATCCTCGCTGACTACGTAATCGGGCTTGAAATCATGCTCTACGTCGACGCCCAGCTTGTTCTTGCCAGGGTTCTCGGGAAGGTCGCGCACATGGCCGTACGACGCCAGGACCCGGTAGCCGGGACCCAGGTATCGCTCGATAGTGCGTGCCTTAGCCGGTGATTCGACGATCACCAGGTTCTTACTCATTGATTCGAATATACGCCGAGTGCATCCCGCACTTTGGGGATCGTGGCTTTTGGGGCCTCGCTCAGATCGAGCGCATGCGCGCCAAAAGGTCCTCGTCGGGCTCCTCGTCCTCGTCCAACGGAGGCGGCGGAGGCCGTGACGTGACCTCTGGAATGGCCGTCAGACCACTCTGCGCTTCGAACTCGTCGGTGGTCTCCGAGACGCCATGTGGCGCCTCGATGAGGCAAATCATCGACATCGGGAAGATGAACGTCGAGTTGCGCTCGTGGACGAAGGCGGGCCGTTTGCCGTCGACGGTGCGGATGTTGGTGCAGCGCACGCTGCGATCGCCGCCAGCTGGAAGGTCTTCCAGGTCGGCCACGACGGGCAGCTCGTTGATCAGGTGGAGGATTACGTTCGGTATCACCTGCGCAGTGTGGCTGGCGCGCCTGTGCACCGGCAACGGTACTGATGTCCCTGTTCAACCGGCCAGCGGCCCGGCCGCGATGTAGGCAGGGCCGACCGATTGAGCCCAGCCACGCATCAGCAGGAACGTCACGGCGCTCGAAATGGCACCGGGCGGCAAACCAGTGTCGGCGACGAGGGCGTCGAGGCCGGCCGGGCCCGAACACAGACGCTCGGCGACAGCACGCTCGGTTGGGCCGAGCATTGCCAGTGCCGGTCCGCGACGTCCGCGCGGTTGCCGGACGCGGATGCGTGCGTCCGCCTCTGTGGCTTGCGGTCCAGAAGCGAAATAGCCGAGGTCCTCGATCAGCTCGTCGAGGCCGACCAGCGGGCGCGCCGGTGTCTCGCGCAGAAGTGCGAGCGATCCCGCGACCGACCAGTCGCCGACGCGTCCGGGCGCGACGAACACCGGACGGCCAAGCTCGAGGGCGGCCCGGGCGGTGATCAGCGCGCCGCTCTTGCGCGGCGCCTCAACGACGATCGTCGCGTCGCCGAGCGCGGCGATGATCCGGTTGCGGCGTGGGTAGGTGCCGCGTGTCGCCTGGACCGTTGGATGGTGCTCGCTGATCAGGGCGCCGCCGTTGGCCAGGATCTCCTCACGCAGGCGCGAGTGAGCCCGCGGCCCGGGGTGGTCGTGGCCGGCGCCGATGACGCCGACCGTTCGGGCTTGGCGCTCGACAACTGCCGCGTGAGCCGCGCCGTCGATGCCAACGGCAAGCCCGGAGACGACGATCGCGCCCGCCTCCACCAGGCGCGTGGCGACACGCGACGCGAGCGCGCGTCCAGCCGGCCGTCGGATGGCGCGTCCCGACGATGGCCACCGCACGGGGCGTTGCCAGCAGGGTCTTATCGCCCAGGCCGTGGATCACCGCCGGCGGCGGGTCGAGGTCGCGCAGACGCGGTGGAAAGTCGGAGTCGAGCGAGGTGTACGTCCACAGGCCGCGCTCGAGGATCTTGCGCAGGACCGTGGCAGGGTCTCTGCGCGACGTCGGCGGCCGACAGCCAGCGTGGCCGGCGAAAAGACGATGCGTGCCGGTGGCCCTGGCAAACAGACGGTTCCACGCTTCGAGCGTGCCATCCTGAGCCGCCTCCAGGGCGTGGACCATGCTTCGAAACTGGGCGAGCATGTGGCCGAGCCACTCGGACCCGATCCCCGGCACGGACGCAAGCGCTATCCAGGCTTGTCGCTCGTCACTCCCAAATCGTGTGCCCAGATCATCCGTCACGCAGCCAGCTGCGCGGAGAGCATCGCGCCCGGGTCGCGCAATGCGGCGGCCGCCAGGACGTGCTCCTGCGTCATTTCGGCCGTGCCCTCGAGATCGGCGATCGTCCGCGCCACGCGCATCAGGCGGTGGACCGATCGGGCGCTGAGGTGGTTGGTGGCCGCCAGCTCGGCCAGAACGTTGGTCGCCGGCTTGCTCAGGGAGCAGGCGCGGAGCACGCCCGTGCCGCTGAGGCGCGCGTTGGGATGGCCGCCGTTGCGCCCCAGCGCGATGGCACGTGCCTGTGCGATGCGCAGGCCGACGCTGGCGCTGGGTTCCGCTGGCGGCCCGCCGAGCAGCTGCGCCGGAGGCACGCGCGCCATCTCGATCTGCAGGTCCAGCCGGTCGAGGAGCGGACCGCTGACCCTGCGCACGTAGCGCTCCGGGTCGCCCGTCTGGCAGGTGCACTGGCGCTCTGGGTCGTGCGCATAGCCGCAGCGACACGGATTCATGGCCGCGACAAGCTGGAAGCGCGCCGGATACCGAACGTGGCCGTGAGCCCGGGCGATCATCAGCACGCCCTCCTCGAGCGGCTGCCGCAGCGCATCGAGCGTTGGGCGGTCGAACTCCGCGAGCTCGTCCAGGAACAGCACCCCGTGGTGGGCGAGGGTTGCCTCGCCGGGCATCAGATGCGGGCCGCCGCCGACAAGCGCCGCGTAGGACGCGGTGTGATGCGGTGCCCTGAACGGGCGCTGTCGAGTCAGACCGCCGTCGTGCAGCAGTCCGGCGACGCTCTCGATGACCGTGACCTCCAGCGCCTCGTCGTCGGTGAGCGGCGGCAGCAGGCCGGGGATAGCCCGTCGCCAGGAGTGTCTTGCCGGCGCCCGGCGGCCCGATGAGCAGCAGGTTGTGACTCCCCGCCAGCGCCACTTCCAGCGCCCAGCGGGCGTGATGCTGACCGCGAATCTCGCTGAGGTCGACGGGTTCCAGCGGGCTGGTCAGCGGCGCCACCGGCCGAATGGCGCGTCCGCTTGGCTTTGGACCCGACAACTCGACCGGAGTGCGCCGCTCGGCACGCTTCGCAGTGCGTCCACGTGGTCCTGCGACCAGTCGCGCCGCGTCGTCCAGGCCCTCCACGCCGATCGCCTCGACGCCACTCACCAGGCGCGCCTCGGCCTCGTTCGCGGCGGGCACGATCACCCGCCGGTAGCCCTGGCGAGCCAGCGTCGCGACCATCGGCAGCACGCCCGGCACAGCCTCGACCGTGCCCGACAGCGACAGCTCGCCGAGCAGCGCCCATGTCCCGCCGCCGCGCCGGATCTGCCCCGATGCCACGAGGATCCCGACGGCGATGGCCAGGTCATATGCGGCACCGCGCTTGCGCCGGTCGGCCGGGGCGAGATTGACCGTTATGCGCGATGCGGGATAGTCGAAGCCGCTGTTCCGAATGGCGCCGCGAACCCGTTCCCGCGCCTCGGAGAGGGCCGCGTCCGGCAGTCCCACGATGTGGCACGCCGGCAGACCTGGGGCGACGTCGATCTCGACGCGGACCAGCTCGCCGCGCAAGCCATTGATCACCGCAGTCATGAGCGTCGCGAGCACGGGGCTCACGCTAGACGCGGGCGGTTGCCTGCCAGTTAACGCGCGCTTATCGGAGCGTTGCCCCGAACGTCTGACACGCGGCGCCGTCTGCAGCGCCGCATCGGCGTCAGGCGCGCGCAGCCACCAGCTCGAATCGTCCACTCTCGACCGCCGATGTCGTCTGTTGGTCGACCATCCGGGCCAGCTCCAGGACTCCCCGCCCGATTGCCGAGTCCGGCCGGCCGACCATGAATGGCTTGCCGCTGTTGAGCGACGAGATCGCCGACCGGTAGTCGTTGCCGATCTGCTGCGATATCTGCCGCTTGAGCACGCTTTCGACCGATTTGACGCTGATGCCGGTGAAGGCGTTGGACCGATTGAGCACCAGGTGGAGGCGTTCGTCGGCCATGCCCAGCGCGCCCATCGTCGCCAGGACGAGGCGCACGTTCTTGAGGCACGAAAGGTCGGCCGTCATGACGACGACGAGCTTGTCGGCCGTGCCAACGACGTCCAGCACGTGGTCGTCGAGGTGGGTGTTGAGGTCGACGATGACGTAGTCGTACATCGTGCGCAGCAGGTCGACGATGTGCAGCAGGTGGTGCTGATCGGGGCTGACCATCTCGGCCGCCTCGGGCGTGGGAGGAGCCAGGAGAAGGTCGACTCCGGAGTCGTGCCTGACCATGATCTTGCGCAGGACGTCGGCATCGATGTCGGTCGCGTTGACGGCGTCCACGATCGAGCGCTGGTCGGGGCCCATGTCCATGAACACGCGGTGGTCGCCGAACTGGAGGTTGCCGTCAACGAGGGCGACGCTGCGCTTGAGCTCGCGATGCAGTGCGATCGCAGTGTTGATCGCCAGTGTCGTCGTGCCGACGCCGCCCTTGGCGCCGTAGTAGGCGTGGACGCGGCCAAATCGCTGCGGCCGAATTACGGGCTGGGGCGCGCGGGCGAACCGGGCGAGCAGGCCGCGCACGCGGGCCGAGAGCTCCTGTGGATGGACCGGCTTGGCCAGGTAGTCGTCGGCGCCCGCGCGCAGGGCACGCACCTTGGCATCGACGTCCTGCGCTGAGCCGATGAGCACGATCGGCGTGTGGAAGCCGGGCGCTTCCGACTGGCGGATCCGGATCGCGACGTCCAGGCCGGAGGCGTCGGGCAGGTCCGAATCGAGTGCGATCAGGTCGGGGCGATCGATCGTCCAACGACGCAGTCCGTCGTTGCCGTCGTTGGCAAGCATGATCTCGTGGCCGTCACGCCGAAGCGTGTTGCCGAGCTGCAGCTGGGTTGCGGGCTGGGCCGAAACGACGAGTACGCGCGCTGGCATTCTTCCCCACTCGAGACTAAACCGGACCGGCAGCTGACCGAAGCTGCTCTGGCCGCGATGCTAGGTACGAGCGGCCCGATTTACCCACGCTTCAGACGTACTCCCGGGCATAGGGCATCAGTACCAGTCCTGCTAGTACTGTCGGTGCTTTCCCGCAACGGAAGCGCCATCCGACGCCCGCATTGCGTGCGCAACGCCACGCGAAACGGCCAGAGGCCGATCGGCTGCTACTTGCCCGTCCTTAAGTACCGGGCTCGGGATTTACCCCGTAGCCCGTGCGCGGCTCGCCGCTTGCCTGCGCCGCTGCCGGTGCCCAGCGCCTTCTCGGCGTAGCCGCTGATGCGCGTCGCCAGCTCCACGAACTCGAGCGGGATGACGAACTTCGTCGACGGCGAAGCCCCGAGGCTCTTGAGTGCCTCCAGGTACTGCAGCGTCATCGTGCGCTCGTCGACACCCTTGGCCGCGGTGAAGATGCGCTCGAGGGCCTGGCTGAAGCCTTCGGCCTCGAGGATCGACGACTGTCGGGTGCCCTCGGCGCGAAGGATCGAGGCCTGCTTCTCGCCCTCGGCGACGTTGATGTTCGCCTGCCGCGCGCCCTCGGATTCGGTGATGACCGCGCGCCGGTTGCGCTCGGCAGAGAGCATCCGGTTCATGGCGTCCTGGACTTCCCGTGGCGGGATGATCTCGCGGATCTCGACCGTCGTGACCTTGCCGCCCCAGCGCTCGGTCTGCTCGTCCAGCTTGGCGCGCAGCACCTCGTTGATCTGCTCGCGCTTGGAGAGAACGTCGTCGAGCAGGATGTCGCCGATGACCGCGCGAAGGGTCGTGGTGGCGATGCCCTGCAGGGCACCGGCGAAGTTCTGGATGTTCACGATGGAACGCAGCGGATCGACGATGTACCAGTAGATCAGGAAGTCGATGTTGATCGGCGCGTTGTCCTTGGTGATGTTCGTCTGGCTGGGCACCTCGATGAACGTCTCGCGGATGTCAACCTTGACCGGCCGATCGACGATCGGGATCAGGAAGTTCAGGCCCGGTCCGCGAACGAGGCTCGGGTCCGTCTTGCCGAGGCGGAAGACGACCATGCGCTCGTACTGGTTGACGAGCCGCACGGACAGGTAGAGGACGATCAGGATGAAGACGATTACCGCGATCAGGGACGCGATGGTGATTTCCAACTGATCTCCTTATCGGTGCGTGACGGTTGGTGACGGAGCGCCGGCTTTCACGTTGGCGCGGGTGAGATCGATCCTGATGATGGCTCGACGACGAGCGTCAGGCCATCCCTCTTGATTACACGAACCGGAGTGCCTCTCTCGAGCGGTCGCTCGTCGGCGGATCTGGCAGTCCACTCCTCTCCCCCAGCATAGACCGACCCAATGGGCGTGAGAGGGCGGCGGACCTCGCCAAAGGCGTCCTGGGCCAGCTCGGCGCCGATCAGGCCCTGGGCGGTGCGCATCCTGCGCGTTCGAACGGCGACGACCGCGATGGCGATCGCGGTGAGGCTGCTCAGCAGCGTCATCGGTGATCAGCACGGGCAGCGCCACGGTCACGTCTGGGGCGGTGGGCGTGCCCGGTTCGGTGTACAGGGCGGCGGCGCCCAGCACGAAACAGACGATGCCGCCAATGGTCAGCAGGCCGTGGCTGGTCACGGTGAACTCGAGGATGAACAGGATGATGCCGAGGCCGATCAGCAGCAGCCCGGCGATGTTGAGCGGCAGGCTGCCGAAACCGATGAAGGCCAGGATGATGGCGATGCCGCCCAGGATGCCGGTCACGAAGTTGGGGCTCTGGAGCTCGAACAGCAGGCCGTAGAAGCCCAGCGTGAACAGGATGAAGGCGATGTTGGGGTCCGAGATCAGGTGCAGCAGGCTCTGCAGCGGGTTCATGGGCATGTCGGTGGTGGTGACGCCGTCCATGTTGAGCACCGTCGGGGTGCCGTTCAGGTTCACGGTGCGGCCGTTGGCGAAGGCGATCGCCTCATCCACGCTGTTGGCCAGCCCGTCGACGCCGCCGGCAGCGACTGCCTCCTCGGCCGTGTAGGACTTGGCCGTCCGTCACGGTCGAAAGGGCCCACGTCGAGATTGCGGTTGCGCTGCGTGGAGATGGAGCGCAGCAGCGCCTGGGTGTCTTCCATGATCTTGTTGGCCAGGTCGCCACCGATGTCCTGGCCGCTGGAGTCGATGGGCGTGGCCGCGCCGATGTTCGTGCCCGGCGCCATGGTCGCCACGTGGGACGCCATCGTGATGAACGTGCCCGCGCTGGCCGCGCGACTGCCCGATGGTCCAACCCAGACGATCACCGGCACCGGGGAGTTGAGGAGCGACTTGATGATCTCGCGCGTGGCATCGAGCGCGCCGCCCGGCGTGTCCATCTGGAGGACGACCGCCGCGGCCCCTTCGCGCTCCGCCTTGGCGATGCCGTCGCGGACGTAGTTCTGCATGACCTGGTCGACCACGCCGCTTATCGGCATGACGTAGGCCTGCCTGCCGGGCTCCTGGGCGAAGACCTGCGTGGCCTGGGCAACCAGCAGCAGCATCAGACCGAAGCCGAGCAGCAAGACGTGCGGCAAGCCGCGCCTTCGACATGCCGATGTGACGGTTCATGTTGTAGACGCTGATTATCCGCCCGACGCCAAGAACTCGAAAAGCAGCGCGCTCCACGTCTCAAGCCGGTCGGCGACCGCGGCTACGTCATCGACCGATGCGAACGCTCCCTCCAGCTTGTGGCGCTCGCGGATGTCGACCGGTCGACTTGCCGCGTCGGCGCTGAAGACCAGGCCCAGGTGGACGGCGCCGACCGCGTTGTCGTCGTCGTTCAGAACGCCGACCGGTTGGAACTCAGGCTCGAAGTCGGCCTCGATCTCCTCCGCCCACTCGCGCCGCAGCCCGCCGATGACGTCCGCGTCCTCCGGGTTCACGTGGCCACCGATGCCGATCGTGTAGCGGTCGTGCAGGCGCTCGTCGCCGCCCGCGCGGGTGCGCCGCATGAGGAAGATCCGCTCGCCGTCACGCAGCAAGAGGTAGGGAATGATCTGCTTCCAGGAGGGATCCACCTCGGCCTCGGCGCGCGGGCGGAACTCACCGTGGTCGCGCGCGGCGTCCAGGAAAGGCTCGATCGGGACACCACGGACGCCGCGCCACGCCAAGTCCGCCGGGCACGCGGTCCCGCGGGAGGCCCAGGACGAGCTCTGTTCGCACCTCGTTCACGTGGCGATCCTAGACGTGACACTTGCGACACTCTGCCGTTTCACAGAATCGCCGCCTAGAGTCGCGTCCAGCCGCTCAAAGCGGTAGCTGGCCGTTCGGGCAGACGGCCAGCTTTTCTTGTTCGGTCAGGGCGTCGCGCCAAGTCCCGCCGAGGCGAGCTCTTCGTAGCGCGAGCCGGCTGGATCCGTGTGGCTCCGGAAGAGGACCACCCGATCGACCGTCCAGCCGAGGCTCACCTGCGATGCGACGACACGCAGATCTTCGAGCGCGGTCGCGCTGACGTGTCGGGCCACTGTGAGATGCGGTCGTGGGCCCGAGGTGGCTGTGTACGTGCCACTGCCGATTGCGTGATCGAGATCCAGCGACAGCTGCGCGACCTCGTGGCCTCCCTTGGCCAGTCGTAGCCAGATCACGCCGCCACGTTTGCCGCCGAGCTTGCCTCCGGCGTCGCCGGTAACCACGTCGAAGGGCTCATGACCGGCCGCCATCCGGGCAGTGGCCTGGGCGAGCGACTCGACCCGCTCGGGTTCGGTCTGGCCCAGGAAGACCAGCGTCAGGTGGAGCTTGTTCGGCGGCAGCCACTTGACCTGCGGGTGCAGCGTCCTGACCTCGGCCAGCGCCTCGAAGACGCGCGCAGCCGCGATCTCAGGGAGTGGCGCGGCCACGAAAAGGCGCCAGCGCGCCGCGTCAGGCAGCGGTGGTGGCAGGCTGATGGGGTCGGGGCCGGCCGCTCAATGCCAAGCAGGTCGAGCAGCTCGTTGAGGTCGGCCACGATGGGCAGGTCGGGATCCTCGTGATCATCGCGGATATGCGCCGGGTCGCCGCCGCCGCGATCGATGAGCACCGGCTCGATCCCCATGCCGCGTGCGCCCTTGACGTCCGCGTTGTACGAGTCGCCCACGTGCATCGCGTGACGCGGTTCAACGTTCATCGCGTTCAGCGCGTGCTGGAAGATGCCGCGGTGCGGCTTCTGGAAGCCGACACGAGCGCTCAGAGTGAGAGATTCGAAGTGCCCGGCCAGCTCAAGGTCGTGGATCAGCTCCGTGCCGCCCCACACCCAGTTGCTGATGACGCTCATCCGGACCCCGGCCGCGCCGATGGCCTGGAGCGCGGGCATCACATCGGGAAACACGTACCAAGCAGAGCGCTTTGAGAACGCGCCTTCAATACGCCGAATTGCCTCATCGTCAATGTCGTGATGGCCGACGCGGGCGAGGACGGCGAGGTCGAAACGCTTGATCCGCGTGTACGAATTCTCCTCGGTCGGCTCGAAGGGCTCCTCGTTGAGCCACCACGCGCCGGCCTTCGTCTCTTCGAGAAGCGCCCGTTCGAGGTCCTTCTCCGCGATGTCGATGCCGAACTCGAGCAAGCCCTCGCGATATACGCCCGCCCATGATGGATGGGCACGAATCAGCGTGTCGCCGACGTCGAAGAAGATGACCTCGGGCAGTGAGGTGCGCGCCACGTGCCGCAGTCTAGATGCGCGCAGCCGCTGCCGCTGTCCTCAGACTCAAAGGATGCTGTGAGTGGCGTTGCGCCTCGGCACCGGCGAGCTTCTCGCCATAAAGCACTCCCAGTGGCGTTATGCGGCCGCACCGGCGAGTTTCTAGCCATACGCCACTCCCCGTAACGTTATGCAGGAAGCTGAGCCGGAATCACGCTGTTGCACGGCCGAGACGGCGTCTGCCACGCTCAGCAGCAGCGGGAAGATGGCCGAAGAGACCGGCAATCTCCACTTAGTGCCACGGGGGTTGGAATTAGGCTGACCTACTGGGAACAGAACGCCGGTGGACTCGTGATCACGCAGTCGGGCGTTTCGAGAATGACTACCGACGGTTGATGCAGAACCAGGTAGCCAACAACAAACGCGATAACCAGCAGAGGCAGGAGCCACCCTGTCTGGGCGGGCCTAGTCGTTGTAGAGACGCTCCTCGATGAGCTTCTCCTGGACGTTGCGCCCGTTGGCGTCGAAGCACGAGTACTCGAAGTGCTTCTCGAACTCCAGGTCGACCGCGTCGCGCCCGGCTCGGTTCTTCTCTACCGTCAGGATCGTCCAGTCGCGGAAGCGCTGGGCCTGGTAGGGGTTGAACTCGATGTTCACCTTGGCCACGATGTTGTACTTCTCGTTGAGGATCAGGATCACGTCGGATTCGTAGTTGAGGGCCGATGAGCCGCGCAGGTGATGGTTCCTCAGGCGGGCGGCCTTCAAGCCTTCCTTGTCGGCGGCGACGATGGCGATCGTTGCCACACCAAGGGAAAGAGCAAGGTCCTTGATGCCGGCCACGACCGTGGTGACCTTCTCTTCTTCCTTGTCCGGCTCCGGGTAGACGGGCACGCGCTGCAGGTAGTCGACGAACACGACCAGCGGGCGGTGCGGCGCCTCGCGTCGATATGCCTCGACCAGCGCGCGCAGGTTTGCCGCGGTGGTGGACGCGTTCGAGCCGCGCAGCAGGAACAGGCTCTGGCCGTAGCGGCCGATGCGCTCGAGAGCGGGCCGAAGGCGCACGTTGGAACGGAGATCAGTGGCTTCCTCGTCGGGGCCGCCCTGCGCCAGCCACGTCCCGAGGACCTCCTTGCGAACGTCCTGGATCTTGACCGCTGTGTTGTGTGCGGGTGGCATGGGACCGGCGAGGGCCGATTCCATGGCCATCAGTCGGGCCAGCAGGTACTCCTCGTCATGCTCGAAGCAAACGTAGAGAACGTTTGCCTGGCCGCTCTGGGCCATGTTGCGGGCGATCTGGAGCGACATGGTGGTCTTGCCTGTGCCCTGCGCTCCGCCGATCAGCATCAGCTCGCCGGCGCGGATTCCGCCGCCGAGGCTGCGATCCAGTGGCGAGAAGCCCAGCGGAATCGGCTGGTACTCGGTGACGATGCCCTTGCTGACCTTTTCCGAGAGGCCGCTCAGAACCTCGACCGCCGAGCGCGGGTGCAGAACGAAGCCGTTTGCCTCCGAGATCCAATCTCCGGCGCCCTGCGCGCCGTTCGAGGCGGGACCCATCGGTGAGCTCGAATATGGCGTCTGCGGCTGCTCAGCGGCAGGCGGCGCGGCGGCAACCGGCGGCGGCACGGGATCGAGCGAAGGCGCGGGGGAAAGTTGCTCGCGGGGTAAGGATCGGTCACGGGCGCGCCGTTTGTTGGCGCAGACCCCTCTGACGGCTCCCAGCTGCTGGACACGAGGCGAGGTTATGTCGCCACCCCGCACCACGGCACCAGTCGAAGTACCTAACCGACCGGCGGCAGAGGTCCCGGCGTCAGGCGCACGAAAAGAGACGGGCCGGCGCCGTGCCAGCCCGTCTCGGTCGCGATTTCTGTCGGACGCTCAGGGTGCCTCGGAATGCTCGCTCGCGCGGAAAGCGGCGAGACCCGGCGCGGCCAACGCATCGCCGGTCCACGGGGCCGTGACTGCCTTCTCGCTCGCCGGGAAAGCGGCGAGACCCGGCGCGGCCTCCGCATGGCCGGTCCACACGGTCATGACCTTTTCGCCCGCGCGGAAAGCGGCGAGACCCGGCGCGGCCAACGCATCGGTTACGGTGGCTTTCGTGGCCGCCTGTGACCCGATGGAGCCGCCTGTCACGAGGATCGCGCCGACAGTGATCACGACAGCGATGAGGATCATCGCCACGATCATGCTGACCCTCGCCATGGCGTGTACGAAGCGTTGATTCGTGACCGTGGTCACCTGCTGCTCGACTGCCTGCATCTCAAAGGCCTCCGTTCTGTGATCTGCCGCTGCGATTGCTTCCGAGCGGCTGCTGACCACAAGGCGTGACAGCAGCTGGAACAGCCGTTCAGTCACCCCCCAGGCATTGAGTTACAGCTGTACGGTCGCCCGTAACGCCTTTTCAGCGAATGGACGAGCGATATCCTCTGAAACCAGATAAAGAAAGCGGAGCGGTGGTCCAGGCCAACACTCGAAGCCCGTTCATCGGCCGTGAGCGGGAGCTCGCAGAGCTTCTAGGCGCGCTCGAGGAAACGCGCGCCGGCCATGGACGGGCCGTGCTTCTGGGCGGCGAGCCCGGAATCGGCAAGAGCCGTCTCGCCGATGAGCTGGCATCGCGCGCGCAAGGGCAGGGTTATCGCGTGCTGTGGGGCCGCGGCTGGGAGGATGCTGGAGCTCCGCCGTACTGGCCGTGGGTCCAGGCGCTACGGACGGTGCTTCGGGCGACGCCGCCCGACCAGCTTGCCAGCCAGCTTGGCTACGGCGCGGCAGACGTAGCCCAGATGCTCCCCGAATTGAGCGCGCTGTACCCCGAGCTATCTCGCCCGGCGAACTCCGACGCGGAGGCCGCGCGGTTCCAGCTGTTTGACTCCACGGCGACGTTCATGCACAACGTCGCGGCGGCGCAACCGACGCTTATCGTTCTTGACGACCTTCACGCCGCCGATACGTCGTCGATCCTGCTCCTGAGATTCGTGGCCTCGCAGCTCAGCGAGATGGCCATGCTGATCCTTGGGACCTATCGAGATCTGGAACTGACGCCCGATCACCCATTGACTCTGGCCATCGCGGAGATGGCGCGCGAGAGGGCCACACGGCTGATGATGCTCGGCGGGCTCGACTCGGACGCCGTTGGCGAATTCATGCGCTCGACCGCCGACGTTGCTCCCAATGGCCTCACGGCCGCCGCAGTGTGGCGCGAGACGAACGGGAATCGACTCTTCGTCGGCGAGGCGGTCCGACTTCTGGAGGCCGAGGGTCGACTCGGCGACATCGGCGACCTGACCAGCCTGCGCTTGGCCGTTCCTACGGGCATCCAGGCGGTGATTACACGGCGAATCGGCCATCTGAGCACGAACGTGGGCGCGCTGCTGACCAACGCCGCTGTTGTTGGACCGGAATTCGGCATCGACGTCGTACGCCGCATCACAGCGAAACCAGGCTCTGAATTCGAAGCGGCGATTGCCGAGGCTATGGACGCGGGACTGCTGACTCCCGTCGTAGGTGCTCCCGGTCGTCTTCGCTTTTCGCACGACCTGATCCGTGAAACGCTCTACGCCCAGCTCGGCGTCGCGGAGCGGACGCGACTTCATCGAGCGATCGGCGAAAGCATTGAGCAGATCGCCGCCGTAACAGAGAGCCGGCTGGCCGAGCTCGCGTTTCACTTCGGCCAGTCGACTCAGCTCGACGAGTACGCCGCCGACTCGCAGGAGCAAACCGAGACCCGTCGCAAGGCCATCGACTACGCGCGCAGAGCCGGCGATCACGCGATGTCTTCACTGGCATACGAGCAGGCACGGCAGTTGTACGCGATGGCGATCGCCGCCCACGAACGGGGTCCGGGCGCCGATGTGCCGCTCCAAACGGAACTGTTGCTCGCGCTCGGCGACGCCGACGCACGTACAGGAGACCTAGACAGCGCCCGCCTCAGCTTCCGCAAAGCTGCCGATCTAGCTCGTGAGATTGGGTCGGGCCCGATGCTCGCTCGAGCCGCGCTGGGCTATGGCGGACGCCACCAGTGGGCGCGGGCAGGACACGACACGCACCTGGTTGCGCTCCTCCGCGATGCGCTCGAACGGCTGGGTTCCGCAGACGACATGTTGCGTGCGAGGCTTATGACGCGTCTGGCCGGCGCGCTGCGCAGCGACCCTTCGAAACGCGACGAATGCGACACGTTGAGCCAGCAGGCGATAGATATCGCCCGCGCGCTGGACGATCAGGTCACGCTCGGTTTCGCGCTTGCGGGCCGCTTCTGGGCGACATGGTGGCCAGAGAATCCCGAGGAGCGGGAGCGGCTCACTGACGAGATCGATGCCGTAGCTGACCGCACCGGCGACAGCGAGCGTGTCTCCGAGGCGAACCTGATGCGCTTTTTGGTGCTTTTCGAGCGCGGCAGCGTCGCCGAGGCTCGCCGCCAGATGGACCAGCTCGCGGATGTCCTACGGCGCATGCGCCAACCCGCGCACCTGTGGCTGGAACCGAGCACCCGTACGGAGCTCGTCCTGTTCAGCGGAGACTTTGACACCGCGGAAGAGCTGGTTGCCGGCGAATTCAAGTCGACCTACAGGGTCACGCCGGGAAGGGACGACCTGTCGGGGGCGACCATGCACCTATTCCACCTGCGGCGCGAACAGGGTCGGCTCGAAGAGGTCGAAAAGCCCATCCGCGACGCGGTGCGGGAATTTCCGTGGTACCCGATGCACAAAGCCGCACTGTGCTGCCTGCTGGCCGAGCTGGGACGAACGGATGAGGCGCGAACCGTCTTCGCCGAGCTTGCCGCGGACGATTTCGCGGTCATCTATCGAGACAACGAGTGGCTGCTCGGCATGTCCCTCGCCAGCCACGCCTGCGCCCTGTTGGACGATTCTATAGCGGCCAGCGTGCTCTACGCGCTGTTGCTCCCGTATTCGGGCCGCCACGCGATCGGGCACGTGGAGGGTTCGGTTGGCATGGTCGACACGTATCTGGGCCTGCTCGCCGCGACTTTGCTCAAGTACGACGACGCCGAGGAGCATCTCATCCGCTCGATCAAGGCACTTGGACAGCAGGGCGGTCGTCCCTGGCGTGCTCACGCGCAGCACGAGCTGGCGGCGATCTTGCGTCGCCGGGCCGGACCAGGAGACGACCAGCGCGCCTCAGAGCTTGATGCGGAAGCCCTGCGCACCGCCGTACAGCTGGGGATGGCACTCGCCAGCCAACTTCGCCCCGCTGCGCCCGTGGCTGTTGATCGAGCTCGGCTGGCACGTGAAGGTGATTACTGGGCTGTCGACTTCGGCGGCGACTCGTTCCGTGTGCGTGACACCAAGGGCATGCACCACCTCGCGCGGCTTCTTCAGTCACCCGGCATCGAGCTTCACGCGCTCGACCTTGTCCGTGCCGGCGGACGTATTCCGGTAACCAACGGCGTGCACGAGGCAGAGTTGACGATCGGCGACCCCAGCGACACGGGACCGCTGCTCGACGCTGCGGCGAAGGCGGCTTACCGCGAACGCCTAAGAGCCATCGAGGAAGAGATCGCCGAGGCCGAGCGCTGGAACGACCCCGAGCGGGCTGCTCGAATCGAGGACGAGCGGGCAGCACTCGTCCATGAACTGGCAGCGGCCGTTGGTCTCGGCAACCGGGACCGGACAAGCTCGACATCGTCCGCGGAACGAGCACGTGTCAGCGTGACGCGTGCGATCCGGACGTCGATGGAGCGCATCGGCGAGTACAGCCCGGGGTTGGCAGCCCACCTGGAGGCAACCGTTCGGACGGGGACCTACTGCGCCTACGTGCCGGATCCGCGGGCGCCCATCAGGTGGGAGGCGTCCTGAGCTCGAACTCTTAGAGAGCCTAGATCTCCGGCTCGGATGTGGCGCCCAGCTTCTGCCAGTAGCGGACCAGCGTGCGCAAACCGCCCTCGTAGTTGTCGAGTCGCATTGACTCGTTGGGGGCGTGGGCCTGGTCGTCGGGCTGGGTGAAACCGAGCAACAGCACGGGCAGGCCGAGCACACGCGAGAACGTCGCTCCCGCAGGCACAGAGCCGCCCTCGTACAGGTAGTACGGCCGCTCCCCGAACACGTCCTCGAGGCAGTCAGCCGCGGCCTGCACGAACGGGTCCTCGATCGACGTGCGGCTCCACATGCCGTCGTTGACCTTGGTCACGTCGACCTTGACACCGGCAGGCGCAATGGACGCCACATAGTCCCTGACGCGTTCGAACGTCTTCTGCGGGTCCATGTCCGGCACCAGGCGCGAGCTGATCTTGGCGTGAGCCTCGGCCGGGATGATCGTCTTGGAGCCTTCGCCCTGGAAGCCGCCCCAGATCCCGTTGACGTCCATTGTTGGCCGTGCGCCGCGCCGCTCGAGTGGTGCGAACTGCTCCTCGCCGAAGACCTCGTGCAGACCGTGGTCACTCTTGAAGGATTCGAGATCCACGCTCATCCGGTCGAACTCTTCGCGCTCGCGCGGCGTGATCTCGGCAACCTCGTCGTAGAAGCCGGGCACGGCCACCGAGCCGTCCTCGTTCTTGAGCCGCGCGATGATCGTGGCCAGCGCGTTGGCCGGGTTCTGGACGTTGCCGCCGAACGAACCCGAGTGCAGGTCCAGCTTTGAACCCGTCACGTCGATCTGCATGTAGACGAGCCCGCGCAGGCCAACCGTGATGGCCGGCTTGTTGCCCTCGAAAAACCCGGTGTCGCTGATCATCGCCAGGTCCGCGGACAGACGGTACTGGTTGGCCTCGATCCAGGGGTCGAAGTGATCCGACCCGGACTCCTCCTCCCCTTCGAAGACGATGCGCAGGTTGACCGGCAGCCGGCCCTGCGTCTCGAGCCACGCCCGAGCCGCCCACAGGTGCATGTGGGCATGGCTCTTGTCGTCCGCGGCACCTCGGGCGTAGACCCGGCCGTTCTCGATGACCGGGTCGAACGGCGGCTTGTTCCACAGGTAAAGCGGGTCGACAGGCTGCACGTCGTAATGCGTGTAGACGAGGATCGTCGGTGCGCCCTCGGCGTGGAGCCAATCGGCGTACACGATCGGGTGGCGACCGGTCGGCGACGCCTCGACGTGCTCGAAACCCATCTTGCGCAGACGCTGGACGAGGAATTCGGCCGCGGCCCGCGTGTCGGCGTCATGCTCGTGGAGCGTGCCGATGCTGGGGATCCGCAGGAACTCCAGGTAGTCGGCCAGCCGCTCGTCGGCAGTCTTCTCGATGAAGCTGTCGATCTCGGCCATCGTGCCGTCCACGACGGTTGTCATATCCGAAACCCGCCCAGATCGGCAATCGGTCGATCACTCTCGTGGCTGCGCGTCAGGAAATGCACGTTCACCGGACCATCCGTCGCGTCGGGCCACTCGGCCTGGACCTGCCGGCTGTCGATCTCCCAGCCCAGCGACGCCGCTGAGTCGAGAAACCGCTGCGCCGTCTTGCGAACCGGCTCGGCAAGCCACAGCGAGCCGTCGTCGTTGAGCATCTGCTCAATGACGTTCAGCAGCGGTTCTGCGTCGCGGCCTTCGTAGAGGACATCGCCGGCGATGATCAGCGGAAAACCGTTGCGGAACTCGGGCTGATCCGACACAGCGGCAACCTCGCCGTCGTGTCGCCAGTTGAAGCACGTCGCGCGTGGCGCGCGGTCCGTGTTGACCAGCGTGTTGAGCCGGCAATGTGCCAGCGGCAGGGCCGAGTAATCGGCCGTCACGATGTGGCCGCCGTATTCCAGCACGGCGCAGGCAGTGACTCCCAGGCCCGCTCCCAGTTCCAGGACATGCTTGTCGGAAACCTCTTCTTTCCTCTCCACGACGACATCGGCCAGTGCCACGCCGGAAGGCCAGACCTTAGCCCAATACGGCATCTGCTTCTCGGGATCGGCTCGACCCTGTTCGAAGAGGCGATCGCGCGAGGCCTCGTTCGGCCGGTAGATCTCGAAGACGCGCTCGCTGATCGGCAGAGTCACGCTCAGCCTCTCGAGCTCCACCTGGCGGTTGACCCAGCGGGCAAGGCGCCTGACGCGCGGTTGCGAGACGGAGAAGTCCGCCGGAGCTGCCTCTGGCCGGGTGTCCCATGAGAGCTTGTGGACGACCGATTTGATCGGCAGGCTGCTCAGCCCACCGACCCGGAGCGCACTTCGACCACCCAGGGCGATCCCCAGCAAGATCAGCAGGACCTGCGAGATGGACAGCAGGACAAGGATCGCAAACGGATCTGGGGTCAGGCCGATGCTGATCACGCCGATGGCGCCGTACAGCTGTCCCACGGTCAGGGCGAGCAGCGACAGCTTGTGTGACGCGGTCGTAGAGGTCCACCGGGACGAGGCGACGCAGGCCGATGGCACGCAGCGAGTCCTGGGTCGATCCAACCAGCCCGAGGATGAAGAGCGCCGGCAGCGCCGCGAAGACCGACTGGGTGACGACGATGACGAGGGCGACGATCGATTCGACGATCACGAGGCCCAGGAGCAGGAGTGGCGCCGGAAGTCGAAGGAGCAGGCGCGGCACGGGCAACGGGCCCAGGACGAGCCCAGCGGCTACAGCGGCGACCAGCAAAGGCGCCGCGGATGCGTCGCCCAACAGAAGGACATCTGCGCGGGCAGTTACCGCCAGGGTGGCGATGAGCACTACGGCGCCCAGCGCACCCGAGGTGAACGCCGCGACGATGTAGATGGCGGTTCGTCGGGCGACAGCGCGGGCAGCGTCGGGGTCCACGTCGGTTGGGGTGGGTTTGTCCGCGTCGGGACCGACAGCGGCAACGCCGCGCACCTGGGTGAAGGCAGTGACTGACACCAAGAACAAGAATGACCGCCGCCGCAACGAGCGCGACGACAGGCTCGCCCTGGCGCACGTACACGAATCCGGCCAGCGAGCGCCCCGACGAGCATGGCCGCGCGATCGACGACCGCGTCGGCAGTCGCTCCGTTGCCGAGCTGCCCAAGATGGAGCCGCGTGCGCATCACGGACGTCCGAAGGTCGCCGCCGACAGCGGCCAGGAAGCCGAGGAGCCCCGCCGCGCCGAGTATCGCCTCGTTGTCCGGAAGCAGATCCGCTCCGACCACGCCCAGGAATCCGATGATGGCGAGAGCACGTGCCGCGACCATGAGCGGCCACGACACGAGAGGCAGACGGCTCGTCCAGCCCTCGAAGATGCCCCACACGATGAGGCGCGGCGCCAGCCAGAAAGCGAGTGTCCACGAGGCGAGACCCGCGTCCACGGTGCTGTTCCACGCCAGCACCAGCAGGGTGAGGAGGGCGACCCAGTCTCCGGCGCGCTCGGCCAGCCGGGCGAGCCAGAAAGGCAGCAGCGATCGATCGCCGGAGCAGGCGCAGGGTGCGCTTGCGATCAGTCAGCATCGGGTCATCAGGGCAAGGAAAAGCGCCCGCGAAACGGATCGCGAGCGCTGTTCTTGACTTGAGTTGCTTCGATCAGGCGGGCTGAGGCGAAGGCTTGGGTGCGGTGGTCGGAGTCGCGGGCGGCTCCTCGGTCGGTCGGACCAAGATGGAGCCATCCAGCGGCACCGGCGTGATATGCGTTTCCTTCCGCGGGTCAGGAACGTCCGCGAACATTGCCTCGAACGCTTCCTGCTCGATCGTCTCTTCGGCAACGAGGCGCTCGGCCAGCTGGATCAATCGATCCTTGTAGCGAACGAGCACGTCCATCGCCTTGGCATAGCCGCGGTCGATGATCGCGCGGACTTCCTCGTCGATCATCTTGGCGACGTCGTCCGAGTAGTTGCGCTGCTCACCGATCTCCCGGCCAAGGAACACGAGCTCGTCGCGCTTGCCGAACGACAGCGGTCCGAGCTTCTCGCTCATGCCGAACTCGGTGACCATGCGGCGGGCCAGGTTGGTGGCCTTCTCGATGTCGTTCGACGAGCCGGTTGTGGTGTCGCCGAAGATCAGCTTCTCGGAGGCATTGCCGCCGAGCATGCCCGCGATCTTGTCCTCGAACTCGCTCTTGCTCTGCAGGTAGCGATCCTCGGTCGGCAGGCCCATCGTGTAGCCGAGGGCCATGCCGCGGCTGATGATGCTGACCTTGCTGACCGGGTCCGTCTTGGGCAGGACGCGCTGCACGACGGCGTGCCCGCCCTCGTGATAGGCGATGATCGCCTTCTCCTGGTCGCTGATGACGCGGCTCTTTCGCTCGGGACCGGCGACGACGCGCTCCAGCGCCTCGAAGAACTCGCTGGTGCCGATCACCTTCTTGTTGCGCCGCGCGGCGAGAATCGCAGCCTCGTTGACGAGGTTCGCGAGATCCGCACCCGAGAAGCCGGGCGACTGGCGCGCGATGTTCGTCAACTCGACGGTCTTGTCGAGCGGCTTGCCCTTGATGTGAACCTTCAGGATCTCCATCCGGCCCTTCATGTCGGGGCGGTCGAGGATGACCTGGCGGTCGAAGCGGCCCGGGCGCAGCAGCGCCGGGTCCAGGACGTCAGGCCGGTTGGTGGCGGCGACGACGATCACATTGGTGTTCGTGTCGAAGCCGTCCATCTCGACGAGGATCTGGTTGAGGGTCTGCTCGCGCTCGTCGTGGCTGCCGCCGAGGCCGGCGCCGCGCTGGCGGCCGACTGCGTCGATCTCGTCCACGAAGACGATGCACGGTGAGTTGCGCTTGGCCTGGTCGAACAGGTCGCGGACGCGGCTGGCGCCGACGCCGACGAACATCTCGACGAACTCCGAACCGCTGATGCTGAAGAACGGCACTCCCGCCTCACCAGCAACAGCGCGGGCAAGCAGGGTCTTGCCGGTTCCAGGAGGCCCAACCAAGAGGACGCCGCGCGGGATGCGGGCACCGAGCGAGTTGAACTTCTCGGGGTATTTGAGGAACTCGACGACTTCCTGCAGCTCGGTCTTGGCCTCGTCCACGCCAGCGACGTCATGGAACGTGACGACCGTCTTGTTGCCGAGGAACATCCGAGCGCGGCTCTTGCCGAACGACATTGCCTGGTTGTTGGTGCCCTGCGCCTGGCGGAACATGAAGAAGAGCAGCGCGCCGATGAGCACGATTGGCAGCAGGGCAGTCAGGATGACGCCCAGCCACGCGCCGCTGTCGGACGGCGGTGCGCCGACGACCTGGGGTGCCTGGGTGCATGTCTCCGGTGCCGACTGGCAGGCCAGGATGACGTTGGTGCTCACGTCGGTGGTGAGCTCGCTGGGGACCAGCGTGGTCTTGACCTCGGGTTTGTTGGTCTGCGGGTCGATCGCTTTGAGCTCGACGTCCAGCACCTGGCCACGCTGGGTGACCTTGGTGACCTGGCCCTTCTGGACCGATTCGAGGAACGAGCCACTACCGCTGTAGGGGATCGCCTTGTCGGGCTCGCTGGGGAAGATGAACATGTACAGCAGCGCCGCGGTGCCAACGACGAGCACCAACGTCACGATGCCGTTGCGTAGAAATCGACTGTTCAAAGGGGAATGGCCTCCGGGTTACCGAGCACGGCTTGCGCGCCCCGGTGTCAGCCGATTATAGGGCGGAGTGATCCGGAACCCCCCATAAGCCAAAGGTAAGGATCGGTTGCGAACCCGCAGCCGTACGTACGGGTACGGGCAAAGTCAGGAGTTCACCACCGACTTCCACTCCTCGAGACGTCGCTCGATGAGAGCCGTGCGCTCCGCTGAGTTGCCGTCGAGCACGGCTTTGTCACCCGGGTCTGCGCGCAGGTAGATGCCCGACGTCCGCGTGTGGAAGGCCTCGGCGCCATCCGAACGTGTGATGAAGTAGCCATTCGCCCGACCGACCGATTCGAGCGTTATCTCGCCGGTCCCCTCCAGCTCCGGCGCATCCGGGAGGCGCGGACGCTCACCCTTCCAGAAATAGAAGATGCTCGGTGGATCGATTCGTTCCTTCGACGCCTCGCTCCAGTAACGCGCCGACAGCGTGCCATCGGCCTGCCACGACCGTCCCGCAACCTCCAACGCACCCGTTCGATTTCGAGAGATCGTCAGCAGCGAAATGGCCGACGGCTCGAGCTCCGTTCGGGCCGTCAACGAGAGCTGCCACCAGTCGCCCTCGAGACTTTTGATCCGGCCTTGTTCCTGGATTGCCTTGCGCAGCGTCTCGTTGATCTGGCGGACGATCTGCGGCGTGGTGTCGGGGTCGTACCGGATGGCCGTGAGTCCCAGGAGGTCGGTGGGGAGCTTGGCGCCCCTCGCGTGGAGGATGAAGGTGCGCCGAATTCCAAGCGCACCGCCGAACAGTCCCGCCTCGAAGACGACGTTGTCGCGCGGCGACGCCTGACCGGACGCGGCGTCGGGCGTAAGGCCTTTCGACGTCCAGTCGTCCTGGGCAAAGATGAAAGCCGCGAAGTCCACCTCGCGTGTGAGCTCCACAAGGCGCTCGAGCGTGGAAACACCGGGCGTGAAGACCGTAGTCCAGGGGTCGACTTCGGCGATGTCCTGGAGACCACGGGTAAGCGCCTGCAGCAGCTTTTCCTGCTGCGCTGAAGAGCCGAGGAAGATGCGGGGCTTCATTAGTCCCTCAATGGTCCCCTCAATGATTTGGTAGCGGAGGGCGGATTTGAACCACCGACCAAGGGCTTATGAGTCCTAACGGCGGCGTCCGCCGAAGGCCGCTCGGTCGGATAGTACGCTCAGGTTGACGGTCCGCCCCTACCCTCGGGCCGCCGTCGTCCGCGACTGTTGCTACCAGCTTTGCTACCGGTGGCGGCCCGCTCAGCCGAAGGCTAGAAGCCCCAAGCGGATGACCGAAGCTCCGCACGACCTTGCTGCGACGCCGCTGGATTCGACCTCAATCTTACCACGCACCACAACGTGGGCTCCTAATTGCTCGCCGTTACCTAGGCCCCAAATCAGAGCGACGACAACACATCCATCCCACGCATGCCCACCTTGATGAATTCCGCCGAGGCCCCGCAGAAAGCGTCCGGGAATGATGAGCGTCACCGCACCGGCCGTAGAAAGCGATCGCGAAGCTGCTGATGATTAGGACATTCCTGCCTGGCAGTTCGAGGTCGGGCACGATGCCGTTACGCATGCTCAGAATGCTTACCCCAGCGACGATGCCAAGCCCCAAATAGAAGAGAAGAATCCTTCCGAGCGAGTTGACGGCCGTTCCCTCGGAGGGACGCCCCCTGAGTGCGGTGGTCCTCAGCCGAACGTCCGGGCAAGGCTTTTTCGATCAAGCCGCCGATCAAGCCGCCGTCCTGGACCCAGCGTCAACTTACTTCGGCACCCGGCCCTCGCTGATCTCCCGCAGACAGCGCGCCATCTCGCCGACGACGCGGACCTGAGTCGGTGCCACGGCCGCCCACCGCGCGAGCGATGGCCCAGGACGGCTTTCTCGGTCATATCCGCCGCCCACATCTGGCCCACGTCGTCGCGACGCTGCGTCACAGGCGAGCCGCGACGTACCACCCGATGGCCTCGCGGGCGTCGTGTAGCTCGTTCCAGGCGGCCTCTAGATCATCCATCGGTGGCACCGTGCGCTCCACGAGTGCCACCCTTAGGCGGCGCGACTTAGCGGCGGTTACTCGCGACGCATCGTCCGAAGGGACGGAGGGTCAGCCTCCAGACGCGGCTTCAGCACCCGCAGCTTCCGATCTTCATCTTCAGCTTGACCGCATCTTTCTTGGTTGAGTCGCTGCTCGATGTAATCGTGATCAGACGCGTGCCTGTTGCATCCAATGCGATGGTGTCGATGTCGACCTTGACCGTTATCTCGGCGCTCGCGCCGGGGGCCACGGTCGCAGTCCGGTATGTGCCTGCGACCACGGCCGTGGTGATGTTGGTGCTGCCGTGGAAGTACTTGATCTTCCAGCCCGACGAGGGTGCCTTGAGCTTGAAGCGGTCACTCTTCGAGCCGTCGTTCTGGATGTTGACGGCAAAGATGGATTGATCGCCGAAGCCAATTGTGGGTGCCGTAGAACGTGGCTGTGGCCGTTTGGTTGAGTGCCGGTCTCCGTTCGGGCTGGCGCGCTCAACGCCACCTCCTCTGCCCTCCCCGCGCCGTGTTGTACGATGTTCTTGCCCTTCCACGGCCCGGGGAAGCTTTCGTGGGTCTGCACCCAGCCATCAGGCTTGTAACTGCCGACGGCCGCGGCGGACGTCGCCGAGACCGCACTTAGCGCCAGTGCGGCGAGCACGCCAAGCATGAGCATCCGTCGTGGCATGGAAACCCCTCTCTCCGTCGTGGGCCGGTCCGGAGGGCCGGTCGCGGAGCATGGCCCTAACCGGCAAACAACACAAGCAGGAGAGTCCTAGGAGTCGCGTTCAGGCCGAGACGAGGCGCAATACGTCGATGACTGTTGCTACCGCGTTGCTACCAAAGCCAACAAAAGAGCCCTCCAGAATTGCTCCGAATGGCCACTTTCACGCTTAAGTCTTGGTAGCGGAGGGCGGATTTGAACCACCGACCAAGGGCTTATGAGTCCCCTGCTCTACCACTGAGCTACTCCGCCGCCGGTTGACGATTTTAACGCAGGAGTCGGTCCGGCCGGCTCAGCTCCGCTTGACGATGAGCTTCACGGCGTCTTTCTTGGTTGGGTCGCCCGACCGAAGAGATGGTCAGAAGTCGAGTGACGTTCGAGCCGGCCGTCGCGGTGCTCTTGACCTTGACCTTGGCGCTGATCAGGAAGGTGTCGCCCTTGGCCAGGACTGGCGTGGTGTAGGTGCCGGCGACCACGGCGGCCGTGATGTCGGTCGAGTTGCGGAAGTAGTTGACCGTGTAGAAGCTGGTGCCGCGCCGGTCGCCAGGACGGTGAACTGGTCGCTGCCGGCGTCGTTCTGGATCGAAATGTTGAAAGTGATGGTGCTGCCGCGCGTCGTGGAGCCGGTCTTCGTCTGGTTGACGCCCGTCGTGTTGTAGATGTCGTTGCCAACGAGCGAGCCGGAGCCCTTGCGGATGCGCCCGTCCGGCTTCTTGGCGGCTCCTGGGAGCGTGAAGGGCATGGAGAACATCGAGGTGCTGTGCGTCGCGTTCGTGGCGGTTGCGGTCACCTTCGGCCCCGTCAGCGACCCGCCGAAGCTCCAGTTTCCCGATCCATCGGCCGAGACCGCGCCGTGGTAGATCCTGCCCTCGTCGGCCGAGTCGGAGTAGATGTCAACCGTGCAACCGGCGCAGGCAGTCCCGTGAAGCGGGCCGACGCCAGTGATGGTCGGAGGGGCGATTGACTCATTCGAACCGGGCAAGACGAAGATCCCTCGGGATCGAACGACGGCGTTGTCGTAGATCGAGTTGCCCCGGATCTGGATCTGAATTTGGCGTTGTCTTGCCGACGAGGACACCAGAACGTTCCGTTGTGGGCAATGACGTTGGCCGCGCCGGGCAGGCTGGCGATCGCCGATCGTCGCGTTGTAACGACTTCGAATCGTCATAGCCGCCGACGACGATCCGAATGAGCCGAGTTCCCCAGGGCGGCGCCGCCCGGCGGTAGTGCCGATGCGATTTCCGTAGATCAGGACGTCGTCAGATTCGACGAGACGGCTCCGCCGATCCTCGAACCGCAATGCCGTCACCTCCGTTGCCTGAGATCAGATTTCCGCCACCGGCAGTGCACCCACCGATCATCGAGCCCTGGCCGTTGGTTCGGATGCCGTCGCCGCCGTTCGCGACCTTGGCCGTACCCGCCAGGTTCGTGCCGATGCTTGTTTCCCTGGACGGTGCAGGAGCACATGCTAGGGCGATAGGCCGGTTCCCGTGTTGCCGCTCACCAGAT
Organism: uncultured Chloroflexia bacterium; assembly: GCA_963736895.1. Lineage (GTDB taxonomy): Bacteria > Chloroflexota > Limnocylindria > Limnocylindrales > CSP1-4 > JALYGJ01. The sequence goes on from CAVTQU010000002.1 coordinate 43,891, forward strand.
TCCCCTGACCCGCGGCACGGTGCCGCCGATCGTCCACGCACCCTGGGTCACGACGACGCCCGTGCCGTTGGCCGTGGCCGAGGTCGCAACGCTGCCCAGCGCATCGATCCCTATGAAGTTGCCCGACACCGTTCCGCTGGAGTTCAGGTACAGACCGTAGTGGGCGTTGCCCTTGATCAGGTTGCAGTCGCCCGAGCAGGGGTTTGTCGCATCGAGCGTGTTGGTGCCACCGATAGTCGTGTTCGCGCCGTTGGCAGACACACCATCGATCGAATTCGGCCCGATCCAGTTGCCGGCGATCGTGACGTTGGCGGCCAAGCGACCAGATCCCGGTGGAGAAACCGTCGATGCGCAGGCCGCGAATGGTCGTTCCCGTCGCAGTGGCATCGACCTGAAGGCCAGTCCCACCATCGGGCCCGGCCAGTGCGCACCTGCGTCGCACCGCCGGTTGCACCACGGATGTTCACGGCTGGCTGATCGCGGGAAGGCTCGAGCCAAGGGTAATGACCGGCACACCCGTGCCGAGGCTGAACTGGATTCGATCTATCTCGGAGGTCCCGAAACATTCGCCGGTATTGACCCCAGTGAAACCGCCGAGGTTCGATGCGCCAATCGCCTCACGCAAAGAGCACAGGCCTTCAGTCCGCCACGACGTCGGATGCGGTCGTGACCTGGATGACCGCGGGCAGGGCGCGAGCAAATTGCGGAGCCAAGGCCGTCCGGGCCGCCGAGCAGGGTCGAGAAGATGGCCAGGGCGATGGCGGCGGCAGTGATGCGTCGGCGCCCTAGCAAAGTCGGCGGATAGTAGCGCCACCCGTTGATTCGTCGAGTGTCAAATTTCGGACACGTCGCCTGTCCGCGCCCGTACCTAATTCGAAAGGTTTGGAACGAGCGTAAGTCTGGTCATCGCTGACAGGGTCTGGGCGTAGGCTTGGCCGCAAGCCGTGACAACTGAAGAAAACCCGTCCGCGTCGACAGGGCGCTGCAGCGTAGCCGTGCTCGCCGACGGGAAAACAAGATCCAGCTGCTGATAGTCGACGAGCATGCGCTGCTGCGTGCCGGGGTCAAGACGCTGCTTGACAACGAGGATGCGGTGGAGGTCGTCGGCGAGGCCGATTCGATCGATCAGGCCGTCGACGCGCTCGGACAGAGCAACGTCGACGTGGTCCTGATGGACGTCGATGAGGCCACGGCCGAGTCCGTCGATGACATGCGCCGACTTCGCGACGAGATGTCGGACGATGGCGCTCTCGTCGTTTTCGCGCGCAAGGAAGATGACGAGGGCCTGTACCGAGCCGTGGTGGGCGGTGCCGCCGGTCTGGTCGGCGAGAACGCCCAGCCCGAGGACCTGGTTGCGACCATCGAGCAGGCAGCAGACGGTGAAGATCCGATCAGCAAGTCATTGCAAGATCGGCCCGAGGTTGGTCGTCGCGTCCTGGAGACGTACGCCGAGCTCTCGTCGCGCGGCCCGTTCCGACGACCGCCCAAGCTGCAACGAGCGCGAGCTGGCCATCCTGACGCTGGCGGCACAGGGGCAGACCAATCAGCAGATCGGCAAGTCGATCGGCGTCAGCGAGCACACGGTGAAGAGCGCCATATCGCTGATCCTGGCCCGGCTGGGGCTACGCCACCGCACCGAAGCGGTCGTGTACGCCATTCGCAACGGGTGGATCACGGTGCCGTTGACAGAAACATCGGCCGTCGAGAACCCCGACGGCCGATTTGCGAGACCTGGTATTTAGCTCCCGCATGGGGATGGCCCACGAGCCCGCTGATCGCGGACCCGTGGACGATTGAGTCGTTAGGCGGTTCGCCGGCTCGTTAGCAGGTTCACAGCCACGACGACGATCACCGCGCCGATGACGGCTACGACGATCGAATAGAGATTCACGACGTCCCCGCCTCCCGCAGCGCCGGTGCCAAGACCGAGCACGTTGGCAAGAAAGCCTCCAACAAACGCGCCGACGATACCAAGGACGATGTGCCCGATGGCCCCCCAGCGCTCGTCGCCTCGTACGAGCAACCCGGCAAGAAAGCCGGCAATGGCTCCGAGAACGATCCAGGCAATGATGGTTACGAGCATTCGCGACCTCCCTATGTTCCTCGCAAGTGCGAGTGAGGAGAGTGTGTGGCTCGAGGCAGCGCGTACTCGATAGTCGTTTTGCCCAGTTCGTTACGATCGAGTTGCGGTTAACGCCGCCGTTAACACCGCGTTTTTGTGCTCAGGCGCGCGGCCGATACGGGCTTAGAGCCCGCGATGCCTCGTCGATCAGCGTCCGGATCGGCCCGCCGACAATCGCCGCGGCGGCGAGCGCGATGCCCACGGCAACGCCCACGTACGTCACGTAAGTGCGCAGCTTGACCACGGACTGCCAGTCCGGCAGCAGCGCTGCGCGATCGCCCATTCGCGCGAACGGCAGCGCGGCAAGTGCAACGCACAAGACCGTGCGGCCAGATGATGGGCAAACCGAGCGTCGCCGCGATCCCGACCGTCCACGGCCGGTCGGTGCGGGCACCCCAGATGACGAGCAGTGCCGCGATGGGCAATCGAATTACCGCCGGCGGCGGCACGCTGTAGGGCTGTGGCTCGTTCAGATTGGAGATCAACGAGTCGATCCACTCGCGCCACAGTTGCGGCGCCACGATGACGGTCACCAGCGACACGGCCGCAGTGACACCGAGCGCGATGCCCAGCGAGCGCCACTCGCGCCGCACCGCGAACCAGAGCAGGCCGATTCCCGGCGTGATCTTGGTCAGGATCACGAACGCCCACGTCCACGGGTGACGGAACCCGAGCGCGATCGCCACGGCGATCAGAAGGTGGACGTTGCCGTGGTACAGCTCCAGAGCGACGGGCGGCAGGGCGAGCAGCACGAGCGTCCAGCGACCGCCCAGGAAAGCGAGGCTGGCCACCATCACGGCTTCCCAGAGCAGCAGGAACAGCCACCACGGCAGGAGCGAGAAGGGCGCGAAGAGGAAAGCTATGGGCGGTGAGTAGCGAAAGGAGCCCAAGGCAAAGTTGTTGTCGAAGGTCTTGCCATACAGATCGTTGAGGTCGATCGACCAGTAGGCGAAGGCGTCGTAGCCCAGGCTGCGGCCGACGTAGGGGATGACGATCAGCACGAACAGCGTGGCCAGCCAGCCGGAGATGATCAGCCCGTCGCGCACCGCGCGACGACGCAACGCGGCGCGTTCGGCGGGCAGCGGCTCGAACGGCGGCGGCCGGTCCATCGCGCGAGGCTACTCGACCGTAAACTCCGTCGATGGACGATATGCCCGGTCGATTCCCGCCGCCGCCAGACGACGGACCTCCCGGCCCGGGCATGCCAATGGCGCCTGGCGTCGGGTCGGGAAGCCAGTACCCGCTCGACCTGGGCCGAATCTTCGAGCTGACGTTCAGCCTGTTCCGCTTCAACTGGCGGACGTTCGTGGTGGCAGCGCTGCTGGTGATGGTCCCGGTGTCGGCGCTCCTGGCCGTGGCGGGCTACTTCACTTCGGCCGCCACCATGGACTGGTACATCCAGCTCCAGGAACCTCGCGCTGGGCCGGACGACCAGCTTTGCCGAGCACCGACACGCTGGTGGTGCTTCTGTCTTGGCCTGTTGATCGGCGCCATCGCCGCCATCGGAAGCTTCGTGGCCGAGGCCGCGGTCACGCGCGCCGCCGTCGGGACGTACAACGGTGAGCGGCCGAGCGCCGTCGACTCGGTCCGATTCGCCGCAGGCCGCCTGCTGGTGCTCGGCGGCGGCCTACCTGGTGACGTTCCTGGCATCGCTGGGCATCGCGATCATCGGTGTCCTGGTCGCCTCGCTGCTGATCAGTTGCCACGTCCGGCGGCGGTCCAGATCACCGGCGGGCCCGGCGTGTTCGTCGCCATCGTGATCTTCGTGGCCGCGTTCGCGGCCCTCATCTTCCTCACGGTCCGGTGGGCACTCGTGATTCCGGTGATCGTGATCGAAGGGCTCGGCGCTGTTGCGGCGCTGCGCGGTCCTGGGGGCTGGTGTCGGGATCGAGCTGGCGAGTCCTCGGCTACCTGCTGGTATTCGGCCTGCTGTTCGGGCTGGTGGCTGCCCTGATGACGTTCGCGCTGACCGTCGATCGCTCAATCCGGCCAGCCTCACCACGCGAGGCGGTGACGGCGACGTTCGATCCAGTTCGGTTGGCGGCTCGTTAACTTCGGCGGCAACATCATCAGTGCCGTGCTCATGCCGTTCACGGCCATCGGCATGATGCTGCTCTACATGGATCTTCGGTTTCGAAAGGGCGAGCCCGTTGCGCAGCCGGGCGAAGCCGTGCCGGATCGGCCGGCGAGCTAGCTTCGCGAGCTAGCTTCGGGCGGGCTAGTTTCCGAAGAGCAGTCGCAACCAGGCATCGAGCGGCGTCTGATCGCTCAGGTCCGAGCCGGCCGTCCCCAACGGAACGATGTGCGGCGGAGCGGCCGATGCCCGACTCCAGCGAGAACGCTATCTCGCCGGGCGCACCGATTCCCAGGGCACGCGCCTGAAGCCCCTGGAACGCGTCGGTCTGGATCAGGTCAAGCTCGCGGTGCCCGGCGTCCAGCTGGGCCGTCAGCGCGGCCGTCTCGGACGTCAAGCGCGGCCTGGCGATCGGTTGCCGCGTTCAGCTGGGTGATGGTTCGGCCGAAGCTCAGCACGACCCAGAAACCGACGATGACGGCGATCAGCAGCGCGACGTGGCTGCGGCCCGGACGGAGGCGCCGGCCGTGACCGATCTGCTTGCTGAGCGTCTTCAGTCGATCGTTGACTTCCTCTTCCGACGGGCGTCGCGAAGCAACCGGCTGAGCACCTGACTCCAAAACGGCCACGGTGGGTTGCCCCATCTCGCAGTGAGCCTAAGTGCCTCGATTCCCGCGTGTCAAACCGGCGGCGTCCTGGGCAGACTCGTCCGAGGGTTCAAAGGCCGGAATTCGGCTCCAGTCGACGACCGTGGTGCCGCCGTAGTCGAGCACCCATCCGTCGCCGATCAGGCCTTCGGCAGTCCAGATCGCGCTGCACGTCGGGGACCTCGAATGTGCCGATGAGTTCCCCGGAGTCCGGGCTGATGACCGCCACCGTGTTCGAGGACTCGAGCGTGACCCAGAAGTTGCCGCCGACAAAACCCGGGGTCGCGCAGGATGTCGCCCAGGTCCACCGAGCCCAGGATTTCGCCCGTGCTGCTTGTCGAGGACCGCGGCCGTGCCAGCGTTCGAGGACGCGAGCACGACCGAATTCGGTCCTACCGCGAACCAGCTGGGATCGCCTTCCAGCTCCAGCGCCGCCAGCGGCTCCTCGGTTTCAGGATCGATTCGCGTGACCGAGCCCAGCGAATCGGCCACCCACACCTCGTTGTCCGTGATGGCGATACCCGACGGGATCGAGGCGGTGGGGTAATGCGCAGTGATCTCGGCGGAGTCCGGATCTACGCGCACGAGGTCATTCGGACCTCGGACGGTCGCCCAGATCGAGCCGTGACCGAACTGCACGTCCCAGACCTGACCGCCGACGTCGAGCCTGTCGGTCACCGTTCCGGTTGAAGGATCGAGTCGCACCAGCTCGTTCTGGCCGAGGACGCCCACCCACAGCGCGTCGTCGGTCGCGGCTATGCCGCACGGACCGGAGCCCACGTCGAAATTGCCGCTGATCGTGTTCGTGGCACCGTCGATGCTGACTCACGGTTCCAGTTGCTGCCGTTGCTCACCCAGACATCGCCGTCGAACGCCGCCGCGGCACACGGCCCGGAGGCTGTCGTCACGGCGGCAATGACATCGCCGACTATCGGTGTGGCCTGCGTCGGACGCCGGAGGGCTGGCAGCGCGTCGTGTGAGGCGCGGCCGCAGACGGAGTCGCAGCCAAGGTTGCCACAGCAGTGGCGGGCGCCGGCGACGGAGCCGAGGAGTCGATCGGATTGATCGACGGGGTGGCAGCCGGGCTCCCGGCACAGCCAACGACTACGAAAGCGGCCACACCCACGAAAACGGCGACACGAGCCACCGAATCAGGCTAGGCGCGAGATCTGCCTCGAGGCTTCCACGATCGTGCTCGTTTCGAGAGCCGGCTGATTGAAAGGAAACCGATCGATTGACTGCCGCCAGGCTCCGGGGGTCGTTTGATAGGCCTGCCCGAATTGGTCGGTGAGGTGCGCCTGGCCAGCGAAGCCGGTGCCGGCTGCGACGTCCGCGAGACTCTCGCCGTCGGCTATGCGCCGCAAGGCAGCACGAAGTCGCAGCTCGGTTCGGTACTGGTTAATCGAGCGATCCGTCGCTTCGCGAAACACTCGTGCGAGGTGAAACGGTGAAACGTGGACGAGGCCTGCGATCTCGTCGAGCGTTCGTTGGGCTGCGATGTCTGTGCCGAGCACCTCGATAGTCGCCTGGACTGTGTCGCGGTGCTCGCGAACCGTTGAGGACCGTCTCTTTCCGGTCTGAGCACCGTTCGCTCGATAGGCCGACGCGATGACGCCGCCGATCACCCACAAGAGGACTTCACAGACCTCGGCATCCTCGACGGGACCGCGGCCGACCCTGCGCCGCACACGCTGGACAGCTAGATATTCCTGCTGGCTGAGTGGTGCCGCGCTGAAACGGAAAGCGGTAGGTCACTGGATCATCGGCGGCGGCATCGAATGGCCGCGCGGCTTCCGCAGCCAGCCGGCCACTGAAGCTGATGAAGGAGCATTGGTCGCCCACGGAAGACGCAAGCCTCCGCCGATACGGCTGGCCGGCGCTGTAGAGGATCGCCCGCATCGGATCGGCCATGACCTCGCGGTGGCCTTCGTGCGCGATGCCAACTGTCGTGCCCGGAAAGGCAATCAGCGGACCACTCTCGCCGATGCAGTTGACCTGCTCCCATGCCGGATGGCCAGGTGGAAGGTCGAACTCGCCCATCGTGATAGCGGACGAGACGAACGTGAGCGTGGAAGTCGAGGTGCCCATCGCGCCGCTCATGGTCGCATGAGGCGTCGAAATCGCCTGCAGCGCCTTGATCGACGCGTGTATGCTGCCCGCCAAATCGAACACATGATCTAAATGCTGTTGGCGGCACGGAGGCGATGCGATGCGGATATACAAGCCGGCTGGAACCATCGAGACCCTCGAACGGCTGCTTGCCGAACCCGAAGTCCAGGCCGCTCTGGTTGAGCACAGGGTTCTTCCCGAGCGTGCGGCACAGACCGCGCAGTTCCCCTCGTGGCTCGACAAGCGCCTTGTCCGGGCACTCCACGGACAGGGCATCGAGATGCTCTACACGCACCAGGCGGATTCGCTGGCGGCGCTACGCAGAGGCGAGGACATCGTCGTGGTCACGCCGACTGCGTCCGGCAAGTCGTTGTGCTTCAACCTGCCGGTGCTCCAGGCGGTTGCCGAGGATCCCGCCGCGCGGGCGCTCTACCTCTTTCCGACCAAGGCGCTGAGCCAGGACCAGCTCGCCTCGTTCCGAGAGCTGGCTACTGCCGCAGAGATAGAGGTCGCCGCTGGCGTCTACGACGGGGACACGCCGGTTCCGATTCGCACGAACATCCGATCAGCCGGCCAGGTGGTGGTCACCAACCCGGACATGCTCCACAGCGCGATCCTGCCCCATCACACCAAGTGGTTCCAGCTTTTCGAGCAGCTGCGCTACATCGTGATCGATGAGGCCCATACCTACCGCGGCATCTTCGGATCGCACGTCGCCAACGTGCTCCACAGGCTGCTTCGGCTGTGTGACCACTACGGCAGCAAGCCGCAGATCGTCCTCTGCTCGGCCACGATCGGCAACCCGCAGTCGCTGGCAGAGACGCTGACCGGCAGGCCGGTCACGGTCGTCGACAACAACGGCGCGCCCGCCGGGGAGAAGCACGTCGTGGTGCTCAACCCACCGGTGATCGATCAGCGCCAGGGCATCCGGCCGGGGCCGCTCGGACTTGCTCAACAGACGGCGCTCGCCTTCCTTCGCGCCGACAGGCAGACCATCGTCTTCGGCAAGGCGCGCGTCGCCGTGGAGCTGCTGCTCACCTCGTTGCGCGAGGCATTCCGCGAGGGTCGCGGTCCCCGCGAACGCATCCGCGGCTATCGCGGTGGCTATCTCCCCACCGAGCGGCGCGCCATCGAGGCCGGGTTGCGCACGGGCGAGGTGCTTGGCGTCGTGTCGACCAACGCCCTCGAGCTGGGCATCGACATCGGTCGTCTCGACGCCGCAATCCTGGCCGGCTATCCCGGCACCATCGCCGGGACGTGGCAGCAGATGGGTCGCTCGGGGCGACGACGCGAGGCATCTGTCGCAATCCTCATTGCCGGTGCAGGCGCCGTGGACCAGTTCGTGGCAACGCATCCTGACTATCTGTTCGATTCCTCGCCCGAGGAGGCGCGCCTCGATCCCACCAACCTGCATGTCCTCCTCGCCCACGTCCGCGCTGCGGCGTTCGAGCTGCCCTTCGATTCGGGCGATTCGCTGTCCGGCGTGCCGACGGACGACCTCCTCTACTTCCTGTCCGAGGAAGGGCACGTGCGCCTGGCCGACGACAACCGCTGGTATTGGGCATCGGAGAACTTCCCGGCGTCCGAGGTGTCTTTGCGAGTTGGCGCGCCCGAGAACGTTGTGATCATCGATACGACCGGGCATCCGCGACCGGTGGTGATCGGCGAGATCGACCTGTTTGCGGCCCCGGTCCTGGTGTACGACAACGCGATCTACCTGCACGAGTCGCGCCAGTACCACGTTGAGCATCTCGACTGGGAAGAGCGCCGCGCCTACGTCAAGCCCGTGGACGTCGACTACTACACCCAGGCGCTGCTCGCGGTCACCCTCAAGCCGCTCGAGAAGTTCGACTCTGCGCCGGCCGGAGTGGCCGAGCGCGTTCACGGCGAGGTAATGGTTTCGTCGATCGCGACGCTCTACAAGAAGCTGCGGCTGGAGACGCACGAGAACATCGGCTGGGGAAAGATCCACCTGCCCGAGATCGAGCTGCACACGACTTCCTACTGGGTCGCGCTGGGGCCGGACTTCGACTCTTGGCCACGCGACGAGCTGGACATTGCGCTATCGGGCGCCGGGCGGGCACTGCAGACCGTGGGCAGCATCCTGCTGATGTCCGACCCGCACGACCTCGGGGTGGTGGCGCAGGTGCGATCTCCTCATGCCGAGCATCCGGTGGTCTACCTGTACGACGGCGTGCCCGGTGGTGTCGGGCTGGCCGAGCGGCTCTTCGACCGTCACGACGAGCTCATCTCGGGTGCCCTCGGTCTGGTCGAGGCGTGCGGCTGCACAGAGGGCTGTCCCGCGTGCGTTGGACCACGGCTTGAGGCAGGCGGCATGGGCAAGGAGCATGCAGTGCGGCTGCTGCGGATGCTGGACGGCTCGGCGGGCAAGGCCAGGCGGGCAGCGTGAGCCAGGCGGTCCTCGTGGGCCACCCGGAACGCGTGACAGGCTAGCTGGCACGGGCGCGGTGGAGATTTCGCGCCACATGGAAATAGCTACCTCGGGAAGCCTCGTCGGTCGACGCCTGGATCGACTCCGATCCGCCGCGCCCCGGCTGGCCACGGTTGGCGTCCGGCCGGCCAGTTGATCACTCGGCTTCGTTGGCATCCGCTCTGGGCGGGCAAGTCATTCAACACGATCTTGGACCGGTGGTCGTCGTGCAGACGGAGTGCGAGGTGCCGATCGAGATCCACCGGCTGACGCGCCTCCCCTACCCGATCGACCCACGGGCGCCGTTGGTCTGCATCGACCTGGAAACGACCGGCTTGGCAACCGCCGCCGGAACCCTGCCCTTCCTGGTGGGCGTGGGGATCTGGCGAGAGGGGCACCTCACAATCAGGCAGCTGGTCCTGGCCGATCACTCGGGTGAACGCGCCCAGCTGGAGCTGCTGTCTTCGCTCCTGCCTACCGACGGTTGGCTCGTCACCTACAACGGCAAGTCATTCGACTGGCCGCTGCTCACCGCGCGGTACCGGCTGCATCGACGGGCTCCGCCCGTCCTGGCCGGTCATCTCGATTTACTGCCGGTCGCGCGGCAACTGTGGAAGCACCGCCTTGGTGGAGCTCGACTGGCGATCGTCGAGCAGGCGCTGTGCGGCGTGGAGCGCCATGACGACGTCCCTGGTCACCTGATCCCTGAGCGTTACTTCGCCTACCTGCGGTCCCGGCAGCCTGCATTGCTCGCGCCGATCGTGGAGCACAACCGGCAGGACATCGAGTCCCTCGCACGACTCATGGCGGTGCTGGCGGACGGTGTGGCCGATGCCGATGCGTGGCCGGCCGCTCATCCAGGTGACCTCTTCGGGTTGGCGCGCGGCTTCGCGCGACGAAAGCGGCACCTCGAGGCGCTGACAGTGGTCGAGGCGGCTTTGACGGTGGACGCTTGGGCCCACGGCGTCGAGAGCGGCGCGGTCCTGCATCGGCGGCTGAGTGCAGAACGAGCGCGGCTGCTTGGTCGGCTCGGCCATCGCGACGCGGCGCATGCGGCGTGGCTCGAGATTGCCGCCCGAGGCGGCCCGGGCGCAGGTATCGCGTGGCTGCACGTCGCCCGCTACCGCGAGCACGTTGCTCGCGACATCACCGGGGCATTGGCGGCGTGCCAACAGGCATCCAACGTCTGTGAGCAGGCGCGGGCATGGGGCGAGCCGCTCCTGGCGGTCGAGGCGGATCTGGCACGCCGCCTCCCGCGGCTGCGCCGCATGTCGTTTCGGCGAAGGCCGCTCAGGGAGCCTGCTGGTCGCGCAGCTTGACTAGCGCCTCCTTGAGGTCCTTTGTCGTTGGCAGCTCGGTCATGCCGCGAACAGCGATGGAGAGGCTGCTATTGACCGCCGCGACGGACAGCTCGCGTGAGGCCATGCCCGTCTCGCCCGGCGCGTCACGCGGCACTCCAGCGGCCGTCGTCAGCACGCGCGCCGCGATCCACGAGGCGAGAAAGATGTCACCCGCACCGGTGGAGTCCACGACCTGCTGCGCCGGAATCGCCGGTATGAAGCGCCCGGCCAGTGAGTCCGATTCGCGGCGCAGGTACATCGCGCCCCGCGCGCCATTGGTGACGATCAGCTCCTGCCCGTGGCCGAGCAGTGAGCGGATATCGGCGGGGTTGCGGCCAACGTCTTCCGCGCTGATTTGCAGAGCGTTGGCACGCTCCACGATAGGGGTACGCGTCGGCGGGATGCGGCGGACCTGCTCGCCTGCAATGAGATTGCGCAGCAGGCCCTGCCAGCCCAACGCGACGAGCGTCGCGGGCCCGAATTGTGTCGCCCACTCGTCGTCGAGCTCCGCGGCGACGGGCGCGAGTACCACTGCTGACGGCGAGCGCCAACTTGCCGGAATCGTCGAAACCGGGAGCGGATCGCTTGCCTGGACGATGTGCTGAACTCGACCGGCAGGCGTCTGGCGGTTGTCGAACACCGGCCCGTGGCCGAGCGGCACGAGCGTGACTTCGACACCGGCGTCGCTCAGGGCATCCAGTTCGTGCGCCTCCGCTGCGGCAGCGTCCACACCGACGAGGGCTCGCGTGAGAACTCCCAGACGAGACGCCGCGATCGCGGCGTAGCTGACACCTCCGCCCAGGCGCCAGCCGCGTGGGTCAACGGCGTCGACGTCCCGCGTCGCAGCCCCCACGACGAGCAGGGTCGGCCGTGTGGGCACGCCTATACTCGGATCGACCACTCAGCAGCCCGAGCGAGGCCGTGTACTTTTACGAATTGTCCGAATCGGACGACGAGATTCTTGCCAACCTTTTTCTCGGTCACGATTCCGAGTATGACGAGCAGGAGTTCCTGGAAATCGTCCTCGAGGCGCGCGAAGCGGTCCTCAAGACCTTCGAGGAAGACTCACTGATCGAAGCGGTCGCGGCCGAGCTCGAGAAGCGACACGGCTTCGTCAATGTCGACGCCAATCTCCGCGCTGCCGTGCGCGTTTCCACCGAAGAGGACGAGACCACGATCACCGCCGTGGACGAGCGTGCCGCCGCCGAAGAGATTGGCGAGGCAGAGGACTTCCGCACGATGCTGATCGAGACCGAGACCGAGGATCGGCCCTACCGCGACAACTAGGCTGGCCCCGCGCGCCCGCCGAGGTCGGCGGGATCAGACGTTAAACAGTACCTCGAGGGTGTCCCCATCCTTGACCAGGTACTTGGCCCCTTCCGAACGCAGCTTGCCGTGCTTGCGCGCCTCAGATGTTGAGCCAAGAGCAACCAGATCTTCGTAGGTCACGACCTCGGCGCGGATGAAGCCACGCGCCAGGTCCGTGTGTATTGCGGCCGCGGCGTCGACCGCGGTTGAGCCGTCGGGGATCGTCCACGCCCGGGTCTCGTCCGGACCAGCCGTGAAGAACGAGATCAGGCCAAGCAGCTTGTAGCTGAGCCGGATCACACGTTCGAGGCTGGGTTCGGTGACACCCATCTCCTCGCGGAAGACCTCTGCCTCCTCGTCATCGAGCTGGCCGATCTCCATCTCGATCTTCGCCGACAACGCCTCGAATTCAGCATGGGAGTGCCCGTAGCGCGCGGCCATCTCGTCGGCCAGCGCAGCAGCCTTGGCGATGTCCGTCTCGCCGATGTTGAGCAGGATGAGCACAGGCTTCTCAGTGAGGAACCGAAACCCTCGGATGCGCGCGCTCTCGTCGTCGGCGAGCTCCACGTCGCGAATTGGGGAACCCTCCCGCAATGAAGGCGCGAGCTTCTCGAGCACGGCAAGCTCGCGCTCGTTGGCTTCGCGTTCCTGCGGCGTGCCATGGCGGCCGGAGGTCTGAAGCTTCTCGATCCGCTTCTCCATGACGGAGAGATCGGCGAGGACGAACTCGAGGTCCAGTCGTTCAATGTCCCGCCACGCATCGACCGATCCGTCGGGATGGGCAACCGACGGATCCTCGAACGCGCGGACAACGTGCAGCAGCTCGTCCGCAGTACGCAATTGAGCCAGCTGATCTGCCGGGATGTCAGCCGCCTCGCGACCGTCGGCTGAGGTCGGGGGGGCCGGAAGATCAACGTACGTCACGTCCGCCGGAACCTCGCGCTTGGGCTTGAACATCTCGGTGAGCTTGGTCAGTCGCTCGTCGGGCACCTTGACCACGCCGACGTTGACCTTCACGCCACCGAAACCCCCGGTCTCGGCTTCGCCGCGGGTAAGCGTGTTGAAGACTGTGGTCTTGCCGGACCTGGCCAGCCCGACGATCGCTACCTGCACGCGTCAGTAACCCGCGGAAGGGTCGACGAGGTTGGCCAGCGGCTCGCCGCGGGCGAAGCGCCCGAGGTTGTCGCAGAAAAGCTCGATGCTGCGATCAAGGACGCGGGCCGAGGACCACGACGTGTGCGGCGTCACGATCACGTTGGGCGTGCTGTAGAGCTCTGAGTCGGCCGGCAGCGGCTCCTCGCGGAACGCGTCGAGGACGGCCCCACCAAGTGGGCCGTCGCGGATCGCCCGGACGAGAGCCCGCTCGTCGACGAGGGCGCCGCGCGCGATGTTGATGAGCCACGCTCCAGGCTTGGCGTGCCCCAGCAGGTCCGAGTTGAAGATGTCCGTCGTCTCTGGCGTCAGCGGCAGCGCCAGGACGATGAAATCGCTCTGGGCCATGAGCTCGGGGAGGCCGTCGGCGGGCAGCATGTCGATGAGCGCGGTGATCTCGTCCGGTTCGGTATCGGCCACGCCGTCGAGAGCGGCGCGACGGCGAGTAGCAACGACGCGTGCGCCCATGGTCAGCGCGAGCTCTGCCACGCGACGGCCGATCGAGCCCAGGCCGACCACGCCGACGGTCACGTCCGCCATCTCGCGACCCTCGAGAGGCTGCCACGTCCGCTCGCGCTGCAGCTCCAGGAGCAGCGGCAGTCGGCGGCTGACCGACAGGATCATCATCAGCACGTACTCGGCGATGGGGTCGCTGAATACGCCGCGCGCGTTGGTGATCGCCAATCCCCGCTCCAGCGCGGCCGGCGTCAACACCCTCTCCACTCCGGCAGTCGCCGAATGGACCCACATGAGCCGGGGAGCGCGCGCCAGGATCCGGTCAAATACGCCGGTGGGCATCGGCCCGCGGAGCAGCACTTCTACGTCCGATATGTCGCTATCGGCCAGACCCTCGAGGCTGACGCTCACCAGGCGGCTGCCCGGCGCCGCGGCTGCGATGCGCTCGAGATCCTTCTCGCGGTAGCGCGCCGAGAGGATCGGCGACAGTCCGATCGCCGCGGGAACGCCCCCTGGGCCCGAACCTGGTCCGCTGACCCGCTGGGTCGCGGGTGCCTGGCGAGCTCACGCTGCGCTTGCTTGCCTCATGCGGACATCGCCATCGTCTGTGGTGAAACGCGGTGTAACCAAGCCTGTGGATCGGCCATTTCCGCTTCGCTCGGGAGGGCGTCCGGGCCGCTCCAGATCAGCTTGACGGCGTCGCGCCCGCCCGCCGCGGCCACTCCGGCCACGAACTTCTCGCCGCGCTTGTATTGCTCCAGCTTCAGGTCAAGGCCGGTCAGGCGGGCAATCAGCCGATCGACCGTGCTGCGCCGCTGGCCGCGTCGCGCGTCGAATCGTTCGCGAATCGTGTCGACGTTGGGCACGATCTCCGCACCAACCTCGTCCATGACCCAGTCGCTGAAGCCCTCGAGGAGGCTCATGATCCGCTGCGTCTCCTCGAAGAGCACGCGCTGCTCGGGCCCGAGGAAACCCAGGAGCGGGTTGTCGGCTGACTCGCGGAGGCGCTTGATGAGCGCCGCGATGCCATCCGCCTGGATGGACTTCGCCTGGTCGAGCACGCCCGTGAGCTGACGCTCCAGGTGGTCGCGCAGGAATGGTCGCAACCAGTTGTTCGCCTCGAACTCGTAGGCGTGCGTCGTTTCGTGCAGCGCGATCCAGACCCGGAAGTCGTACAGCGGTACGTTCAGCGACGCGGCCGTGGCACGGATGTTCTCCTCGACGAACAGCAGCTTCCCGGGTTGCGCGCCGGCCGACAGCAGCGCGATGTCGTATTGCCCGAGTACGCGCTGTCCGAGATAGCCGAGCAGGAAGCCGATCTGTTGCGTGGTCAGGAAACGATTCGCCAGCTTGCTGATTCCGGAGGCAAAGCCGCGATCGGAGGTGGCGCCTCGGATGTGCGGCTCCAGGTGTTCGATCAGGGACTCGAACGTGGCGATGTTGGCACGCGCCCAATCGGCCCGGTCCACGACTGCGTGACGCTCCACGACGCCGGGCAGCGGCAGCCCGAGCTGGTTCTCGAGCAGCGGTACCACCTGGCGCATCGCACTGTCGTAGGCAACCGCGGAGTCGGCGAGCTGTTGCTTGGTCAGCGAGCCCGGTGAGGCGCGGAGCCGGGCCACGGCAAGCTGTTCGGCGCGCTGCCAGTCGACTAGGCCCTCGGAGCTTGCGTCATGGGCGCGTTTTGCGAGGTAGCGTGAGCCCAGTGCGACACCGACCGCTCCGATCGCGATCCCGACGCCGAGCAGGCGTTCGTTGCGGCGCGATGTCGCGGCTTCCGTGGAGCGGGTAGTCAAGCAGTGAGCTCCAGGGATCCGCTCATGCCGCGCTGGCCACGGCGATCGCCTCGACGTGTGGCGAAGTAGCTGTCGAACAGCCGATCGGCAATGGCGGAGAACCTCTGCACGTCGCCAGTGGTGAGCTGAACGTGCGCCGCCTGATCTCCCTCGGGCGCCTGAAGGCCATGGATCTCCAGCAGCCCTGCCAGTGCACTCGCCGTTGCCGATGCGGAGTCGATGACGGCCATCTCGGGTCCAACGACGCGCCGAATGACCGGGTTGAGCAACGGATAGTGCGTGCAACCCAGGAGCAGCGTGTCGATGTCCTGACCGGGTTGGAGCAGTGGCGCCACGGACGCACGAACGACGTCCTCGACGAGGCCTCCATCCGAGCCGGCCCGCCTCGACCAACGGCACCAGATCCGGCGTCGCGTGCTCGATGACTTCGATGAAGGGATCCTCTTCCTTGATTGCCTGGAAGTAGGCACGGGACCTGACGGTCGCCTGGGTGGCGATCACACCGACTCGCCGGTTGCGTGTTGAAAGCGCCGCGGCCGACGCGCCGGGTCGAACTACGCCGAGCAGCGGCACGTCGTAGCGCAGGCGCAACGAGGGCAGCGCGACCGCGCTGGACGTGTTGCACGCGACCACGATCGCCTTGACGTCCCGCGCCGCGAGCTCGTCGAGGCACTCAGCGGAGAAGCGGCGAACCTCGTCGTCGCTCCGTGGCCCGTACGGGGTGCGCGCGTTGTCGCCCAGGTAGATCGTCGATTCGAACGGCAGCCGCCGCACGACCTCGCGAAGCACCGTCAGACCGCCGACACCCGAGTCGAAGAAGCCGATCGCCCGGCTGTCGCTCACGATCTGCCCCTCACGATGCTTGCGTCGACGCGTGAGATTCCGACGATAGTCGCGCCATCGGCTGCTTCGGACCCTTGACCTCGGTTGCGAGCGTGTGCGCGACCTTGGCAACGTTCTTGGACACCTGCGCGTCGGGCGCCAGCCTGACGAAGGGCTCGCCACGGTTGTTGGCATCGACCACCAGGACGCCGTCGCTCACCACCTCGAACTCAGCCTTCCGGCCGATCTGCTCCTCGATGGCGTTCTTCGACAAGCCGCCGGTCGCGTCCGAGCGATTGACCAGGTAGCGAATCCGCTGCGCCGGATATCCGGCCGCGGTCAGGGTGTTCGTCATCTGGCGGGCCTGCCTGCAGCGCCACCGATTCGTAGGCCAGCACGAGGATCAGCTCGTCGCTGGCATCGAGGAACGCGAGCAGCGTGTCGTCGACGATCGATGCGGTGTCGATGATCACGACGTTGTAGAGCCGGCGCATGAGCGAGATGATCTTCTCGAGGTCGCGCGCCAGGATCATCTCGGACATCTCGATGCGCGGGGGCGCCAGCAGGACATGAACGCCCGACTTGTCGCGGTACACGACCTCCTCGATGTCGGCCTTCTGGACCTTGTTGGTGGGCAGCTGCAGGATCGATGGCGCGCCCTCGTCGACCTGCAGGAGGGTCCTGAGGTCGCCGAACTGGAGGCTCCCGTCGATGAGGGCGACGCGTTGCTGGCCTTCGGCGGCGATGGCAGCCGCGATGTTGAAGGCGAGAGTCGACGTGCCGACGCCGCCCTTGGGGCCGAAGATCGAATAGACCCGGGAAAAGGCCTCTGGCGCCTGCGCCCTGTGCTCTTCGTTGAGCTCCTGGACCAGGCGCATGAAGTCGTAGCCAGAGAACGGCATCGAGAGGACCTTGGTGCTGCCCATGCCCTCCCCCACCGAGACCGGCTTGGTCGGCACGGTGAGCGCGATGATCGGCACGGTGATCCCGGCCTCGCGGATGTCCATCGCGACCTGGAGGCCGTTCATCTTGCCCTGGAGCAGCGCGTCGACGATCAACAGATCGGGTTGCAGCTCACGGACCTGGTCGATCACGGTGCGGCCGTCGGTCAGGACGTCGAGCAGCTTTACCTTCGACTGGGCGTCGAGAAGGCTGCGTATGTATTGGGCGACCTGCGGCATGTCCTCCACGAGGAGGAGCCGCAGCGGAGCATCCGACGCCTGAGACCCGACCACCGCTCGACTATAGCAACCTGAGAGGGCTCGGCCGCCTGCGGCGACCGCGAACCCTGTCTGCCGAAGAGGCCGCCGCGGCGACGATGATGATTCGATCGTCGTCCGGCTGGAATTCGGCCATCGAGTAACCACCGGCGACGATCTGGGGCCGCAGGCCGGCTACCTCGACCATCTCCAGGACCTCGGCCGAGGTGACGAACTGCACCTCGTCGCGTCGGGAGGTGCGGCGAGGAGCCTCGCCCTCGTGCCACGCATCAAAGAACGTGTCGACTCTGGCCTTGCCGGTTTCGCGGTCGAGGCGAGCCGAGGCGAGCTTGGCGACCTGTTCCCCGGTCGTCTGGTCGGTCCTTACCCATTCCTCGATGAGCCTGCCGTCGTAGAGCCCGAGGTCATCGGGCGAAGGAAGCCAGACATCGATGCACCGCCCGTCCGTCCGGTGACAGGTGATCGGCCATGACACCGATCACGGCCTGCTGCGACTCGCGATCTGGCAACACGAGCAGGCTGTTGAAGGCCAGGATCGCAAGGTCGAAACGCTCGTGGAGCGCAAGGGTCGTCATGTCCGATTGGACGAGCTCGAGTGAGCCGCCTGTGACTGCCTCTGCCCTTGCCGAGGTCCACTGAGCGCGGGCACGATCGAGCATGGCGGCGTCCAGATCGACACCCACGACGCGGTGGCCCGCCTCCGCGAGCGGCACGGCAAGACGGCCGCTGCCGCTGGCAAGCTCGAGGATCGGACCATCCGACGCTTCCGCGAGCGCCAGGTACAGCGCGATGTCGTCCGACTCGTCCGCGACGTCCAGGTCGTAATAACGGGCGAGATCGACATCGCTCGACGTGTTGGATGCGCGGACCGATCGATCGGCTGGGATCAAGGATTCTCTGGTCGCGATGAATGTGCGCGCCGACGGCCGGCACCGCGACCGGGACGCGTGGCTCATGGCGCACCTGTCCGCCATCGCGCTTCTTGACCGCGAGAGCGCTTATCGCCTCGAGGACACAACGATGCGCGGCAGCGGCCGTGATGTCGGAATGGTCGTAGGACGGAGACACCTCGACGACGTCCATCGCGGCGAGCTCGACGCTGCCGACGATGCGCCTGATGGCACGCAACAGCTCGCGCGTGATCAGGCCGCCCGGTTCCGGCGTGCCTGTCCCGGGTGCCATGCCCGGGTCTAGCACGTCGATGTCGATCGACAGATAGATGGCGTCAGGTCCATCGAGCGCCTCGGAGATCGCATCGTCGACGACCGCCTCGGCGCCGCGCTCCTCGATCTCGCGCATCAGGTGCCAGCGCATACCGTGCTCGCGCATCCATTCCATGATGTGCGGCGGCGGCCAGTAGCCGCGCAATCCAACCTGGACGAAGTTGCGTCCGTCGACCGCGCCAGACTCGATCAGACGCCGCATTGGCGCGCCATGACCGGCGAGGACACCCCAATCGTCGCTTGCGGTATCGGCGTGTGCGTCGAAATGCACGATGCCGATGCTCTTTGGAGCACGCACCTGCGCAATCGCGCTGGCACTGGGCCAGGTGATCGAGTGATCGCCGCCGAGGATGATCGGTACGGCACCGGTCGAGGCGATCTCGAGCACCTTCCGGAAGATCATGGCGTGGCCACGCTCGAGGGCCGCCGGGATCGACGTTGGCGTCACCGGCATCGACGACGTCGAGAACCTCGAACGGCTCGACACCAAGCTGCAGCGAGTGGCCGCCGTGGTTGTAGCTCGCCTGGCGGATAGCCCGCGGCCCGAAGCGAGCACCGGGTCGATAGGTCACCGCGTCGTCGAACGGCGCGCCCATGATGACGACGTCCGGCTTGCGGACCTCCAGCGCCTCTGGCGACTCGATCAGCGGACGCTTGCAGAAGCTGACGATCGCCCCGGTGTACTGAGGCACATCCGGCGGCATGTAGACGTCGTGGGGTCGATCCCAATTGTTCAGGCGCGCATAGTCAGGCACGCGGTCGTGGTCGTGGCTCATCGCACGGATCCTCACGCGCGAGTCGCCGCCGGTTCCGTGCCGCGGTCCAGCAGGGCGCCCGACTGAATGCTAAGCCTGTTTGTCCATCGCGGTGCAGTAGTCCGATGGTCCGCTGTCAGCCACGCAAAGAGAGCGTCAGCTCCACGAGCACGGCCATCGCCACGATGAACAGCATCAGTGGCACCGAGAACATGCCCTGGCCGCGGATCAGCACGAACAGCGACACCACGAGGCCGCACAGGGCTGCACGGCGGCCGGCTCGCCACCAGCTGCCGCGGTAGGCGATTCGATTGTTGCGCACGAACGCGACGAGCCAGAACACCGGGAGCGAGCGTCAGGCCGACGGCAGTGCCCAGCAAGAGGCCGCCGGCGAGCAGCGAAGTGGCGCTCTCGGTGGGCGCGACGCTCATGAACTGGTAGACGACAGCTCCCCATGCCACGACTGCGAGAACGAGGAGGCAGATGTTGGCTAGTCGGTCGCCTCAATTCACGGTCCGGCCACGATACCGGCATCGAGGGGCCCTCTATGCGGCCGATGCGCCGCAGATCTGCCTGTACGGGCAGTAGCCACATGTGATCGCGCTGGGTTGAGGCGGAAAATCGCCTTCCCCGATCTTGGCCGCCGCGGCCTTCAACTTGCCGCGCGCCTTCTCGAGTCGAGCCGGATCGGGTGATGCGCTGCCCACGACGCCACTGTCGAGGAAGTGCAGCCTGACCTCGTGCGGGAGCGAGCCGTGCTCGGACTCGTGAGCGAGCGCATACACCTGGAGCTGGAGAGAGTCGCGTGCCTTCTGGTCGGCCTTGGCCTGGTCACGAACATCAGACGACTTGTAATCCGTGATCACCGCGCCGTCCGCAGTGGCGTCAAGGCGGTCTACGCGGCCGCGAACCGTCAGCCCGTCCATCTGGAAGACAAATGGCCGCTCGACGGCCGTGACTGTCGACGGCGTGGGCGAGCTGGGCTTCGCGGAAGCTCAGCAGTGCCGCCCGCCCCGCCGCGTAGCGCCTCTCTTCGTGCTCTCGAGATAGGAATCCTTCGGGTGACCAGGCACGGGCGAAGACATCGAGGAGCTGCTCTTCGGAAAGTGGCGCACCCTTGCCACGGCTCAGATGGAAGGCCGCGACCGCCTGATGCATGGCGCTGCCATAGGTAAGGGCGTGATGAGGCGATGATGGCAACCCAACCACGTGCCGCAACCGATAGCGCTCGGGGCAATCGAGGTACGTTTCGAGCTCCGAGAAGCTGAAGACGCCACGCGGCGCTGAGGCGGCCGTTGACTCTGCACCCGCGCGCTCAGGCTGACCGAGCGTCTCGATGCGTGCGATCGCGTCCAGCTCGACTAGCGGAAGCCGCTGATGGGCTGTCCAGCGTTTCCCCGACGAAGGGCGACGGCCGGCGACGCCCTCTCCCCCCGGGGCCGAGGACGTGGTAGCTCAGCCACAGCTCGTCTCGAGCGCGCGTCATGGCAACGAAACACAATCGGCGCTCTTCGTCGAGTCGATCAGATTCGGAGTGGCGGGACGGCCCGCTATCTCGTCCCACGGCATGTCCAGCGTGGGCGGCCTGCCGCGCGCCGGAAAGCGGCCGTCCACCAATCCGGTCAGATGGACGACGCGGAATTCGAGGCCCTTCGCCCGGTGGACGGTGAGCACGGACACCGCATCGAGATCGAGCGGGCCGGTGTCCGCCGGCTCGTCGTCTGCCTCGATGAGGGTGTCCAGATGCGGTACCAGGAACGCGACTCGATCCTGAGAGAGCAGACGAGCACGAGATCGAACGATCTCGAAGAAACGAGCGACGGAGCGAGCCCCGCTCGGATCGGCAGACGCCGCCAGCCGGGTCAGGCGACCGCTGCGGCGCACGTAGTCGTAAAGAAGCTTCTGTGGAACTGCGTTCCGGACCAAGCTCGATGCCGGCTCGAACGTCTGTCATCAGCCTGGCGACGCCGGCCGCGAACTCGACGGGCCAGGTCGTTCGATCCTCGGGCTCTGTCAGGGCCTGCCAGAGGCTCTGGTGGCGTCGCCGCGCGCGGCTGAGCACGTCCGTCAGGTGCTCACCACCGAGTTCGTACGGAAAGCCGGTCGCGAGCGTGTAGAGCTCGAGAGTGTTGTGTGGATCGACGACCACGCGCAGGTAGGCCAGCAGCGGACGCACCTCGGCCTGGGCAAAGAAGTCCGACCGCAGCTGGGTTCGGACGGGCACGCCTCGCATGCGAAGTGCCCGGGCGAGTGGCTCGATCTCCGCGTTGCTCCGCGCGAGCACAGCGATGTCTCGCGGCCTGGCGCCGTCCGTCAGGGCGACTGGCGACGGCAGCGGCGACACCCTCGACCTCGTCGTCCGGCGTGCCATACCAGCTGGAGCGGACGGCCTGCGTGCCGCGGCTCCGGCGGTTGGAAACCTGACGCTCCCTCAACTCCGCGCCCGGCGTCCGAGTGGCTCACCAGCCGCTGTGCAGCGTCGACGATGGCCTGGCGCGAGCGGTAGTTGCGCCTCAAGATCACCTGCCGCAGGTCCGGATGTCGCTCCGCGAACGAACCCATGTTGTTCGCGGCGGCACCGCGGAAGTTGTAGATGGCCTGGTCCGGGTCACCCACGATGGTCACGTTGCGCGCGCGGCCGGTGAGCATGTGCACGAGCTGCACCTGGGCCGGGTTCATGTCCTGGAACTCGTCCACCAGCAGGTAGCGATACCGGGAGGTCACCTCTTCGCGAAGGCCGGGGCGGTCGCGCAGCAGTTGTAACGCGAGCGAGACCTGGTCCCCGTGGTCGACGAGTCCGTTCCGCGCCAGTAGCGACTGGTATGCGGCGAATGCCCGCGCCAGTTCCTGGCGTGTCCGCGCGACCCCGGCTTCGGCATCGTCTCGCCTGCGGGAGCAGCTCGACGTACCGCGACATGGCTCGAGGGCTCACGTCCTGGTCCTTGGCACGCTGGAACAGATCGACAAGGGCGCCCAGGAAACGAGTGGGGTCTCCCAGCGGCCGATACGTCTCCAGGCCGAGCTCGAAGAGGTGCTCTCGCAGCAGGACGATGGCCTCTGCGCGATTGATGAGCCGGATGTCGCCCGGCAGGCCGAGCTCGAACGCGTACTCGCGCAGCAGCCGATCCCCAAAAGCGTGGAAGGTGTGGACGGCGGTGTCTGCCTGGCCGTACGGAACCAGCAGGTCCACGCGGGCCTGCATCTCCTGGGCTGCGTTGTCCGTGAACGTCAGCGCGAGAATCTCGCGCGCCCGGGCACGCTTGGTTGCGATGAGCCACGCGAGGCGGCGCGTGACAACCTCCGTCTTGCCGGTTCCCGGTCCGGCGACGACGAGGAGCGGCCCGTCGCCGTGTTTGACTGCGGACCTCTGCTCGCGGTTCAGGCCGCGGAGCAGTCCCGCGGCAACATGAAACGGAACTGGCGCCTGCGTCAACGGGTTGCGATGGTGAGATGGCCGGCAGGGCGGCCGGGGAGATCTGTATTGCCACGACCCAAGGCTGGAGCCCGGTCGTGCCACCTCATGTGTCACGACCCGCGGGTCAGCCCTCGAGGGCTTGGCGAATCGCCTCGGATTCCTCTTCGGACAAGCCCGTGTCGGCCTTGCCGTTGTTGACCTGCTTCAGGAAGACGCGCGTCTGCTGGCGCGAGTGAAGGCTCGACAGAACGAAGCCATCGCCGGCGGCATCCAGCATCGCCAGCACGAAGCTCTGGTTGGACCCCGTGTCAGCAAAGGGGTTGTAGCGGACCACACCGACACGCTGAATGGACAGCTTTCCATGCGTCTCGGCGACTTCCAGCCGGCGCGAAACGGCATCCAGCTGCGAGCCGAGCAGGTCGATGCGCATCGCGTTCTGGCTGGGATCCGCAGCTACGGCCGTGGTCGACCTGGATGTTCGATCGGCCATGCCCCGCATACGGACGATCGCGTAGAGGCTCACCAGCAGGCTCAGGGCAGCGATGACAACCGCCGCGATGGCGATCCACTGCAATGTCGAATCAGGAATTGTCGCGACCCCTCCGCGGCCAATCGGCGTCCGTTGTCACGGCACTCATGCACACCCTTGGCGCCGCGCATTGTAGAGGCGATCCACTGCTAAACTCGGGCCGTGAGCAAACGACTCCGCGGCCCAGTCCGCACCCATCGCCGGCCCGGCGCAAGGCCGCCTGTCGAGCGAAGCGCAAGCCAGCGCCAGCCGCGGCCCCAGCCCGTGGAAAGCCAGCTCGAGATCGCCGAAATAGTCGCCGAGGACATCGTCGAGCAGCATCCGGCCGAGGCAGCCAACGAGCTCGAGCGCAACGCGCGAACGACGTCCCAGCGGACCCACCACAAGATCAAGGCGAACAGCCTTCTCGCCGCGCGCGCGGCCACGGAATACGTCTACGTCTCGCAGGACCTGCGTCGCATCACCATCGTCGCGGGCACGCTCATCGTGTCGCTGCTGATCCTGTGGCTCCTGCTCGTCGCCCTGAAGGTGGTACAGCTCCCCTTCTATTAGACAGAGCAGCGCTCACGCAGTCAGTGAGCTGACCCGATCGATGTCTGCAAGCGCCCGCGCTGCATCGACGACGTCTCCCTTCTCCTCGAATGCCGCGAGCGAGCGCACATATCTCGCCCTGGCTTCTTCTTGCTCGCCACCACGCTCGGCGATCAGTCCAGCGTGGCGCTGGATGAAGCCCTGCAGCCAAAGAAAGTCGGTCGTTGCTCCAACTGTCTCGGCCTCATTGATCAGTCCTCGAGCCTCGTCACCATCACTCTCCATGGCCGCCGCCCATGCGAGGCCGAGGCGCCACAGAGCATTGGACGCAGCATCATCGGGAGTGGTGAGGCTGCGCGACAACTCGGCGACTCGACGCACCTCGTCGGACGTATAGCCCAGCTCAGCGCGAACGATACCGAGGTAGCCGACGACCGTCGAACGAGACCCTGTCTCGGAGAGCGCGGCCAGCTGGTTGTCTGTTCGAGCGAGAGCTCGTTCGGCCGCATGTAGATCACCCAGTACATATTCCACGAAGCCGTGGGTGAAAACGGTCCCAGCGTTCGGGCCGAGCTGACGCTCCCGGCCAACCCTCGCTTCTGCTATTTCGCTCCGTGCCCCGTCACCGTCGCCAAGCATGGCCAGCCCCAGCGCATGCTCGCCGAGCAGAGCGGCCCGCGCGTTTTCGGAGTGAAGCTGCCGAAGATGGTCGTCGACCAGGGCCAGGTACTCGGGCACCGGTGTTGGTCCCCAAAGCGCAGCGTTGATGGTCTGGCGCCGATGACTTAGTTCGAAGATCGGCGCGAGATCCACTGCGTATGCAGCTCCCCGCTCGTGCACGGCCTTGTTTTTCTGCCATTGAGCCTGCCCGAGGTAGATGTCACCCTCGACGAAACACGCGAGTGAGAGCCCCTCCGCGTCGCCCGACTGCTCGAATACCGGCACGGCAAGGTCGAGGATCTCGCGTGCGGCCGAGTCGAGCTCGACGTCCGGATCTGGATCAGTCCAGTAGCGGGCGGAATGGGCAATCAATCGTGCCTTGAGCGACGTCGACGTGTCACCCGCAGCGTCGGCTTCTGCGCGGAGCGCCTCGAGCGTCTGGATATTCTTCAGATAGTCCTTCGTGAAATTGCGAGCAACCCCAAGACTCGATACCCAAATGGCGCCGCGCGCGCGCCAGGGCTCATCAGGTCGATCGCCCGGGAGAGAAGCTTCACCGCGGCGACCATGTCCCCTCGGTTGTAGGCGCGCTGGCCCGCTGAGGCCAGGCCGTCGGCGGCCAGCTCGGCCAGATGCGCGCTGTGGCTGTCGTCCACGCCGAGCTCCCTGCGATACCGCTGGGCCTGGTCGTAGTGGTAGG
Organism: uncultured Chloroflexia bacterium; assembly: GCA_963736895.1. Taxonomy (GTDB): domain Bacteria; phylum Chloroflexota; class Limnocylindria; order Limnocylindrales; family CSP1-4; genus JALYGJ01. The sequence goes on from CAVTQU010000002.1 coordinate 69,181, forward strand.
CGACGATTTCCGTGTACTCGACGATCCGATCGCCGGCGACTCCTTCCACCCACTGGGCAAAGCGTTCGTGCAACTCGGCACGCTGCTCCTTGGGCAACGCTTCGTATGCCGTGTCTCGGATGAGCAGGTGGCGGAAGCGAAAGGCATCGTCCGCAGTCAACTCGGCGCGATCGGGATGCACCAACTCCTTGCGCATCAGCGAAAGCAAGTGGCGTGCGACGTCTGGTCTCTCGTCTTCTGCGACAAGGGCCATCACGGCGCCACGCTCGAAGACTCGACCGGCCACAGCGGCGTGCTCGGCGACGTTCCGCTCGGCAGGGGGCAGACGGTCGAGCCGGGCCGCGATCACCGCCTGGACGGAAGTCGGGATCGCCACTTCGTCCATGTCGCCGCCTGCGCTGCGTCCCTCGTCCAGGCGCTCGAAGACCCCGTCCTCCGACAGCATCCGGATGATCTCTTCCGCGAAGAGTGGATTCCCCTCGGCTGCATCAAGGATCCGCCGCAGGATCGCGGGCGGCACGGCCCTGTTCTCGACGAGGGTTGAGACAAGGGTCTCTGTTGCATCTGCCGGCAACGGCTCGAGCAACAGTGTCGTGGAATTCACCTTTCCCCCGCCCCAGGTGGGCCTGGCCTCGAGGAGTTCCGGCCGGGCAGTGCTGATCAGCAGGATCGCGCTATCGCGAGTCCAGTCGGCCATTTGTTCGATCAGGTCGAGCAGCGCCGGTTCGGCCCAGTGGACGTCTTCGATGACACAGACCAGTCCACGAGGCCGGGCCAGCTCTTCCAGGTAGCGCCTGATCCCCCAGGAGAGCTCGTCGCGCGGTGCCGTTGAGTCGGCCAGGCCCATTGCCGCCGAAACCAATTCCACGATGCGCTCGGCGTCGCTGGCCGACCCAAGGCTCTCCGTAATTCTCTGGCGTGCCGCGGCGGCATCGTCCGAATCGGCAATGCCGGCCGCCTCCCGAACGATCTCGCCGATCGGCCAATAAGTGATGCCCTCTCCGTAAGAGAGACAGCGCCCGCGCAGGACGAGCACGCTGTCGGACACAGAATTCGATGTACTCGTTGATGAGCCTGCTCTTGCCCACCCCAGCCGAGCCGAGCAAGGTGAACATATGGCAGCGTCGCTCGATGCGCGAGTCCTCGAACGCCTGGCCAAGCCGCGAGAGCTCGCGCTGCCGGCCGACGAATCCCGTTTCAGACCGCCTATTCAGCCCGCTCGCGGCCATGCCGATCACCAGGTGCGCTGCGACGGGCTGGCTCTTGCCCTTGGCAAGGATCGGCTCGGCTGGCTCGCTCCGGACCTGGTCGCGGACGAGCTGGAACGTCGGCTGGCCCATGAGAATCGAACCCGCCGGCGCGGCCTGCTCGAGACGCGCCGCGACATTCACGGCATCGCCGGTGACGAGTGCGGACCCGGCGTCCCGCGACCCAGCGACAACCGGACCCGTGTTGACGCCCATGCGGAACTCGACGCGCACGCCCCGCTCGCGGGCCAGCTCGACGTTGAGCTCGCCGATGGCGTCACGGAGCTCGACGGCGGCGCGTACCGCGCGGAGCGCATCGTCTTCGTGGACCGCTGGGATGCCGAATACGGCCATGATCGCGTCGCCGATGAACTTCTCGATTGTGCCGCCGTGCCGCTCGACGATGGTGCGGGCCCGTTCGAAGTAGCGGGCCAGCAGGCCACGCAGCGCTTCGGGGTCCAGCTGCTCGCCCAGCGACGTCGACCCGACCACATCTGCGAACAGGATCGTGACGATTCGACGCGAGCCACCCGGTCGAGCCTGACCGGCGTCCAACGCGGTCGCACATTCAAGGCAGAACTTGGCCCGCTCTGGGTTCTCGGTGCCGCAGTTCGGGCAAATGATCATCGGCGCGGAGTGTAGTCGCGGCCTCAGTCCGTCTTTGAGGCCTCGCGCTTCTGCTTCGTCGCGATGGTCCGTTTGCCCTGTTCGCGTGTTGCCATCACGTTGCCGCTCACCTTCATCGCGTCGGTCTTGCCTCGCGCCCCGGGCTCGAGCATGGGTCCGCCGAGGCGGTCGTCCTCCTCGCGCCGTGCGCTCCGCGCCGCCATTCGCTCCGCGATGTTCTTCTCGTAGCCGTGGTTTGAGGGTCGGTAGTAGATGCGGTCCTTGTCGGCAAGGTCGTCGGGCAGATACTGCTGGTCGACGTCGGCGCCCTCGAAATCGTGTGGATAGGCGTAGCCCTTGCCCGTCCCGAAGTCGCGCTTCTCACGCCAGGTGGCGCTCTTCAGGTGCGACGGCACGGGCAGCGACCCGTAGCGCAGCACGTCATCCATGGCCGCCCAGTACGCCATCCCGGCACGGTTCGACTTGGGCGCCGCGGCGATGTAGGCCGTCGCCTGCGCCAGCGCGAACTGCGCTTCGGGCAGGCCCACCCAGTCGAGCGCATAGGCAGCGGAGGTAGCGAGCTGCAGCGCGTGCGGATCGGCATTGCCCACGTCCTCCGACGCGCTGATGATCAGCCGGCGGACGATGAACCGCGGGTCCTCCCCGGCCGCCACCATGGTGGCCAGCCAGTAGAGCGCCGCATCAGGGTCATTGCCGCGCAGGCTCTTGATGAACGCGCTGACCGTGTCGTAATGGCCGTCACCCGCGCGGTCGTAGGACAGAACCCGCTGTTGAGCGGCTGCCTCGATCTCCTCCAGAGTCGGCTTGACAGCGGCGGCCTTCTTGCCGCTCGGCTGCGCCTTCGGCTCTGAGTCCACACCGGCCATCGCCGCGGCGGACTCAATCACGTTCAGCGCCGACCTGGCGTCGCCGCCGCTGATGTCGACCAGGTGGTCGAGCGCCTCCTTGTTGAGCGCGACGCGACCGCCAAGGCCACGCGGGTCGGCCATCGCGCGCTCAACCACCGCCCGCACCTGGTCGTCGGTGAGTGGCTCCAGACGGAACACCCGAAGCCGCGACAGGAGGGCCGAGTTGACCTCGAAGTAGGGGTTCTCCGTTGTGGCGCCGATGAGCGTGATCGTGCCGTCTTCCACCTGCGGCAGGAGGGCGTCCTGCTGGCTCTTGTTGAAGCGGTGGATCTCATCGATGAAGAGGACGGTCGATCGACCACCGGAATCGATCCACTCGCGCGCACGGGCAATGGCGCCGCGTACGTCGGCGACGCCCGACATGACCGCCGACAGCGTGGCGAACGGCGCGTCGACTGCCTCGGCCAGGAGCCGCGCCAACGTGGTCTTGCCACTGCCCGGCGGTCCCCAGAGGACCATCGACGCCAGGTGGCCGCGCTCGATCATCCGTTTGAGCGCGCCGCGCTCGCCGACTAGATGCTCCTGCCCGACGAATTCAGCGAGCGTCTGCGGCCGCATCCGTGCCGCGAGCGGCGAGTGCGCCGCGGCGCCCGAAAGGTCGAGATTCTGCTGCGCGAGCTCCGGTGGCTTGGCCGTGGCGCGAGCGCTCGGTGGCATGACGCGGAGTATGCGCCGCTCGGTGTCGCTACCATCGCCGCAGGCGCCGTCCGACACCCATTGGTGCGGAGCGCCGGAGCCTCAAGGAGTCCGCTGTGTCCGACACGGTCCAGCTACGTATACCCGGTCCCACTCCTCTGCCGGACTCCGTCCGGGAGGCTGGCTCGCGCCAGATGGTCAATCACCGCGGGCCGGAGTTCAAAGAGCTCCTGCTCCGAGTGACGACGAGCATGAAGAAAGGCTTCCAGACCGAAGCCGACGTACTCATCCTGACCTCGTCCGGGACCGGCGCGCTGGAAGCAACCGTGGTCAACACCCTCTCCCCGGGCGACAGCGTCCTGTCCGTGAACATCGGCGTCTTTGGAGACCGGTTCGCCAAGATCGCCAGGGCCTATGGCGCCGAGGTGACCACGCTCGCAATCGACCATGGCAAGGCCGCGACACCGGAAGCCGTTGGCGACTATCTGCGGTCGATGGCCCAGGACGGTAAGCCCGCCACGGCCGTGCTGGTGACCTTCAACGAAACCTCGACCGGCGTGACCAATCCGCTCCAGGAGATCGCCCGCGAGATCCACCGCAGCGCCCCGGATGCGCTGATCCTGGTGGACGCGGTGAGCGGGCTCGGAGCGATCCCGCTCGAGATGGACGCGTGGGGCCTTGACGTCGTGACCACCGGCTCGCAGAAGAGCTGGATGGTGCCGCCCGGTCTGGCGATGCTGGCATTGTCGGAGCGAGCCTGGACCGCGGTCGCGCAGTCGAAGATGCCGCGCTTCTACTTCGACCTGACGCTCCACCGAGACGCTCTGGCCAAGGGTGAGACGCCATGGACGCCGGCAATCTCGGTGGCGTTCGCGCTTGATGAGGGTCTCAAGCTGATCGAGGCCGAAGGCTACCCGCACATCTTCGCGCGTCACGCTGCCTGCGGCGCCGCCGCTCGCGCGGGGCTCACCGCCATGGGCATTCGACTCCTGGCGGATCCGGCAGTCGCGTCCAACACCGTCACCAGCGCGTGGCTGCCCGATGGTGTCGAGTGGTCGGCGCTCACCAAGGCGTGTCGCGCCCGCGGCCTGGTCCTGGCCGGCGGCCAGGGGCCGCTGACCGGCAAGATCTTCCGTGTCGGCCACCTTGGATCGGTCTCCACGGACGACATCGTCCGCTGCATGGAGATCCTCGAGGAGGCCCTGACCGAGCTTGGCGTGCAGGTCGAACCTGGCGCGGGTGCCCAGGCGGCGGCCGAGGCTGCCCGAAACTCGATGGACGGCGCGACGGAGCGAGAGCCCGTCCTCGCCACGATCGCCTGAGAGGCGGGGGCGAGATGATCGATCTCACCCCCTCCACCAACGGCCGGAAGCGCATCCTGGTCGTCGAGCCAATCGCAGAGGAAGGCTTGGCGATCCTGCGCACCGACCATGACGTGGAGGTATTGACCGGGCTCGAGCGCAGCGAGTTCCTGCGCATCCTGCCCGAGTACGACGCCTTGCTGGTGCGCAGCCAGGTGCAGGCCGATGCCGAGGCAATCGCCGCCGGGACACGCCTCGCGGTCATCGGCCGTGCCGGGGTCGGCGTGGACAACATCGACCTCCCCGCAGCGACGAACGCGGGCATCACGGTCGTCAATGCGCCGACGGGCAACACCATCGCCGCCGCGGAGCACACGCTCGCCCTTCTTTTCGCCGCTCGCACGTCACGTGCCCGCGGCGGACGCGTCGGTCAGGCGCGGCGAGTGGAAACGCGCGCCAGTTCACGGGAGTCGAGCTCCGCGGCAAGACGCTGGGCATCGTTGGTCTCGGAAAGGTCGGCATGGCGATCGCCGACCGCGCTCGCGGCATGGAGATGGAGGTGCTGGGCCACGATCCATTCGTGACCGAGGAGGCCGCCGCGTTGCACGGCGTTCACCTGGCGCCTCTGCGAGGACCTTCTTGCGAACGCGGATGCAGTCACCGTGCATGTGCCGCTGACGCGCTCGACACGCAATCTCATTGGCGCGGCCGAGATCGGGTTGATGAAGCCGTCAGCGCTGCCTCATCAACGTGGCGCGCGGTGGAGTGATCGATGAGGCCGCGCTGGCGAACGCGCTTGCTGACGGCAAGTCTGGCCGGCGCTGCGGTCGACGTCTTCATCGATGAGCCGCCGACGGGTTCGCCTCTCCTCGCGGCGCCCAACACCATCCTCACGCCCCATCTCGGCGCATCTACGGCCGAGGCACAGACGCGCGTTGCGGTAGAGGCGGCTGAGCAGATTCGCGACGTTCTGGCGGGGCGGCCAGCGCGCTACGCGGTCAACGCGCCGCTTCTGACACCGGAAACGGCACGGGTGGTGGCGCCGTATATGCCCCTCGCGCGAACTCTTGGCCAGCTCTACGCGCAGTTCGCTCCGGACCTGAAGAACCTGACCCTGGAGGTGGCCGGCGAGCTGGCCGCGCACGACACGTCGCCGCTCATCGCGGCCGCGCTATCGGGGATCCTCGAGCACGGCTCAGACGCGCGCGTGAACGTCATCAACGCTCAGTCACTGGCCAAGGCGCGCGGCATCAACATCGCCGAGCGCAAGATCGGGGAGTCGGGCCGCTACACGTCCATGCTCAGCCTGACCGGTTCGACGACCGTCGGCGGCACCGTCGCGGCCGGTGAGTCACGCCTGGTCCGCCTGGGGGACTACTGGCTGGACGTGAGCCCGGGCACGTACATGCTCATAACGCACCACCAGGACATGCCCGGCACGATGGGCAGGATCGGCCAGATCCTGGGCGAGGCGGACGTGAACATCAGCGCGATGAACCTGGGCAGGAGCGCTCCACGAGCCGACGCACTGATGATCCTCGCGCTGGACGACCGCGTTCCCGACGATGTGTCTGAGCGCATTCGCGCCAGCGAGGGGGTGCTGGACCTGTGGCTGATCCAACTGACGCAATAACCATCAATCGGCTCGAGCTCCCGGCGCATCTCGCGGCGACGCTCGTGCTGGTACGCCACGGGGAATCGACGTACGTAGCGGAGGGCCAATTCCAGGGCCGCCTGGATCCGCCACTCTCGGAGCTGGGTCGCCGGCAGGCCGTCCTCGTCGCCGAACGACTGGCCCACCGTGACGAGAGGACGCCCCTGCCCATCCCGGCCGGACTGCCGGTGAGGGTCTGGCACTCACCGCTGTCCCGGGCCGCCGAAACCGCCTCGATCATCGCCGACGACCAGCCTGGCCACGGTTCGCACCCAGGCCGATGAGCGACCTGACCGAGATCGCGCAGGGCGACTGGGAGGGCCAGCCGATGGAAGTCGTCAGGACGCGCTGGGCGAACGAGCTGGCGGCCTGGCGAAGCACGCCAACGCTCTTCCATGCGCCGGGTGGTGAGTCGCTCGTCGATGCTGCGGCGCGGGTGCGCGCGGCGCTGGGCGACATCGTGGCCGAGTTCGCTGATGGTCGAGCCGCCCCCGAAGACGACCAGCCCATCGCCGCGTACGACCCGGTTCCCGGCTACACCACGGTCGCCGGGAAGTCGGACGCACCGCCCGAGCCGTGGGGCCTGATCGTCGCCCACGACGGCATCTTCCGGTTGACGCTGATCACGCTGCTGGGCGTGCCGCTCGAGCGCTTCTGGTCGTTTCCCTTCAACCTCGCATCGTTGACGGTCGTGACGCTGAACGGCGGCGTCGCCGCCCTGCGCGCCCACAACCTGTCAGATCACCTCGAGCCACTGGCGCACGAGGATCGCTCCGCCCAGGAGTCCCGCGGCGAGCGAAGGGGCGCGCTCTAGCCTGCTACTTGGTGCTGCGCGGTCGAAGCCCGAGCTTCGGACGCCTCACGATCAGTCGCAACAGGCCCAGCCTGACGCGTCGATAGGCCATACCCAGTGACTTGCGCATCTTGTCCTCTGGGTTCCTGCGGCCGTAAGTCGCCTCGACCTTGGCCGTGGCAATCAGCGCCAGGTCGCTCTGGGCTACCGGCACGAGCTCGCCCAACCCGGCGGCGAACTCGTAGGCTGTCTGGGAGGGTCGTGGGCCGTAGCCGAGCCTCGTGGCCAGCTTGGTAACGCCTCGATAGGCGAGCTCGGGCTCGGTCGTCGGCACGCGGCGCATGATCGCCAGCACGGCGAGGGCGATGAGTCCCGCAACGATCGCCATGACCGCGATCACACCTCCCCAAGCCGCTGTCGGGCGGCGGTGCCGTAGGCGTGCTCATGATCCGGGCAGCTGCGCCACCAGCATCGAGGCACTCGGTGTCCAGCGGATCTGCGCACTCGGGCAGGTTTGGATTCTCGACGCCTGGAGCTCCGATGGACGCCGGTGGGGCGACCGGAGCACCTTCGGGCAGATCCGTCACTTCCTGACCGTTCTGGCCCAGGAGCCCGGGCGTCGGATCCCACTTCACCCAGCCGTACGTCGGGAAGTAGACCTCTGCCCACGCATGGGCGGCGCTGCGTTCGACGCGCCACGAACCGTCCGGTTCGTGCTGTCCGGGCAGGTAGCCGCTCACGTAGCGCGCCGGGATATGCATCTCGCGCAGGAGCATGACCATCGTGGTCGCGAAGTACATGCAGTAGCCCTGCTTGGTCTTGAGGAGACAGTCGACCGCCTGCGACGGGTCCTCGCACAGGCCCTGAACGTCGGCGTTGTACTGGAAGCCGCCGTCCTTGAAGAGATACCTCCAGACGGCGTCCGCGGCGTGGTACGGATCGCGCTTGTCCTGTGGCAGACCGGCCAGGATCTGGTCGGCGGTCTGCTGGGCGAGCTCGCCCAATGAGCCGGTCCGAATCTCCAGGTACCGCTTGATCCATTCCGGGTAAGTGGTGCCGGCGGAAGCGAGCTCGTTGCCGGTCAGCTGGCGCGGGCCCTGGTCTCGCGGACTGACGATGTGACGGTGTACGGAACATTCGGTTCGATCCCGGCTGTCAGCTCTGCTGCCACGAACGGCCCGTTCTGACCGCTGGTCTGGACTGCCATCTGCTCGAGGGATGTGACCGGCGCCTCCGGGGCCACGATGATGTTGCCGCCGTAGTCAGCCGGAGTGACGGTCACGGACACTACCTTGCGTCCCTTCTCCTTATCGACCGGCTCCGACGTGACGTCCAGCAGATGCGCACTCGGCTCCACGACGTAGCTGTTGGTCTCGAGCTGCGACCACTCGATGCCGTCGAAGGAGTCGTACGTCGCGCCACGCCAGTAGCTGCCGTCTGGGTCGTTGGAGCTGGCCGTGAACACCAGCTGATCGGAAGACTCCCACTTGCCCGAGATCTGCTGGCTGCGCGTGAACATGAGACTCGGGCCGCGCGCGGAGCCAGTGATTCCGCCCATGTAGCGGTTGATCGCGTAGCCCACTTCGAGCAGGTTGTCGTCGATGTTGCGCCAGAAGCGCGAGAGTGGCGCCGAGCTCGCGTTGGCAGCCAGGGTCGTGGAGGCGATGATCGCCACGATCACGAAAGTCGCTCCGTTGCGCATGAACGACTGGCTGATGTCACCCACGTCGCGCATCCCACGCGACCGCCATTCGCGTGCCTGATCGAGCAGGTTGAGCCTGATCAGCAGGACCAGCGCCGCGGCCATGAAGACGATGACGTGCAGGTACTGATCGCGGACCGTGATGCTGACGTTGATGAGCAGCATGAAGCCAAGGAGGACTACGGCCGGCAGCGGTCTATGGCGACGGAACACCGCGTAGGCGCCGAACTGGCCCGCGCCCCACAGCAAGGCACCAAGAACGATGAGGAAGATCGTGCTCTCGGTCGAATGGGCTCCGATGACGAAGACATCCTCGACCCAGCGACTCACGGACAGGTTGAGAGCATGCAGACGGCCTTCGATGCTCGGCAGCGTGGAGACCGAGGCCGCGACGGCGTTGAGGACAAACGCGGCGCCGATCAGAGCCCCGACGAAGTGACCCTGGTAGCGGCCGAGCCGGCTCTTGGCCAACGCGGCTCCCACCAGCACGGCGAGAACGCCACAGACCGGCAGGAATCCGGTCTGCGAGACGCCGGTGACTCCGATCCGCCCGGCCCACACCGAGTCATCGATGGCCAACCCGACAGTCGCGACCATGACCGACAGGGCAATGAGGCTCGTCCACCCCTCGCGCGGCGTCAGGGGTATGTCGCTGAGCTCCTCCTGGTCGTCCACCGAAGCGTTGACGTCGTCGCGGATCCGAGATGGCGTCGTCGAGATGTTGCTCATTGCTGGCGCACCAGGACTGGACGCGGAGCGGCCGACACCAGCTGGGCGGCAATCGGCTCGCCGGGCAGGATCGTGTTCGAGTTCAGGTCATGCTCAGCAAGGGTGTGATGCAAGGCGCGGGCGGCGCGCAGCTCCATCTCGGCGGTTTCATCGTCTGGCTCTGGGAGGCCTCGTTCGCGACGCTCGGCCTGCGCGAACGCCGGCGCGTCGAGCAGCACGATCACCGTCTCCACTCCCCTGTTCCTGAGGCTGCTCAGCGGCCGTATCCACTCGCGCTCGAGCGTCGGCGTGATGATCACGGCACTCATTCCGCGCCGCAGCCGGCCGACGCCGTCCACCAGCACCTGCCACAGCGGCACGTCGCCGTTGGCCATCACGGCAGCCAGCACCTGCATGATCTTCTGGTATTGGCGCGGGCCGCGGTCGGCGGGCAGGATGCCGATCCGGGATCCGGATGCGGTCATCCCGACGTTGCGGTTCTCGCTCAGCGCGCGCGCCGCGATCGACGCCGCTGCCCTGACGCCGTACTCGAGCGTGGACTCGTCGCCTTGCACCGGTATGCGCGCGTGCCATCAGATCGAGGTAGATCCAGACGTCGGCCGTCTGCTCGAGGTCGAACTCCTTGACCTGCAGCTCGCCCTGGCGGGCGGTGCTCTTCCAGTGGATGCGGTTGTACGAGTCGCCCGGCGCGTAGGGCCGGATGCTCGTCGCGTGCGGCGTCGTGTGCGGCGTGCGCAGCGGTTGAGCGTGCGAGCCCTCGATCAGCGCCGGTGGCAGTCGCCAGGCGGGCAGCGTCTCGACGCGCGGGTACACGATCACTGTCGCGTGGCTCCCCACGGTCGCGTGCGATTCGAAGAGACCCAGCGGATCGCCGGTGCGCAGCGCGAGCGGCTCAACGCGGAAGTGGCCACGGCGCGACAACGGCACGCGAACCGACCAGGAGCGCTCGCCGCGCGGCCCAAGCGAGATGGCCTGGCCGGGCAGCGCAACCGGCAGGTTCGTGGGGTTGTGAACCTCCAGCCAGAGCTTGGGCAACCGGCTGATGTTGCGGACGGTGTAGCTGGCGCGGAGCACGTCACCGGCCTGCGCGTGGACGCGATCGAGCACGTAGCCGGCTTCCAGGTCGGCCAGGCCGAAACGAGTCACGACGTACGAGCCGCCGACGACGAGGATCGACAGATAGACAAGGAAGAACAGGAACGGCGCCCCCGTCGACAGGGCAGCGATGAGCAGGATGCCGGCGAGAACTAGGACCTGGATGCGCCGCAGCATCTTGCGAGAGAGAGACGGGCGCTAGGCGGGCTGGACTGTTTGCCGCTCGGACTTGCCCGAGGCTTGAGCGCCACGTACCTCCACCGGCACGCTCTCCAGGAGCTCACGGACGATGAGCACCGCGTCGACATCGCGAACGGTTGCCGCGGTCTTGACGATGAGGCGATGGGCGAGCGCCGGCACGGCGAGCATCTTGATGTCGTCGGGAATGACGTAGTCGCGGCCCGACAGCGCGGCGTAGGCCTGGCCGGCTCGATACAGGGCCAGTGAGCCGCGCGGCGACGCGCCGAGGTAGACATCGGGATGCGAGCGGGTCGAGTTCACGAGGCGGACGATGTAGTCGCTGACCGACGAGTCGACGTAGATCTCGCGGACGCCTTCCTGCATCGCGCGCAGCTCCTCGGTTGAGGCCACCTCGTCGATCTCATCGAGCGGGTGGGCTCGCTTCTGCTCATCGAGGATGAGCACTTCCTCCATGGGCTGCGGGTAACCCAGCTGAAGGCGAAGCATGAAGCGATCGAGCTGGGCCTCCGGCAGCGCGAAGGTGCCCTCGTACTCGATCGGGTTCTGCGTGCCGATCACCATGAACGGGTCGGGCATCTTGTGAGTCACGCCATCGACCGTGGCCTGGCGCTCCTCCATGCACTCGAGCAGCGCCGACTGCGTCTTGGGCGTTGCGCGGTTGATCTCGTCGGCGAGGACGACCTGGGCGAGGATGGGGCCCGCCCGGAACTCGAACTCCTGGGTCTTCTGGTTGTAGATCGACAGGCCGGTAACGTCCGAGGGCAGGAGATCGGGGGTGAACTGGATGCGTCGGAAGGTGCAGCCGAGGCTGCGCGCGATCGCCTTGGCCAGGACAGTCTTGCCCGTCCCGGGCACGTCCTCGATCAGAAGGTGTCCCTGACAAAGGAGCGCGACGAGTGCCAGCCGCACCTCTTGGTGCTTGCCGACGATCACTCGCTCAACGTTGGCGATGACCTTCTCAGCTTGTTCCTGGATCGTTGCCACTGCCTAGATGCCTCCGGGTGTGACTGTTTGCCTGCCCCCTGCTCTCCGTCTGGGCCCCGGTGATGGCGGCCGCCAGATAGTACGCCGCGACCCCGAATCTGGTTTCCATCGTTACTTGATACCGATGTTTTGGGACACCGAAAGGGTTCAATCTTCGACGACGACACGATCACTGGTGGTCCAGGTAGTAGGTCATCAGGTCGCCGGCCATGGGAACGGCCCGCTGCGCCCCGGCGCCGCCGCCCTCCACGACCACGGCAACGGCGATCTGTGGGTTGTCGGCCGGCGCGAAACCGATGAACCAGCTGTGTGGGGCGGCATCGCCGCCCAGCTGTGCCGTACCGCTCTTGCCGGCGGTGGGAACTCCGGGCACCTTCGCTCCGCCGGCGAATGTCTTTCCGAATGGACCTTCGACTGCCAGCTGCATGGCGTCGGTGATGGTCTGGGCGTCGAACGGTGAGATGACCTGCGACCAGGCCGATGATTCGACGGTCGATCACGCTGCCATCGCTGGACCGCAGCTCGTCGACCAGCTTGGGATGCATGAGCAGGCCATCGTTGGCGATCGTGGAGGCGACGAGGCACATCTGGAGCGGCGTGACCAGGACCTCGGCCTGTCCGTACGCGGCATTGGCCAGCTCGACGTCGTCGCGGAATCCGTTGAACGGCCCGGCCCCGCTGTTGAGCTGGCTGGGCGAGGTCGGAAGGTCGAACGGGATGCGCTGCCCGAAGCCGAGACGCGCCGCGAAATCGGACATTGCCGAAGCGCCCGTCTGCAGCCCGGCGTGGGCGTACCAGATGTTGCTCGAGACCTCGGTCGCCTCGTAGAAGTTGAGCGGATGGTCGGTCTGCACGCGCCGCGGGAAGTCGTGGATGCGGAAGCCCTCGACGAGGAAGCCCGTGTCGTACTCCGCGGGCTGGTTCTCGAACGTGGTCGAAGCGTTGATCGCCCCGGAGCCGATACCGGCGATCGCGGTGACCATCTTGAACACCGAGCCGGGCACGTAGAGGCCCTGCGTCGCCCTGTTGAGCAGCGGCGAATCGTCGCGCTCGCGCAGATCGGCCACGTACTGCCGACCGCTGACCGGGTCGACGACGCGGTTCGGGTTGAACGTGGGGTTGCTGACCAGCGCGAGCACGCGCCCTGTCGACGGTTCGATCGCCACGACCGCGCCACGCTGGTCGCCCAGCAGGTCCGTGCCCACGCGTTGCAGCTCGACGTCGAGCGAGGTGACTAGGTCCGACGGGTTGTACGGCTGATCGGCGAACTTGCGGAAGAACTCGTCGCCGGGTTTCAGCGACAACAGGCCGGTCAGCTGGGCGTCGTAGGTCCGCTCCAGTCCCGCCGTGCCGAAGATGCCGCTCCGATAGCCGACCACGGGCGCGGCCACGAAATACGGGTACTCGCGCAATGGCTCGCCGTTCGGCCCCTTGATGTTGTGAGCAAGGACATTGCCGTTGCGATCGAAGATGGTGCCGCGCGGCGCCTGACGGGCCGCCGCCAGAACGAGCGGATTGAGCGGGTCGGTCGTTAGCCGCTGAGCCTCCACGACCTGCCAGTAGACGAGGCCCGCCGCGAGCGCGCCGTAGCCAACGGCAAGCGCCAATGACAAGCGCAACAGGCTGCCGGCCACGCGCGGCGGGCCGCTCGGCCTGGGCCGCGGCGGCCCGAGCAACGGGATGCGCACCCTGAGGCGTGCTGCGCGTGAGGCCGTCATGGCATTGCTTCCTCGATACGGCCGCCGAGCCCGCGTGCGCGGCGACCCATTCGACGGATGACATTCGGTTTCGCGTTCGGCGGTGGCGGCTCGACGCCGCGGTCACTCAGTGCAAGCAGCAGACCTATCACCGCGCCGTTGACAAGGATGGACGAGCCGCCGTAGCTGATCAAAGGCAGAGTGATTCCTGTGAGCGGCACCACGCGCAGGTTGCCGCCGGCGATGATCGCCGCCTGGACCACGATCACCAGCGTCAGCCCGGTTGCGAGCAGGGCACGGAAGTCGTCCGCGGCTGTGGCCGCAATGCGGAAGCCGCGCTGAGCGATAAGTGCGTACAGGCCCAGCACGGCGAGTGCGCCGAGCATGCCGATCTCCTCGGCCAGCGCGGCGAAGACGAAGTCGGTGTGGATCGCCGGGATGGACGGAATGGTTCCGACCTGCGGTAACCCGGCACCGAGCCCCGTGCCGATGATGCCGCCACGACCGTAGGCGTAGAGGGCCCGGATGATCTGGTAGCCCGCCCCCTGTGGATCGGCGAACGGGATCGATCCAGATGTCGATCCGCTCCTGGACGTGCGGGAACAGCAGGTACAGCAACGCTCCTCCGGCAATGAACAGAAGCAACCCGAACACCACGTACGAAGCGCGCCGCGTGGCCACGTAAAGCAGCGCAAGGAACACGAGGAAGTAGAGCAGCGCGGCGCCCAGGTCGCGCTGGACGATCACGATGGCCAGCGCGATGCCCCACATGGCGATCATCGGCAGCAGGTACGGCAGAGGCGGCAGGTTGAACGGCCCGACGCGTGTGCTGCTCTCGGCCAGGAGGGCCCGATTCTCGGCCAGGTAACCGGCCAGGAATACGACCAGGATCACCTTCAGCAGCTCCGACGGCTGGCCCGACAAGGGCCCGATCCGGAGGGTCAGGCGCGCGCCGCCGGTGACCTCACCGAACAGGAAGACCAGCAAGAGCAGGCCGATTCCGACTGCCGCCCAGGTGTACTTGTAGCGGCGCAGCCAGCCGTCGCTGCGAACGAAGATCGCCAGCGCGGCAAGGATCAGGAAGCCGGCAATGAGCCAGACCAGCTGCAGCGGCGCCAGGCCAAGATCACGACCAGCCACCGATTGCACGACGAGGTCCTGGGGCAGGCGTTGCATCAGGAGCAGGGATATTCCGCCGAGCAGCGCTGCCGTGGGAAACAGCACCTGGTCCATGCGCCGGCCGGTGATGACGAACGCGAGATGGATCGCAAAAACAAAGGCGAGATAGATGACCAGCAGGCTCGCCTCGCCCAACTCGAGCTCGCCGTTTCGGAACGACTCGAGGCTCGTCCAGCCGACGGCCAGCGTGATCGCGACAAGGACCAGCAGCCTGAACTCGCGCCACCGGAAGTGGGGGCGAATGCCGAAGCTGTACAGCGCCCGTGTTGCCGCCGTCATTGGCGGCCCTCCTGGCGCGACCGCTCGAGCCGGAACCGAACCTGGCCGATCTGGAGCTCATCGCCGTAGCCGAGCGGCAGGAGAGTCTCGACGCGCTGACCGTTGACCCACGTTCCGTTTGTGCTGCCGCGATCCTCGAGGTACCAGGCACGGCCGCGGAAGGTGAGCAACGCGTGGTCGGCAGAGACGAATGTGTCGTCGATCACGATCGCGTTGTTGACATCACGTCCGATGGAGTTGACCGCGTCGAGGGGGTATGACGTTCCGGGCGACGGCTTTCCGTCCGGCGAGGCGATGACCACCATTCGGCCGAGCGGCTGTCCTGCTCCGGCCACGCCCGCGCGCAGGTCCTGCCAGAGGGCACGCGCGACATAGAACAGGAACACGTAGATGAGCAGCACGAAGCCAAGTCGAAGGAGCCACAGGATCAACGTGAACACGTCCATGTGGACGGCCCGCTTAGGCTGTGGGCTCGATCGTGATCGTCGAGCTTCCCAGCAGCAGTACGTCAGTGGGGCCGAGCGCTATCTCGGTCACCCGCGAGCTGTTCAGGAATGAGCCATTGGTGCTGCCAAGGTCCGTGTAGACCAGCATGCCGTGGCGAACGCCAATCTGGCCGTGTCGGCGCGAAACGCGCTCGTCGGCCAGGACGATGTCGTTGTCGAGTGAGCGCCCCAGGCGGATCGTGCCCTGCCGAACATCGATCCGCGAGACGGGTTGCCCCGGACAGCGAATAGCCAGGACAGCGTGAGGAGCGTTGAGTGTCGGCGCCTTGTAGACGGCCGTCGCCTGGCTGAGGTCGAATGGGGCCTCGTAGTCCCCATCGGAGTCATCAGTCACACCAAGATCGCCCGCCAGCGCCTGGCTCGACTCCTGACCAGCCCGGTCATGTCCATTCGAGAGGGGCTCGGGCACAACCGGCGGTGTCGCGAACACCCGGATGTCGCCCTGCGGCACGACGGTCGACGGCTCGATGGTCACCACCGGACGCGCCAGCAGCGTGAAGCCGTGTCCACGCGCATATACACGCAGCGACTCGCTCAGGTCGGACCGGAGCGAGCCGTTGGCGGGATCGAGTGCGGTGTGGTCGACGGTGTTTATCAAGACTCGGTAATCAGAGGGTGCATAGGCTCGTCTCGAGCGCATGGTTCGTTCGGATTCCATGGCGCGCTCGAGGCTTCGCTGGATCTGGATCGGCTCGACTCGCGCCTGAAACAGGCGAGCAGCCGGGCGCTCGAACAATCGCTCGAAGAACCGCTCGACTGCGGCAAGAGGGCCTGCCATCCGGTCGGGGAGTCTAGCAGCAGGTCCTGTATTTCCCCTTTGTGACGACCCTGGCTGTGGGACCTGTGACGCTATCGCCGCCCGTGCCAGGCACCTGCCGCTCGCGTCTCGGCGGCCTCGGTAGCCAGCGCGATGTCGTTGACAACGGGGACCATCGACCATGCCGATCGGTACTGGTGCTCGGGTTTTCGTCGGTGCTGCCAAGCGCCATGCTTGGCGCCGATGTCCGGCTTCGAGATGTTCTGCGAGCGCTGTGGCAAGCGCTACGGGAGCGGGGAGGTAGCAGCGACCAGTTCGCTGCCGCTGTACCAAACGGTTCCTGCTGGCGGTTGGCGTCAGTACCACCGTGCCCAAACCGCCGGCAGACGAACCGTTCCTGCGCTTCTGCCTAGCCTGCCGTGGCTACTCCTGCCCCGCCTGCTGGAACGACGAGGCGGGTTTCTGCCAGACGTGCGTGCCATTGCCGGAGCCCGTGGTGGAGCACGTTCACCTTCCGGAATTCGTGGCGCCGCCGTCGATGGCCTTCGCGCCCACCGAGCTGACTGCATCCGCGCTGGCATTCGGTCAGACCGACTTGCCGCAGGTCGGCGATATGCCGCCAGGCGTCGAAGCGGAAGCCGTTCAGCCCTGGGCCGCAGATACGGCGATCCCATGGGCGCCTGAATCGCAGGTGCCGTGGGCGACTGAGATGCCCGCCGTGCCGTGGTCGACCGATCCAACGCTTGCGCCACCCGACGTTGATCAGGCCGCCGGCGACATCTACCCCGCAGCCCCTGAAGTTGGGCTGCCCGAGTCGG
The DNA here is from genome assembly GCA_963736895.1 of uncultured Chloroflexia bacterium. Lineage (GTDB taxonomy): Bacteria > Chloroflexota > Limnocylindria > Limnocylindrales > CSP1-4 > JALYGJ01. The sequence goes on from CAVTQU010000002.1 coordinate 86,294, forward strand.
CCGAGCTCGACGAAGCTCAATTCGAGGCCGCCGAGGTGGCAGCTGCCGAGCCGGGTGGCAGACCAGCCGGAAGCTTATGAGCCGGTCGAGGCCGAGCCTGCCGAACCGATGGCTGCCGATGCGGAGCCCGGCCGCTGGAAGGCCGAGCCCGCCGCTGCCGAAGTTGCGGAGCCCGCCGCTGCCGAAGTTGCGGAGCCCGCCGAAGAGCCGGTCGTACCCGCGATGTCGTTCGGCGAGCCGGTGGCTGCCGCGCCGTTCATCGTCTTTGCTGCCGCGCACACCGAAACTGAGGCGGTCGAGGCTGAGACCGTTGCCGAGATGGCCGCCGAGGCCGAGGCCGTCGAGGCTGAGACCGTTGCCGAACCCGAGGTAGTCGAGGTCGAGACCGTCGTCGCAGAGGCCGTGAACGACGAAGTCGAACTCGTGGCGGCAGAAGCCGAGGCAGCAGAGGTGGAGGCGGTAGCCGACGAAGTCGAACCGGTACTGGCAGAAGCCGAGGCCGTCGAGGTCGAGGCAGTCGAGCCAGAAGCGGACGCCGAAGCAGTCCCGAGCCTGGCGATGGGCGAGCGGCCTCTCGAGCTCGTCGCCGCTGACGGCGAGGAGTACGTCGAGCCCGAGCCCGAGGCTCCGTGGGATTGGCAGGAGATCCCCGGCTGTCGAGCCCGTTGCAGCCGCAGAAGAAATGGTCGACGTGCCGTCGGCCGAGCCGGTCGCAGCTGAGCCCGAAGCTGTGGTGCCGCCGCCCGTATTCAGGCCACTGCCGCCACTCGGGCCGATCGTCCCGCCGCCCCCGCCGGTACCGTCAATGCCGGTACCGCGAATGGAGTTCGATCTGCCGGACGCGCCTCCGGCCTACGTCATCGCACCCGCGCAGCCGCCCCAATCTCGCGTGCTGCCAACCGGCATGTTCGATGGACCCGGCCCGGCCATCCGGCCGTGCGCCCAATGCGACCTGCCTGTGTCGGCCAAGGCTCGCTTCTGCCGCCGCTGCGGCTCGGCCCAGGAGCCGATCAGCCCGAGCTAGTCGGCGTACGGCGTGGCGGCGGCCGCTGCCTTGCCGTGACGGATCTCTGCGTCGCGCCGCAAGCGCGCCCACGCCGCTCCGAAGAGCAGGATCTGGTAGCTGAGATTCAGCCAGATCAGGGCCGCGAACACCGTCGCGATCACGCCGAAGGCAAGTAGACCACCGATCAGCCACGGTGCGAGCACCCCGAAGAGGCTCGTGAGGAGCCCGATGCCGACGCCGGCAGCTACCGCTGGAATGGCCGCTGCGCGGAAGCTGGGAGGCGCGGTGGGCACCAGCAGGAAGATCGCCAGGACCACCGCTACAAAGACGACGAGCACCACCACCGGCGCAACGAGCCGAACCAGCTCGTCCTGGCCGGTTACCCCGGTGACGAAGTTGGTCACGCTGGTGAGCACCAACGTGCCCACCATGAGGCCGATGAGAACGACCACGGTCACGATGCCACGAAGACGTTGCGCGATGAAGTCCCGGGGCGGACCAGAGAAGATCCGGCGCAGCACCTCATCGAGCGCGGCGTAGTAGTTGCTCGCGCCCCACACCAGGCCAACCAAACCGATGATGGTGAGCGCTTCGCGCTGGTTCACGATGGTCTGGAGCGCGTTGGAAAGCAAGTCCTCGATCGGCGGGAAATAGCTCACCAGCTGTAGCAATAACGCCTCGCGCTGAGCCGGATCCTGGATCAGCCAGCCGAGGATGCCGCCGAGCAGCAGGAACAACGGAAACACAGCGAAAAGCGTTGAGAACGCCAGTGCCGCCGCGAAGAGCCCCGCACCGGCTTGGCCGGCTGTGTCCATGACGGCGAGCGTCGTCCGAACAGGCTCGACGCTCGTCACCTTGTTGGCGATCTGCTCGAGCTTCTTCTGCCAACCGGTCTCGGTCTGGAGCGGCGGGGCCGCTGACTCGTCGTCGGGCGACTCGGACGACTCTGCGGACCCAATGGAATTCCCGGTGGCCGAAGCTTCTGTCGTCCGCGGCTCGTCCGTGCTCACGTGGTCAATCGGGCGCAGCGCTCGCCGAGGACTCCTTCGTGCCACCCTGTTTGGCGGCGCCATCCCCCGACTTTGCCTGCTCGGCCGCGGCCTTGCCAGAACCAGAATCGCCTTCGGAGCCCGAGCCTGATGAGCCCGATGCGCTCGATGAGCTTGATCCTGAAGATTCGTCTTTGGCGCCGCTGCTGCTCGTTGATTTCGCGGCCTTGGGCCGAGCGTCGCGCGCGTCCTTCTTTGCCCAGCCGCTGCCCTTGAAGACGATGGAGGGCGTGGACATGAGCTTGCGCATCGGGCCGCCGCATTGCTCGCAAGCAGTGGGGCCACTGGCGTTCACGCCATGTAGAACCTCGACGATGTGGCCGCAATTGCGGCATTCATAGTCGTAAAGGGGCACCTATCAGCCTCTAGCCGTGCGCATCCCGCACTTTGGGCAATAGTGCGCCCGTCTGTCCAAAGCCGGGAATCCGCAATGCGGACACGGACTGGGCAGGTCGCCAACTACCGCCACGGGCCTCTCGACGCGGCCCAGCTCGGTCGCGCCCTGGCTGGCAAGGAGGTTGCCCAGGATGCGCGCCATCAGTCGCTGGGCCGTGCGTTGCGTGTCGCCCTTGACGCCGTCGCCGCCCCAACCCAGGACAACGCGAACGATGAGCTCGCCCGACGTCTCATCCCAGTAGCTCACGGGACCGCCAACGATGGCATCGAAGCGCGGGAAGCCATCGCCGTCGACATCGCCGGAGAGGAGTGCGCAGGCGAAGGTCTCGTAGGCCAGGTCGAGCGAGTCGAGCGATTCCAGGATCAGCAGAGCGTGCCGTGAGATTGGCGTCCTGCCGTAGTGCACGTTGATCCAGTGCAGGGCGCTCTCAGGGCGGACGATGTTCGGAGAGGCGTCCTGGAACTCGATCGGCAGTGGCTCGATCAGCTCCACGTCGGACAGGTGGTAGCCCTCGAGCAGGCTGGCCAGTCGAACCGGTGTTTGGTCATGGTCGGACGGCATGCGCACACCGTGGCTGGAAAGCGCCCGGTAGTGGAGGCGGATCGATTGGTCTTCGAGCTCAAGCTGGTCGGGCGGCAGCATCGGGCGCGGCGGCGCCTTTGCCTGTTCTTTCTTCTTGCCTCGACTCAGAAATGGAATCGGCACCGTCAACCCTCTCGCATGCGCGCGCGCAGGACGTCTGCCTGCTCACGCAGCTCCGACACGCGTTCTCGCGCGTGTTCGACCACGTTCGCTGGCGCACGCGTCACGAACGAATGGTCGCTCAGCCGAGCCTCCGCTGCAGCGAGTTGTGACTCAATCCCTCTTAGGTCCTTATCGAGACGGGCCTGTTCGCGGGCACGATCGGCATCGGAGCGGAGCAGCCGCACCTCGCCGATGGGCGGAATGACCGACAGTGCTCCGGGTGCACTCTCCAGCTCCGCGCGATTAGCGACCAATTTCGACTTGATTCGAGCGAGGCGGCCGATGGCGCTTTCGAGGGCCTCGAACGCGTCGGCCGCTGGTCCATTCGGCAACCAGATCAGCGCCTCGAGCCAGTCCGCGGCTTCGACGCCGGATTCGGCTCGTGCCGCGCGGATGGCCGTGACCACCTCGATCAGGTCGGCGACGCCCTCGGCTTGGTGAGCGTCAGCCTGCGCGCCGCCGTCCGCGTGCGTGGGCCACGGCGCCACGATGAGCAGCTCGGGATCGTTGGCGAAATGCGGCGTGCGACCCCAGATCTCCTCAGTCAGGTGGGGCATGATGGGATGCAGCAGACGCAGATACCGATCGAGCACCCACGTCAAGGTTGACCAGATGGCGCGCCTCCGCGCCGGACTGGCAGTCTCGTCGGTCAGCCCGATCTTCGCCAGCTCCAGGTACCAGTCGCAGTATTCGCTCCATATCGCGTCGTAGAGGAGGCGCGCAGCCCGGCCGAACTCGAATTCGTCGTAAGCCGTCTCGACTGCCTCGACCGTGTGCGCGGCGCGCTCCAGGATCCAGTGCTCAGCCGGGCCGAGCGAGTCTGCATCGGTGATGCCCAGCGGCGTCTTCGCGTCAGTCTCGGCGGGCCGTGAGTTGAGCACGAACCGTGCGGCATTCCACAGCTTGTTGGCGAAGTTGCGCGCATCCTCGAGCCGCGGCCGCGACATCTTCTGGTCCTGGCTCGGCTCCGGCCCGTGCAGGAGCGCGAAGCGGAGCGCATCTGCCCCAAGCTCATCGATGACCTCCAGCGGATCGACGACATTGCCTTTCGTCTTGGACATCTTGGCGCCGTACGGATCGCGAACGATGCCGTGGAGGTAGACGAAGCTGAATGGCTGCGTCTCCGTCAGCCATTCGCCGAGCATCATCATCCGCGCAACCCAGAAGAAGAGGATCTCGTAGCCGGTCTCCATGACGGTGGTCGGGTAGTACGTCCGCAGATCGGGCGTGTCGTCTGGCCAGCCGAGCGTCGAGAACGGCCAGAGCCCGCTGGAAAACCAGGTGTCGAAGATGTCCTCTTCCTGTCGCAGCTCGGCTGCAGGTCGACCGCAGACGTCGCAGCTCTGCGGGCCGTCGATCTCCGAGGAGACCGTGATGTGGCCGTCGGGGCAGTACCACGCTGGAATGCGATGGCCCCACCACAGCTGGCGGCTCACGTTCCAGTCGTGGATGTTCTCCATCCAGTCGAAGAACACCTTGCGATAGCGCGGCTGGACGAACGTCGTCCGTCCCTCGTTGACCGCGGCCATGGCCTTGGCGGCCATCGGCTTGACGTTGATGAACCACTGGGTCTTGACGCGTGGCTCAATGACGTGGCCACTCCGCTCGCAGCGTCCCAGGATCATGTCGTGCGGCGTGGCGGCCACGAGGTCGCCCTGCGCTTCGAGGTCGGCGAGGATGCGCTGCCGTGCCTCCTCCAGCGTCAGGCCGGCGTACGGGGCGCCGTTGTCGTTGATGTGGCCGTCGTCGGTCATGACGTCGACAATCGGCAGGCCGTGCCGCTTGCCTGTCTCGAAGTCATCGAGGTCGTGTGCGGGCGTGATCTTCACCGCGCCCGTGCCAAATTCGGGCTTCACGACGTCGTCCGCGATGACCGGCACGACACGATTGACGAACGGTATGAGGACCTGCCGACCGACGGCACCCGCATACCGCGCATCGTCCGGATGGACCGCGACCGCCGTGTCGCCGAGGATCGTTTCCGGTCGCGTGGTCGCCACTGTGATCGTGTCATCGGGATCAGGAGTGCCGTCGGCCTTCACGAAGTGGTAGCGCACCGACCACAGCGTGCCCTTGGTGGGAGTGGCCACGACCTCCAGGTCGGACACGCTCGTCAGGTCGCCGGGACACCAGTTAATGAGCTGCTCGCCCCGATAGGCGAGCCCGTCGTCATACAGGCGCTTGAATGCGACACGTACCGCCTTGGCCGATCCCTCGTCCATCGTGAAGCGCAGCCGACTCCAGTCGGCCGAGGCCCCGAGACGCTTGTGCTGGTCGCCCATTACCGTTCGCGTCTCGTTGATGAAGATCCACATGCGCTCGAGGTAGCGGTCGCGGCCCAGCGAATTTCGCGTCTCGCCATCCTTCGCGATCATGCGGTCGAGCACGACCTGTGCCGCGATCCCCGCATGGTCCACGCCCGGCATCCACAGTGTTGGATGGCCCTGCATGCGGGCGCGGCGGATCATCAGGTCCTCGACCGTGGCCGTCAGCGCATGGCCGACGTGCAATGCGCCGGTGATGTTGGGCGGCGGCTGCGTGATCACGAACGGCGAGAGCGACCAATCAGCGCGGCTGCCCGCACCGTCGGGGGCGAACACGTCCGCGTCGAGCCAGCGCTGGTACGTGCGCGGCTCCACCTCTGCCGGCTGGTACGCCGGCGCCATATCGGTTGTCGGACGAGCTTCCGTCGCCACCAATCTCTCCCAGAAAACAAATCGCCCCGATCGTCCAGCGGACGAACGGGGTCGTGGTACCACCTGCTGGTTCAGCTCCCGGCGTACCGCGCTCATCACGCGGCCGGTTCTACCCGGAACTCTCGTGGCGCTGCTAACGGGCGCCGGCCGCACGACTCGCGGGTGACGTTCGCGCCGCGTTCCAGGCCCGGATTTCAGCCGATGTCCGGACTCTCTGCGCAGGACGGGTGGCGCTACTCCTCCCGGTCTTTGTCGAGGGCGCGAGTTTAGCAGCAGCGCAGCTGCGCGAAGCGCGAAAGGCGGCTTGCGGGGATAGCATCCTCCAATGTGCTTCGACCTTGACAGCCACCCGCCCATCCCTCCCCTCGCCGGCGCCGCTGTGGACGGGCATCAGACCACCCTCAAGGCGTCCGACGGTACTGAATTCCTCGCCTACGACGCTCACGCCTCCGAGCCAACCGGCGCAGGAGTGGTCATCCTCCCCGACGTTCGCGGGCTGCATCCGTTCTTCGAGGAGCTGGCTCTACGGTTTGCCGAGCGCGGCGTCGACGCGGTTGCAATCGACTACTTCGGCCGCACCGCGGACACCAAGGATCGCGGCGAGTCATTTGAGTACATGCCGCACGTCGACAAGATCGACTATCGGCAAACGATGCTCGACGCGGCGGCCGCACGGGATGAGCTGGTGGAGCGTGGAGTCCGACACGTATTCACCGTCGGGTTCTGCATGGGTGGGCGCCTGGCTTTTCTCTCCGGTGCAGAAGACGACCTCGCCCTTTCGGGTGCAATCGGCTTCTACGGCGGCCCCACCGGTCAGGGCCGAGGTGGTATGCCGGCACCGCTCGATCTGGCCAAGGAGGGCAAGTTCCGAGCTCCGGTGCTGGGCCTGTTCGGGGGAGCAGACCAGGGAATTCCCGAAGCGGGGATCGTCTCGTTTGGCGAGGCGTTGACTGCCGCCGGCATCGACAACGAGATGGTGATCTACCCCGGAGCGCCGCACTCGTTCTTCGACCGCAAGGCCGAGGAGTTCAAGGACGCGTCCGAGGATTCCTGGGTGAAGCTGCTTGAGTTCATCGACCGCGAGACGGAAGGGACCGCCGCGGTCTAGGCCTCTTTTCAGCTGATTAGATCGCGAAGGCTGCCGCCAGCTCCTGGTAGGCAGCGAGCGAAGGATCGTTCGAATGCTCGGCGCGGATCTGAACGCACACGTGGTCCGCGCCTGCATCGAGGTGATCGCGGACTCGCTTGACGATCGAATCCACATCCCCGATCGCGACGACGGCATCGACCAGCTTGTCCGACGCGTTCTCGATGTCCGCCTCTCCCCAGCCGAGTCGGCGCAGGTTGTTCGCATAATTGGGCAGCACGAGGTAATGCTTGGCGAAGGTGCGCGCCACTTCGAGGCCGGCTGATCGGTCGGTCGTCAGGACGGCCGTGACCTCGGTCGCGAGGCATGGCTCGGGGCCGAGGTGGCGTCGGGCGATGGGGGTGTGCTCGACTGGCACGAAGTACGGATGGGCGCCGTCGGTGCGTTGCGCGGCAAGCTCCAGCATCTTGGGCCCGAGGGCGGCGAGCAGGAGCGGCACGGGCGGCTCCGGCGCCGGGGCGGCGTATTGGGCCGCGTCCATCGCGTCGAGGTAGGCCTTCATCTGCGCCATCGGATTGGCATAGTCGCCGCCGCGCATCTGCACCGACGGGGCGTGGCTGACCCCGATGCCGAGGACGAAATCGGTTCGGGTACGCCTCACCCAGCGCCCGTGCGCCGTTGGCAGTGGCCATCGGGTCGCGGGCGTGGATGTTGGCAATACCGGTGGCAAGGACGGATTTGGTGGTGTTCGCCAGCAGAAGGCCGGCGTGGACGAGGATGTCCTTGCTGCCCAGGCTCTCCGGGATCCAGGTCGCCGCGTAGCCCAGGTTTTCGAACCCGCGGGCGGCCTCGATTTCGTCGTTGGCGGCCAGGCGCTGCAAAGCGAAGCTCCAGACCCCGACCGGCTGAAGGAGCTTGGCCAGGTTGCGGCCGCCATAACCGCCGATTCCAATCGCCAATTCAGATGATCCGAAGCGCGACGACAGCGCCGATCGCGACGATCGCAACCATCGCGATGACGAAGGTCACGTCTGACACACGCTCATAGCGGCGCGCCTGTCGGGGGGATTCAGACCGAAGCGAGAAGTATGCCGACAGGCATGAAATGAGAAAGACAAACGAGTCCGCGGCCAACAGCTCGTCCGTGAGGGTCGCGAGATCGTCGAGCGAAGCGATGATGCTCACGAGGCCCAGCAAAGTCAGGCACACGCCAACCATCGCGGCCGACACGATGAATACGTGTTGGGCCACTCCCCGCTCGTCGCTGGATACGGGCCGGTCTTCCTCGTCGGTCACCGGTCGATGATCGCACGCTAAGCCGCCGATAAGCGGCGCCTCGAAGAATGCATCGCAATGAACCCCGACGACGAGCGCCTGGGCCAGCTCGTCCGTGTAATCCGTCGTCGCTCAGGCGTCAGCCAACGCTCACTGGCGATCCGCTCAGGCGTTCCGCGACAGGATGTGATGCGGCTTGAGGCGGGTCGTGCTGGCGACCTTGAGCTTGACCGCATTCGCCGCGTGCTCACGACGCTTGGCGGACGCGCTCGATTGACCGCTTGGTACGGCGGCGCGGCAGCTGACCGACTCCTCGACGAGAAGCACGCCGGCATCGTGGAACGTGCGCTCGCCCTGTTGGTCCGCCGCGGCTGGCAGGTACTTGCGGAGGTCTCGTACTCCGAGTACGGCGAGAGGGGATCTATCGACATCATGGCCGGATACGAGGAGACGAAAGCCCTCGCTGTTTGTGAGATCAAATCAGCCATCGGCTCACTCGAAGAAACCAACCGGGTCCTGGATGTGAAGGAGCGCATCGCGCCAAAACTGGCCAAACAGCGCTTCGGTTGGTGGCCTTCCAATGTCGGGCGGCTGCTCGTCGTGCCCAACGAGATGACCGTTCGTCGAACAATCGCACGTCACGAGCTGACGATGGCTGCGACCTATCCGGCGCGAAGCCGTGAGGTTCGCGCGTGGCTCCGTCACCCCGACCGGCCCCTGCGAGCCATCTGGTTTATCTCAGAAGTCGCCCGTGGCGACCGCGAAACACCCTGAGGCAGTCGTTTCGGCTCAACAGTTCATCCTGCGCGACTACCGATGCAAAACAAGTGCGCAGACGGCGGACAGGGTCGCCCTGTGCGACTTTTGATGCAATCTGGACTGGATGTGTCCGGCTGGACTCGGCCTGGACGGCTGGACCCGCGAGTTCGGCTTGGCCGAGGCAGGCGGCCGGGCTGAGTGGGTCGGCTTAGGCGGAGGGGCGCTCCAGCAGCTCCGAGTAGTTGTTCTCGTCGAGGCCCTTGTCGATCTCGGCCTTGGTCAGCAGCAGCGGCGCGCGACCTGAGCGGATCGTCTCCTCGGTGATGATGCATTTACGGACGTCGGTGCGCTCCGGGATGTCGAACATCACCTCGAGGAGCGACTCCTCGACGATCGACCGCAACGCTCGCGCGCCCGTCCGCCGGTTGAGGGCGAGCTCTGCGGCCGCCTCGATCGCGCCGGGCGTGAAGTGCAGCTCCACCTTGTCCAGCTGCAGGAACTTCTGGAACTGGCGCGTGATCGCGTTCTTGGGCTCGGTCAGGATGCGCATCAGGTCGTCACGCGTCAGTGCCGACAGCGACACGATGACCGGCAGGCGCCCCACGAACTCGGGGATCAGGCCGAACTTCAGCAGGTCCTCGGGCATCAGCTGCTCGAGCAGGTGCTCGCGCTCAACCTTGTCAATCTGCGCCTGCGAGCCGAAGCCCATCGTGCGCTTGCCGACGCGCTCCTCAACGATCTTCTCGAGCCCCTCGAACGCGCCGCCACAGATGAACAGGATGTTGGTCGTGTCGATCTGGATGAAGTCCTGGTGGGGGTGCTTGCGCCCGCCCTGCGGCGGAACGTTCGCGACCGTGCCCTCGAGGATCTTCAGCAGCCCTTGCTGGACTCCCTCCCCCGAGACGTCGCGGGTGATCGACGGGTTGTCCGACTTGCGCGCGATCTTGTCGATCTCGTCGATGTAGATGATCCCGCGCTGAGCGCGCGCGACGTCGAAATCGGCCGCCTGGATGAGCCGCAGCAGAATGTTCTCGACGTCCTCACCGACATACCCCGCCTCGGTGAGAGATGTCGCGTCGGCGATGCAGAACGGCACGTCCAGCACGCGCGCCAGGGTCTGGGCCAGCAGCGTCTTGCCCGAGCCGGTGGGCCCGACGAGCATGACGTTCGACTTCTGCAGCTCCACCTCGTCGACGAGATGGCCGGCGCCGACCCGCTTGTAGTGGTTGTAGACGGCCACCGAGAGGACCTTCTTGGCGCGGTCCTGGGAGATGACGTACTGGTCGAGCGCCGTGTTGATCTGGCGCGGGTTGGGCAGCTTCGTCTGCGCCGGCTTAGCGCGCGGCGCATCGAGCATCTCCTCTTCGATGATCTCCTGGCAGAGGTTGATGCACTCGTCGCAGATATAGACGCCCTGGCCCGCAATCAGCTTGCGGACCTGCTCCTGGCTCTTGCCACAGAAGCTGCAGCGATACGGAACCTTCGTTCCTTTGCTGCCTGCGGTGCTCATGGGAGGGGCATGGACCTCCGTTCGAGCGCCCGATTAGGCGCGGGGTGGGATTTTCGCACTAGTAGCGACCAAAATCTTGCCATTTGGCGCCACCCGCTTGAACGGGCGGCGAATTAACCCTTCTGCGGCTTGTTGGCGTCGCGCTCGCGTTCTTCCTTGGACTCGGCCGGTCCTTCACCGGGAAGAGCGCCGCGCTTGATGGCTTCGCTGATCAGTGACCGGTCGGTTGCAGCGTAAACCTCGTCGATGATCCCATAACCCTTGGCCTCGTTCGGGGACATGAAGTAGTCCCGCTCGGTGTCCTTGGTGATCTTTTCGACAGTCTGACCGGTGTGCTGGGCAAGGATCTCGTGGTTGAGCTGGATCAGCGACTCGAGCTCCTTGACCTGGATGAACACGTCAGGCGTGTTGCCGCGGAATCCGCCCGAACCCTGGTGGATCATGATCCGCGAGTTCGGCAGCGCGTAGCGCTTGCCCTTTGCGCCTGCCGCGAGCAGGACCGCAGCCTGGGACGCTGCCATGCCGATACAGATCGTGGAAACCGGCGCGCGCAGGTACTGCATGGTGTCGTAGATGGCCAGGCCGGCTGTCACGACGCCGCCCGGCGAGTTGATGTAGAGCGAGATGTCGCGCTCCGGATCCTCGGCCTCCAGGAAGAGCAGCTGGGCGATGATCAGGTTGGCCATGTGGTCTTCGATCTGGTCGCCCAGAAAGATGATCCGGTCCTTCAGCAGCCGGCTGTAGATGTCGTAGGCGCGCTCACCCCGACTCGAGCTCTCGATGACCATCGGGACGAGCATCAACGACTTCCTTTCTCAGAGATTCGCTTCGTCGACTGCCGAGGCGGCCGCGCCGACGGCAGTTGGGGATTCGTCTTCGTGTAGATGTTGAACGTTCTTGAACTCGGGATGTTGCTCGATCCACCGATCGACCAACGTTTCGACCGTCTTCGAGCGCCGCAGCAGCGAGCGAGTGTAGGCCTGGCCCCGAGCCGATTCCAGGTAGGCGACCAGGCGGGGATTTTCGGTGTAGCGCTCGCGTGATCGGGCGAGGTCCGTCGCCAGCTCCGCGTCCGTGACCACGATGCCTTCCTTCTCCGCGATCTCCGAGAGGACGAGCAGCGTCTTGACGCGGCGCTCGGCGTCGGGCCGGAAATCCTCGAGGATTTTTGCCTCGTCGCGGTCCGTGGCGCGTAGGTAATCCTCGTAGCCGATGCCCTGCTCGGCCAGGCGCACGCGCAGCTCGTCGAGCATCACCTCGAGCTCGCGCTCGATCAGCAGGTCAGGCAGCTCGAGCGTGGCGTTGGCGACGCTGAACTCGATGATGCGATCGGCAAAGACGTGGCGCGCGCGATCGAGGGCGTTGCGCTCAAGCCGCCGGGCGATCTCGTCACGTAACGCGGCCAGGTCCTCATACGAGCCGAGCGATCGCGCGAAGTCGTCGTCCGCGGCGGGCATGCGCTTCTCGCGCAGCTCGAGCATTTCGACCTGAAAGTCGGCCGGTTTCCCGGCCATGTCGGCGTCCTGGTAGTCCTCGGGGAAGGTCAGGGTGAACTCTTTCTCGTCAGTCTCGCGCAGGCCGATGAGCTGGTCCTCGAAGCCCGGCACGAACCGCTCGCGGCCGATGATCAGCGGCATCCGATCAGCTGTGGCGCCTTCGATGGGCATGCCGTCGCGGCTGCCGACGAAACGGATCACCGCGTAGTCGTCCGTGGCCGCGCCGCGATCCTCAACCGGCACCAGCGATGCCTGCTGGTCGCGCAGCTGCTCGATGACCTTGTCGACCGCGGCGTCGTCGATCGTGTCGATCGTGATCCCGAACGGATAGTCGGTATATGCGCCCAGCTTCACGTCGGGGCGAATCGGCAGCGTGACGCGATACGAGGCGCCGGCATCCTCACTGAACTGCAGCCATTCAGGCTGCGGGATCGACAGGACGTCGAGATCCGAGTCCTTGAGTGCCTCCAGGACCGAGTGCTCGAACAGGTGGTCCTTGGCGTCGTCGTAGATCGGGATTCTCGGCCTCTGGGTCGTCCCGCCGGATTCCGAGCTCGCGCTCGAGCATGGCGCGCGGCACCTTGCCCGGGCGAAAACCGGGCACCTTGGTCCGACGGGAGAGGTGGCGGACCGACTCCTCGACGGATCGCTGAACACGCTCCACCGGGAACTCGACTTCGAGCACGACGGAGCTTCGCTCTGCGGGGCGCGTGGTGACCTTCATCGGGCCGCTTTCGGCATTGATCATCGGAAGCCACGAGTATAGGCGGGTGGGCGGCTTTCTCCGGTTCCTGGCGTTGTTCGCCGTGCTCGCCGCCGTTCTCGTGCTGGTCGTTCTGCCAGTGGCCGCCGGACCCGTCCTGGCCGGAATGATCCGCGACATGGGCCTGCGATCCGAAAGTCTGCAGGTTTCGGTCGCGCTATTCGACCCCTCGCTGCTGCTGGGTCACTCACGCAGCATCCATCTCTCGGCCGGGAACGTGGACCTCGCCCCCGCCGCGGTGGGCTCGCTCGATTTGACGCTCGGCGACGTGGCGTTTTTCGATCGGACCTGGGGCACGGTCCAGGGCGAGATGCGCGATTTGTCGCTGACCACGGGAGGCGAGACGTTCACGGTCGACGAGCTGACGGTCAGCGGACCAGCCGAAGCGGCCAGTGCCACGGCGCGTCTGAGCGCCGCCCAGACAGAGGCGCTGATCAGGTTCGCGGCCGAACGCGAAGGACTGCCGCTCGACGATGTCCAGCTCTCCACCGGCGGCGTGACGGTGACCTCCCACGGGGTCGAGACGCAGGGACAGCTCGTGGTGCGCGGCGGCGCGCTGGTTCTTCTCCCCGGCACGGGCACGGGTGGCGTGGCCTTGATCCAGCCCGCACCATCGGACGGCTTTCGCCTGGAAGAGGCATGGATCAGCGACGAAGGCCTGAACGTGCGCGGGGTGGTCGATACCACCGGGTTGGCGAGCGAAATCACAAAGTAGACTCGCTCGGGGCGAGTGGCGTAATGGCAGCCGCGCTGGGTTTAGGTCCCAGTGCCGCGTAAGCGGCGTGTCGGTTCGAATCCGACCTCGCCCACCACCAAGTTTGCTGGAATGCAGTCAAACCGCCTCCGATGACGCGCTGGCCTTCGCGAAGGCGCACAATCACAGGCGATCACCATGGCTGACCGAACCAAGACCCCCGAGCGCCGCCCGCGGTTCCACCTGCCGCCACGACCCACGGTTCGACGCGCCCCGCTGCAGCCGACCACGCCGGCTCCCGAGGTCTCGATGGAGACGCGTCCAGAGGACGTCGTTGCGCCGGTCGAACACAGCGTCGTCGACGCCGCCATCTATCGCGACGGCCTGCGCATCGACACGCCGACGGCCGTGGCAGACGTTGCCAACAAGCTCCGCGAGAACCCGGGCACGATGGGCTGGATCGGCCTCTATCGTCCGAGTGCCGCGCAGTTCCTGCCGGTCGCCGAGGAGTTCAGCCTCCACGAGGTAGCGGTCGAAGACGCGATCGTCGCCCACCAGCGGCCAAAGCTGGAGCGCTACGGCGACACGTTGTTCGTAGTGCTGCGCGCTGCCACGTACCTCGACGACGCCGAGGAAGTGGAGTTCGGCGAGATCCACGTCTTCGTGGGACCCAACTTCGTGCTCACCGTGCGCCACAGCCGCACCCCCGATCTCAGCAACGTGCGACAGCGGATGGAGAACGATCCGGAACTGCTGGCCCTGGGTCCGGAGGCGGTCCTTTACGCAATTCTCGACAGCGTGGTGGACGGCTACGCGCCGGTCGTCGCCGGTTTGCAGAAGGACATCGACGAGATCGAGATCCAGGTGTTCCGTGGCGATCCCAAGGTGTCGCAGCGCATCTACGAGCTATCGGACGAGGTGATCGAGTTCCAGCGCGCCACGCGGCCGCTGCTGGTCATGCTCGAGGGACTGGTCCAGGGGTTCGACAAGTACGGCACCCAGGAAGACCTGCAGCGTTACCTGCGCGACGTGGCGGACCATGCCACGACCGCGGCAGAACGAGTCGCCGGCTTCCGCCAGAACCTGACCGACATCCTGACCGTCAACGCGACCCTGGTGAACCAGGCCCAGAACGAAGAGGTCAAGCGCCTGACCGAGGCCAGCTTCGCGCAGAACGAGGAGGTCAAGAAGATCTCCGCCTGGGCGGCCATCATCTTCGCGCCCACGCTTGTCGGCACGATCTACGGCATGAACTTCGACAACATCCCGGAGCTCCACTGGACGTACGGCTACCCATTCGCGCTGATCCTGATGGTGCTCGTCAGCGTCGGTCTATGGCTGATCTTCCGCTATCGAGGATGGCTCTAGGCCAGGTCGTCGGCTATCCGATCGCCTGAGCCAACCGGAATCCTGCCCGCCGCCCAGCTGCTTCGCCGGTTGGCGATCGACGTCGCCGCGAACACGATCCCGAACAGCCCCGCTTCCAGCAGCACGATGGTTGCTCCAGACGAGACGTCGAGCCAGTAGCTGACGTACATCCCCAGGACGCCCGAGGCGGCGCCGATGATCGTCGACAGCACGATCATCCGGGCGAACGAGTCGGTGATGAGGCGGGCCGTGGTCGACGGGATCACCAGCGTCGCCGCGATCAGGGTGACGCCCACGACGTTGATCGAGGCAACGATCGTCGCCGCCATGGCCAGGGCGAACAGCGTGTCCACCCAGCGGACGTTGACGCCGTAGATGGGCGCCACTTCCGGGTCGAAGGTCATGAACAGCAGCCGCTTGTAGAAGAGCACGATGAACGCGCCCACGGCCAGCGTGACGGTCAGGATCACGACCAGGTCGGCAGGCGTGACACCCAGGATGTTGCCGAAGAGGGCGGCCTCGAAATTGCGTGTGAAGCTGCGCGTCTTGCTGATGAGGGCAACGCCGATGGCGAAGCTGGCCGTGGTGACGATCCCGATGGCGGCGTCGGCACCGATCTTGCGGCTGCGCGCCGTGGCGTTGATGAGCAACGCCGAGAAGAAGCCCCACAGCCCCGCGCCGACGTAGAAGTTGATCGACGCCACGTAGGCGATCACGGCGCCACCGAAGACGGAGTGGGACAGGCCGTGGCCGATGTAGCTCATGCGCCGCAGGACGATGTACACGCCGAGCATCCCGCACAGTGCCCCGACCAGCACGGACGCGGCCAGCCCCTGGCGGAAGAACTCGTAGGCGAACGGCTCGGTCAGCAGAGTCATGGCCTGGACTCGTCTTCGTGGACGTGCTCGTGGGCGTCCGTGTCGTGCTCGTGGTGGGCGTGCTCGAAGCCATCGTGGCGATGCCGCAGTGCGTCGCGCAGCTGGTGCGGAGCCGCATCGGCAACGAGTAACGCGCCTTCCTGGCGGACCACGCGCAGGTCGGCGCCGTAGGTCTGGCCGAGGATCGCCGAAGTGAAGATCGCGTCGGGGTCGCCCTCGGCGATGATCTGGCCGTTGACGCACACCACCCACGGCAGGTGGGCCGCGACCGAGTTGATCTCGTGCGTGGTCAGCACGATCGTGACACCGTCCTGATTGAGATCGGCAAGCAGATGCAGGATGTCGTCGCGCGTCTTGATGTCGACGCCGCTCGTCGGCTCGTCGAGGAGCAGCAGGTCCGGACCGCTGACCATCGCTCGTGCCAGGAATACTCGTTGCTGCTGACCGCCCGACAGGCTGCGGATATGCCGATCGCCCAGCCCACCGATTCCCAGCCGCTCCAGCAACCCGTCCACCTGCGCCTGGTCCGACCGACTGGGCCACGGGATCCACGACCGATTCGACCATCGCCCCATGAGCACCACCTCGCGGACGGTCGCCGGGAAGTTCCAGTCGACGGTCTCAAGCTGAGGCACCCAGCCAACGTTCGGCGTCGCGCCGAACCCCACCGGTCGTCCATCGACGGTCACCCGGCCCTTTACACGCGGCACGGCACCGACCATCGCCCGCAGGAGGGTCGTCTTGCCGGCGCCCGACGGCCCGACGATGCCAACGAACGAGCCACGCGGGATAACGAGGTCCACGTCGCGGAGGACGGGCTGCCCGTCGTAGCCGCAGCTGACGCCCTCGAATCGAACGAGCGTGTCCCTAGCGGCAGCGTGGCTTGCCGGATCGACCGTGGTCACGTCCATGAGTCGGTCACCGCGAACGAATCGAGGATGGTCGGGTCGCCGCCAAGAGCGCCGACCATTACCTGCATATCGCTCTTCATCATCCCGAAGTAGGTGTGCTCCGGCGCTCCCTCGTCACCCGGTGGCTCGTCGTCGCGCAGCTTGTCGACGAACTGGGCGCCGGATTCGCGCGCGATCTGCTCGAGCACGGGACTGGGAAACACCTCTGACCCGAAAACGGCAGGCACGTGCTCGGCGCGAATCTGGTCGATAAGTCCGGCAACCTCGCGCGGGCTGGGATCGCTGAAGTCCGACGCCTGGACCGCGCCGATGACCGTGAAGCCGTACTGCTTCGCCCAATAGGCCCACGAGTCGTGATAGGTCAGTAGTTTCCTGTTCTCCGGGGGCACGGTGGCGACGGCCTGCGTTGATCAGCCCGTCGAGATCGTCCAGACGAGCCTTCAGCGCGTCGTAGTTCGCCCCGTAGTAGGCGGCATTTGGTGGGTCAGCCGCGCTCAACCAGTCGCGCATCAGCTCGCCGTAGCGCTCGGCGTAAAGCGGGTTCATCCAGAGGTGCGGATTTGGGTCGCCCGCCGATTCGGGGAAGCTGAAGTCGAACAGCCAGTCAGAAGGAGCGATCGTCTCGTCGCCCAGCTGCTTGATCGGCGTGTCGGGCTGTTTGGAAGCCTCGGCAAGGTCAAGCGTCGGCTGCTCCAGGTGCAGGCCGTTGACGATGATCAGGTCCGCCGCGGCGAGGGATGAGGCATCCTGCGGGCTGGGCTCAAACGTGTGGGAGTTGGTGGCGTCGGGCACGATTCCGTGCAGCCGGATCCGATCCCCGCCGATGTTGCGTGCCAGGGAGCTGATCGGCGCGACTGTCGTGGCGACGTCCAGCTTGTCCGAGCCACCCGTCAGATCGTCGTACCAGCCCAGCGATGGATCGCCAGCGACTGGCGTTAGGTCCGCGCCCGGGACCAACAACTCGCCCGACGGGCCACTGCCGTTGCTGCAGGCAGCCGTGAGCGCCAGCGCCAGGGCGGCGAAGAGGATGGCGCGGCGAGTGTGGCGGGGTCGGTGCATCGGGCTGGGCACGGCTCCTCGGTCGACCGACGGCATCGTTCGTCGGCTGGCTTATTGCAACACATCGTAACAAGGTTGAGTGGCAGGTGCGACCGCCACCTATACTGCGTTGCGTGGAACAGATCGGATCAATCGGCGGCGCGATGACAGAGATTCGCGACGAGCTGCGCTCGCGCGGACTGCGCTGGACGCCGCAGCGTCGGCTGATCCTGGAGGCGCTGGACCAGACCCACGGACACGTCACTGGGAGCGAGCTGGTGGAGCGCTGCCGCGAGCGCGACCCGGACACCACCCCCTCCACCGTCTATCGCACGCTCGATGTCCTGGAGGACCTGGGCTACGTCAGCCACAGCCATTCGGCGGACGGCCGCGAGGAGTTCCACGTCCTGCCACTGGCCGAGCACGCCCACCTGCAGTGCCGCTCTTGCGGACAGACGTGGGAGCTGGGCCTGGAGGACGCGGCCGCTCTCGCTCAGCCGGCACGTGAACGATTCGGGTTCGTGGCCGACATTGGCCACATGACGATCGTCGGACTGTGCGCAGCGTGCGCGGCCGAGCGAGCGAAGGAGAGCTAGGGCTTCTTCGGCCCGGCTGGAGTCACGGTGGCGACGGCGGCCTCGTCGATCGCATTCTCCGTTTCGACCTCCGCGGGAACCTCGAATAGCCTCTTGACCAGCTCCCTGGCTGCGGCTGCCCCGACGATGCCCACGAGCAGGTCATACGTCTTCCACAGCGACGTGCGGGCGTTCACCGGCTCACTCGGATGCTGCTTCTGTATGTAGGAAGCGAAGTCGCGCTCGAGGTGCGCGCGAACCATCTCCTGGTCCTCGCCGGGGAGCTTGTCGATCGCTCGCTCCACGTCCTGCGGCAGCACCGTCGGCGGCCGGTAGTAGCGCTTGGGGAAGAAGCGGCGTTCGGTGGCTTTGGCCAATCGTTTCGGTCCACCAAGGATCAGGAACGCCGCGCCGCCGGCGAGACCTGCTGTCTTGACCGGGTTGCGCCGGACCTTGGCCGGGATGTCGACCGCGGCGCGCGCGGACTCGCCGAGGTTGTCGAGCTCGCGCTCGACGCCCCGCCGCGCTTCCTCTACCTGTTGCCGAGCTTCGGCTGCCGATTGCGCCATTGCTCCTCCAACCATTCCTTCGTTTCGTTCGCGGCGTCAATCGACTGCTGCGGCTTGAGCCGGCTGAAACGCGCCTCGACGTCCAATGTCGGGATCACCAGGACGGCCGCCAGGATTGGCCACGCGATCAGCCCGATAAGTACCGCGAAGCCGACGGCCGGCTGCCACGTCCACGGCGCGCCGCCGATGAGCCAGCCGACGAATGCGCCCAGGAAAGCACCCAGGAAGAAGCCGCCTATCGCGCCGTTGCGGCCGGCCATGATGCTGAACAGGAGCGTGAAGAGGATCGCGCCGACGACGATTCCGGCGAGCAGCGCGACGACTCCCGGTGTGCCGAGCGGTTGGACGAAGCTCCCGGCGGCACCCGAGGTCGCGTTGTAGACGATGTTCGAACCGCAAAGCAGCGCGATGCCGACCGAGATGAAGAAGGCCAGCAGAAAAGCCGCTGCCAGCCGGCCCGCACTGGCGCCAACGAATGCGAGCGCGAGATTGATGATGACCGCGATGCCGAAGACGAGGCCCTGTCCGAAGCCCCAGCCGATCGATCCGAAGAGCCACTCTCCCAGGAACAGGAAGCCGCCCACGTAAAGCATCATCACCGTCATGAGGGCCAGGGCAAGCATGAGCCCGGCGAGCGTGCCCAGGACCTTGACAAGGCCCAGGATCTCGGCCATCTCGGCCTTGAAAAGGTCGATGTGGGCGTTTACCAGGCCGCGGAACGAATCGCGAGTGCGGCCGATCTGACCGGCCAGAGATGTTGGCTGATCGTCTGGCGGCGAGCTTGGCGGCGGCGGCGGCGTAGGTGGCGTAGGTGGCCTGGTGGTCGGATCGGGCAGCTGGTCGGTCATCTGCTAGCCGGCCAGGAACCGATTGCCGCTGATTTGGGCGGCCGTGTCAAAGAAACCGTACGTGCGGCGATAGCTGCCATCCGTTGGCCGAGGCGCCCGGTGGGTCGCGACAGCCCACAGGCTGCGCTCCAGCTCCTCGATGCGCTCGGCCAGCTGACCCGCCCCGCGTGGCGCACTGATGTCAGCGTAAGTTCGTCGCCCAATGGGGAAGTGGACGTCTTCCGACTCCGTCTGCGGCAACAGCGCGAACACGAGTCGCGCGTGCTGGAGCGCGGCGAGACACCTCGCGGGAGCCGGGAGGATCTCCGCGCGTGACCGGCCGGCTACGGCGAGATCGTGCATCGTCTCGATCAGCGCGGCGCGCACCTCGGCGGCAGAGCCAGGGTCAACGGCACTCACGCCGGCGCGCGCGACGAGGGCACGCAGCTCGGCCAGCTCGCCGGCGCTCGCGCGCAGCGAAACGCGGAAGCCCTCCTCGATGTCCTCGACGTGAGGCAGCGTCTCGCGGGCAATCACCTCGGTGGCGCCGTGGGGCAGCTCGCCCGTGGCCATCGCCATGTCCAGAAGCTCGCGAGTTCGCCGAAAGAGCACGGCCAGGCGGTCGAACTCGGCGAAACCGGACGCTTCGAATGCCTGCATCGCTGCCCATGCTCGGGGGAGCAGAGCACCACCGTCAAGCGCCGGGGGTACCAGTCCCGTTTCATCTTTGCTGCGGAAGCAGGCCAAGATGTGCGGAAATCCCCTATTGCCTCACAAAGACGGGGCGTGATCATAGTGATCATGAGGATCCATCGACTCTCAGCCGTGTTCACTGTCCTGGCCTCTGTCATCGTCGTGGGCTGCGGCTCGGGCGGCGCCGCCATTCCTTCCGGGCTGGGCGAGTTCATCGAGGATCTGGCCTCGAGCATGCCACAGGTGTCATTGCGGCCTGATGCCGAGATCCCGGGACCGGTACCGCAGAAGATCACTGGAACGTTGACGAGCAAGCTGGACGAGGCGCACTCCGATGCAGGAAGCGGCTTGGAGCAGCACCTCACGTCCGTGTTCAATGTGAAGCTAAAGCTGGCTCCAGACGTGACTCCAGAGGATCTGTCGTTTGGCAACGCCTGGTACGTCGACGACGGTTCCACCTGGACCAACGATGGCGACTATCGCAACTGGATCAACGGCAAGAACGGATGCATTGACAGCATGGAGGACAAGATCCACTTCAGCGGCAGCGGTGGCTTCGACAGTCCCCAACGTCCTGCCTCCGCGATGATGAGAGAGGACTCGGACATCGGCTGGAACCTGCAGCTTGAGATGGATGTGAACGACGCCCCAGGTCACGAGACCGCGCACGGACGGCTGCGAGACCCACGAGGGCGAGACGGAAACCGGCACCGGCATCCTGTGCAACGCGCCCTGGCTGGCTCCGGCGACGTTCAGCTTCGACAACGAGTGCGACATACATCCAGGACACCGGCAGCACCACGCTCACGGGTACGCTGACCGGCCAATGAGAGTTTGGTTGCGTCGCGAATTACGAAGCCCGGCCACTTGGCCGGGCTTCTTGTTAGCCGTAGGCGGTTAGCCTTCCCTTCGCAGTCGGCCTATGGCCGCTGCTGCGCGCGAAGCGATCGGCTCCGCGATACGTGGATTCGATCGTCGCTTGCTAGAAGTCGCCCATGCCTCCTGGCGGCATCTGCGGCATTGCCGACGCCGGCTCGGGCTTGTCGGTGATCATGACCTCGGTGGTGAGGACCATGCCACCTATCGACGCCGCGTTCTCGACCGCTGATCGGGTCACCTTGGCCGGATCGACGATGCCCCGCTCGAGCATGTCGATGTACTCGTCCTTGATCACGTCGTAGCCCAGGGTCTTGCTCTTGGACTCAGCGGCGCGGCGCCGCACGTTCTCGAGCACAACCGAGCCGTTCAGGCCGGCGTTCTCGGCCAGCTGACGGAGCGGCTCCTCGAGGGCCCTGCGCACGATCTCGACGCCAACAGCGGCATCGCCTTCGAGCTTGAGCCCGGCCAGAGAGCTCTGTGCATTGATGAGGGCCACGCCACCGCCAGGGACGATCCCCTCCTCCACCGCGGAACGTGTGGCCGAGAGCGCATCCTCGACGCGGTGCTTCTTCTCCTTGAGCTCCACCTCGGTGCTGGCGCCGACCTTGATGATCGCGACACCGCCGGACAGCTTGGCCATCCGCTCCTGGAGCTTCTCCTTGTCGTAGTCGGAGGTGGTGTCCTCCATCTGTGCCTTGATCTGCTTGATGCGCGCTGCGATCTCGTCGGCCGAGCCTGCGCCGTCGACGACCGTAGTGGTGTCCTTGGTCGCAACTACCCGACGTGCGCGGCCCAGGTCCTCCAGCTGGACGGAGTCGAGCTTGCGCCCCAGCTCCTCGCTGATGACCGTGCCGCCGGTCAGGATCGCGATGTCCCGCAGCATCTCCTTGCGCCGATCACCGAAGCCCGGAGCCTTGACGGCCAGCACGTTGATGACGCCACGAAGCTTGTTCACTACGAGTGTCGACAGCGCCTCGCCGTCCACGTCCTCGGCGATGATCAGCAGCTCCTTCTTGCCCGACTGGAGGATCTTCTCCAGCGTCGGCAGCATGTCGGCGATGGCGCTGATCTTCTTGTCGGTGATCAGGATGTAGGGATCCTCGAGGACCGCCTCCATACGGTTGGTGTCGGTCACGAAGTAGGCGCTGGCGTAGCCGCGGTCGAACTGCATGCCTTCGACGAACTCGGTCTCGAACGCCATCGTTCGCGACTCTTCGACGGTGATTACGCCGTCCTTGCCGACCTTGTCCATCACGTCGGCGATCAGGTTGCCGATCTCCGGGTCTGCCGCGCTCACGGTTGCGACCTGGGCGATCTCGTCATGACCCTTGACCGGAGTGGCGGATGCCTTGATCGCCTCGGCCACCGTTTCGGCCGCCTTGTCGATGCCGACCTTCATCTGCATCGGGTTGGCGCCCGACGCGACGTTCTTCAGGCCCTCGGTCACGATTGCCTGCGCAAGGACCGTGGCGGTGGTCGTGCCGTCGCCGGCCACGTCCTCGGTCTTGGTTGCTGCTTCCTTCAGCAGCTGGGCGCCCATGTTCTCGAACGGATCGTCGAGCTCGATCTCGCGGGCCACGGTCACGCCGTCGTGGGTCACCGTGGGTGAGCCGTACTTCTTGTCGAGCGCGACGTTGCGCCCCTTGGGCCCGAGCGTCGTTTTGACGGCATCCGCGAGCGCGTCCATGCCGCGCTTCATCGCTGCGCGGGCGTCTTCGTCATAGGTGATCAACTTGGCCATGGTGGTTCAGCTTCCTCTCTCTGTGGGCACGGCGAGCCGCGTCAGGTGGGCGGCGACGCCGTTTACGGCGTTAGCACTCTCGTCATGAGATTGCTAACAGATAGGACGCGCCCCGTCAACTGCACCGGCACCCGCTAACGTGACATCCGTGAGGTCGATCGAGAGCGCTGTGATCCTGGCGGTGGGCACCGAGCTCACCACGGGCAGCACACGCGACACCAACTCCGGTGAACTGGCAAAGGAGCTGACGGACCTAGGGGTCCGAGTCCAGCGCACAGTCGCCCTACCGGATCATCTCGAGTCTGTCACAGCCGCGGTTGAGCGCGGCCTCGAGACGGCGGACCTGGTTGTTTCGACCGGCGGCCTTGGACCGACACCAGACGACCTGACGCGGGAGGCCATCGCCGCGGCATGCGGACTGGTGCCTACGGTCGATCCCGAGCTCGAAGCCTGGCTGCGCGGCCTGTTCGAGCGGCGCGGTATCGAGATGCCGGACGCGAATCGAAAACAGGCCTGGCTGATCGATGGCGCCACTGCCCTGCCCAACAAGCGCGGCTCCGCCCCGGGCTGGCTGGTCGAGCGGCCGGACGGACGTGTCATCGTCGCGCTGCCCGGGCCGCCGCGCGAGATGTGGCCGATGTGGCGCGACGAGGCGCTGCCACGCCTGCAGGAGGGCCGCCTGGGCCGTGCGCGAGTTGCCCGAACTCTGCGGCTGACGGGCGTCGGCGAGTCCGCGCTGGTGGATCTGATCGGCGAGGAGATTCTGCGAGCGCCCACGCCGACGGTAGCCACCTACGCCCGGGTGCGATGCGGTCGACATCGTTGTGTCGGCTGAGATGGACGACCGAGCAGAAGCCCAGCGAGTGGTCGAGGAGATGGTCGCAAGGCTGCGCGAGCGGGTCGGCAAGTTCGAGTTCGCCGAGGGCGACGAGACGTGGGCGGAAGCGCTGGCCGGCCGTCTTGCGGGTCGGACGCTGGCGACGGTCGAGTTTGGAACGGCGGGCCAGCTGCTGGCGATGCTGGGCGACGCCGAGTTCATGACATTCGGTGAGCTGGTGCGCGCCGAAGCGGACGTCGCGCACGCGGCCACGAACCTTGGCCACTACGCCGAGCGGGTGCGGGAGGTGGGCCACGCCGACATTGGGCTGGCCCTGTTTGCCCGGGAGTCACGCGGTGATACACACGTGCGCGTCGCGATCGCGACGGAAGGCGGCACGCACGAGGAGCAGCGCGTCGCTTTCCTGGGCGGCGAGGACGGCCGCCGGCGGGCGGCACTCGCCGCGTGTGCGGTGCTGTGGACGCTGCTCGCGCCGGACGCACCGAGCAAGTCGCAACGTTGACTTCCTTGGTCGGCCGTCTATAGATTCTGGCCACGTCACATCCATAGACGCAGGGAGGGAGCGACATATGGCTGCGCGTTTAGGGTTCGCTGTTTTCGTTGTCACAGTCCTCGGCGCGTGTTCCGCGGCGGCTCCTACCGTCACGCCGGCGCCGGCCGCGACCTCGACCCCGGCCGCTCCATCGACCCCGAGCGCCACAGTGGCACCCCCTGTCACCACGACGCCGGCACAGTCATCACCGACGGCGGCGGCCGCTACCGCCACACCGAACGCCCCCGCAACATCGAACGCCACCGCTGCGCCGTCGGCGGCGGTCGCGACCGCTACAGCCGCTACTGCGGGATGCAGCGTCGTTCTTACCGAGGCCGACATCGACCGCGGCTTCCCGCTCACGGAGACGATCCCCTATCAGCCAAACCCAGCGCCAACCGGATTTGAAGCTGCCACCCGGGTCAAGTTCGACTCAGGCCTGGAGACTGGTGACGACGTCGTAAGCACAGTCGAATGTTTCGACTCACCCGAAAACGCTCGCGCCCAGTTCGACCAATGGGGAGTTCTCGAAGGCTGGTGCATCGATGCCAACCGCACACCAGTCGACGCCGAGGCCCTGGATTTCGGCCCCATCCTGGGTGCGGACGACAGCAAAGGCACGCTCTGCAAGGCTGATCAGGCAGGATCGTTTAGTGTCGGCGGCCAGGCTTCGGTCTATGTCCTTCGCGGGCCTGTTGTCTTCACGGTGACTTTCAACCGGAACGATCTCCAGTCCGCGCCCACAGATGTCATCACCACCCTCGCGCTGGCCGCGCCGCGTTGACCGCACGACTTGGCGGCAGCTAGCTGATCGTTATCGCCGGGGCCGACTGGGCGGCACGTACGCTCATTCGTGCCGCGACCGTGCGTGCCAGAGCGCGCAGGACCTCCGCCGCCGGTCCCGGCTCGCGCTGGGCCACCGCCGGGACGCCGGCATCGCCACCCTGGCGCACCTTGACGTCGATCGGCACTGCGCCGAAATACTCGAGCTCGTTGCGCTCGGCGAACTTCTGCCCGCCGCCACGGCCGAAGATCTCGGTGACCTCACCACAGTGCGGGCAGACGAATGCGCTCATGTTCTCGACGATGCCCATCACCGGCACGGACAGGCGCCGGAACATCGCCAGCGCCTTCGATACGTCCATCACCGCCACGTCCTGCGGCGTGGTAACGAGCAGTGCGCCCGAAATCGGCACGGCCTGCGCGAGCGTCAGTTGGGCATCAGAGGTACCCGGCGGCAGGTCGATCACCAGGTAGTCGAGCTCGCCCCAGTCCACGTCGCGCAGGAACTGCTGGATCGCGCCGCCCACCAGCGGCCCGCGCCAGACGATCGGCTGACCCTCGGGCACGAAGAACTGGATCGAGATCACCTTGACGCCGTATCGTCTCCAGCGGCTGTGATCTTGCCCTCGGCGCTGGCCGCCGGCGCACCTTCGACACCGAGCATCAGGGGGACGTTGGGCCCGGTGATGTCCGCGTCGAGCAGGCCGACAGAGGCACCCTCGAGGGCAAGGGCCACCGCGAGGTTGGCCGAGACGGTGGTCTTGCCCACACCGCCCTTGCCCGAGGCGACGGCGATGATGTTCTTCACGCCCGGCAACAGCTGCTGCGCCTGGGCGGGCTGCGCCCGGCGGACCATGGCGCCCCACGTGATCGTCACCTCGTGCGCGCCGATCTCGCTGAGTGCGGCGTGGACGTTGCGCTCGATCTCGTCCTTCAGCGGGCAGGCGGGCGTGGTCAGCTCGATCTTGAGCGAGACGTCGTCGGATGAGCTGATGGCGACGTCCTTGACCATGTTGAGGGTCACGATGTCGCGACCGAGCTCGGGCTCCTGGACGTTCTTCAGTGCGTCGAAGATCTGGGTTTCGTTGAGCATCAGCTTCTTTCAGCCACGCGGAAACAAGTGGGCGGATTCTTGGTGGGTGTCCCTGAGTGGAAGTTTACGCTCGCCAACGATTCAGGCTTTGGCGGCACCCATCTCCGTCAGCACGTCCGGCGCGGGCCGCGACCTCTGCGGGAGGCTTGATGTAGCGCTCGACCAACGTCCGACTACCGCCGACGCGCAGCTTGTCGAACAGGAAGACGAGCTTCTTTTCCTGGTCGGCCAGGATCTCGTCTTTGGTTGACAGCTCCCAGAGCTGGCGCTTGAACGGCCCGATCGCCTTCTTGCGCGTCTTGTAGATGAAGACGTCGTCCGACTCGCCGGGCTTCCGCTCGTCGGCGAGGTTGGCGACGCACCAGTCGTACATCTCACGCTTCAGGTCGGCGGGGAATGCAGGGTGGTCGTAGAGCAGGTTCTGGAAGCCGGTGGCGAGATGGATCTCGGCCGTCTCGACCTCGGGGAAGCGATGGAACAGCTCGTCGGGCAGGGTCGACGCACCGTGCTGTACGGCCCCGGCAAGCCCGTACTCGCGCGCCACCACCGAGAGGCGCTCGAGCGTGCCGAAGTCGAGCGCGACCTGGGCGACGCCGCCGCCGGGCAGCGGAACACCACCGTGGCTGGTGCCGGTCTGGACGCTGACCTTCGAAAGACCGAGCGTCGACGGTCCGGCGAGGCGATCGAGCGTCGCGCGGTAGCCATCCAGGTACGTCCGCAGCTCTTCCTCGGTCGAGTTCTGCTTGCCCACCTCGCCGATCTCGCCGCCGATGCTGATCGGCATGTCCGGCAGGTTGGACCTCGCGAATGAGCGCAGAGATCTCGGCTGCGCGCTCGTAGTTGACGCGCTGTTGCTCGTCGACGGTCGGCTGCGAGAGGTCGACCAACGTGGAGGAGTCGATGTCGATGTTGCCGTAGCCGACGCCGATCGCGTCGCGGGTCGCCTTCTTGATTGCCTCAGTCGTCGCCTCGGGGTCGGCCGCGTACTTGCCTGCGTTGAACTGGTAGTGGTCGCCCTGGACGAACACCGGCCCGCGCCAGCCGGCGTGGATGCAGCCCGCCAGCACGCTGGTGACGTACTCCCCTGGCCGCTGGTACGTGTATTCCTGCTCGCTACGGGCGAGCTCGAAGATGATCGCTCCGGCGTCGATCGATTGCGCCGCGCGACACATGGCCGCCGCCATGTCGAAGACCTGGGTGCGCAGGTTCACTGCCGGGACGGTGAAGCCACTCAGCTCTCCCCTGCCCCGCGCCACGTAGAGGTCGTTGATGCTGGCCGACCGCTCGCCGAGGCTCTGCGATGCCTCCCAGACGAGCCACCTGGCGGCCTCGACCACGCCCGCGTCCTCGCTGAACGTGGCCGCCCACACGCAGACACGGATCCCGTTCGCTCGGAACGACGACTCATCGTCGATGACGAGGCGGCCGTCGACGACGTGAGCGACGCCCTCCAGCAGCGCCATCAGCTCGCTGACGGATTGGGCAACGGGCGGCGGTGACTGGGTCACGGGCATCTCTCTCCAAAGATGTCGGGAATCGAAATCCTATTCGCACCGTTGCAGATCGGCCCACGCGAGTGATTCCGTAGTGCGCGGACGCCATCTCGCACGCGCCTGAAATGTGGCCGACCTCACATTCGGCCGACCCCGGTCAGGGAGAGTCGGGAGCCCTGAGCGCGAATCACGGGGCGACGCGCTTGATCGTCAGGAGGTAACAACGTGGGAATCATCGGGCTAATCGTGGTGATCATTCTCGTGATCCTGCTCCTACGCCTGCTGTAGGGAAGGAAGATCGAAATGTCAGACGATCTTCGACGTGGTCCAGCCGACATCGCTCGCAGTGACCTCGTCTCGTGGAGTTCCATCGTCGCCGGCGTGCTGGCATCGTTCGGGCTGTTCGTGCTGTTCGGAGCGATTGCCGTCGCGGCAGGCCTGGAGGCCGATTCACCCAAGTTCGGCAAGAGGTCGGACTGATCATCACCGGCCTGTTCGGGGTGATCTGCGTTCTTCGCAGGTGGTTTCATTGCGGCCTGGACGGCGGATGTCGATGAGCAGGAGTCGGCGATCCTGCACGGCTTTCTCGTGTGGGCGCTGTTCGTGGTTCTGCTCGTCGCATTCGTCGCAATGGGCGCCGGAACGGCCCTCGGCTCCGCGGGCAACATCTTCAGCGGGGCATTCACGGCGACCGACCAGAAGGCACTGACGGACGCCGCGTGGAGCAGCGTCTTTGCCCTCACGATCGCGGTGGCTTCGTCGATCCTCGGCGCTCTGTTGGCAGCTCGTGACGAGGTACGCATTCGTTATCCATTCGCACGACCAGGACGTCGCTAAGCCAGAACCTGGGGGTTCAAGGCGGATCTGACGCGGTTCTCGAAGTGAGGACCGCGTCTTTTCTTTCGCGGCTGATCCACTTCCGTGTCCGGCTAAAGTGGTCGAATGACGGAAAAGGTTGAGCTGCTGATCGGCACCAAGAAGGGTGCGTTCATCCTTGAGAGCGACGAGTCACGACGAGACCTGGCAGGTCCGCGGTCCGTTCTGCGAGACGTGGCCGATTCACCACCTCGTCCGGGCGGGCGACGGCGCCCTGTACGCCGCCGGTGGAAGCACGTGGTACGGACCATCGGTGTGGCGAAGCGACGACGACGGTGCGACATGGACGCAATCAAGCGAGGGGCTGACCTATGGCGAGGGCGACGACGCCCCCAAGATCGCCACTATCTGGAACCTGACGCCGTCGGCGGCTGACGGCACGCTGTACGCGGGCGTCGAACCGGCAGGACTGTTCCGCAGCTCCGATCGCGGACAAACCTGGAGCCACGTCGCAGGCCTGCGGGAGCACCCATCGACACCGGAATGGCAGCCCGGCAATGGCGGCCTGTGCCTCCACTCCATCGTGCCTCATCCCACGGATCCGCAGCGCATGTGGGTCGGGATCTCAGCGGTCGGCGCCTTCGAGACAGCGGATGGCGGCGACACATGGGAGCTGCGCAACAAGGGAGTCCGTGCGGACTTCTACCCCGGCCCGGCGCCGGAGTTCGGCCAGTGCGTCCACAAGATGAGCCTCCATCCCGATCACCCCGAGGTGCTCTACCAGCAGAACCACTGCGGTGTCTACCGATCGGAGGACGGTGGCCGCGAGTGGATCGAGATCACACCCGGCCTGCCGTCGGAATTCGGCTTTCCGTTGGCCGTCCACCCGCACGACCCATCGACGATCTATGTCATCCCGCTGAATGGCGCAGACAAGGGGCGCCACATGATCGACGGGCACGCCCGCGTGTGGCGCAGCCGCGACGCCGGCTCCAGCTGGCAGAGCCTCGACAAGGGTCTGCCCACGAGCAACGCATACCTCGGCGTGCTGCGCGAGGCGATGGCCATGGACCGACTCGACCCGGCGGGCGTGTATTTCGGGACGTCGACAGGCCAGGTCTTTGGCAGTGCCGACGAAGGGGATAGCTGGCAGCTCGTCGCCGATTTCCTGCCGCCCGTGTGGTCGGTCGAGGCGGCGGTCGTCGGCTGACGGGAAGCTCCTAGTGGCGACGGTTCACCTGCCGCGCTCGCTGGTCGTCCTCTTTCCCGATCCTCCACCACGCCATGTTGAGATGACGGTCTCGACACTCGACGAGCTGGTGACAACACTCGATCGATCCTGGCCGGGCATGCGCGACCGACTCATCGAGGCTGGCCCGCGCTTCCGCGAGCACATCAACGTTTTCGTAGACGGAGAGAGGGAGCGCGATCTGGGTGCGTCATTGCCGGATAGTGCGGTGGTTCACATCATCCCGGCGGTCGCCGGCGGCTAGATTCGGCCATCTGGCCGTGGGTGGAACCAAACTGCCGGCCTGAGTCAATCGGTCTCATAAGCGGCGACCGTTGCGGCAGGCCGACGGCGTGTGTGCCGACCCTGCCTACGCGAGTGCCCACCCTGCCTCCGCGAGTGCCCACCCTGCTCCGCGTGCCCACCCTGTCCGAGTCAATCAGTCGCATAAGCGCCAAGAGTTAATCGACGATTGATCGGGGGAAGATCGCCGGGCGATTGGCCGTTTAGCGGCTGGTGAGCTGTTCCTGCTGTCATTGGCAGCATGGTGTTCGAATGGTTGACAGTGGCTACGTACAGCCGCTTCTCGGCTTGGCCGGTGCCCGAGATGGTCGAGTTCGGGCGTCAGGTGCGTCACGCGCGCAAGTTGGCTGGTCTCACTCAGCACAAACTGGCCGCCATCAGCGGCGTGAGCCAGTCGACAATCTGTCGCCTCGAGCGCGGGTTGGTTCCGAGCATGCCTGCCTGGAAGCTGGTCAAGATCGGGTTTGCGCTGCAGGGTCGTCTACCGCTCGGGTTTTGCCCGCACGACCACGCCTGTCAATGGCCACACTATTCGACTGATCGACTCAAGGAGCTGCGTCCAACTACGACGTGGACCAGCAACGCGACCCGCTATTGAACTGCGGTTGGCAAAAGAATGCGACTCATCGACTCACCGGTTCATGCGATTGATTGACTCAGCCAAGTGCATCACGGCCACGAACCCGCGATCCCAAGCCGAATGAGAGCTTGCCAGGGGCCAGAGAACGGGCGTTCGGCTAGATCTGGCTTCGTCGGCCCACGTAGTCGACCAGGACGTATTCGCCCAAATGCTCCGGGGTGGCAAAGAAGGCTCGACCGCGATTGAGCTTGGTCATGCGCTCCACGAACTCGGCCAGCGCGCGTGATCGCTCCAGCATGAACGTGTTGATGGTTATGCCTTCTCGCGTGCAGCGGGAGACTTCGCGCAGCGTCTCGCGGACGGTCTGGCGCGTCGGCGGGTAGCTGAACTCCACCTGGCCGTTCTCGAAGTGAGCGGTCGGCTCGCCGTCGGTGATGACCACAACGGAGCGATTCGCGGCGTGGCTGCGCGCAAGCAGCTGCCGCGCCAGCATCAGGCCGTGCTGCAGGTTGGTGCCGTACTCGTAGCCGTGCCACGAGAGCGACGCGAGCGCTGACGGCGCGATCTCGCGGGCGTAGTAGGCGAAGCCAACGACGTGCAGCTCGTCATGCGGGTAGCGCGTGCGGATGAGCATGTCGAGCGCCATGGCGACCTTCTTGGCGGCCAGGAAACAGCCGCGCAGCAGCATCGACCGGCTCATGTCCACCAGCAGCACTGTGGCGGCACGGTTGGTGTCCTCGACCTCGTGGATCTCGAAGTCCGCCGGTGTGAGCCTGATGCCGGGCGATCGCTCGCCGCGTGTCAGCGCGTTGGCCATGGTGCGACCCAGATGGAGGTCGAACGGCAGGCCGAACTCGTAGGCTCGGCTGCCGTCGCCGCGCTCGCCGACGGCGCCCGTCGCCTGCCGGCCGTGGCCACCGAAATCGTCCCGTTTCAGCCTCGCGAACAGCTCGTCGAGGACCTTCTGACCGACGCGACGGGCGCCACGCGGAGTGAGCGTCAGACGGTTGCCGCTACGTTCGGCGTAGCCCGCCTCTTCCAGCGCGCGACTCAGCTCCTGGAGCGCACGCAGCTCGTCGGCCGCGTCGCGGTCGAGGAACTCGGCAAGCTCGTCGGGATCGATCTCGTCGAGCGCGGCCGGCGAGCGAATGTCGCCGATCTGGTCGGACAGCTCATCGAGCCGCCGCAGCTGTCCGAGCTGCGCCAGCGCCCCCTCGAGCGTCAGCTCTTCCGTGCCCTGGAAGTCGAAGCGCTGCCCGAGACCGTTGGGCAGCAGCTGATCCAGCGTGGCCGCGAGCTGCGCCAGGTCCCAGCGGAGCCGGTCGTCCTGGAGCAGGGCATCCATCATGTCCTGCAGCTCCTGCCGCTGTTCAGGGCTCATCGACGCCATCAGCGACTGCATCTGTGCCATGCGCGCGGCGAGCTGCTCGATGATGTCGTCGAGCGTCCGCGCTCCGGGGAAAACCTGTCCGTATTGGGACAGGAACTCGCTGACGTCCGGCTCGCCACCTGACAGCCGCTCCTGGAGGAGCGCGTTGAGGTCGCGGACCATGTCGCGATTCGCGGCCAGGCTCTCCGGGGTGACGCCCTTTATCGCGTCGGCGAGACCGGCGAAGTGTGCGTCGAGAACCTGCTTGCGCAGCTTGTCGAGCAGCGCCTCGAATCGATCTCGAGCTTCGGGCTCCAGGAAGTCGTAGTCCGACAGGCTGCGAATTCGACCGGGAAGGTCCTCGGGAATCGACTCGAGCTGGCGTTGCCGGCGCTCGGCCAACGACTCGGCAAGATCGTGGAGCGATTTCTGGTCGCTGTCACCCGATTGGCCGGCCTCGTCAACAGACGTTCGACGGCGCGCCGTCTCGGTGGCCATGATCTCGTCCAGCTCCTGGCGGACGTCCGACAGGACGTCGTCGAGCTGATAGCGCGACAGGAGGTCGTCGCGCGCGTCGGCCAGCCGGCGCAGCAGGTCGTTGAGGCCGCGCAGCCGGTCGAAGCGGCCCGGTTCGCCACGCATGCCCCGGTTTAGCAGCCTGGCCAGAGCGCCATTGAGATCGGACTCGGCGAGGAGATCGTCCGACAGCTCGGCCAGCACGTCATCCGCGGTCAGGTCGTCGAGGCGCTGGCTGCCATCCCAACGGGTGTACCGGAATGATCCGCGCTCGATCCGGCGAGGCGGCCGAAGGGGGTCACCCAGGTCATCGAGGCGCGTGGGGTCAATGCCCATATGGGCTCTGGGGCTAGCGCCGGTAGCGGGCGCCGGCGCCTGTCCTGTCCTTGTTGAGGCGGCGATTGAGATGCAGACCCTCGAGCACGAATTCGACAGCCGATGCGACCTCGGACGGCGTCCCATCGGCACCCAGAGCGTGAACGACGTGGTCCAGTCCGGGTGTTTCGCGCATCCAGATCACGTAGTCGACGGAAGGCGCCATCTCGCCCGTCTCCAGCACGAGCCCGTCCTCGAATGCGTCCACGACTTCGTCGAGAGCGTCGATGTCGACCAGCCGGCCGAAGACGCTATGGATGGCTCGCGTGAGAAGTCGGTCGACCACTCGATCCTCGGGCGTCTCGTCGCCGAGAGTCTCGAGCTCCACCTTTCCTGCCGTCGACGCAACGAGCGCCGGCAGGTCGCTGATGCGCGGCGCCGCATCGGGCTCGCCGAGGCGAACTGCTCTCTTTACGGCGTTGGCGCCGAGCGTCTCGAGGTTGGCGATGCTCACCCGCACGCTGACGCCCGACCGCTGGCTGACCTCCGGGGAGCGCCGGGCCAGCTGCGTCAGCTCGGCAATGAGCTCGAGCATGAACGGCGGGCTCGGTCAGCACCGGGATGCCCTCGCCAATGAGTGGCGTGCGCTCCTGGAGCATGATCGAGATCTCGTCCTCGACTGTGCGCGGGTAGTGAGTCCTCACCTGCGAGCCGAGGCGATCCTTGAGCGGCGTGATGATCCGGCCGCGGCTCGTGTAGTCCTCTGGGTTCGCGCTCGCCACGACGAACAGGTCGAGCGGCAGGCGCAACGTGTAGCCGCGCACCTGCACGTCGCGCTCCTCGAGCACGTTCAGCAACCCAACCTGGATCCGCTCGGCGAGATCGGGCAGCTCGTTGAGCGCAAAGATGCCGCGGTTGGCGCGCGGCACGAGGCCGTAATGGATGGTCGAAGCGTCGGCGAGGTAGCGGCCCTCAGCGACCTTGATGGGATCGACCTCGCCGATCAGGTCGGCGATGGTGATATCCGGCGTGGCCAGCTTCTCCGTGTAGCGACGGTCGCGCGGCAGCCACTCGATCGGGGTCTGGTCGCCTTCGGCCTCGACCAGCGCAATCGCCGTGGGGCTGATGGGTGCCAGCGGATCATCGTTCAGCTCGCTGCCGGCAACGATGGGCGTGTACTCGTCGAGGAGACCGACGAGCAGGCGCGCCAGCCGAGTCTTGGCCTGGCCGCGCTCGCCAAGGAAACACATGTCCTGACCGGCGAGGATCGCGTTCTCGATCTGCGGGATGACGCTCTCGTCGTAACCGACGATTCCCGGGAAAATCGGCAGCTCAGACGCCAGCCTGTTCAGGAGGTTGTCGCGCAGCTCCGTTTTCACGGAGCGCCCGGTGTAGCCCTGCTCGCGCAGCTCGCCCAGTGTCCGAGCCTGGTTCGTTGTCTGGTTCATCGCCATGTCCAACCCCCGTTCAACACGCGGCGAGCGTACTACGCATCAGGCGAAGGCTCTCGGCGCCATCAGCTCGTGACATCGCCGGCAACGTTCTCGACGACGAGTTGCCTGAGCAGCACTGAGTCGTCGGTGACGCCCGCCTCGGCAACGCCGGCCAGGAGCTTTGCCCGGAGCATCTGCGCGTCCTCGAAATCGTCGCGGCTCATTCCTGCGCGCATCGCGAGCTCGTCGGTGACTCCCCAGTGAAAGTGGTCGTACCGCTGTGCCTCGTTGTCCCATGCCCCCAAGAGGGCTGGCGGCCGGCGCTGCATGTGGCCGGCACCGTCGCGCTCTACCGGCCGCACGTAGTGAATGGAGCGGACACGAACCTCATCGACCACCGCGACGAGGCCCAGTTCGCGCGCGCCGTCCGGAATCTCCTCGCCCGGTTGCCCGCCCAGGATCGCCAGCACGTCTTCCAGTGACCGGCCGATGACGATGCCACCCGCGACCATCCGGTCGGCAGCCTGCTTGCCGGAGACGGACACTGCCGATTCAAACGCCCGGCGGACTCGTTGGCCGGAATCTCGATCCGTGGCCGCGACCGTCAAGGGAACGCCGCCTTCGGTGAGCAGCCAGACGACCGCCGCGAGGTCGGGGTCGAGCGCCCGGGCACCGATCAGCCCGGTTATCGAACCTTCGCCACCCTCAGACATCGCCCAGGGCTTCGTCCACCACTCCGGACACAGCACTTGCCGACTCGGCAGCGTTCGACGTGCCCGAAGTCACCACCTCCTCTGCCGGGACGGCATTGTCGAGATCGTCGTCTCGACGCCGCCGGCGACGCGCGCGGCCGCCTTCTGGGATCTCGATGCCGAGGCGACGCGCGATCCGCCCACCCCCC
This sequence comes from uncultured Chloroflexia bacterium, assembly GCA_963736895.1. GTDB lineage: Bacteria > Chloroflexota > Limnocylindria > Limnocylindrales > CSP1-4 > JALYGJ01. The sequence continues at coordinate 121,449 of CAVTQU010000002.1, forward strand.
GGTATCGCCTGCGACCCAACCGTCACGATTTCCCTGATCAGCGGGCGGTCGACCACGAAAAGAGCCACCCAGAACGTCACGAACCCGACGGCCACCTCCAGCAATAGGAGTGCCCAGGGTGCGAGGTGACCGAGCGGGGCGAGCTTCACGGCAATCACCGCAATCGCCATCACGGTCGTGGCAATCACCGGCCCGCGCAAGCCTGCGAACTGTGCTCGGACGTCCACTTTGGCGTATTTGGCCACCCAATACATGATCAGCGGCAAAAGCAGGTAGCCACGGATCACGTATGCGGCCGCGACGGCGACGATCTCTCTGAAGAAGAACACGGCGATGAAGAAGCCAGTCACGTTGAAGATCGTCGTGATGAGACGAATTCTGAAAGTGACCTCCGGATGCCCAACGCCGTTCAGGAGGGCTCCGGCGAACATCTGGACCGTCAGCACGGGTCCGATCAGGAACAGGATCGAGGCAACCGGCCCGCTCTCCTTCCATTGCGGACCGAAGATCACGACGATCGCCTCAGGGGCGACGAGCGCCAGGCCGATATAACCAGGCAGGATGACGGCGCTGACATCGCGAGTTACTCGCCCATACCCGCGCCTGAGTCGGTCCAGGTCGCCCTGCAGCCGGGAGAAGACAGGGAACGCCAGGCGGCGAGCGAAATTGACAAGCAGCTGCTGGCTGGTGTCAAGAATGCGATAGGCGACGGCGTACAAGCCCAGTGGTGTCACACCGAGAACGGCACCGATGAGCAGGTTGTCCATGTTGCGGCTCAGGAAATTCAGGACGTCGCCGGCGACGACGTTGATACCGAAGCCAAACAGCGATCGAAAGTCCTCGGTCGCGAAGTGGAACCCTGGCCGCCATGGGCTGACGGTCCACAGCGCCAACACCGACACCACCGCGGCCGCCAGCTGCTGTCCGACGAGCGACCACACCCCGTAGTCGTTGAACGCCATGTAGATGCCCACCGCCCCACCTACGGCGACGGCGCTGAGCTTCCTGATCGCCAGGCTGCGGAACCGCATATCGCGGCGCAGCAGAGCGATCTGGATGCTGTTGAGCGCCGCGAGCACGAAGGTCAGCGACAGCGCCTGGAGTATCGGCTCGAGGTCGGGCTCCTTCAGCAGGGTGGCGATTGGCCCGGCAAGCAGGAAGCCGATGAGTGTTAGCAACACGCCCGTCAGAAGCGCAGCCCAGAACGCGGTGTCGATCTGGCGACGGGTCACGCTCGTGCGCTGGATGATCGCGTCGCCGAGCCCCAAATCGACCAACAGCTGCGCGAGAGCCACGAAGACGGCGGCCAGTGCCACCAGGCCGAAATCATCGACTGTCAGCAGGTTGGCCAGGATCGCGAACACGATCAGGCCCAGGATCTGCGTACCCCAGGTGTCGACCAGTGTCCAGGTCAGGCCGCGCGCGACTTTGCGCTGCAGCGGACCCTTTTCGGTGCCGTGGTCAGCCGGCAGCCACTGATCGCTCATCTGGGAAAGTTCTCGAACGCCACGCCGCGCCGAGTGTACCGGTGGATACCGAACCACCCACGCGCGCACAGGCGCGGGCCTGACTGCGACAGCGATTGTTCAGGCACGTGCACCAAATCGAAATTTATGTATTGACCGAAGTTCACAGAAACCTCACACTCCGGCTGCCGCCTTGGTAACAAGACGTGCGAGTCAGGCCCGTCGATACGGGCGAAATAGGCGCCGGTACCACGACACTCCTCTCACGGATCTCGCGAGAAAAGTCGCGAAATCCGGCTCGAGAAGGAGTGTTCTTCGTTGATGAACGTCGATCGGACGCTCACCTGTGCCGACTGCGGCCAGGAGTTCGTTTTCACTGCCAGCGAGCAGCAGTTCTACAGCGATCGCGGTTTCAGCGATCCGCGACGGTGTCGGAGTTGCCGAGCTGCACGCAAGGCACAGATGGGCGGCGGTGACTCGTCGTCGATGGGCGGGGGCTATGGGGCAAGCGCCGGTGGAGCCGGCGGCTATCGCGAGCGGCGCCCGCGGGAGATGTTCGAGGCGACGTGCTCGAACTGCGGCAAGACCGCGATGGTTCCTTTCCGACCAACCAGTGGCAAGCCGGTCTATTGCGACGATTGCTTCAGCCGGCGTCGCGCCTGATTTCGTAAGTTCGTAATAAGCAAGAGCCCCGGCGAATTGCCGGGGCTCTTCTGATTCAGGTCTCCGGGTCCGGCTGCGGACCACCGCCCTCAACGGGCACATGAACGACCTTGCCCGAATGCGGGTCGCCGTCACTTCTACCAACACGCACGTATTTGGGTAGCTGCTTGTAGTGGGAGCGATAAGTCTCTTCGAGCACCGTCTCGCCCGCCGCGTTCTTGACCGTGCGCGTCACGAACGAGTCGAACGCGTTGTAGGCATCGTTGAACGTGTCACGGCGGCCGGGTGGGAGATCGCTGGTGTACTCAAGAAGCGAGTACGTTGGCTTGATCGTGTTCTCGACGCGAGCCTCGGACAGAGTCACGGTTCGGCCGTCGTCCACGCCCCAGATCTGGAACGTGACCGCGCCGGGTGCGTTGATGCCGCGGATCACCAGCGGATAGCCGGTGTCGTTGACGAAGCCCATCGTCTGGCGATTCTTCCTGTCGGTCATCCAGACGGTCGCATCGAGGCCAACCGGATAGCGGCTGATGTACAGGCTGTGGTTGTCGCGCGCCCAGATCGGCAGGCCATAGCGCAGAGCTGCGTTGAACAACGTCGTCGATACGGAGCACATCCCGCCGCCGATGATGCTGTCCTCCTGGATCTGGCCGTGAACGAGCGCGCCTCCGGCCTCGTACGGCGGGCTGGTGATGGGACCGATCGCAGTCAGGAAGTCGAACTGGGCGCCGGGCTCCACCACCTGGCCGTCGAGGATGTTGGTCGGAATCTGGATGTTGACCCCATTTCCGTTGAGCGCCGGACTGGGAACGTAGAACGTCGTCCACTCGCCGAGCTTCTTGACGCGCGGCGCAATGGCGCGCGCATCCTCGGTCGAAAGCGTCGGCTCAACCGGAACCAGGCTGATCGCCGCGGTCGCGTCGGTGCGGCCCTGTGCGCGGGCATGGAGCGCGTCGAACACGCTTGCCGCCGTAGGAGCCACGTCCGTGGCTCGACCTGGCTCACTGGGCACGACGTCGATACCCCCGCCACCCACCTTGAACGTGGCGTTCGTGGCGGGGACGTCAGTTTCCAGCGCGTAGTTGGCGACGTATTGCTCGATCGGCGCCTGCTCGATGGCCAGGTTCCACTGGCCGACACCAGCCGGATCCAGGTGGACCCAACCGCGCAGCATCGCAGGGTCGATCGACGTCGACAGATCTGCGCCGGCCATGGTGAGTGGCGCGCTGACGACCCCTTCAGCCTGATCGGCTGCTGCCTGGGCGGCCTCGGTCGACACGGCCGGAACGACGGTGGTGCCGTCGACGCTGACCGCCGCATCGGCGGGCGACAGGTTGTTCACCGCGCTCAATGCCTGGTCGACGACGGCCGGGACGTCGATTGCCGTTCCCTCGCTGGCTGGTGTCACCGCGTACGTGCCGTTGAAGTGAGTGATCTCGGCGTCGACCACGTCGACCTTGGCCGATTCGGCGAGCGCGGCGACGCGAGTCGCCAAAGCCTGGCTGTTCATGGTCATCACCGGCTCGACGTTCGCACCGGACTGCAGCAGACCCAACCTGGTCACGCACCTGGTCCACGACCGAGCCGCGCCGGCCCAGGCCAAACGCCTGGTCGAGCATGTAGTCCAGCTGGTAGTCGCGGTCGAAATCGGCATACGGGATGGTCTCGCTCTGAGTTCCAACCGTGACCGCGAGCTCGCCTGTCGAGAGATCCGGGAGCTCCTCGCGCAGCTTGTCCTCCGCGGCTGCCCGCGTCAGACCGGAGAGGTCGATTCCAGCCACTGCCACACCGGGCATGACCGTGGTTTCGTGCATCCTGGCGTAGCCAAAAGCGAACGCCGCCCAAAACAGCGCGAAAGCAACCAGGGTCAGGCCAAACCAGAAGAGCCACCGACCCCAGGCAAACCCGGACGTCCCGGACGCTGCCAGGGGGACGCGGTCGGCACGTGACGTCACAGGGATCCCTCTAGGTCGCGGTTGAACAATTCGAGTCTAGCCCGCTCGGGGCCGACGCCTCCATAACTTTGGTCAGGTCAGATGCACCCAGTGCGCGACGCTCGGAATGCCGTCGTCGTTGGTGACGAAGAGCATGTACCAACCGGGTGGTGCGATGTTCGGCTGGTCAGTGATCGTCAGCTCCAGCGCCCCTGACATGCGCATTCTGAACGGAACGCCGACAACGCGCTGCTCAGTGTCCGTCGAGTGGGTCACGGCAGAAGGACGGATGAGGCTCACCCATTTGATGCTCCCCGCCTGGTTACTGTCGATCTGGACGCGATCGCCGTAGCCCACTTCGGTCGGCGCATCCTCGATTGACGGCCGCGGCCCCTGGAACATGTAGGGCGGCGAGTAGATCTCCAGCTGCGTCTCGAAGTGACCGCTCGGGTTCGAGCCACCGACCAGGACGCGGCCGTCGGGAAGGAGCACCGCCAGCGAGTGATACAGGCGGGCGACGCTCTCCGACGCCAGCACGCTCCAGTCGTTCGCCACGGGGTCGTAGACCTCCGCCGCCAGCACCGGGTCACGCTCGAGCCCTGCGCCACCGCCGACCACGAGAACCGTCCTGTCCGGCAACAGAACGGCGTTGAGGTGCATGCGCGCGAAGTTGAGCGGCGGTCCGGCGTGGAAAGTCGGGTGCCTCGCATCGAGATTGACGATGTCAACGTGGTTGGTCGCGTCGCCCTGGAAGCCGCCGCCGATGATCATGACCCGCTGCTTCTGGGCCACGGGCAGCAGCACGGTGGCCGATTGCTCGCGCGTGTCGGAGACTGAAAGTCCAGGAACGGGCGACAACGCTCCTGTCCGCACGTTCACGAAGCCTGGCGTCATCTGGAGCGCCGGATCCACGTTGCCGCCCGAATGGAACAGCCGGCCGTCTCGCGCGAGCAACAGCGACGGGTAGGTGGGCCACGAAGGTGTCTTGTCCTTGCGCTTCCAGGTGCCGCCACCGGTGCTCGAAAAGATCTCCGGTCGCCTGACGACGTTGCCGAGGCCCACATCGTCGATGCCCGTGGTGACGTAGACCCGGCCGTCGCCCAGCGTGGTGAGCGTCGGATACCACCGTCCGGCGGCCATGTCGGGCAGCCTTGTGTAGTTCTCTGTCAACGGGTCGAACGTGTATGCCCGCCTACTGCCCTTCCAGTCGCGGAGGCCCGTGTCCGAGTCGTAGGCGAGCGTCCCGCCGGCGATCAGCAATCGACCGTCGGGCAGAAAGGCGTGGCCCGAGCCGAACACGTCCCACGGCGTGTCGATGTCGTCGAATGAACCAGTGGCCGGATCCCAGACGAATGAGTGGAACTCTCCGGCAGCGGCCATAACGCGGTCGTTGCCCGAGCCGGAGGCCAGCCAGACTCGGCCGTTGTGCAGCAACGCGGCGTGAATGGGGGTCATGGGCGCGTCGAGTGGCAGCAGCTCCCAGCTGCCGATGACTGCCGGCGAATCAGCGGGCGGCTCCGCGGCCAACGCCGAAACGGGTCCGACGAGCGCCACGAGCAACGCGAGCGCCAGGACGGCCAGCGCACTGGGCGAGCCTAGCGGCCCTCGTCCATGGCGCGACGAAAACGATCGCATCCTGGTCAGACGGTCGTGAGTCGGAGAGCTACTTGTCTCGCTCGGCGGCACCCGAGAGAGCGGCCTGGGCCGCGGCCAATCGCGCCACCGGGACGCGATACGGCGAGCAGCTCACGTAGTCGAGGCCGACCTCGTCGAAGAAAGCGATCGATGCCGGGTCGCCACCGTGCTCGCCGCAGATGCCGATCTTGAGGTTCGGTCGAACCGAGCGGCCCTTCTCGACTGCCGTTCGGACGAGCTGGCCCACGCCCTCGACGTCCAGCGTCTGGAACGGGTTGGCGGGCAGGATGCCGCGCTCGACGTATGCCAGCAGGAAGCCGCCCTCCGCGTCGTCGCGGCTGTAGCCGAACGCCATCTGGGTCAGGTCGTTTGTGCCGAAGCTGAAGAACTGGGCGAACTTGGCGATCTCGTCGGCCGTCAGGGCGCCGCGCGGCACCTCGATCATCGTGCCGAACTTGTAGTCGACCTCGGTGCCGGCGGCCTCCTCGACCTTCTTTGCCTCGGCCTCCAGGACGGTCTGCGACGCGGCGAGCTCGTTCACGTGCCCGACGAGCGGGATCATGATCTCGGCGTGCGGGTCGCCGCCAGCCTTCTTGCGCGCGATCGCGGCGTTGAGGATGGCGCGGGTCTGCATCTTGATGAGGTCCGGGATCATCAGGCCGAGGCGGATGCCGCGCAGCCCGAGCATCGGGTTCTGCTCCTTGAGCGCATCGATCGCGCGCAGGAGCTCCTTCGCCTTGACGTACTTCGGATCGTCCTTGGCAACGCCCGTCGCCTCCATCGTCGTGACCTCGACGAGCACCTCCGAGTGGTTCGGCAGGAACTCGTGGAGTGGCGGGTCGATCAGCCGAATGACCACCGGCAGGCCGTCCATGGCCTCGAAGATGCCCTCGAAGTCGCCCTGCTGGAGCTTCTCGAGCTTGCCCAGCGCCTCGTCGAAGCGCGCGACCGCCGAGGCGTCGTCCTCGCCGAGGGTCTCGCCGGCGTCGCAGCTTCTCCTTGGCACGCGTGGCCTGGAAGGCGACGAGGATCGCGTCGCGGACGATGTCCAGGCGCTCCCCTTCGCGGAACATGTGCTCGGTCCGGCACAGCCCGATGCCCTGCGCGCCGTAGCGGCGCGCCATGTGCCGCCTCTTCCGGCTTGTCGGCGTTCGTCCAGACCTGCAGGCGGCGGGCGCGGTCGGCCCACTCGAGCACCTTCTGTAGCTCGGCCTGGTCCTCGAAGCGAGCCGCGGTCGTCGGCAGCTGGCCGATGAACACCTCACCGGTCGTGCCGTCGAGCGAGATCCACTCCCCCTCGCTGAAGCCGAGGCCGTTGACGTGGGCGCTCTTGGTGCCGTAGTCGATGACCAGCGACGCGCAGCCTGCCACGCACGGCTTGCCGATCTGCCGCGCGACCACGGCGGCGTGCGACGTGGCGCCGCCGCGCGCCGTGAGGACGCCCTGCGCCGCTGCCATGCCGTGGAAGTCGTCGGGCGAGGTCTCGATGCGAACGAGGATGACCTTTTCACCCTGCTGGGCCATCTCGAAGGCTCGATCGGCGTTGAACACGGCCTTGCCGACTGCCGCGCCGGGCGAGGCGTTCAGGCCGGCTGTGACGCGTTGCGCACCGTGCTTGGCGGATGAGTCGAACTGGTCGCGCAGGAGCTGGTCGACGTGCGCCGGCTCGATGCGCTGCAGCGCCTCCTGCTCGGTGATGATGCCCTCGTCGACCAGGTCCGCGGCGATGCGCACTGCCGCGGCGGCCGTCCTCTTGGCCGATCGCGTCTGGAGCATGAACAGGCGGCCGCGTTCGATCGTGAACTCGAGGTCCTGCACGTCCTTGTAGTGCTTCTCGAGCCGCTCCCCGATTCTCTGGAACTCGGCGTACACCTCCGGGAGCTCGTCGCGCATCTGGCTGATGGGCTGCGGCGTCCGGATGCCGGCCACGACGTCCTCGCCCTGGGCGTTGGTCAGGTACTCGCCGAAGAGCACCTTCTCGCCCGTGTTCGGGTCGCGCGTGAACGCGACGCCGGTGCCCGAGTCGTCGCCCATGTTGCCGAAGACCATGGTCACGACGTTCACGGCCGTGCCCAGGTCGTGGGCGATCTTGTTGTATTCGCGGTAGTCGTGGGCGCGCTTGCCGAACCACGACGCGAAGACGGCCTTGATCGCCAGGTCGAGCTGCTCGAGCGGATCGGTCGGGAACTCGCGACCGGTCTCGGTCAGGACGATTCTCTTGTACTCGTCGGCCACCTCGCGCAGCGCGGCAGCATCGAGGTCCGTGTCCTGGGTGACGCCGCGCCGCTCCTTGGCCGCATCGAGGGCGTGGTCGAACTTCTCGCCGTCAACGTCCATGACGATGCGGCCGAACATCTGGATGAAGCGCCGGTACGCGTCCCAGCCGAATCGCTCGTTGCCGGTCAGCGCGACGAGACCCTGGAGCGTCTCTTCGTTTAGGCCGAGGTTGAGGACCGTGTCCATCATGCCGGGCATCGAGAACTTGGCACCCGAACGGACGCTCACCAGGAGCGGGTTGGCGGCATTGCCGAAGCCCTTGCCGGTTTCCTTCTCGACCTCGGCCACCGCCTCGAGAACGTCGTCCCACAGACCGTCGGGCAGCTTCTCGCCTGCCGCAAAGAAGTCGTTGCACGCCTCGGTGGTGATCGTGAAGCCCGGCGGGACCGGCAGTCCGGCGTTGGTCATCTCGGCCAGGCCGGCACCCTTGCCGCCCAGCGCGTCGCGCATCGTGGCGTCACCCTCGGCCCGTCCGCCGCCATAGGCGTAGATGTACCGCTTGGCGGCCTTGTGGGCGCGCTCGGCTGGCATCGTTGGTGTCTGCGTCATGAAGAGTTCCTCGGGCGTGCTGGGAGACGCCGTTCGTTCGGCGCGGACATTCTTGTCAGTTCGGTCGATTGTACTGACGAAGTTGGTGCCATCATCCAACCGTGTACGAAAGCTTCAAGCAACCGCTCAGTGCCCCGACGCGAGTTCCTCGTCCGGCTCATGTGGCACATCCTGCTCGTATCCGGGAGCCTCGTCCTGTGGGTCGTCATCGGCATGGTTGGGTATGGCGTGCTGGCCCACCTCTCGCTGATCGACGCCTTCCTGAACGCGGCGATGATTGCCGGCGGCATGGGACCGGTGGACACCCTCACGACCGACGGGGCGAAGCTGTTCGCCGGCCTCTACGCGATCGTCAGCGGGATCATCATCATTGCCGCGGCCGGAGTCATCCTTGCTCCCGTGCTGCATCGCCTGCTGCACACGCTCCATCTCGACGATTTCGACGACGACAGCTCGTCATCCAATTCGTAGGCGAGCATCAATCGTCGTGCGCGATTAACTCGGGCTCGTTTATCTCGGGAAGGAGCGGCTGGCCGGTGATCAGGCGGCTGCCGCGGCCGTGGGTCAGGAAGCTCCAGGCCCAACGCGTGACCACGACGATCCGATTGGCGAAGCCGATCAGGTAGACGATGTGGATGCCCAGCCAGAGCACCCAAGCCGGAAAGCCGCTCTGGCGGCCGAACCGCCCCATCCAGGGAATGTTGGTCACACCCTTGAGCCGGCCGATGATCGCCACGTCGCCACGATTCGAATAGGCGAATGGCGGCATCTGCAGCGTGGAAAGGCTGCCACGAACGACCACGCCGCCCGAGAGCCGGCTCCGGATCAGCTTGCCGACGTACTTGCCGCTCTGGATGGCGCCCTGGGCGACGCCGGGCACGTTCATCTCGTCCTTCCAGCGCATGACTGCGGCGTCGCCGATCACGAAGATCTCGGAATGCCCCGGTAGGGTCAGGTTTTCGCTCACGATCACACGTCCGGCACGATCCGTTTCCGCGCCCGCCGCGCGGGCCACCGTCCGAGCGAAGGTCGATGCTGCAACCCCGGCCGCCCAGAGGACCGTTCGGGCTGGAATCCGCGTGCGCCTGCCGTCCTCCTCGATCTCCACGGAGTGTTCATCGACGGCGACGACTTTCGTCTCGGTCATGACCGTCACGCCCAGCTTCTCGAGCTGCTTCCGCGCGGCCGCCGATCGATCCTCTGGGTACGTCACGAGCACGCGCGGATTCAGCTCGGCGAGGATGATCTTCGCGTTCTCGGGATGGATCGATCGAAAGTCCCGCCGAAGAGTGTCGCGCGCGATCTCGCCCAGGGCTCCGGCGAGCTCAACCCCCGTCGGGCCGCCGCCGACGATCACGAACGTCAGCCATGCGGCGCGTTGGTCGACGTTCGCCTCGCGCTCAGCGGCCTCGAACGCGATGAAGATGCGCCGCCTGATCTCCGTGGCATCGTCAATCGACTTGAGCCCCGGCGCGAATGGCGCCCAGTCGTCATTGCCGAAATACGAGAACCGCGCGCCGGTCGACACGATCAGCGAGTCGTACGGGATGACGCCGCCGTCCGACAGGGTGATCTCCCGCGCATCCGCGTTCACCGCCACGGCCTCGCCCAACACGACCCTGACATTCCGCCGCTTGCGGAAGATCGCGCGCAGCGGCGTGGCGATCTCGCTCGGACCAAGCGAGCCGGTCGCGACCTGGTACAGCAGCGGCTGGAACAGGTGGAAGTTGCGCCGATCGACCAAGGTCAACTCGATGCGCTTGTCACGCGCCAGCTCGCGCGCCGCGTAGAGACCGCCGAAGCCGCCACCGACTACGACCACACGGTGGTGAATTGGATGCGGCTCGAACTCCACGGCGGGAGTCTATTGGTCGATCCTGCAGTTACCATCCTCGGCGATGACAGATACCGCCACCGGCATCGCGCTCGATTCGCGGGTGATCGACGCCGAGGCTGAGGTTTACAACGCCAGCCTCGTTCGTCGAGAGGACGAATCAGAGTCGCTCGCCTACTTCTGGGTACGGTTCGACGGCGAGCCGACACCGTTCGAACCGGGCCAGTACATGACGATCGGCGTCATGGTCGAGGGCAAGATGGTGCAGCGGCCCTATTCGGTGGCGTCGCCGCCGGTCAGCTGCCGGCACCGAGGGCTACGAGTTCTACGTGCGCCTCGTGGAGGGCGGCCTGTTCACGCCGCTGCTGTGGCGAATGCCGCTGGGCCAGAAGATGCGGATGATCGGACCCAAGGGCAAGTTCATGCTCAACCCGGACGACGATCGAACCCACGTCTTCATCTCGTCTGGAACCGGTAACGCGCCCTTTGTGTCGATGATGAAGCAGATGCTGGCCGATGCGGCGCCACGACCCGCGCTGTTCCTGAACGGCGTGTCGTACGCACACGAGATCGGGTACCGCGGCCTCCTGGAGGACTGGGAAAGCAGCGGCGAGTACCCGGTGAACTACGTGCCGACCGTGTCTCGTCCACAGGATCCCTCCAACGCTGACTGGAGTGGGCGGACGGGTCGCGTGGAGAGCATCCTCGAACCCGTCCTGGACGAGTTCGGCCTGACACCGGCCAACTCGGTGGCCTACATCTGCGGCAACCCCGACATGATCACGTCGGCCGAGGAGAAGCTGCTCGGGCGCGGTTACGCCGAGGAGCAGGTCCACAAGGAGCTCTACTGGCCCAAGGGCAAGGAGCCACGCGGCCTCGTCGCCGGGTGATCTCGCGGCGGCAATTGACGCAGCGGAGCACAACGCCGACCAATAGCTCGGGCTCCGATCGCGTCCCAGCGCGTCAGGTCCCGTTAGCGTCCTTCAACTAGTCACTATCGACCCTTCACGACGTGTCGCCGCGGCCGTACGATCGGCGCCTGTCGCCGGCTCATGTTTGGTGCGCAGAGGCGGACAGCGCAGGGAGGATCTCAGGTGAAGAAGATTCGTTTGCCGCGTGCCGCGCTGGGCGTCGGCTTCGTGGCAGGAGTCGCGGCAGTCGCGGTGCTCTCGCTCAGCGTGGCGGCTCTGGGAGCCACGTCGCCATCGGGCGTCCGCTGGAACCACACCACCGGCACGTTGGTGGCGCCGGGCGTCAGGGCGCAGGTCACGGCTGAGTCGAAGGTTCCGCCTGGTCTGGTGTGGCAGACGATCACCCTCGTCGAGCCGTACAGCAACAAGGTCGCGGTGGTCGACGTCGGTGCAAGTGGCGATTCACCGGGCGACTACGTGGTCTTCCAGGACAAGCTTCGCGATCCGAATACCAACGACGTCGTGGGCACCATCGACGCCCAATGCATGGCCGGCTTCAACGACCTGTGCCGTGGCGTCGTTCGTCTCAACGGACGTGGTCAGATCACGTTCGACGGCATGACCCAGCTGAACGTTGACCCGGACCGCTACTCGATCGTCGGCGGCGCAGGCGAGTTCGTCGATGTCGGCGGACAGATGCAGGTCGATTTCCCGGCCGAGGACCATGCGCAGCTCACGCTCACCGTGACGCACTAGGGATACTCGGGCGGCGGTTCGCATCTGGCGGGCCGCCGCCAAGTCGCCGACTGCTACTCGATCGGCCGTCTAGTGCTGCAAGGTGCCCGTAAGCGACGTTGCGCCGTTGCCACTGCGACGGTATGACGCCGTGCCATGCCATTCGCCCTGGAACGTCACGTCGAGCCGGAATCCGCCGGTGTAGTCGTTGATGGAGCCTGTGCCCGTCGCACGCGACCCCTCGACGAACGAGCAGTCGGCCAGGGTGACGTGCGAGCCGTTCGAGGTGGCCGTGTAGCGGATCGTCCCGCCGAACTCGCAGCCGAACTTGAGCGGACTGGCGTAGTCCCAATACCAGTAGTCGACGCCGTAGTTGAGCTCGCTGTCATAGGCGACGAGCAACGTCTTGCGGCCACTGTCGAGGATCTGCTCCGCGTCCGGCGTACGCACATATGTCCCAGCGATGCCGCCCGGGCAGGTGAGCGTGTGCTGATTGGGGTACTTGTTGTTGACGAGTATGTCCGTGACGTAATCGTCGGGACACGATTCGTAACGCCCGTAGATAACGTGCGGGCCGCCGGGCTGATAGATCAACCATGTTCCGTACGGGTTGTCGTCGCGCCGGGCGACGATCCGCAGGGCGTTCCCGAATGGGGTCACCGGATCGGTGTTCGCGCCCATAACCACGAGTGGATACGGCGCATTGGGCGGTGGCGTCGGTCGCGGATCAGGAGCGGGCTGGGTCGGCCAATAGACGCACGGCAGGTCAAGGAGGTAGTCGCCCCCGATCAGCTGGTCGAAGACACCGGCAGAACGGCCACGGTCGATATACGCCTGGGCACGTAAATTCGGAGTCCCGGCGTTCGGGTAGTAGGGATAGTCCATGCACTCGACCGCGTAGTAGAGCGCGTCCGACCACGACGGGTCATAGATCGGCTCCAGCGTGTCCGGGTTCTGGCCAAGAGAGTCGTATGCCAGCCTGGCCAGGCGCCACACATCGCCGTGAGATGCAGCAGCGACGCCGCGCTGGAGCATGCGCCGGCGGCTCCGGTTATTGAGCGCACCGACGGCCGCCGTTTCCAGGTCGGCTGACGTGAACTGGCGCATCTCCTGGTGGCCATCCTTGTACGTGAACGGGTAGCTGATGGGGCCAACGCTCAGGTCCTCGGAGAGCTTCTCGAATGCGCTCATCGCGTTGGCGTCACTGACGTCGCGGCTGCATTCCGGATCAGTCGTGCAGGCGTTCAACGTCGCCTGCAGCGTGTGCTTGTATGCAGTTACGCCCTCGAGGTAGTAGTCGGGCCCACTGACCTTGAGATCGACTGGACCGTCCAGCATCAGCACCTGGACGTGGCCCGGGTGAGCAGTCGCGTAGGTCTGGACGTACTGAGTGCCGTAGCTCTCGCCGTAGAGGGCCATCTTGTCGACGCCAAGCCATAGCCTGAATGCCTCGAGGTCCTCGACCGCCTGCCGGGTGCCGTAGTACGGCAGCATGTCGTGGTCCACGTTCGACTCGTCGAGGCAGTCCTCGACGAACGTGTGAGCGGCCTGCTTGATGCCGGCGTCGCCGCCTGGCTCGTTGGGGTCGGACTCATCCGTGTACAGATCCAGTGCCGCACTGGGACAGGCAAAGCCGCCGGACTGGCCGGAGCCCCGCTGATCCATGAACACCAGGTCGTAGTCGCGGCGAACGGACGGGGCGAAGGTGTCGGTGTATTCGACCGCGCTGTAAATCCCGGCCGTTCCGGGGCCGCCGGTGATGGTGACCCACGTGCCCTTTGCCGGCCCGGACCCGGTGTGCCGCTTGAGGGCAAACGTCACCTTGGTGGTCATGCCCGAGTTGTGGAAATGATCGGCCGGGAGGGTCAGCGTGATGCACCTCCAACCCTGTGCGATATCGGAGGGACAGGGCTTCTTGGCCACGGCCAGCGCGTCAGGGCTCGGAACAGCCGCACTGGTTGCGGCGGTAGTCGGCACGACCGCGGCCGTCATCAACATTGCGAGCGCGGCGACGGATGCAGCGAGGCGATTGCCTCTCATCGTTCCCCTCCTATGGCAGCGAGGCCGAGAGCCGTTCGAGGATCAGGCGCTTGACGCCCTCGACTGGCACTCGCTCCTGTGTCATCGAGTCGCGGTCGCGGACCGTGACCGCTCCGTCCTCGAGTGAATCGACGTCCACCGTGACGCACCACGGCGTGCCGATCTCATCCTGGCGGCGATAGAGCTTGCCGATCGACGCCGTGTCGTCATACACGGCCATCGTGTCGCGCCTCAAATCGGCCACGATCTTGTGGCACAGCTCGACGATCTCGGGTCGCTTCTTGAGCAACGGCAGCACCGCGACCTTGTACGGGGCCAGCTGCGGGTGGAGCGCCAGCGAGACGCGCTTCTCGCCACGCACCTCTTCCTCGCGGTACGAGTCGATCAGGAACGTGAACGCGGCTCGATCCGGGCCGCCGGCGGTCTCGATGATCCACGGCACGTAGCTCTGTTCCGTGACCGGATCGAAGTACTCGAGGTTCTCGCCGCTCTCCTGCTGATGCCTGCTCAGGTCGAAGTCGCCGCGGTTGTGGATGCCCTCGAGCTCCTTCCAGCCGAACGGGAAGCGGTACTCGATATCGATCGCCTTCTTGGCGTAGTGCGCCAGCTCGTCCGGGGCGTGCTCCCTGAAGCGCAGCCGCTCCTCGCTGGCGCCGTAGCCCGTGTACCAGGCCCAGCGACGCGGCAGCCACTCCTCGAAGATCCGCGCGGCATCGGCGGGCGGCACGAAGTACTGCATCTCCATCTGCTCGAACTCGCGCATCCGGAAGACGAAGTTGCCCGGGCTGATCTCGTTGCGGAAGCTCTTGCCGATCTGGGCGATGCCGAACGGCAGCTTCTTGCGCGTCGACTGCTGGACGTTCTTGAAGTTGACGTATGAGCCCTGCGCGGTCTCCGGGCGCAGGTACACGACCGATGCGTCCTCTTCGACCGGGCCCATGAACGTCTTGAACATCAGGTTGAAGCGCCGCGGCGGACCCAGGCGCGAGCCGTCCTCGGGGCATTTGAGGCCAAGCCTCTCGACTATCTCCGGGTCGCGCTTGTCGGTCTCGGTCAGGCTCTCCGTGCCCGGCAGCTCGTCGAGGCGGAAGCGGTGGCTGTTGGCCTCGCACTCCACCAACGGGTCGCTGAAGGACGCGACGTGGCCCGATGTCACCCAGACCTGGGGGTGCATCAGGATGCCCGCGTCGAGGCCGACGATGTCGTCGCGCTCCTGGACCATGGCGCGCCACCAGGCACGCTTGACGTTGTTCTTGAGCTCGACGCCCAGCGGCCCGTAATCCCACACGGCGTTGATGCCGCCGTAGATCTCGGAGCTGGGAAAGACGAAGCCGCGCCGCTTGGCCAGCGACACGATGGTTTCGAGATTGGCGACGGCCGGCCCGGGATCAGGCGACGTGGGGGTGCTCACGGCCAAGAAACGAACCCTCCTCTCGCGCGCCGAGCCTGGCATGGCCGGTCGCGGGACAGGCATTCTCACATAGTGGAAGACCCGGCCTTGCGGCCGGGTCTTCTTTGCTTCGGTTTGCCGCGACTTTCTAGTAGGACTGCAGGCAGTACTGCGACTGGACGTCCGTCGCGTTGCCCCGCTCACGCTTGTACCAGTCGTACTTGAGCTTCAGAGTGCCCTCGACGCTGCCGTTGTGCGACCACCGGAGGTCCAGCGCAATCCGCCAGTAATAGCCGGCTGGGTGGGACACGGCGTAGGAACGGCGCGAGAAGCCGTGTCCGTCGTACGCCGGGATCATGTCGTTGGCCTGGGCGCTCTGGTAGGTGCTCGTGTAGACGGTGTTCCAGGAGCCGCCGTTCGTGCTCTTGCGCTGGATGAGGAAGCGCCAGCCGACCTTGGTCTTGTTCGAATAGTTGCCGTGCATCAGCGGCGGTCGAACGCTCATCGACTTCAGGTTGTACGGGTAGCTGGTCTGGTAGAAGCAGGAGCCGCCGCGCCTTGGCGCCGCTGCATCATCGACCTGCCAGTCGCCACAGGTTCCCTGACAGCTCTGGGTAACTGTCTCGGCGGCAGCGGGTGCGGCCACGACCGCGAGTGCGCTTATGGAAAAGACGAGCCCCAAGACGAGGCGCAAACCAGAACGAGCAGCCACGATTCCTCCCTGTTGAATGCCTGACGGATCCCCCGGATCAATTGTTTTCATCATGCGTCACCCAGTGACGCGAGGGAAGCCCTCAAATCGGCCAGTGCGGCTCGCCGTGGTGCCGTCAACTCCGCGGGACGACCTCGACCTCGGCTTCGGCCGCCTCCACCCGGCTCATCACGCCAACGAGCGGGTGGTACGCGCGAACCTCGTCGAGGAACGCCAGCGACCGCGGCTCGCGCTCCAGCACGTTCCGGATGAACCAGCGCAGGGCCGAATTCGACCTCTGCCTCCACCTCTGCCGGCTGGCGCAGCCCGGCGATGGCCTCGATGTCGAGGCGTCGATAGGCACGGAGCAGCTTCAAGGCGGCGAGCGATAGCAGCATCTGCTCCGATGGCGGTGGCACGTGGCGCGAACACAGCGTCCCGCCCAGGATCGGGACCCAGCGGAACTGGTCGTCCGCCTCCAGCGTGCGGTCACATTCCACGCAGCGTTCGACCTCGGGCCGCATTCCCAGGGCATCGGCTAGTCCGAATTCGAACCAGCGCGCCACCCGGTTGGGTGCCATTCCGTCGTCGAGCAGCTGGTAGGCACGGCGCAGCAACGCGTACACCGGGTAGGCGAAGGCACGCTCCTCGACGGCACGCTCGGAGAGCTCGGCCAGGTACCAGGCAGTCGCCGTGGACTCGAGCCGCTCCCGCAGTGACAGCCAGGCGTGGCTGACGCTGGCCGAAGTGACAACGTCGAACGTCCGCGCCCGGGCAAGCACCAGGTGGAGCTCGGCGAACGGCTCAACGGCTCCGCCGAGACGGCTGCGCTGGCGCCGCACTCCCTTGGCAATCGCCTTGAGCTTGCCGTCGTGGGGAGTCAGCAGCGTCAGGACACGATCGGCCTCACCGAGCTCGAACCTGCTCAGGACTATCGCTTCGGTGTGGTAGATCCGCGGAGCCGGCATTCTCGGGTAAGCGTACGCCGCGTGGCTCACCGGCGAATGCTCGACAATACTTGGTATCGCCGAGTATCCTGTATTCACTTTGACGCGCAGAACCGACCGCAACGCCCCCGCTTGTATGCTCCGCTGGTGCTGACCTCGTCCGATCTCGACGCGCTCATCGCGGACACCGAGTCCGAGATCATGTGCCGTAATCGACAAGGTGCAGGACGAGCACACCGGGCGCTCTGTACGAGATGGTCCGCTACCACCTCGGCCTCGACCAGGACGGCCAGCGCGGCAAGCGCATCCGGCCGCTGCTCGGACTGTTGGCCTACGAGTCATTGACCGGCGATCACCGGCGAGCGCTACCCGGGGCCGCTGCCGTCGAACTGGGCCACAACTTCAGCCTGGTGCACGACGACATCGAGGATCGCGACGTGGAGCGCCGCCACCGCGCCACGCTGTGGACGGTGTTCGGGGTCCCCCAGGCCATCAACACCGGGGACACGCTCTTCACCCTGTCGCGGATGGCGCTGCACCGACTGAGCGAGCTCGGGTTTTCGGACGCCAAGGTCCTGGCCCTGATGCGCCTCTACGACGAGACGTGCCTGGCGCTGTGCGAGGGCCAGTTCATGGACATCTGGAGCGCGGAGCACGACGAGCGACTTGTCGGTCGACTTCTACTTCGACATGATCGGACGCAAGACCGCCGCCCTCATTGCGGCATCGGTGCAGGCGGGCGCGATGCTGGGGACCGACGACGAGGCCGTGATCGACGCCTATCGCGGCTTCGGCTGGTCCCTCGGCCTTGCGTTCCAGCTCAACGACGACCTGCTGGGGATCTGGGGCGACGAGCAGACAACGGGCAAGGAGCCGTCAGACCTTGCCAAGCACAAGAAGACGCTGCCGCTGATCTACGCACTCGAGAACGCGGCCGAGCCGGACCGGGCTCGCCTGCGCGAGATGCTCGCCAAGGATGACGCGACCACGGCCGATATCGAAGAGGCTCGCACGATCATCGAGCGGTCGGGCGCGCGCGAATACACGCGCGAACGAGCCCGCACCGAGCGTGACGAGGCCCTGCGGCGCCTCGAAAGCGCCGGCGTGGTGGGCGTCGACGCGCTCGAGCGGCTCCGCCTGATCGTGGTTTCGGCCATCTCCGCCTGACCCGCGGCACCGTGTCGAATCGGCAATGCGTTGTTCGTTGTGTCTGTGACAGCCAGGACAGGCAGAACGGAGGCATGACTTCATGAGCAACGCGAACGGCCTGCGACACGAGACGGAAGTCACGGTCAGCGCTACGCCGGAGGAGGTCTGGGGCGCGATCACCGACCCTGCGCTGACGCGCGGCTATTACTACGGCACGGACATCCTGTCCGACTGGACGGTGGGTGCGCCGTGGACCAGCCGCTCCGGCGACGAGCTTTACCTGGAGGGCGAGATCGTAGAGATCGATCCGCCTCGACTCCTCGTGCAAACGTTCCACATCGCATCGACAGAAGAAGAGGCTGTCAACGATGCGCTATCGACGGTTACCTGGGAAGTGACGCCAATCGGCGGCGCCACGCGGGTGCGGGTGATCCATGAGGGCATGGGCGAGGCCACGCGCAGCTATACCGAGGGTGGCTGGGAGCACATCTTGGCCGGACTGAAGACATTGGTCGAGACCGAAAAGCCACTCGCGGCCGCCGCGACGATGTAACTGCCGCCGGGGCGCGGCCGACCGGGCCACATCTGCCAAATGTCGCCGTGACGCGACATGAAATCCATCAATGGACCCACGACAGCGACAATGTCGCCGCCCAGGCACATATGGCGGCTTCGGCACGCCAAAAGTCGCGAATGGGACACATCTGGCTGGTGGTGAGGCGTGGCGACGCTTTCATGTCGCCAGCACGCGACATTTGGCGGGAGCCAAGTAGTAGCCGATCGTCCGGGCTATACGCCGGGTGGAGAATTTAGATGCGACGCGCGCGCCCGCGTCGGTGGGACTTCGTCGCGGAATTTGATGCGTGCGTCCGGAGGGAGGCACGTTATGGCCGACACACGCTGGGACCGCTGGCGGCCCTGCTGACGCTCACCGCGTCATTCACCATCGCTCTTGCCACCTTGGGCGCAGGGTTGGTACCTGTTGCCAACGCTGGCGTGCCCTTGGTATGCAAACCACCGCCTGCGGGCCTTGTGCTGGTGGCCCGGGGACGACGATGCCACGGACATCGCGGGGAATCACGACGGCACTTCACGAACGGCGCTGGTTTCGCAGCCTGGCATCGTGGACCCGGCATTCTCTATCTCGATGGAGTCGATGACTACGTCCGCGTGCCGGATCGACGAGCTTGGACGCTGGGCCGCGACGCGTTCACGATCGACGCCTGGGTCAACTTCGCACAGCCTGCCGGAACGTGGTGCGGCGATACGTCAGCCACGACGAGGGTGCCGGACCTCCTGGCGGAGGGGAATCCAGCAAGTGGATCTTCTGGTTTGACAACCTTGGCCATGAGAACACTCCGGGAAACGCGCTTCGGCTTCCACATCAACAGTCCAGCGTTCGGCCCTGTCGACACAGTGGCCGCCTTCTGGACGCCGCAGCTGAACCACTGGTATCACGTAGCTGTCACACGCCTGGTGCAACAGGTACCGACTCTTCGTCGATGGCGACAAGGTCGCTGCGGATGTCGACTCACACCGAATCCGCAACGCGGATGCACCGCTGACGATTGGGGAGGCCGAGGGCGGTCACTACTTCGCAGGAATGATCGACGAGGTCGAGATCCTCGATCGAGCGCTGTCGCAGGATCAGATCCTGCGGATCGTCCGCGCCGGACCGGCAGGTAAGTGCAAGTAGGGAGACCGAGTCGCTAGTCGACTTCGGCGATCGCCTCGATCTCGACCGTGAATCCGAACGGCAGGCTTCCGACACCGATTGCTGAGCGGGCGTGGCGCTCGCCGAACACGTCGGTCAAAAGATCGGAGCAGCCGTTGATGACGCGCGACTGCTCGGTGAACTCGGGGACTGCGTTGATCATGCCCAGCAGCTTCACGATCCGGCGCACGCGGTCGAGATCGCCCAGCTCCTGCTTGAGTATCGCCAGGATGTTCAGACCAACGTAGCGGGCGTGCACGACGGCCTCGTCGGTGGTCACGTCGAGACCGACCTTGCCCTTCGGGAATCGTGCCGTCCGGCAACACCGGGACCGTTCCGGACAGGAACATGAGATTGCCCGAGCGGACGGCGTTGGCGTAGTTCGCGGCGGGGGTTGGGACAGCTGGCAGTTCGAGCCCGAGCTCGCGGACTCGCTCCTCTATCGACGCCGGTCTGACTTCCTTGATCCATCTGGTCACTCGTTCTCGGCTGCCTCGGCGGCCTTGCCGTCGTCGTCGCGATGCTGGACAACGAGGACCTTGCCTACCCGCCGTCCGTCGGTCGACTCCACGGTCAGCGTCAGCGCGTCGA
Organism: uncultured Chloroflexia bacterium; assembly: GCA_963736895.1. Lineage (GTDB taxonomy): Bacteria > Chloroflexota > Limnocylindria > Limnocylindrales > CSP1-4 > JALYGJ01. The sequence goes on from CAVTQU010000002.1 coordinate 141,975, forward strand.
CCTCGACCGTATCGCCGACATTCGGCACCCCGCCGATCTCGTGGTAGACCAGCCCGCCGACGGTGTCGTACTGCTCGCGGTCGGCGCCATCGAGATCGACGCCGAAGTGCTCCGCCAGGTCGTCGATGCTCGCCCGCCCATCGACGCGCGCCTCGTCGTCGGACAGTGCCTCGACCATCGGCTCCTCGGCGTCGTACTCGTCCTGGATCTCGCCGACGATCTCCTCGATCAGGTCCTCGATCGTGACCAGGCCGGCAGTGCCGCCGTACTCGTCGAGCACGATCGCGATGTGGACCTTGCCGCGCTGGAAGTTGTGCAGCAGGTCGTCGACCGAGATGGACTCGGGAACGAACAGCGGTTCGCGCAGGATCGCGCGCACCTCGGGCTGCTCGCCACGCGCCAGGAAGGGCAGCAGGTCCTTGGCGTACAGGATGCCGAGGACGTTGTCGATGCTCTCCTCGTACACCGGGATGCGCGAGTGGCCCTCGCTGACGATCATGTCGATGATCTCGTCCGGCGAGGCCGTGACCGGCAGCCCCTTGATGTCGATGCGCGGGATCATCACTTCGTGGACGCGTTGCTCCCCGAGCTCGAGCACCGCGCCGATCATCTGTTGCTCTTCCGCCTCGATGATCCCCTGCTCTCCGCCGCGCTCGACGAGGATCATCAGCTCCTCGGCCGTGATGCGCTCCTGCTGCGTGTCACTGATGCCGAAGAGGCGTGAAACCGCCTGCGTCAACGTCGTCAGTACCCACACCAGCGGCGACAGAACACGGCCCAGAACGTCGATCGGCACGGCGAAGAGGAACGCCAGCCGCTCGGCGTAGGCGAAAGCGATCGCCTTGGGGATCAGCTCGCCGAAGAGGATCGTGAACAGGCTGACGATGGCCGTGACGATGAGCAGGGCGATGAGGTTCGCCTGCGGCGCGAGGAACGGAATGGTCAGGAACCAGTCCCTCAGGTTGTCGACGATGCTGGCGCCGGCGAAGGTTGCAGCAAGGAAGCCGACGAAAGTCAGGCCGATCTGGATGGTGGCCAGGAAGCGTCCGGGCTGCCCCAGGAGGTGGTTGAGCCGTCGCGCCCCACGAGCGCCCTCCTCCTCGAGCTGCTCCACCCGGGTGCGGCGCACGCGGACCAGCGAGAACTCGGCGGCCACGAACAGGCCGTTCAAGAAGATGAGGAAGGCGATGATCAGGATTTCCACGGCTAGGGCCTAAGTTTCCTCGGTCGTGGCCTTCACGATGCGCTCGCGAATGCGCGCCGGAACGCCAACGGCCAGCTTGCCGGCCGGAACGTCCTTGGTTACCACCGATCCAGCGCCGGTATAGGCACCTTCGCCGATGGTCAGCGGCGCGCGCAGGATCGAGTCCGATCCGATGAACGCTCCCTTGCCGATGATCGTCCGGTGCTTCTGCTTCCCGTCGTAGTTGGCGGTGATCGTCCCGGCGCCGATGTTCACGTCCTCGCCGACCTCGGCGTCGCCCAGGTACGAGAAGTGGTGCTGTTTCGAGCGCGCACCGAAGCGCGTGTTCTTCTGCTCGGCATAGTTGCCGATCTCAGCGTTGTCGCCGACGTCGCAACCTGCACGGAGGTGGGCGAAAGGCCCGATTCGAACGTCGTTGCCCACCTTGGACGTCTCGATGATGCTGGCCCAGATGACGCAGCGCTCGCCGATCGTCGCGTCGAACAGCTGGCTCCCCGACCGAATGACCGTGTCTCGGCCGATGCGCGTCTTACCGCGCAGCGCCACGTTCGGCTCGATGGTCACGTCGGGCTCGATCTCCACCGTTGTGTCGGCAACGACGGACGCCGGGTCGACGAACGTGACGCCTTCCTTCATGAGCCTGTTGTTGATCATCTGCTGCATGTGCTTGGTCACGTAGGTCAGGTCGGCACGATCGTTTACGCCGACGAACGTATCCCACCACGCGTTCTGGCTGGGCTCGCGCACCGCCACGGCCTGCGCGCCGTCGGCGACGGCGATCTCGACCGCCTGGGTCAGGTACAGCTCTCCAGTGGCGGCCGACGGCCGGATCCTGGCGACGGCGTCGCGCAGCCAGGACAGGTCGAACGCGTACAGACCCGGCATTGACGGGTTCGAGGTGGGTGCGTGGTCCGGGCGCGTCCTTCGCTTCGACGATCTTGACTACGACGTCCGGTGACTGGATCTCGATTCGACCGTAGGCGTGGGCGTACGGCCCAGCCTGGTCGATGACCGCCAGCGCCATGGCCGCTCCACGTTGCCGACGGACCGTTGCCACGTGCCTTATGGCCTCGTGGTCGACGAGCGGTCCGTCACCGGACAGCACCACGACCTCTTCGATGTCCGTGCCCAGCGCGTCCACGCCGGCGCGGACGGCGTCGCCAGTGCCGCGCGGTTCTGCCTGGAGCGCGAAGTCGGCCTCGTCCGCGAACACCTCGCGAATCTGCTCGGTGGCAGGCGAGTAGACGACCAGCGGCTTTTCGCCGGTCGCCTGACGAGCGGCGTCGATCACGTAGGCCAGCATCGGGCGGCCGCAGATCGGGTGGAGCACCTTCGGCAGCCGCGACTTCATGCGCGTGCCGAGACCGGCCGCCAGGATGACGGCCTTGGTTTTGGGCTCGGATGAGGTCACGACGGCCGGGCGCCGTCGGGTGCTAATGGAGGTTGTTCGGGCGACATCTAGTGCGCCTGACTCTACGGGCGACCGATCAACTCGGTCAAACGTCGTCCTCAACTAGTCGCGGACGGCGAACGCCTCGATCTCGATCAGTCCGCCGCGTGGCAGGTCCTTGACGGCGTACGTCGCCCGAGCCGGGTACGGATCGACCACGAAGCGCTTGTAGACGGCGTTGAACGCGTCGAAATCGTTGATGTCGGCGAGCAGGCATGTGGTCTTGGCGACGTTCGCGAACGTCAAGCCGGCCGCCTCCAGGATTGCCTGGATGTTCAGCATCGCACGCTCGGCCTGGGCTTCGATGCCCTCCGGCATTTCTCCGGTGGCGGGATCGCGCCCGACCTGGCCTGCCACGAACACGAGATTGCCGGCGTCGATGCCCTGGCTGTAAGGGCCGATCGCCGATGGCGCGCCCTGTGTTGCTACTGGCTTGAGACTCACGGATACCTCCAGGCTGGGTCCGGGCCGACCACGTCGACCGCGTTGATCTGGGCTTTCTCGATTAAAGGGAGCCGCCGTGCAACGAGAGCCTTGCCGGCCTCGGCCGCGTCGCCGATCGAAGGATAGAGCGCGAACATCGTCGGGCCCGAACCAGACAAGAGCCACGGGACCTCGGTCGTCGTCTCGAGCAAATCGCGCAGGCCCACCAGGGACGGTTCAAGCGAGGAAGTCGCCGGCCAGAGGTCGTTGGCATCCCTCAGCCGATTGCCCATCGAGGGCAGTTCGACCAGGTCGATTTCGTCGGTCGGGCGTGATGGCGCTTCAGCTGCCAGGTCGTCATAGCGGTCGAAGACGCGGGCGGTCGATACCTCCACGGGCGGCGTGACCAACAGCATGCCGGCACTAAAGTCGTCGGTGAGATTGGCGACGCGCTCGCCATAGCCTTCGACGAGCGCCGCCGTTGCGCCGGATAGGAAGAAGGGCACGTCCGATCCGAGCTCAAGCCCCAGCGCGAGCTCCTCCTCCTTGGACAACCCAACGCCCCAGCATGCCTGCGCAAGCTTCACGGCCGACGCAGCGTCACTGCTTCCCCCGCCAAGTCCGGCGGCGGCCGGAATCTGCTTGTCCAGGCGCACATCAAGGGTTGGCAGCGGGATCTCGGCTCGTGCTCGAACGACGTCGAGGGCGCGCGTGACGAGGTTGTTGCGCTGTGGCGCGCCGGGCAGACCAGTGATGGTCAGGGAATCCGCGCCGTCCGCACCGCCCGGGGAGAGGCTGAGGCGGTCCGAGAGGCCCACCCGCAGGAATATCGACCGCAGCTCGTGGTAGCCGTCGGACCTCCTGGACACCACCTCGAGGGTCAGGTTGACCTTGGCATGCGGCCGATCCTCGAACATCAGTGGGCCGCGCTCATTTGAACGGGCCGACGGCTTCGCGGAGCGCCATCCATTGTTCGACGCTGAGCGTCTGCGGACGACGATCGGGCGCGACGCCAACCTCGGCCAGTGCCGCCACGAAGCGTTCGCGGCCGACCTGCGGCAGCTGGCGCGGCAGCACGTTGTGGAGCATCTTCCGACGCTCGCGGAAGCCCGCTTGAACGAGGCGCCACAGCTGATCTTCCGCCTCGTCGTCGAGACGCCGCGGACGCACCTCCCCCACGATCACGGCGGACTGGACGGCCGGCGCGGGCTCGAACGCCGATGCCGGCACGACGAACGCGACGCGCACGTCCGCGTGGTACTGCACGAATACCGAGAGATAGCTCATGTCGCCCGGTGCGGCTGCGATCCGCTCCGCCACCTCGCGCTGGACCATCAGGACGAAGCGCTCGGGCCGTGGCTCCTCACCGAGGACATGATGCAGCGTGGGCGAGGTGATGTGGTACGGCAGATTGGCGACGATGTCGTAGGGCGGCTCGACCAGGTCGGCGATAGGGACATCGAGCACGTTGTCCTCGACGAGGCGCAGGCTGTCCTCGCTTGTATCCGCGAATCTGGTCCGCAGGTGCGCGACGAGGCGAGGATCGACTTCCACCGCCGTCACGTGCGCGCCGCGCTCGAGCAGCGCCCCTGTCAGAACACCCAGGCCGGGGCCGATCTCCAGGATTCGCCTTCCCTGCGCCGGAGCGGCGACGTCGACGATCTCCTCCAGGACGTGGCCGTCGATGAGGTGGTTCTGGCTCCGGTTCTTGTTCGCGGCAAGGCCGTGCTGACGGAGGTAGCGCTCGACTCGTTCGGCGGACAGATTGCGCGGATCGAGCTCGTCGACTTGCGCGGTCCGAGCCACCGCGCTTAGACCGGCTGCGGGACGGCGAGCTTGAGCGATGGTTTCGCCGCGAGATCCGTTCCCGCTCGCGCACCGGCGCGTGCGCGGAAGAACCCGGCGGCGCCGATCATCGACGCGTTGTCGGTGCACAGCCCGGGCCGCGGCACGACCGTCCGGATGCCGCGCTCGGCGGCCCGGTCTTCGATGCGCTTGCGCAGGACGCTGTTCGCGGCCACTCCACCACCGACCACGATCGTCCGGGCGCCGCTCTCCTCTGCCGCGCGCAGCGTCTTGGACGACAGGACGTCGACCACCGAGTCCTGGAACCCGTAAGCCAGTTCGGCCACCGCCGATTTCGGGCAGCTCGTGGCCGTCACCATCGATTGCCGCGGCATCGACCCCCAGCTCGCGCGCGACTTCCCGCCGCGCCGCTGTCTTCAGGCCGCTGAACGAGAAGTCGAACGTGTCGGCCATCCAGGCACGTGGGAACGCCCGATCGTGCATCGTCGCGGCCTCTGCAGCGCGCATGATCGCCGGGCCGCCTGGATACGGCAATCCCAGCAGGCGGCCGACCTTGTCGAACGCTTCGCCGGCGGCGTCGTCGACGGTCTGGCCGAGCAGTCGGTATTGCAGGTGGTCCTGCATCTCGACAAGGAACGTGTGCCCGCCGCTCACCACCAGGGCAATCAACGGGAACTCGGGTGGCGGCTTGTCTTCCTCACCGGGGTCGAGCAACCACGCGGCGTAGATGTGCCCCTCCAGGTGGTTCACCGGCACCAGCGGCAGGCCGTGGACCCAGGCCAGCGTCTTGGCCATGGTGATCCCGACCAGCAGCGATCCGGCCAGTCCCGGCCCTTCGGTGACGGCGATGGCCTCAAGCTCCGACCAATCGGCAATGCCGGCGTCGCTGCGCGCCTTTTCCAGCACCGGGATCATCCAGCGCAGATGAGCGCGGGCCGCGACCTCGGGGACGATGCCTCCTGTCGCGCCGTGCAGGGCAACCTGGCTGGCGACGACATTGGTCACGATCCTGCGGCCGTTCTCGACCACGGCGACGGCAGTCTCGTCACATGACGACTCCACCGCGAGGATGCGGCCGCTTGGCGCGCTGTTCATACCGCCGAATCCCGGTCATAGCGCTTCTCGAGAGCAGCAAGGCGGTCGACCATCGACGGATCGGTCAGCGGCTCCGTAGTCATGATCAGCGCATCCTCGCCGTTGTCCGAGTAATAGCGCGGACGCACACCCACCGGTCGAAATCCGAACTGCTGGTACAGCGCCCGGGCTGGAGCGTTGGAAAGCCGCACTTCGAGAGTCATCACCCGCGCGTTGAGCTCGAGCGCCAAACGCATCAACTCCACCATCAGGCGACCACCGACGCCGTGGCGCCGCCACTGAGGCAACACCGCGAACGTCGTGATGTGCGCCTCGTCGACCATCATCCACAGCCCGCCATACGCCACCGCCTCCCCTGCCGCACGTACGACCAGGTAGTGCGCCAGACGGTTGGTCTCGATCTCCTGGCGGAACGCGTAGTCCGGCCACGGCACGGGGAAGGACGCACGCTCGATGCGGTGCACGTCGTTCACGTCATCGAGCGTCATACGCTCGATCTTCAGCCTCAGCGGAGGTCGGGCGACCACGTCATCTCCGCCACTGCCTTGGCGATGCCACGCGGCAGTGCCACGTACGCGGGCACGAGCAGCTCGATGTCGTCGTGCTTCCCGCTCTTGAGCGCCTGTGTGCCGAGGCTCGCCAGCGCGCGAGCAAGGCCACGGAGTGCAGACTCGCCGCGTGCCGCATCCTCATCGGAGATGTCGTCGGCCGCGTCCAGGTCAATCGCCACGACCAGCGCATCGGTGCATGCCGCGTCGAACGCGGCACCTGGCACGACCAGCTGGGGCGTCCCCTCCTCCGTGACTACGTCACCGTCCACGACGACGCGGTGGACGTAGCGATCCTTGGCACCCGCCGGGAGCGTCACCGCGAATTCGGTGCGGCCCGACTCGCCATCGAACGCGGCGAGCGCCAATGCCTGCGTGGTCGAAACGCCGACGATCGGCACGTCGAGGCTGTAGGCGATCGTCTTTGCGGTCGCGAGACCAATGCGCAGCCCGGTGAAGCTGCCCGGGCCTATCCCCACGATGACGCCCGCCAGATCGCGCGGTTTGGCGGCCGCGTGGGCCAGCAGGTCGTCAAGCCGCTGGAGCAGCTCCTCGCCGTGGCGATGCTGGCTTTCCCACTGGCTCTCGCCGACAACGTCGCCGTCGGGCTCCGCCAGGGCAAGCGTGGGGTGCCGCGTGGCGGTGTCGAGCGCCAAAAGCAGGTGACGGTCGGTCACTGGGCCACCGGCGAACCGGGCGTCCAGGCACGCGCCGCGTCCAGGTATCGGAGCTGCGTCTCTCGGATGGGCGCGACCGTGATCTGACGCTCGTCGTCACCCAGGACCTCGATTGCGACCGTGACTCGCTCGGGATCGATCTCGGCAGGCAGCCGCTCGGCCCATTCGCTCAGTGTTACTCCGTCCAGCTGTCGCTCGTCCACCAGCCCGCCGGCCATCGCCTCCTCGGCGCCGGTCAGTCGGTAGAGATCCTGGTGGAACATCGGCAGCCGTCCCGCGTACTCAGCCATCAGCGTGAAGCTCGGGCTGTTCACTACCTCGCTGACGCCCAGCCCACGCGCGAATCCCTTCGCAAATTGGGTCTTGCCCGCGCCCAGCGGTCCGATCAGCGCGATGCGATCCCCGGCCTGGGCAACGCGGCCGAGCGCGGCGGCAAACTCGCGCGTCTCGTCCGCCGAACGCGTGTGCACCGACACGGACTCGCTCGCCCCAACAGTTGTTGCAGTCACGCCTCCACGTTACCGAACTTCAGCGCGACGTGACGCGACCGCCTAATAACTGGGGATTTCCCGTATTTCCTCTGCAGATTTCGCCAATTAATCTCCTGGCATGCGTAACACTGTCTGGTCCACGTTTGCCACGGCCGTCCTGATTGCCGCCTGCAGTGGAGGGGGCACGCCCAGCTCAGCGCCAGGTTCACCGCCGCCGGGAAGTACCGCAGTTCCCGCAGCGGCAACACCCGTCACGACGCAAGCAGGCGCGACGACGGCCGGCGCCACCGCCAGCGCCCCGGCCGTACCGACAAGCGGACCCTCGGTCCCAGCTTCGTCCTCCACTCCGGCGGTAGCGCCCCCGTCAACGGGTGTCGTTGATGTCGAAGCATTGGTTCCCACCGAGGTCGGTGGAATAACCCTGGATCCGCAAGCCATTTCCATCGACGACTTCATGGGTGCGTACGAGGGGTTTGACCAAGTGCTTGGCGACGTCGGAAAGACGCCGGACGACGTAACAATCATCCAGGCGCAAGGCAGCAACCCGACAGCTGGGGAGGTCATGATCGTGCAGGCGTTTCGGGTCGCGGGTGCTGATCCTGCGGCCCTCATGAACGCCATCCTGGACTTCTGGAAAGTGGACGAGGATGTGGCCGCGCCAATAACCATTGGTGGCAAGGAGCTAATCGTTCAGGGTCATCCCGACACGCAGCCCAAGTACAAGAACTATTACTACGGCTACGGAGACACCGTCTTCAAGCTTGGGTACAACGGGGACAACTTCGACGAGCAGATGGCCGCGCTGGTGAGCCAGCTCCCGTGAGGCCGCGCCGCCCGGCTCAGCAAGACGTGTGGGCACATCGAGGGATACCGATGAAGCGATTTCGGCTCGTGGCGGGTGTCATGGCCTTTGCCCTGCTCGCCGTGGCAGCCCAACCAGTCGCCGCGGCGACGACCGACCCATACATTCACTATGTAGCTTGTAGTTGGTCGAAGACGGCTCCGCCGTCGCACTCGTGTCCGAAGAGCAGCAGGAAGGCCGCCTTCTTCAAGAGCAAGGCCGCCAGCGTCACCTATCGCGCGTGTGTCCACTACCCGACCAACATCACGCTGTGCGCCAACGCTCAGTCAGCGCCCAAGGGAACCAAGGTCAAGGTCACCATCTCGTCGACCGCCAAGGGCCAGCACAGTGTCAAGTGGTACGTGAACTCGGTTCAGGTCGGCGCCTGGACCTTCGACGTCACCTAGCTAATCGGGTTTGAGCGGGCGCGCCTTTCTTTCGGTCAGGCGTCGCAGCCGGGCTCCTCGTCGATCTCCTCGAGCCGCTCGATGAGTCGCTCAATCCCGCCTTCGTCGGCCAGGACGCGCTGCATCGCTTCGGACCCACCGCCGAAGATCGAGTTCAGGACCGGGTCGAAGAACAGCATTGCCTGGCTACCCAGTGCGCGATAGGGACGGCTGCACTCGAGGAACATCATCGCCGGACCGGTCATTCCGTAGAGCTGAATCTCGCGCGCTACGTATTCAACCGGGTCGTCGAAGCGCAGCTCCTCTGCACCACCGAGTCCGCTCATCCAGTCAGCTCTCCCTTTTCGCTTTCGGTGATCGAGACTCGTGTCTCCGCGTTCAATGTGCGGAGCCCCTTTAGTACCGAGGCGGCATGGTACACCCGGGGTAACCGGTGAGACATGCTTGTTGCCACCTCCCACGGAATGGTGTTGCGGCCGCGCGCCAGTGCCTCGGCGGAGATTGTGGCGCCTCCCTGTTCGCCAAGCAATACGAATTCGTCTTGCAAATTCACGGTTGGTATTTCGGTGACGTCGGCCATGACAGCGTCCATCGCCACGGTGCCTACAAGTGGCACGCTCTGGCCCTTGACGAGTGCGTTTCCCCACGGCGCCGAGCGAGGGATCGTATCCGCGTAACCGACGGGCAAAGTTGCGATGACCGACTCTCGTTCTGCCGTCCAGCGACCGCCATAGCTGACCCTGGTGCCAGCCGGAAAGCTCTCGATCCGTAGGGCTCGACACTTCAACGCCATAGCCGGACGAAGGCGATCGGCGAAGGGACGGATCTCCACGGGTATCGGAAAGTCGAGCGGCAGCAATCCGTACAGCCCGAGCCCAATGCGCACGCCGTCGTACGTCGGGACGCGTCCGCTGAGAACGCCGCCTGTCGCCGCCATATGGAGCCTTGGCACCCGCAGGGCAGCCGCGCGAATCAGTGTCGCGGCGCGTTCGAACTCGGAAACCTGTGCCAACGTGGCGTCCTCGCTCTCCGGGGTTGCCACGTGTGTCCAGATCGCGTCCACTCGGATGCCCGGGGCGTCGGCCAAACGGCGCAACACCGCCGGCGCATCGTCTGCTTTGATGCCCCCTCGTGTAAGGCCTGTCTCGATCTCCAGGTGGACGACGAGGTCGGCGTCGCCTGCACGCCCCAGCCATTCGTCCATCGTTGCCTTATCAGATGCGCTGATCTCGATTCTGTTCCGGGCTGCAGTCGTCACCTCGGCGGGCGGGATCGAGAAAAGGACAAGCACCGGGATCGATACGCCTGCTTCGCGCAGCGCCAGGGCCTCGTCCAGCGAGGCAACGCACAGCCGATCTGCACCTGCGGACTCAAAGAGGCGAGCGACTGGTATCAGGCCATGTCCATAGGCGTCGGCCTTGACGACCGCGCTCAGCTCGACGCGGGGCCCGATGAGCTCGCGGAAGACGGCGACGTTATTAGCCAGCGCGGCCTCGTCGATCTCCAGCCAGACGGGGCGCGGCAACGTCGGGAGGCCGGCAGCGCGCAGTCGGTCGTCGATCGACTCAGTCGGCACGCTTGGCCGCCAGCTGGTGCCTCGCCAGAGCAATTTCGAGCGGCAGGTCCGAGGCGATCAGGCCAGCGTCACCAAAGCGAGTGCTGATCCTCTCCCCCGCCGCGCCGTGGAGGTAGACGCCCAGGCAAGCGGCGTCGAAGGCGGGAGCGCCCTGGGCCAGCAACGCTCCGATCAACCCGGCAAGCACGTCGCCACTCCCCGCAGTCGCGAGAGCGGCGTTGGCGAAGGAGGACACCGCGACTCGTCCGTTAGGGGCGGCAACCACCGTGCGGGCGCCCTTGAGCACGACGACCTGGGCGAAGCGGCGCGCTGCCTCGCTGGCACGTTGGCGCCGGACGTCGTCGTCTGCCGCGACGATCGCACCAGTCAGCCGCGCGAACTCCCCGGGATGCGGCGTCAGCACCAGCTCCCGGCCAGCGGGAACCCACCACTCCCCGCTGCGGCTCAGCAGGTTCAGGGCACCGCCGTCCACCACGGTCGGCGGTCCTGGCCGCGCGACGAGGCCCACGACGAGGTCGCGATAGCCGTCGGTTTCGGCGATGCCGGAGCCAACGACGAGGGCGTTCGGCTCGAGGCTCTTCAGAGCGTGCCCTGCCGCAGCGGGATCGATGTCGCCGCGGCCGTCGGGAAGCCCGTAGGTCGTCGCCTCCATCACGCGACCAGCAAACACCTGCTGGAGCGAGGCCGGAACGGCGAGTGTCACCAGTCCCGCCCCTCCCCGGGCTGCAGATGTGGCCGCCAGCAGGGCCGCGCCCGCATAGTTGAGTGATCCGCAGACGCAGACAACCGTGCCGAACGTCCCCTTGTGCCCCACCGGGTTGCGCCGCGGCAGCAGGCCCGCGCAATACGCCGCGTCCAGCCGGATCGCGGCGACGGCCTCAGCCTCCGCCACCGTGGCTTTCGCGTTCCAGGTCGCGCAGCTTCTCCATCCGAGCCAGGATCTGGCGCTCGCGGCTATCGAGACGCTCGTCGATGTCGATGGGGAATACGTATGTGCCGCCGGCCGTGCGGATCCCGAACGCGATCGCCACGGCGTATTCACCCTCGTGGCTGATCGAGACAGCGATCCTGCCCATGCCCAGTTGCTCGGCGCGCGTCTTGGCACGGCCGTGCAGCCGGACGGTTGGTGCGCCGGTCGGCAGGCGAACGATCTCGATGTCGCGCCAGCCCACACCGCGCACGCCCAGGCCGAGCACCTTCGAGACGGACTCCTTGGCGGCCCAGCGGCCGGCGAAGTTCTGCGGCCGTAGGCGAACGTAGCGCGCCTCGTTCTCGGTCAGGACACGACGTTCGAAGCGCTGGCCGAAACGCTTGATGGCGGCCGCTATCCGCTCGATCTTGATGATGTCGATGCCCAGCTCGGTCGTGCCTTCGGGCACGGGCGGGACTCCGGGAAGCGCCATAGGCTCTTCTGGCTACTCGACCGTTACCGACTTCGCGAGGTTGCGCGGCTGATCCACGTCCGTGCCGCGTGCCACGGCCGTGTGATAGGCGAACAGCTGGAGCGGGATTGCCGCCAGGATGGGCGAGAGCTCCTCGATCGTCTCGGGCACCCACAGGATGTCGTCGGCGTAGTCGAGCATCGCCTCGTCGCCCTCCGTGGCGACGGCCAGAACCCGCGCATCGCGCGCGCGGCCTTCCATCACGTTCGAGATGAGCTTCTCCTGCACCGATGACTTCGTGGCGATCGCCACGAGGGGCACTTCGGCGTCCAGCAGGGAGATGGGGCCGTGCTTCAGCTCGCCCGCGGCGTAGCCCTCGGCATGGACGTACGAGACTTCCTTGAGCTTCAGCGCGCCCTCGAGCGCCACGGGGTACGTGACGCCGCGGCCGACGAACATGAAGCCGCGCGAGTTGACATAGCGGCGCGCGAGCTCCTTGGTGGGCTCGGCAAGAACGAGAGCCCGTGCCGCCTTGTCGGGCAGCGCGTGAAGCTCGGCGGCAAGCCGTCGCTCGCGCTCGCGCGGCAGCCGGCCACGGTATTTGGCCATCTGCGCCGCGAGCAGGATGAGCGTCGTGACCTGCGTTGCGAATGTCTTGGTCGCCACGACGGCGATCTCCGGCCCGGCCTGCAGGAACAGGACAGCGTCCGCCTCGCGCGTGATCGCCGAGCCAACCGTGTTGGTTATGGCCACGATCGGGCAGCCCTGCTGGCGCGCGTAGCGTGTCGGCGCGATGGTGTCGGCCGTCTCTCCTGACTGCGTCACGGCGACGACGAGCGTCTTCCTGTCGAGCGGCGGTGGTGAGTAGCGGAACTCGGAGCCCACGTTCCAGCGCGCCGGAATATGCAACCAGTCCTGGAAGACGTAGGCGCCGACCGCCGCCGCGTAGTTGGCCGTGCCGCAGGCGACGAACTCGACGCGTTCGATCTCCTTCAGACGATCGGCGATCGGCTCCAGCTCGTCCAGCTCGATCACGTCGTCGTGGACGCGCCCGGTGATCGCGGCGCGGATCGCCTCGGGCTGCTCGTGCATCTCCTTGAGCATGAAATGCGGGAAGCCGCCCTTCTCCGCTTTCTCGATGTCCCAGTCGATGTCGTGCACCAGACGTTCCCGCGGCGAGCCGTCGACGCCGGTGATGACCACGGACGTCGCCGTGATGTCCGCGACGTCTCCTTCGTCGAGGAAGATCACCCGTCGCGTGTGCGGCAGCACGGCCGCCACATCGGACGCCAGGAAGTTCTCGCCGTCGCCCAGGCCGACGATCAGCGGCACGTTGAGGCGCGCGCCGACGAGGCGGTTCGGCTCGCCCGCATGCATCACGGCGACGGCGTACGCGCCGTGCGCCTGGCTCAGCGCCGCGCGGGTGGCGTCGGCGATGTCTCCGTCGTAGGCCTCCTCGATGAGGTGCGCCAGCGCCTCGGTGTCCGTGTCGGACTTGAGCTCGTGGCCGCGCGCCCGCAGGCCGTCGCGGAGCGCCTTGAAGTTCTCGATGATCCCGTTGTGGATGACCGTGATCTGGCCCGTGCAGTCCTGGTGCGGATGCGCGTTGAGGTCGTTGGGCCGGCCATGGGTCGCCCAGCGCGTGTGAGCGAGGCCAACGGCGGCTGACGGCGTGCCATCTCCTTCGAGTAGCGCCGTGGTCAGGTTGGCGAGCTTGCCGGCACGCTTCTCGACGAACATCTCGCCATCGGTCGTGACGAGCGCGATGCCCGCCGAGTCATAGCCGCGATATTCGAGGCGCGCCAGCCCCTCCATGAGGATTGGCGCCGCCTGACGCGGCCCGATGTAGCCCACGATTCCGCACATACCGTCCCCGATCCCTTCCGCGCCTGCCGCCCCGCCGCGCCAGCGGTTTGGAGCGGGCTAGTTTAGTCGCTCGACCGCGAGCGAAGCGAGCTGGTCGGCGATTCGAGCGACGTGCTCGTCGCTGTCACCTTCGACCATGATGCGCAGGGCCGGCTCGGTCCCTGACGGCCTGACGAGGACACGGCCATGGCCATCGAGGTCATGACGCGCCTCCTCAACCGCCTGGGCGAACCTCGGCTCTGCCTCCCACTGATCCTTGTGACGAACGGGCACGGTTCGCTGCTGCTGCGGAAAAAGTGGTATCTGGGCGGCCAGCTCGGAAAGCGGCCTGCCCGTCCTGGCGAGGATCGACAACACCTCGAGCGCGGTGACGATGCCGTCACCGGCGTTGGCGTGCTCGCGGATGATGATGTGGCCGCTCTTCTCGCCACCAAGGGCAGCGTCCATCACGACCATGCCGTCGAGGATGTACTTGTCGCCGACCGGCGTGCGGGCAATCCTGCCGCCGGCCAGGTTGATCGCCTTCTCCAGGCCGCCGTTCGAGAGCACGCTCACCACGGTCAGACCGTTGCCGGCGTCGCCGCGGGCGAGGTGATCCAGGGCCACGATGCCAATCAGCTGATCACCATCGACGACGTCGCCGTGCTCGTCGATGGCCACGCACCGGTCTGCGTCGCCGTCGAGGGCAAATCCGACGTCCGCGCCGGTCTCGGCGACGATCCTGGCGACATGCTGCGGGGCAGTGGCGCCGCAGTCGAGGTTGATGTTGTTGCCGTCCGGATCGTTGAACCGAGCATCGACGCTGGCGCCGGTCGCGGCGATGATCTGCGGCGCCACCACACCCGCCGAGCCGTTGGCGCAGTCGAGCACGACCTTCATTGTGGTGGTGGTCCTGCCTGCCAGCTCGGTGCGGTTGGCGATGTAATCGTTGAGGCGCGCGCGGGCATCGAGATCGCGACCCATCGTGTGGTTTTCAGGTCCGCTCAGCTCGTCGGCGCGCAGCATCAGGGCCTCGAGCTCGTCCTCCAGCTCGTCCTCCAGCTTGAGCCCCGTCCCGTCGAACACCTTGAGGCCGTTGTCGCGGGCCGGATTATGCGAAGCCGAGACCATCACGCCGGCGCCGAAGTGGCCCACCGCGGTGAGATGTGCGAGCGCTGGCGTTGGGCAGACGCCGAGCCGATGGACGTCGGCGCCCATCGACATCGCGCCCGCCGCCACGGCCGCCACGAACATGTCTCCGGATCGCCGCGTGTCCTGGCCGATCAACAGGTGGCCGCCGGTGCCGTTGGCGAGCCGCGACGCCGTGGCACGGCCGAGGTCGTACGCCATGCGGGCGGTGAGCTCAACGTTGGCGATGCCACGGATCCCGTCCGTGCCGAAGAGTCGCGTCAAGGAATCAACGTCGCAGGGATCGAGGGCGATACGGGCACTTCATCGCGGGTGACTAATACCTGATGCGGCGTCATGTCGACCGCCTGTAATCCGCAGGTGGCTCGAACACGATCGGTAGTGTCGAGGTTCCTGCGGCCATGGTGCTCACATCCACGGTCGCCGTCAGGGCAGCGGTATCGACGGCGTTGAGCGCGACCACCGGGCCCGAGAGAGTCACCTGAACCTGCCCCACGCTCAGCGAGTACTGCGATGGCGGCTGCTCGCCAGTGGTCACTACTCCAACCTGGAACGTCTGGGTCCCGGTCATCTCCGCGATCGTCACCACGACCCTTGCCATGTCGTCGCCCGTGACGCTCACGCCCTCAGGCAACGCAAACGGAATCGTGGCCTCGAGGTCGGAGGTTCGCCCGTTGATGTCGATTGGGTCCGTCGTGACGTTTTCGAGCTGCGAAATGGTCCCCGATTCGCCACTGACGTTGACCACGAGCGGCTCGACCGTGACGGAGGCGATTCGATAGCCGAGCGCGGGCTGGCCAGTGATCTGAGGGACAACGGGCAATGTGCGGTTGGCGAGCTCGCGGGCTACCGCAATGCGCACTCGAGCGCTTGGCGGCTCCACCTCGACACTGGGCACCTGGTTGCCGTTCGAATCGACTGGTACGAGGTCGACCTCGTTGTCGATGTTGATAGCGCTGGCATCGACCGACACGCGCGCCACGACCGAGGTGACGATGTCGATGCGCGAGCTGGCGCCGGTGATTGAGACTGTCGACGGATCGACCTGTGGCGGGCCAACGCTGACGCCCTCGGGCACCGTGCCCACGATCACGGTCACCGGCATCTCCCTCGTGCTGGTGGGATCGAGCCGGACCTGTATCTCGCGCGGCTGATAGTCGACGATCTGGATGCGCTGGTCGAGCGCGATCACGGTTACGGGCACGTTGACCGGCGGTCCGCCCGGTTGCGCCTCGACGCGCGACAGGTCAACCGTGGCGCGGAAGGAATCGGGACCCACCACGCCGACGTCGAGTGGCGCGCGGTAACGCACCTGGGTGACCGGATCGGGTTCGGCCAGCAATGTGGCGCCGGCCGGAGGACGGATGACATCAATTGGCAGGGTCCCGGTCCACGTGCGCACGTTCTGGCCGAGCACGAGGCCGCTGTACAGGACGGTGGCGAGGAATATCGCTCCCAGCTTCAGCGGCCAATTACGAAGGAAGAAGTCTCCTACGCGCCTCACTCGGCTCGGCCTGTGGTCCCGGCCGCTGCTGCGGCGCTCTGTGCCTGTGGCGTCGAGGTGCCGCCGCCGGTCGTGCCAGTCGTGGTCGTCGAGGATGCGGCGGTCGGAGCGCTTTTCTCAGTGGCAGCTCGGCGACGAGCCGGCCGGCGGACAGACGGCAGCGTGCGACGCAGCGCGTTGGCCCGCGCCGGGATGCGCGCGGCGCTGATCGTGTCACTCAGCGTGTTGTGCTCGAGAAGCTCCATCAGGCCGCGGCGGAGGCGCTCCTCGTCAAGGTTGCGCACGATGCGGCCGCGTTCGACGAGGCTGATCGTGCCCGTCTCCTCGCTGACCACGACCACGATGGCGTCCGTCTGCTCGGTGATACCCAGGGCCGCTCGGTGGCGCGTTCCGAAACGCTCACGATACGTGCCGGTTTCGGAGAGCGGCAACACCACTCCAGCCGACGTGACACGGTCGTGGCGAATGATCACAGCCCCGTCGTGGAGCGGCGAGCGCGGCGTGAAGATCGTTTCCAGGAGCTCGGGGCTCAGCGACGCGTCCATGTGGACGCCGGATTCCGCCATGTCCTGCAGGCCGGTCTCGCGCTCGAGGACCATGAGGGCGCCGATCTTCTCGGCTGACAGACCGTTTGCGGCCTGCGAGATGGCACGTGCGACGCGCTCGTACTCGCGGCGAGCGCCACCGGGTGCGAACAGCCAGCCCAGCGAGCCCACACGGCCAATTCGCTCGAGAGCGCGGCGCAGCTCCGGCTGGAAGACGACGACGAGCGCCAAAAGGCCGACGACGGCGCCGGCCTGGAGGATCTGTGAGAGAAGCTGCAGCCCCAGCAGCTGGGCGATGACGTAGATGCCGTAGACAACGGAAACGCCAATCACGAGGCGAACTGCGCGCGTGCCCCTGATAAGGCTCAGCAGGCCGTAGATCAGGAGCGCGGTGAGAGCGATGTCCAGCAGCGCAACTGGCTGGACCTCAAAACCCCTGACCAGTTCCACAAGCTGGTCGAGCATTGGGCCGATTGTACGTCTGTCAGGCTGGCCGGCGTGCCAGCGCGATCAACCTGCCATCGGCGGCTGCGTGCTCGGCGGCCAGCTCGCGCAGCTGCTCGTGGATCTGCGGATCGGGTTGAAGGGTTAGAAGGCGGTCGAGAAGGAGGGCCCGCTCGACGCCCTTGTCGATCCAGCCGCGACGGAAATACAGCCGCGCTAGCTCGAGATGGATGCGTACGGAGCCCGGATCGAGCGACAGAGCGCCGAGCGCAGCGTCCAGGGCGGCATCGAGGTGTCCCGCAGAGGCGTGCTCGGCGGCCTCGGCGAGCCACGCGTCGATCGCGGCGCCGCTGTCGCCGCGCGCCTTCGCCGCATCGCCGGCCACATGCAGGGTGTCGGCCCGCGACATGGGAGTCTGCTCCACATTGGTGTCCGCGGTCGTCGCGCTTGGACCGCGCAGGGCGACGATCTGCTGTTGCACCCGCGCCGCTTCGTCGCGCCGGCCTAGGGCCAGAAGCGCGGCTATGCGGCCGCTCAGCGCATCGATGCTGCCGGGTTCGGCCTGCAGAGCCGCGTCGTATGCCGCGAGCGACTCCCGTGGACGTCCCAGGCGCAACTGCATGCCGCCGATGGCGACGTGCGGAAGCGCACGACTGGGTGCCGCCTCGGCGGCTACCTGGTACTGGGCGAGGGCCTGCGCGAAGCGGCCCTCCGCGGCCTCCTGGTGCCCAACGCGCAGCGCCTCGCGATAGCGCGCGTAGACGTCATCCATCGAACGTCGCCGCGCTCAGCGCGCGCTGTCTAGCGCTTGGTGTACTGAGGCGCCTTTCGGGCCCGCTTCAGGCCGTACTTCTTGCGTTCCTTCATGCGGGGGTCCCGTGTCAGGAGTCCTGCCTGGCGCAGCAGAACGCGCGAACCCTCGGGATCGGACTGCAGCAGGGCGCGGGCGATGCCGTGGCGGATGGCGCCGGCCTGCCCGTGATGGCCGCCACCCTCGACCTTGACCATCGCGTTGTACTGACCTTCGGTGTTGGTCACGCGGAAGGGCATCATGATGTCGGTCAGGTCGACGGCGTTGCCGAAGTGCTCCTCCAGCGAGCGGCCGTTGACCACGACCTCCCCCTCACCGGCGAGCAGCCGGACGCGGGCGATGCTGGTCTTGCGACGGCCGGTGCCGTAGAAGAACGTCGTGTTGGCCATTACTCGTCAGACCCTCCGGTGGTTTCAGTGTCGGTCGCCTCGTCGGCTGCGGCCTCGGCCTCGGCCTCCGGCGCGGTCTCTTCTGTAGCGGTCTCTGTCGTATCCGGCGCGGCCGCCTCGGCTGGCTCTGCTGTCTCGGTTGCCTGTGATGTCGCGGCCTGAGAGGTCTCCTGGACCTCGGGCTCGGCCTCGGCCGCGGCTTGGGCGGCTGGCGCCTCTTCGACCGCGACAGGAGCTGGAGCGGCCTTTGCGGCGGGCTTCTGCTCGCTCGGATCGAACGTGAGGGCCGTGCCGGGCAGCACCTGTGGCAGCTGGGCTTCATGCGGGTGGTCGGTGCCGGCGTAGATCTTCAACTTGCGCAGCTGCTGCACGCCGAGCTTGTTACGCGGCAGCATGCCCTTCACGGCGCGACGGATGACCTCTTCGGGGCGACGGGCGAGCAGATCGCCGAGGGTCTCCTCACGATATCCGCCGGGATAGCCGCTGTGCCGCGAGTACTTCTTCTGCTCGGCCTTGTTGCGGCCAATGTCGATGCGGGAAGCATTGAGCACGATCACGTGATCGCCACTGTCCATGTGTGTGGCGTACGTGGGCTTGTGCTTGCCCTCGAGAACTTGAGCGACGCGCGACGCGAGCGTGCCGAGACGCTGGCCCGCGGCATCGACCACGAACCAGCTGCGCTCGATCTCACTCGCTCGCGGGCTGTATGTCCTGTTCATCGTTCTCGTCTCGTCCTGTCGTTGCTCTCGTTGTCTTTCCGTAGTTCATCGGCACTCGCCAGAGCACCAGTCCGTGTGCTGGAGCGGTATCTCCATCGAACGCCGGTTTGCCTGTGTCCTCGAGCGCCGCCGCGACGTCCGCGGCTGTCGCCCGCCCGTGCCCCACGCGCAGGAGCGCGGCCACGATCCTGCGCACCATCTGGCGCAGAAAGGCGTTACCGACCACCTCGATGGTGATCCACCGACCCTGCTGCTCGACCCGCACCCGGTGAAGGATCCGGACCGGCTGTCGATCCTTCCCGCCGAAGGCGGAGAAGTCACGACGCCCTTCGAACTGCCTGGCTGCCTTGGCCATGGCCGCGACATCCAATGGTTCACGGACGCCGAGGGCGCCTCGCTCGCGTAACGGGCTTGGAGGCCCGTTCCAGATGAAGTAGCGGTATTCGCGCCACTTCGCCCGATATCGCGGCTTGAAGCCTCGATCGACCTTGCGCAGCGGCCCCAGGCCGATGTCCGGTGGAAGGACGGCAGCGAGCCCTCTTCCGAGCTTCTTTCGCCCGAGCCTGCCGCTGTAGGTGAATGCGATCACCTGCCTGCGGGCATGGACCCCGGCGTCCGTCCGTCCCGCGCCGTCCACCCTTACTCGGGCACCGCCCGAGAAGCGCGTCAGTGCGCGTTCCAGCTCTCCCTGCACTGTCCTGGCTCCGGTCTGCACCTGAAAGCCGGCAAAGTCAGTTCCGTCGTATTCGACCCGTGCGCTGTAACGAACGGGGCCGCCCTCTCGGGCGATCTTTGCTGAGCCCTTGCGGGCAGGCTTGTTGGTCAGACCAGCTCGAGCTGAACCATCGGCGCAGCGTCGCCGGCACGGAGGCCGAGCTTGACGATGCGCGTGTAGCCCGAGTTGCGGTCTGCGTATTTGGGGGCGATCTCGTTGATCAGCTTGTCGATGACGAGCGGCTCATTGGGCAGCTGCGCGACGATGCGGCGGCGCGAAGCGAGCGTGCCGTCCTTGGCGAGGGTGATGACCTTCTCGACCTGGCCGCGAACTTCCTTGGCCCGTGCCTCGGTCGTCTTGATCTGCTCGTAGCGCAGCACGGAGACGATCAAGTTGGCGTACAGCGACATGCGCGGACCAGTCTTGCGGCTGAGCTTGCGTCCGCCGATGCGGTGTGCCACTTCGACCTACTCCTCGTCGTCGTCCATGGCGACCGAGTCGAGGCCGTCCTCGGCATCGAACTCGCTCGTCTCGGAACCGTCGTCGGGGGGCAGGAAGCCACGCATCTGGAGGCGCTCCTTCATCTCGTCGAGCGACTTCTTGCCGAAGTTGCGCATCCGGAGAAGGTCCTCGTCCTGCAGCTGCAGGAGCTGGCCAACCTTGACGATGTTGTTGCGCTTGAGGGAGTTGTAGGCACGCATCGGGAGATCGAGCTCCTCGATGGGCATGTCCAGCATGTTCGGCGGCAACGACGGGGTGCCCATGGCGCCCTGGGTACCGACGACCATCTGCTTGCCGGCCGATGTGAAGAGGCTGAACTGGCCGACCAGGATCTCGGCGGCGCGGCTGAGTGCCTCTTCGGGCGTCAGGGTGCCGTCGGTCTCGATCTCGATGGTCAGCTTGTCGAAGTTCGTCATCTGGCCGACGCGCGTGTTCTCGACCTGGTAGTTCACCTTGCGCACCGGGGAGAAGATCGCGTCGACAGGGATCACGCCGATCGGCAGCTGCTCGCTGCGCTCGGCAGCCAGGTAGCCCACGCCGCGCTCGACGGTCATGTCGATCTCGATCGTGACGTCGTCCGAGTCCAGCGTCAGCAGCTGCTGATCCGGGTTGACGATCTCTACGTCGGGGTTCTGCTCGATGTCGTGAGCCGTCACCGCGCCCGCGCCGGACTTCATCAGTCGCAGCTGGACGGGATGCGGCGCGTAGCTCTTGAGGCGCAGCTTCTTGACGTTCAGGACCATCTGGGTGACGTCTTCCTTGACGCCCGGCATGGTGCTGAACTCGTGGTAGACGTCGCGGATCTGGATGGACGTCACTGCGGCGCCTTCGAGCGAGCTCAGGAGCACGCGACGGAGAGCGTTGCCGATGGTGACGCCGTACCCGGCGGGAAGCGGGCTGGCTTCGTACTTGGCGTACGACTCCTCTGGCTCGCCTACCGGCTCGATCTGCGGACTTTCAAGTTCAATCATGCTTTTTGTTTCTCCTTCGCAGTCGGCCTTCAGGCCGCTGCCGCTCTACCTCGAGTAGAACTCGACCACGAGCTGTTCGTTGAGCTCGACAGGCATCTGCTCACGGCGCGGCAGCGTTGTCACGTTGCCACTGAGCTTGTCGGCGTCCACGGTCAGCCAGTCGGGACGCTGGGCGCCCTTCATGGTCTCGCGTGCGTTCTTGAAGTACTCGGACTTGCGGCTCGCCTCGCGAACCTCGATCCGGTCGCCCTCATTGACGTGGTACGAAGGGACGTTCGTGCCGCGGCCGTTCACCGTGAAGTGGCCATGGGCGACGAGCTGACGCGCCTGTGCCCGGCTGGACGAGAAGCCCATCCGGAAGACGACGTTGTCGAGACGCGTCTCGAGCAGGCGGAGCAGGTTCTCGCCGGTCACGCCGGGTCGATGCTCGGCGACGTCGAAGTAGTTCTTGAACTGGCGCTCATGCACGCTGTAGATGCGCCGCATCTTCTGCTTCTCGCGCAGCTGAACGCCGAACTCGCTCATCTTGCGACGGCGAACGCCGTGCTGGCCGGGCGGGTTGGGTCGGCGCTCGAAGGGGCACTTCTTGGTGTAGCACTTGGCGCCCTTGAGATAGAGCTTCATGCCCTCGCGCCGGCAGAGGCGCGAAACGGGACCGCGGTAACGTGACATCTCTTCTTACTCCCCGGCCTAGACGCGTCGCCGCTTGGGCGGGCGATTGCCGTTGTGCGGGATGGGCGTCACGTCGGTGATGGCGCTCACCTCGAGACCGGCGGCCTGGAGCGAGCGAATTGCCTGCTCACGACCGGCACCCGGACCCTTGACGAAGACTTCTACCTGGCGCATGCCGTGCTCCATGGCTCGCTTCGCGGCGCCGTCAGCAGACAACGCGGCCGCGTACGGCGTGCTCTTGCGCGAGCCCTTGAAACCGGCCGTGCCGGCGCTGCCCCACGCAACAGTTGCCCCGGCCAGGTCGGTGATCGTGATGATCGTGTTGTTGAAGCTGGCCTGGATATGCGCGTGGCCGCTCGGCACGTTCTTCTTTTCGCGCCGACGCGTCTTCTTTGCGCCCTTCTTTTCCGCCATGTGGCTGTCTTACCTACCTACTTCTTGCGCCGGACGCCGACCGTCCGCTTGGGTCCACGACGCTGCCGCGCGTTGGTCTTGGTTCGCTGGCCGCGCGCGGGCAGGTTGCGCCGGTGGCGCATGCCGCGGTACGAGCCGATCTCCTGGAGCCTCTTGATGTTCAGCGCGACCTCACGGCGAAGGTCACCCTCGACCTTGTAGCGGCGGTCGATGATCTCGCGCAGGCGGTTGACCTGGTCCTCGGTCAGATCGCGGACGCGGGTGTCGGCGTTGACGTTGGCCTGGGCCAGGATCTTCTGGCTGGTTGGCAGGCCGATGCCATAGATGTACGTGAGCGAGATCTCCACACGCTTTTCGCGCGGGATGTCGATGCCCGAGATACGTGCCATCTCTGTTCGCCTAGCCCTGGCGCTGCTTGTGCTTGGGATTCGTGCAGATACACATCACGACGCCGTGGCGGCGGATGATCTTGCAGTTATCGCAACGCGTTTTGACCGATGCCGAGACCTTCATGGTTTCCTTACTTCAGCCGTCTACTTGAGGCGGTACGTGATCCGACCGCGCGAGAGGTCGTAGGGCGACAGCTCGACACGGACACGATCTCCGGGCAGGATGCGGATGAAGTTCATCCGCAGCTTTCCGCTGATGTGTGCCAAGACGCGGTGCTTGTTCTCCAGCTCAATGGCGAACATCGCATTGGGAAGCGGCTCAATGACCGTTCCTTCAACTTCGATCGCGTCCTTCTTGGCCACAGGCGGCGGCTATCTCCCGGTGTTCATTCAATGGTGGATAAAACGCGCCCGACGATCTGGCCGCGGCCCCCTCATCAGAGCGCAGAAACGTGACCAGGCGAGCCCGGCGCACGATCGCAGAGTGTACCAGAGATGCGCCATTTTGGGCAACGGCGCACCGGCTGGGATGCGGGCCTATCAAGAGCCGCGTAGCCGCGGATTATTCAGCCGGTGACTGATCCGACCGACGAGCGGGCCCTCGATCGGTCAAATTGGCCTCTCAGCCGACGTTTCAGTCAGCCCAAGCATGACATCGCGGCCGAATCGACGCTTCGGGCCATTTTGGCGATCCCGCTGGGCGTCCAGCCGTCGGTTCATTCAGCGGGCGCATGAGAAGCCGCCGATGGGCGGCCAGCGAATGAGCGGATCAGCTGCGGACACGGCCAACCCGATGTATCTACGTGGATACAACTCGACCGCTGTCGAGGCCCGGGATGGCCAAAGTCACACCGACCTGTATCCGCCAGAGATCATTCCGAGCTTCAGTGGGACCAGATGTATCCAGCCGAGAGCATTTGACGGCCGACAGCCTACGAGTTGTATCCCGGAGTAAACACTTGGCTAGGCGGAAGCGGTCCCCCCAAGCAGGCCAGCCATCTGAGTGGCCGACTTAGACCTTGGGGACGGAGACCTCCTGGATATCCGCCTTGATATCCAGAGATTGGCCGGGCTTCAGCCTGATGTAGCCGATTGCCTTGCCGACGACGGCCGCCACCACGGTGCTGGCTAGGTTGCTGATGTCGGTGAGTCTCACGTCGATCGGTTGGGTGCTGCTGTTCGTCAGACGTCGTCCGTGACTGCCGTAGAAGTTCGTGCCGTCGCTACGCGTCTTCTCGTATTTCCAGTCGGTGACGAAGACACGCATCTGTCCGGGCTCCAGCGTGATGCTTTCCATCCCCAGGTTGCCGTCCGGTCGGCCCTTCGCAGCCCACATGTTGTCCGCGCGCCAACAGTCCAGCCTGCTTGCCATTGGGTCCCCCATGTCGAGTGTTCTGTGAGTGTTCGCGTGTACCCGGAGTATGCCGCGAATTAGGGGAACGTGAGGCGACCGGGGTATCTAGGGCGCGCGCTCGAATGCCCCGATGTCGACCGTCCCGCTCTGAGGCACCGCCATGCAGCCGAAGTCCTTGCTGAAGCCCATGCTGGGCATCTCCGAATCCGACCTCAGCAGCGTGCCGGCGGCACCCGATTCATTGCCAGCGGCGGTGCCTTGCGGAAGGCCTTACAGCCGAGCGCCAACTGCGGTTGCGCCGCTTGGCTCAGGGGACGGACGGACCCCAGTCGGGCTGGCTGGCACCGCGCAAGACCAGCGTCGCGGTGCTCAATCCGCAGTCTTCGGCAGCGAGGGCAACGCTCAGCACGTGGATTCCATCCCCGGCCGTGGTATCGAACGTGTCTGGATCGAAAGCCGTGTCGTCAAACGCGTATGCGTCGCCGGACGGTGAGAAGCTGCCCGGGTCGCTGTAGTTCTCGAGGCCCGGCATCGTGCATTGGGTGGCCGGCTCTCCGCTGGCGGGGCTACCCGCGGAGAACGTGGCGAGGCGCCTGCCAGCATCTCCGAAATATGGCTTGTAGCCGTAAGCGATCAGGCCGCCCGGGACGCTGAGAGCCGGCTCGCTGATGCTCGCTGCCGGCTCGTCTCCGGCAGGGCAATCGAAGTCCGTCAGGCAACCGTTCGAAAGATCGAGCCACGCGGTCAAAGGCTGCCCGATCTGCCAGCGGTAGAGCACGTTCCCATCCGAACCGACGAGTGTCAGCGCGTCGAACCAGCTCGGGTAGAGCAGGCTCGCTGCCGCGGCGCCGGCGACGCTCGTGCCATCGGGAGTCGCCACGTCTGTGCCGCCGTAGATGAAGGTTCCGCTTGGCGTTCCGAACCTTGGATCGATCTCCGTGCCGAACCCGGTGGTGACGAAGGCAACGCGTGTGCCTTCGGGTGATGCGGACAGGCCCTCAGCGCCGTTCTCGAGGGTCGCGAGGCTCACCGGCTGCGCCACCTGCCCGCCGACACGATCGAGGTGATAGAGCATGTTCGAACCGCGCAGAACGAAGATCGTGCCGTCCGTGGCCTGACTCGGATCGTGGTAGGCGCCTTCAGCACCATTAGTCGTGAGCTGGCGCGCCGCCGATCCATCTGGCGCGGCAAGCCAGACGTTCGAATCGAGGATGTAGACGATGCTGCCATCGGTCGAGACCGCCGGCGTAGCTACGCTCGGTGCGCTCGACGATGAGCCGGTCTGCACCCCGGATGTGGTCGGACCCAAGGACGCGGCCGGACCTGGCGGAGTCGCCGGCGGAGACCCTGGCGGCGATGTCGGCGCGGTGTTGGCCACCTGTACGCAACCAACAGCCAGTGCTGCTGTGAGCGCCACCGCGATCAGTGCGGAAAACCGTGCTGCTGCTTGTCCCTGCATGATCCCCCCGGACCTGTTCGCTAAGCGGGCTCGCTAGTGGTCAGGATGCGCGGCCCATCGGCCGTGATCGCGATCGTGTGCTCCCAGTGCGCGGCGAGCTTGCGGTCGGCCGTCTCGACCGTCCAGCCGTCGTCGCTGACCCGCACTTCGTGCGAGCCAAGCGTGAACATGGGCTCGATCGCCAGGCAGAGCCCGGGCTCGAGGCGGCGGCCGCGCGAGCCAGTCCGGTAGTTGGGCACCTGCGGCTCTTCGTGCATCTCGTTGCCGATGCCGTGGCCCACGAACGCGCGGACGATGCCGTACCCGTTGGTACGAGCGATGCTCTCCACCGCTGCGCCGATGTCGCTGATGTGATTGCCCGGCACCGCGGCGGCGATCCCCGCCAACATGGCGCGCCGCGTCTCCTCGACAAGCGTCCTAACAGCGTCGGGCACCTCACCGACGACGAACGTCCGTGCCGCGTCCCCGTGCCAGCCTTCGACGATTGCGCCCGCATCGACCGAGACGATCTCGCCGTCGCGGATCTTGCGCTTGCCTGGGATGCCGTGGACGACCTCGTTATCGATCGAGATGCACAGGCTGTGGCGGAAGGGCGCCTTGCGACCCGGGACGCCGATGAATGACGGGATGGCGCCAACGTCGCGGATCATCTCCTCCGCGATCGCGTCGAGGGATTCAGTGGTGATGCCGGGCCGCACCTCGGCTTCCATTCGATCGAGAACCTCGGCGACGAGGCGCCCGGCAACTGCCATGCGCTCGATCTGCGCGGGGCTCTTGAGCGTGACGCGGCGCTCGGCCAGGAGCGTGCTCACTTCGCGGGCGTGGCCATTCGGGCGCGTGCCCCGGATCCGACCGGCTGGACGACGCAGTGCATGAGTGCAAGTGTGACCTCTTCGATCGGTTGGTCACCCTCGACCGTGCTCAGCACGCCCTGCTCCGCGTAGTGGTCGATCACCTCGAACATTGGCGGGAGCTGCTGCTCCATGCGGGCGCGAATGGTCTCTGGCTTGTCGTCATCGCGCTGGTAGAGGTCGGCGCCGTCGATGTCGCACTTGCCCGGCACCTTGGGTGGCCGCGCCACCTCGTGGTAGACGTGTTCCGCGGAAACCGAGCACAGCCAGCGCCCGGACAGCCGCTTGATCAGCACCTCGCGGTCGACGTCGATGTACAGCGCCTGGGTGACCTGGCCGCCCTTGCGCTCCAGCATGCGATCGAGCGCCTCTGCCTGTGGACGAGTCCGCGGGAAGCCATCGAGGATGGCTCCCTCCAGCGCGTCCTTCTTCGACAGTCGGTCGGCAACCATCTCCACCGTTACGTCGTCGGGGACGAGCCCGCCGGCGTCGATGTACTTCTTGACCTTCTTGCCCAGGGCCGTGCCGCGCTTCATGTGATCACGGAACAGATCACCGGACGCGATGTGGGGATAGCCCAGCCGCTCCGCGAGAAGCGCCGCCTGCGTGCCCTTGCCGGATCCCGGACCGCCGAGCATGACGTAGACCTTCAACGAATGAAGCCTTCGTAGTTACGCATCATCAGCTGCGCCTCGATCTGTTTCATCGTCTCCACAACGACTGAGACGACGATCAGTAAGGCCGTGCCGCCAAGCGCGAATCCGCCGACAACACCTCCTTGGAATACAGCCGACAGGATGATCGGCGAAACGGCGATGGTGGCCAGGAAGATGGCGCCGGCGAGGCTGAGCCTGAACACCACCTTCTGCAGGTAGTCGCGCGTCGGGGCGCCCGGTCGGATGCCCGGAATGAAGCCGCCGTTCTTGCGTAATTGGTCAGCCGTCTCATCCGGTTTGAAGGTGAAGGCCGTGTAGAAGTACGTGAAGCCCATGGTTAACAGGAAGTAGAAGACGATGTACGCCGGACCGTTGGGTCTCAGGAAGTTGACGATGAAGTCGGCGATCTGGTTCGCGATCGACGACGCCTCGGCACCCGGTGGCGTCGCGAAGTAGGACGCGATCTGCGTGGGGAACAGCAGGATGCTGACCGCGAAGATGATCGGGATCACGCCTGCCTGGTTGACTCGCAGCGGAAGGAACGTGGCGCCACCCTGGTACATGCGCCGGCCGCGGACACGGCTGGCGTACTGGATCGGGATGCGGCGCTGGCCCTCCTGGATGAACACGATGGCCGCGACGACCACGATCGCCAGGATGACGAACGCAACGCCGCCGGCGATGTCGGGGTTCCCCAGGTAGGTCGCGACACCTTGCGGTACGCGGGCCACGATGCCGGCGAAGATGATGAAGCTGATGCCGTTGCCGATGCCGCGTTCAGTGATCAGCTCGCCGATCCACATCGCCAGCACTGTTCCGGCGGCGAGGGTGACCATCTGGCTGATCGTCGTCAGCGACAGGATGTCGAAGTCGGTGATGATGCCGCTGCCGTTCAGGATGGCCAGGTAGCCGTAGGCCTGCAGCAGCGCCAGGGGCACGGTCAGATAGCGCGTGTACTGGTTGATCTTGGTGCGGCCGTACTCGCCTTCGCGGCTGAGGGCCTGCAGGCGGGGCACGACGCCCGTCATGAGCTGCATGATGATCGACGCGTTGATGTACGGGTTGACGCCCATGGCCACGATCGAGAACGACGACAGGCCGCCGCCCGAGAACAGGTCCAGCAGCTGCAGGAACGTCTGCGAGTTGACGAGATCCGAGACCTTCTGGGTGTCGACCGCCGGCACGGGCACCACTGCCAGCGCCCGGTAGATGACCAGCATGCCCAGCACGAAGAAGATGCGCCGGCGAATGTCCGGCGCGCGGAACGCGTTGACTAGTGCGTCGAACACGGTCTAGCGGCCCTCACCTGAGCGTGACGCAGCATCCGTGGTGCGGGCGTCTGACTCTTCGACGGTGAGCCGGACGGGCGCGCGCTCAGGCGTGCGCTTGACCCACGTCATGGCTCGGCTATCGCGGTCGCGATGGAGGCCGAGCACGGATTCGGGCGCGGGCGGCTGGGTTCGGTTAGGAATTGACCTGCGAAACGACAAACTAGCTCTCGCTCGAGGTCTTTGAGCTGGAACGCTTCCGGGGCGCCTTTGCGGGGGCCTCGGCCGCGACGGAGTCCCCGTCGGTCACGGAGGCTACCGGCTCTGACTCATCGGCGGCGGTTTCTGCCGCGGTCTCAGCCGGCGCAGCCGCCTCGACTACCGCTTCGGCTGGAGCGCTCGTCTCCGGTGCGTCGTCAGAGTCGGCCTTCGCACGCTTCGACTTCGACTTGTTGTCGGCGTCGGCATCTGCCTCTGCCTTCTCAGGCGCGAGGACCTGGACGAAGCCACCGGCTTCCTCGATCTTGCGTCGCGCCGACGTGCTGAACTTGTCGGCAGCGACGAACAGCTTCTCGCTGACGTCGCCGTGGCCCAGTACCTTGACCGGGCGCTCGGACGAGCCGATCAACCCTGCCGAGGCAAGCACCTCGGCGTTGACGGTGGCCGGCGCGTCGCCCGCCTTGCCCTTGGCCGTCTTGGCGCCGGCCTCCAGCTCGACTCCAAAGCGGCCGGCAGCCGCGTACTCGGAGATCGTGCCGACGTTCACCACGGAGTACTGGATCTTGAAGCGGTTCTTGAAGCCACGCAGCTTCGGAACGCGAATGTGGATCGGTGTCTGGCCGCCTTCGAACCAGGCCGGGATGCTCGCTCCCGCGCGCGCCTTCTGGCCCTTGGTTCCGCGGCCTGCCGTCTTGCCCTGGCCGGCGGCGATGCCGCGACCGACACGCGTGCGCTTGCGTCGCGAACCGGGGGCTGGGTGCAGGTCATGCAGCTTCACTATTTGGCCTCTTCCTTGACCTCTTCGGTCCGCACCAGGAAGCGGATGGCGTTGGCCATGCCGCGCAATTCTGGTGTGTCCGCCACCTCGATCGTCTCACCGATACGGTGCAGACCGAGGGCACGAACGGTTGCCCGCGTGCGGCGGGTGTGACTGACTACGCTCTTGACGAGCGTGATGCGGAGCTTATCGGCCACGGCCCGATGCCTCCCTTGCTGGCGTATCGCTCTTGGCCGCGGCGCCGTTGCCGTTGCCGTTGTTGCCGTTGCTCACGCCGTCGCGGCCGGGCATCGGCTGGCCGCTGATCACGCTGTGCAGGTTCTTGCCGCGGCGCTGGCCGAGCTCCTCGGCGCTGTGCATGCTGCGCAGGCCTTCGAGCGTGGCACGGACCACGTTCACCGGGTTGGTGGAACCGAGCGACTTGGACAGGATGTCACGTATGCCGGCTGCCTCGACCACCGCGCGCACCGAACCGCCGGCGATGACGCCGGTGCCCTGCGAAGCGGGCTTCAGCAGCACCTTGGACGCGCCGAACGACTGGGTGACCTCGTGCGGAATTGTCGTACCCACCATCGGCACCTTTATCAGGTTCTTCTTGGCGTCCTCGACTCCCTTGCGGATGGCCTCGGGAACCTCGCCGGCCTTGCCCAGCCCAGCGCCGACGTGGCCAGCGCCATCGCCGACGACGACGATCGCGCTGAACGAGAAGCGGCGGCCGCCCTTGACCACCTTGGCGACGCGGTTGATCTGGACGACGCGCTCTTCGAGCGTCAGTCGGGCGGGATCGATCCTTGGCAAAACGTTCTCCTTGTCGGGCTCTAGAAGTCGAGCCCGGCTTCGCGGGCGGCATCCGCCAGCGCGCGGACGCGTCCGTGATATCGGTAGCCGGCGCGGTCGAAGACGACCTGCTTCACGCCGGCGTCCTTGGCTCGCTCGGCGAGCAGCTTGCCGACCGATTTGGCGTGGTCAGTCTTGTTGCCTTTCGCCTTGCGGACACCGGCCTCGAGCGACGAGGCAGAGGCAAGCGTCTTGCCCGCCGAGTCGTCGATGACCTGGGCGTAGATCTGGTTGAGGCTGCGGAACACCGCCAGGCGAGGTCGCTCGACCTTGCCCGACAGAGTCAGTCTGATGCGCTGGTGACGCTTGTCACGCGCGGCTCTCTTGCTTACTGCGAGGCTCACTTCTTGCCTCCGATCTTGCCGGCCTTACCCGCCTTGCGTCGGATGACCTCGCCGGCGTAGCGGACGCCCTTGCCCTTGTAGGGCTCGGGCTTGCGGGTGGCACGCACCTTGGCCGCGATGTGGCCAACGAGCTCCTTGTCGTAACCAAGGACGGCCAGCCTGATGGGCGTCTCGACCTCGAACGTCACGCCTTCCGGCGGATCGATCTCGATCGGGTGGCTGTAGCCCAGGTTGAGCTGCAGCTTCTTGCCCACGAGCTGGGCGCGATAGCCGACGCCGGTGATCTCGAGGCCCTTGCGGTAACCATCGGTCACGCCGACGACCATGTTGTTGAGCAGCGTTCGGGAGAGACCATGGAGCTCGCGCGAACGCTTGTCGTCGTTCGGTCGCTCCACGCGCAGCGTGCCGTCCTCCTGGACGATCTTCATCTCGGGCGCGAAGTCGCGCTCGAGCTTGCCGCGCGGCCCCTTGACCGCGACGTGGTTGCCCGTGATGTCCACCTGGACACCGGCGGGAACCGGAATTGTGAGCTTGCCGATTCGGGACATGGTCGACCTACCAGACGTAGGCGAGGACTTCCCCGCCCAGCTGAGCCTTGCGCGCCCGAGAGCCGGTCATGATCCCGTGGCTGGTGCTGACGATGACCACGCCGAGGCCGCCCAGTACGCGCGGAATGTCCGTCTTGGCGGCATAGACGCGCAGGCCGGGCTTGCTGACTCGCTTGAGCCCGCTGATGACCGGCACCTTGCCGACGTACTTGAGCTGGATGCGCAGGTATGCCGTGGGGCCGTCCTTCATCTCGTCGAACGAGTCGATGAAGCCCTCGTCGCGGAGGATCTCGGCGATGGCGCGCTTGGTCCGCGAGGCGGGCACGAGGATCTCGGTATGGCGCGCGCGCGTGCCGTTACGGATGCGCGTGAGCATGTCTGCGATCGGATCTGAAACGTTCATCGGTCTACCAGGACGACTTCGTCACGCCGGGCAGCTCGCCCAGCAGTGCGCGTTCGCGGAAGCAGATGCGGCACAGCGCGAAACGGCGCAGGTAGCCACGTGGCCGGCCACACACGAAGCAGCGGTTGTACGCCTGCGACGCGTGATGCGGCTTTCGCTTCTGCTTGGCGATGAGTGATTTCTTGGCCATCGATGCTCCTTGACTACCCGTTCTGCACGGCAAATGGCATGCCGAGCAGCTGCAGCAGCCGCTTGGACTCTTCGTCGGTTTCGGCGGTCGTGACGATGCTCACCTCGAGCCCGCGCAACCGGTCGATCTTGTCGTAGTCGATCTCGGGGAACGCGAGCTGCTCGCGCAAGCCAAGTGAATAGTTGCCGCGGCCATCGAACGACTTGGTCGGCACGCCGCGGAAGTCGCGGATGCGTGGCAGAGCAAGGCGGGTGAGCCGCTCCAGGAAGTCCCACATGCGCTGACCGCGCAGCGTCACCTTGGCACCGATCGGGTTGCCCGTCCGAACATGGAACTGGGCGATGGAGCGTCGGGCACGCGTCACGATCGGCTTCTGGCCGGCGATCTGGGCCAGGTCACCCACAGCGGCATCGAGTGCCTTGGCATTGGTGAGCGCCTCGCCGAGGCCGATGTTGACGACGATCTTGGACAGGCGCGGAACCTGCATCGGGTTGGCGTAGCCGAACTCTTTCTGGAGCGCGGGCACGACCTCTTCGAAATAGCGACCGCGAAGGCCGTCCTTTCGAAGCTCGGCCGTGGCGGGGCCCGCAGCGGCGGACTGCTTCTGTGATGCCGCTCGCTCGCGCTCGCGGCGCGTCTGTGCGGGTGGCTCGTCGGCCGGGGCAGCAGTGTCAGGCTGGTCTGCCTGGGCGACGGACTCGGACAGTGACGCGGCCTCTGCCTCGGCAAGCGCCTCTACCTCAGCCTCGGCTCCGGCCTCGGCCGTAGCCTCAGCCTGGTCCGCGGTCTCGGCGTCGGCCGCCTCTGCCTCAGTCTCGGGCGTCATCGGGGCGTCCTCGGCTGACAGACTGCTCGTCTACCGGCTGCTCCTCGTCGGTCACGGTGTCGTCGGTCACTTCTTCTCCTCCCGCGAAACCGGCTCGCCGCAGTTGGCGCAGACGCGGATCGAGCGGCCCTCGCCGGACAGCCCGTGCTTGATGCGTGTGGGCTGGCTGCAGTGCGGGCAGATGACCATGACCTTGCTGGCCAGGATCGGCTGGGGCACCTCGAGGATGCCGCCCTGCTGGATGCGCGGCTGGCGCTCCGTGCGGCCCGACTTGGGGCGCGGCTTGGTGCTTCGCTTGGCGATGTTGAGGCCTTCGACCACGACAGCCACACCGGACAGCGGGCTGACCTTGCGCCAGTCCGCGCCGTACTTGGCAACGGTCTTGGCGTAGCCCTGCCGGTTGCGGATGACGTGCTCGACCGTGCCGCGCTTGCCGGCTTCCTTGCCGGACAGCACCAGCACCTGGTCGCCCTTGCGGATATCCGGCACGCGCGGCGCGCGCGGATGTACGTCAGCTCTTGCCATCACAGCACCTCCGGCGCGAGCGACACGATCTTCATGTAGTTGCGGTCACGCAGCTCGCGTGCAACAGGGCCAAAGATGCGCGTACCGCGCGGGTTGCCCTGGTTGTTGATGAGCACCGCGGCGTTCTCGTCGAAGCGGATGTAGCTCCCGTCTGGACGGCCAAGCTCCTTGGTCGTTCGCACGATGACGGCACGAACCACGTCGCCCTTCTTGACGGCGGCGTTCGGGATTGCCTGCTTTACCGACGCGACGATGACATCGCCGACGCCGGCAGTCGTCTTCTGCGAACGGCCGAGGACGCGGATGCACTGGATCACCCGTGCGCCCGTGTTGTCGGCCACCTTCAGACGGCTTTGTTGCTGGATCACTTAAGCAGCCTCCTCCGGCTCGCCCTGGAGCTCGGCGGTCGGATTGCTCTCGGCAGTTTCTTCGGCATCGTGGACACGACCGGGATGAGCGGCGGCATGAATGGCCTCGCTCGTGGCCGTTTCCTCTTCCACGATCGCGTCTGTGGCGCCCTCCGTGGCGCGTGACACGATCTCGACCATGCGCCAGCGCTTGGTGGCTGACAGTGGCCGCGACTCGACGATGCGCACCGTGTCGCCGATGCGCGCCTCGTTGCGCTCGTCATGAGCCTTGAACTTCGTCGTCAGACGGATGACGCGCTTGTACAGCGGATGGCGCTGCAAACGCTCGACTGAGACGACGATCGTCTTGTCCATCTTGTCGGACACGACTCGTCCGACCTTTTCCTTTTTCAGTGCCGCGCGATCGCGGGTCTTTGCGGGCGCCGTGGCGCTCATTCCTCGTTACCTCCGGATGCGGCCTTGGGCGCCGCTTCCTTGCTCGCGCTGCTCGCGCTTGTCGCGCTGCTTGCGCTTGTCGTGCTGGCCGTGCTGGCCGTGCTGCGGCTTCGGCGCAACCCGCGGCGTGCGGGCGCGCTGGGTGCGGGCACCGCCCGCACGACGATGCTCTCGTCGAGCCCGCGCTCGGTCATGACCGTCAGGACGCGTGCGACGGTGCGTCGCGCCTGAGTCAGCTGGCTGTGGTCGGTCAGCTGGCGCGTGGCCAGCTGGAAACGCAGGTCATACAGGTGACGACGCTGGGTCGAGAGCTCGGCTCCGAGCTCCTGATCGGTCAGCGCGCGGACCTTATCGATGTCCATCGCCACCCACTCCTTCGCGAACCAGGAACTTGACGTTGATCGGCAGCTTGTGACCGGCCAGGCGCATCGCCTCGGCAGCCTCGTTCTCGGGCACGCCGGCCATCTCGAACAGGATGCGGCCGGGCTTGACCACGGCTACCCAGTGATCCGGCGCGCCCTTGCCGGATCCCATGCGGACCTCGGCGGGCTTCTTGGTCACCGGCTTGTCCGGGAAGATGCGGATCCAGATCTTGCCGCCGCGCTTGACGTAGCGCGTCATGGCACGCCGGGCAGCCTCGATCTGGCGTGCCGTGATCCACGCCGGCTCCTCGGTCATCAACGCGAAGTCGCCGAAGGCGATCGTATGGCCGCCCTTGGCGATGCCGGACATGCGGCCGCGCTGGACCTTGCGGTGCTTGACTCTGCGGGGAAGAAGCATCGGCTAGGCCCCTGCCGCCACGGCTGCCGCAGCCTCGGGTGGCGCGACCTTCTCGGGGATAACGTCGCCGCGGTAGACCCACACCTTGACGCCGATTCGGCCGTAGGTGGTGTGTGCATGGACCTGGCCATAGCTGATGTCGGCACGCAGCGTGTTGAGCGGGATGCGGCCTTCCTTGTCCCACTCGCGGCGGGCCATCTCAGAGCCACCGAGTCGGCCCGACACCTGGATGCGGACACCCTTGGCACCGGCCTTCATGGTCCGCTGGACGGCCTGCTTGAGCGCCTTGCGGAAGGCGATGCGGCGCGTCAGCTGCTGGGCAATGTTGCTCGCCACCAGGACGGCGTCGAGCTCAGGCTGGCGGATCTCCTTGATCTCCAGCTTGACCTTGCTCGTGGTGAGCCGGCCGATCTGCTGGCGCAGCGCCTCCACGTTCGCGCCGCCCTTGCCGATGACGATGCCCGGCTTGGCGGTGTTGACCGTGACGGTCACGTGGTTGATGCCACGCTCGATGTCAACGAGGCTGACGCTGGCGTTGGCCAGCCGCTTGGCGACCAGCTGGCGGATGGTGATGTCTTCCTTCAGCAGCTCGCTGTAGCCCTTGTCGGCGTACCACTTGGCGTTCCACGTTCGGGAAGTGCCCAGGCGGAAGCCGTACGGGTGAACCTTTCGACCCATGTTCAGGCCTCCTTGTTCTCGACCACGACGGTCACGTGAGTCATCGGCTTGTGAATTGCGAATGCACGGCCCTGGGCGCGCGGCCGGAACCGCTTGAGCGTGGGCCCTTCGTTGGCAGTGGCTTCGACCACGAAGAGCTCTTCGCGATCGAGGTCATGGTTGTTCTCGGCGTTGGCCGCGGCGCTGTGGAGCACCTTGGCGACGTCGCGGGCCGCGTCCTGCGGCATGAACTTGAGGATTGACGAGGCCTCGTCGACGGGCAGCCCGATGATGGCGCGCGTAACCAGACGCGTCTTTCGCGTCGAGTGGCGCAGGTACTTGGCTGTTGCTGATACGCGCATCTGATCCGTCTTCGATCTACTTCAGCGCCGAGGAGCGCTCGGTGTGCTTGCCGTGGCCGCGGAAGGAGCGGGTCGGGCTGAACTCGCCGAGGCGATGGCCGACCATGTTCTCGGTCACGTAGACCGGGATGTGCTTCTTGCCGTTGTAGACGGCGATGGTGTGGCCCACGAAGTCCGGGAAGATGACGCTTGCCCGCGACCAGGTCTTGAGGACCTTCTTCTCGTTCTTGCGGTTCATGGACTGGACGCGCCCAAGCAGGCGCTCCTCCACGAACGGACCCTTCTTAAGTGAACGTGACATGTGTCTCTACCTCCTCCCGGCCTAGCTCTTGCGGTGCCGGGAGCGGACGATTAACTGCCCGGTGGTCTTGTTGCGCCGCGTGCGGTGGCCCATGGCGGGCTGGCCCCACGGCGTCTTGGGCGGCATGCCGGTGGGCGACTTGCCCTCGCCACCACCGTGCGGATGGTCGCGCGGGTTCATGACGACTCCGCGAACTTCGGGCCGACGGCCCATGTGTCGCGAGCGTCCGGCCTTGCCGATGCTCTGGTTCTCGTGATCAAGGTTGCCGACCTGGCCGACGGTGGCCATGCAGCGCATATCGACGCGCCGGACCTCGCCCGACGGCATGCGGACCTGCGCGTCCTTGCCTTCCTTGGCCAGCAGCTGGGCAGAAGTGCCCGCGCTGCGGACGAGCTGGGCACCCTTACCGGGCACGAGCTCGATGTTGTGGATCGTGGTGCCCAGCGGGATCGCCTTGAGCGGCAGCGCATTGCCGACGCGCGCCTCGACGTTGGGGCCGGCGATGACGACGTCACCCACGCCCAGGCCGTTGGGCACGAGCATGTAGCGCTTCTCGCCGTCGCGGTAGTGGAGCAGGCCGATGCGCGCCGAGCGGTTCGGGTCGTACTCGACCGTGGCCAGCTTCGCTGGCACGCCGTACTTGTCGCGCTTGAAGTCGATGCGCCGGTAGTCGCGCTTCTCCCCGCCGCCGCGGTGGCGAACGGTGAGCCGACCCTGGCTGTTGCGGCCGCTGATGCGCGTCTGCGACTCCAGCAGCGGCTTGTGCGGCTTGTCTGTGGTGATCTCCTCGAACGTCGATCGCGTGACGAACCGGCGGCCGGGCGAGGTGGGCTTGTAGCTTCGCAGTGGCATCTGACTAGACCCCCTCGAAGAATTCGATCTTCTGGCCAGCGGCCAGCGTCACGACGGCCTTCTTCCACGGCGACGTCCAGCCCTGCTGGCGGCCGCGGCGGCGGTTGCGTGACTTCTCCTTGGCCTTGGTCGTCGACACGTTGACGGTGATGACCTGGACCCTGAACAGCTCCTCGATCGCTTCCTTGACCTGGAGCTTGTTGGCGTCGTTATGGACGCGGAACGTGTACTTGCCACGCTGCGTCTCGTCCATCGACTTCTCGCTGATGACCGGCTTGACGATCACCTCGGCTGCCATGAGCGTCATGCGTACACCTCGCGCCATCGTCTCGAGCGAGGGCTGGGTGATGAGCAGCGTGTCGGCGTTGAGCACGTCGACGACGTTCAGTGAGTCGGCGCGGATCACCACGACGGCCGGGCAGGTTGCGCGCCGACAGCGCGAGGTTTGCCTCGTCGCCGAGCGCGACCACCAGTACGCGGCCGTTCGCCTTGAGCGCGCCAAGGAAACCGAGAAGGTCCTTGGTCTTGGGAGCGTCCAGCACGAGGCTGTCGACGACGCGAATGGCGCCGTCGCCGTACTTGGCGGTGAGCGCACCGTGAAGAGCGGCGCGCTTCATGCGCTTGGGCAGGCGCTGCTCGTAGCTGCGCGGATGCGGACCGAAGACCACGCCGCCGCCCTTGTAGTGAGGCGCGCTGCGTGAGCCCTGGCGGGCGCGGCCGGTGCCCTTCTGGCGGTACGGCTTGGCGCCGCCGCCACGGACCATTCCGCGGGTAAGCGTGTTGGATGTGCCGGTCCGTCGTGCGGCGAGCTGCGCGAGCACCGCCTGGTGCATCACTGCCTCGTTGATCTCGGCGTTGAAGAGCACCTCGGGCAGGTCGACCGTGCCCAGCTCGGCGCCCGTCTTGCTGAAGAGGGTCGTGCTTGGCATTACTTGGCCTTCCCGGTCGCGGCCAGCTTGCGAACGATGATCAGCGCGTTGCGCGCGCCGGGGAGCGGGCCCTTGATCAGCAGCAGGTTGCGAGCCGCATCGGTCTTGAAGATGGTCATCTTCTTGACGGTGACGGTGTCGTTGCCCATCCGGCCGGCCATGGGCGTGCCCTTGAAGACGCGGCCCGGGTAGGTGCCGGCACCGATCGAACCGGGCTGGCGGTGAGAGTCGGAACCGTGTGTCTCCGGTCCGCGGCGGAAATGGTGGCGCTTGATCGTTCCGGAGAACCCCTTGCCCTTCGAAACGCCACTGACGTCGACGATCTCGCCCTCTTCGAAGAGCGAGATGTCCAGCGTCTGGCCGACCGTGTAATCGGAGATGTCGTCGAGCCGAAACTCGCGGCTGTCCTTGACGTCCGGGAGGCCCATCGAGCTGGCCCTTGCGCGGCTTGGTGAGCTTCTTGGCCGTGCCCGCGCCGAGCTGGACGGCGGTGTAGCCGTCTCGCTCAGCCGTGCGCAGCGCGGTGACCGTATTCGGTTCGACCTGGACCACGGACACGGGAACCGATTCCCCTTCCGCGGTGAAGATCGATGTCATGCCGACCTTGCGGCCGATGAGTCCGATTGACATCACATCTTGATCTCGATGTCGACACCCGCAGGAAGCGAGAGTCGCATCAATGCGTCAACCGTCTTTGCCGCCGGATCAAGGATGTCGATCAGTCGCTTGTGAGTTCGAATCTCGAACTGCTCGCGGCTGTCCTTGTCGATGAACGGCGAACGGATGACTGTGAACTTCTCGATCCGGGTAGGCAGCGGCACGGGGCCCACTACGTCCGCGCCGGTGCGCTGGGCAGTCTCGACGATCTGAAGCGCCGACTGGTCCAGCAACCGGTGGTCGTATGCCTTGAGGCGGATGCGAATGCGCTGCCTTGCCACGATCGAATTACTCCACGATCTCGGTGATCGCGCCGGCGCCGACGGTGTGGCCGCCCTCGCGGATGGCGAAGCGCTGGCCGGTCTCGAGGGCGATCGGGGTGATCAGCTCGACGTTCATGTCGACGTTGTCACCGGGCATCACCATCTCCGCGCCGCCGGTCAGCCCGATGGCCCCGGTGACGTCGGTGGTGCGCAGGTAGAACTGCGGCCGGTAGCCGTTGTAGAAGGGCGTGTGGCGGCCGCCCTCCTCCTTGGTCAGCACGTACACGCGGGCCACGAACTTGGTGTGCGGCTTGACTGAGCCTGGCTTGGCCAGCACCTGGCCGCGCTCGATCTCCTCGCGCTCGATGCCGCGCAGCAGACAACCCACGTTGTCGCCCGCCTGGCCCTCGTCGAGCAGCTTCTTGAACATCTCGACGCCGGTGACGACGACCTTGCGCGTGTCCTTGACGCCGACCAGCTCGACCTCCTCGCCGACCTTGACGATGCCGCGCTCGATGCGCCCGGTGGCCACGGTGCCGCGGCCCTTGATGCCGAAGACGTCCTCGACGGGCATCAGGAAGGGCTTGTCGACGGCCCGCTCAGGGGTCGGGATGTAGGAGTCGACGGCATCCATCAGCTCCTGGATGGGCACGTACGCCGGATCGGTCGGATCGGCGGGCGCCTCGAGCGCCTTCAGCGCCGAGCCACGGATGACCGGCACGTCGTCGCCCGGGAAGTTGTACTTGCTCAACAGCTCGCGCACCTCGAGCTCGACCAGCTCCGAGCAGCTCGGGGTCGTCGACCATGTCGACCTTGTTGAGGAAGACCACGATGTAGGGCACCTCGACCTGGCGCGCCAGCAGGATGTGCTCGCGCGTCTGGGGCATCGGGCCGTCGGTCGCGGCGACCACCAGGATGGCGCCGTCCATCTGCGCGGCGCCGGTGATCATGTTCTTGATGTAGTCGGCGTGGCCGGGGCAGTCGACGTGCGCGTAGTGGCGCGCGTCGGTCTCGTACTCGACGTGGGCGATGGCGATGGTGATGCCCCGCTCACGCTCCTCGGGCGCGTTGTCGATCGAATCGAAGGCGCGGTATTCGGCCGCGCCCTTGAGGCTCAGGTACTTGCTGATGGCCGCGGTCAGCGATGTCTTGCCGTGGTCGATGTGACCGATGGTGCCGATGTTGACGTGCGGCTTGTTGCGCTCGAACTTCTTCTTGGCCATGTCTGTGCGGTCTCCTCTTGCCCTCTGTGAGCTAGCGGCTGGCTACTGGTCGATTGGCCGACTTCTGCGCCAGCTCGCTGGCGATGGAGGCCGGAACCTCGGAGTAGTGACTGAATTCCATTGAGAACGTTGCTCGACCCTGGGTCATGCTGCGCAGGTCGGTGGCGTAGCCGAACATCTCGGCCAGCGGCACGAACGCTCGGACGACCTGGGTCCTGTGACCCTCGGCGACGCCGCGCGTCTCCATCCCCTCGATCTGTCCGCGACGGCTGTTCAGGTCGCCGATGACGTCGCCCATGAACTCCTCGGGCATGGTCACCTCGATGCGCATGATCGGCTCGAGGATCACCGGGCTTGCCTTCTCGAAAGCGTCCTTGATGGCGAGCGAACCCGCGATCTTGAACGCCATCTCGGACGAGTCCACCTCGTGGAACGAGCCGTCGATCAGCGTCACCTTGACGTCCACCACCGGGTAGCCGGCGTAGATGCCGGTCTGCAGCGCCTCGCGGATGCCCTGGTCGATTGGCTTGATGTACTCGCGCGGGATCGTGCCGCCGACGATCTTGTCGACGAACTCGTAACCCCCGCCCTTCTCGAGCGGCTCGAGCCGGATCACGGCATGGCCGTACTGGCCCTTGCCACCGCTCTGGCGGACGTGGCGACCGTTGCCCTCCGCAGTCTTGCGGATGGTCTCGCGGTAGCTGACCTGCGGCTTGCCGACGTTCGCGGCGACCTTGAACTCGCGGATCATCCGATCCACGAGCACGTCGAGGTGCAGCTCGCCCATGCCGGCGATGAGCGTGTCGGCCGTCTCCGGGTCGGTCTTGACGCGGAACGTCGGATCCTCTTCGGCGAGACGCTGCAGAGCGATCGCCAGCTTGTCCTGGTCGGCCTTGGTCTTGGGCTCGATCTTGACCTCGATGACCGGCTCGGGGAAGGTCATCGACTCGAGCACGATGGGATGATCGGGATCGGTCAGCGTGTCGCCGGTGAAGGTGTCCTTCAGGCCGACGGCCGCGGCGATGTCGCCCGCGTAGACCTCCTCGAGGTCCTCGCGGTGGTTGGCGTGCATCTGCAGGACGCGCCCGATGCGCTCCTTCTTGCCCTTGACCGGATTGAGGATGTACGAGCCAGCCTTGAGCGTCCCGGAATAGACGCGGAAGAAGGCGAGCTTGCCCACGAACGGGTCGGCCGCGATCTTGAACGCCAGCGCGGAGAACGGCTCGGAGTCGTTCACCGTCCGCACGACCTCGGCGCCGGTTCGCGGATCGATGCCGATGACCGGCGGGACGTCGAGCGGCGACGGCAGGATAGTCGATGACGGCGTCGAGCATGGGCTGGACGCCCTTGTTCTTGAGCGCGGAGCCGGTGAGCACCGGGACGATCTTGTTCTGGAGCGTGCCCAGGCGCAGGCCGTGCTTGATCTCCTCGACGGTCAGCTCCTCGCCCTCGAGGAACTTGTGGGTCAGGTCGTCGTCCATCTCGGCGACGACCTCGATCATGGCGTCGCGATGCTTCTTGGCCTCGGCCTTGAGCTCCTCAGGGATCTCGCCCTCGACGATCGCGTCGCCCAGGTCGTCGCCGTAGGTGATCGCCTTCATGTTGATCAGGTCGATCACGCCGCGGAACTTGTCCTCCATGCCGATCGGGATCTGCACCGGCACGGGGCGCGCGCCGAGGCGCTCGCTGATCGACTCGACGCCGCGCCAGAAGTCGGCGCCGGTGCGGTCGAGCTTGTTGATGAAGCAGAAGCGGGGAACGCCGTAGCGGTCGGCCTGGCGCCAGACCGTCTCGGACTGCGGCTCTACGCCGGCGACGCCGTCGAATACGACGACCGCGCCGTCGAGCACGCGCAGGCTGCGCTCGACTTCGACGGTGAAGTCCACGTGCCCGGGCGTATCGATGATGTTGATCCGATGATCCTGCCAGTAGCAGGTGGTGGCCGCGGCAGTGATCGTGATGCCGCGCTCCTGCTCCTGGGGCATCCAGTCCATGGTCGCAGCGCCGTCATGCACCTCACCGATCTTGTAGATCTTGTTGGTGTAGAACAGGATGCGCTCGGTGACCGTGGTCTTGCCGGCGTCGATGTGGGCAATGATGCCGATGTTGCGCGTGCGCGCGAGGGATACCTGGCGGGGCATTTCTACTGGTTCCTAAC
The DNA here is from genome assembly GCA_963736895.1 of uncultured Chloroflexia bacterium. Lineage (GTDB taxonomy): Bacteria > Chloroflexota > Limnocylindria > Limnocylindrales > CSP1-4 > JALYGJ01. Next base: position 184,186 of record CAVTQU010000002.1, read on the forward strand.
TGACCTTGAGCCGGCCTACCACTTGAAGTGGCTGAAGGCCTTGTTCGCCTCGGCCATCTTGTGCGTGTCTTCGCGGCGCTTGACTGCTGCGCCGAGGCCATTCATGGCGTCGACGAACTCGGCCGCGAGCTTCTCTGACATTGACTTGCCGCTCCGCTTGCGGGCGGCCTGGACGAGCCACCGGACGCCGAGGCTCACGCGGCGATCGCCGCGGATCTCGACCGGGACCTGGTAAGTGGCGCCACCGACGCGGCGCGGCTTGACTTCGATGATCGGCGTTGCGTTGCGCAGCGCGGCGTCGAGAACCTCGAGGCCGGGGCGCTTCGACGACGCCTCCGCGCGGGCGAGCGCCTGGCGCAGGATGCGCTCGGCCAGACCCTTCTTCCCGTCCATCATCAGCTTCACGACGAAGCGATCGGTGGTGCGGGTCAGGGTCGGGGCGTACTTGTCCTTACGCGGCGACTGTGCTCGACGAGGCATTACTTGGGCTTCTTTGCGCCGTACAGCGAGCGACCCTGCTTGCGGTCGCGCACTCCGGCAGCGTCAAGGGTGCCGCGGATGATGTGGTACTTGACCGACGGCAGGTCGCGCACGCGGCCGCCACGCACGAGCACGACGCTGTGCTCCTGCAGGTTGTGGCCGATGCCCGGGATGTAGGCGGTGACTTCCTGCTGGTTGGTCAGGCGAACGCGGGCGATCTTGCGCAGCGCCGAGTTCGGCTTCTTGGGGGTCATGGTGCGCACCTGGAGGCAGACGCCTCGCTTCTGCGGGGCGCCACGAATGACCTCCTGCCGCTGGCGGAGGCTGTTCCAGTTCTTTCGCATGGCGGGCGCCTTGACCTTCTTGATCGAAGGCTTGCGGCCCTTCCGCACGAGCTGGTTGATCGTCGGCACGAACGCTGACTCCTTGGTTTCCTTGGTCGGTCTGGTCGATCTGAAATAGCGCTCGGGTGGCGCGGCCCCCTCCCCTGTTTGGCGCGCGTCAACCGATGGCTATGTGCTTTTTGAGGTAGGCCCGACACTGAGCACCTCGGGCGGGTATTGCCCGCGGAGCCCTCTCCCGCGTCGGGATCGGCATGTGACCCTCAGGCCACGATCGCAGAGTGTAGCAAAATCACGCTCAGCCCGCAATCACAGGGCCCTGGCCTCGATGGATCCCCATCCGGATCGGCATGCGTCAATTGGTCGCAAAACGACGCGGTGGCGGGGACGCTTCCTAGTCTCGCGTCAACGGACGAGATGCGTCTGCACGCCTCCTGCCTCTCCGGCGACCGCTGGCTCTAATGCGGGTCACAGGTCAGGTCGTCAGGTGAGCGTGGTAGGTCAGCGAGTACGGCTCGCAGCCGGCGGCCGCTCCGGCGGCGGTCGGCGTGCCGGTGATCGTCTTGGTGCCGCTGAGCTCGACGACTTCGCCGCCGACGTAGCGGTCCGGCTGGAGGCGCACCAGCTCGCGAACGTTGTAGGCGTTCGGAACGGTGTCGCCACCGCTGGTCGTGCAGGTAGTGCCGCCGGCGGCGCGGTAGTAGTTGGCCGAGCCGCGATATTCATACGCGTCGCCACGCCAGGTGAACACGATGTTGCCGATGAACCCGCCGCCGGCCTGGAACGTCTTGGCGCGGATCCGGCAGTCGTCGATGGATGGACAATCCGGTGTCAGCTCGTAGCGCCGAGCGTGGTCGCCCAGGTCGACAGGCGGATCGCCGCTCGTGCCGGTGCGGTTGTACGACACGTCCCACGAGCCGGCCTTGACCACGGGTAGGGATCCGGGCGGAGTTGGCGTGGCGGCGGTGTGGTGTTGCCGTTGGCGTAGGCGTGGGCGATGTCGGGGTCGCCGACGGCCCGGACGTCCAGGTCACGACGATCACCCGCGACTCCGCCCGGATGGTGCCGCCGTCGCGGCCACGACGCGGGCGATGTAGGTGTGCGGTCCCGGTCCGCTGGGCGGGGGCACGCTGGCAGTGCAGCTCGCGCCCGACCTGCAGGTGGCGAGCACCTGGCCGCTCGACGGGTCGATGATCTGGATGACCAGCCCGGCCTGCCCGACGTTACCGCTCGCCTGGGCGGTTATCGATATCCGCTCCCCCAGAGTCGGCGTGAGGTCAGACGAACCAATGTCGACTGCCCACCCGCCGCCCGGCTGCGCGGTGGGTCCGCCGGCTGCAGGGTCGGTGGCACGGTTGGTAGGCCCAGTGAGGCGCCTGGATCGATCGATTGGTCGACAGGTATTGACGGCGACAACAGGCCCGACGGCGACGGCGATGCCCGATTCACCCGGCAGGGCGACTGCCGGTGCGGACGCCGTCGCACCTGGAGAGTCGCGCGGCGCGCCGAGGAAGGCCAACACACCGAACGCGGCCAGCCCAACCGAGCCGGCGCCGATGAGCGCGGCCAGGATCAATACGATCGTCGTGCCGCGGCCACGTTGCGCGGCCTCCGGCTGCCGGACTCGCCTGGTCACTCCTTCGTGAGCGACTGGCGGCGCGGCCAAGAGCCGCGGTCATGGGCACCGCAGCGACCGCGCGGTCGTCGGCTTGACCAGTCGCGGCGGCAGCGGCCAGCGCATCGGTGAAGGCGGTCGCGGACAGGTAGCGGTCGGTCGGCTCCTTGGCCAGCGCGCGAGCCATGACGTCGCTGACGGCACGCGGCAGATCGGGCCGCGTCGTGTACAGCGACGGCGGCGGGTCGTACATGTGCGCGGTGATGAGCGCGGCTTCGTTGTCTCGAACGAAGGGCGCGGTCCCGGCGAGCATCTGGTAGACGGTGCACGCCAGCGCGTATTGGTCGGCGCGGCCGTCGATGGGCTTGCCCGTCAGGAGCTCGGGCGCCATGAAGGCAAGCGTGCCCATGAAGGCGCCGGTGCGCGTGAAGCGAGTGCTCGTGTCGACCGAGAGCGTCAATCCGAAGTCGACGATGTAGACCTGATCGTGAGGCGGGTGGCCCTGCTGCTCGATCAGGATGTTGGCCGGCTTTATGTCGCGATGGACGATCCCCTGGGCGTGAGCAGCGTCGAGTGCCGATGCGACCTGGCTCGCGATGTCGACAGTCCGGCCAAGAGGCAGCGTCCCGTCGCTCTTGATGAGATCGGCGAGGTTGCCGTCGCCGACGATCGGCATGGCGATGAAGAGCTGGCCCTCCCACTCGCCCGCGTCGTAGATCGGGACGATGTTCGGGTGGTGGATGGCCGCGGCGAGGCGGTACTCGCGCACGAATCGCTTCTGGAACATGGCGTCTTCGGAAATCTCACGCGCCAGGAGCTTTAGGGCGACCTCGCGACCGAGGTTGTGATCGGCGGCTCGATAGACCTCGGCCATTCCGCCATAGCCGATCTGCGCGACGATCTCGTACGGACCGATGCGCTCACCGACGTCGTGCACGGATGCCTCTCTGCGAAGGCTCAGTGGGTGGCGGTGGACACCGCAAGATTGGCACTCCCCTCCCCGGGCCTCGGCTCGCGTTAACCCCTCGCGTGCCGTGTCCGGTCGTGGCGAGCCTACTGCCGCTCACCAGCCACGTCCACTTTGGTTACGGAATCAGAAGAGCGGGCCGTTGCCGGCCCGCCCTCTGATCGCCTGCCGTGCAGCAGTCAGGCGCGCTTGATGTGTATGTGACGGAAGCGGCCCGAAAGTACCACGCGCTGGCCGGTCTGTCTGTCCGGCAGGCGCGACCGAGCCCTCGTGTCGGCAACGGGCGTCCGGGCAGTGGCTTGCAGGCCGGTCAGCTGGCGGCGATAACGCGGGCTATTCGACCGTGACGATCGCGTGCATGCCGAGGCCGTAGTGCGTCGGCAGGTTGCACATGAACGCGTACGTGCCCGGCTCCAGGTTCACCGTGAGATTGGCTCCCGTCGACGGAGCCACGTTCTCGACTTCGTCGATGACCGTCAGCCCGGCACTGTCCGTGTCCGCGACGTTGTTCGTCACCGGAAGAGCGGCGGCATCGACGCCGGCGGGCACCTTGAAGACCTCGAGCTCGTGGACGGCCGCGCCGGAGTTGTGGATGGCCAGCTTGTTGCTTCCCGTCGGCAGGGTGGTGTCCGATACGTCAACCGCAAAGTCACGAAGCGTGACCTGAACTCCGTCGGCGCTCGCCTGCGGGCTCCCACTGCATGCGACCGCGGCCAGCGCCGTGGCACCGGCAAGCGTCAATCGCAGCAACGCTGCGGCGGCTGATCGAACTCAGGAACGACGCCATCAAGCGACCTCTGGCTGAACGGGTGGAGTGGCTTGCGTCCGTGGTCGCTGTGGCCACAGGACGTAGATGCTCATGGGGACGGCGTACAGGAGCCAAACGGCGAGCTCGGCGACGGTGGGGACCGGCTGGAACCCCAGCAGCCCCGTCAGCAGCGCCGCCTGGATGGTGCCCGGAGTGATGAGCCACGACAGATCGACTGCCGGCTGCTGACCGATGGTGATGACGCCGGCCTCGGCAAGGTCGTGCACGGCCGTCGCCAGCAATCCGGCCGCGACAAGCACGAGAACGAAGCCGGTGATGCCGAAGAAGCGCGCCATGTTGATACGCAGGCCACCGCGAAAGATCCCGTAGCCGAGCGCTGATCGCGGCCACAACGCCAAGGACGGCGCCAAAGCCGGTCGCGACGGGGGTCTCCGAGCTCTGGAACGCGGCGAGCATGAACACCGCCGTTTCGAGACCTTCACGCAGCACCGCCAGGAAGGCCATTCCGACCAGGGCCAGTGACGAACCGGCAATCAGCGCGTTTGCCGCGTCGGTCTCGAGGGAGCGTTTGAGATTGCGTGCGTGCCCGCGCATCCACACGACCATGTACGTGACGCCCGCGACGGCGACGAGCGCCAGGATCCCCTCCATGATCTCCCGCTGCTTGAACGGCAGCGAAAGGCCGATGAGGTAGAGCCCGACGGCGACGGCGACACATATTGCCGCCGCGAGCAGAACCCCCAGCCATACGAAACGCAGGGCTCGACGCTCGCCTCGTTGACCCAGAAACGCCGCGATGATGCCCACGATGAGCGCGGCTTCGAAGCCCTCGCGGAGGCCGATGACGAACGTCGGAAGCAAGGAGGCTCTCCTCTGGAATCGTCGGACTTTTAATTCCGACCTTAGTGGTATGAAATCCTAGAGTTAGACGCCTCAAAGTGTCAAACGCGTGCCCTTTCCTAGCCCGGACGCGACGCTAGGATTGGCCCGTGGCCAAACAACCTGCCGCAGCCGCACCCGCCGACCCGGTCTGGTCGCGACGCGACTGCCGAGCACTACGTCGAGACGATCTTCTACATCCGCTTCGAGGAAGGGCGTCGTCCGCCCTGGGCGTCTGGCGGCGTGGATGGGGGTCAGCGCACCCAGCGTCACGGTCGCCCTGCAACGGCTGGAGCGAGACGGCTGGCTGAAGATCGGTGAGGACAGGAGCGTGACGCTCACCGCCAGGGCGAGGAGCTCGCCTCGCGGGTCGTACGCGTCCACCGACTGCTCGAGCGATGGCTGACCGACATGATGGGCTTCGACTGGGCAGCAGCCGACGAAGAGGCTCAGCACCTCGCGCCGGGCGTCTCCGACCGACTCGCAGATCGAATGGACGAGCTGCTCGGGCATCCCAGCACCTGCCCGCACGGCAACTTGATCCCCGGCCGCAAGCCGCCATACGGGAAGCTGATTTCCCTGGCCGACATGCAGGTTGGCGCCTCGGCTCACATCCGGCGAATTTCCGAGGTGGCCGAGCACGACGCGCCCGACCTGCTGGCCGACCTCCGCGATTACGGCCTGGTGACCGGCAGCGAGATCACGCTCGCCACAGCCAATCGCGGCATGGACGCCCTCCCGATCCAGGTAAACGGCGAGATCCGCCCAATCGGCACGAGCGTAGCCCGCCTGATCTGGGTCGAACCAAGCTAACCGAATGTCTCGGTCGCGCGGGTGCGCTGGCGGCTGGCGCCGGTCGTTCATCTCCGGGGGCTGCGCACCCGCGCTACGCGCTCCTGGCTAAACGCCCCCTGCGACGAACGCCCATCGCCAGCCACCGAGACCGCCCAGTACAAACAAGACCCGCCGCGGGCTTATCGCGACGGGTCTGGTTGGTTTTGGGAGCTGCGGCCGCTAGGTGTTCACCGAAACGCTGGTCAGCTTCTGTACCTCGCCGTTCTTCCAGCACATGCAGGTCGTGTTGTAGGTGCGCGTGTACCAGGGGTAGTGCATGGCGGCCGTAAACGTCGGATGCGCACTCTGCGGCACCTTCACGAAATCGACCTCATCCCACATTGGTGTCTTCAATACGTTCGGGGTGTCCCAGAAGACGATGCCGCCTGATTGCGACGTTCTCGTGATCTTGGTGTCCCTGCAGATCTCCGGGTTGATCTCCACCCCAAAGCCCATGAACGAGAAGCCGAACGAGAGTGCGTTGAAACATGTGTGATCGCTGATCACGGTAGGAGTGGCCATGAAATCGATGGCGCTGGGTGAAACGGCAATGTGGCCATATGCATGGTTGTCCTGCCAGCCGCCGTTGTTCGTGACACCCCACTCATCCGTCATGCGGACTTCGTAGAAGTTGTAGCTCGGGTTGCTGTCCCCCTTCCTGGTAACGGTGATGCAATGTCTGAGAGTGCCGTAGGAGTAGTCGTCGCCAAAGCTCGGCTCGTTCGTCGGAAAGATCGATCCCCTCCACTGAGCGTTTGAGCACGTGAAGTCGACCACCTGGTCTGCAGCCTGGGCCGTAGCAACCGGCACTGAAACAGCAGATAGAGCCACGACGAGGGCGACCGTTGCGCCCGGGAGTCTCTTGGGCACGCGTAAACCTCCTGCGTTGTTTTGCGTGCCCGACGTGCAAAAGGTAGGCCCGGAGGGTGAGGGTGCCAGTACGCAATTGTGCGTGGTGTGGAATCAGCAAGACCCGCCGCGGGCGATCCGCGACGGGTCTCGTTGGTTGTCGAAGATGGAGAGGCTTAGGCCTTGGTGGCGGTCTCCTCGGTGGCCTCTTCGAGAGAAGGAAGGTCGTCGTCGTCGTCTTCCTCTTCGTCCTCGGCCAGGAACGGGTTCGCCCCATCGGCACTCGCGCCGTCGCCGTCCGCCGATGACCGACCCTCCCCGACAAGCGGGTTGAACTCGGCCGCGGCCTCGGCCTCGGCTCGGGCCTGTGCCTCTGCCAGGAAGATGTTGATCTCCTCCTCGCCGAAGCCCTCAGGCAGCTCGCCACCGGCCAGCGCCTCGGCCGCGGCGCGGCGAGCGGCAGCCCTGGCAGCAGCCAGGTTCTGCGGCGCACCCGACCCGGCCGGGATCAGCTTGCCGATGATGACGTTCTCCTTGAGGCCAAGGAGGTTGTCCTTGGCGCCGTTGATCGCGGCCTCGGTCAGCACGCGCGTCGTCTCCTGGAAGGAGGCAGCGGCGAGGAACGAAGACGTGTTCAGCGAGGCCTTGGTCACGCCGAGCAGCACGGTCTCGGCCGTGGCTGGCTCGCCGCCCTCGGCGAGAACGCGGTTGTTGATCTCCTCGAAGTCGAACTTGTCGACGAGTTCGAACGGCAGCTGCTCCGAGTCGCCGGGCTGATCGATGCGCACCTTGCGCAGCATCTGGCGAACGATGATCTCGATGTGCTTGTCGTTGATGGTCACGCCCTGGCTGCGGTACACGCGCTGCACTTCCTTGACCAGGTAGCGCTGCACGGCATCGCGGCCGCGGGTCTCGAGGTATTCCTGCGGGTTGATTGGTCCATCGGTGATTGCGTCACCGGCACGAACCATCTGGCCGTTCTCGATGAGCAGCTTGGCGTTGTGCGGGATGGCGTACTCACGCTCCACGACATCCTCCGAGCGAACCCGGAGGCCGTCGGCAGCCTTGACCATCAGGCCGCGATCGGCTGAGCGGACCTCGTCGACTGTGCCGTCCTTCGCCTCGTGGCGAGCGACGACCTGGTTGGCCTCGACGATGTCACCCTCGGCGACGAGCACCTCGTGCCCCTTGCCGATACGCATCGGGGTATCGAACTCCTCGCGTGACGTCACCTTGACGCGGCGCGCACCGTTCTCGCCCTGGATGACCTCGACCACGCCGTCGATGTGGCTGATCTCGGCCTTGCCCTTGGGCATGCGGGCCTCGAACAGCTCCTCGACGCGCGGCAGGCCGGCGGTGATGTCCAGTCCGGCGACGCCGCCGGTATGGAACGTTCGCATGGTCAGCTGCGTGCCCGGCTCGCCGATCGACTGAGCGGCGATGATGCCGACGGCCTCACCGATGCCAACCAGCGAGCCGGTGGCAAGGTTGCGGCCGTAGCAGGCACGGCAGACGCCGTGCTTGGACTGGCAGGTCAGCGGTGAGCGGACCAGGACCTCGTCGATGCCTGCGGCAACGATCCGCTCGGCGATCGCCTCGGTGATTTCCTGGTTGCGCTCGACGATCGGCTCGCCGCCCTTCTTGCGAGAGTCGGGATCCATGACCGGACCGGCGGCGTAGCGACCCACCATCCGACGCTGGAAGGCATCGGGCTCGGGTGCGAACTCCTCGGTCTCGGCGCGTGTGATCCACGTGCCCTCTTCGGTGCCGCAGTCGTCCTCACGAGTGATGACGTCCTGCGCCACGTCTACGAGGCGACGGGTCAGGTAGCCCGAGTCGGCGGTGCGCAGGGCGGTATCGGCCAGACCCTTGCGCGCGCCGTGGGTTGAGATGAAGTACTCGAGAACGGTCATCCCCTCGCGGAAGTTGCTCCGCACGGGGACGTCGATGATCCGTCCGGTCGGGTCGGCCATCAGGCCGCGCATGCCGCCCAGCTGACCGATGTTGCCCTTGTTACCGCGGGCACCGGAGCTGGTCATCATGCCGACCGAAGTCAGAGAACTGGACGTGTTGGCGGCCATCGAGATCAGGACGCCGTCGACCTCCATCGAGTCGGCCACGAGAGATGTCGTGTCCTTCCAGACGTTGACAACCTGCTCGTAGCGCTCGTCCTCGGTGATGAGGCCGCGCTGGAACTGCTTGTCAATGCTGGCGACGTTGTCGTCGGCGGCCTTCAGCATCACGGCCTTGCCCGGGGACTGGGGGATGTCGGCGACCGAGATCGTGATCCCGCCACGGGTGGCGTAGTGGAAGCCGACTGCCTTGATGCCGTCGGCGAGGTGCGCCGTTTCGGTTGGACCGAGAAGGCGGTAGCACTCGCTGATCAGCTCGCGCAGTGCGAGCCGGTTCATTGGCTTGTTGACGAAGCGCAGCCGGTCGGGCAGCGCCTGGTTGAAGATGACCCGGCCGACCGTCGTCCGGATCGGCTCCCTGACGGACTCGTCCTTCTCCTCGTCCCAACGCTGCACGGTGACTTCGATGGGCGAGTGCAGTTCGAGCTGCGGCACGCTGTGGTTCTTGTAGTCCGCGTCCTGCCGCGTATCGATCCGGCCGACCTCGTAGGCCAGGAGGGCCTCCGTCTCGTCGCCGAAGCTGGCCAGGGGTTCCGTGCCCTGTGTCGTCTCGCGCTCGATGGTCAGGTAGTAGCAGCCGAGGACCATGTCCTGGGTTGGTGCCACGACCGGGCCGCCGTCGGAAGGCGACAGCAGGTTGGCGGTGGACAGCATCATCCGTCGTGCCTCTTCCTGCGCAGCGCGCGAGAGAGGAACATGGACGGCCATCTGGTCGCCGTCGAAGTCGGCGTTGAAGGCGAAACAGACCAACGGGTGGATCTGGATCGCCGAGCCCTCGACGAGAACCGGCATGAACGCCTGAATGCCCAGGCGGTGGAGAGTCGGCGCTCGGTTGAGCAGCACGGGGTGGTCCTTGATGACCTCCTCGAGCACGTCCCAGACCTCGGGTCGTGAGGACGCACGCTCAACGATGCGCTTGGCGCTCTTGATGTTGTGGGCCAGGCTCTTCTCGACGAGTTGGCGCATGACGAAGGGCTTGAACAGCTCGAGCGCCATCTTCTTGGGCAGCCCGCACTGGTGCAGCTTGAGCTCCGGGCCGACCACGATGACCGAGCGACCGGAGTAGTCGACGCGCTTGCCCAGCAGGTTCTGGCGGAAGCGACCCTGCTTGCCCTTGAGCATGTCGGACAGGCTCTTCAGGCGATGGTTGCCGGTGCCCACGATCGAGCGGCCGCGACGGCCGTTGTCGATCAGCGCGTCACAGGCTTCCTGGAGCATGCGCTTCTCGTTGCGGATGATGATCTCCGGCGCGCCCAGCTCAAGGAGCCTCTTCAACCGGTTGTTGCGGTTGATGACGCGGCGGTAGAGGTCGTTCAGGTCTGAGGTTGCGAAACGGCCGCCATCGAGCTGAACCATGGGGCGCAGGTCGGGCGGGATCACCGGCAGAACGGACAGGATCATCCACTCCGGTCGGTTGCCACTGCGACGGAACGCCTCGATCAGGCGCAGGCGCTTGATCGCCTTCTTGCGGCGCTGGCCGCTGGTCGTGCGGACCTCGCCGTGCAGCTTCTGGCCCAGCTCGTCGAGCTCCATGCGCTGGATCAGCTCACGGACTGCCTCCGCACCCATGCCCGCGCCGAACAGGCGCGAGCCGCCACGGACGCCTGAACCGTACTTGCGGTCCAGGTCGCGGTAGTTCCAGCCGTCGAGGGAAGTCTCGGGCAGCATCATGCCCGGCTGCAGACGATTGATCTCGTCGCGTGCCTTGCGGATGTCGTCCTTGGCGCCCTCGGCGTCAGTCTTGAGGCGCTCACGCTCGGCCTCGAGGGTGGCGTCCAGCTGCAGACGCAGGTCCTCGACCTTGCTCTTGACCTCGTTCTCCTGGAGCTGCTCGCGCTCCTGGATCTCGGTGTTGACGCGCTCGACCTCGGCCGCGGCTGCCTTGTTGAGCGCCGTGATCGCGGTCTTGCCGCCCTTGTCGCCGACGGCGACGATGATCTCGCCCGTTGGTGCGAAGACGATGGGCTCCTCGGCCGGGGCCTTCAGGGCCTCGACCAGCGCCTTGGCCTCCTGCTGTGCCTCGACGAGCTTGGCAGTGAGCGACGTTCGCTCCTCTTCCAGGCCAGCCTTGAAGACCTTCTGGCTCTCGTTGAGCTCGTCGGTCTCGCGGTTCAGCTCGGAGCGGAGCCGATCCTCGAGCTCGGACAGGCCACGGCCTGCGCGGCCGCCACGGCCTTCCGCTTCCTCGTCCAGCTGCTGCAGCAGTCGCTGCCGTGCATCCTCATCGACCCACGTGGTGATGTACAGCGCGAAGTAGAGGATGCGCTCGAGGTTGCGCGGGCTGATGTCGAGCAGGATGCCCAGACGGCTGGGCGTGCCCTTGAAATACCAGATGTGGCTGACCGGGCTGGCCAGCTGGATGTGGCCCATCCGCTCGCGACGAACCTTGGCGCGAGTTACCTCGACGCCGCACTTGTCGCAGATGATGCCCTTGTAGCGAATGCGCTTGTACTTGCCGCAGTAGCACTCCCAGTCGCGCGACGGGCCAAAGATGCGCTCGTCGAACAGGCCGTCCTTCTCAGGGCGGAGCGTGCGGTAGTTGATGGTCTCGGGCTTGGTGACCTCACCCTTTGACCAGTCCCGGATCTGCTCTGGCGATGCCAGTGAAATCCGGATGGCGTTGAAATTGTTGACTTCGAGCATGGCTTCCCTCAGTCCTCGAACCCGGCGAGGTTGATCCCGCCGAGATCAGGCAGCGGATAGGCCGAGGCGTCCTCGGCAAAGTGGATCTCTTCTTCGTTCTCGTTGAGGATCTCGACGCTCAGGCCGAGGCTCTGGAGCTCCTTGATGAGCACCTTGAATGACTCAGGCACGCCCGGCGCCTGGATGTCCTCGCCCTTGACGATCGCCTCGTACGTCTGGACTCGGCCCATGACGTCGTCCGACTTGACCGTCAGCAGCTCCTGCAGGATGTTCGCGGCGCCGTACGCCTCGAGCGCCCAGACCTCCATCTCGCCGAAGCGCTGGCCACCGAACTGAGCCTTGCCACCCAGCGGCTGCTGGGTGATGAGGCTGTATGGGCCGGTGGATCGCGCGTGGATCTTGTCCTCGACAAGGTGGTGGAGCTTGAGCATGTAGATGTAGCCGACGGTGATCTCGCGGTCGAATGACTCGCCCGTCCGACCGTCGTGCAAGACGGCTTTGCCGCTCTCCGGCAGACCGGCTGCGAGCAGCTCGGCCTTGATCTGCTCTTCGTTTGCGCCGTCGAAGACGGCCGTTGCGGCCTTGATCTGCTGGCCGCCGTTCTTGCTGCTCTGTTCGTGCAGCGCCCAGCCAAGGTGGGTTTCCAGGATCTGGCCGATGTTCATTCGGCTTGGCACGCCGAGCGGATTGAGGATGATGTCCACGGGTGTCCCATCCGGGAGGAACGGCATGTCCTCCTGGGGCAGGATCTTGGCGACAACACCCTTGTTGCCGTGTCGGCCGGCCATCTTGTCGCCGACGCTCACCTTGCGCTTGGCCGCCACGCTGACGCGGATCAGCCGGTTGACGCCCGGCAGCAGCTCGTCGCCGCGATCGCGGTTGAACTCGCGAACGTCGACGATCTTGCCGCGCTCGCCGTGCGGCAGGCGCAGGCTCGAGTCCTTAACCTCGCGCGCCTTCTCACCGAAGATCGCGCGGAGCAGGCGCTCCTCTGCCGTCAGCTCGGTCTCGCCCTTGGGCGTGATCTTGCCGACGAGGATGTCGCCCGGCTGGACCTCGGCGCCGATGTAGATGATCCCGTCCTCGTCGAGGTCCTTGAGGGATTCCTCGCCGACGTTCGGGATGTCTCGCGTGATCTCCTCGGGACCCAGCTTGGTGTCGCGCGACTCGATCTCGTGCTTCTCGATATGGATGCTGGTGAAGAGGTCGTCGCGGACGAGGCGATCACTGATGACGATCGCGTCCTCGTAGTTGCCGCCCTCCCAGCTCATGAACGCGACCAGGATGTTCCGGCCCAGAGCGAGCTCACCGTTGTCGGTTGAGCTCGAGTCGGCGACCGGCTGGCCGGCCTCGACCAGCTGCCCAACCTCGACGATTGGTCGCTGGTTGATGCACGTTCCCTGGTTGCTGCGCACGAACTTGTCGAGTCGGTACTCGTCGAGCTCGTTGACCGCGCCGTCCTTGGGCTCGATCTGGACGCGCTCTGCCGTCACGGACAGCACAGTGCCGGCACGCTTCGACACGAGAACCTGGCCGGAGTCGAGCGCGGCGCGCGCCTCCATACCGGTTCCCACGATGGGTGACTCGGGCTCCAGGAGCGGCACTGCCTGACGCTGCATGTTCGAGCCCATCAGGGCGCGGTTGGCATCGTCGTGCTCCAGAAACGGGATAAGGGCTGTGGCTACGGACACAACCTGCTTGGGGCTGACGTCCATGTACTCGATCTGGTTGGGGCGAGCCTCCGGGAACGCGTCGCGGTGACGTGCCGGGACGCGCTCGTCCTTGAAGTGACCCTCTGCGTCGAGCTGGGCATTGGCCTGCGCGACGTAGTGCTCCTCCTCCTCGTCCGCGGCGAGATAGACGATCTCGTCGGTGACGCGGGGGCGCATCGGGAATGCGGTCGCCTTCTGCTTCTTGAGCTCGGCGATCGCCTCCTTGGTGAACTGCTTGCCCTTCTTGAGGACGACCGTGCCCGTCTTTGTGGCGACGTCGGCGTCGGCGTACTCATCGGTCATGTTGGGGTCTTCGAACGAGACTGTCCGCTTGACCTTGCGGTAGGGCGTCTCGATGAAGCCGTACTCGTTGATGCGGCCGTAGGTGGCCAGCGAGCCGATCAGGCCGATGTTCGGTCCTTCAGGAGTCTCGATGGGGCAGATGCGGCCGTAGTGGCTGTGGTGGACGTCGCGGACGTCGAAGCCGGCGCGCTCGCGGCTCAGGCCACCTGGGCCGAGTGCCGACAGGCGGCGCTTGCTGGTCAGCTCGGCCAGCGGGTTGGTCTGGTCCATGAACTGGCTGAGCTGGCTGCCGCCGAAGAACTCCTTCATCGCCGCCACGACCGGACGGATGTTGATGAGGGCGTTGGGCGTGGCCTTCTCGGCCTCCTGGATCGACATGCGCTCGCGGACGACCCGCTCCATGCGCAGCAGGCCGACGCGGAAGGCGTTCTGGATCAGCTCACCGTTGGCGCGGATGCGACGGTTGCCGAGGTGGTCGATGTCGTCGGCGATGCCGAGTCCGTTGTTGAGCTCGATCAGGTGACCGACGATCGCGGCGATGTCTTCCCGGCTGATGGTCCGCTCGCCCGGCAGGGTGATGCCCATTCGGTCGGCGACGGCGCTGAGCTTCTTGTTGACCTTGTAGCGGCCGACTCGACCCAGGTCGTAGCGGCGGAAGTTGAAGAACAGGCTCTCGACGAGCTTCTCGGCGTTGTCGCCGGTGGGCGGATCGCCGGGGCGCAGCTTCTTGTAGACCTCGATGAGGGCCTCACCGCGCGTGGTCGTGCTGTCCTTGTCCAGGGTCGAGGTGATGTACGGGATCTCGCCCGTGTCGATCTTGGAGAAGATCGCGCTCATCTCGTCGTTGGACTCGTAGCCGACGGCGCGCAGCAGCTTGGTGGCCTCGAGCTTGCGCTTGCGGTCGACCTTGACGTACAGCTGCCCGCGGGCCGCGGTCTCGAACTCGAGCCACGCGCCGCGGTTCGGGATCACCTTGGCGTTGAAGAGGTTGCGGCCGGTGGCCGGGTCCTCGATGGCGGTGTAGTAGACGCCCGGCGATCGAACCAGCTGGCTGACCACGACGCGCTCGGCGCCGTTGATGATGAACGTGCCCTCTTCGGTCATGAAGGGGAAGTCGCCCATGTAGACGCGCTGGCGCTGGATCTCGCCAGTCTCCTTGATGAGCAGCTCAACCCAGACGTACAGCGGCTTGCTGAACGTCAGGTCGCGGGTGCGGCACTCCAGCTCGGAGTACTTGGGGGCTTCGAACTCGTACTCCTTGAAGCGGAGTTCCATGACCCGGCCGGTGAAGTCCTGGATCGGGCTTATCTCGTCGAACAGCTCCCGCAGCCCGTTCTCGATGAACCAGTTGAAGGAATTCAGCTGGAGTTCGATCAGGTTGGGGATGGGCAGGACTTCGGGAATGCGGGCATAAGGCTTGCGGTCGGGAGCGACCGCTGAGCTACGCCGGCCGGAATCGGTGACAGACAGCATCAAGCGCTCCTAGCGGCTAAAAGACACACGGGCAACGGCGACGGAAATCCGGAAGCAGCAAAAAGCGGACACGGGCGTCCGCTGAGAAGGATCCAGGACATAGGGAGCCGCGCTCAACGACAGCACATAGTATCGAGTGACTTGCGTGCTGTCAACAGCATCGGTCGGGCAACCGGCTGCCCTT
>CAVTQU010000003.1:0-479610 GCA_963736895.1 uncultured Chloroflexia bacterium
GGGCTGACGGTGGCGTTCGTCGCCGGCAATCTCTCGCTCCAGTACGGCGCCGCGCGCCTGCCCGCCAACCGCACCGCGGTCGTCATGCTGACCGAGGTGCTGTTCGCTTCGCTCTCGGCGGTCGCGCTCGGCGGCGGCACGCTGACCGGACGGCTCGCGCTCGGCGGCGCGCTGATCGTCGGCGGCGCGCTGCTCGCTGCGCTCGAGCCCGGACGCTGAACGCCACGCCGCACGGCGCTACCATGGGCGACCTGACCGAGGAGACCATGGCGACAACCGCACCCGAAAGCATCTACGGCTTCGAAGCCGAATCGATCGCAGGCAAGCCGGCCGAGTTCGCGAGCCAGAAGGGCAAGGTGCTGCTGATCGTCAACACCGCGAGCGCGTGCGGCTTCACGCCGCAGTTCGCAGGGCTCGAGGAACTGTACAAGGAGTACGGACCAAGGGCCTGGCGGTGCTCGGCTTTCCCGTGCAACCAGTTCGGCGCCCAGGACCCCGGCACGCGACGAGGAGATCGCGCGTTCTGCGAGACCAAGTACGGCGTGACCTTCCCGATGATCGCCAAGCTCGAGGTCAACGGCAACGGCGCGCCACCCGCTCTACAAGTGGCTGACCGAGGAGGCGCCGGCCTGCTCGGCGCCAGGCGTCAAGTGGAACTTCACCAAGTTCCTGGTCGGCAAGGACGGCAAGGTCATCAAGCGCTATGCGCCGAACGATCCACCCGAGTCGCTGAAGGGCGACATCGAAGCGGCCCTGCGGGCCTAGGCGCGCGATGTTCGAGCACGTCGAGCCGTTCGGCGGCGATCCGATCCTGAGTCTGAACGACGACTTTCAGAAGGAACATTCCTGGCGCGGCAAGATCAACCTGTCGATCGGCATCTACTTCGACTACTGGCGGCCGCATTCCGGTGCTCGCGTCGGTCCGGCGCGCCGAGCAGCAGGTGGTCGCGCGCGACGCGCCGAAACCGTATCTGCCGATCGAAGGCGCGGCGAATTTCCGCGCCGTCGTGCAGGCGCTCCTGTTCGGCGCCGACCACGAAGCGGTGCGCGACGGCCGCGTGGCGACGATCCAGTCGGTGGGGATCGAGCGGCGGCCTCAAGGTCGGCGCCGACTTCATCGCCCGGTGGCTCCCGGGCAGCGCGGTCTGGGTCAGCGAGCCGAGCTGGGAGAACCATCGCTCGATGTTCGAAGGCGCCGGCCTCGCGGTGCACGACTATCCGTACTACGACGCCGCCAGCGGCGGCCTCGCGTTCGATGCGATGTGCGACGCGCTTGGCCGGCTGCCGCCGAAGAGCGTCGTCCTTCTGCACGCGTGCTGCCACAATCCGACCGGCGTCGACCTGTCGCGCGCCCAAGTGGACGCGCTCGTGCCGATCCTCGTCGAGCGCGGCCTGCTGCCGTATCTCGATCTCGCCTATCAGGGCTTCGGCGACGGCATCGTCGAAGACGCCTACGCGCTGCGCGCGCTCGCCGCGGCGCGCGACCGCAATGGCCGGCCGCTCGCCTTCTTCGTCGCCAACTCGTTCTCGAAGAGCATGAGCCTGTACGGCGAACGCTGCGGCGCGCTCAGCGTCGCCTGCGCCGATGCTGCCGAAGCCAGCAACGTCCTCGGCCAGCTCAAGTTCACGGTGCGATGGAACGGATCGAGCCCGCCCATCCACGGCGGCCAGATCGTCGCCGCGGTCCTCGGCGAACCGGATCTGCGGCGCGCCTGGGAAGGCGAGCTCGGCGCGATGCGCGAGCGGATCCGGGCGATGCGACAGGCGCTGCACGGCGTTCTCGCAGCGAAGATGCCCGACCGCGACTTCTCGTACTTCCTGCACCAGCGCGGCATGTTCGAGGACATGGCCCTCGCCACGCCAGGTCGACCGCCTCCGCGACGAGTTCGCGGTCTATCTCGTGCGGTCGGGACGCATGTGCGTCGCCGGCCTGAACCGCGGCAACGTCGAGGCCACCGCGCAGGCGATGGCCGCCGTGCTCGGCGATTGAGCCGGCGGGTTCTGCGTACGTCGGCCGCGCCCTGCGAAGCGGCGCTGCGCGAAGAGAGCAAGACCGGTCGCGACGCTCGCGAAGCGGTCGCCTTCAACGACGACCGCGCGCCGGCGAACGCCTGCCGCAGGCGATCGTTCAGGAGCTCGAGCCCGGTCGAGCCGCCCGTGAGGTAGAGGGCGTCGACGTCCTCCGGGCCGAGGCCTGCCTGCGCGACCGTCGTCCGCGCCGCTTGGGCGATGCGGTCGAGATCGGCGGCGAGGGCGCGGTGGAGGTCGCGCTGGTCGAGCCGGGTCGCGAGCCCCGGCTCGACCTGGTCGAGGGCGATCGCAACCGCGCCGCCGCCGGCGACCGCGATCTTCGCCGCCTCCGCGCGGGCGACGAGGTCGTGGCCGAGGCGCTGCGTCACGACCGTCATCAAACGCCGGTGCAGCTCCGGGTCGGCATAGAACGAGCGCATGCCACGCAGCTCCACGACGCGCTGCGCGTTGTAGACCGTGTTGATCAGGTGCCAGGTGGCCAGATCGAAGTAGACCGCGCTCGGCGCCTCGCGCGGCGGCGCGCCGTCCACGCTCGGCCCGAAGGCACCGTGGCCGAGCAGCGGCAGGATGCTGGCGAGCTCGAGGCGGCGATCGAAGTCGGTGCCGGCGATGTGGACGCCGTGGCTGGCGAGGATGTCGCACCTGCGGTCGACGGCGTCCTTCCGATCCGGGCCGACCCGGACGAGCGAGAAGTCCGACGTGCCGCCGCCGATGTCGGCAACGAGGACCGTTTCCTCGCGCGCGACCGACTGTTCGTGGTCGAACGCGGCGGCGATCGGCTCGTACTGCAGAACGATCTCGCGAAAGCCGGCGCTCGCTGCGGCGCTCCGCAACGCGGCTTCTGCCTCGGCATCGCGAGGCGGGTCGTCGTCGACGAAGTAGACCGGCCGGCCGAGCACTGCGCGCTCGATCTCTGTCCCTGCTGCCGCCCCGGCCATGCGACGCAGATGGCGCAGATATGTCGAGACGATGTCGATGTAGCGCACGCCGCGGCCGCCGCCGACGTCGGTCGTCTGCTGCAACAACGGGCTGCCGAGGATGCTCTTCATCGAGCGCATGAGCCGGCCGTCGATGCCGTCGACATAGGCCGCGATCGCGGCACGGCCGAACAGGCACGGCGCGGGCTCGGCGCGATCGCGCCCCTCGCTCTCGCCAGGGTAGAACACCGCCGTCGGCATCGTCGGCAAGCCCGGCTCGAGCTCGACCAGGCGCATCGCATCGCCGCCCGGCACCGCGACCGCGGAGTTCGAGGTGCCGAAGTCGATCGCGCAATAGGCAGTGTCGTCGGGCATGGTGCGGCACGGCGCCGCGAAACGGGGGGCGCGATTCTAGGGCCCGGCGGTGCACCGCGGCGGCTGCGACTATGCTGCGCTCGCCGTCTCAACCGGAGCTGCGCCATGGCCGTCGTCTCGCTTCGCACTCTCGTCCTCGTCGGCTCGCTGCTTGCGGCCGCAAGCGCATTCGCGGCCGACGTCGTCGCGACGCCGAGCAAACCCGATGCCCTCGCGCCGGCGCGCGCCCGCATCGCCGAGAAGAATTGGCCGGCGGCGATCGACGAGCTGAAGAAGGTCGAGGCGCCGACGAGCGCCGACTGGAACAACCTGATGGGCTACAGCCTGCGCAAGGCCGACCCGGCCAATCTCGCCGAGGCCGAGAAGTACTACAACGAGGCGTTGCGTATCGAACCGAAACATCGCGGCGCCCTCGAGTACTCCGGCGAGCTGTACCTGATGACCGGCAACCTCGCGATGGCGGAGCAGCGCCTGGCCACGCTCGACAAGGCGTGCTTCCTGCCCTGCGAGGAGTACACCGACCTCAAGCGTGCAGTGGCTCGTTACAAAGCGGCGGGCAACAAGTACGTCGCACAGTAAACGTGGCGGCGTCGCGACGCGTTGTGGATGCAACGCGAATTGCGACCGCTTCGCCCCTCGATTGCGGGATTCCTGCGGGAGCGACAGCGCCGATACTGCTCACACGAACTGTCGCCTCCGGAGCACCTGATGAACCTGATCGCCCGCGCCCGCCGCTACCTGTCGACCTCGCGTCGCGCGGCGCGCCGGCTTTCAGACGATCCGGCCGACATGGGCACGGCGTTCGGCCTCGACGCGATCACCACGATCCAGCCCGAGTCGCCGGCCGAGATCGCGGCGCGCGAGCGCGCCGCGCCGCCGAGCCGCATCGCACTGCGCCTGCACCGCCGCTCGACGTTCTGACGCGCGTCCGACGCGCCGGAATCGCTAGACGTCGAGCAGCAGACGCGGCCGGTGCGCCGCCGCTTCGCCGCGCCGCTCGTGCCCGCGCGCATTGCAGACCACCCGCGTCGATTTGCCGCCGTCGTGGGCGACGCGGTAGTCGTGGACGCAGTGCAGGTGGCCGTGCAGCCAGAGATCGGCGAACGGCAGCAGGTCGTCGTCGGCGTTGCAGAAGCTCGCGGTGCCGCTGCGCGCGCCATAGCGCGGGTCGGCACTGCGCACGCTCGGCGCGAAGTGCGTGATGACGACCGTGCGGTCCCAATCCGAGTCCGCCTGCTGCAGCTCGGCCGCAAGCCACGCCCGGCACGCGAGCGCCTCGTCGCGCATCGCGTCGACATCGAAAGGCAGGCCGTCGCGGGTCGCCTGCATGAGGTCCATGAAGTAGACGCCGGCCCGCATCGCTCTGGCGCGGCCGAGGGCGCCGAAGAGGTCGAAGTCGCTCCAGCGGATCGTGCCGACGATGCGCACGCGCTGCCCTTGGCGGTCGACGACGACCAGGCGCTCGCGCTCGAGCATCGAGATGCCGAGCCGTTCGCAGCACGCCCGCAGCGCCGTGCTCGCGTCGACGAGATCGCGGCCGTCGAACTCGTGGTTGCCGGCGACGAAGACGACGGGCACCGGCCAGTCCCGGAAGCGCTCGAGCGCGTCCCACCGGCTGTCGATGTCGCCGGCCAGCACGAGCAGGTCGGCGCCCTCGGCCGCTTCGGGAACGTACGACTCGGTCTCGAGGTGCAGGTCCGAGAGCAGCTGCAGGCGCATCAGGCGGACGCGGCGCCGTGGCAATGCTTGAACTTGCGCCCGCTGCCGCAATGGCAGGGATCGTTGCGGCCGACCTTCGGCGCCGCGTGGCGGACCGCCTCGACCTTGTAGCGAAGCGGAAGCGTCAGCTCGTACAGCTCGGCGACGCCTCCGACGACGTGGTCGACCGCCTGGTCGAGCGTCATCTCCGAGCGTCGGCGCGTCGTTGCGTCCGCGTCGGGAAGGAACTGCAGCACGCGCGCGAGCGCCGCTCGCACCTGCGAATCGTCCAGGTCCTTGAGCGCGGGCAGCAGATGCACGGCCAGATCGAATCCCGCCACCCACGGCTGCAGGATCGCGCCGATCGGATCCTCGGCCGCACGCTGCTGCTCGTCGGCGTTGTCGGCATCGGGCTGGAGCAGAAGTGGCTCGAAGTTGCCGTACTCCGCGAGGCCGCGGTTGAGCGCCGCATGGCGGCGCAGGATGAGCGCGCGGGCGCGGCGCTGCTCGGCGCCGGGCTCGGCTTCACCCCAGCGGTGACCGCCCGCATCGAACACGAACGGCAGCCAGGCGTCGACGTCGACGAGCACCGGCTGGACGATGACGCCGCAGAGCAAGCCGTCGAGCATGACCGCGTCGAGCGGCTCGAGCGGCTCCGGAATGCCGGCGAGCAGCGCATCGAGCTCGGCGAGCTCGGCCTCGCTCAGGTCCTGGTCGCCGGCAGCGACTGCGCCGCGCGACGGTGGCGCCGATTCGGGCTGGGTCATCGCGCGACTGTAGTGCCCCGGCGCCGCGCCGCGGGCCAGGCCGGCCGCGCTCCGCGCAGACGCCCGGCGATGTCAGCCCGCCAGGCGCGATGCCAGGCGGCGCCGCACTGCGGGCAGCTCGGCGGGGAGCCGATGCGCGAGCTGGCGGAACAGCTCGTCGTGCAGATCGAGCTCGCCTTTCCAGGCGGCGGCGTCGACGCTGCTGACGAGCGCATAGCGCGCCGCATCGAAGTCGAGCCCGGACCAGTCGAGGTCGTCGTATCGCGGCGTCAGTCCGAACGCGTTGAGCGCGCCGTCGGCGCGACCTTCGACGCGCTCGACAATCCAGCGGAGCACGCGCATGTTCTCGCCGTAGCCGGGCCAGACGAACTTGCCGTCCGGTCCCTTGCGGAACCAGTTGACGCAAAAGATCTTCGGCAGCCTCGCTCCCGATCGCTGCACGATGGCGCCGAGGTCGAGCCAGTGCTGGAAGTACTCGCTCATGTTGTAGCCGATGAACGGCAGCATCGCGAACGGATCGCGGCGGACGACGCCTTGCGCGCCGGCAGCGGCGGCGGTGGTCTCGGACCCCATCGTCGCCGCCATGTAGACGCCCTCGGTCCAGTCGCGCGCCTCGGTGACGAGCGGCACCGTCGTCGAGCGGCGGCCGCCGAAAATGAAGGCGTCGATCGGCACGCCCCGCGGCGAATCCCAGGCCGGATCGAGCGCAGGGTTGTTGGTCGCCGCGACCGTGAAGCGCGCGTTCGGATGCGCCGCCTTCGCGCCGGTCTCGCGCGCCAGCGCCGGCGTCCAGTCGCGGCCCTGCCAATCGATGAGATGTGCCGGCGGCTCGTCGGTCATGCCTTCCCACCAGACATCGCCGTCGTCGGTGAGCGCGACATTGGTGAAGATCGCGTCGTGGGCGACGCTCGCCATGCAGTTCGGGTTGGTCCGTTCGTTGGTCCCCGGCGCGACGCCGAAGTATCCCGCCTCGGGGTTGATGGCGTAGAGGCGGCCGTCCTTGCCGGGCTTGATCCAGGCGATGTCGTCGCCGATCGTCGTCACCTTCCAGCCCGACAGCGTCGGCGGCGGGATCAGCATCGCGAAGTTGGTCTTGCCGCAGGCGCTCGGGAATGCGGCGGCGACGTGGTGCTTGCGCCCCGCCGGCGACGTCACGCCGAGGACGAGCATGTGCTCGGCGAGCCAGCCCGGACGCCCTTCGGCAGCGTTCGCCGCCGAGCGGCCCATCGTCGACGCGATGCGCAGCGCGAAGCACTTCTTGCCGAGCAGCGCGTTGCCGCCGTAGCCCGAGCCGTAGCTCCAGATCTCCTGCGTCTCGGGATAGTGGACGATGTACTTGGTCGGGTTGCACGGCCAGGCGACGTCCTGCTCGCCCGGGGCGAGCGGCGCGCCGACCGTGTGCATGCACGGCACGAAGTGGCCGTCTGCTCCGAGCACCTCGAGCACCGCGCGGCCCATGCGCGTCATCAACTTCATGCTCACCGCGACATAGGGGCTGTCGGTCAGCTCGACGCCGATGTGGGCGATCTCGGAGCCGAGCGGTCCCATCGAGAACGGCACGACGTACATCGTGCGTCCGCGCATGCAGCCGCGAAAGAGCGGCGGCGTGCCGTCGCCGAGGCCGGTCTGCAGCAGGGCCCGCATCTCGGCGGGCGACTTCCAGTTGTTGGTCGGGCCGGCGTCTTCCTCGCGCTCGGAGCAGATGAAGGTGCGGTCCTCGACGCGAGCGACGTCGCTCGGGCTGCTGCGCGCGAGATAGCTGCGCGGTCGCAGCCTGCCGTCGAGGCGGATGAAGGTGCCGGCCGCGACGAGCTGCTCGGCAAGGCGGTCGTACTCCGCCGCGCTGCCGTCGCACCAGTGGACGTCGCGCGCTTCGGTGAGCGCAGCCATCTCGGCGACCCAGTCGATCAGCTTGGCGTGGCGGACGTGGGCGGGCGCACGAACGGCGCCGCCTCGCGTGTGGAAACGGTCGGTCGGCAGTGCAGTCATGAGGGGCTCAGGGCAATTGAAATTCCCGGCGACCGGCGCCACTGCCGGCGGCACGCACGACAGGGACGAACGGCGCTGTCGACCGGTGCCGCCGCGCAGCGGGAAGCCGGTGATTCGCACCCGTGGATCGATGTCTCCGCCGCGCAGTCGTGCGCTTGTTCTCGGGGGCGCCAGTGTAGCCGGCGGGGTGTGCGAGGGCCGACCGGCCGTCTGTTCCCGGCGCCGCAATAATGGCCGGATGCCGAGCCGCCGCCTCTTCGTCGCCGGGCTGGCGATGCAGGCCTTCGCGGCGTCCGCATTGGCGCAAAAACCCTCCGAACGCGGGGGTCCGCTGCGCCTTGGCGTCGATCGCGCGCTCGATGAATCCGGCCTCGCCAAGCGCCTTCAGCATGCGTTCGGCGCCGACACCGGAATCCCCGTCCTGCTCGTCGCCGCGCCCGCGCTCGCCGTGCTCGAGGCGGCCAAGAACGGCGAGATCGACGCCGCGCTCGTCAACGCGCCGGCGCCGGAGGAGGAGCTCGAGCGCCAAGGCCTGGTCCACGATCGTCGCGCGATCGCTGCCAGCGAGTTCATCATCGTCGGGCCGGCGCCCGCCGGAGCACCGCGCAAGCGGGCGCCGCCACCCGGACGAAGCGGCGTCGAGGCACTCGAGCGGATCCGCGCCCAGGCGGCGAGCGATCCGGCCAGCGTCGTCTTCCTGTCGGCCGGCGACGGCTCCGGTGTCCATGTCGCCGAGCAGGCGCTCTGGCGGGTGGGACGCATCGAGCCGGTCACGCCGTGGTACGTCGCCGCCGAGCCCGGCAGCAGCTTCACGGCGCAGGTGCGCGCGCGCGGCGCGTACGCGCTGGTCGAGCGCGGTGCCTGGACGGTCCTCGGCGGAGCGCCGTCGGCCGTGATCGTCGAAGGCGACCCGTTGCTCATCGAATCCGTCCACGCGATGCGCTCGTTTCGCATCACTCATCCGGCGGGCAAGATCTTCGTCGCCTGGATCGCCGGCGGTCGCGGCCGCGCCGTCGTCGCGCGCCACGGCGGCTATCACCTGCGCTGAGCGGCCGATGGCGAACTGCGGACGCGTCCTCAGCGTCAACGTCGCGCGCGCGAGCGCCGTCGCGATCGACGGTCGCAGCGTGACGACGGCGATCGGCAAGCGTGCGGTCGAGGGCCGGCAAGCGGTGCGGGCCCTCGGCATCGAAGGCGACGAGCAGGCCGACCTTCGCGTCCACGGCGGGCCGAGCAAGGCGGTCTACGCGTACCCGAGCGAGCACTACCCGTTCTGGCAGACGGTGCGCGCCCAGGCCGGCATCGCGCCTTGGCACGAGTCGCTGCCGCCGGGCTCGCCGGGCGAGAACCTGACCATCGCGGGTGTGGTGGAAACCGAGGTGTTCGTCGGCGACGTGCTGCGCTTTGCCGGCTGTGCGCTGGCCGTGAGCCAGCCACGCCTGCCGTGCTTCAAGTTCAATGCGGCGATGGGCTTCAGGCACGCTGCCAAGCTGATGACCGAGAGCGCCTGGTGCGGCTGGTATCTCGCCGTGCGCGAGCCCGGAACGATCGCCGCCGGCGACGACTTCGAGATCGTCCCGGGGCCGCGCACGGTCAGCATCTGGGAGTTGTTTCGCGCACGCACGGGCCGCGACGGCTGATGCTCGCGTACCGCCACGCCTTCCACGCCGGCAACCACGCCGACGTGCTGAAGCACATCGTGCTGATGCTCGTGCTGCGCCACCTCGCAACCAAGGACAAGGGCTATCGCTTCGTCGACACGCATGCCGGCGCCGGCGGCTATTCGCTGCGCGGCCGCTATGCGCAGAAGAACGCCGAGCACGAGCGCGGCATCGGCCTGCTCTGGACGCGCGACGATCTGCCCCCGGTGGTCGCCGACTACGTCGATCTCGTTCGCCGCTTCAACCCCGACGGCGCGCTCACGCAGTACCCGGGCTCGCCCTCGCTCGCTCTGATGCTGCTGCGGCGGCAAGACGAATTGCGCGCGTTCGAGCTCCACCCGACCGAGCAGAAGATCCTGCGCGCGACGCTCGCCGGCAACCGCCACGCGACCGCGATCGACGGCGACGGCTTCGAAGGACTGCGCTCGCAGCTGCCGCCGCCGACCCGCCGCGGCGTCGTGCTCGTCGACCCGAGCTACGAAGGGACGGCCGACTACGGCAAGGTCGTCGCGACGCTGCGCGACGCGGTGGCGCGCTTCGCCGACGGCGTCTATGTCGCCTGGTATCCGCAGGTGAGCAAGGTCGAGGCGGCGCAGCTGCCGCGGCGCCTCGCCGCGCTGGCGCCGAAGGGCTGGCTGCATGCGCGTCTGACGGTGCAGGAGCCGGATGCGCGCGGCTTCGGGCTGGCGGGCAGCGGCGTCTTCGTCCTCAATCCGCCGCACACGCTGCACGCGACGCTGGCGAAGATCCTGCCGTTCCTGGTCGATGTGCTCGGGCAGTACGCCGGCGCCAACTTCCTGATCGATCGCGTCGAGAGCTGAGCGCGCCTGTCGTCATTGCGAGCCCTCCGCGGCCGCCGGCTGGCGCTTCAGGTCGCGGAACGCCGCGAACAGCCACGTGCGCATGCCGACCAGCAGCGTGTAGGGCGTCCGCTGTTCTTCCGCAAGACGCTGGTCGGCGAGATGCGCCTGCGCGAAGTCCTGGCCGACGCGCTGCAGCCGCTCGACGAACGACGCCGCCAGGCTCGGCGTGATCTCGCCATGGACGAGCATGATCAGCTCGCCGTCGCCGTCGAAGCCGCCGCTCAGGTAGTCGGCGGCGACGTGCTCGCGGAAGTACGTCATCACCGGCCCGTGCGGCAGCCAGCGGAAACCCTTGGCGACCTTGAGCCGGTAGCGGTTGAGCGGCCGCAGCTCGATGATGCCCAGGTGATCGAGCTGCGCCAGGTACTTGATGCATTCGGCGTCGCTGAACGCGTACTCGCGCGTCATCGCCTCGAAGCTCCACTGGCTGGTGCAGCAGATCGCGAGGAGAAGCAGCTTGCGGTCGGCGACCACCGCGGCCTCCTGCTCGACCGTCAGCTGTCGCGACAGCGGTTGCGCGTCGGCGACCTTCCTCGCCAGCTCGGCGAAGTCCATCTTCAGCACGCGCAGCATCTCGTCGATCCGCGACAGCGGCATGTCGGCCTTGGCGAACACGCGCTTGACGCTCGACTCCGACATGCCGAGCGCCGCGGCGAGGTCGGCGTAGGTGACGCCCGCCGCACGCAGCTCGGCCTTCAAGGCGTTGACGAGGTCCTGGGTCGTGCTCATGGGCGTGCTCGCGAGTGCGAAGTATCGGCGAGCGCCACCGCCTGCGGACAGCTGCGCGACTCGACCGAATCGCCTTGGCGACGGCGGAGCGTGCGCCGACAGTGGCGCGACCTCCACTGCCGGGAACCGCCATGCTGCCGACCATCTTCGCCGCCTTCGCGTTCTGCTTCCTGCTCGAGCGGCTCTCGCCCGGCTGGCGCCTGCCTGGCGCCGGCAGCAGGGGCGGTCTACACGCTCTGCACCGCGCTCGGCGAATTCTTCTACCACACCAACGTCACGACGCCGCGCTGGGTCGGCTTCGTCTTCCAACGGCCGGAGATCCATCGCGTCCACCACGAGCACGGCGGCACCGCAACAACTGCGGCGACATCCCGTGGTGGGACATGCTGTTCGTCGCATACGAGCCCGCGCACCTTCACCGCGACCTGCGGCTTCGACGACGCGCGCGAGCAGCGCCTCGGCGAGATGCTGCGCTGGCGCGATGTCCACCGCGGCTGACGACCGGCGGCTCCTCGACTGCGCCGCAGCGGCTACTTCGCGACCGAGCACGGCGTTGTTGACCGCGTAGATGGTGCTGTCGGCGCGACTGCGTCGGCGTGTACGCCTCGCCGACGCCGCTCGTCAGCTGGATGCGCTGGTGGAAGCGGTTGCCGATCAATCGCCGAGGTCCCATCGGTAGAAATAGCCGTCTTCGCTGTTGACGAGCACCGACTTCTTGCCGGATCGACCGCCGCGTGTACGACCACTCCCTACTGGGCCCTGCTCGTCCCGGCCTCGAAGGTGGGCCCGAGGATCGCGAGCACCTCGAGCTCGGCATTTGCAGATGAGTCGGTCTGCGTGGCGTGCCGGTCGATGACGGCGATCCGGTTCGATCGCCACTGCCGACGCCGGCATAGTTGTTGTACTTCGTCATCAGCAGGTAGCTCGACGGGCCGCCGTACGACGGCACCATCGCTGCCGGCACCACCGAGGGCGTCGTGTCCCAGCCGAAGCCGCCCGGCGCGGCGCCGGCGGAGCTGAGCGCCGCATCGAAGTGGAGCAGCCAGCCGCGCGCGTTGTGCGTTCCGAACGCTCGATGCGGAAGTACACGTTCGCCATCGGGCCGCTTCGGCGATGCTCCAAACGGTTGCTGACCGCGAGGTGTTCCGCTTGACGGATCGAGAAGGAGTGCCCGCCCCTTCACGGCGAAGGTCGCGCTGTCCAGGCGACGAGATAGCCCGCCTACGACGCCGGGGACCACCGCGGTGTTCACCGCGACGTAGACCGTCGTGCCGTCCGGCGAGACGCGCGCTGTTCATCGCCACCTCGGCCATGCCGGCATCACCAGCGGCGAAGCTCGCCGACAGCCAGGCGCCGACGCCGCTCGCATCGACGCGGGCGAGGCCGCTCGCGGAGACCGGCGGGATTCGCGCCGGTGGCCAAGCCGAAGTAGGCGTTGCCCTGGGCGTCGACGGTGATCGGCGCGTTGACGAAGACGGTCGCATTGAACGCCGCCGGCGATGCGGCGTAGGCGGCAGCACCGTAAACGACGCTGCGTGGCGTTCCCGCGCTGGCATCGGCGTCATCCTTGACCCACAGCTTGCCCTCCGGCGCCGGCGAAGAAGAGGAGGTTCGTCGTTGTCAGCGCAGGGTTGTCGGCACCCAGTTGCGGCGGCAGCACGTAGTCGCTGTTCGCCGACCAGAAGAGCCCGCCGTCGCCCGCCCGACCTTGCCTCGACGCCGAAGCCCGCCGCCGACACCGGTTTTCACCGGCACGACGACTGTGTTGTGCGATGTCACGACCGGCGAGCCGTAGTGGATGAGCAGCGTGCCGTTGGCCTGCCGCGGGGCCGACGAGGTCGACCGGGGTCGTCCACGAGATGCGGTTGAGGTCCTGCGTCGCGATCGCGGCCTGCGCGGCATGCTGCCCGTCGCGACCGTACTCCACCACGCTGGCCCGTCCACTCCCGGCGCCGGCACGCCCGGCGTGCCGCCTGCGCTGCCGCCGCCGCCGCCGCAGCTCGTGAGCGCGATGCTGCAGGCGAACGCCGCGATGAGCGCTCGCCGCGTTCGGCAGAAACGGTGGCGTGGTCGGCGTCGAGGCGTGCATGGCTGGCGAGCGAGGATCCCAGTGCCGGCCACAACGCAGTGCTGCACGTCCTGCTGGTGCCGGCGCTCGCCACGCTCTTGCGAGTGATGGCGAAGCCGCAGTCGCGCTCGCAAGATGCGCCCCGCTTTCATCACTTCCCCGACAGGAGAACCCATGAAACCGATGGCGATGCGTCAAGACACCAGGTGAAGGCGCAGACGGATCTCGTTCGGGATGGCCGTGTTCCTGTGCGCCACCGGCCTGACCTGGCTGCCGGGGCAGGCGCTGGACCGCGCCTTCATGGTGATGGGCTACGTGTTCTGCCTGTCGGCGGCATTCATGCTGGCGAAGTTCGTGCGTGACAACCAGCGCGGCGCGGTCCTGGGCGCCGGCGACACGCCGATGTGGAAGCTGGTCGTCTGGGGCGGCTTCTTCACCGCCATGGGGCTGACGGGCTGGGGCCTGCTGCGGATGGACATCAGCGAGACCTACAAGGCCTTCCTCGGCGTGAGCTGGCTGTTCCTGATCAGCTCGGCCTTCACCCTGGCCAAGACATTGCGCGACCGGCACGAAGCCGATCTCGCCGAAGCGCGACTGCAAGGACGCCGCGAAGCCCGCGCCGAAGCAGGCGCCGACCAATGACCGATCAACCCATTCACGACCGTTCTCAAGGAGTGCCCATCATGAAGCAGTACCTTGCCACCGTTCTCGTCGCCCTCTGTGCGGCCTTGGCCAATATGGTCGTTCCCGCGGAGGCTCACGCCCAGAGCGAAGCCTCCGCCGCCCTGTCGATGTTGCCGGTGGCCTCCGTCGTCGGAGCGGCCTCGGCCACCGGAGCCGCGGCCAGCGCGGTGGTGGCCGTGCCGGCGGCCCTGTCGGTGGGCGGTGCCGCGCTGACCGTCGTCGCCATCGAGGCATCGGTCGACGCCACGGTCTTCCTGCTCGAAAGGGCGTCCGACGGTGCCCGGGCCAGCGTGAAGGTACTTGGCAGGGTCGCCGATGGCGCTTGGATCGTCGGTCGGCTCGGACTGTCACCGTCAGCGTGATCGCCAGCGGTGTCATCCTGTCGGCGGCGGGCGAAGTGCTGGCCTTCGTGCCGAATGCCCTCGGCCGCGCGCTGCTCTTCAACGAGAGGATCACGCGGCGGCCGCCCTGCGCGCGCTCGCGACCGTCGTCGCGCTCGCCGCCAGCACCGCGCACGCCGGTCGCAGCTGCGAGCAGGCGGTCGCGCACGCGCTCGCCGTGATGTGCGCGCGATGACCTTGCCGAGGATCGCAAAGCGGCGCCAACGTCGTCGTCATCTCCTGCCCGCTAATAGCCTGGGCGAATACGCCATCCGCTATTCGCACCTCCGGCTTCGCCTACAAGGAAGGCGAAGAGCGGCGCGGTCTGGCGCGTTGTCCACAAGCTGAACCAGTGGGACGCGCACGTGTCGCTCTATCGCCAGGGCCTCGGCGAATTTCCTCGACGATCTCTGGCAGTACGAAGCGGCGATCGTCGTCTTCCTCGCGCCGCAGACACAGGCCCACCTGCGCGCCGTGCTCGACGACAACGTCGCCGTCGCCCGCCTCGACATCCTGCTGCCTACAGCATGGTCGTCCTGGCGGCCAGCTATCAGCAATCGAACCAATGGGCGATCGAGACGCTGGCGCTGACGCGCGGAGCGCGCGGCAGCGTGGCACGAGCCGACACGCTGCACCTGTCGGCGTTCAAGCGGCTCGGCGCGCGCGTCGCCAGCGCCAACATCGCCTTCTACTACATCCGAACGAGACTATTCAGCGATCGCATCGAAACCGCTCAATGGTGTTCCGCTGGCTCGAGCGCGACGGCCACACGGTTCAGGTGATACGGTAGATTGCCGGCAGCGCGCAGACGCATGCACACCCAGCGGAGCACCGCTTCGACCACCAAGCCGACGTTGCCCCGCGCCTGCCGGACGGCCGTAGCGCATGCGCATCCGAACGCTTCGCGCTGCTCGGCCAGCGCCGCTTCGCGCCCTTCTTCTGGACCCAGGGCAACGACAACCTGTTCAAGTTCGCGTTCACCGTCCTCATCACCTACCAGCTGCAGGTGCGTGGCTACGCGGTGTCGCTCGCCGGCCTCGTGATCGGCGCGCTCTTCATCCGGCCGTTTCATCCTCTCGGCGACCAGCGGCCAGCTCGCCGACAAGTTCGACAAGGCGCGCCTGATCCGCTTCGTGAAGTGGCTCGAGATCGCGATCATGGCGCTCGCCGCGTGGGGATTCCGCGCGCCGACGTCGTCGTCCTGTCGTGCGTCTTCCTGATGGACCCCACTCGACGCTCTTCGGGCCGGTCAAGTTCGCCACCCGCCCCACTGCTGTGCAGGTAGGCGAACTTGACCGGCCCGAACAGCGTCGAGTGCAGTCCCATCAGGAAGACGCACGAGAGCAGGACGACGACGTCGGCGCGCAGGAATCCCCACGCGGCGAGCGCCATGATCGCGATCTCGAGCCACTTCACGAAGCGGATCAGGCGCGCCTTGTCGAACTTGTCGGCGAGCTGGCCGCTGGTCGCCGAAAAGAGCAGAAACGGCAGGATGAAGAGCGCGCCGATCACGAGGCCGGCGAGCGACGCCGGTAGCCAGCGCACCTGCAGCTGGTAGGTGATGAGGACGGTGAACGCGAACTTGAACAGGTTGTCGTTGCCGGCGCCGAGGAACTGGGTCCAGAAGAAGGGCGCGAAGCGGCGCTGGCCGAGCAGCGCGAACTGGTTCGGATGCGCATGCGCTGCGCCGTCCGGCAGGCGCGGGGCAACGTCGGCTCGGGTGGTCAAAGCGGTGCTCCCGTCGTGGTGTGCATGCGTCTGCGCGCTGCCGGCAATCTACCGTATCACCTGAACCGTGCTGCCGCGGCCGTCGCGCTCGAGCCAGCGGAACACCGAGTCGACCGTGACGGTTTCGATGCGATCGCTGAATCGCTTCTCGTTCGGATGGTCGTCGAAGGCGATGTTGGCGCTGGCGACGCGCGCGCCGAGCCGCTTGAACGCCGACAGGTGCAGCGTGCTCGGCTCGTAGCCGTGCAGGCGCAGCCAAGCCTGCGCGCGCTCGCGCGTCGCCGCGGCGGGATCCTCGGCGAGCGCCAGCGTCTCGATCGCCCATTGGTTCGATTGCTGATAGCGCACCGACCAGGGATACGCGACCATGCTGTAGGCGGGCGTGTCGAGGCGGGCGACGGCGACGTTGTCGTCGAGCACGGCGCGCAGGTGGGCCTGTGTCTGCGGCGCGAGAACGACGATCGCCGCTTCGTACTGCCAGAGATCGTCGAGGAAGAACTCGCCGAGGCCCTGGCGATAGAGCGACGCGTGCGCCGTCCCGCACTGGTTCAGCTTGTGGACGACGCGCCAGACCGCGCCGCTGCCTTCGCCTTCCTTGTAGGCGAAGCCGAGGTGCGAATAGCGGATGCCGTATTCGCCCAGGTTCTGGCCGGCACGGGCGATGACGACGACGTTGGCGCCGCTTTGCGACAGTCGCGCGGCGGTGTGCTCGGCGAGCGTCATCGCGCGCGTCACGGCGAGCGCCGTCGGCGGCCGCTGCTCGCAGCTGCGACCGGCGTGCGCGGTGCTGGCGGCGAGCGCGACGACGGTCGCGAGCGCGCGCAGGGCGGCGAGGCTCACCGCGTGATCCTCTCGTTGTAGAGCAGGGCGCGGCCGATCTCGTTCGGGATGAAGGCGATCGCTTCGCCGGCCGCCGAGAGCACCCAGCCGGTGCTGAGCGCGGTGGCGACGACGACGGTGCCGACCGCGACCGACGCGTCCGCAAGACCGCGGCCGACGAGGCGGACGCTGGCGCGCGTGCCGTCGGCGGAGCGCTCGAGGACCCAGACGGCCCCCGTGCTCGTCGCCTCGACCGAGACGACGGTGAGCGCCGCGCCGGTCGAGAGCACCGCGACCGGCGCCGCGACCGACACCGCGATCGGCAACGCCGAGAGCACGCTCGCGTCCGAGATCGTCGATTGCGCGCGAGCGTGCGCTGCCGGTAGCACGAGCGCAGCCGAGAGGACGACGGCGGCGCTGCGGCGCACGGCGCGCGCGAGCGAAGAAGACCGATCGATGGCTGTCATGGCAACTCCTTTTGTCGATTGCAAAAGAACGCTCACTCGCGCTCGCACGCGGCGCAGAGCGAGCGCTCGGCCTGCACGGCCAGCGCGATCGCGTGGTCGTGGGCATCGCGCAGCGTCTTGGCGAGCGTGAAGCACGTCGAGATGAGGAACAGCCAGCTGACGCCGAGGAATGCCCGGTACGCCGGGTTGATGTCCATCTGCACGAGGCCCCAGCCGGTCAGCGCCATCGCGACGAAGAAGCCGCCCCAGACGACGAGCCGCCAGAGCGGCGTGTCGACGGCGCGCGATTCGTTGTCGCGGACGAACTTGGCGAGCGCGAACGCCGTGGTGAGGCAGAACACGTAGCCCATCACCATGAAGGCGCGGTCGAGCTCGCGTCCCGGCAGCCACGCCAGGCCGATCGCGCAGAGCAGCGCGGCGGCCATGAACGAGATCCAGACCTGCGCCTTCCAGGCCCTGGTGTCTTGACGCATCGCCATCGGTTTCATGGGTTCTCCTGTCGGGGAAGTGATGAAAGCGGGGCGCATCTTGCGAGCGCGACTGCGGCTTCGCCATCGCTCGCAAGAGCGTGGCGAGCGCCGGCACCGGCGGGAGCGTGCGGCGCTACCGTTGTGGCAGCATCGGCGCTCGATCCACTCGCTCGCCAGCCATGCACGCCTCGACGCCGACCACGCCACCGTTTCTGCCGACGCGGCGAGCGCTCATCGCGGCGTTCGCCTGCAGCATCACGCTCGCGAGCTGCGGCGGCGGCGGCGGCAGCGCAGGCGGCACGCCGGTCGTGCCGGCGCCGGGAGTGGACGGGCCAGCGTGGTGGTCGTACGGTCGCGACGGGCAGCATGCCGCGCAGGCCGCGATCGCGACGCAGGACCTCAACCGCATCTCGTGGTCGACCCCGGTCGACCTCGTGCCGCCGCGGCAGGCCAACGGCACGCTGCTCATCCACTACGGCTCGCCGGTCGTGACATCGCACAACACAGTCGTCGTGCCGGTGAAGACCGGTGTCGGCGGCGGCTTTCGCGTCGAGGCAAGGTCGGGCGGCAACGGCGGGCTCTTCTGGTCGGCGAACAGCGACTACGTGCTGCCGCCGCACAACTGGGTGCCGAGCTACAACCCTGCGCTGACAACGACGAACCTCCTCTTCTTCGCCGGCGCCGGCGGCAAGCTGTGGGTCAAGGATGACGCCGATGCCAGCGCGGGAACGCCACGCAGCGTCGTCTTTTACGGTGCTGCCGCCTACGCCGCATCGCCGGCGGCGTTCGATGCGACCGTCTTCGTCAACACGCCGATCACCGTCGACGCCCAGGGCAACGCCTACTTCGGCTTCATGGTCACCGGCGCGAATCCCGCCGGTCTCGCGAGCGGCCTCGCCCGCGTCGACGCGAGCGGCGTCGGCACCTGGGTGTCGGCGAGCTTCGCCGCTGGCGATGCCGGCATCGCCAAGGTGGCGATGAACAGCGCGCCGGCGCTCTCGCCGCGACGGCACGACGGTCTACGTCGCGGTGAACACCGCGGTGGTCCCCGGCGTCGTCCAGGCGGGCTATCTGCGTCGCCCTCGACAGCGCGACCTTCGCCGTGAAGGGCCGGGCACTCCTTCTCGATCCGTCGACGGGAACACCTGGCCGGATCAGCGACGACTCGACCGCATCGCCGACGGTCGGGCCCGACGGCGACGTCTACTTCGGCGTCCTCGAGCGGACGTTCGGCACGCACAACGCGCGCGGCTGGCTGCTCCACTTCGATGCGGCGCTCGGCTCCGCCGGCGACGCCGGGCGGCTTCGGCTGGGACGACACGCGCCTCGGTCGTGCCGGCAGCGATGGTGCCGTCGTACGACGGCCCGTCGACGCTACCTGCTGATGACGAAGTACAACAACTACGCCGGCGTCGGCAGCGGCGACGGCATCGAACCGGATCGCCGTCCTCGACCCGAACGCCACGCAGACCGACCCGATCTCGGGCATCCCGATCATGCGGAGGTGCTCACGATCCTCGGGCCCGACCCTCGAGGCCGGGCACGACGCCGGCCGCGGTCAGGGAGTGGTGCATCAACACCGCGGCGGTCGACCCGGCGACGAAGTCGGTGCTCGTCAACAGCGAGGACGGCTATCTCTACCGCTGGGACCTCGTCGGCAACACGCTTCAGCCAGCGCATCCAGCTGACGAGCGGCATCGGCGAGGCGTACACGCCGACCGCGGTCGGCGCCGACGGCACCGTGTACGCGGTCAACAACGCCGTGCTGTTCTCGGTCGCGAAGTAGGCGTGCGGCGCAGTCGACAGCGGCCGGTCGTCAGCCGCGGTGGACATCGCGCCAGCGCAGCATCTCGCCGAGGCGCTGCTCGCGCGCGTCGTCGAAGCCGCAGGTCGCGGTGAAGGTGCGCGGGTTCTCGTAGGTGTCGAACAGCATGTCCCACCACGGGATGTCGCCGTAGTTGTTGCGGTGCCTGCCGTGCTCGTGGTGGACGCGATGCATCTCCGGCCGTTGGAAGACGAAGCCGACCCAGCGCGGCGTCGTGACGTTGGTGTGGTAGAAGAATTCGCCGAGCGCGGTGCAGAGCGTGTAGACCGCCCCTGCTGCCGGCGCCAGGCAGGCGCCAGCCGGGCGAGAGCCGCTCGAGCAGGAAGCAGGACGCGAAGGCGGCGAAGATGATCGGCAACATGGCGGTTCCCGGCAGTGGAGGTCGCGCCACTGTCGGCGCACGCTCCGCGGTCGCCAAGGCGATTCGGTCGAGTCGCGCAGCTGTCCGCAGGCGGTGGCGCTCGCCGATACTTCGCACTCGCGAGCACGCCCATGAGCACGACCCAGGACCTCGTCAATGCCTTGAAGACCGAACTGCGTGCGGCGGGCGTCACCTACGCCGACCTCGCCGCGGCGCTCGGCATGTCGGAGTCGAGCGTCAAGCGCGTGTTCGCCAAGGCCGACATGCCGCTGTCGCGGATCGACGAGATGCTGCGTGTGCTGAAGATGGACTTCGCCGAGCTGGCGAGGAAGGTCGCCGACGCGCAACCGCTGTCGCGACAGCTGACGGTCGAGCAGGAGGCCGCGGTGGTCGCCGACCGCAAGCTGCTTCTCCTCGCGATCTGCTGCACCAGCCAGTGGAGCTTCGAGGCGATGACGAGCGAGTACGCGTTCAGCGACGCCGAATGCATCAAGTACCTGGCGCAGCTCGATCACCTGGGCATCATCGAGCTGCGGCCGCTCAACCGCTACCGGCTCAAGGTCGCCAAGGGTTTCCGCTGGCTGCCGCACGGGCCGGTGATGACGTACTTCCGCGAGCACGTCGCCGCCGACTACCTGAGCGGCGGCTTCGACGGCGACGGCGAGCTGATCATGCTCGTCCATGGCGAGATCACGCCGAGCCTGGCGGCGTCGTTCGTCGAGCGGCTGCAGCGCGTCGGCCAGGACTTCGCGCAGGCGCATCTCGCCGACCAGCGTCTCGCGGAAGAACAGCGGACGCCCTACACGCTGCTGGTCGGCATGCGCACGTGGCTGTTCGCGGCGTTCCGCGACCTGAAGCGCCAGCCGGCGGCCGCGGAGGGCTCGCAATGACGACAGGCGCGCTCAGCTCTCGACGCGATCGATCAGGAAGTTGGCGCCGGCGTACTGCCCGAGCACATCGACCAGGAACGGCAGGATCTTCGCCAGCGTCGCGTGCAGCGTGTGCGGCGGATTGAGGACGAAGACGCCGCTGCCCGCCAGCCCGAAGCCGCGCGCATCCGGCTCCTGCACCGTCAGACGCGCATGCAGCCAGCCCTTCGGCGCCAGCGCGGCGAGGCGCCGCGGCAGCTGCGCCGCCTCGACCTTGCTCACCTGCGGATACCAGGCGACATAGACGCCGTCGGCGAAGCGCGCCACCGCGTCGCGCAGCGTCGCGACGACCTTGCCGTAGTCGGCCGTCCCTTCGTAGCTCGGGTCGACGAGCACGACGCCGCGGCGGGTCGGCGGCGGCAGCTGCGAGCGCAGTCCTTCGAAGCCGTCGCCGTCGATCGCGGTCGCGTGGCGGTTGCCAGCGAGCGTCGCGCGCAGGATCTTCTGCTCGGTCGGGTGGAGCTCGAACGCGCGCAATTCGTCTTGCCGCCGCAGCAGCATCAGAGCGAGCGAGGGCGAGCCCGGGTACTGCGTGAGCGCGCCGTCGGGGTTGAAGCGGCGGACGAGATCGACGTAGTCGGCGACCACCGGGGGCAGATCGTCGCGCGTCCAGAGCAGGCCGATGCCGCGCTCGTGCTCGGCGTTCTTCTGCGCATAGCGGCCGCGCAGCGAATAGCCGCCGGCGCCGGCATGCGTGTCGACGAAGCGATAGCCCTTGTCCTTGGTTGCGAGGTGGCGCAGCACGAGCATCAGCACGATGTGCTTCAGCACGTCGGCGTGGTTGCCGGCGTGGAAGGCGTGGCGGTACGCGAGCATCAGCCGTCGCGGCCCGTGCGTGCGCGAAACAACTCCCAGATGCTGACCGCGCGCGGCCCCGGGACGATCTCGAAGTCGTCGCCGGCGGCGATCGTTCCGGGCTCGCGCACCGCGAGATACCAGCCGCACCAGGCGCTCTCGGTCATCAGCTTGGCAGCGTGCCTGAAGCCCATCGCCGCATTGAACTTGAAGCACGGCAGGCGTGGCTGGCTCACGGCCAGCACACAGCCGGCAAAGCGCAGCACGTCGCCGACGAACACCTCGGCTTCCACCACACCCGCGATGGTCAGGTTCTCGCCCAGGGAGCCCGGCGGCAGCGACTCGTGCCAAGGCGCGATGCCGGCCTGGGCCCGCACCGTCTGCCAGAATGGGTAGTGCTCGCTCGGGTACGCGTAGACCGCCTTGCTCGGCCCGCCGTGGACGCGAAGGTCGGCCTGCTCGTCGCCTTCGATGCCGAGGGCCCGCACCGCTTGCCGGCCCTCGACCGCACGCTTGCCGATCGCCGTCGTCACGCTGCGACCGTCGATCGCGACGGCGCTCGCGCGTGCGACGTTGACGCTGAGGACGCGTCCGCAGTTCGCCATCGGCCGCTCAGCGCAGGTGATAGCCGCCGTGGCGCGCGACGACGGCGCGGCCGCGACCGCCGGCGATCCAGGCGACGAAGATCTTGCCTGCCGGATGGGTGATGCGAAACGAGCGCATCGCGTGGACGGATTCGATGAGCAACGGGTCGCCTTCGACGATCACGGTCGACGGCGCTCCGCCGAGGACCGTCCAGGCACCGCGCTCGACCAGCGCGTACGCGCCGCGCGCGCGCACCTGCGCCGTGAAGCTGCTGCCGGGCTCGGCGGCGACGTACCACGGCGTGACCGGCTCGATGCGTCCCACCCGCCAGAGCGCCTGCTCGGCGACATGGACACCGGAGCCGTCGCCAGCCGACAGGAAGACGACGCTGGCCGGATCGCTCGCCGCTTGGGCGCGGATCCGCTCGAGCGCCTCGACGCCGCTTCGTCCGGGTGGCGGCGCCCGCTTGCGCGGTGCTCCGGCGGGCGCCGGCCCGACGATGATGAACTCGCTGGCAGCGATCGCGCGACGATCGTGGACCAGGCCTTGGCGCTCGAGCTCCTCCTCCGGCGCCGGCGCGTTGACGAGCGCGGCGTCGATCTCGCCGTTCTTGGCCGCCTCGAGCACGGCGAGCGCGGGAGCGGCGACGAGCAGGACGGGGATTCCGGTGTCGGCGCCGAACGCATGCTGAAGGCGCTTGGCGAGGCCGGATTCATCGAGCGCGCGATCGACGCCAAGGCGCAGCGGACCCCCGCGTTCGGAGGGTTTTTGCGCCAATGCGGACGCCGCGAAGGCCTGCATCGCCAGCCCGGCGACGAAGAGGCGGCGGCTCGGCATCCGGCCATTATTGCGGCGCCGGGAACAGACGGCCGGTCGGCCCTCGCACACCCCGCCGGCTACACTGGCGCCCCCGAGAACAAGCGCACGACTGCGCGGCGGAGACATCGATCCACGGGTGCGAATCACCGACTTCCCGCTGCGCGGCGGCACCGGTCCGACAGCGCCGTTCGTCCCTGTCGTGAGTGCCGCCGGCAGTGGCGCCGGTCGCCGGGAATTTCAATTGCCCTGAGCCCCTCATGACTGCACTGCCGACCGACCGTTTCCACACGCGAGGCGGCGCCGTTCGTGCGCCCGCCCACGTCCGCCACGCCAAGCTGATCGACTGGGTCGCCGAGATGGCTGCGCTCACCGAAGCGCGCGACGTCCACTGGTGCGACGGCAGCGCGGCGGAGTACGACCGCCTTGCCGAGCAGCTGGTCGCGGCCGGCACCTTCATCCGCCTCGACGGCAGGCTGCGACCGCGCAGCTATCTTGCGCGCAGCAGCCCGAGCGACGTCGCTCGCGTCGAGGATCGCACCTTCATCTGCTCCGAGCGCGAGGAAGACGCCGGCCCGACCAACAACTGGAAGTCGCCCACCGAGATGCGGGCCCTGCTGCAGACCGGCCTCGGCGACGGCACGCCGCCGCTCTTTCGCGGCTGCATGCGCGGACGCACGATGTACGTCGTGCCGTTCTCGATGGGACCGCTCGGCTCCGAGATCGCCCACATCGGCGTCGAGCTGACCGACAGCCCCTATGTCGCGGTGAGCATGAAGTTGATGACGCGCATGGGCCGCGCGGTGCTCGAGGTGCTCGGAGCAGACGGCCACTTCGTGCCGTGCATGCACACGGTCGGCGCGCCGCTCGCCCCGGGCGAGCAGGACGTCGCCTGGCCGTGCAACCCGACCAAGTACATCGTCCACTATCCCGAGACGCAGGAGATCTGGAGCTACGGCTCGGGCTACGGCGGCAACGCGCTGCTCGGCAAGAAGTGCTTCGCGCTGCGCATCGCGTCGACGATGGGCCGCTCGGCGGCGAACGCTGCCGAAGGGCGTCCGGGCTGGCTCGCCGAGCACATGCTCATCCTCGGCGTGACGTCGCCGTCGGGGCGCAAGCACCACGTCGCCGCCGCATTCCCGAGCGCCTGCGGCAAGACCAACTTCGCGATGCTGATCCCGCCGCCGACGCTGTCGGGCTGGAAGGTGACGACGATCGGCGACGACATCGCCTGGATCAAGCCCGGCAAGGACGGCCGCCTCTACGCCATCAACCCCGAGGCGGGATACTTCGGCGTCGCGCCGGGGACCAACGAACGGACCAACCCGAACTGCATGGCGAGCGTCGCCCACGACGCGATCTTCACCAATGTCGCGCTCACCGACGACGGCGATGTCTGGTGGGAAGGCATGACCGACGAGCCGCCGGCACATCTCATCGATTGGCAGGGCCGCGACTGGACGCCGGCGCTGGCGCGCGAGACCGGCGAGAAGGCGGCGCATCCGAACGCGCGCTTCACGGTCGCGGCGACCAACAACCCTGCGCTCGATCCGGCCTGGGATTCGCCGCGGGGCGTGCCGATCGACGCCTTCATTTTCGGCGGCCGCCGCTCGACGACGGTGCCGCTCGTCACCGAGGCGCGCGACTGGACCGAGGGCGTCTACATGGCGGCGACGATGGGGTCCGAGACCACCGCCGCCGCTGCCGGCGCGCAAGGCGTCGTCCGCCGCGATCCGTTCGCGATGCTGCCGTTCATCGGCTACAACATGAGCGAGTACTTCCAGCACTGGCTCGACCTCGGCGCCATCGTGCAGCGATCGGGAGCGAGGCTGCCGAAGATCTTTTGCGTCAACTGGTTCCGCAAGGGACCGGACGGCAAGTTCGTCTGGCCCGGCTACGGCGAGAACATGCGCGTGCTCCGCTGGATTGTCGAGCGCGTCGAAGGTCGCGCCGACGGCGCGCTCAACGCGTTCGGACTGACGCCGCGATACGACGACCTCGACTGGTCCGGGCTCGACTTCGATGCGGCGCGCTATGCGCTCGTCAGCAGCGTCGACGCCGCCGCCTGGAAAGGCGAGCTCGATCTGCACGACGAGCTGTTCCGCCAGCTCGCGTATCGGCTCCCCGCCGAGCTGCCCGCAGTGCGGCGCCGCCTGGCATCGCGCCTGGCGGGCTGA
This sequence comes from uncultured Chloroflexia bacterium, assembly GCA_963736895.1. Taxonomy (GTDB): domain Bacteria; phylum Chloroflexota; class Limnocylindria; order Limnocylindrales; family CSP1-4; genus JALYGJ01. Next base: position 25,135 of record CAVTQU010000003.1, read on the forward strand.
CATCGCCGGCGTCTGCCGCGAGCGCGGCCGGCCTGGCCCGCGGCGCGGCGCCGGGGCACGACAGTCGCGCGATGACCCAGCCCGAATCGGCGCCACCGTCGCGCGGCGCAGTCGCTGCCGGCGACCAGGACCTGAGCGAGGCCGAGCTCGCCGAGCTCGATGCGCTGCTCGCCGGCATTCCGGAGCCGCTCGAGCCGCTCGACGCGGTCATGCTCGACGGCTTGCTCTGCGGCGTCATCGTCCAGCCGGTGCTCGTGACGTCGACGCCTGGCTTCCGTTCGATGTTCGGGCGGTCGCGGTGCCGGGGTGAGCCGAGCCCGGCGCCGAGCAGCGCCGCGCCCGCGCGCTCATCCTGCGCCACCATGTGGTGCGACTGGCGCGCCTGGAGACGGCGACTTCGAGTCGATCTTCCGCAGCCGATGCCGACAACGCCGACGAGCAGCAGCGTGGCTGGCCGAGCCCGATCGGCGCGATCCTGCAGCCGTGGGTCGGCGGTTTCGATCTGGCCGCATTGCTGCCGCGCTCAAGGACCTCGACGATCTCGCAGGTGCGTAGCCGCGCTCGCGCGCGTGCTCCGGTTTCTTGCCGACGCGGCACGAACGACGCGCCGACGCTGGAGATGACGCTCGACCAGGCCGTCGACGACGTCGTCGGAGGCGTCGCTGAGCTGTACGAGCTGACGCTTCCGCTGCTCGCTACAAGGTCGAGGCGGTCCGCCACGCGGCGCCGAAGGTCGGCCGCAACGATCCTGCCCATTGCGGCAGCGGGCGCAAGTTCAAGCATTGCCACGTGCGCCGCGCCGCCTGATGCGCCTGCAGCTGCTCTCGGACCTGCACCTCGAGACCGAGTCGTACTTTCCCGAAGCGCGCAGGGCGCCGACCTGCTCGTCCTGGCCGGCGACATCGACAGCCGCTCGACGCTCGCGAGCGCTTCCGGGACTGGCCGGTGCCGGTCGTTCGTCGCCGGCAACCACGAGTTCGACGGCCGCGACTCGCGCGACGCGAGCGTCGCGCTGCGCAGCGCTGCAACGAGCTCGGCGTCCGATGCTGGAGCGCGAGCGCGATCACGTCGACCGCCGAGGGCGGCGCGTGCGCATCGTCGGCACGATCCGCTGGAGCGACTTCGACCTCTTCGGCGCCCTGGCCGCGCCAGGCGATGCGGCCGGCGTCTACTTCATGGACCTCATGCAGGCGACCTGCGCCGGCCAGCCGTTCGACGTCGACGCGATGCGCGACGAAGCGCTCGCGCGCCGGGCCTGGCTGCGGCCGAGCTGCAGCAGCGCGGACCTGGGTTGGGACGAGACCGTCGTCGTCACGCACTTCGCGCCGAGCGTGCGCAGTGCCGCACCCGCGCTATGGCGCGCGCAGCGGTACCGCGAGCTTCTGCGATGCGACGACGACCTGCTGCCGCTCGCCGATCTCTGGCTGGCAGGCCACCTGCACTGCGTGCACGACTACCGCGTCGCCATGCACGGCGGCGGAATCGACGCGGGTCGGTCTGCGATGCGCGCGGCACGAGCGGCGCGGCGGAGCGGCGCGCACCGCCGCGTCTGGTGTCGAGGTCTAGCGATTCCGCGCGTCGCGCGCGTTCAGAACGTCGAGCGGCGGTGCAGGCGCAGCGCGATGCCGGCTCGGCGGCGCAGGCGCTCGCGCGCGGCGTATCTCGGCCGGCGACTGGGCTGGATCGTGGTGATCGCGTCGAGGCCGAACGCGGTGCCCATGTCGGCCGGATCGTCTGAAGGCCGGCGCGCCGCGCGACGCGAGGTCGACAGGTAGCGGCGGGCGCGGCGATCAGGTTCATCGGTGCTCCGGAGGCGACAGTTCGCGTGTGCAGTATCGGCGCTGTCGCTCCGCCAGGATCCCGCGATCGAGGGGCGAAGCGGTCGCGATTCGCGTTGCATGCACAACGCGTCGCGACGCCGCCACGGTACTGCGCGACGTACTTGTTGCCCGCCGCTTTGTAACGAGCCACTGCACGCTTCAGGTCGGTGTACTCCTCGCACGGCAGGAAGCACGCCTTGTCGAGCGTGGCCAGGCGCTGCTCGGCCATCTCGAGGTTGCCGGTCATCAGGTACAGCTCGCCCGAGTACTCGAGGGCGCCGCGATGCTTCGGATCGATGCGCAGCGCCTCGTTGTAGTACTTCTCGGCCTCGGCGAGGTTGGCCGCGGTCGGCCTTGCGCAGGCTGTAGCCCATCAGGTTGTTCCAGTCGGCGCTCGACGTCGCTTGACCTTCTTCAGCTCGTCGATCGCCGCCGGCCAGTTCTTCTCGGCGATGCGGGCACGCGCCGGCGCGAGGGCATCGGACTTGCTCGGCGTCGCGACGACGTCGGCGGCGACGGCGCTCTGCCGCCGAAGCAGCGGCGCGACAAGGACGAGCGAGCGAAGCGAGACAACGGCCATGGCGGTCTCCGGTTGAGACGGCGAGCACGAGGATAGTCGCGCGCCGCCGCGGTGCGCCGCCGGCGCCCTAGAATCGCGCGCCTTTCGCGGCCAGCCGTCGCCGCACGATGCCCGACGACACCACCTTTTGCGCGATCGACTTCGGCACCTCGAACTCGGCGGTCGCGGTGCCCGGCGCGCGATGCGATGCGCCTGGTCGAGCTCGAGCCGGGCTTCGCGACGATGCCGACGGCGGTCTTCTATCCCGGCGAGAGCGAGGCGCGGTCGCGCCGAGCCCGCGCCGTGCCTGTTCGGCCGCGCCGCGATCGCGGCCTATGTCGACGGCATCGACGGCCGGCTGATGCGCTCGATGAAGAGCATCCTCGGCAGCTCGTTGCTGCAGCAGACGACCGACGTCGGCGGCGGCCGCGGCGTGCGCTACGTCGACATCGTCGCGACATACCTGCGCCATCTGCGCTCGCAAGGCCGGGGCGGCCGTCGGGACAGAGATCGAGCGCGCCGTGCTCGGCCGGCCGGTCTACTTCGTCGACGACGACCCGCGCTCGCGATGCCGAGGCAGAAGCCGCGCTGCGGAGCGCCGCAGCGAGCGCCGGCTTTCGCGAGATCGTTCTGCAGTACGAGCCGATCGCCGCCGCGTTCGACCACGAACAGTCGGTCGCGCGCGAGGAAACGGTCCTCGTTGCCGACATCGGCGGCGGCACGTCGGACTTCTCGCTCGTCCGGGTCGGCCCGGATCGGAAGGACGCCGTCGACCGCAGGTGCGACATCCTCGCCAGCCACGGCGTCCACATCGCCGGCACCGACTTCGATCGCCGCCTCGAGCTCGCCAGCATCCTGCCGCTGCTCGGCCACGGTGCCTTCGGGCCGAGCGTGGACGGCGCGCCGCCGCGCGAGGCGCCGAGCGCGGTCTACTTCGATCTGGCCACCTGGCACCTGATCAACACGGTCTACAACGCGCAGCGCGTCGTCGAGCTGCGTGGCATGCGCTCGTTCTATGCCGACCCGGAGCTGCACCGGCGTTTGATGACGGTCGTCGACGCAGCGCCTCGGCCACGACCTCGTCGCCCGCGCGGAGGCGGCGAAGATCGCGGTCGCCGGCGGCGGCGCGGTTGCGATCGCCCTCGACCAGGTCGAGCCGGGGCTCGCGACCCGGCTCGACGAGCGCGACCTCCACCGCGCCCTCGCCGCCGATCTCGACCGCATCGCCGAAGCGGCGCGGACGACGGTCGCGCAGGCAGGCCTCGGCCCGGAGGACGTCGACGCCCTCTACCTCACGGGCGGCTCGACCGGGCTCGAGCTCCTGAACGATCGCCTGCGGCAGGCGTTCGCCGGCGCGCGCGTCGTCGAAGGCGACCGCTTCGCGAGCGTCGCGACCGGTCTTGCTCTCTTCGCGCAGCGCCGCTTCGCAGGGCGCGGCCGACGCTGACGCAGAACCCGCCGGCTCAATCGCCGAGCACGGCGGCCATCGCCTGCGCGGTGGCCTCGACGTTGCCGCGGTTCAGGCCGGCGACGCACATGCGTCCCGACCGCACGAGATAGACCGCGAACTCGTCGCGGAGGCGGTCGACCTGGCGTGGCGAGAGGCCGGTGTAGCTGAACATGCCGCGCTGGTGCAGGAAGTACGAGAAGTCGCGGTCGGGCATCTTCGCTGCGAGAACGCCGTGCAGCGCCTGTCGCATCGCCCGGATCCGCTCGCGCATCGCGCCGAGCTCGCCTTCCCAGGCGCGCCGCAGATCCGGTTCGCCGAGGACCGCGGCGACGATCTGGCCGCCGTGGATCGGCGGGCTCGAATAGTTGCGTCGCACCGTGAACTTGAGCTGGCCGAGGACGTTGCTGGCTTCGGCAGCATCGGCGCAGGCGACGCTGAGCGCGCCGCAGCGTTCGCCGTACAGGCTCATGCTCTTCGAGAACGAGTTGGCGACGAAGAAGGCGAGCGGCCGGCCATCGCGGTCGCGCGCCGCGGCGAGCGCGCGCAGCGCGTAGGCGTCTTCGACGATGCCGTCGCCGAAGCCCTGATAGGCGAGATCGAGATACGGCAGCAGGCCGCGCTCGACGAGGATCGGCACGAGCGCGTCCCACTGGGCGCGCGACAGGTCGACGCCGGTCGGGTTGTGGCAGCACGCGTGCAGAAGGACGACGCTCTTCGGCGGCAGCCGGCCAAGCGCGTCGCACATCGCATCGAACGCGAGGCCGCCGCTGGCGGCGTCGTAGTACGGATAGTCGTGCACCGCGAGGCCGGCGCCTTCGAACATCGAGCGATGGTTCTCCCAGCTCGGCTCGCTGACCCAGACCGCGCTGCCCGGGAGCCACCGGGCGATGAAGTCGGCGCCGACCTTGAGGCCGCCGCTCGATCCCACCGACTGGATCGTCGCCACGCGGCCGTCGCGCACCGCTTCGTGGTCGGCGCCGAACAGGAGCGCCTGCACGGCGGCGCGGAAATTCGCCGCGCCTTCGATCGGCAGATACGGTTTCGGCGCGTCGCGCGCGACCACCTGCTGCTCGGCGCGCCGGACCGACGCGAGCACCGGAATGCGGCCGGCGTCGTCGAAGTAGATGCCGATCGACAGGTTGATCTTGCCGCGCCGGGAGTCCTTCTGAAAGTCGTCGTTCAGACTCAGGATCGGATCGCCGCCGAACGGCTCGACGTGCTCGAACATCGCGCGCCTAGGCCCGCAGGGCCGCTTCGATGTCGCCCTTCAGCGACTCGGGTGGGTCGTTCGGCGCGTAGCGCTTGATGACCTTGCCGTCCTTGCCGACCAGGAACTTGGTGAAGTTCCACTTGATCGTCTTGGTGCCGAGGATGCCCGGCGCCTTCGCGGTGAGCCATTTCCAGAGCGGCGGCGCGTTGTCGCCGTTGACGTCGACCTTGGCCATCATCGGGAACGTGACGCCGTAGTTCATCTCGCAAAACGAGGCGATCTCGTCGTTCGAGCCGGGGTCCTGGGCGCCGAACTGGTTGCTCGGGAAGCCGATCACGACGAGGCCGCGGTCGCGATACGCCTTCCACAGTTCCTCGAGCCCGGCGAACTGCGGCGTGAAGCCGCACTTGCTCGCGGTGTTGACGATCAGCAGCACCTTGCCCTTCTGGCTCGCGAACTGCGGCCGGCTTGCCTGCGATCGATTCGGCTTCGAAGCCGTAGATGCTTTCGGGTGCGGTTGTCGCCATGGTCTCCTCGGTCAGGTTGCTCGCCCATGGTAGCGCCGTGCGGCGTGGCGTTCAGCGTCCGGGCTCGAGCGCGGCGAGCAGCGCGCCGCCGACGATCAGCGCGCCGCCGAGCGCGAGCCGTCCGGTCAGCGTGCCGCCGCCGAGCGCGACCGCCGAGAGCGAAGCGAACAGCACCTCGGTCAGCATGACGACCGCGGTGCGGTTGGCGGGCAGGCGCGCGGCGCCGTACTGGAGCGAGAGATTGCCGGCGACGAACGCCACCGTCAGCCCGCCGGTCATTGCCAGCCACGCCGGCGCCGGCGCCGGCAACGGCGGCACGGCGCCGCCCGCGGTGAGCGTCGCCGCGATCGCGCCGGCGACGAGCGCGCCGCCGGCGAACATCGCGAGCGAGCGGCCTTCCTCCGGCCGGTTCGCCTCGCGCCGCAGCATCACGTTGTTGAACGCGAACGAGAAGCCGCCGACGATCCCGAGCCAGTCGGCGAGCGACTTCGGCAACGGCAGCAGCGCGGCGACGTCCCGCAACCTCGCGGCCGCGTCCGTCCCGTCGGGCCAGAGCACGATCGCCGCCCCCAGCGTGCCGAGCACGATCCGCAGCGCCGCCGCGCGCGTCAGCCGCTCGCCGAGGACGATGCGCGCGAGCAGCACGGTCCAGAGCGGCATGAGGTAGAACAGGAGGACGACGCGGACGACATCGCCGATCACGATCGCCCAGTTGAACGCGGCGTTGGTGCAGCCGGCGGCAAGCACCAGCACCCAGAGCGCGGGCGTGCGCAGGACCTGGCCGACAGCGCCGGGTCGCGCGAGGATGATCGCGAGCGATGCCAGCGTGAAGCTCAAGGCCGTCGTCCAGAGCGGGTGCAGTCCGCTTTGCTGCAGATGCCGCAGCGGCCACCACGAAGTGCCCCAGACGAACGCGTTGAAGACGAGCGCCGCCGCGGCGAGGCGCCGCGCCCGCTCGGCGCGCTCAGCGCTCAATGCTTGTCGCGCCGCGCGATCGCCAGCAGGTGCTCGACTTCGCCGCGATAGCGGACGACGTTCGAGAGGTGCCAGCGCCGGATCAGCCACATCGTCGCGGCGACCAGGACGCCAAAGACGGCGATCGACGTGAACGCCGACAGGCCGAAGCGCGTCATGCCGGTGTTGAAGGCACCGAGGCCGAGGATGCACGCCTGCTCATTGAAATTCTGCACTGCGATCGATCGGCCCGAGCCCATCAGGTTGGCGCCGCGGTGCTGCAGCAGCGCGTTCATCGGCACGACGAGGAAGCCGCCTACCGCACCGAGCAGGACCAGGAACGGCGCTGCAACCCAGACGTGGGTGATGAGGTTGAGGCCGATGACGAGGGCGCCCATGGCGATGCCGAACGGAATCACCTGCGTCGCCTGGTCGAGCCGCATCCGGAGCGATGCGATGATCGCGCCGGCCGCGGTGCCGATCGCGACGACGCCGACCAGCGCCGACGCCTGCGTCGTCGAATAGCCGAGCGCCGCCGCCGCCCAGGCAAAGACGATGACCCGCAGGTTCCCCGAGACGCCCCAGAACAGCGTCGTCGTCGCCAGCGAAATCTGGCCGAGCTTGTCGTTCCACAGCCGCGCGTTGCAATTCGAGAAGTCGCGCACGAGCACGCCGACGTTTCTCGCGAGCGGCTGCAGCGGCGCATCGGTGCGCGGGATGCGCAGATTGAAGAGCGCGGCGACGATGTAGAGCGCGACGATCACGGCGACCGCAGCTTCCGGTGCGGAGCTGATGCCGGTGTCGATCATGGGCACGTCGAAGGCAAGCAGATGGTGCGAGACGACGCGGCCGAGGAGCTGGCCGCCGAGCAGGACGCCGAAGATGATCGAAAGGATCGTGAGGCCCTCGATCCAGCCATTCGCCTTGACCAGCTGCGAGTTGGGCAGCAGCTCGGTGAGGATCCCGTACTTCGCGGGCGAATACGCAGCCGCGCCGAGGCCGACGATGCCGTAGGCGAGCAGGGGCTCGACGCCGAACAGCATGAGCAGGCAGCCGACGATCTTGATCGTGTTCGAGATCAGCATCACCGTGCCCTTGGGGACGGCGTCGGCGAAGGCGCCGACACCCGGCGCGAGGATGACGTAGAAGAGCGCGAACATCGGCACCAATGCCGTCACGTGCCACGAAGGCGAACCGCCGGTGCGGAGCAGCTCGATCGCCGCGACGAGCAATGCGTTGTCGGCCAGCGAGCTGAAGAACTGCGCCGACATGATGGTGTAGAAGCCTTTTTTCATTCGCTTCCCGGCGCGATCGGCATCGGAGCTGGCGTCCGACTTGTCTCCCTGCGGCGCGGTTTATAGCACGCGGGTTTTCTCGGATTCGTGGTGTTGGGCGTGGATCGCGACGAGCGGCTGGCAGAATTCATGTCATGCCTCGGCCGATCGAAGCGCTCGTGCATCGCGACGCACTCGCGGCCAATCTCGAGGTCGCGCGCATTGCCGCCGCCGGCGCACGGGTATGGGCAGTCGTCAAGGCGGACGCCTACGGCCATGGCATCGCCAACGTTTTCGAGTCGCTGCGGCGCGCCGATGGCTTCGCGCTGCTCGACATCGGCGAAGCCGAGCTGCTGCGCAAGCTCGGCTGGCGAAGGCCGATCCTCCTCCTCGAAGGCTGCTTCGACGGCCGCGACCTCGAGACGTGCTCGCGCCTGCGGCTCTGGCACGTCGTGCACAGCACGGAGCAGATCGATCGCCTCGCCGCGTTGAAGACCGATCGGCCGCACCGCGTGTTTCTCAAGCTGAACAGCGGCATGAACCGGCTCGGCTTCTCGCCCGATCGCTTTCGCGCTGCGTGGCTGCGCCTCGATCAGTTGGCGCAGGTCGAGTCGATCACGCCGATGACGCATCTCGCGAACGCCGATGCTCCCGATGCCGTCGCGGTCGACGCCGCGCTCGCCGCCTTCGACGCGGCGACTCACGATCTGCCGGGCGAGCGATCGGTGTGCAACAGCGCGGCGACGCTGCGCTACGGCGCCCGCCTGGCCGCCGGCGGCGCCGCCTGGGTGCGGCCAGGAATCATGCTCTACGGCTCGTCGCCCGACGCGCCGCTGCACAGCGCCGACGACTGGAAGCTCTTCCCCGCGATGACCCTGCGCACGCAGCTGATCGCGGTCCAGGAGCTCGTTGCCGGCGGCAGCGTCGGCTACGGCAGCAGCTTCACCGCCGCGCGGCCGATGCGGATCGGCATCGCCGCGTGCGGCTACGCCGACGGCTATCCGCGCCTCGCTCCCGGCAGCAACGAGCGCGGCACGCCGGTTCTCGTCGACGGCGTCCGCACGCGGACTGTCGGCCGCGTCTCGATGGACATGATCGCGATCGACCTCGGCCCGGTGGCGAGCGCGAACGTCGGCAGCGAAGTCGTCGTCTGGGGCCGCGCCGATTCCGGCGCGGTGCTGTCGATCGACGACGTTGCGCTCGCGGCGGGCACGGTCGGCTACGAGCTGATGTGCGCGCGCGCACCGCGCGTGCCGGTCCGCGTCGTCGCCTGATGCGCCATGGACGGGCCGCTGGTCGACGAAAGCGAGGTCGAGATCAGCGCCGTGCGTGCGCAGGGCGCGGGCGGCCAGAACGTCAACAAGGTGTCGAGCGCGATCCATCTGCGCTTCGACGTCGCCCGATCGTCGCTGCCGGAAGCGGTGAAGGCGCGCTTGCTCGCGCGCTCCGACCGGCGCCTGAGCGACGAAGGCGTGATCGTCATCAAGGCGCAGCGCCACCGCAGCCAGGACCTGAACCGGCGCGATGCGCTCGCCCGGCTGAACGAGCTGGTCGCGCGCGCAGCCGAGCCGCCCGTGCCGCGCAAGCCGACCCGGCCGACGCTCGCGTCGCGCCGGCGCCGCCTCGAGGGCAAGAGCGTTCGCGCGCAGGTCAAGGCCGGGCGCGCGAAGGTCGTCGAGTGAGCGCATCGCGTCGCTGAGCGCATCGGGTTCGCGTCCGCACGCAACGAGATCGCGGCGCACCAGTCGCGGCACGAGCGTCAGGTGCGCTTGAAGGTCGCGAGCAGCACGCCGAGCGCGATGAAGACGCTGCCGAAGACCCGCTGCACCGCGCGCGTGCGGGCGGGCGAGCGCAGCAAGCCGAGCAGGCGCGCGGCAAGGGCTGCGTAGGCGGCATTGACGACGAGGTCGGTGAACCCCAGGGTCGCGCCGATGGCGATGTATTGCGCCACGAGCGGCTCGCTCGGCGTCAGGAACTGCGGCACGACCGCGAGCATGAACGCCGTGCCCTTCGGATTGACGGCGTTGAGCAGCCACGCTTCGGCGACGATCCGGCGCCGCGTCGGCCGCGTGCGCTCATCGGCGACGACGAGGGCAAGCGGCGGGGCACGCCACTGGCGGATGCCGAGATAGACGAGGTAGGCGACGCCGAGCCATTTGACGATCGCGAAGGCGAGCGCCGACGTCGCGATGATCGCGCCGACGCCGGCCGCGACGACGACGAGCTGGGTCCAGAGGCCGAGGACCAGGCCGAAGGTCGCGAAGTAGCCGCGCGCGAAGCCATGCTGGAGCGAAGCGCTCATCACGGCGACCGCGCCCGGCCCGGGCGACAGGCTGATCGCCCACGCGGCGGCGAAGAAGGCGAGCCAGAGAGTCTGATCCATCGACGCGATGCTAGAACGCGAAACGCCCCGACGGCGCGTGCCGATCGGGGCGTCGGGGCAGGGCCCGTCGGGGCCGCTCAGCGCCCGCGGCGACGCCTGGCGACGAAGCCGAGCAGCCCGAGGCCGGCCGCGAACATCGCGTACGTCTCGGGTTCCGGAACGGCGGCGATCGCCAATGCATCGATCTCGCCTTCGCCGGGCGAATGCCCGGAGCTGCTCAGATGGTCGCCCGAGGTGATCATGAACAAGCTGTAGCTCGCGCGGAATCCCCAGACGCTGGCGAAGTCGTCGGCGTTCTTGGCGGCACCGGTGTCGTCGACGCCGCGCGTGTAGACGTCGGTGATCGTGCCTTCCGTGCAGGCGCTGGGCGTGGCGCTGGTGCAGCCCCAGATCTTGAATTCGAACGGCTCCCAGTTTTCGCCGGTGTTGTCCGCGGTCCAGCCATGGTCGATCGCTGGAATCGCGAGCACCGAGTTGACGAGCGCGCCGCCGGTGGACATGAAGATGCCCGGGTCGAACTGCAGCCAGCGATGGTCCGCCGCGGCCATCGCCCCGGCGGGGTCGGCGATGGCGTCGATCGTGTACGTGGTGCCGTCGGCGGTGCCCGTCGTGTTGTCACCGCCTGACAAGTAGGTGAGAAAGGTGCTAGCGCTGACCGTCCCGCTATGAACGGTGGCCGTTTCGATCAGGGTCGCGCCGCCGACGATGGTCTGCGCTAACCCCGCGGTAGAGGCGGCCGCTAAAGCAGCGGCGACGATGGTTCTGGTGAGCATGGGACCTCCTCGATTGAAAAAGAACGCATCCCCGAAATCCGGGGTCAGGCAATCTAGGCCCGAAGCCATCGCGCCGCCATCCTTCGATGCGGGGATGGGTTAACCCGACGGCGACCGCTGCGGCTGCACGCACCGACCGCGACAATCGGCGCCATGGCCAAGGACAAGTCGATCTACAGCTGTACCGAATGCGGCGCGACCAGCCCCAAGTGGCTCGGCAAATGCCCGGGCTGCGGTGCCTGGAACACCCTCGTCGAGTCGATTGCCGAGCCGAGCGTCAGGCCGCGCTACGCCGGAGCGGGCCGCGGCTTGCATCCGGCCGAGACGGTCGCGACGCTGGCCGAGATCGACGCCACCGACGCCGAGCGCCACCCGACCGGCATCGAGGAGTTCGACCGCGCGCTCGGCGGCGGCATCGTCGCCGGCGGCGTCGTGCTGATCGGCGGCGATCCGGGGATCGGCAAGTCGACGCTGCTGCTGCAGGCGCTCGACGCGCTGGCGCGGACGATGAAGGTGCTCTACGTCACCGGCGAGGAGAGCGGCGCCCAGGTGGCGCTTCGCTCGCGCCGGCTCGGCCTCGGCGCGAGCGCGGTGCGCGTGCTCGCCGAGATCCAGCTCGAGAAGATCCTCGCCACGCTCGAGAGCGAGCGGCCGCAGGTCGCGGTGATCGATTCGATCCAGACCGTCTACAGCGATGCGCTGACGTCGGCGCCCGGTTCGGTCGCGCAGGTGCGCGAGTGCGCCGCGCAGCTGACGCGCTTCGCCAAGGCGAGCGGCACGACGATCGTCCTCGTCGGCCACGTCACCAAGGATGGGGCGCTGGCCGGGCCGCGCGTGATGGAGCACATCGTCGACACCGTCCTCTATTTCGAAGGCGACACGCATTCGAGCTTTCGCCTCGTCCGTGCGATCAAGAACCGGTTCGGCGCCGTCAACGAGATCGGCGTGTTCGCGATGACCGAGAAGGGGCTGAAGGGCGTCAGCAATCCGAGCGCGATCTTCCTGTCGACGCACGGCGAGCCGGTGCCGGGATCGTGCGTGCTCGTCACGCTCGAAGGGACGCGACCGATGCTCGTCGAGGTGCAGGCGCTCGTCGACGCGGGCGGCCCGAGCCCGCGCCGGCTCTCGGTCGGCCTCGAACGCGACCGGCTGGCGATGATGCTCGCGGTGCTGCACCGCCACGCCGGCATCGCCGCGCTCGACCAGGACGTCTTCGTCAACGCGGTCGGCGGCGTTCGCATCAGCGAGCCTGCCGCCGACCTCGCGGTCATGCTCGCGATCCAGTCGAGCTTGCGTGGCAAGGCGCTGCCGCGCGGCTTTCTCGCCTTCGGCGAAGTCGGCCTCGCGGGCGAGGTGCGGCCGGCGCCGCGCGGCCAGGAGCGCTTGCGCGAGGCGGCCAAGCTCGGCTTCGCGAGCGCGATCGTGCCGAAGGCCAACGTCGCGCGCACCGCCGGTGCAAAGGCGTTCGAAGGCTTGACGATCCACCCGGTCGAGCGCATCGAGGAAGCGATCGATCTCGTTCGCCGCCTCTGACCCGTCCGTGGATCCGCGCCTCGGCTGGCTGCTCGCGGCGATCTTCACGATCGCGGCATGGCAGGCCTACGGCATGCACGGGCTCGCCTTCGCCGCGAGCGCGATCGTCTTCTGGTTGCTGCTGACGTACAACCGTGCGGTCCGCGTCATGCGCAGTGCCAGTCAGGCGCCGGTCGAGCGGATCGAGAACGCGGTCATGTTCCACGCCGGGCTGGCGCGCGGCATGACGATGCTGCAGGTCGTCGCGAAGACGAAGAGCCTCGGCCGCAAGGTCGAGGGCAACGACGACTGGCGCTGGAGCGATGCCGCCGGCGACGCCGTCGTCCTCCACTTCGAGCGCGGCCGCCTCGCCACCTGGCGGATCGAACGGCCCGAGCAGGCGGCGACCTAGAATCGATCTTTCCCTGCAGCGATGGAGAGCGCCATGTCGATGGCCGACCGCGACGGCAAGATCTGGATGGACGGAGCGCTCGTCGACTGGCGTGACGCCAAGATCCACGTCCTCACGCACACGCTGCACTACGGCTGCGGCGCGTTCGAGGGCGTTCGCGCCTACAACACCGCCCGGGGCACGGCGATTTTCCGCCTCTACGACCACACCCAGCGTCTCTTCAACAGCGCCAAGATCCTGCGCATGAAAATCCCGTTCTCGTTCGACGAGATCGTCGAGGCGCAGCGCACCGTCGTCCGCGTCAACAAGCTCGAGTCGTGCTATCTGCGCCCGCTGACCTGGATCGGCTCGGAGAAGCTCGGCGTTTCACCGAAGGGCAACACCGTGCACCTGATGGTCGCCGCGTGGCCCTGGGGCGCGTACCTCGGCGAGGAGGGACTGAAGAGCGGCATCCGGGTCAAGACCTCGAGCTTCACGCGCCACCACGTGAACATCACGATGACGCAGGCGAAGACGGTGTCGAACTACACCAATTCGATTCTCGCCAACATGGAGGCGACCGACGACGGCTACGACGAAGCGCTGCTGCTCGATGCGAGCGGCTTCGTCAGCGAGGGCGCGGGCGAAAACCTGTTCATGGTCAAGAAGGGCGTCGTCTACACGCCGGACCTCTCGGCCGGAGCGCTCGACGGAATCACCCGCAACACGATCCTCTCGATCTGCAGCGACCTCGGCCTGCAGCTGGTCGAAAGGCGGATCACCCGCGACGAGCTCTACATCTGCGACGAGGCATTCTTCACCGGCACCGCGGCAGAGGTGACGCCGATCCCTCCCGCCATGGGTCTCGATCCGCGCGCGCGCCAGGCGGTAATAGCGCGATAGCAGTGCGTCGACGTCTTCCGGATCGAGCCGCTCACCGAGCTCTACCGACCCGACCAGGTCGCAGAACAGGGCCGTGATGACCTTGCGTTCGATCGATCGCTCGCCGCCGCCGGTCACGGCGCGATGGTATTCCGTGCCGCTAGCCGTGCGAGCGGCTAGGCGGCTTCTTCGAGCGGCTCCACGAACTGGCTGTTGTAGAGGTCGTAGTACGGGCCGCGGCGCGCGAGGAGCTCGTCGTGCGTGCCCTGCTCGACGATCGAGCCGTGCTCCATCACGAGGATCGTGTTGGCGTCGCGGATCGTCGACAGCCGATGCGCGATCACGAACGTGGTGCGCCCTTCCATGAGCTTGCCCATCGCCTTCTGGATGAGCACCTCGGTGCGCGTGTCGACCGATGACGTGGCCTCGTCCAGGATCAGGATGGGCGGATCGGCCAGGAATGCCCGCGCGATCGTGAGCAGCTGCTTCTCGCCGGCCGACACGTTGGTCGCGTCGTCGTCGATGACCGTGTCGTAGCCATCGGGCAGCGTCCGCACGAAGTGGTCCACGTGGGCCGCTTCGGCCGCGGCCTGGATCTCCGCCTCGGTCGCGTCCAGTCGGCCGTAGGCGATGTTCTCCCTGATCGTGCCGTGGAACAGCCACGTGTCCTGGAGCACCATGCCGAACGCCTTGCGCAGGTCGTCGCGCGTCATCTGGCGGGTGTCGATGCCGTCGATCGTGATCTTCCCGCCGTCCAGCTCGTAGAAGCGCATCAGCAGGTTGACCAGCGTCGTCTTGCCGGCGCCGGTTGGACCCACGATGGCCACGGTCTGGCCGGCCGCAACGTCCAGCGACAGCGCGTCGATCAGTGGCTTCTCCGGCTCGTAGCGGAAGGACACGTCGTGCAGCGCGACGGCACCGACGGGCGCCTCGAACGCGGCCGGTGCCACCGACTCCGGGATCTCCTCCGCCTCGTCGAGGAGCTGGAACACGCGCTCCGCGGACGCGACGGCCGACTGGAGCACGTTGACGATGCTGGCGGTCTGGATGATCGGGAAGGTGAACTGGCGCGAGTACTGGATGAAGGCGACCACGTCGCCCAGCGACATCTGGCCGGCCGCCACGCGCAGGCCGCCGATGACCGCGATCGCGACGTAGTTCAGGTTGGAGATGAAGTTCATCGCCGGCATGATGATTCCGGAGATGAACTGCGCCTCGGTAGCTGGCCTCGTAGAGCTTCTCGTTCTCGGCATCGAACATCTCGATCGCCTCGCGCTGGCGTCCGAATGCCTTGACGATGGCGTGCCCGGTGTGCATCTCCTCGACGTGTCCGTTGAGCGCGCCGGTCGACGCCCACTGGGCGACGAACTGCTTCTGCGATCGGCGCACGATGAGGATCGTCACGAAGAGCGACAGCGGCACGGTCAGGATGGAGATCAGGGCCAGGATCGGGCTGATCGTCACCATCAGGACCAGCACGAAGACGATCGTCAGCAGCGACGTGATCAGCTGAGTCAGGGTCTGCTGCAGCGACTGGCCGATGTTGTCGATGTCGTTGGTGACGCGGCTCAGCAGGTCGCCGCGCGGGTGGCTGTCGAAGTAGTGCAGCGGCAGCTTGCCGAGCTTCTCGTCGACCTCTGTTCGCAGCCGGTAGACCGTCCGCTGGGTGACGCCGGCCATGATGTACGCCTGCAGCCAGGCGAAGATCGCGCTGATGACGTAAACGACGATGAGCAGGACGAGGATTCCGGCCAGCGCGGCGAAGTCGATGCCCGCGCCGGGTATGAACGTCATGGCCGACAGCATGTCGGCGAGCTGGTTCTGGCCCTGGGCACGCAGGCCCGCGATCACCTGTTCCTGCGTCGCGCCGGCGGGCATGGACAGGCTGGTGGCGCCCGCGACGATCACGTTGATCGCCTCGCCCTGGATCTTGGGCCCGATGACGGCGAAGGAGACGCTGACGACGGCCAGCGCGATGACCAGCAGGATCAGCAGTCGATCCGGGCGCAGGTAGCGGAACAATCTGCCCAGCGAGCCGCGGAAGTCCTGCGGCTTGGGAGGCGGCAGGGACATGCCCATGCCCATCATTCCCGGGCCGCGCTGCGGGGGAGGGGGAGGGCTGCCGGCCGGACGGGGGCCGGCCGGGACCGGACGGTCGCTGGCTGAGGGCCGCTCATGCCGCGGCCTCCGCTTCGGAGAGCTGCGAGTAGACGATCTCGCGGTAGGTCTCGTTGGTCTGCTAGGAGCTGGGCGTGGGTGCCGATGCCCACGACCCGGCCGCCATCGAGCACGATGATCTGGTCGGCCTGCATGATCGTGCCCACCCGCTGGGCGACGATGATCACGGTGGCATCGGTGAGGTGCTCGTCGAGCGCGGCCCTGACGCGGGCGTCCGTCCTGAAGTCGAGGGCGGAGAAGCTGTCGTCGAAGACGAAGATGCTGGCCGGCTTGACCAGCGCTCGCGCAATCGCCAGGCGTTGGCGCTGGCCGCCCGACACATTGCGTTCCGCCCTGCGTGATCTGGGACTCCAGCTTGTCTTCCATCTCTTCGACGAAGTCACGTCCCTGGGCGATCTCGAGCGCCTGCCAGAGCTCCTCGTCGGTGGCCGTCGGCGAGCCGTAGCGAAGGTTGCCGGCGATGGTCCCCGCGAACAGGAACGCCTTCTGCGGAATGATCCCGATGCGGCTCCAGAGGTCCTCTCGATCGACCTCCTTGACGTCCACGCCATCGACCAGCACCTGGCCGCCGGTCGCGTCGTAGAAGCGCGGGATCAGGTTGATCAGCGTCGATTTGCCGCTGCCGGTGCTGCCGACGATCGCGGTCGTCTCGCCCGGCCGCGCGCGGAACGTGATCCCGTGCAGGACCGGGTCTTCCGCACCCGGGTAGCGGAACTCCACGTCGCGAAACTCGACGACTCCACGCTCGGTCTTGGGCAGTGACGTCAGGGCAACGGGCTTCTCGGGATCGCGGATGGTGGGCTCGGTGTCGAGAACCTCACGGATCCGGCCCGACGAGACGGCCGCTCGCGGGATGAGGATGAACATGAACACCGCGGTCAGGACGGCGAACAGGATCTGGAGCAGGTACTGAAGGAAGGCGGTCAGGCCGCCGATTGACAGCTCGCCCACGTTGACGCGCATGGCGCCGAACCACAGCACGGCAACGATCGACAGGTTCAGGATCAGCGTCATCGTCGGGATGGTCAGGGCGAACAGCCGGTTGACCCTGACGGTGGTGTCGAACAGGTCGAGGCTCGCCTCGTCGAAGCGGGATTCCTCGTGCTTGGTGCGCACGAAGGCGCGGATGACCCTGATCCCGGAAAGCGTCTCGCGCATGACCCGGTTGATGCGGTCGACCTTGACCTGCATGGCCTGGAACATGGGGATGGCGCGGACCATGACGAGGGCGATGACGACGGCCATCAGCGGGATCACGACCAGCAGCAGGCCCGACAGCGGGACATCAGTCTGGAGCGCCAGGATCACGCCGCCAACGATCAGGAGGGGCGCCGAGATCATGATGGTGAACGCCAGGAACACGACCATCTGCACCTGCTGGACGTCGTTCGTGTTGCGCGTGATCAGCGATGGCGGTCCAAAGTGATTGACCTCGGCCTGCGAGAACGTCTCGACCTTGCTGAAGATGGCACTGCGAACGTCACGCCCGAAACCCATCGCGATTCGCGCGCTGCCGTAGACGCCCGCGATCGCGGCCAGGCCGGTGAGTGGCGGTCACGACGAGCATCAGCGCGCCGACCTGCAGGATGTAGTCGTTGTCGCCGGTCGCGATGCCGTAGTTGATGATGTCGGCGTTGAGGTAGGGCAGGTACAGGTTGCCGATCGCCTGCACCAGCAGCAGGAAGAGGACGACGACGATCAGTCGGGTGTAGGGGCGCAGGTAGGTGCGCAGCAGGCCGATCACGACTTCGGCTCTCGGGCTCGGTTGCTCGGAGGCCGACTGCCGCGCGGGCGCGGCGCATCGCTCGCAGTCCGGTCAGGAACGCCGCGAGTTCCTCGTCCGAGAGCTGCGCCAGCAGCTTCCTGATCTTGTCGCGCCGGTGCCGCCGAAGACGTTCGAACACCTCGCCGCCCCGTCGCGTTGGATGAACGGAGACGACTCGACGATCCGTCTCGTCGTGGCGCCGCGTGACCAGGCCGCGCTGCTCCATCCGGGTGACGATGCCCGTCGCGCTGGCCACGGAGACGTCCAGCTCCTCGGCGAGCTTGCTCATCGATAGCGGTCCCTGAACCTCGAGGATCGTCAGAACGTGGATGTGGATCAGGCTCAGCGAGCCACTGAGGAAGCTCCGGAAGGCGCCCAGCCGTTCCTGGGCGTTCCAGGGCGTCATCTCGTCGAGCAGATCCTCGACGACGCTCTCGCGCGCGTCAGATCCCGACGGCATGCTTGGGTTGGCATCGATATTCAATGACACATTGATAATCTATGCCGTGCCAACCGATCTGTCAAACGGCGTGGCAGTGCCGAATGAGCGCTCCCGATTAGCGACTGCGTGGCCGAGTCTGGCCGGCATGAGCCTGCTCCCGTCGACGGTCGACCCACAGCAGTGCTGGCTCCGCCGGCATCGGCTTTTGAGCGTCCGTCAGCTGCGGCGAGCCAGAGCCGCGCTTGAGCCCTGGAAAACGAGCCCGGAAGAAGTTCGCGTGCTCGCTGATGAGCAGCCGGTTTCGCTGGGTTGCGCGCACGATCCAGCAGCCGCTGATCTCTGGGCAGGGGCTCGTCACCCACCATGCGCGCAATCGCATACCGTTCAACTGCGTCGAGTCGCCGGTTCCAGTCGACGTGTGGGCGCGCCAACGTCGTCGAACCAATCGATGACCTCCATGAGAGCGAATTCGGCCGCGGCCGGAGGCCGTCGCCTGGACAAGAGAACGTCTGCGGCTCGGGACGTGCGTGCGTCGCGGTCGATCAGCTCTTCGGGCAGGGCGTGCCAATCGCCGGTCAGCCCCGTTCGGATGACGAGCTCCTGGTTTCTCAGGTGAACGGAGTCGCGCGGCAGAGCTCGTGCCGGTCGAGCGGCGCAGGTACGCGTCAACGCTGGATCCGACCGCGAACGCGGCCCGATCCCAGGTCGCAAGCGTGAACCGTGGGTCAGCGTCCGACTCCAGGCGGCTCCAGGTGCTTTGCGCCAGCCCGGCCGCCGCGGCCGCCTGGGCCTGCGTCAACCGTGCAGTGCCGCGCGCGTTCTTGAGCATCTTGCCGAGGCGAGCGGCCAGCTCTGCGGCGTGACGGTCGGCACGCGGCCCGGCGGTTGCGCGTCTGTGACCATCCGACCGGCGGCTGTTGCGACCTGTGCGACTCCATATGCGCACTATTGTTGAGAGCCGCGCTTATCGGCCGCTTACTCGCGATTCCACCGATTCACCGCGGCCGAACTGCGCGTTGTGAGCAAGCCAGTGCGCAATCCGTGCGTTCGGAAGCCTCCGGATCAACCGATTCAATGCCCTGCTGCTCCGGTCGACGAATGAAGTTGCCCTGGTCTACGAATAGTGCGCATAAACACCGCGCCTCGCTCGCCGGCACGGCATGCCGCATGAGCCGTCGCCGAGTGGCACCGCCGAAAACGTGACAACCAGTTGTCACACCGATGGAGGACACTTGACGCAACGTGCAAGTGAGGGAAGCGACGCAAAACAGGGGAGCCGCTGCTGCATGACCTGAACGACGCCCAGCGCGCGGCTGCCCAGGTCACCAGCGGGCCGCTCGTCATCCTCGCCGGCGCCGGCACGGGCAAGACGCGCGTCATCAGCCGCCGCGCGGCGCACGCGATCGAGACCGGCGTCGTCCCGCCGAGCAAGGTCCTGCTCGTCACGTTCACGGACAAGGCCGCCAACGAGATGGTCGAGCGCATGGCGGCCCTCGGCCACCCGCAGGTCATGGCGCGCACCTTCCACTCGCACGCCGTCCGCCAGCTGCGCCACTTCTGGCCCAGCCGCCACGGCGGCGCCGACCCGCCCGCAGGTCCTCGACTCGAAGCTGCCGCTCATCCGCCCGCTCGCGCGCCAGCCTGCCCGGCCACTACCGCTTCACGCCCAGCAAGGACATCGCCGACGCCATCGAGTGGGCCAAGGTCCGCCGCATCGCGCCCGAGCGCTGGGAGGCGGAAGCGCCGCGGATCGGGCGCCCATCCCGGCCGACCTCTTCGCGCGCCTCTACGCCGACTACGAGCGCGCCAAGGCAAGCGCCAGGCGGGTCGACTTCGAGGACATGCTCGCGCTGACCGTCGAGCTGCTCGAGTCGGACGAGGAGGCCGCGCACCTCGTCCAGACGCCAGAAGACGTGGATCAGCGTCGACGAGTACCAGGACACGAACCCGCTCCAGGAGCGCCTGCTGGAGCTGTGGCTCGGCGAGTCGCGCGACCTCGCGGTCGTCGGCGATCCCGACCAGACCATCTACACCTTCACCGGCGCCACGCCCGACTACCTGCTCCGTTTCGCCGACAAGCACCCGGGCGCCCAGACGATCGCGCTGACCGAGAACTACCGATCGACCCCGCAGGTCCTCGAGCTGGCCAACCGACTGACCGCCGGCGGACCGCGCGACGCCCTCACGACCACCCGACCAGCCGGCCCCGAGCCGACGATCAACGCGTTTCGCCGGACCCGAACGTCGAGATGGCCGGCGTTGGTCGAAGGCATCCGGCGGCTGCTCGGCCACCGGCGTGGCGTCATCGGAGATGGCGGTCCTCGTCCGAACCAACGCGCAACTGCCGCCGATCGAGGACGCGCTGACTCGCGCCGGCATCGAGTACACCGTGCGCGGCCAGCGCTTCTACCAGCGGCCGAGGTTCGCGACGCGCGCCGGCTCATCGCGCGCCGCGGAGATGACCGAGACCGGCGCCGCGCTGGTCGAAGGCGCGTCGCGTGCGCTGTTCAACGAGCGGCTCGGCTACGACGCCGGCGCCGAGACGGCCGGCGACGAGGCCGGCGAACGTGCCGCGTCGCTCGAGCTGCTGCTGACCATCGCCTCGGACCTGGTCTGGGTGAACGAGCCGCCGGCGCGCCCGAGCTGCTGGCCGAGCTCGACCGACGCGACGCGGCCGAGGCGGCCGCGCACGGCGTCGGCGTCAACCTGCTGACCTACCACCGGGCGAAGGGGCTCGAATGGGACGCGGTCTTCCTGCCGGCGGTGGAGGAGGGCCTGCTGCCCATCCGCCAGGCCAAGACGGACGAGCAGGTGGCCGAGGAGCGGCGGCTGCTCTACGTGGGCATCACCCGCGCCCGAACGCACCTCGCGCTCTCGTGGTCGACGCAAGCCGTCGCGCTTCCTCGACGACATCCGGCCGCGCACGATCCGGACGATCCCATCGCCGATCGGCCAGACCGCCCGCGCCACGCCGGCGTCGAGCCCGCTGCTCGAGGCGCTCCAGCTGTGGCGCCGCGAACGCGCCAAGAAGGACGCCGTGCCCGCCGTACGTCGATCGCCCACGACTCGATGCTCGCCGCGATCGCCGAGCGATCGGCCGCACGTCCATGTCGCAGCTCCGCCGCGTCAAGGGCATGGGCCCGGTCAAGCTCGACCAGTACGGCCCCGAGATCCTGGCAATCTGCGCGGCATCGCCACCAAGATCAGGCCTCCGCGTCCGCTAGCCCCGTAGCCAGTCCGAAGCGACAATGGAGACTCGTCCTTGGAGGTGAGGCCATGAGCCACAGGATCAGCCGCGTGGGGCTTTCGGTGCCGATTGCGGTTCTGCTGTCCCTACTGATTGCCAGCCAGGCGCTCGCCGGACATTTGTGGGGCACGGGCTTTCCGCTGTCGTCCTCTGGTGCTGGGTTCGGCAAAGGAATCGTCGGGCTCAACAGCACGACCGCGGTCGCGACTTACGTTGAGTGGAACGGCACTTCTTACGACGTGAATGTCAGGCGCAGCACAGATGGAGGCGATTCATTTGATGCGCCACTGACCCTGTCGACTAACGGCTATCCCGCGGCCATCGCCGGACTGGATCCGTTCGTCGATGTGGTGTGGTCGCAGAACGGTCGAGTCAAATACGCACGCAGCGTCAACGGCGCAGTCAGCTTCAGCCCATCGATGCGTCTCAGCACGAACGGCTTTGCGATCAACCTGAGCGTTGCTCGCGGCCCTGGTGGTCTGGTCATCGTGGCGTGGCAGAACGGGAATACCAACGTCGTCAAGACTCGAGTCAGCACGGATGGTGGCGTGACGTTCGGCGCGGCCACGATATTCCCGACCAGCGTGCAGGACATGGGGACCTCCGTCGCAGCGGGCACCGGCGTCGTGTATCTCGCGTACAAGCTGACGACCGGTCAGCTTCGGGCCCGCACTTCCATCGACGGTGGCGTGACGTGGAGCACCGAATTCATCGTCACCGACGACGGCTACGGCGTGGATGACCAATTCGACTTCACAGCCGACGGCACGACTGCTTACCTCGCCTACACGGTCAACAACGTGTACCAGCCAGGGTTCGGTGCCGTTCGTTATCGGCGCACAACTGACAGCGGTCTCAACTGGTCCGGCGAGCGCAACCTTGCGCCGCCCAAGCAACAGACCGAATTCCCGGAGATCCTTGTCCAAGGCAGTGTTGTTCGCGCCGTCTATGCGCGACGGTTCAACACTTACCACGTCGTCTATCACCAATCTGTGGACGGGGTTAACTGGAAGGCGCCAGAGCCTCTCAACACCGGCCACGACCCATATGTGGCCTACGCCGGCAAGATCGACGTCATGTACGAGGTGGGAACGGGCGACTCGTACGTCCGCACCGGCACCCCGCCATAGGGCGGCCTACGGACGTGGAAGGCCTTTCCAGGCAGGAGGCAGCGGACCGGCTGGAGTAAGCGTCGAGCAGGTGAGCCAGTGTTGGAGCTGGGGTCCTGAGGCGCGACCAGACGAACGATTCAGCGAATGCCGACGTCCGCAAGATCGGGCTGCTCGGGGACTTCGTGGATGGCGGCTTGCCGCTCGAAGGGTTTGCGGCCCAGATTAAGACGGGTCAGCTGACGCTGACTTCATGGACAGCCCCGCGTTCGACATGTTCCCTCGCTGTCGAACCTGACCTTCGAGCAACTGAGCGCGAGAACGGGCATTCCGGTGCAAACGTTGATGGTGATCCGCGAGGCGGTCGGCGCCGTCCATTCCGGACCCAACCGATCTCGTGCGCGAGAACGAGCTGACTGTCGTCCCAATGATCGAGGGGCAGTTGGCGAGCGGCTATCCGATCGACGCTATCGAGCGTGGACTGCGGACGATGGGCGAGGGGTTGCGTCGGTTCGCGATCGGGGAGGCCGAGAAGTTCGCCGCGTTCGTCATCGGGCCGGTCGCGCGAAGCCCGACGTCAAAGGTGAGGACATTGGTACGGCGGCAACTTCGCCATCGAGCGGATGTGCGCGACGAGGGAACAGGCACTGCTGGCCGTCTTTCGCGGACAGCAGAGCCAGCGCATTCACCACCAACATCCTCGAGGGTTGGGAGCGAGACCTGGAGGAGGCCGGACTTTACGAGTCGGTCGATCGTCCGCCGGCCATGTGTTTTCTCGACATCACGGGCTACACCCGGCTAACCGTGGAACGCGGCGATCAAGCCGCTGCTGCCCTCGCCCGGGAATTGAGCAAGTTGGTCCAGCGGCCGTCGTACAGCACGGTGGTCGTCCGGTGAAGTGGCTCGGCGATGGCGTGATGCTCTGGTTCCGCGAACCCGGTCCGGGCGTCGTCGCGGCACTGGAGATGGCTGCTGGAGTCGACCGACGCGGGCCTGCCGCCGGCCCACGTCGGACTTCATGCTGGCCCCGTCGTGATGCAGGACGGCGACTACTACGGTCAGACGGTGAACATCGCTTCGCGGATCGCCGAGTACGCGCGCCAGGGCGAGGTCGTAGTCAGCCAGGCGGTTGTCGACTCGGCCGAGGGTTTTCCGTTGGCGTTCTCTGACCTCGGGGAGATCGAGTTGAAAGGCGTCACCGGAACCGTGCGTCTGCACGTTGCGAGCCAGTCTGGCTAGCGCTTGGTCAGGAACTCAGGTAGCGGTTCCGAGTCCCATCAGGGCCAGCTGACGAACGCATCAATGTCGACGCGCGAACTGGACGACGCGCTGTTGCGTTGGCCGGTTACGCGGAGCTCGAGGACGTGGTTGCCTGGCGACAACCGGGTACCCAGCGCCCAGGCGATCTGCTTCTTTCGCAGCGTGGCCGAGTAGAAGTCGACCGTCCCGACCTTTGCCCCGTCGATGTAGATGTCGGCGATTCCGCGCGCCGGTCCCGTTGTCGCGACGAGCACTGCGTTCGTGCCGTTGAAACTGAACAGGGAGCGCGCGCCGGCGGCAGAGGAATACTTCACGTAGCCGCCCGATGAGCCCGTCAGGGCTCCACGCGTCCACGTGCCGGCGTAGGCGACCTTGATGCCCGTCTCTTGCGCAACCTTGAGCTTTGCGCTCGAGCTGCTGGCCCAGGCGGACACGTTGCCCGCACCGTCGGTAGCGCGCACGCGGAAGCGATAGGTCGAGCCGGGAGTCAAGGCGTGCTCGACCTCGGTCGAGGTAGGGCTGGGCAGGGCCACGTTCGTGCAGGCACCGGCGTCGAGCTGGGAGTTGCAGTCTGGAGTAGCCGAAGGCGGCGATGACTTGCCTACCGAGTCTGTTGGCTCAGCGGTTGGTGAGTCGGAAGGTTCGAGCGTCGCCGCGTGCGACGGTGTCCTGGTGTTTGTGGGATTTGGAAGCGCAGAAATAGGCGACGGTGCGATCGGTACGGCTTGCGACGATGTCGGCCGTAGGACCGGCGACCACGACAAGCGCGAAGAGCGCAACGCCGACAGTTAGGAATTTCCCTGGGACGGACAGCGCCGTCCAGCGTTGCCGTAGCGTCATGAATAGGTCCCCTCAATTGATCTGTGGCGGCTACGGAGCCTTGATCGTGAACTTTAGAGTGCCAGAGGCCCCGTTATAGCCGCCGACCTGGAAGTAGTAGGTCGTGCCTGCGTAAACGGTGAACTTGACCTTGGAGACCTTGTCGGCTCCTCGGTCGTCATTGCAGGCGATTGGCGTCAACGACGCGAGACTCGAGCCGACCGTAAACCGCGAGAACCGTGTCGAAGTCGCTGCGCATTGTGTTGGCGACAATCGTTCTCGTCCGTCCGGGCACGAAGCGGTACCAGATCGTCTTACCGATAGAGGTCGGAGCACGGTGGCGCGGCCGGCTCGCCAGCTCTCGACGAGTGGCGGTGACGGTCGCGACAGTTCGCGACGAACCGAAAGCGGGATGGTCGGCGCGTTGGCAAAGCTGTCGTTGGCGGGGCCGGTGACAACTTTCGTCGCGCCGAAAGTGAAGGTGCCCGTCGTGTTGGCCGGGGAGTAGCCACCAACCTGTGATGCGGTAGGTGTGGCCGACCAGTCGACGCTCAGACGTTTTCGCCTCAGTGTTCTCGCGGCATAGCCGGAGTCAGGTCACTGCTCGCGACCTCGGTGAGTGCGCCAACGGACGCGACCCGACGTAGACGGCCGATTACCGGTGTCGAATGTCGCTGGTCGCGGTCGCCTGGAACTTCACCGAGTAGCTCTTCGTTGGCTGCGAGCCTGATACCAGACGGGTGACGTGCAGATCCCGATGTGCAGCTGGGCTGAGGTTCGACCGCCTCGAGAGAGGCGCTCAGACGTTGGATCCGATGTCCGCATCCTCGAACGGGAACGACGGAGATCTGCGATGCGCTCGCGAACAAGTCGTTGGCAGGCGCCGTGCCCGGGTCAGGGTCCGATGACGGCGGTGGTCCAGCCGATGTCCCGCATGATCGCCACGATGATCGGCCCCGGCGCGTGAAGGGCCTCGCCGGGACTTAGTGGCCGGTGTCATCAGCGCATTGGCAGTCCCTGGCGAATACGTTGACTCATCAAGATGGGAGTTGCTCGAGCCGTCCTGCCAAGGATTGGGCGCGTACAGCCTCGCGCGCCCACCCGCCGCGGCGACGGTATTGGGTCCGGCGAAATAAACAGAGCCGTCGGTGAGCTGGGTCTTCAAAGAAGTTGAATCGTTGGGATAGTCGTCTGATGAGGGAGAAACCGCCGCTAGCGGCAGTCATCTCGTAGTAGTCGAAGGGCGTCGGGGCGTATCTGGATCCGTCCCAGAGTCCCCAGTAGCCATAAGACCCGCTGACGTCGAAGCTGCTCAGGAAGCCGAGGCCGTGGCCGAGCTCGTGAAGGACGACGGAGTAAAAGTCCCACTTGTTTGACGGGACGTTACCGTCGGTGCCCAGGTACCAGTTCGCGAAGGCGCTGTTGAAGCTCGCATCGATCTCGTAGCCGCTTTCGGCGTTGCACTCAGCAGAGCGCTTCGGCCAACGCGGCCGGGTATACGTAACCATCGGCCATCTCGAAGAAGTTGTGTGGACGCGGCACCCAGGATCCCGGAGGTCGCCCCGAGTGAAGTCCAGCTGGCGTCGACGTGGATCGGCTGGTCAGACACGATCGTCCGCTCCCAGACGCCGACGGCCGCCTCGAACGACGGTCTGCGCCTGGGCCGAGAAAGCCGCTGTAGCTGACCTGGATATCCGCGGTGGGCGTGCTCGCGAGCACGCTGGGCCGGATCGGCAGCGCGCGAGGTGACGGTCAAGGACCGGGGTGTCTGCTCGCGCGGACAGTCACCGTGCGTCCGGGCAACTCGGCCAGAGGATCGAGCTGTTCGAAGCGGGAGTGCTGGTTGGTTCAGCGGCGAGTGCCGCGCCTGGTGCTGCCACCAGTGAAACGGCAGCGACAGTGAGAAGCAGGAGCGGCAGACGGCGGGTCATTTGGGCAGTCTTCTCTTTCGGTGTGACGGGCTAGATCTTGGTCCAGGTACCGCAGCGGCTCGAGGTGAAGCCCTTGTCGGCCGCCTTGATCGACACGATCGCCTGGCCGCTGTTTGCGGAAGTCGTTGGTGATGATGTCGCTGAGCGTTCCGCCGAAACCGCGGAGTCGCGCCCAGTAGCAACCGTCGCCCTTGCTGCTCCGATAAGTGCCCGGTGCCATGTCCGTGCCGACGATGAACGTGCCCTGGCCGAACTTGGTGTAGCTGGCCGTGACACGGGACAGGTTGCTCGACCATCGGCCGCAGCGGCTGGAGCTGAAGCCCTTGTCGGTGCTCTTGATGGTTACGACCTGGAAGCCCGACGAGAAGTCGTTGGCGATGATGTCGCTCAGGTTGCCCGAGAAGCCCTTCAGGCGCTCCCAGTAGCAGCTCGAGACGGAGCTTCGGGTGCGGTATGTGCCGGCGGAGATGCCGCTGCCCACGCGGTACGTGCCCGAGCCGAACGACGAAGTCGCGGCGCTGGCGGTACCCGGCAGCGACCACGTTCCTGCGGTGGCCAGGACGGCAAGTGCCGCCGAAAAGACGATGGACAGGCGCAAGCGGCGCGACGACAGATAGCGGTTCATTGGGACCCTCGAACTAAATAGGGGACGGTCGCCGCGCTGCCCGCTACGTCGCGCCAGTCCGGATGGGAAAGTCAGCCGACCTTAGCCGAAAAACCGAAAGCCCGCTGATTAAGAATGAGGTCAAGCATCGGCCTAACCGATTGACTATAGAACGCGAGCGCGGCCTGGCTCTAGGGCCGAATGAGCAGAACAGAGGTATCGCGATTGCCGAAATCGCGCAATGAAGATCTCAGCGCGCCATTTGTCAGTGAGCTCGAATGTAAGAGTGAGACCGGAGCCGACGGTCGGCATATGTCTCGATTTGGCCTAGGTCTTGTCGCCGCCGCCGCCGCTTGAATTAGCCTCACCGATGCCGCGGACCTAGCGACTTCGACTGCGAGGACCTGACCCTGGGGGAGGCACGGCCAGCACGGCGAACCGCTGGTGGAACAACCTTGGCTCGTCAGACCCTGCGGGCATCTGCGAGCGGCCTTAGCCCTATGGCGGGTCGGCCGTGGCGTCTTTCGCGGTGAGAGTCTCCGCGCGGTGAACGATCGCCTCGATCAGTCCTGACGCATAGGCGTTGGCCAGCGCTCCATCGGTGAATCGGTCGCCCCGAAGCAGCGTCGTGCACAACTTGAGCAGCTGCTCGGGCGTTGCCTGGGCCAGCACGTCGCGATCGTTGAGCAGGCCCTTGGCCTCGTCGGTGTCCATCCAGGTGCCCCAGTCGAAGCCCATCTGAACCGGCATGGCGGCCAGCAGCGCCAGACCCTCGGGGCTGAACGCGAAGTAGGGCATCGTCAGGACGCCCGGCGCAGGCTTGCTCGCCGGCACCCACTCGCCGAAGTCGAAGTCGGGCGCGTCGATCCGCTCGCGGAAGCTGGCAAGGCCGGCCAGCTGTTCGTTGAGGTCGGGGTTCAGGTCGGGGTCCTTCATCGAGCCAGATTAATCAGGACTCGAGGACGAAGGCGACCGCCTCCTCGAAGCCCATCGCTTGCCCGCGCTTGACAGCGCTCGCGGTAGGCCTCTCCGACAACAGGCCAGGGCGTCAGCGAGCGGGTCGCCGACCTGGGTGAACTCTTCCGGGAGCTCGCCACCGATCTCCTCGACTGCCCGCTGCGCGATCGCTGCAAGCGTCGCCCCACGCTCGGCGTTGCCGCGATCGATTTCCAGACGTGCCAGAAGCTTCAGCCAGGGCAGCATGCCGACGTAGCCCAGCTCGTAGTACAGCTCGGTCGTGGCCTTGAACTCTTCAATGGCGCGCGGGACGTCGCCCATGCGCCGGTAGATGTCGGCGAGCTCACCCTGGTCGTTAGCCACGTCCCACGCGTTTCCCTGCTCGCGCGCGGCTTCGATTGCCGCGTGCGTGACGGACGAGCGTTTCCTCACCAGTTCCGCCGAGGCCCATGAAGTAGACGCCACTCTTGATCCAGTAATCGACGCGGGCGACTGCCCGAAACGGTCTCCGACGCTCGCGATATCTCTGCAGCGCTTCGTTTGAATGCGCGCATCGCGGCCTCGAAGTCGCTCCGGCCAACGTCGGCCCAGGCTGCGCCTCGAGCGTCTGGGTGACCCGCGCCTCGTCACCGAGCTGGCGATAGATGGCGAGCGCCTGGGAGTAGAGCTCGTTCGGCCCTGCTCATGTCGCCCAGCCAGTACATGACCGAGGCCAGGGCGTTCAGCCCCTTGGCCCTGACTTGCGCGTCGCGGCCGACGCGCCCGGTTGCTCGAGCAGCGCCTGCAGCCAGTCGCGACCCTCACGCAGGACGCCCCAGTAGTGCCAGTAGCGCCAGATCGCCGACGCGGTGCGCAGCCCGATATCCGGCTCGCCGTCGTCGATAGCCCAGCGCAGCGCGGTACGCAGGTTCTCTTCGTCCCGCCGAAGCCGACGGTTCCAGTCGCGCATCTCGAAGCCGACGAGCTCCGGCTCGGCGAGCTCGGCAAACGCCATCACGTGTTCGGCGTGGCGACGCCGGACTGCCTCGGCCTCACCTCCGGCGCTCGAGCTTTTCGAGACGCGAACTCGCGGATCACCTGGAGCATGCCGAACCGTGGCTCGGCGTCGTCCTCCTCGGGTCGCACGAGGCTCTTGTCGGCCAGGGAAGATAGGCCGTCGAGGAGATCGATTCCGAGCTCGGCTGTCGGACGGCAGACCTCCTCGGCCGCTTCCAGCGTCCAGCCGCCGGCGAATACCGCGAGCCGCTCGAAGAGACGCCGTTCGGAGTCGTCGAGCAGCTCGTAGCTCCAGTCGATCGCGCCGCGCAGGGTGCGTTGCCTCTCCGGGAGGTCGGCCGCGCCGCTGGTGAGCAGGCCCAGCCGGCTGGTCGAGGCGCTCGAGGATCTGTTGAGGTGTCAGCAGCCTCAGTCTCGCCGCGGCCAGCTCGATCGCCAGCGGCAATCCGTCCAGTCGGGCGCAGATAACCGCGACGGCGGGGGCGTTGTCAGCGGTGAGGATGAAGTCGGGCTTGACGGCCTGCGCGCGCTCGACGAACAACGCGACGCCTCGTACTGCGACATCGCGTCGATGGGGCAGCTGGCCGGATCCGGGAGCGCCAGCGGCGGGACGTCGTAGGCCTGCTCGGTCGAGAGGTGCATCACCTCGCGGCTGGTCACGATGACCCGCAGCCCTTCGGATGCGGCGAGCATTTCGCCGACCAGTGGCGCGGCGGTCATGACCTGCTCGAAGTTGTCGAGGATCAGCAGCAGCTCACGCTCGCGCAGGAACCGCAGCACTCCATCCTCGAGGTTGCGGTCGGGCTTCTCGCGCACGCCCAGCGCGAGCGGCGATGGCCGAGACAACAGCGGCCCGATCGCGAGCCTCCTCCAGCGGAACGAAGAACACGCCATCTGCGAAATCGCCGAGCGACTGCCGTCCGGCGGCGAGGGCCAACCGCGTCTTTCCAGCGCCGCCCGGGACCGGTGATGGTGAGCAGCCGGCGCCTCTGGAGGAGCTCCGCGACGGTCTTCAACTCGTCGTCGCGGCCGATCAGCGGCGTCGCCGAGACCGGAAGGTTGTTCGGGTGCGCGTCTGCAGACTTGATCGCGGGAAAGTCGTGCGGGAGCCCTTCGACGTCGAGCTGCCACAGCCGATCCGGCGATGGCAGGTCCTTCAGCCGATGGGACCCGAGGTCCGACAGCGACATTCCGTCCGCTGGATCGGTGCCCACCAGCGCCTGCGTCGTCGCCGGACAGGACGATCTGGCCGCCGTGGCCGCCGCCGCGATGCGCGATGCGCGATGGACGTCCATCCCACGTAGTTGTCGGCGCCCAAGCCGACCCTCGCCGGTGTGGATACCGATACGAACGCTCACCTCCGACCCGGATGGCCACGGGTGTGCTGCCAGCGCCTCTCTGGGCGTCAGCGGCGGCGCTCACGGCCTCGAGCGCGCTCGGGAAGACGGCGAAGAACGAATCGCCTTCAGTGCTGACCACTGTCCCATCGTGGGCACCGATCGCCGTTGCGCAGGATCTTCGAGTGGGCCTCGAGAATCGGCGGGTAGCGATCGCCGAGCGCGGTCAGAAGGCGCGTCGAACCCTCGATGTCCGAGAAGAGGAACGTCACGGTCCCGGTTGGCAACCGTGCTTCGGTTGCGGCTCTCACGGGTCACAGTCTCCCACGGCGCACCAAGTATTCGGGGGCCGGTGACCTCGGGACGAGTCGACTCCTATGATCGGCCGATGTCCAGCTTGCTTCTAAGGCTCGTCTCGATCGCCGATGTGCCAACGGCCGACGATGACGAGAGACTCCGACGAAGAGTTGGCGTGGTCGCCGGCTATCTCACGATCTTTGCCCCGCTGCCGTTGCCCTTTCAGGGCCAGGGCAGCCTCGCTCAGCTGGGCATTGCCGGTTGGAATGATCGTGTTCACTATCGGCAATCTGGTCGTTCTCGCCCGTACACACAACTTCGACCGCTACGTCACCGGCTCTGCTTATCTCCGGCGTGATCTTCGTGCCGCTCGCAACATGGGTGGGCGGAGGCATCACCGGCACCACGCCGGGGACGGTGTTCGCTTTCCTGGGTCCTGCCTACGCGATCATGGCACTCGGGCCGCAGCGCGCGACGCGCTGGTTCGTCGTGTTCTTGCTCTCGCTCGCGTTCATGGTTGTCGTGGATCCATGGGCGCGCGAGGCTGCCGGGCCGCGGCCGTACCCGCTCCAGCTGATCGGCTCGATGATCAACGCGGTGCTGCCATTGACGATCATCTTCCTGCTCCTGCGCTACACGGACACCCGCCGGCGCGTGGCCGAAGCGCGCGCGGACGAGCTACTGACGAACGCCATTCCGCCAACCATTGCCACGCGACTGAGACGCGGGGAGTCGAGGATCGCCGAGTCCTACCCGGAAACGACCGTGTTGTTTGCCGATATCGCGGGCTTTACGCCGTGGACACAGGTGACCGATCCGGACCGTGTCGTCTCGCTGCTCGACGAGCTCTTTACGCGGTTCGACGAGCTCGCCGAGGAGCAGGGCATCGAAAAGATCAAGACGATCGGCAATTCATACATGGCGGCCGCCGGCGCGCCAGTGGAGCGCGACGACCACGCTCCTGCTGCAGTCGCGTTCGGCGAGCAGATGCTCGCGGTGAGCTGACGAGTGGCGCCAAGCCAACGACCTTGCACTGGAGCTGCGCGTGGGTATCGCCTCGGGATCCGTGGTCGCTGGTGTGATCGGCCAGCGACGCCTCCAGTTCGATCTTTGGGGCGATACCGTCAACGTGGCCGCACGGATGGAATCCTCGGGAGTGCCCGGCCACCTTCAGGTCGCGGAATCGACGTGGCGTCTGCTCCCAGATCAGTCCGAGCTTCGTGCGCCGCGAAATAGAGGTGAAGGGACTCGGCCTCACAACCACCTACTTGCTGCAGCGGGATTGAGTGCGCAAGCCCTCCGGATGCTATCCGAGCCTAGCTCCGAATTCGGATAAATAACCAGACGTTGGCGGCCGAGATCAGGCTCCCTGCTTGACCTCGAACAGCGTGTGCGCCTCGAGCCCGTGAGCCTCGCGATGCACGCGCGTGGCGGTCTCGCGGTCAGGTGCCTCGACTAGGCAGAAGACCTTGCCCTCAGTCTCATCGACCCAGTAGTGCGTGTAGTTCACGCCGTATTTGCCCTGGACCTTGACGTCGGCCTCGTGGGCGCCGGCGACGGCTTCGGCCGTGACTCCGGGAATGTCGTGCATGTCCATGTACGTGGGCACTTTTGCGTCCCTCTCGTGTGACGGATCCCCACGCGGACCATAGACCTCAGCCGACGGAATTCAACGTGTAAACGTGTGTATGAGAACGATGGCGTAATCAATGATTGATCGCGTCACCGCGGTCGCATTCCGTGATTACGCGATTGTTCTCAATACAGAGTGGCCATCTCTCTGGCCGTGCTCCACTGCTAAAGAGTCAGTGTGACCCGCTCCGCTTCGGCTGCCCTGCGCAGGTCTTTGTCCAGCGTAGCCAGCTCGCCCTCGACATCCAGCGCGAGTTGCAGGTAGAGCGCGTCATACACGGTCAAGTTGTGGCGATCGGCCAGATCAACCGCCTCGAGCAGCCCGTTAATGCCTCGATCGGCGGTCTCGATGCCTGCAGCGGTCAGTCGCTCGAGGCGAAGATGAACGTCCGCGGCAGGAGCTCGCCGCCCACGAAGGTGTCCGTTCGCGACCTCAGCCAGAAAGTGCGACGGCGTCAAAAGCATCCGATCCACACTCGCCCACTCGTCAAAGGCCTGCACCCACTGAGGGTCGCCATCCAGAAACTCAAAGGCGACCGACGCGTCGACAACCAGTGGCACCGCGTTGAAGCTGAACGTCACGTTCGACTCTTCTTGCTCGCTGCTACGGCACGCATGATCTGCTCGTCCCGGTCGCGGCGTTGTTCGCGAATGATCGTGACGGCATCGATCGACCGATCGAGAGGGCGTTGTCGTGCGAGTCGGGCGATGTCGGCAACCGCTTGACGCCTGAGCCGGATGCGCTCCTCGCGGGCCGCCTCGGGCAGGTCGGTCAATGGCACGAGCGCCGCGACCGGCTGGCCGGCACGCTCGATGATCAGTCGCTCCCCGGCTGCCGCTTCGTCCAGAAGCTCGCCGAAGTGCTTGCGCATGTCCAGGGCCGATACGGATCTCATAGCACCATCATAGCGCTATGAGAGTGGGGCTTGGCTAGCCGACGGCCTCGCGGGCGCGGGCGAGCAACTCGTCGGGGTCGAACGGCTTGGTCATGTACCCACCATCAGCCTCGCGCGACCTTTCCGCGCTGCACGACGACGATCGTCAGGTCGTCCGCCTGATCGGCACCCGCGGTGAACGCGGCGACGCCCCGACGATCGCATTCCAGCACTCCCCGCGCACCTGCGCCCGCCGCCACGGCCGAAGTGGCGGCCGCGGCAAACCGATCATCCCCGAACAGCTGTCCCGATCCATTACGCGCCTCGGTCACGCCGTCGGTATAGCAGACGAGGGTGTCGCCAGGCCCAGCATGCACCTCGCGCGACTCGAGCCCGAGATCATTGAACGCGCCCAGGATCGTGCCGTGTCCTTCCAGCTCGCGCCACTCACGGCCGCCCGCGTCGATCCACAGGGGAGCATCGTGGCCGGCATTGGCGTACACGAGCCGGCCGCTGTCGAGATCCAGCTCCGCGTAGAACGCGCTCAGGAATGGACGCGTCTGGCGCTCCATGCATCATCAGTCGATTGGTGTTGTCGAGCACCTCGACCGGCGAGCTGGCCGGCCATCGA
Source organism: uncultured Chloroflexia bacterium (assembly GCA_963736895.1). Taxonomy (GTDB): domain Bacteria; phylum Chloroflexota; class Limnocylindria; order Limnocylindrales; family CSP1-4; genus JALYGJ01. Next base: position 58,950 of record CAVTQU010000003.1, read on the forward strand.
CTGGGCCCGCAGCACGGCGCGCGAGTAGGCCATCATCAGCGCCGCCGGGACGCCCTTGCCGGTCACGTCGGCGATGACCAACCCCATGCGCCGCGCGTCATCGCCAAGGTTCAGGAAGTCGTAGAAGTCGCCGCCCACCTGTCGCGCGGCCTCGTACGTCGCGGCGAAGTCCCAGCCATCGATCACGGCGGGCACGAAGGCAGCAGCGTCAGCTGGATCCGATGCGCGACGGCGAGCTCCTCCTCCAACCGGAGGCGAGACGTTTCCCGCTCATGCAGCCGCGAGCGCTCGAGCGCGACGCCGGCCTGACTGGCCAGGCCAACCAGCAGCTTCTCGTCGCCGGCCGTGAAGGGCTTTCGGCCATCGACACGGCCGAGGACGACCACGCCGAGAACCGTTCTCGCCGGCACGCACCGGCACGCACATGGTCGAGTCGGTGTAGTCGGGCTGCTCCGTCTCCCTGACCCTCTCGATCAGCGGGGCCGCCGATGCCCATTCGCTCGTCAGCCTCGCGTCTGCCCAAGCAGGACCACCGCCGAGTCAGATGGGATGACGCGCTGCGCCTCGTTGATCAGCAGAATCGGCACCTCGTCCGCGTTCAGGCGACGCGCCGATGATCTCCGACGCTCGGTAGAGGACGTTGAGCTCGCGATAGCGCTCGAGGGTCTCGCGCGCGAGATCGTGGACGAGCTGTCGTCGCTCAGAAAGACTCAAGGGCCTCGGCGCGATCCGTGTACGTCTCGAAGAAGCGCTTCATGCCGCTGCGCTCGAGCACCCGATCGACCTGCGGCTGAGGCGCCAGCAGCTTGAGGTTTGAGGCGGCCTCCGATTCGTCCTGGTCGGCCTCGTGGATCGCGCCCCATCCATCCTCGGGACTAGGTGGTTGCTGGCCGCGCAGCAGCATGGCCACGCTCTGAATGACGAATATTCCCGAGCTGCCCATGTAGGTCAGCTTCTCGAGGTCGAGCAGCACATAGGTGGCCCCGCCTTCGATGGCCTCCCGTGCGCTCGCCAACGCGTCGAGATACGACGCCGCGTCGAGCTCACCCTCCAGGCTCATGACCGCGACCGGAACTCGGGCGCTTTCCTGCACAACGACGATGTTCAGCACGTTCCACCTCCCTGGCCCCTCGTGAGTCGTTTGACGATTGTCATCTCGTTGCCGTCGCCGGTCCTTCGGTAGACCAGTCCGTCGGAGACCTCGCGGCTCAGGATAGACACCCAGGCCGCCCTTTGGCCGACGCTCAAGGGGGAGGGTAGTGTCCGGATCGGGCATCCTGGTCGGATTGAATGGTGGCGCCTGATCGCGCAGCCGAACGACCATCGAGCTTCCTTCACGCCCGACTTCCACCTCCACCACGCCCTTCTTCGCCTCGATATCCGTGCACGATGGAGTTGGTCGTCAATTCGTCGACGGCGAGGACCATGTCGTCGGTCGTCTCCGCATCGGCGCCCATGTCGGCGGCGTGTTGCCGGACGAACTCTCGGACGTCGGCAAGCCGCTTTACGTCGGCCGGGATGCGGAGCACGTTCTGGACCTGGCTCATTCGGCTCTACTCACATGAAATCCGGTGAGTGCTGGCCGTCGGCCTCCGACGCGCCCTGCTTCGCAGCCGGGCCGGACAGCTTCAGCGGAATGACGAACGCGAACGTGCTGCCCTTGCCGAGCTCGCTCTCGACCCAGAGCCGGCCGCCGTGCCACTCGACGATCTCGCGACAGATCGTCAGGCCGAGGCCGGTCCCATGTGGCTTGTCGGTGAGCGTGTCGCCAACCTGGATGAACTTGTCGAACACGCGTTCCTGGTCCTCCGGCGAGATGCCCGGACCGGTGTCGGTGATGCTGACCTGGATCCCCTCGTCGGTCAGCGCGGCGCGACACGTGACGGAGCCGTGCTCGGTGAACTTGACCGCGTTCGACAGCAGGTTGATGACCACCTGGAGCAGCCCGTCGTGGTCGGCCTCCAACGTCCGGCAGATCTGTCGGCACGTCACGTCGCAGCGCGATGCCCTTGTTCTCGAAGAGGCCGGCGGTCGATGTGGCGGCGCGGTCGATCACCTCGGCCATGCGACGTCGGCTGCGTGGTCCATTCGAACTTGCCGGACTCGATCTTCGCCAGGTCGAGCACGTTGTTGACCAGCGTGGTCAGCCGCTCGCCCTCGATGACGATCACCTCCGACGTTCTCGCGCACCTGGCTGATGGCACGCTGCGTTCGCTGGTCGTCGGCCTGGACGTTGGGCAGGATGCGCTCCTCCAGCTGGCGGCGGATGACCTTGGCAAAGCCGACGACCGAGGTGAGCGGCGTGCGCAGCTCGTGGCTGACGCTGGCCAGGAAGGTGCTCTTTGCCTCGTTGGCGGCCTCGGCCGCGGCGCGGGCCTCCTCGGCCGCGGCGAAGAGCCGCGCTCGCTGAATTGCGCGCGCCAACGCCGGCCGCGATGGTGGCCAGCAGCCGCGAGTCCGCGTCGTTGAACACGCCTTCGTCGCTGGTGCTCTGGACGGCGATGACGCCGATCGCCTCGTCGCCGACGAGGATCGGCACGCCCAGGTACGAGCGCGCCGGCGTGCCGACGATGCGCGTCTCGAACGAATCGCGCTCCTCTCTCCGTGTTGATCAGCAGCGGTTCGCCCGTCATCAGGATGCGCGACGTCCAGCCCTCGCCGTAGCTGATCGATTCCGGCGGCTCGCGGCTGCCGTTCTCGAAGTAGTACGGAAAGTCGATCATGCCGTGCGCAGCATCGTGCAGCGCGACGTAGGCGATGTCGGCGTCGAACGTCTCGCGGACCCTCTCGCCGACGAGCTCGATCAGCGCATTCGGGTTCGAGCTGCGCGCCGACTGCCTGGCCGACCTCGTTGACGATCGCCAGCTCGGCCACGCGCTGGCGCGTCTCCTCCGCCAGGCGGGCGTTATCGAGGGCGACGCCCATCGCCGAGGCAAGCGTCGACAGCAGGCGCTCCTCGGATTCCGTTGTAGAAGTTCTCGCACGTGCGTGCCCAGCGCGAAGACGCCGATCGCGCGATCGCCGGCGGGGATGGGAACGCCCGACGTAGGACTCGGTGCCGCCCATCTTGAACGGTGTGCCGCGCGCGGCCGCCTCGGCCGCCGAGCCGATGCGCACCGCCCGGTTCGTGCTCAGGATCTCCGCCGACAGCGGATCGCCGAGCACCATGCCTTCCATGTCGCGCCGCCGCACGCCCCGTCGATCCAGTAGAAGAACGTCAGCTCGCCGGTGACCGGATCGACGATCGAGATCGACATTCCGCCGCGCGCCGAGGGCCGCGGATGCGCGATCACCGACGGCCTCGACGATCTGCGCCGAAGTCGAGCTGCCTGGCCAGCGCCTGGCCGATCTCGTTGACGATCGCAAGCTCGGCGACGCGCTGGCTGCTCTCCGCCAGCAGGCGCCGCGTCTCGCTGTACAGCTCCGCGTTCTGGATGGCGACGCCGACGCCTGCCGCGATGGTCGACAGCAGCTGCTGGTCGGCGTCCTCGAATGCCCCCTCGTCGCGCGTGCTCTCGACTGCCAGCACGCCGATCGGCTCGTCGCCGACGAGGATGGGCACGCCCAGGTACGACTTGGGCGGCGAGCCGAAGAGGCGCGTCTCGAGCGAATCGCGCTTCTGCCGCGTCGATGAGCAGTGGCTGGCCGCTCATCAGGATGCGTGACGTCCAGCCCTCGCCGTAGCTGATCGACGCCGGCGCCTTGCGGTTCACCGTTCTCGCTGTAGTACGGGAAGTCGATGGTCGTGCCCGACTTGTCGAGCAGCGCGACGTAGGCGATGTCGGCGTCGAACGTCTCGCGCACGCGGTCGCCGACGAGCTCGATGATGGCGTCCGGGCCGACCTGCGAGCCGACGGCCTGGTTGACCTCGTTGACGATGGCGAGCTCGGCGACTCGCTGGCGGGTCCGCGCCGCGAGGCGGGCGTTGTCGAGCGCCACGCCCATGGCCGAGGCCATGGTCGTGACGAGACGCTCGTCGGCCTCGGAGTAGGCGTTTTGGTCGCGCGTGCCGAGGGCGAAGACGCCGATCGCCCGATCGCCGGCCGGGATGGGCACGCCCAGGTACGACTCCGTGCCGCCGATCTTGAACGGCGTGCCCGCGTGCGGCAGCTTCCTCCGCCGAGCCGATGCGCACCGCCCGATTCGTGTTCAGGATCTCGTCCGACAGGGCGTCGCCGAGCTTGATGCCCTCCATCTCGTAGTTGCGCACGCCTTCGTCGATCCAGAAGTGGAACGTCAGCTCCCCGGTGGCCTGATCCACGGTCGAGATCGACATGCCGCGCACGGCCAGCTGCTCGGCCGCGCGCTCCCCAACGGCCTCGACGATCTGCCCGAAGTCGCGCTGCCTCGCCAACGAGTGGACGATCTCGTTGACGATCGCGAGCTCGGCGACGCAGCTGGTTGCTATCTGTGCGGATGCTCCCCTCGGTTTCGACCATCGAAAGCATCGTAGCGCGCCATCGGCGCCGCAAAGTCAGTCGGGCTCGGTCGATGGCGGCCGCTCGCGGCCGGTAGCGGGTCAGGTCGCCGATCGGCTCCTCAGTCTGAGCGATCGCATAGTCCAGCGTGCGCCTCTGATCACGCGGTTGGCTCAGATGGAGATCGTCGTCATCGGTCGCTGCGTTTCGCGCAGCTCGACGAACGCAACCAGGCCGTTGGCCATGCGCAGCTGATCAGGCGTCTTCGGCACGACGTCCAGCAGGCGCGGTGAGGCCACCACGATGGTCAGCGCCCGCGCGCGCGAGGTGGCCACGTTCAGGCGGTGCAGCGAGTACAGGAACGTCATGCCCCGCGGCGCGTCTTCCGGACGCGACGTCGCCATCGTGTAGATGGACACGGCGCCTCTTGACCCTGGAACTTGTCGACCGTCCCGACACGGCGCAGCATCGCCCAGCCTTTCGCAGTCTCGATCAGCAGGCGATGCGCGTTGAACGGCGACACGATGACGATGTCGTCCGCTGTGATCGGCGCGTTCGCTCGCCCTCTGCGTCCGTCCAGCTTCGCGGCCGACCAGCGTCCGCCAGATCTCGGCGACCTCGTCCGCCTCTTCGGTCGACTCGTTGGTGTTGCCGTCGTGTTCCACCGCGACCCAGCGCAGCCCTGAGCCACTCAGGCAGTCTGCACCCGAGACTCGACTGGCGCTCCAGGCCGTCGACCGAGGTGAGCTTGTCCTCGTAGAACAGCTCTGATGTGTACGTCGGTGATCGAGTGGGTGCATCCGCCAGGTCTTCTCGAGGAATACGCCCGCGCTCGGGAGGCACCGTCTCGTCGTCGCCCAGGAAGTGGCCGAGCGCTGATCCGCCCGCACCGCCCGGATGGACGCCCTGGGTCGGCTGATCGAGCTGCTGCGGATCGCCGAGCAGCACGATGTTCCGTGCGCGCACCTGCACCGCCACGACGTTGGCGAGGGACACCTGCCCGGCTTCGTCGACGAACAGCGTGTCGATCGATCCGCTCATCTCGGCGCGCGCCCAAAGCCAGGCAGTGCCGGCGACGACGTCGACCTCACCCGCCGCCAACGCATCGTCGACCTGTCGGGTTCAGTCGGCGCGCTTGACCTCGATGAAATCGTGCTCGATGACCTCGCCTTCGTCTCCGCGCTGCATCGCGCGAATCGCCGACGCCGGCATCCTGTGCCGCGTCGCAAACCGCCTCGAGAAGGTTGCCGATCACCTTGTGGCTGTTCGAGGTGATGCCCACCTTTCTACCGGCGCGCACGAGATCGAGGATCATCCGCGCCCCCGTGTACGTCTTGCCCGAGCCCGGCGGTCCCTGGATGGCAAGGGTCGTGCCATCCAGTTGTGGTGCCAGGCGACATGCGGCGTCCTTGCCCGACTCTCCGACACGGCCGACGAGCGTCTCCGCTACGCCTTGACCGGCGCGAGGAGGCCGCCGCAAGCAGCAGGTCTCGCGCCGCACGCCAACCCAGGCTCCTCCGAATCGATCCCATTCTCCGCTACCCACTCGCCCGAAACGCATCAGCGCGTCTTGCTGGGCAGTGGCGTCGATAGATGTTGAGCGGCACGATCGCCGTCGGGTGCTGGCCGTCCCAGTCCTTGGACCGCCTGATGTCGACGTCAGTGCCGTGTCGTCGATCGCTGCGACCGGTTCCGGTCTTCGTCTCGCGCTGCCGGGAGCTGCGGGTCGTGGACTTCGACACCGGCGTCGACCTTGTTCTCCTGCGACGGGAATCGATACCGATAGATCATCTGATCGTGATCCGCTTACCCTCGCGAACTATCCGCTCGACGAATTCCAGTCCGGCGATCGGCTCCTGTCTCCGCGAACAGCTCGTCATCCGAGTGACGTCATCAGCTCGAAGAAGCGCCACTAGGCTGACTTGTTTTCGCGCCGGTGCCAGTCGAGCAGGTGGGCGCACCAGCCAGGTGGCCTTGTCTGCCTCCGATTGCTCGGCTGGATCCTTGGGATCGACGTTCGCCGTCAGCCGTCGCTCAAGGTCGCTGGACGGCGCGCAATTCGCGCGGAAAGGTCCTCGCCCGGTGGTTCGGGCTCACCTGCCGCGGGCGCGGCAGCTCCCCGCCGAATTGAGCGCTGCCTCGAGCCGTCGCTCCTCCAGCCAATCGCGCAGCCGCTCCGTCGAGATGCAGTCGTCTCGGTTGTAGAGGCGGATCTTCTCCTTGATGCTCGCCGTCCGGGTCGCCGATCTCGAGGAGCTTCTCGAACTCGACGATGCTCGAGTTCGGCGTCGCGCAGCTCGATCTCGCGCGTGTACCCGTACAGCGGCCTCGAGGTTCTTGATCGAGTAGCGCTCGGCTGCCAACGCGCACGCCCTGTCGCACCACGCGATACAGGTCCACGAACACGCCGTGCCCGCAGCAGCATCGTCGAGCTCGTCCTCGCGTGGTCGCGTGACGGCCGGCCAACTGCTTCAGGCGGCTCGGCTCGTACGACGCCGTAGTGGTAGATGTGCATGTCGGGGTGCTGATCCCAGCGGTCGTGGAAGAGGTCCATGACCTGCTCGAACTTGAGCTTCTCCTCCTCCCGATCAGCGGCCCATCAGACCCCGATACCCATCCTGGTCCCACAGGTCATCGCCGCGGCGTCCCAGACTGCCGAACAGGTACTCGAGGCCCTCCCAGAACGCGAATGGATCGCCCTCGATGTCGAAGAAGAGGTCGCCTCGGATCCGGCGGAGGTAGGGCCGACAAGCCGCGATCGGCCACCAACGCACCCGTCGGCAGTCGCGCTCGGGATCGAGGAGCTCGAAGACTGGGATCTTGTCCTGGCCCGTGCTCTCCACCTGGAGCCGTGCCTGCTCGCGCACTCTCCACATCGACTCGGCCTGGCCGCGCTTCAGGCCCTCGAACGTGGATGGGTTGAGCAGCTGAGACAGCGCGTGCATCGTGTCGACGCTCGTTGGCGACCAGCAGTCTTGCGCTGTGTGCGGCTGATGCCGGCGACGAGTGGGAGGGCGTCGTCGTCGCGCCACTGCACGCGGCAGTTGTGCGGGAACCAGCGGCAGACCGCGCAGTGCTCGACCGGGTCGGGGTAGCTCTCTTCCTTGGGGATCGGCCAGGTTCGCGCCCCGACGATCGCGTCGTCGATCGCCTGCTCGAAGCGCCGCTTGGCGTGGCGGTAGTAGGCCATCATCTCGGCCGTCCGGAAGTCGTGGATGCCGATCTCCGCGCCGCCCGTGACGACGTAGACCTTCTCCGGGCGGACGCCCTGGATGCGCTCGATCTGGTCGACATAGCTGCACATCTGGATCAGCGCGCTGGCCTTGGCGCTGTGGGCGAGCTTGGTGTCGGCGACTTCGTAGTGCTGGTCCTTGCCCAGCTCCGCCCGCCTGGCCGACCCGGAGCAGGAAGTCGGGATGGCCGACCCATCGCCCATCGAACACCGTCGCCTGGAAAATGACGTCGTCGCCAGCGGCGCATAGCCTCAATCGTTCGCGGCCGCTCGGTCCTCGTACTCGACCCAGGCATCGCCCTCGACCGACAGGTCCGTGATCTACGCGACGCTTCTCGACGGAGCTCCTCGATGTAGCGCTGCTCGTGCTCGCCGCCGCGGCGCTGAAGCAGCTCGACCTCGGGATCCTCTGCATCGGTCGGGCTTGGAAATCAGGCCGGCAGCAGCCGCCCGGTCGAGCTGGGTGAGGTGGCCGCATTCAAGGAAGCCAACCAGATCAGTGGCCGAAACGATGAGCTTCCCGTCACGCCCCCGGTGCATGAGATGACTCTATTCGACCTCCGTGCCACCTAGGTTGGCAGGGCGCGTCGATCGCGTGCGGTTGAGTGTCCAAATGATCGGTTTTGCCATTTCAGGGAGGTGGACCATCGGGTAGCAGCACGCTCACCCGTTGTCTGCGACGCTTCTCGCCGTGAACGCTCCAGCCACTGCCCGAATTCGCAGCCGCGCGACCTTCATGGTCCTTGCCGCGCTGCTCGTTGCGCTCGTCATCCCAGGCACCGTGGCTGCTGCTACGCCCGCCCATCCGACACCGACCGCATTTCCGGGCACGATGATCGAGACACGAGCCGAAACACGCTCGGGCGTGGCCCTGAACCGCAGTCCTTTGCCGCGGCAGCCGCCGCGAACGCCACGGTTCTGGGCACGCCCACGGCCGACATCCAGGTCACCTACACGGGTTTCACGGCCGCGTCGCAGCAGGCGTTTCAGGCAGCGGTCGATGTCTGGGAGACGCTCATCGTGTCCAACCACACGATCCATGTCGCCGCATCCTGGACGTCGCTGCCCAGCGGAGTGCTCGGTTCGGCGGGACCGACGGGTTTCTACCTTGGCGACGACGGCTTCGTCTACCCGGCCGCGCTCTATGAAGCCACGTGCGACTGCGAAACCGGCGAATTCAACTGAGATCCAGGCCCAATTCAACAGCGACTTCACCAGCTGGTACCTGGGCACCGATGGCAACACGCCTTCGAACAAATGGGATTTCTTCTCGGTGGTGATGCACGAGCTCGGCCACGGTCTTGGCGTCATGGGCAGCTTCGGTGTCTCAGGCACCCTCGGCTACTGGGGTTTCACCGATCACGTCAACTTTTACGCCATTGCGTTACGACACGTACGAGTGGTCTGCCAGCTCTGGTGGCACCAAGCTCACCAGCTACAGCCCGAACGGTTCCACGGCGCTGAAGGCCGAGCTGACCGACGGATCGGTGTTCTTCGGCGGACCGGAGGTGGTCAATGCCGCCGGATCACGAATCAAGCTCTACGCGCCAAACCCCTGGAGCAGCGGATCCAGCAACTCCCACCTCGACGAGGCAACCTTTGGTCCCGGCAATGCCGAAGCGCTGATGACGCCTGCACTCAGCAACGGCGAAACGATCCACGCGTTGGGGCCGGTGACCATGGCGCTGCTGCGCGACATTGGTTGGGAAACGAACGACGGGTCGACCACCGCCCACGCCCCCCGCCAACGACAACTTCGCCGACGCGACCGCCGTCACGCTGAAAACGACATCGCGAGGCCGACACCGACGGAGCCACGCTCGAGGTCAACGAGCCCGCGCCTTCCTGCCTGCCAGGTACCGACAAGACGGTCTGGTACAGATTCACGCCGGCGGTGAGCCGCAAGGTGGTTGCGACTACGGCGCTCAGCGACTACGACACGGTTCTGGCGGTCTACACCGGCCCCACATTGACGGCTCTGACACAGGTTCGCTGCAACGACAACGAGCGGCCTCAGCCAGACGTCCAAGGTCAAATTGCCTGTCGTGGCCGGTACCACGTACTGGTTCCAGGTTGGCGCCGCCGACGCGTCGGGCGGCTCACTCGTCTTCAAGATCAGGAAGCCGTAGCGCTCCCGCGTCTTTACTGCGGGCCGCTCCGCACAGGTCGAGGAGTAGGACACCCCGATTCTGAGAACGTTCGCGTAGTCATGATCACGCGATTGTTCTCGCCGGCAGCAGACGATGGTCTTCCGCGCTGGCCCTACTTCGAGGCGACTTGCGCCTGGCACCACGCGTAAAGGGCGTCGTAGACGGGAAGCTCGAGCTCCAGCTGGCGCTGGTCGTCGACGCCAAGCATCGAGAAGCCATCGGCGATCGCCGACCAGCCCGGCCGATTGCGGCGTTGCGTCAACGTCCTCCGAAACGTCCGCACCGTGGACGATCTGGGCCAGGAGCCGCACAGCCGGATCGTCGATCTTGTATTCGTCGACGAGGACCTCGAACGAGCACAGCCCGTCGCGATGCGTGTAGCGGGCGCCTGGAGCGTCGAAGCTGATCGCCTGCTCACGCTCGGCAGTCGAAAGCACCTCGTCGCGCGGGACGTACAGGATTTCGGCGTCTGGGTCGATGAACTTGCGGATCAGCCACGGGCAGGCGATCCGGTCGGTCTTGGGATGTTCGCGCGTGACCCATTTCATGGCTGAACTCTAAGGCTGACGACCTCCCGAGCGCGCGCGAGCAGCTCGTCGGGATCGAACGGCTTGGTCATGTAGAGGTTCGCGCCGACCTCCTCGCCGCGTTGGCGGTCGTAGACCTGGCCCTTGGCGGTCAGGATGATCACGTAGACGTCGTCCATGGCGAGCTCTTTCTTGACCGCCTGGCAGACGTCGAAGCCGCTCATCTTGGGCATCATCGCGTCCAGCACGACCAGCGCCGGGCGACGGTCCTTGATCGTGTCCAGCGCGGCCTGTCCGTCGCCGACGGTGAGGATCTCGACGCCCTCGTCGGCCAGGTCCTCGAGCGACTGCTCGATCAGCAGCCTGATGTGCGGCTCGTCGTCCGCAACAAGGATCACGCGATGGTCGGCGTCGGCCAAATCAGTCTCCCTCACCTTGTGCTCCCTTGACCGAGCGACGCATCTCGTCCGCTGCGTCTGGCTCCATCGTCCATCGGTCAGGTGGTCGGTAACCAGCGGACTGTCGGACGAACGACGACTTCGCCCGCGTCATCCACCTCGGTCGCCACGTCGAGCGGCTCAGTGTCACCGTCGCGCGTGGGTCGGTGCGCCCAGACGAACAGCTCGGGTGGCTGGGGAGGCACGTCCACGGTGATCGCGCCCTGCGCGGCCAGGTCGTCGATTCGTCTGATCGGCCGCCGCGAACGGCGTGCCCGCCGCCACCGCCGATACGCTCATGCCCGCTCCGGGCGGCTCGTCGGCGCGGAGCTCGACCACTCTGCGCGGCGCGAACGACCCGCGGCGCATCGAGATGACGATCAGCGCCAGCATGATCACGGTCGTCACGGCGGCGGCGATGCGCTCGATCGGCGCGGTCCAGATGAACAGCCCCTGGGCGATGATGCCGCCGAGGTAGAGCGCGATCACGGCCGCCACGACGACCGGGTTGCCCAGCCAGCCGAAACGCGTGCCCGGAACGCGTTCGCCACGTCGTCGCGCGGCGGCAACGATCAGCATCGGAAAGACGCCACCGAGCAGCGGCAGGACCAGTGCGCCAACGAGGCTGAGCGGTCCGGTGAAAGTGGTTGCGCCAAGGAAGAGCAGCACCTCGATGAGCGGCGAATATCGCCAGCACGGGCGCGCCCGCGATCGCGAAACGCAGCCAGCCGCCGATCTCGCCCCGCGGACCCATCTGCTCCATCGTCTGGAGGTACAGCCCCAGCGACATGAAGATCGCGCCGAGGCCGAGGGAGAGGATCACGAAGATCGATCCGAAGACGCCAACCAGCGGCCCCGCGACCTCGGCGAGCGGAGTGACGGCCGTCCCGGTCTCCGTCGGCGAGGCGAGCGGCCGGCACCGAACCGTTGACCGCGATCACGAACAGCCAGTAGATGACCGCGGCAACGGCCATCGCGGCGACGTTGCCCCACAGCAGCGTGCGTCCCGACGGGTCGCGCCGCAGTACCTGGCGGGCGGCGTTGCCCGCGGACGTGTGGCCGAAGTAGACGTAGAGCAGCACGCCGAAGACCAGCGCGACGACTGACGTGCCGTTTACCCCGGCGACTGACCCAGCGCCCGCGCCGGCCAGGAGCTCGGGCTGAACGTGGAGCATCCCGAGAGCGATCATCCCCGCGGCAAGCGCGAGGATGGCGATCCCAACCAGCAGCGCGGCCGCGATCGTGGCGTCCAGGTTCTCGCGGCGCAGCACGACGACGATCGGCCGCGAACAGGATCGCCACCCAGATCAACGACGAGATCCCGGTCTGACCCGCCAGCACGGTCCCGAAACCGACCAACGCGACGAGCAGGCCCACGGCGTTGAGCACGAACATCGAAACGCCGATCGCGACGCCACCCGGCCGGCCGAGGCGGTTCTCCACGAGCTGGCCGAAGTAGCCGTTGCCGTAGCGCATCGTCCCGTCGCGCGTGATGCCCTCGACGAGCGCAGCGACCGTCGTGATGCTGATGAGCCCGAAGATTCCGAGCAGGACGAGCCCGACCGGCACGCCCACGCCGGCGAGGGCGATCGGGATGGCGAGCATGCCGCCGCCCACGGTCTCGGTCAGGGTCAGCGCGAACGCCATCCAAAAGGGCGGCATCGTCTCGAGCCTCTCTGAAACGCGGGCACGAAACCAGCGCAGCCGCTCGCGCCAGTCCATGTCGATACGAAGGCGGTCGAGATGTCCTTGTTCTGCTGGCGGAGGTAGGCGTCTGCGACGGCCTGTGTATCGACCGACAGTGCGCCCCGAATCCGGGAGACCCGGTCGTAGTGGAGCGCGTAGCGGGTCGACAGCTGATAGAGGATCGCGGCCTTGGTGTCCGGCAGGTCGGGAACCAGCGGCGCCCACTCGGTCGCGTAGCGCTCGAGGTCCTGGACGGCCGGCCGTGGCTGCTCGTCGCGACCGGCGCCGACCGCGTCCATGAACTGCCGCTCCTTGTCCCTGGCGGTCTCGGCCGGTTGGTATCTCACCAAGGCGCGGCGCGACCGTGCGACCAGCTGGAGGGTCAGGTTCTCGATCGCGAAGACGATCGTGCTCGCGCGGCGCGCAGGCAGGCCGCCCAGCAGCTCATCGCGCGAGATGCCGATCCCGCCGAGGATCGATTCGCCGCTCACGACGGTCTCAGCTCAGGCCGTCTGGATCGAGCGAATTTGCGACCGTTCGGTAGAGGTCGGAGAGCGGGTGGTTCGGGTGGCGGATCACGAACAGGCCTTCGCTGGCCAGAAGCATCATGTCGTCCGAATGCGGCAGCACCGCCACGACTGGGACGTCGTACGCGGCCTCGACCTGTCGCGCGATCTGGGCGTGATCGAGCGATTCGGGTGCCTTGTTGACCATCAGCCGGATGTGCGGGACCTGCAGCTCCTTGGCCACTCGAGCGGTGATGCCGGTGCCCTCGTAGTCCTGTCGGTCCGGCCGCATGATGATCAGCAGCGCGTCGCTGATGACCAGCGAGAGCAGCGTCTCCTCGTTCAGCCCGGGGTGCGTGTCCAGCACCAGCACGTCCAGGTTCAGCTCGCCGACGAGCGCGCGGATGCCCTCGGTCAGGTAGCGCGCGTCGTAGCCCTCGCGCAGCACGCGCGTGATCTCGCCGGGCTGCATGGACGAGGGGATCAGGTAGATGCGGCCGGGGAGCGACGGATCCTGCAGGTCGGTCACGTCGTGCGCGACGTCCTGGATCTGCTTGCCGTGCCACAGGAAGTCGTTGAGCGTCGCGGTCATGTCGTCGCCGGACAGGCCGAACAGCGTGTGGATGCCCGGCGACTGGATGTCGCCGTCGATCACGCCGACGCGCATTCCCTGGGCTGGCCAGGACGCCGCTGATGTTGGCGGTCGTGTTCGACTTGCCCGTGCCGCCACGGAAGGAGTGGACGGAGACGATCGTTGCCATGTGCTCTGTCAGCCCGCCTTGTCTTCGGTCGTGGTTGTCGTCGGTGGCCTCGCCGGGCGTCCTGACGGCGCGCCGCAGGTCGTCCGCGCGAGATCGAAGGTCCTGGAAGTAGTCGGTGCCCGTGATCTCGGCGACCTTCTGCTGCTGGCGCGCTTCGTCGATCTCGATGCGCAGCTCGCGAACCTGTTCACGCAGCCTTGCCTCGCGCGCGGCGACTTCCTCGGCCATCTTCTGGAACGTCCGGGCGAGCTGGCCCAAGCGCGTCTTCCCTTTCCGCCACGGCCGACAACGAGCCCTTGCCGAACTGGCCCGCCTCCAGCGATACAGCCGCGGTGGTGACCTTGTCGACTTCCTCGAGGTACTCGCGCGCCTCGGCGTACAGCCGGCGCGTCTCACCGAACAGGCGCGCGTTCTGGATTGCCGCACCCACGCCGGCGGCGATGGTCGCGAGAAGTCGCTCGTCAGAGGCTCCGAAGCGCCCTTCCTCGCGCGTGCTCTGGACGGCGACCACGCCGATCGCCTCCTCGCCGATGAGGATCGGCACACCGAGGTAGGAACGCGCCGGCGTGCCCAGCGCACCGGGTCTCGAACGTGTCGCGCTCCTCGTCCGAGTTGATGAGCAGCGGCTGACGCGTATTCAGAATCTGCGAGGTCCAGCCCTTCGCCGTAGTCGGATCGAGTCGGGCGCCTCGCCTGTTCCGGTCTCGAAGTAGTACGGGAAGTCGATCTTGCCGCGCTCGGTGTCGAGCAGCGCCACGTAGACGATGTCCGCGGCGAAGGTTTCCGCGGACCTTGTCCCCGACCAGATCGATGAGCGCGTCCGGGTCCAGCTGTGCGGAGATGGCCTGGCCGACGCTGTTGACGGTGTCCGAGATCGGTGACGCGGCGGCGCAGCTCGTCGAACAGGCGGACGTTCTGGAGCGCCACCGACAGGCTGGCCGCGAGCGTGTTGAGCAGCTTGACGTCCGACTCGCTGAAAGCGTGTCTCGTGGTCCAGGTTCTGGAGCGAGATGACACCGGTCGCCTCGCCGCCCACGATGAGTGGCGCGAACACGGACGACTTTGGCGCCTCGCCCTGGATGGCCACCGGCTGGCCGAACTCCTGTGCTCGCTCGTCGGCACGCTCGTTGATCAGCAGCGGCTCGCGCGTCTCGATCACGTGCTTGCGGATGCCCATGATGGCGATCGGCTCGTCCGGCAAGCGGACGCCGCGCTCGATCGTGTAGGGAAACCGGATGAGCGCCGCGTCGTCGTCGACGATGCCGATGTCGACCACCTGCGCGTCGAAGAACTCCTGGATCTTGTCGCCGACCAGGTCGTACATGTGTTCCGGCTCGACGCGGCCGGCGAGGCCGCCCTGGACGCGTGTTGATGATCGTCAGCTCGGCGGCACGCTGGTTCGTCTCGACCAGCAGGCGCTTCGTCTCGGCGATTGCCCGCGCGCGGCTCAGCGCCGACGCGACGTGCTGCCCGACGAACGTCAGCAGGTCGACATCCTGAGGCGTGTAGAGCTGGCCCTCTTCATACGTCTGGACAACCAGGGCGCCGATCGACTTGCCGTCCGCCTTGAGCGGCACGCCGACCCAGTCGACGCCGGGTTCTCCGACGAGCTCGATCTCGCCCTCGTCAATGAGCTGCTGCTGCGCGTCGATCTGGCATGTGCTGCGTCACACCGGTGCGCATGACGTACGCAGTGGACCCACGTGCCTGACCGGTGCCGATTGGCTCCCAGACGTCCGGATCGGGGATGTCGAGGTCGACCTCGTCGGCGTAGTAGGCGAAGTTCAGGAGTCCGCGATCTTCGTCGTAGAGGCAGATGAAGAAGTTGTCGCCGTACGTCAGCTCGGCGACGATCCGGTGCATGCCCCGATAGAACTCGGGCAGGTCGCTGGCAGCGCTCGCCATGTCGGTGATTCGGTACAGGGCGTCCTGGATCTTGGCGCTGTCGCGCTCACGGCCTTAGGCGAAGTGACAGCCATCAGCGCACGAAACTCGCAGGCGTGGCGTGCACATCAATGACCATGTGGATCTCTTCCCCTCAGCCCCCGCTGACCGACGGCGAGTATACGCAGGCCCGTATGCGTCAGTCCGACGGCAGGCTATTCGTGCGGGCGTCGGCCCACAGGCCGACGCCGGCGTCCTGCGCTTCGGTCTGGGCGTCGGCGTAGATCTCGTCGTACTTCGTGTCGGGCGGATAGGTCTTGGCTTCGGCGAGGCCAAGGCGAACCAGCTCTGAGTCCACGAGCAGCCACGCGCCGTCGACCTTGACCCATACGTGGCGGAGCAGCCGGTCGTACTGATCGGTGTCAGACGTGTCCTTCTCCAGCCACACACGTTTGTTGGCCACCAAGCCCGTCGTTCGCGTGGGTCGCCTCGCGGAAGAAGGGATCGCCGCGCTCGGGCGCGTCCATGCCGATGTAGCGGACCGGGTAGTCGACGCCATCGAGTCGGACGCGAATTGTGTCGCCGTCGACCACGTCGATGACGCGTGCCTTCTTCGTGGGACCGGTTGGGCCATCGCCGCTGGGGAGTGGCGCGGGCGAAGCGGTTGCGAGGTCTGGAGTCGGCGTCGGCAGGACATGGCCGGTTGCCGCGGGGAGTGGCGACAGAGCAGACGGCGACGGGCTGCGGGCTGCTGGTCGCGCCGCCGCAGCCGACCACGAACGCGGCCACCAGCAGGAAAAACCAGACCGACCGAAACCGATCGTGTGCCCCTCACGCGGCTGAGTCTAGCGGCGGCACGACACGTCAGCAGGTTGCGTGCCTGCGTACGATTCGCCTACCGCACGTGAGGAAGCCCGATGCCCCAGCATTGGGTTGGACGCGCAGTCCGGTCGCCGCGATGGCTGCCTGCCGTGACTTTGGCAGTCGTTCTGGCGGGGGGTTACGTCCAGCCTGACCAGATCGTTCGCGCCGCTGCCCTGACCGGTGCCTCGAGCGCCGGCGACGGTTCGGCGCAACTCAGCCTGCCCTGGACGCCGGGCGAAACGTGGCGACTGACCGGCGGACCGCATCCGGAGCAGCTGGGCAAGGGTCGACCGTGGAGCGCGCTCGACTTCCAGCCCAAGGACGGCAGTCCCGGGCGGGTCCGGGCAGCCCGCGCTGGCAGGGTGACGCGGCCTTGTCCGAACATGGTCGAGGTCCATCACAAGGGCGGCTGGACGACGCAGTACTACCACCTGCGCCACATCCCGGTTCACGCAGGGGAGTGGGTGAAGCGGGGAGCGTTGCTCGGCTGGACGTCGACACGCGCAGGCTGCGGCGGCCAGGCGACCGGGCCGCATCTCCACTTCTCGCTGCTGTGGCACGGGTCGTACATCAACTTGCGCGGCAACGCGATCGGCGGCTGGGTCGTGCGTGAGGGCGATGCGCCATACCTGGGCTGCCTGGTCCGAAACGGCACCCGCCGCTGCGCCCCGCACGGGCTCATTCCGAACGGCGGGTTCGTCGGCGCGCAGTGAGCAGTTGGCGGCGCAGGCTGACCGACGACGCCGCACAAGCGCACTCCCGGGCCACGCGGTGTCGCACGTGAGAACGATCGCGTAATCAGGGCAGTTCGCGTCTGCGAGACATGGCAACGCCCGCCACCGACAGCGTTGCGGTGATTACGCGAATGTTCTCGGGAACAGCGGGCCGTCCTCCACGTGGCCGTCCCCGCGGCCGCCAATCTCAAGTCACGCATCTTTGACTCGTTAGTCGGATCGATGGATAGCCCACGGAATCGGACGCCAATTGCGTTGCTGAGATCGGACGCCCATGGGAAGGCTTGCCAGCCGGGTTTACCCTTTGAGCACGCTCCAGTGCCCTGAAGCGCATGCGGACACCCGTCCGCAACGGTGGGTGCCGTGCCTACCGGAAATCTGCCGGCTCATGCCCGAGTCCGGCACGCGCATCAGGGGTACACGTGCGATCAATTGCCTTTGGCGCCGCCGCGCTATTGCTATCGATCGGACTTGTCGCCGCGCTGGCGGCATCCACAGCCGACGCCCGCGCCCCGAAAGCCGTCGATCTCCGCGCCTTCCTGACCGGTCTGGCATGCACGGAATCGGGCGGACGCTTCGACGCGCTCAACGTCAAGTCTGGCTCGTACGGGAAGTACCAGATCATGCCGCGTAACTGGCCGGCGTGGGCGGCCCGCTACATGCATAACCGTTGGGCCAAACCGACGCCGCAGAACCAGGAGTTCGTGGCTCGCGAGCGAGTTCTCGATATTTACGAGAAGCGCGGCAGCTGGCCAATGGTGGCCCTCTGGTGGCTCACCGGCGACAACGAGCCCAACGAGACGCTCTGGTCGAACGGGGCTTCGCGCTACGTCGATCACGTGATGGCGACCGCCCAGCATGGCGGCCGATCCTCGGACGGCGACCGACGTCCAGGCTCGCTGCTTCCCGGCCGATCTGGGCGATCCCGAGATCCGAACCGAGCCTTACCCGCGCAGCCGCATCACGGGTGCTCGGGTCAACGTGAGGACCGCCGCCGGCGCCGAGAACAGGATCGTCGAGACGGTCACGGCGCGGCACCGTCGTGGCCGTCCTCGGCAAACGTGACGACCCGCGCGGCAAGCCGTGGCGGAGAGTCGGCCTGCTGGACGGTCGGTCGGGCTGGGTCGCCCACTATTTCGTCGACAGTCTCGACTCGGAGACCGCGAGCCGACACAGCCGCGCGAGCTGGCTAGTAGAGGCTCGGGAATCGATCCTCGTGCTTGCGGCTGTCGAAGCCTGACGCCGCATCGAGATGGTCCAGGAAGCTCACGCGTGCTGGCGATCTCGAACTTCCGATCCATCCAGAACTGGTGCATGCCCGTCCCAGAACTTGTTTGCCCCGACCTGGTCCTTGTAGTCGCGCAGGTAGAGGCCGCCCTGGACGTAGATGACCTCGTTGTAGCAGCGGCCCTGGTAGCTGTAGACCGACTTGTCGAGGCGCGACTTCGCGCACTGTGACTGCCGGAAATCGGCCGAGCGCGTCGCGCGTCAGGAAATCGCCGACGCCCTCGTCGAGGAACGGCTCGAGCGCCTGGTTGTTGCCGATCGCCGCCGTAGAACCACTGGTGCGACGTCTCGTGCACCACGATGTACGGGAAGCGCGACTTGGCGAGCGTCGCGTCGACCCAGGTCATGCGCCGGTGACTCCATGCCGGTGCCGGTCGGTATCTCGGCCACGTCGAGGTGGTCCCAGGGATAGGCGCCGATCTTGTCGCTGAAGCGGTCGAGGGCCTGTGAGCGTCCACTTCTTGAGCGCGGCGGCGTTCATCGTTCGATGCAGGAAGCGCACCTTCACGCCGCGAAACGTCGTCTTGGTGATCTCGTAGCTGGGGCTCGCGGCGAAGTTGAAGTCACGCACGTTGTGCGCCACGAAGGTCTGATTCGTTCCGCTGCCGCCTGTCTTCTCGCCGCTCGTGGCGAACTTCAGACGCCGACGTCAGACGTGAAGTGGACCGAGACGCGTGGCGACGTCGCCGTCACCCAGCTCTCCCCGAAGTTGGGCGTATCGAACTTCTGCTGTCGGCTCAGCCACGGGATCCAGCGGTACGAGGTCGACGATCGAGCTCTTCTTCATGAACAGCGACTTCTTGCCGCTGGTGTTGGTGTTGAAGAACGCCTTGTAGCCGATCGTCACGTTCAGCTGGTCGCCCGGCGCCAGCGCGCTGGGGAGATTGACGATGACGGTCTGATCGGACCTCGTGGGGCTCGCCTTCTGCCCGCCGACGCTGGCCGTCAGGTCCTGCAGATGGCCCAAGCGCAGCGGCAACAGGTTGAACGCCAGCTTGCTGAGGCTGCGCGACGTGGTGTTGCGTGACGTGGGCGGTCGACGACACGGTCATCGAGCCGTTGCCCCAGTTGATGTTCGCGTCGACGTCGTACTCGGCACGCACGTTGAGGCTGTTCGGCGGCCGCCGAGACAGGCACTGTCCCGAGAGCAAGCCAGGCAAGCATGCTCAGGACAAGGCCCGATGCGATGGCTGACAGAAGCAGCGCCGACCGATTAGAAGGACGTCCGCCGACCTGCCGGCTGACGATCCGACCCCCACGGCGACCGGCACTCACTCCCACGGCTGGAGTGGGTATCACGGCGCTCCCTTGTTCGGTTGCGCAGGATGTTACCCGGCTGAAATGCACAGTTTCGGGGCACTACGCATAACAGATTCGACGCTGGGCGTACCCTTGACTTGTAAGACAGGAGGAGCCGCCGTGCGCATCGCCCCAGCGATGCTGGCAATCGCCAGTGTCTTCGTCGCGGTATTGGCCGCGCCGATTACAGGAACAGCCCAGTCCGTGGCCGCCGCCGATGGTCACTGTACGGACTGGAAATCAACGACCAACCCGCCACCCAGCATCGCCGTGTACCGCGTCAGCGAAGGACGAGTCGAGCGGGTCGACTTCAAGACGTACGTGATCCGCGTGTCGTCACGTGAGTGGAACATCGACGCCGCCGCTCTCCGTCGAGCCGGCGTCGTCGCCGTGAAGCAGTACGCGTGGTACCACGTCCTGCACTACCGAGGCGGCAAGTTCAACGGCAAGTGCTTCGACGTGAAGGACACGACCGCCGATCAGCTCTACGCCAGTAAGTCACTCAGCTCAGATACCCAGCCGGATCAAGCACGCCGTCAACGACACCTGGTCGTGGCACCTCATGCGCGATGGCAAGTTCCCCATGACCGGCTACCGACAGGGACAGAAGGTCGACGTGCGCGGCCAACGCCGGCTTCAGGCTCTACGTCAAGTCGGCCAAGCGCTGCGCCCACCAGGGTGGGACGCCGAGCGGATCCTGCAGGTCTACTACACGGCCAACCTGTTCCAGTAGTCGACATCCGGACACTTCCTTGAGGCTGATCTCCTGCCTGGCGCTGGCTGCAGCGGTTGATCAGTTGTCAGTTGGCTGAAGTTGCACGAAGCGGGCCGATCCTGATCGCAACGCTTCCTCCGCCAACGCCCAGCCAACGACCGATCCGCCGCGCCCTCCGACAGCTGCCGTCGATTGGCACTCCCGACGACGCAGCCGACAATTGCGGCTGCAACTCCTCCAACATTCGCCACAGCCGCGACCCGCCACGACACCAGCGGCGGTCTCGTACGAGTACCAGGAGTACCCGGTGCCGGCCGGCTCGCATCCGCACGATGTGGCGCCGGCGCCCGACGGGACCGTTTGGTACACCGCCCAGAACGTCGGCAAGATGGGCCGCCTCGACCCAGCAACCGGAGAGATCGTGGAGGTGACGCTTCCCAGCCCCGGATCCGCGCCGCACGGCGTGATCGTCGGGCCCGACGGCGCGGCGTGGGTGACCGATCAGGGAGCCAACACGATCGAACGCGTCGACCCGGACACGTTCGAGGTCACGACCTATCCGATGCCTGACGGACGAATCAGCGGGCCCGCACACGCCGACCTTCGACACCGACGGCATCCTCTGGTTCACAGGCCAGGGACCCGGGATCGATCGGCCGTCTCGATCCATGCGACCGGCGAGATCGACCTCTTCGATGCGCCCCGCAGGGCCGGGCCCGTACGGCATCGACGCGACTCCGGACGGCGAGGTCTGGTACGTGATCGCTGGCGCGAGTCGTACCTCGCGCAGATCGATCGCGAAATCGGGGATTCGACCGTTTACGAGCCACCGACGCCGGACCAGGGCGCACGACGTGTGTGGTCGGACTCGACTGGTCGGCTGTGGGTCAGCGAGTGGAACGCCGGCCAGCTGGCGCGCTACGACCCAGCGACCGAGGAGTGGCGCGAGTGGCCGCTTCCCGGCGATGCGCCGCAGGCGTACGCCGTCTACGTCGACGAGCTCGACTACGTTTGGGTCACCGACTTCGGCTCCAACAGCATCGTCCGCTTCGACCCCGCGACCGAGACGTTCGACCCATACCCGTTGCCCACCGCAGGACGCAGCGGTGCGCCAGCTGCTCGGCCGCGACGGGGAGCTGTGGGGCGCCGAATCGGGCGTCGACAAGATCGTCGTCCTCAGACAGGTCCAGTGAAAGGAGAGTCATAACCGTGTTCAAGAGCAGCGAAGCGTTCTCAGGCTTTTCCGTCGACGACATCGACGCCGCGTACGACTTCTACGGCAACACGCTCGGTCTGGAGGTCGAGAAGGAGCCGATGGGCACGCTCGGCATCAAGCTCGGCTCGGGCCAGCACGTCATGGCATATCCCAAGCCCAATCACGAGCCGGCGACCTTCACGATCCTGAACTTCGTCGTATCGGACATCGACCAGGCGGTCGACGATCTGGTCGCCAAGGGCGTCAAGATGGAGCGCTACGACAACCCGGAGATGAACCAGGACGAGCGCGGCATCGCCCGTGACGAGCGCGGTCCGGCGATCGCGTGGTTCAAGGATCCGGCGGGCAACATCCTCTCCGTCCTCGAGCAATAGCCATCGATCTGCGCGAGGTTGCGCGCCTGAGGCTGCGCAATCAGCGCGTCTCGGGCGCCAAGCTGAAATCGGCCGAAGAGGTCGTTGGCTGGCTGGGCTGCGTCCAGTCGCAGGAATATCCGCTCGCCAAGTGGACGCTCGGGATGCGCGCGGACGGGCTGCGCGACGCCGATGTCGACGCGGCGCTCCTGGACGGTCGCATCCTGCGCACGCACATCCTTCGTCCGACGTGGCATTTCGTTCTACCCGCGGACCTGCGCTGGATGCAGATGCTGACCGGCCCGCGCGTGCGTGCGACCGATTCGATCGGCCGGCGAAGTGCCGATGCCTACGGAGGCCGTCATTCAGCGATCATTCGACGTCATCCGCGCCGAGCTCGCCGGCGGCGGGCGCATCAACGCGACGCGATCGTAGGCACGCTGCTCGTGAAGCGCGGCTGCATCGAGCAGCGAGCGAGAGTCGATTCCCATCCTGATGCGCGCCGAGTACGACCTCGTGCTGTGCAGTGGCGGCCTCGACGGCAAGAAGCAGACCTATGCGCTGGTCGACGAACGGGCGCCGGCCGAGCCCGGCTGGACCTTCGACCGTGACTGGGCTCTTGGCCGAGCTGACGCGGCGCTTCTTCACCAGTCACGGACCGGCAACGATCGCCGACTTCACCTGGTGGTCGAGCATCACCGTGGCCGACACCAAGCGCGGCATCGAGATTGCCGGCAGGCCTGGAAAAACTCGACGTCGACGGCACCTCGATGTGGTGGGCGGGCGACCTGGGCGACGGCGACGATCCAATGCCGACGGTGCACCTGATGCAGGGCTTCGACGAGTACATCGTTGCCTACCGATCGCCGCGACACCCGATCAACCTGTCTGGCCTCGTTCCGCCGACGGCGCTGAGCCGCCCGCCGTTCCTGCACGCGATCGTGCTCGACGCCAGCTCGTTGGTTGGTGGCGTCGCGTGGCCGCCAAGACCGGTTTCGCGATCGAGACGCAGCTCGCACGGCCGCTCAGTCGGGCCGAGAAGGCCGCATTCGACAGTGCGGTCGAGCGCTACGCGAAATTTGTTGCGCAGCCAGTCACACTGATGTCCTAGAAGGAGGAATCACATGAAGGATCTGATCGTCAACCTGGAGAACGAGCCGGGGATGCTCGCCGCCGTGGGCGAGGTTCTGGGCAACGCCGGCATCAACATCGAGGGCGTGTGCGGCGCAGTGATCGAAGGTGCCGAATCGGCGTGGGTGCACATCCTCGTGGCAGAACGCGGAGATGGCAACGTCAGCGCTCGAAGCGGCGGGGGTCGACTACGGCGGGGAACGTGACGTCGAGGTGATCTCGCTCGTCGATCAGCCCGGCGAGATGGGCCGTCACCTGCGCCGGTCGCGGACGCCGGGGTCAACATCGACCTGGTCTACCTGGCGACGTCGACGCGCCTCGTGCTGGGCTCGTCAAACATGGAGGCTCTGCGCGAGGCGCTCCACGGCGAGCTAGTCGAGGAGTCGGTCCGCCGCCAGCGAGAGCCTGACCACCGTCTCCGGCCCGAGCGTGTCCTGGCCGGAGCGGATCACCTTCGCGACGGATCGAGTCGCGGCCAGCGAGACCTTGCCCACCGTTGCCTCGAACATGCGGTTCGTGGCGCCATCGAACACGACGATCGGCCGGACGCTGGCGCCGAGCGGCTTGAGCTCGTAGCCGAGGATCTGCTCGACGGCCGTGGCCGCGCTGATCGCTCGCATCGGTGGCGTCGGTGCGCTGACGGCCATCGACATAGACGCTGTCCGCGGACGCCGAGAGCTGTCCCGTCCACGGCTTGCGATCGACGACGAACACACCGGTCGGTCCGACGACAAGGTGGGCGATGCCGACGTGCGCACTGGCCACGACTCGGTGGTCCAGGACCACGAATCCGTAGTCGGGCAGTGCGTCCAGCGGGCTATCGGTCGGCACGCCAGGCGCGGAGGTCGCGGCAGGCACCACGTAGGTCGGTCGCGGGTCGGCCTGGCGCCCAAATCGGCCGAACAAGCCTGTGCGGCTCGGCGCTACCTGCTCTTCACCACCAACCCAGCCGCGGCGGTCGCGTGACCGCTCCCACTCGAAGATCGCCTGGGTGCTCGCGTCGGCAGTAGGCGTGATGACGAGCGGATCGCGGATGCGGCGCGTGCCGTTGCACACCAGCGGCCGCTTGCAGCCCCAGTAGAGGCCGTTTACCTCGTCGCCGTGGCGCTGCGCGCGCACAACCATGGCCCCGCCGCAGTTGGGACAGTGGGGCGCAAGGTCGACCTCGGTGGCCTGTTGGGCAGTCGTGGATTCGATGCGTTGTGACGAGGACATTGGATCGCTGAGGGTAAACCCAACTTGCGATTTTGGTCCATAGCCGCTTCGTATTCATATGTGCGGACTGCGGTCACAGCCTGTGCGACTACAGGCCCGTCTCGATCTCCACGCTGAGCGGTATTGCGCGACTCACTGCATCGGTCACCGGGCAATGCTTGACGGCCCAGTCGACGATCTCACGCAGACTGCTGTCGTCGTTCGTCGTGGCACTCGAACCGATGCGCACATGGACACGCGTCGACAGCGGGCCGGCCGGGACTTCGTCCCCGATCCCCAGGATGCCGAAGTCGTTCGATTCCGAGTCGACGGTGACCTCGAGCTCGTCGAGCGTGACGTCGAGCTGCGCCGCGCGCATTGCCATCAGCGTGGCAACGCAGCTCGCCTCGGCGGCGCGCAGATACCAGCCCGGTGAGGGTCCGTTGTTGGCACCGCCCACGGACGTCGGCATGTCCGTCGACATCCACGCACCGTTCGGGCCCCGACACGTCGAACGCGAGTCCGTCGGGGCTGCTGCGCTTCGCCGTGGCGGCCGAATCGGTGTACTTGGCTTCGTCGGGGTTCTTGGTCAGGTAGTCGACCGCCGCGTCGATGGCCTGCTTGATCGCTTTCGGGTCCATCTGCCGAGTTTATGGCAGCGAGCGGACCATTCCTCCGTCGACGGCGACGATCGCGCCGGTCACGTACGAGGCGGCAGGGGAGAGCAGAAACGCACCCACCCGGCCGACTTCCACGGGCTCGCCGTAGCGCCCCAGCGGAATGCGGCCGATGGTCTGCTGCTTGACCTCGTCGACGGTGATGCCCGCGCTCTCGGCGCGGCCGGCGTCGAGGGTCGCGATGCGATCCGTGGCCACACGTCCGGGGGCGATGCCGTTGATGCGGACCGGCGCGATCTCCGGGACGAGCGACTTGAGCAGGCCCGCGAGACCGGGCCGCAGCAGGTTGGACGTGGTGAGCCCGGCGATCGGCTCGCGCGTCGACGACGAGAGGATCACCAGGATCGAGCCCCGATCGCTCGCTCGCAGGTGCGGCAGCGCCGCGCGGATCAGTCGAACCGTCGACCACAGCGTGCCGTCGATCGCGCGCTGCCATGTCTCGTCGGTGAGGTCCTCGAACTTGCCCGGGGGCGGGCCGCCCGAGTTGACGAGCAGCAGGTCGAGCCCGCCGAGCGCGTCGACGGCCGCTTTGACGGCCGAGGCGGGGCCATCCGGTGCAGACAGGTCGACGCCGATCGCCACGGCGCCGATGTCCGATGCGAGCGCCTCGAGCTTGTCGGTCTGACGCGCCGCGACTGCGACCCGTGCTCCCTCTTCGGCGAGCGACCGCGCAACCGCTGCTCCCAGCCCTGCCGATCCGCCCGTGACGAGCGCGCGAGCATCACCCAAACCGAGATCCACGCGCTAACGTTAGCGGCCAACACGTCAGTTGTCAGACAAGTCGGAGAGAACCGGGTCGCATGAGGCGAATTCTTCTGTGGATGGCGCGAAACGATTGGATGCGCCGCCACCTGCCCAACCTGTGGTTTGCCCGCCGCGCGGTTCGTCGTTTCATGCCCGGCGAGACGCCCGAGGCCGCGCTCGACGCCGCCGCCAAGTTCAAGGATCTCGGCATCGGCGTGCTGTTCACGCGGCTCGGTGAGACCCTGACCGGCGTCGACGACGGCGATGCGACGGCGACCGACTACCTGAAGCTGATGGCCGACGCGGATGCCCGCGGCATCCCGGCCGAGGTCTCGGTGAAGCTGACCCAGCTGGGGTTCGATCTGGACCAGGAACGGGCGCTCCAGCACATGGGCAGGCTTGCCGAGGCGGCGGGGGAGCGCACCGTGTGGATCGACATGGAGGGCTCCGACTACACCGAGGCGACGATCGCTTTCTACGAGACGCCTGAAGCAGACACATCCGAACACGGGCATCTGCCTGCAGGCTTACCTCAAGCGGACGTACACGGACGTCGAGCGACTGGCCCCGATCGGGCCGCGGATCCGCCTGGTCAAGGGCGCGTACGCCGAGCCCGCCTCGATCGCCTACCAGTCGCGTCGCGAGGTCGACGCCAACTACCTCGCCCTGTGCGCGTCGATGCTGCGCGAGATCAAGGCCGGTCGCGAGCTGTTCCTGGGCCTGGGCACCCATGACGTCGATCTGATCAAGCTGGTGTCCGATCACGCGCGGTCGATCGGCATCGAGAAGTCCGCCTTCGACGTCGAGATGCTCTACGGCATCAGGTCCGACCAGCAGCGCAAGCTCAAGGACGCGGGATTCGCGGTGCGCGTGCTGATCGCCTACGGCGAGGCGTGGTACCCGTGGTACATGCGCCGTCTCGCCGAGAGGCCGGCCAACGTGGTGTTTGCGTTGCGGCAGCTGCTGCCGTGATGGATATCGGGCGTGACGTGCCAGCAACAGGCGTGACAGACAAGCTGGCACAACGCATTGATCAACTGCGGGGCGTATGGAACATCGTCCCGACGCCCTTCCACCCTGACGAAGAGCTTGATCTCGATTCGCTGCGAACCCTGACCGACTTCGTCATCGGCCACGCAGTCGACGGCATGACCATCCTCGGCGTCCTCGGGGAGGGAGCGAAGCTGTCCGACGCCGAGAGGTCGGCTGTGATCGCGACGACGCTCGAGCGCGCGACTGGTCGAGTGCCGGTCTGCGTGACCGTCAGCGCCCCTTCGACACGCATTGCGGAGTCGCATGCGCGCGTGGCTCGTTCTGCCGGAGCGCACTCGGTGATGCTGTCCGCGCCACCGCTCTCGCGGCCCAACGACGACGCCGTTCGGCGGCACTTCCTGCGCGTCGCGGAAGCGGTGCCGGAGCTGCCGGTCGTGATCCAGGACCTGCCCGCGCTCGGCGTCTGGATGAGCCCCGATCTCATCGCGCGCATGGCGTCCGAGGCGCCAAACCTGAGCGTGGTGAAGCTGGAAGAGGAGCCGACCGCGCCAAAGGTCGGGCGGCTGCTGGCGGCCAACCCGGAATTGCGCGTGCTGGGCGGACTCGGTGGGGAGATGCTCATCGAGGAGCTGCGTCGCGGCGCGGTCGGGACGATGACCGGCTTCGGCTATCCGGAGACGCTCGTGGCGATCATGCGCGACTGGCGCGCTGGGGACGAGGAGGCCGCAGTCGAGCGCTTCCATCGCTGGATGCCCTTGATCCGGTTCGAGAACCAGCAGCTCCTCAACTTGCCGATCCGGAAACACATCTACATGCGCCGCGGAGCCATCGCCAGCGACACGGTCCGTGCCCCTGGCCCAACGCTCGACGTGCAGACGAAGGCCGACCTCGAGGACCTGCTGCGAAGGCTGGACCTGGCCTAGCGCCGTCCGCGACTCGAGTCGGCTCACGGGATCACGGAGGTTCGGGCACGAGATCTCAGTCCAGAGAACTCTCGCGTAATCACGAGTTCCCGAAGCACAAGCCACCGCCGATTACGCGATCGTTCTCAAGGAGGCGGTCGCGCAGTCTTGCGCCCAAAGGAGAGGCCCCCGGCTTTCGCCGAGGGCCTTCCTGGGACCTAGAGTGCGCTGTCGATTGGCTAGGGCTTGAACTGGGAGATGAACGTTGACCAGTTGCCGAGGGCAGCCCTCGTGCCCGGGCCAAAGCTCGCGCCACCGCACGTGCCGAGGAGGTTGTCGCCGGTGCCACCCGTGAAGAACGGGCCGCCCCAGGCGGTGTAGTCACAAGCGCCGCCGATGTACTCGCTGGCGAGCCACACGTTGTTGCCATCGACCGCGGCGGCCCCGTAGTCACCCCATCGGGTGCGCGGCGGATTGCCGACCTGCGACTTGTAACTGGTGAAACCATCATCCGGGAGCGGCTCCCACGCCACCGGGAACCGTGTTCCAGGCTCCGACGCCACTGTTTGCGTCAATAGGCGCATAGGCGGCGCTCGGATTGAGCGTGTTGCCGGTCGCAGTGAACGCCATCACGCCACGGCCGCTGGCTGTCACGCCGATGGCCGGATACGTGAAGTCATACCCGGCGGCTCCGAGGTAGCCGTCGTTCAACAGAGTCACTGAATTCGGATTGATGACGTACCACGCGATGCCGGCTCGCGTCGACCGCCGTCGGGATTGAGAGACGTGTCGAGCGCGCCCCACAGCTTGCCGTTGGCGAACATCACCTGCTGCATGCGGGTGTCGTTCGAGTCGGGCCGTGAGATCACTTCGTTGTGTGCCGGCTCGGCGGTGAAGAGCAACCGCCAGCAGCCGACGCCGGCGATCGTTGGAGTGGTTGTGTCGTTGATGCAGTGACCCTGCGGCGCACTCACGCCTGGCGAGCGTCCCTGAGCCGGGCTGCTGCTGCTTCGGCGGCAGGGCGTACGTGCCAACGGTCACGATTGAGTTGCTCAAGCTCAGGGCCGGGACCGAGTTCAGCGAGCTGGTGTTGGTCATCGACCAGACGACGATCTGGTTCGAAACGTAGCTGCCTCCCGTGCCTGCCTTCGGGTGAGTGGCTTCGTCGGCCGCGTTCGAGCTCAGGAAGTTCTCGGTGCCGCCGTTGGCGGTGTTGTAAGAGCTGGTGCCCGGTGAATGGGCGGGCCACACCGTGAAGCCGGGCTGCGTTGCGCCGGCATCGCTGGGTGCGTGTGACCGAGCCGGACGTGTCGAAGTGAACCAGCGTCACGATGCGGCCCCGGCCGCCAATTGTGCCTTCGAGAGGGCGTAGACCTGGGCACCGCTGAAGCCGTTGCAGCACCATGGGTACGCGTTGGTCGTGAGGTAGATGCCGTTTGCGTCGGCGCCGATGTGCGGGTAGTCACCCAGGAATGGGCCTGGGTTCGTGCCACCGGTGTTCGTGCCGTCGTTGGTGACGTCGATCCGGTAGATGTTCCACAGCGCCGGTCGGGTTGCCTGTCTGGGTGACCGCGAGGTCGAGGTGATTGACTGTCGTGAACGCACCGCTGGTCGGGACAATCTCGAGCGTCAGGACAACAAGGAAGAACCGATTGGCCGCGGCGTCGTAGATGCACGTCGGATCCGTAACGAACTGCCCGCGGATGCCCGTTGCCCGGTTGATCGCCGGCGGGTAGCCGTAGAACGAGTTGAGGTCGACGGCGTGGTGCACGTTGCGTGGATGGCCGCCGACGATGTTTGTGGCCGTGTTGTCGGGCAGCTGTGAGACGCCTGCTGTGTCGAAAACGTTGAAAACGTCGTTCACGGCCTCGACCACGTAGCCGTTCCCGACGCACATTGCCTGATCGGGTGGCTCGACGGAAAACTGATTGCCGCCGCGCGCATAACGCTGCTGGTAGAAGTTGAGGCCTTCGAACCCATTGATGAACGCTGGGTTCGACTTTGCCTTACCGCTGCTGTTGACTGACGCGCCATTGCCGTGGCCGTTGCCGTTGGAAAGGCTGATGCTGCCGTCGTACGGATCCGGGCCTTCGTCCTCGTCCGCGTCCTCATCGCCTTCTGGCTCTTCGGCGAACTCCTCCGAGGTCGCGACGTTGTTGTTGGTGGACGGCGTGAACGAACCCGTGGCAGGGGTGATCGAACCCCCCAAGGTCACGCTACGAACATCGCCGTTGGTCGCCGTCGACGATCCATTCGACTTGGCGACGATTACCGCCGGGGCGACAAGAGTCGCCACGAGCATGGCAATTGTCAGGCCGGTCAAAAGACGCGGCCGCAGGCTATCCATCCAGGAATACCTCCTCCGATAGGCCCGCGCAATTACGGTCCCCGCGGGCATGCTGGGGAGGTGATCGTCGGCCTCGAACGCCGTGCCGAACACACGTAGAAATACGCAAACCGCGTCCAGTGACAGGTGGTCCGGGAGTCAGCGCGCCTCGATGTAGCGCCGGACGGCGTCGGCCTTGTTGCGCGCCCCGAGCTTCTCGCAGATGCGCGCAACGTGCCCCTCGACCGTGCGCCGCGAGATCCCGAGGACGGCGGCGATCTCGCGCGCCGTCTGTCCTTCGGAGAGGAGCCTCATGACCTCGCGCTCACGGCTGCTCAGCAGGTTGAGCGCGCGGGCCGACACCTTCGCGGCCGGGGCGTCGTCGATGTGGCTCACAAGACGACGAGCGTCGGCACGTGAGAGGACGACGTCGCCGCCGGCGGTTTCGACGATCTCGCGAACGAGAGCCGCGGAGCTGACGTCGCGATGTACGTAGCCGGAGGCTCCGGCGCGCATCGCATCGATCATTTCGCTCTCGTCGTCGGAGGAGCCGAGCACAACGACCGCCGTGCCCGGCTGCTTCTGCGATATCTCGCGAACAAGGGTGAGGACGGCCGCGTACGACAACGCGATTGCGACGAGGATCACATCGGGGTGCTCTCTGAAGACGGCTGCGCGGATCTCATCGGTAGTCGCTGCCTCGGCAACGACCGCGATGCCGGCGACGTTTACCGCGTGCCGCAGCGCGAATCGTGCGCGGGCGGTCGCCTCGGCTATGACGAGCCGAATGGGGCCAAGAGTCGGCTCCAGGCTCGACAGCGGCGCGAGCGGAGCGAGACGATGTGGCTGAGCGCGAGTTGTAAGTGCCATTTGGTGCACACGGTCCCTGGCGTGCAAACGATCACGGCGACGAGCGTCAGTCGAACTCGTCGCTGCCTACGCTACACCCGCCGAGCGTCAACTCCCATACCAAAATCGGCGTAGTCGGCTACCCGCTGAACTAACGGATCGGCGGCGGAATTTCGATCGTTGGGTTCGGGTATCCGCCGGGCGTCGGAAGCGTGTTAGGCAGCGTCGGCATGGCCGGGTCGACGGTTCGTTCTGGTCGGGATTCGGGGAGCTGACGGGATTCGAGGTAGGTCCAGGAGTCCCGCTCGGAGGCTGATTTGACAGGGTTGCAGCCGTCTACGAGAACCGCAACGGCGACTACGGCGATTGAATGCTTCATCGACCAGAGAGTGCCACAGACATGGAACGAGGCCCGCCGGTCAAGCCGGCGGGCCTCGTCCTCAGTTCAGGCTTGAGGGAGCTGGTGCTCCCTGGTCTCGACCTACTTGTTGATGTCGACCGTCATGATCCCGGTGCTGCTCATCGACTTCAGCTGAATGGTCGTGCCCGTGTGCGGGACATTGACACTGTTCCACTCTGATTGATAGCGGGTATTGCCCGCTGCATCACCCGGGTCACCGTTGACCCAGTAGCTGTTGTTGTCGTTGAACTTGGCCACGCCGGGCTGAGACGGACTCGTCAGCGTCGAGCTGCTTGGTCCGTTGTGCAGCGTGATCGCATCAGTCGGGCCGAGCGTAAAGGACGCGTCGTACGACTGGATGCGCGGTCGAGCGGTACTGCCAGCGGCGTCGTTCCAGTGGAGAACCGCCGGGTGTGAGTCAACCGGGAGGATCAAGCCACCACCCGGATGATCGCCGACGTTGTTGTCCTCGAACGACGTGTCCCAGTACCAGACGAGCATTCCATCCTGATACGGGAAGTGCTCCACGAATGTCCCCGAGGTGAAGTTGTACGGGCCCTTCTGCAGCGCCTCGTCGTAGCCCAGGTAAGTCCTGCTCTCGACGACGTACGCATTGAAGTGGAACGTAGTGATGGTTCCGGTGGTTCTACTGAACCCGGCGTATGCCCAGCCCGGATCGGTCTCAGCGCCGTCCGTTGCCAGTCCGGTAATCGCGATGTCGTCGAGGCTCACACCCGTTCCGATAACGGCACCGTCCGTCCAGTAGCGGAAACGGAGCTGAATCGTTGAGTTTGCATACGCCGACAGGTTGGCCGTGACCGGAACCCAGGTGGGGCTGCCGAGAGCGTCACACACCTTGGGCGAACCTGACGTTCCGGTGATGCCATTCCCGAAGTTCTGGCCGTTCTCATTGGCGGCGTCAGAGTGATCCGTTGGGATGCTGTTGAACGTGGTGCCTCCGTCGGTAGAGACCTCCACGTACCAGTAGTCCCAACACGTCTCGGTCTGGTACCTGGCTTGCAATGACAACGAGATCGGGCCAGCGCCTAGGGTGATCGGCCTGGTCATGTTGTTGTCGAGGTCGTTACCAGCACCCGAGTGGTAGAAGTTCGAACCGGCAAACGCGGTGCCGATGTTCACGTCCTTCTGTTTGTCGGGCAGGACGACGAAGATCGCCTGCGGTTTCTTGGTCGCGTACTCCACTGGTCCCAGGAGGAAGGTGTTCTTCTGTCCCGTGAACCCGACCTCGTAGCTGTACAGGAATCCGAGCTGGAACTTCTCCCAGGCGGTCATTGCCACGGGGTAAGTTCCGAGACCGTTTTGGTCGAGCGTGCCGTAAGAGCCCTGTGACCAGTTGGTCCACCAAGCGGTGCCGTTCTCGGCGCCACCGGTATTGCCGCTGGTGTCGTACTCGTCCGGCAGGCCGAGGTCATGGCCGAACTCGTGGGCGAATACGCCGACTCCGCCGTTCTCGGGCTCGATCGTGTAGTCGCCGATCCAGTAGTTGCTGGCGCCGATCTTGACGCCACCAAAGCCGTGCGGGCCGCTGCCGTCAGGGCCTGTACCGCTCTGATATGCGTACCAGCGGTGGCTCCAAATTGCGTTTGTGCCCTGGGCTCCGCCGCCTGTCTCCTCGCCCATGCCCGCGTGGATCGACTGGAAGTGGTCGATGTAGCCGTCGGGCTCGTCGAAGTTGCCATCGCTGTCGTAGTCGTAGCGATCCCAGACGTCGAACGGTGCGAGAGCCGCATTGGCCGCGGCGACGCTACCGGTCGCAGTCACGAGGTTGTTCCACCACAGATCAGACGACGAATTGACGAAAATCCACACCGTGCTGCAGACGATGCTGCCGCACAGGTTGGTTCCGTATCGAGCCTCATTGAACGGAACCGTGACCCAGTCGCCAACCATTCCGTTGACGCTGTACGTGCCGTTGCTCTGCTGCAGATACCAGTTGGCCATCGATGGGACCTGGTTCTTGTTGTAGAGCAGGTTCTCGTAGTAGGACTTGTTGAAGTCCGCCGTCCAGATGTCGACGTTATTGACGGTTCGATCGGGCTGCGGGATCTGATTGTGCAGGGGCCCGGGGGTTCCGCCGGTAACTGCGTTGATTCCAGTACCGAACTCGCCGAGGACGCTCAGGATCTGGTCCTCGCCAGTCTGCGCCAGCTCGACGAATTGTCCGGGAGCAAGCTTGACGACCTTGTTCTTACCCGAGGGCGTCGCTTTGCCGGCCAAAACCTGCTCCATCGCGTTCTGCTTGAGTGCCGATTGCTTGTCGGCCAGCGGGCTGGACAGGTTGTCCGACTTACTCAGGCTCTCGCCGCTGGGTTGCGCTGCGGCGGCTGGACTAACTGCGCCGGCCGCAAGCGCGGCCACTGCCATCACGATCAATAGCCTTTTCAAGGCTTTCGTCTCCTCCGTGATTTGGTTTGCGAATGCTGGGGTGCGTGGCACACGGGCACACGCAGAAAACGGCCGATGAACGGCTGTTGCACCTCCCTATGCCGGCGCGCTGGGGGACGCGCCATAACCGCAGAACGGATCTGCGGGACTACTTGCGCCAAGGTCCCCGTGGCGCAGCGGCGGGCGGACGATAGGCCGGTCCGGGCGGGCCGGTCAAGTGCGTAATTTGCTTAGTCGAGCGCGGACGACCGCGGTGAGTCAAACGGCGAGCCGAAGTGGTGCGCGAACGCACCATCCCGAGCCGTCGAAAGTCAGCGAGGCCACAAGAAAAGGCCCGCTGGTCAAGCCAGCGGGCCTCGTCTTGGTCGAACGGGAAGGTCAAGCCGTCCCGATCACATCTACTTGTTCAGGTCGAGAACCACCATGCCTGTAGTGCTGATGCTCTTGACCGTGATCTTCGTGCCCGTGTTCGGCACGTTGACGCTGTTCCACTCGGCCTGGTAGCGGCCGTTGGCAGGTGCGTCGGATGGATCGCCGGGCGCCCAGTAGATCGACGTCCCGTCGCCATCGCGCAGCGCGTCGTTGAACACGCTGACGGCAGGCTTCGAGCTGATCGTCTTGGCCACACCCGTTGCCGGGTTGTGGAGAGTGATCGCGTCGGTCTTGGTCGTGGTGAACGTGGAGTCGTAGGACTGGATGCGCGGGCGCATCTGAGTGCCCTCGGTCCAGGTCTCCATCGCCGGGTGCGAGTCGACCGGAAGGATCCAGCCTTCGCCCGGGTGATCACCGACGTTGTTGTTCCGGTACGAGTCATCCCAGTACCAGATCAGGACGCCGTCCTGAAGCGGGAAGTGCTCGACGAGATCCGGCATCGTCGGGAAGCCGAAGTTGTATGGGCCCTTCTGCAGTGCCAGGTCGTAGCCCTGGTACGTGCGGCTCTCCACGACGTAGGCGTTGAAGAACTCGAACGTCTCCGTGCCCGTCGTGATGTGGAAGCCCTGGGTGTCCGAATTGGAGTCGAACGTCCACGTCGGTGCACCCGCCTCCGCGCCGTCGAGCGGCTGGCCGGAGATCTGGATTGCGTCGACAGCGATGCCGTCGGGCACGCCCGCGGCATTGCCCTGCACGCCACCGTCGGTGAAGTAGCCGATGGTGATGTCGTGGGCGCCGGTGTAGGCCGACAGATCCACGGTCAGGTCAACCCACGCGGGCTGGCCGGGCGAGGTGCCGTCGATGCCTTCGGGCAGGACGCTCGAGTTCGACAGGTTCGTGTCCACCGGCGTGCCATCAACGGCGACGTAGGCGAAGTCGAACCCGGTCTCGATGTCGTAGCGGACCTTGGCGGTCAGGCTTGCGCCTGCCGGCAGGGTCACGTTTCGGGTCATCGAGGTGTCGAGGTCGTCAGCTGCTCCCGAGTAGTAGAAGTGGGTGCCCTCGTAGGGCGCGCCCAGAGCCTGGGTTACTTGCTTGTCGGGCAGGACCACGAACAGTGCAGATGGCTTCTTGTTGTTGAACTCGACCGGCCCAAGGTGGTACGTGCCACTCTGGCCAGCGAACGCAACGGCGTAGTTGGGCAGGAAGCCCAGCTGGAAGCGCTCCCATGCAGTCATCGAGACCGGATAGTTCCCGATCCCTTCGTTGTTGATCGTGCCGTACGAACCCTGTGACCAGGTCGTCCACCAGCCCGTCGAGTTCTCTGCGCCACCGGTGTTGCCGCTGGTGTCGTACTCATCGGGGAGGCCCAGGTCGTGGCCGAACTCGTGTGCGAACACGCCGACGCCGCCGTTCTCAGGCTCGACGGTGTAGTCGCCGATCCAGAAGTTGCTGCCGCCGATCTTCACGCCCTGCAGCCCATGGGGGCCCGCTCCGTCAGGTCCGGCAGGTGAACCCGGGAAGTAGGCATACCAGCGGTGGCTCCAGATGGCATGTGTGCCCTGGGAACCGCCGCCCGTCTCCTCGCCTTCGCCGGCGTGGACCGACTGGAAGTGGTCGATGTAGCCGTCGGGCTCATCGAAGTTCCCGTCGCCGTCGTAGTCGTACCGATCCCACTGGTCGAACGTCTGGCAGCCAGGCGTTCGCGTTGGCGACGCTCCCGGTCTGTGCTACGAGGTTGTTCCACCAGATGTCGGACTGGTCGTTGACGAACTTCCACGTGTCGGCGCAGACGATGCTGCCGCAGTAGTTGTCGCCATACGACGCCTCGTTGAATGGCACCTGGACCCAGTCACCGACCGCGCCATTGACGCTGTAGGAGCCGGACGAGGCCTCGAGATAGAAGTTGGCCATCGAGGGTCGCAGGCCCTTGTCGTACAGCAGGCTCTCGTAGTGGGCCTGGTTGAAGTCAGGCGACCAGAGGGTCGAGTTATCGACCGAACGATCGGGCTCAGGAATCTGATTGTGCAGTGGGCCGTTGGGGCCGGGGTGGCCGCCATGGTGTGTCGCGACACCATTGCCGAACTCGCCGAGCAGGGTAAGGATCTGATCCTCGCCCTGGAACGCGAGCTCCACGAACTGGCCCTTTGCGACCTTGACGACCTTGTTATCGCCACGTGGCGTGGCCTCACCGCTAAGTACGGCCGCCTGAGCGGTCGCCTTTAGCGCTGCCTGCTTTTCCGCCAGCGGATTCGGCAGGTCCTCCGCAGAGAACTTCGGTTCAGACGGTGGGCTCTTGGCGGCGGCAGGGCTGACCACGCTCACGGCCATTGCCGTAACGGTCAATCCAATGATCAATAGCCTTTTCAAGGCTTCCTCTCCTCCGTAAATGGCTGGACTGCTGGGTGTGCGTGGCACGTGGGCGCACGCAAGAGGCCGATGAACGGCTGTGGCACCTCCCTATGCCCGCGCGCTGGGGACGCGCCCGAAACCGCAGATTGGGGTCTGCGGACTTGACTCGCCACGGTCCCGGTGGCGCCTGATGCAGGCCGAACTTGGGCCCACTCGTTTGGGGAGGGTAGGCAGAAGAGCCTTACAAAAACGTTGCCTAATGAAGGCGTCGCCTTGCACACGCATGCTCGGCGCGAACGGGTGAACCGCCTTTTTCTGCGCTCGGGTTGCCTCAGTGTTGGACCTGCGATGCCCGTCCTTCCCAGAGGACGTGTTCTGGGGTTTCGAGCTGGAAGGTCGAGTGATCGACGTCGAAATCGTCGGCCAGGCACATCCCCAGGTGATCGAGGATGGCGCCGGGATTCGCGTCCGGCTTGAGCACGACGTGTGCCGAAACGACGTTCATGCCGTTGGTGATAGTCCACGCATGAAGATCGTGGACGGCCTCCACGCCGGGCGCCTCCAGAACATGGCGACGGACCTCGGCGAGATCAACGTTCTTTGGCGTCGCCTCGAGCAGCACGTCCACGCTGTCGCGCAGCAGGCTCCACGTCCGCGGAAGGATCAACAGGCCGATCACGATCGACGCCACGGCGTCCGCCGCCATCAGCCCCGTGATCGCAATCACGAGGCCGGCGACAAGGACAGCCAGAGCTCCAAGCAGATCGCCGACAACCTCCAGGAACGCTCCCCGCACGAGAAAGCTCTCTTTCCGGCCACCTGCGAGCAGCGCTACCGAGACGAGGTTGGCCGCCAGCGCCAGGAGTGCGATCACGATCACGATGGTTGAGTTGACCTCTGGCGGCTCGCTGAGCCGTCTCAGGCCCTCCACAATCACGAACGCGGAGACAGCCAGAAGCAGCAATGCGTTCGCGGCCGCGGCGAGGATCTCGACCCGATAGAGGCCAAAGCTCCTGCTCCCCGACGTCGGGCGATTGGCCAGCCAGATGGCACCGAGAGACAAGGCAATCCCGGAAACGTCGGCAAAGACGTGACCGGCATCGGCGATCAGGGCCAGTGAATTGGCATAGATGCCTGCCGCCAGCTCGACAACAAGGATCGCCACGCTGAGCGCCATGGCCGCGGCGAGTCGGTTGCGATACCGACTGGCTACCGAATGCACGTGGGCAGTATCGGCGTCTGCAGAGTCACGCCGCTCGCGGCGTGTCTAGCGGTCGTCGACCTCGACCGTGACCGTGCCTCCCGGGCCGAATCTCCCGATCGACAGGAAGCCGATCTCGAAGCTCGTCCGACCGTCCAGCACGAGGTCGGCGGCGATCGAGCCGATGATGTTCGAGAACTTGAAACCGTGGCCCGAGCACGGCGACGCGATCAGGACGCGCGGGTCGTCCGGGTGGAAGTCCAGGATGAAGTTGAAGTCGGGCGTGTTGGTGTACATGCACACGCGCGAGTCGAGCCGCGGACCGTTCGCCAGGGGCATGTAGCGGCTCATGAAATCGCGCACCGGTTGCTCGTCCTCGGCCGTCGCCTGCGCGATCGACGGTATCCGGATCGACGGTCTTGCCCGCCGTGATGTCGCGCCACCTTGAGGCCCTGTCCCGGCAAGGACGGAAAGCCGTAGAAGGCGTACTCCTCGTCCCGCTCCAGGATCCAGACGGGTAGCGAGTCAGGGCTGAAGATCTCCGGCTGCGCGAGCGGTTCGTACCAGAAGAGCGCGTTGCGCTCGACGCGCAGCGGGAGGTTCAGCTCGGGGGTCAGCTTGGGCAACCATGCACCCGCTGCGACGACCAGCTTGTCCGCCTCGTACGTGCCCGCGCTCGTCGTGACGCGCACGGAAGAGGCGTCTGACGACCAGCCCGTCACGCGTTCATCGAAGTGGAGCTCTGCGCCGTGGCGTTCCGCGAGGGCCAGGTGCGCCGAGATGCAGCGATCGGGGAACAGGATCCCGGCCAGCGGCTCGTGAAGCGCGTCCATGTCGTCGTCCAGCTGAATAGCCGGGAACCGGACTCGCGCCTCGTCGGCATCAAGCACCTCGTGGGCGAGGCCGTGGGTCTGGGCACTCTTCAGCGAACCGTCGAGGACGGCAGCTGCCGCGTCGGCCGATGTACAGCCCGCCGGTGACCTGGATGAGCTGGCCGATTCCCGCCTCGGACTGTATGCGCGGCCACAGCTCCCACGCCGCCTTGAGCATGGGCACGTAGTCGGGATGCTCGAAGTAGGCCAGGCGAATGATGCGCGTGAGACCGCCCGACGAGCCGAGCTCGTGAGCGCGTCCGAAAGCCTCGATGCCCGAGCACGCTCGCGCCACGCGACGCAAGCTGGTAAGCGGCCGCGCTGCCCATTGCGCCAAGGCCCACCACGATCGCGTCGTACTTCATTGGTCCTCGTCGCGTCGTCGAAAGCGTCCTGGTCCGTGCTGTCGTCGTTCAGCTCGATCATCCACAGATCGTTGTCCATCTCGCGCGCCTGGAAGCAGTTCCCGCACATCGGCCCAGTCGGCCAATCGGGCTGATCGTCGGGTTCGCCGACCAGCGGCAGACCGCAAATCACGCAGATCAGCACGGGCATATCCGGGTTCGTTCAAGCACTTGCGAAAAATACGACGTTTGGCGTGACTCCAGACACGGCACAATCACCTGGATGCCGCAACGCGACGTCAGTCTGATCCTCATGCGTCAGCTCGCTTCGGGCCTCGCAGTGCCCACTCTCATCGTCGATGGTGAGGGCGATCTGCTGTTCTTCAACGAGTCGGCAGAGCGGCTTCTTGGCCAGCGCTTCGATGAAGTCGGCGAGATTCTTGGCACCGAAAGGACGCGGGTGTTCTCGGTTCGGGACGAACAGGGCGAACCGGTCACAGAGGACCGCGAGCCACTCAACGTTGCCATGCGCGAGCGCCGAGCCGTGCATCGGCGTGTCATCGCGCGTGGCTTTGATGGCTTCGATCGCAACGTGGAGGTCACTGCATTTCCGTTGCTCGGTGCCGGCGACCACGTGATCGGTGGCGTGGCCATGTTCTGGGAACGCAAGACGCAGTGACGAACGGTTCGTCGGGCGGCGGCAGCGATGGCGGCGGCAGCGACGTCGTGGGCCATCTCGTTGGCCACGAGGCGCACGACGAACACACGATGCGCGTCCGCCTGTGGGGCACGCGCGGCTCGATCGCCAGCGCCGGTCCGGACACCGTGGCGTACGGCGGCAACACGGCTTGCGCGGAG
The DNA here is from genome assembly GCA_963736895.1 of uncultured Chloroflexia bacterium. Classification (GTDB taxonomy): domain Bacteria; phylum Chloroflexota; class Limnocylindria; order Limnocylindrales; family CSP1-4; genus JALYGJ01. Next base: position 98,640 of record CAVTQU010000003.1, read on the forward strand.
CTGGAGGCGAGCGACGGCACGGTGCTCATCCTCGATGCCGGAACAGGTATCCGACGCGTGGGCGACACGTACGAGGAGCCGCGTCGGATCGACATCCTGTTGACGCATCTCCACATGGACCACATCCAGGGCCTGGGCTTCTTCGCGCCGTTCTTCCGGGAGGACTTCGAGGTTCACGTGTGGGGTCCGCCATCGACGACGCAGAACCTGCGGACACGTCTCACGCGCTACCTGTCGCCGCCGCTCTTCCCGGTGCGGCTGCGCGACGTCGCCGCCAAGCTGGAGCTGCATGACGTGCCGATGGAGCCGTTCCAGATCGGCGGCGTCGAGGTGACCGGCCAGGTGGTGATCCACCCGGGCCAGACGATCGGCTACCGGATCAGCGACGGCTCGGCGACCGTGGCCTACATCCCCGATCACGAGCCAGCCCTGGGCATGAACGGAGTGCCGAGCGAATCGCAGTGGACTTCCGGCCACGACCTGGCCAGAGATGCCGACATCCTGATCCACGACGCCCAGTACACGAGCGAGGAGTACGACGAGCGGGTGGGCTGGGGCCACAGCCGAGTCTCGGATGCGGTGAGCCTCGCCCAGCTGGCCGACGCAAAACGCCTGGTCACCTTCCACCACGACCCCGCGCACGACGACGCGCGAGCTGGACGCAGATGGTCGAGGACGCGCGCGCCATCGCCACGAACGGACTCGAGGTCGTGCCCGGCCGCGAAGGAGCCACCCTCCGGGTCTGAGGCTCGGGTACTCGGATAGGACGTTGATAGGTCCGGGCGCTCGCGGGGCTGGCTCGCGGCGCGGCCGCCGCCGGTTCCAATTGAATCAGTGAGCGGAATGGTCGAATCCACCCAACGAGTCGCGCGCGCAGGCACGGTCTCGCACGAGCTGGCGCTGCTGCGCGGCCGAAACGGCATGTTCGTCGCAGGTGCGGCGCTGCTTGGCTTTCGGGTCCTGTTCGCGGCGGTCAAGGCGCGCGCGCTCGGACGAGCTCGACGTGGCGATAACGCTGCGGCTCCAGGCGCGCCAGCACCGCTCCGTGGCGGCACTGATGGAGGTCGCGTCGTGGCCCGGCTTCCCGCCGCAGAGCCGCGTCATCCCGCCCGTGATCATCGGCACGCTTTTCGCCATGCGGCCTCCGCACCGAGGCGACGTTCCAGGCCGCCGCGTGGGGCACGGCGGCCATCTCGACCGTGGTCAAGGGCTTCGTCCACCGGCCGCGGCCGCTGCCGGAGCAGGTCAGGGTCGTGCTCGCGCCGCTCGGCGGCTCGTCATTTCCGAGCGGCCACGTGCTGACCTACGTCGGCACGTACGGCTTCCTGGCCTATCCTCGTCTACACGATCGTGCGCCCGCCGGAGGTTCGCTGGCCGTTGTCCGCTGGGGCTGCTTGGGCTGGTCGCCGCTCGTCGGTCCGAGTCGGATCTACCAGGGCCACCACTGGCCGACGGACGTTGCCGCGTCGTACCTCATCGGGCTCTGCCTACCTGATCGGGCTGATGGCGCTGTATCGTCGCGTCCGGGGCCGGACACGCTGGGACCCGATCCTGGACGCGACCAACGGGTGAGCGTCGTCATCTGGAACTCCAACGCCGGCGGCAAGGTGCGTGGACCCGGCACCGCCGGTCTCGGAGGAGTCGCTGCGCGAGCTCCTCGATCGCCAGCCGGGTGGATGCCCGGATCGTCCCGACCGACTCTGAAGACGCCGCGATCGAGGCCGTCGCGCGAAGCCATTGCGCGGTGGCGAAACGACGGTGATCGCGGCCGGCGGGGACGGGACGGTCGGCCTCGTCGCCGAACGAGCTGCTGGGCAAGACCGACGTCGCGCTGGGGATCCTGCCGCTGGGCAGCGTCATGAACATCGCCCGCATGCTGGGCGTGCCGCGCGACCTCGAGCAGGCCGCCGCCATCCTCTGCGACGGCGGACGAGACTCATCGACGTCGGCGAGGCAAACGGCGTCGTCTTCTACGAGACGGCCTCGGTGGGCATCCACGCGGCAGATGTTCGCGACGATCGCAGCAGTTCGAGAACGGCGACCACGGCATCACCGTTCAAGGCCATTCTCGTCGCCTTTCGTTACCGGCCGGCGCGGATGACGATCGAGCTCGACTTCGGACGCGATCTCGACCAGCGCGCTGATGGTCACGGTCTCGAACGGCGCGTACATCGGCGTGGGCATGACCGTGGCGCCCGAGCGCGGCTCGATGACGGCCGGTTCGACGTCCGCGTCTTTCGGCACTTCTCCAAGCTGCGAGCTGATTCGGCACCTGGCCGGCGATCGCGTTCGGGCGGCGGCGCTACTCGCCGCACACGAGCACTTATCGCTCGTCGAAAGTGAAGATCACCAGCCGCCGTCCGCTGCCCTGCACGGGCAGACTCACACGACCTGGGCACGACGCCGCTGGAGTGCGTCTCGCGCCACGGGGCGCTGAGCGTGATCGTGGGGCCCGACTTTGCTGCGACGGGCGTGTCGCACGAGCCGAAGCGGCCAGAGCTCAGGCCTCCAGCTCTCGAACCCAGAACGAGTAGATCCAGCCCTGCTTGCCGCTGACCGTCTGGACCTTGTACCAGAGGTAGCCTGCGGGGCTGTTGCCGGAGTCGACGATCTTGAACGTTGAGCCGCGGCTCACCCAGCCGACGATTCGGCTGACGGATCAGCCGAGACGCGCATGTTCATCGTGCCGGTCGAGACGCCGCGCTTGCCGTTGCCACCGTCGGGCTGGCTGGGCTGGTCGGTCGGTGGCCGGACGCCGGGATCGTTGTTGCCCGGGTTGTCGACTGGCGGATTGCCCGGATCGCTGGGGTTGTCGTTGCCGCCGCTGTTATCGGGCGGGTTGCTGTTGCCCTTGCTGCTGCCGACGCTGTCGCCGTTGCCGGGACCGGCGCCTGGATCACCGGGATTGGCGCCGGGGCCATTGCCGGACCGTCGCCAGGATTGTCGCCAGGGCCGTTGCCGGGGCCGTTGTCGCCGCCGGGTCGTTGCCGTCGCCCGGTCCGTTGCCGTCGCCGGGCCCGTTGCCCGTCGCCGGGCCCGGCGCCATCGCCGTTGGACCAGTTGACGTGCAGGAAGTAGTCGAGATGCTCATGGATGCCGTGCAGCGAGTGAACGCATCACGCCCCACGGATTGATGAGCGCGCTGATGGCCTTGCCGTCGCCGAGGTAGATGCCGATGTGTTCGCCCTTGTCCCAGACGACGAGATCGCCGCGCCGCGCCTCGCTCTCATCGCGCGTGAACAGGCCGCGCGACGACGAACCAGCGCATGTAGCCGACGGCGCGGAGGCGCATCCCACCGATTCGCGGGAGCTCGCCGGCGTCACTGAAGATCCGATAGATGAGACCCGAGCAGTCGAACTGCTTGGGACCTTCCGCGCCGAGCTGGTACCCGTGGCCCACGTAATCACGAGCGGCGGCGAGCACGGCGTCGACCGGATCGCTGCGGCTGCGACCGGCCTGCGGGCGCCATTCCCGTGACCGACGAGCGCGACGGCGAGCGCCAGGACGGCAGCCGCACGCATTGGAGTTGCGGGCGTGCGCTTGAAGGCCTCGTCGGCGTACACCGAACCGATGACGGTGACGCCCAGAAGGGTCGCCACGGCAGGTCGCAGCGCAGCCCAAACACGCGACCCGAACGTCCCGACGTACACCAAGACAATCACGGGGATCGCGAGCAGGTAAGCAAGGCGCGGCGTGCGACGAGAGTCCGACATCCCGAGGTTACCCTCCCTGGTACTCGAGACCGACGGGGCACGGCGACGGTCGATTGGTTGCGGTCAAGCCTTGGGACGGCGAGGGCACGTCATCCGCTGGGGCGGTTGGACCTTCCGCAAACGCTCTTCAGTTGTGTCGTCGCGGGCCTTTTGAGCCCGTTCGGAGGAGTATGGCGGGGTCGAAATGGCTCTGCACGGCGATTTCGCAACGTTGTTGGCGCGGATGAGACACTCTCTCGGCCAATGAACCGTAGGAATTCCGGCCGAGTACTCGTGCTGAGCGTGGTCGTGCTCGTCGCTGGTCGCCTGCACGCCGAGCACACGGGCCCGAGTGGACCTTCGCGACCGCTGCCGCCATCGGTGGCGCCTTCGGCTGCAGCCCGGCATCGCCCGGTGCATCGGGATCGCCCGCCGCTTCGCACCGCGGCGTCACCGGCCGCTTCGGCTCGCCGGGCACGTCGGCCCACCGGCGTCATGCTGGCCTCGGCCGAGTCGCCGCGGCTGCGGCGTCACCCGCTCCTGCGTCGGCCACCGCATCGCCCGCCCCGTCGTCGGCTCCGGCGTCTGCGCCCGCGTCACCCGCGGCTGCTCGAGCGCGCCCTAGGCCTAAACTCGGCCCTCGAATAGGAGGGCAGCCGTCGCAATGGCCACCACAATCGCGACCCCAAACGAGCGCGGACTCCATGAGCGGCGAGGAGATCGTCTCCGTCTCTCGCGAGTACACGCTGTATGAGTGGTCGGCGCAGAACGCTGTCGATCCGATCCCCGTCGAGCGCGCCGAGGGCGTCTACTTCTACTCGCCCGACGGCACGCGCTACCTCGACTTCAACTCGCAGCTGATGAGCGTCAACATCGGCCACGGCGATCGGCGCGTCATCCGCGCGATCAAGGAGCAGGCCGAGAAGCTCGCCTACGCGAACCCCTTCATGGCCACCGAGCCACGCGCCCGGCTCGGCGAGAAGCTGGCATCGATCGCGCCGGGCGACATCGACGTCTTCTTCTTCACCAACGGTGGTGCCGAGGCGAACGAGAACGCCATCAAGCTCGCGCGCCAGATGACGGGCCGACAGAAGATCCTCGCCCGATACCGCTCGTATCACGGGGCGACGGGCCAGGTCATCACCGCCACCGGCGATCCCCGTCGCTGGGCTGCCGAAACCGGCGTGTGGGGCGTCGTCCGCTTGCCCGACTTCCAGCCGTGGGGCGTCGCCGAGCCGCTGCCGACCGACCAGGTCCTGCGCGCGACCGAGGACGTGATCATCTACGAGGGTCCGCAGACGATCGCGGCGATGATCCTCGAGCCCGTGGTGGGCACGAACGGGATCCTGATCCCGCCCGATGGCTACATGCAGGGCATCCGCGCGCTGTGCGACAAGTACGGCATCCTGCTGATCGCCGACGAGGTCATGACGCGGCTTCGGCCGAACGGGCGCCTGGTGGGCGGTCGACCACTGGGACGTCGTCCCCGACCTGATCTCGATGGCCAAGGGCTTGACCTCCTCATACCTGCCGCTGGGTGCGGTGGGCATGCGGCGCTCGATCGCCGAGGCGTTCCGCGACAAGATCTTCTTCGGCGGCCTGACCTACAACTCGCACCCGATGGGCAGCGCCGCGGCCCTTGGCCACGATCGCCGTGTACGAGGAGGACGGGCTCATCGAGCGCGCCCAGCAGATGGGCGCCGTCATGGCGCGGCACCACGCGGCGGCTGATGGAGAAGCATCCGTCGGTTGGCTCGGTGCGCAACATCGGGCTGTTCGGGATGATCGACGTGGTCCGTTCGCGCTCGCCGTACGAGCCGATGGCTCCGTACAACGGCACGTCCGACGAGATGAAGGCGATCGCCAAGTTCTGCCGCGACAACGGCCTGTACACGATGTACCGCTGGAACGGCATCCACACGAACCCGCCGCTGATCATCACCGAGGAGCAGCTGGCCGAGGGATTCGAGATCATCGATCGCGCCCTCGACATCTCCGACCAGGCCGTCCGCTAGTACCGCGGCTCCTGCGCGGGTCCTGTCGGGGTCGTCGGCCCCGGCCCGCCGGCGCTGCGCGTCTGCGCTACGCGCTCCTAGCTAAACGCGCCGTCGATCAGGGTCCGCCGACCCCGCCACCCGCGCGGCGACGCGGCACCCGCCGCGGCCGGCGGGTCGCGACCCAGATCAGCGAATGCTGGTGACGATCGCGCCTAAGCGGGGCTAAGTCGCTAGGCCAAGGTGGCTCTCCAGGCGCGCTCGAGCGTCGGCCGCCACGGTCGGAGCGCGTTGAGTTGGCGGTAATTCGGCCCTTAAGGCTCTGATAAGCACCTTTTGCCAATACTGGCTGACATGCAAGAGCGTCAGGCGCACCGCGAGCTCAGATCATTGGCGCGCAGCGCGCGAAGAGTCGCCGTTCAAAGATTGGGCGAGGCCCTCCGCGTCAGCCGTCGGAAGAGAAGGCGAATGACGCAAGCGGCCCTCGCCGCACTGTCGGGATCAGCCAGGCAGCGCTTGGGACATCAAGTCGAGAAGGGTCGCGGCGCGTCCGCGCCTGCCGAGGTCTGGTTTGCGTTGGCGGAGGCGCTCGGTCGGTATCTGCGCTTTGAGTTTGGTCGTGATCCGCAGGCCGAGCTTGCCGATGCCGGTCATCTGGATATTCAGGAGCTCGTTCTGAGGGTCGCGCTCGCCGGCGGGTGGGAGCGGGCGTTCGAGGCGCGGAGTCGGGAGTGGGGGACCGATCGGTCGATCGACGTCAGGCTGCTTCAGCGGAGGCTCCGACGGATGGTTATCGCCGAGTGCTGGAACACGTTTGGCGACTTGGGCGCCGCGACCCGTTCGAGCGAGCGCAAGCTCCGTGACGCGGAGGAGCAGGCCGTTGCCCTGGCCGGCGATGGACCGCCTTATGAGGTCGGACTCGTCTGGATCGTCCGAGACACGAAGGCAAACCGCGCGCTCGTGGACAGGTACGAACACATCTTCGCGAGCCGATTTCCGGGATCATCGGCCGGGTGGATACGAGCGTTGACGGAGCAGGCATCCAATGCCGAAGCAACCCGGCCTCGTGTGGTGTGACCTGCGCGCCACGCGCCTTTTCGCTCGACGGCGAGGGTCGCAGCGCCGCTGGAGCACGGCTCGCTATTGGTGTTTGCCAGAGGTATTCGCGGGGGCTGAGGCCTGAGGCTGTGATTTTGGCTGCCAGGTCGGGGCCGAAGTAGCGGTAGTGCCAGGGTTCGGGGCGGTAGCAGGTCACTGCTGGGCTGCGCGCGGCGGGAAGCTCATGACGAAGCCGAAGCGTGTCGCGTTGTGGGCGAGCCATTCGTCGCCATCGGCCAGGTCGACGGTCGTGCCAAGCTGGTGTTCGGAGTGGCCGGGGAGGGCGATCAGGTCGTCCTCGTCGGGGTTCGAGGCCAGAAGCGCCAGTTGGTCGGCATACGAGCGGTACGAGCTGGTCACCCGGAGCGCGACCCCGTCCCTGGCGGCCGCGTCGAGCATCTCGACGAGTGGCTGAACAACGAACTCGCGCACCGTGACGTCCTGGCCGCGGACGCATGCCGTGGCGCAGGTCCGGTGGCACGTAAGACGGTCCAAGCGTGTGGGCCGGGTCGAGCAGCGTGGTGACCACTGGTCGTAGCGGTCGGCGCTGGCCGGCCGATCCGCCACCCTGCACGCGGGCAGGCCCTCGGGTGCCGCCGGTTCCAACGGTGAGGGACGCGGCCGGAACCACGATGGCTGCCGAAACGATGAGTGCGGGAATGATCAGGATCCTCAAGCCCATGAGGTGGAACGTCGTTCGAAATCGCCATGAGCCGACGCTAGGGCCGGAGCCGCGCCATAGAAATCGGCGGCTTCCCCGCGCGGCGTTAAGGGACATCCCTTATGGGCGCGGCGCAGGCTCCTCTGTGAGAATCGGTTGCATGTTCGACCGACCAGCCAACGGCATCGCCGCGCTCATCGCCGTGGCGCGCCATCGTTTTGGCCGTTGCCACCATCGTCGAGCAGGGCCTGTCCTCGTACGCGACCCTGACGATCGCTCTTGGCTGTGGCCATGCTGGCTGTCGGCGCCTGGTGGCTCGCTCGACAGGCACCAGGCACGCCTTTTCACGAGATGGCAATTCCGGCGGCAGTCGCAACGGTCGTGCCGGTGCTGGTCGGAGCGGGCCTGTACTCGTCAGGCGTTTCGCAGGATGTCGCCGCGTGGACTCTGGCGGCCGCTGCGGCGGCCACTCTCGGGTTGGCTCTCGCCGACCGCCTGCCCAACCAATATCGACCAGCGCTTCTGCTGCTGACCGCCGGAATCGCGGTGACCGGGGCGACTCTCGGCGTGCTGGCGCCCAACCTGTCGTTCGAGTCGACGCGAACTGTTGCGACTGCTGGCGGTGATCGTTCTCGCAGCGACAACCGCGGTTCCGGGAGTCGTTGCCGGCGTGCTCCGACACGCTCTGCCATCGGCTGATCGAGGCCGTGAATCGGTCGTCGAAGCATTGGAGCTCGGCGTCGTCGGCATCACCCCGGCGATCGCGGTGATCACCACGTGGGGATCGGCCGACCCGCGGGCCGCAATCCCGCTCGTCGTCTGGATCATCGGCGTGCTGGCGGTCCAGTACTTTGCCGTGCGGCCGCTTGCTCGCAGCGCGAGCGTGGCCACGACCCAGCGCGACCAGGTCGTCGCGGCAATGGAGGCCGAGCGATCGCGGATCGCCGCGGATATCCACGACGATGCTCTCCAGGAGCTGACGATGCTCGGCTGGCGCCTCGATGCATCGGGAGACAAGCAGTCCGCCGCCCAGGCACGCGAGGTTGCCGATCGACTGCGGGCAATCCTGGGCGACCTGCGCCTGCCGATCCTCGATGACCTTGGCACGGGCCCGGCCCTGGAGTGGCTGGTCGAACGTGTAGGCCGTCTGGCCGGCGGGGAGGTTCGTCTCGAACGCGCCGATGCGGTCCGGCCGCCGCCGGCCGTGGAGCTCGCCTTCTTCCGTGTCGCCCAGGAGGGGCTGTCGAATGCGGTGCGACACGGCTCGCCGCCGATCGTCGTTCGCTACTGGACGAGTCCGTCCAGCGCATCGCTGTCGATCGACGATGCCGGACCGGGCATCGATGCGACCGAGGCGGCGAGCGCCAGCGCCGGCCACTTCGGGCTGCTGAACATGCGCCAGCGTGCCGAGCAGATCGGCGCGCTCCTCGACGTCAGGCGGTGGCCGGCCGGTGGCACGCGGGTGACGCTGGAGTGGCGGGCGTGACGGCGCGACGACACGGGCACCGAAGCCGTCAGCCTGATCAAGGTGGCGATCGTCGACGACCACCCCGTTCTGCGTGACGGGATCGCCTCGCTCCTGGCAACGGAACACGACATGGAGGTCGTGGCGCTCGGCCAGAACGTGGCCGATGCCGAGGCCATCCTTGCCGCCGCCGAGGCCGACGTGGTGTTGCTGGACGTTCGGCTCGGCACGCAGAGCGGCCTCACAGCGCTGCAGGGCAATGCCGAGCGTCGGCCGGCCGTGGTCGTGCTGACTGCCTACGCCTATCCGCAGTACGCGGAGGCGGCACTCCGTCTCGGGCGCATCGGGGTTCGTGCTCAAGAACGGGCCGATCGACGATCTGCTCGCTGCCATCCGAGCCGCCGCAGCCGGCGGCCTCCACTTCGGGCTCCGACCTGCCCAACGTCTGGCACTCAGCGAGCGCGAGCTGGACGTGGTCAGAAAGGTCGTCGAAGGACGGTCGAACGACGAGATCGCCGCCGACCTCCAGATCGCGCCTAAGACCGTCGAGTCGCACCTGCGCCGGATATTCGAGCGCGTCGGCGTCGTCTCGCGCACCGAGCTCGCCACGCGTGCTCTCCGCGAAGGCTGGCTCGACCTTCCGCTCGAGGAGCAGTCGCCGGGCTGACCGCTCCGACGGCTAACGGCAGTCGCTAGAGTTTCGACCGATGTCGGGAGAGAGCGCGACCGCGCCGCTGGCCGCTGCGCCGAGCGGCGTCGCACAGCCGCAGGAAAGGGAAGGGCATCCGCGGTTGCGTCGCGCGCTCGCCATCGTCGCGTTCCTGTTGGTCCTGGCGCTTCTGTGGGAAGGCGCGAAGTGGCTCGCCGGCGACCCGTGGCGCATCGACGAAATCGGCTATTACCACCGATCCGCCGTTCCACGTGATCGCAGTTCTCGGACCTTCAGCTGCCGCATCTGTGGAACATCGCCGCGGCCTTCGCCCAGCCGTTCCAGCGCAATGCTGACGTACAGCCTCGCGAACTATCTGTTCGACCAGTCGGTCTTCACGTGGCTGGAGGCAGTTGTTGGTTTCGCGCTCGGAACGCTGATCGGCATCGTGCTGGCGTCCGTTTTCGTCCACTTTGGATTCTTCGAGCGCGCGTTCGTGCCCTACGTCGTCGCCAGCCAGACCGTGCCGATCGTGGCGCTCGCGCCGATGATCGTCATCGGCTTCGGCCGCGGCCTGACATCGATCGTGGTTATCGCCACTTACCTGACGTTCTTTCCGGTGACGATCGCGGTGATGCGCGGCCTGCGCTCCCCGGATCCGCGCGCGGTGGAGCTGATGCGATCGTACGCGGCGAGCAAACGGGCGCGTCTACTGGAAGGTGCGTCTCCCGGCGTCGCGTTCCATACCTGTTCACGGCACTCAAGATCGCGGCGGCCGCGAGCATCGTGGGCACGATCATCGGGGAGGGGCCGGGCGGCGTGCAGCAGGGCCTGGGCCGCGCAATCCTGACGTTCAACGAGCAGTACATCACCGGCCCGGAGAAGCTCTGGGCGACGATATTTGCGGCAGCGCTCGTGGGCATCGTTTCGTACCTGCTCGTTACGGCCGCCGAGAGGTACTACCTTCGGAGGCGCGGCATGGTCGCGCGGGAGTTCTGATGGCGGACTACGCGGTGACCCTCACCGACATCGAGCAGACGTTCGCATTGCAGGACGGCAGCCGACTGACGGCCCTCGAGAACATCAATCTGCACGATCAAACCCGGCGAGTTCGTGTCGCTGATCGGGCCCTCGGGGTGCGGCAAGTCGACGCTGCTGCGGATCGTCGGCGATCTGATCCGACCGACAGCGGGCACCGTCGAGGTCAACGGCAAGGCCGCCCACGACGCCCGACTGGCACGCGACTACGGCATGGTCTTCCAGGCGCCGATCCTCTTCGACTGGCGCACGGTGGAAGCGAACGTGCGGCTGCCGCTCGAGCTGACCGGCATGGAGACGTCGCAGCGCGAGGCGCGCATCAAGGAGATGCTGGAGCTCGTCGAGCTCGGCGGCTTTGCGAAGCACTACCCGCAGCAGCTTTCCGGCGGCATGCAGCAACGAGTCGCGATTGCGCGCGCACTGGCGTTCGAGCCGGCGCTCCTGCTGATGGACGAGCCGTTCGGCGCGCTCGACGAGATGACTCGCGAGCGCCTGAACGCGGAGGTGCTGCAGATCTGGCAGCGCACCGGCACGACCGTGATCTTCGTCACGCACTCGATTCCGGAAGCGGTCTTCCTCTCGACACGCGTCGTCGTGATGAGCCCTCGTCCCGGGCGGATCACGAACATCGTCGACGTCGACCTGCCGCAACCGCGCAACGACCAGACGCGCGAGAGCGAGCGCTACTTCGCGCTGGTCACCGAGGTGCGGGAGAGCCTGCGCGGCCGTCGCGGGACCGTGGCGGAAGCCAGCGATCGACGACCGTCGGCGGCAGGTATCGCCTCCGAGGCGCGCACCCGCGCCGAGGGTTCAGTGGGATGACCGGCGCCGCTCGAACAGTGCCCGGCACCTGCCGCGAGCGCGACGATCCGCCGCTACCTCCCGCCGATCCTCGTATTCGTCGTCGTTCTGGTGATCTGGGAGCTCGGCACGGCAGGCCCGGGACGCAGGGTGCTCCCGCCGCCGTCGGCCATCATCAACGCCGCGATCGCCAATCAGCAGACGCTCATCAAGTCGACTCGTGGCGACGTTCTACGGAAGCGATCGGCGGACTGGTCATCGGGACGGTGGCGGGATTGGCCGTGGCCTTCGCGGCCGCCCGCTTCGTCATCGCGCGCGACATCATGCTGCCCTTCGCGGTCGCGTCGAGCGCCATCCCGATCATCGCCATCGCGCCCATCCTGAACAACTGGTTCGGCGTGCTGAGCCCGCTCTCGAAGATGGCGATGGCGTCGCTGCTGGTGTTCTTCCCGATGGTCGTCAACGTGACGCGCGGCCTGGTCGAGGTACACCCGTCCTCACTGGAGCTGATGCGCTCGTATGCGGCCGGCCCCGGAGCAGTGCTACGCAAGGTGCGCATCCCGAACGCGCTGCCGTTCTTTTTCACCGCGCTGAAGGTCGGCACGACGCTGGCTTTCATTGGCGCCGTCGTCGGTGAGTACTTCGGCGGATCGTCGGAGGTCCTCGGGCGCATCGTGCTGACGAGCATGAGCAGCGGGTCGTTCGACCTGGCGTGGGCAGCCATCCTGATCGGTGCGGTCACCGCCATCGTGGCGTATCTGCTGGTGTCGATCGTTGAGAGGTTTGCGTTGCCCTGGCAGTCGGTCGCAAAGCGAGCCCTAGGCGAGTCGATCGGTGCGCTAATGTGGCGCGGGAAGCTCGGGTTCACGCGGCGGATCTCAGCTCATCGCCGCCCCGGGGAGAGGAAGCCGGTCGCAGACCTACGCGACCGGGAGGAGGTAGCGCATGCGCGACTGGCGAAAGTCGCTCGGAATTCTGGCCGTGCTCGGCCTCGTGCTCAGTGCCTGCAACATCGGCGCTCCAGCGCAGAAGACCGTCTCGCTGCAACTCCAATGGGCGCCGCAGGCACAGTTCGCCGGCTACTTCGCGGCCGATCGCGAGGGCTACTACGCGGCCGAGGGACTGAAGGTCAACATGGTCTCCGGTGGCCCCAACGTGCTGCCGCACGTCGTTGGATCAGATCCCGCCGGTCCCGAGTTCACGATCTCGTGGGTGCCCAAGGTGCTCGAGATCCGCGCCAAGGGTCAGTCGGACCTGGTAGACATCGCCCAGATTTTCCAGCGCTCAGGCACGCGTTCCGTCTCGTGGGCGGCCGGCAAGGGCCCAGCACCGCAAGGCACCGAGAACATCACCTCGCCCGAGCAGTACGCCGGCAAGAACATCGGCGTGTGGGACTTCGGCAACGAGTACGAGGTCACGGCGGCTGGCCTCAAGACAACCTCGTCCAGAACGTGGACTACACGAAGGTTGATTCAGCCGTTCGACATGGACCTGCTGCTCAATCGCGAGATCGACGTCGCCGAGGCGATGATCTACAACGAGTACGCCCAGGTCCTCGAGGCCAACGAACCCTGCCACCGGGCAGCTGTATCAGCCGACCGACCTCAACGTCATCAACTACAACGACGTCGGCACGGCGATGCTCCAGGACGCGATCTTCGCCCGCCAGGCCTGGCTGGACCAAGCCGGTAACGACGGACACCGCGACCAAGTTCCTGCGGGCATCGTTCAAGGGCTGGATGTTCTGCCGGGACAATCCCGACAAGTGCATCCAGTACACCGTCGACGCAGGATCGACTCTCGGCTCGGCCACCAGAAGTGGATGATGAACGAGATCATTCCGCTGATCTGGCCGTCGCCGAACGGCATCGGCCAGATGCCGGTCGACACCTGGGCCCAGACAGTGGCAGTCGCCAAGGCCGCCAACATCATCCCGGGCGACCCGGATGCTGCCGCCTACCGGACCGACCTCGCACGGCGGCGCTTACGGGAATCACCGGCGACACCAAGGGCGACAACCTTCGTCAAGGGCACCGTCCCGGTCACTCCAGGCGGAAACTAGCCCGAGACCATTCACCGAAAGGGAGAGAGCGAGGCCGGTCCAAAAGGGCCGGCCTCTTTCTTTTGGACGTTGCGAGGTCTGTTGCGAGGTCCATGGTCCGAACCGTCAAGCAAATCTGGAGGTCCACATTGATTCGCAGGTCACGATCGCTCGCTGTTGGGATGTTGCTAAGCGGAGTCCTCGCGATGGCTTGGGCCGGACCGGCGTCGGCCTTCAGCATCATTTCGTTGAGCGGACTACGGCGATTTCGGTTTCTCGCCGCCAGATTCGTCGGGCACTCCCGGCGCCCGTTGCGGCTACTCGGCGCCATTGGCCGACAACTTCGCGCATCTTCGTTGGATCCGGGTGCGACCGCCGCAGGTCATCGCAGTCGACAGCACGGCGCAGCGTGACCACCAGAAGGCGACGTGGCAGGTCAAGATCCAGCGCCAGGTCAACGGCGGCAGCTGGAAGACCGTTGCACACTCGGCCACCGCAGACGAGGACCGTGTATGACGACCTGTCCGGCGACTTACAAGGCGGTCAAGGTCTCCGTCAACGGCTCAGCGCAGAACCAGCTCTTCCGCGCCGTTGGCACGATCCAGTGGCTCAAGAACGGCTCAGTCGACGGATCCGCGAAGTTCAGCATCGACCACGTATGGCGTGAAATGGACCGTGGGCAGCCCCGACTACGAGTACACCGACGCCTGCGGCGCTATGGCCGACTGACGAGGCTGTCGAAGAGCCGAGAGGCAGCTCGGGCCGCCTAGGCGCTACCCGCTCGCGTGTCGAGGGCACGGCCCCAGTGCAGGAACCTCACCGCGATGAGGGCCGCGAACGCCGCAAGGACCAAGACCGTCGCGGCTGCGACCGACGCCTCGAGGTCCGATGACTGGAACTCGCCGTAGACGACGAGCGGGAGCGTCTGCGTCCGACCCTGGATGTTGCCGGCGAACATGATCGTGGCGCCGAACTCGCCGAGCGCCCGCGCCCACGTCATCACCAGGCCCGCCGCCAGCGCGGGCGCGGCCAGCGGCACGGTGATCCAGCGCAGGACGTGACGCTCGGTGGCGCCGTCGACGCGCGCCGCGTCCTCGAGATCGTCGTCGACACCTGAAATGCCGGTGCGCGCCGATCGGATGAAGAACGGGGCGGCCACGAATACCTGGGCGAGCACTACGGCAAACGTCGTGAACGGGATGCTCACGCCGAATGCGCTCAGCGATTGACCGATCAACCCGCGGCTGCCGAACACCAGCAGCAGCGCCAGGCCGGCCACGGACGGGGGAAGGACGATGGGCAGGTCGACCGCGGTCTCGAGCCAGACGTTGAAGCGTCCTGATGTCCTGGCCAGGTAGAGGGCGAGCGGCAAACCGAAAACGACGACGATGACCAGGCTGGCGGCCGTCGTGATCAGGCTCAGCACGAGCGCATCGATCACGACCGGCGAGGACAGCGCTCCCAGCAGCTCCCCGCTCACGAACGCGCGAGCGACGAGGACGATGACCGGTAGCGCGAGGAAGCTGGCGGCGATCGTTGCGACGGCCGCCAGCCCTACCCCCGGCCCTCGGTTCATTGAGCAGGCATGAAGCCCAGGTCAGTCAGGATCTTCTGGCCGTCTGTGCCCTTGATCCAGTCGAGCAATGCGTGGGCAGCGCGCCGTGATTGGTGAGCTTGTTCAGCACGACGCCGTTGTAGGACGCCACCGACGTTTGCTTCGGGCGGAATGTCGATGGTGTCGAGTCCAGCGGTCCTCGGCGTCGGTCACGTAGACGATCGCGGCGTCGCCCTCGCCGAGATCGATCTTCGACGTGACGGCGCCAACGTTCTCTTCGCGCGACACGAGGTTCGCCTCGTAGGCGGATGCGAAATCGGCTGGATAACCGGGCAGTCGCCGCGAGGTTAGCTACCGCTTGCTCCGCGTACTTGGTGATCGGCACATCCGACCCGGCCGCTACAACTCGAACGCCATCCCTGCGCCAGGTCGGCCGCTGACGTGATGCCCGCCGGGGTTTCCATCCGGCACCACGATCGTCAGCTTGTTCGTGGCAAAAGGTTCGGCGCCGCCATCGGTCAATCCAGCGTCGACGAGGGCCTGCGGGTTGGTCGCGTCGGCGGACAGAAAAAGGTCGGCCGAAGCGCCCTGCTCGATCTGCATGCGCAGCATCGTCGACGAGCCGGTCGAGATGGTCAGCGACGTTGGCGGGCCGAGTGCTGACCTCGTACTGGGCCTTGACCTGATCCAGCGCGGTCTTGAGCGATGCCGCTCCGAAGACGGTCAGCGACTTGGTCGGATGCGCATGCCCGTACAGCCCGCCACGACCAGCAGAGCGACCAGGAGAAGCGCAGCGACCCGTCGCACCTATGACTTCCGCTCCTTGGCCGACGGGATCTCGACGATCAGGTTTGTGGCCTTGACGACACCGATGGCCTCGTCGCCAACCTGTAGCTCCATGTCGTCGACCGCCTCGGCCGTCATGAGGCTGACCAGGCGGTGAGGTCCGGCCATGATCTCCACGACCGCGGCTACGCGATCCTTCTCGATCCGCGTGACCACTCCCGGGAATCGATTGCGTGCCGACTGGGCGATGATCGGTCGGTCGATACCGGCGTGGCGACGTTCCTCGAGCAGTCGCAGCACCTCGGAAAGCGGTATCAGGCGCTGTCCGCTCGATGTCCTTACGATCTGCAGCCGACCGTCTCGCTCCCACCGTCGCAGGCTCTCGACCGATACGCCCAGCATCGCGGCAGCCTCGCCGATCCTGACCTGGGCGGCCTGGTCGACCTTGTCGCCACCTCCCGCTACACCACCCTCGCCGGCGTCACGTTTCGTTTTCATGTGAGGAAATCTAGGTTTTCCGGGCAGAAATGTCTAGACAGGACCGCGCGAATCGCAGGGACCAGGTGAGCGCTGAGTTGCGTCTAGCGGACGTACCTGTTCTCGTCGTAGCACCAGGCGAAGCCCGGGCCGTGGCCCGTCATCTGCTCGATCACTGGATGGCCTTCGCCAAGAGCGTGGGCTCGCGAGTGGCCTGCCTGGGATTCGCAGCAACCCACGTGCCCGCACACGGTGCACGACCGCAGGTTGAAGTTGGAGCCGCACTCTTCACACACGTTTGTTCGTGGTGCGGCGGCCACGGCGGGCGCGTGTGGGCAGATCTGTGACGTATCGACGATCGGATCCAGGATCTCCATTGGACCCAACGATACTTGGCCGGTCGGGATGGCGGGCGTATCGTCGCCGTGGCAAACGTGCCGGATGTGCGCCAAATCGGGCAGTGTGGACATGTCGACAGGTCGCACGATTCGTAGGCGGAGCGCGATAGTCCCTTGCATGGATCGTCGCGCTGACTGCGCCCGGTACCCGCAGGCTGAGGCAAGGCGGCCTCGACGCTAGTCGACCCTGATGAAGGTGAAGAGCGTCTGGTCGACCAGCGGTGTTGGCGTCCCCTCGAAGCGGGCCACACCTACAGACGCAGGACTGTCAGGCACTGGATCGAAGGCAACATCCACGCAGCCGGCGTCCCTGAACCAGCCGCGGATCGACGGCGTGAGGTCGGGGTCACCGCGGTGGCGCGTCCAGATGACGGTCGCGCCCGGAGACGCAAGCATTGGCACCGAACAGGCGGTTCGCTGGATATCCGCCTCGCTGATGTTGCCGAACACGCCGCACATCAGGACGAGATCCGCTGGAACGGCGCCCGCATAAGCGCTGACTTGGCCGGCGTCACCGTCCACTACCTCCAGCTCCGTAAGCCCGAGCGCCTCGCTCTTGGTGCGGGCTCTGCGTGCCAGCTCAGGATCGAGCTCCACGAGACGGCCACAGATGTCTCGACGCTCTGAGCTTTCAACGGCTCCCAGCAGGTCGCGCGCCTCACCGGCGCACATGCTCACGACGCGTAAAGGCGATCCCTGGAACTCATCAAGCACGTTCCTGATGTGCCGCTGGACAACCTCGAGCCGCCGCCGGAGCGGTGTGTCCGAGTCGTAATCAGCGTGCCAGGCCAACCAGTCCTTCACGCGCGAAACATTACCCGGCGAACTCGGCCTCGACTCGTAAGGCTATCCATCGATCCGACTAACGAGTCGCCGACGTGTGACTAACCCACATGGGTGTGACTGGCCCACATTGGGTGAATGACTAATTAGTCGGAGGAGTGACTAGTCACAGATCCGTGACTCAGTAGTCGGTTCAGTGGATGTGTGCCAAATATGGAGGGCCGCTTCGGATCCAAGAATCGAAGGCGCGTCCCGGAGAAATCAGCTAGCCGGCCTTGCCCGTCCCGAACTGCCGGTCGCCCGCATCGCCCAGCCCGGGCATGATGTAGCCGCGCTCGTTGAGCTGACGATCGAGCGCTGCGGTGTAGACGTGCACATCGGGGTGTGCCGCTGTGACCGTTCGCACCCCCTCCGGAGCGGCGATCAGGTTGACCAGCTTGATGCGCAGACGGCGCCCCACTTCTTGAGCACCTCGATGGCGGCCGTGGCCGAACCACCGGTCGCGAGCATCGGATCCAGGATCAGGCACAGGTCGACCGTCGCGGAGTCAGGGAGCTTGTTGTAGTACTCGACCGGCCGCAGCGTTCGTTCGTCGCGGAACAGGCCCAGGTGCCACACCTCGGCCGTGGGCATCAGCTCGAGCATCGCGTCGACCATGCCCAGGCCTGCGCGCAGGATGGGCACCAGTCCGATCCGGTCGGCCAATCGTGCGCCGTCGGTCTCCTCGATCGGCGTCTTGACTCGCGTTGGCATCATCCGCGCGTCCAGCAGCGCCTCGTATCCAAGCAGCCAGCTGATCTCACGAACGAGCTCGCGGAACAGCTTCGGATCGGTCTTCTCGTCGCGCATGCGGGCGAGCTTGTCGAGGATCGCGGGATGGGAGGAGACGTGGAGCGTGGGAAATTCGGCTTGGGGGTCTTGCATCGCGCGAAATTGTAGAAGCGTGCGCGGGCATATAGGCTCGCCCACTGAAGTAGGGCGTTCGTAAGTCCGTCACAACCTCGAGGGGAGATCGATGTTCGAGAATTCGCGCCGGCGCCTGAGCCGGCTGACCGTCGCTGGGCTGGTCGCCGTCATGTCGATCGCCGCGTTCGTTTCGCCGGCCGCGGCGTACAGCACCCAGGAGAGCGGACTGGTGGGGCCGTACGCGTTCGGCGACTCATTGGCCGATCCCATGGCCACCTGCGCCTACCACGATCCGGGTTTCAGCAACTGGATCTGGCTGGACTGGTTCAGGGTCAAGGCGCCGACCGTCTACGCCGCAGACAGGAACTCCGACAAGCGGGAATCGCGCACGGTGACCTTCCAGATCAAGATCCAGAAGCACATGATTGACTCGCCAAATCCATGGAAGGACGTTGCCTCATCGCCGGTCCAGCGAAAGACCGCGTGGGAGGACCAGGCAGCAGCGTTCTCGGCCATCAAGTTCTACTTCACGCCGAACAAGACGATGGCCAATGGGCAAAACGGACAGTTTCGAGCGATGGCTGTCATCAAGTGGCTGAAGAAGGACGGCAGCGTCGAAGGCTCCGCCAAGGTCTGGCCGAGCTACTACACGTTGAACAGCCCCTACGGCCCCGGCCAGCGCCAGGACTTCTGCGGCGGCGTCGACACGGACGGTTGAGTCAGCCCCGACGCCGGCACTGCGGCGGCAACGCGCCAGCCGCTGAGCCGGGATCGTGAGGCTCACGCGCTACCATCGCTGAGCATGTCCCAGACGGAGCTTCGGCCGACCAATCGGCCGACCAACAGGCCGACGACGCGCCCCGCCCTGCCCCGCGCACGCTACCCACGCGGCGCCGCCGCACCGGTGCTCGTCGAGGTGCGCCGCGGGACGATCGTGGAGAGCCGTCATCGCGGGCACATCGTGCAGGTCAACGCCAGGGGCGAGGTGCAGTGGGGCATCGGCGATCCGGACGTGCTCGTCACGCTTCGTTCGGCGGTCAAGCCGTTCGGAGTGGCGGCACTGGTCGATGGCGGCGGTGTCGAGGCCTACAACCTGACCGAGCAGGAGCTGGCCGTGATGGCCGCCTCGCACACCGGCGAGGACGCCCACGTTCGCACGCTGCAGGCCGTCTTCAGGCGTGCCGGGATCAGCCAATCGCTGCTGGCATGCGGCTCCGAAGGGGCGCCGCTCGACTCGCTGACTCGCGCCCGGCTGGCGCGCGACGGCGAGACTCCGGGGCCGATCCGCCACATGTGTTCCGGCTTCCACAGCTCGAGCCTGTTGCTGTCGCGCCTCAAGGGCTGGTCGCTGCCCGACTACTGGCGCCCCGAGCACCCGAGCCAGGTTGCCGATCCGCGACGTGGTGGCACGCATCTTCGACACCAAGCCAGCCGGCCCTCGTCACGGCCGTCGACGCGTGCGGCGTGCCGACCTACGCCTTCCCACTGGCAACGATCGCGCGCGGCTTCGGCCTCCTGGCCGACCCCGACTCGGCCACCACGGCCGGCCAGAAAGCCCTCGCCCCGTCGCTGAGCCGCATCCGCGACGCCATGGTCGCGGCGCCGGACATGGTCGGCGGCACGCGCGACTCCACCGATTCGCTGCTCATGCGGACGCGGCCGCGCGAGCTCGTCATCAAGGGTGGCGCAGAAGGCCTGCGCGGCATCGGCATCTTCCCCGGCGCGCGCGGCGACGGACTCGGGCTCTGCCGGGCTGGCGTTGAAGATCGAGGACGGCAACCTCGGTGCGCGCGCTCTCCGCGCCGCATCGGTAGAGGCGCTCTCGCAGCTCGGCGCACTGGACGCGGCCACGCTCGAGCGGTTGCGCGAGACCCATCAACCAACGCTGCGCGATCCGCGGGGCGTCGAGGTCGGCCAGGTAGTCCCGATATTCCAGCTGGCGCCGCTTTCCGAGCTGGGCTGAGGCGGCCGACAGGCATGGCACAACCCCTCGATCCCTACCGGGCGCTGGGAATCCGACGCGACGCTACCGATATCGAGATCAAGGCTGCTCACCGCAAGCTGGCCAAGCGCTTCCATCCCGACACGGCTGGCGGCGATCGCGATCGATTCCTGAAAGTTCAGGAGGCGTACCGGCTCCTGTCCGATCCAATGCCGCGGCGCGACTGGGATGAGGCACACGCTCCCGGGCCGATGCGCGGCGGATCGCTCCTCGGCGGCACCGAGTGCCGCCAGACCTCGTGGACCACGCAGGCCGGCGCGACCGCCGAAACCCGACGAGAGCGAGCGAGACCAGGCAGCTGGCGGCAGCGGCGCGCCGGATCCGGCCGCTCCCGAGTCGGCGACTCGTCGGCCGCGAAGCTCGCGCGCCTACACGTGGTCCGCATCCGAGGTGCCGTGGTGGGAGGAGGGTGCCAGCGAGAACCGTCGCCAGCCCGGTCGAAAGCGGCCGGCACGGCCGTCCACTTCTGCCGCAGGTAGTCCGGCACACGGCAACGCCACTGATGACACCGATGCCGGACACGGCGCCGCCACCACCGTCCGAGGCCGCGAATCCGTTCGACGTCTACAACCGCTCCAGCGGCGCGGCGTGGTCGATGGCGGCGCGTGCCTACTTCCGCCGTGGCGACCAGGAGCTGCCGCGGCGCGGCCAGTTCCAGTACGAGGGAACGCAGGTGCTCACCGGCGCCCGGGCACGCACCTACGCCGAGGCCGAGGCCCGGCGCCGCGCCGCCGAGGCGCGCCGCGAGCCACAGGCCGCCGCGTGCCGCCGCCTCGGGCCCAGGCGCGTTCACGTACACGGCGGCGGGAGTGTCGCCGCGACGCGCATCGGATCCACGAGGTTCGCCAGCGATGGCAGAAGCGGACCAGCGCACAGACCTGGCCGTCGCTTCGCGAGCGACTTCTCTACGCGCTGCTGGCGTGGGTGCCGGCAGCGATCGTGATCGGCTATGGCGGCGCGGCCGCCACGGGCTGCGACACGGCAGTCGCGCACTGCCCGACCTACGTCGAGACCAGCCAGGCTGTCGCCATCGCGCTCGTGCTCGGACTCCTGGTGGCCTTCCCGAAGATCGCCTACTTCGGCGCCATGGCGGCAATCGGTGCCCTTTTGGTCGGCCTTGTCGTGGCCGGGTGCTATGGCCATCGCCGGCGTGCAGCTGCCGCTGACGCCACAGTGGATGGCGCTGCTCGCGTCTGCCCTGGGGATCGCCTATCTGGCCAGCGTCGGACTGGCGTTGCTGCGCAATCGGACCAATCGGCCGTGGTACACGGGGCCAGCGACATGACCGTGCGCGTCCGCATCGCGCCCAGCCCAACCGGTCCGCTGCATATCGGTACGGCACGAACCGCGCTCTTCAACTATCTGTTCGCGCGGCACAACGACGGCACGTTCGTCCTCCGGCTCGAGGACACGGACGTCGCCCGATCGACGCTCGAGTACGAGAAGGACATCCTCGACAACCTGCACTGGCTGGGCATCGAGTGGGACGAGGGGCCCGAAGTGGCGGGCAGCCGGCCAAGGGTCCGTTCGGGCCGTACCGCCAGATGCAGCGCCTCGACCGCTACCGCGAGGTCGCCGACAAGCTGCTGGCCGAGGACAAGGCCTACTACTGCTACTGCACCAGGGAAGAGCTCGAGGCCGACAAGGCCGCCCAGGAGGCCGCGCACCAGCCGCCGCACTACGTTGGCCGCTGTGCACACCTGACACCGGAGGAGCGTGCCGCCAACGAGGCGGCGGGGCTCAAGCCGGTCATCAGGTTCCGCGTCGGGGAGGGGGTCGTCGCGTTCGACGACATCATCCGCGGCCACGTGGAGATCGACACGACCGCGCTCGGCGGCGACCTGATCATCGTCCGCTCCGAACGGCACGCCGCTCTACCACTTCACCGTCTGCGTCGACGACGCGGACATGGAGATCAGCCACGTCATTCGCGGCGAGGACCACCTCTCCAACACGCCCAAGCACATCCTGCTGTTCCGGGCGATGGGCGCGCGCGCTGCCGCAGTTCGCGCACCTGCCACTGATCCTCAACCCGGACCGCACCAAGATGAGCAAGCGCAAGTCGCAGACGGCGGTGGCCGACTATCGCGCTCAGGGTTTCGTGCCCGAGGGCGTTCGTGAACTTCCTGGGCCTGCTCGGCTGGGCAAGCGGAACCGAGGAGGAGATCTTCTCGCTCGACGATCTCGTCCAGCGCTTCGACCTGGAGCGGGTGCATTCAGGGCGGCGCCGTCTTCGACAAGGAACGCCTCGAGTGGCTCAACGGCCAGTGGATACGCAAGCTGTCCGACGAGGAGCTGGTCGAGCGTGCACTGCCGTTCCTGCAGGCCGACCTGCAGAAGGCACAGGACGCAGGGCGTCGCGGTCGAAGATCCCGAACCCCGAGGAGCTGCGGCCGCTTGATCCCGATGGTGCGCGAGAGGATGCCCACGCTGGCAGCGATCGGACCGCTTGTCGACTTCCTGTTCGTCGAGGATCTGCAGGTCGAGCCGGACCTGATCGTGCCCAAGCGGTGGGACGCGGCCACGACCGAGGAGGCGTTGAAGGCCGCGCGCGAGATCGATCGCCAAGGTCGGCGAGGTCAGCTTCGAGGCGGACGAGCTGGAGGCGGCGCTGCGCGAGCTGGCCGAGGAGCGCGGCTGGAAGCCGGGCGACCTGTTCATGGCCATCCGTGTCGCCATCACCGGACGCACCGCGACGCCGCCGCTCTTCGACACGCTCGTGGCACTCGGGTACGAACGTGCGCTGGAGCGGCTCGACCGCGCTCGTCAATCGCTCGAGGATCTCGCCGCCTGAGGCGCTGATGAGACCAGGGCGATCCGCATGGCTGGCCGCCCTTGCCGCGATCTCCGTTTTGGCGTGCACGTCGTCCGAGCCCAACGCGCCCGCCGCCGACGCCGACGCCGGAGGAGACCGACACGCCGAGGCCGGTTGTCATCGCCAGCTCCATCTGTGGCTCCGACTCGCCGTCGGTGAACCCGTCACTTCACGTCGACGGCCTTGCATCGGTTCTGATCGACGGCATCTCACAGGTCGTCGACCCAGCACACCCGAACCACGATCGGGATCTCAACGCGCAGCTTGGCACGCTCTCGGCGGGCGAGCAGCGTGTTCCTGGTGAACCAGGACGACGCCAAGACGCGACACATACTGGCAGGTTGCACGGCTCCTCGACACCGGGACTGGCCTCATCGGCTGGATTCCGCAGCTGGTCGGGACGACGGAGCTGAACCTGGAGCCGTACCAGCCCGACTGCCCAACGAGCTTTCCGTTGTCGCCGTCGGATCGTTGCGGCGCTAGGCGGCCTGGACGCGCTCTCCTGCTTCGGCAAGACCGAGCTGACGCTCTCCGGCACCGTGTCATGCGACGCGGTCGATCGGCGAGCCGGCGTTATGGCGGCGCGTCATTCCTCGATGCAAATCGGTTCTGCAACCTCGACGATCGACTGGCTTGTGCCTGGGCAGCGCCGTGACGTCGCTTCTCGAAGCGCCCGACGATCGACTGACCATGACGGGCCGCTTTCTCGTGCGAGGCCATTTCGACGACGCGGACGCGCAGAACTGCTACGTCGATTCCGTTCGGGACACCGAGCCCAACGCCCGCCACCGGACCGCCTGAGCCCAGGACCGTCCTGAGCTGTCGACAGATGTTCGTCGTGAGCACGGTGACGCCCCTCGACTGACCCTCTTGACGAGGTGTCACGTAACCGGCTAACCTGCCTCATCTGGTTAGCAGACACCTTGAGTGCACGAGGAGAGTGACGTGGACCGACAGGCATTCCAGGGCTGGCTCGACCGCTACGTCGAGGCATGGAAGTCATACGACGAGCAGGCCATCGGCGACCTGTTCAGCGAGAACGTCGAGTACCGATACCACCCGCAGGACGACGCCACTAAGAGGCCGCGCCGCGGTCGTCAAGGACTGGATCGAGAACAAGGACGACGCCGGCACGTACGACGCGAAGTACGAGCCCGCGGCGATCGACGGCGACACGTACGTCGCGCACGGCTGCGAGCCAGCTACTTCGACGAACAGGGCAAGCTCCGCGACGAGTACATGAACGTCTACTTCATCAAGTTCGACGGCGACGGCCGCGCCACCGAGTTCACCGAGTACTGGATCCAGAACCGCGACTTCAGGCGACGCGATCGCAACGAACTGATCCGCCAGGCAGCCGCCGGCGAGGTGCAGCCGTCAGAGGAACCGGCACCGGCCATTGCCTAGAGCGCGCTGGCCGCGACGCGCGTCCGGCGGCGTAATCAATTGTTAACGCGCCCCTTCTAGACTCCCGAACATATGGCGCGCACGGTGCTCGTGGTAGAGGACGAGCCGACAGTCCGGGAAACACTCGCCGAGGCACTGACGCGAGGAAGGCCTCAACGTATCGACCGCCAAGGACGGGCCCGAGGGGCTAGAGCGATTCCGGGCAGACAAACCGGATCTGGTGCTGCTCGACCTGATGCTGCCGCGCATGTCGGGCATCGAGGTCTGTCGCATCATCCGGGCCGAATCATCGGTGCCCATCCTCATGCTCACCGCTCGCGACAGCGAGCTCGACAAGGTGCTCGGCCTGGAGCTTGGCGCGGACGACTACGTGACCAAGCCTTTCAGCCTGCGCGAGCTGCAGGCGCGCATCCGCGCTCTGCTCCGTCGATCCGACACGCAGGCCACGTCCTGCGCAGCAGGCGCCGCGGATGGTCGAGCTCGGGCCGGTGCGAGTCGATCTCGCGGGTCACCAGATCCTGCGCGACGGCGAGGCGCTGGCGGTCAAGCCCAAGGCGTTCGAGCTGCTCGCGTTCCTGATCCGCAACGCCGGCCAGGTCTTCAGCCGCGAGCAGCTGCTCGAACGCGTGTGGGGCTACGACTACGCCGGCGAGACGCGCACGGTGGACGTCCACGTCCACTGGCTGCGCAAGAGAGTCGAGGACGACGTCGCGAATCCGCGCTACATCCAGACCGTTCGCGGTGTCGGCTACGTGTTCCGCGGGTTGACCGACCAGTCGCGGATGGTTGAGCAGAACTAACGCCGCGGAAACAACCCGTTTACGTGGCAGCGGCCACGCTGACCGCGTGCTGAGTGTTCCGATGACGACCGAGCGGCTGATCGAGGATCGGCGACTCCTCGAGCATGCCCTGCTGCTTCACCTGTGGCTCGAGCAGCCGACGCAGGTTCCGCCCAAGTGGCGCAGCGCGCCGTTCGCGCGCAACGTCGACCTCGTCCGAGCGCACCTCCAGCCGATCTCCAGCCACGAGATGCTCGCTCGCAGCTACGGGCGCGAGCACTTCCACATGGTGGCCATTGCCGTGCCGGTTCGCGCGCCGGAGATCATCTCCCGCGACGCGACCGAGGTGGCCTACGCGGTCCGCTGGCTGGAGCTCGACCGTGACATGAAGTTCGGCCCTTGGCTGTCGATCATCGCCGGCAACGCCTGGGCCGTGAAGGGCCGTGTCGCTGCGGCTTCGGCAGCCTCGGCCTCGCGGGAGCCCTGACAGCTCGACCACGCTTGGCAACCGGAGCGTCTCGCGGCGTACCTAGACTCTGTCGGTGCAGCTGAGATCGCGGTGCTCGTCGCAGTCGCTTTCATCGCTGGCGCCGTCGTGAGCCTGTTCGCCCGCCGCTCGCGGACGCGCCCAACAGACGCACGTTCAGGCGGCGCGTCGCAGCGGCATTGGGCGGCTCGACGATGCGTCGGGCAACGACGACGACGCTCGTCCGCGCTGCTCGACCAGATGGACGTCGGCGTCCTGTGGCTCGACCCGAGCCTCCAGGTTCTGCGGGTAAATCGGGCGGCCTCGAGGAGTTCTGCAGGTCGACTACGACCGCCTGCTTGGGCGCTCGCTGATGGAGATCTTCCTCGACCATCGGGTGGAGGAGATGGCGCGAGCGGCTGCCGACCAGGGCTCGGCGACACTCGAGATCACCCAGCGCGGCGACGATGGGCGGCGCGTCCTCATCCGTTTTCGCAAGGCGCCTGGTGGCGGCGTGATGCTGTTCCTGGAGGACGTGACCGAGCTTCGCCGGCTGCAGCGCATCCGGTCGGAGTTCATCGACAACCTGTCGCACGAGCTGCGGACGCCGCTCACGACGATCCGACTGCTGACCGAGACGCTCACCCAGGACCTGGCTCGACCGGAGGTGGACGTCCCGCCACGGATGCGTGAGCGGATCCTCAAGATCGACGTCGAGACCGGCCACCTGGTCCAGATGGTCAACGAGCTGCTGGACCTGTCACGCATCGAGGGCGGCGCGGCCGAGCTCCACTTCGACAAGGTCCGAATGCCCGACGTGATCAATGCCGCGATCGATCGCCTGCGCACCTTTGCCGATCGCCAGCGGGTCGGCCTGGAGACGGAGGGTCTCGACGAGACCTGCCCACTGGTCTGGGGCGACGAGGAGCGACTCGGCCAGGTCCTGGTCAACCTGCTTCACAACGCGGTCAAGTTCTCGCCGCCCGAATCAGCGGTGACGGTCTCAGCCGTGGCCGCGCAGATGGTGAGGTCGCCGTCACCGTTCGAGACGAGGGGCCAGGCGTGGCGAAAGCCGACCTCGACCGGATCTTCGAGCGCTTCTACAAGGTCGACAAGGCGCGCCAGCGAGGGCAGGGCGGCACCGGTCTGGGATTGTCGATCGCGCGCCATATCGTGGAGGGTCACGGCGGCCGCATCTGGGCCGCGAGCGACGAGAGGAACGGCTCGGCCTTCACCTTCACGGTGCCGCTGGCCGAAGGCCCTCCAGAAGGATCAGCGCGCCAAGAGCGATAACGATCGAGTTGCCGATGATGACCGTCGGCCGGTGCAGGCGATGACCAGAGCCACGTCCGAGCAGCGGCACCGAACCCGGCCAGGGCGCACTGCCACGTGAGTGAGGCCGCAAACGCCGACGCGGCGAATGCGATGCGCTCCGGCGTGCCGGTGAGCGCGGGCAGCCCGACGGTAAGCGCGGCGAAATAGACGACCGTCGCCGGGTTGAGCAGCGTCAGGCCGAGCAGCTCCAGGTAGGTTCGGCGGTGGGCCGGCGCGGCGGCCTCGATTGCGTCTGCCTCGCCCATCGCGCGAGGTGATCGCAGCCCGATCAGGCCGCGTACGCCGAGCAGGATCAGGACCAGGCCGCCCACGATCCGCAGCGGCGCGATCAGCGGACCGATCAGGTTCGTGACGCCGATGCCGGCGATCACGGCGATCGTGGCGTAGATCCCATCGGCAGATGCAGCCCCAGCGGCCGCGGCAAGACCGGCGCGGAGGCCGCGCGTCAGACCGGTGTGGATGATCAGGACGGCGATCGCGCCAACAGGCACGGCGATGGCGAATCCGGCCACCGCACCGGCGACGATTGCCTCTAACACGCGCGCGAAGAGTATCGAGCCGCCGCTCCGGTCCCGATGCGCCGGCTGGTCAGGCCTCTTCGGCGATCAGGTCCGGCGGAACGAGCCAGCGCAGCAGCGCGCCCGCCGGCTGCAGGGGGAGGGTCGTGTCGAATTCGGGCGAGGGCGCCTTTCTTCAGTGGCAGGTATTGGGCGCCGATCATCTCGGCCGCCAGGTCGCTCAGGTCGGGGTCATGACCCACCAGGACGACGCGCTCGCCGCCCGACTCGGCAACGATCTTCGACAGCAAGTTCGATGTCGACCGGCATGCCCAGCCGGTGATCGGTCTCGACGCGCGTTCCGAGCGCGGCAGCGACGAGCTCGGCAGTCTGGTGGGCGCGCACCTTGGGGCTGGTGATGATCGCGTTGGGCTTGAAGCCGTTGCGCGCGAGGAAGCGACCCAGCCGCTCGGCCTGGCGCCGTCCCTTCGCGCTCAGCGGCCGGTCGGCATCGTCGCCCGTCCACTCGTCGGGATTGCCGGCATGTGCGTGGCGGACGCAGGTAGACCTCGACGCACGGCTGAGCGCTGCCCCCTTTATCCATTTCCGACTGTCTCGTTCAACCGCGGGCCGCTGTGCGCGCCGGCACGGAATCGTCTCGCGATCGTCGCGAACTCGTTGGTGCGCAACCCTATTTGCGTGAAGACATGTCTGAAGACCGCGAGCCGCTCTTCGTCAGTACCGGTTGCCGCGGCAGGATCCTCGTAGCCCCAGTGGAGCGACTCGTGACTCCCCGGGAATACGGGACACGCCTGGCGTGCCTCGTCGCACATCGTGATCACGTGATCGAAGTGGCTGGCCCAGGAACTCGTTGACCGATTTCGAACTGCAAGTCGCGTCGTCGGCAGGCCCGCCTCCTCGAGGACCCGGACCGTCAGCGGGTTGATGCCGCGTGGCTCCGTGCCGGCGCTGAAGACCTCGAAATCGTCGCCACCGTGTTTGCGCAGAAGTGACTCGGCCATGATCGAGCGGGCGGAGTTGCCTGTGCACACGAACAGGACGCGCATCGGGCGGTCCACGGCGCGTGTCGCTCATGGGTTCAGGTCCTCGATGTCGCCCGTGGCCAGGAACACGACGTCCTCGGCGATGTTCGTCACCCGGTCGCCGATGCGCTCGAGGTAGTGCGCTGCGAACAGCACGCGCGTCCCGCGCTCCACGTTGCTCGGGTCGTCGCGCATCAGGTCGAGCACCTCGTCGAAGGTCCGGTGGTACAGGTCGTCCATGTCGTCGTCCCGTGCGGCCACCTCGCGCGCGACGACCGTGTCGAGATCGACCAGCGCTCGCAGCACGCCGCGGACCTGGTCCGCGGCCAGCTCGCCCATTCGCGGCAGGTCGAGGTAGTCCTGCAGCGGCGGAAACGGGGCCAGCTTGCGCGCCTGCTTGGCCACCGACGCAGCGTGGTCGCCCATGCGCTCGAGCTCGTAGGTGACGTGGTCGAGCGACAGCAGGAAGCGCAGGTCGCGGGCCACCGGCTGCTGGGTGGCGATCGTCGTCGTGATCAGCGCGTTGATGTGGCGCTGAGCCTCGTTGATGCGGCCGTCGCCGACGATGGCCGCCGTCGCCTTGTCCGCGATCGTGGCTGACGAGCGAATCGAGGGCGAGGCCGATCTGGCTGGCGACGAGGCTGCCCATGCGCAGGACCTCGTCCTTGATCTCGCGCATCTCGCGGTCGAGCGTCTCGCGGCTTGGGTAGTACCCCGGCCGACTGCTCACGACGCCGAGCGGCTCCACCACCACGGCCTGCGCCACGATGGCCTCCGCCTGATCCACGGCCGTTCCGTTCTCAGGCGTCGACTCGGTTTCGTCGGGATGTGGCTCGAGCGCTCGTTTCTCGGTCATGGCGCGCCTCCTACCCGAACCGTCCGGACACGTAGTCCTCGGTCAGACGGTTCTGGGGGTTCGTGAAGATTTCGGGAGTCAGGCCCTTCTCGACGAGATATCCGGCGCGGTCCTCGCCCATCGTCATGAACACCGTCTCGTCCGAGGCGCGTGCGGCCTGCTGCATGTTGTGGGTCACGATGACGATCGTGTAGTTCTGCTTGAGCTCCCACATCAGCTCTTCGATGCGCAAGCGTTGCGACGGGATCGAGAGAGGAGCAGGGCTCGTCCATGAGGATCACGTCGGGCGAAACGGCGATCGCGCGGGCGATGCACAGTCGCTGCTGCTGTCCGCCGGAAAGCGCCGTTCCGGGCTGCTTCAGCTTGTCCTTGACCTCGTCCCAGATCGCCGCGCGGCGCAGTGATTGCTCGACGAGGTCGTCCATGTTCCCCTTGTAGCCCGCAACACGAGGCCCGAAGGCGACGTTGTCGTAGATCGACTTGGGGAATGGGTTGGGCTTCTGGAACACCATGCCGATGCGCCGCCGGACCTCGACGGGATCGACTCGCTTGTCGAACAGATCGACGCCGTGGTAGAGGACCTGGCCGCTCATGTGCGCGCCGGGAATCAGGTCGTTCATCCGGTTCAGCCAGCGCAGCACGGTGCTCTTGCCGCTGCCGGACGGTCCGATCAGCGCGGTGATGCGGTTCGGGGCAACCGACAGGTCGATCTCGCGCACGGCCTGGAACGTGCCGTAGAACGCGCTGAAGTTCTGCAGCTCGAACACGTTCGGGCCTGCGGGCTCGGCGTCCGTCTTCTCGTGCGCCGGCGCCAGGTGGACCGTTGTCCGAGGCAACTCGTCAGACTCGGGCCGCGTTGCGGTCTCGAGCGTCACTGGGTCACCACCTTCGTTCATATCTGTTGCGCAGGATTATGGCGATTGCGTTGACGATCAGGACAACCGCGAGCAGAACCACGATCGCGGCGGACGTCAGTGCCTTGAATTCCGTCTGCGGCAGGGTGGCCCAGCGATAGATCGTCGTCGGCAGGGCCGTGTACGGACCAAGAACCTTGTCGGCGAGTGTTGCGTTGGCGGCCTGGCCGAAGCCAGCGGTCGCGGCACCCACGAGCAGCAGTGGTGCCGTCTCGCCAAAGGCACGAGCGATCGTCAGGATGATCCCGGTGAAGATTCCCGGCGCCGCGTACGGAAGAACGTGGCTGCGCACGACCTCCCACTTCGTCGCACCAACCCCGAAACCTGCCTCGCGAATGGTCTGCGGCACTGAGCGAAGCGCTTCGGCGGCCGTGATGATCACGATGGGCAGGACCACGATCGAGAGGGTCAAGCCGCCTGAGAGCAGATTGCGTCCGCTGTTGTAGTCGTTCAGCAGCGCGACGAAGACGGAGAGGCCGAGCAGCCCGTAGACGACGGCAGGGACGCCGGCCAGGTTGCGGACCGTCGTGTTGAGGAGCCGGGTCACGCGGTTGTCGGTCGCGTACTCCTCGAGGTAGATGGCCGCCGCGGTGCCGATCGGGATCGTCAGGGTGATGACGATGACCATCAGCAGGATCGACCCGAAGAGCCCCTGGGCGATGCCCGCCTTGGCCGGATCGGACGATAGTGGCGAGGTTACGAAGCTCCGCAGCCCGCGCTCCTGCCAGACCGGGATCGACCGAATGAATACGTCCGACAGACAGCCAGACAAGCACGCCCAGAGCGATGATCAGGGACACGAACAGGAAAGCCCTGGAAGAGGTACTCGCCGAGGGGTCTCGTTTGGCCTCGCAGGGCGCGCTCCACGGATGCGGTGGTCGCGTCTGTGTGCAGGCGGCCGGCGTAGGCCATCAGTAGGCACTCCTGATGCGGCGCACGAAACGCTCGCTGACCAGGTTGAGAGCCAGCGTCATCACGAACAGCAACAGCCCCACGAAGAAGAGACTGGCGTAGGCAAGGCCGCCGCCCGCCTGGTCAGAGCCGACCGCCAGGGCCGTCATCGCGGCAGTCATGGTCTGGCCGGGCATGCACGGGATTGACGGTGAAGATCGCGCCGCCGACGCCGCCCGCGGCGAGCGCCACGATCATCGTTTCGCCCACAGCCCGCGAAAAGCCGACGATCAGCGCGGCGACGATGCCCGACACGGCCGCCGGGAACACGATCCGTAGGCTGGTGACGCGCTTCCGCGCTCCGAGCCCGTACGACGCTTCACGCAGCGCGCCGGGGACCGCGTACATGGCGTCCTCGGAGATCGACGCGACCAGTGGCGTGATCAGGATCCCGACCGCGATGCCTGCGCCGAACATGTTGAAGAGCGGCGTGGAGCCAGGGCAGATGGGCTGGACGATGCGTCGGGCTGATTACGGACAGCGTGAAGAAGCCGAGCACCACGCTCGGAATCGCGGCGAGCACCTCGAGGATCGGCTTGACCGTTCGTCTCACGCGAGGCGTTGCGTACTCGGCAAGGAAGATCGCAGCGCCAAGACCGAGTGGCGCGGCTACGACCATCGCGATGATGGCGATCACGAAGGTCCCGGCGAGGAGCGGCAGGAGGCCGAAGTCGCCGGAGCGCGGCTGCCACGACAGCCCCAGCAGGCTCGGCAGGTCAACTCCTGTGATGAAGACGAACGCTTCGCCGATCAGGGTGAGGACGATCAGCAGCGAGATGACGACAGCCGTACCGGCGGCAAGGAAGAAGAACGTGCGGATGATCAGCTCTCGACGACGACGAGCGGCGCTGCCGCGCAGGTCGTTGATCGTCAACGCTTCGGCGTTAGCGATGCTGGTCACAGGCTCTCCATTGCGTTCAGCGCTAAATCATATGAATGAGAACACGCAGGCCGGCAAAAGGCCGGCCTGCGTGCTTGGGAAGAGGAGGGTGTACCTATTGCGCCTTTGCCGTCTCCCAGGCGAGGCGGGTCGCATCGAGCTCACCTGCCGGAAGCGGCACGTAGCCGACGTCACCGACGTTGGCGATGCCCGTGTCCGAGAGGTAGAAGTCGACGAAACCGCCGATTGCCGGGTTCTCAGCTGCCTTACCCAGGTTGGGGTAGATGAACAGCGGTCGCGAGATCGGATAGGTGGCATCGGACACCGTCTCCCGAGTCGGGAGGACGCAGTTGCCGTCGCCCTTGTCGATCGCGATCATCTTGACCGTGTCGGCGTTCTCCTCAGCGTAGGCGAGGCCGACGAAACCGAGTGACGTCGGGAAGCCCGCCACGCCCTGGATGATGGCGTTGTCATTGGGCGATGCGACGTAGATGTCGCCTGGCGTGCGCAGATGGGTGTTGTCCGCGACTGCATCGGGGAACTGGGCGGCGATGAACTTCGCCATGACCAGCTCGATGAAGCTGTCGTAGGTGCCGGACTCGGTCCCAGGAGCGGTGATCGAGAGCGGCGCATCGGGCAGCGTGCTGGTCGAGCCAAGCTGCGTTGCGAGGGCCTGTGCATCCTGCCAATTGGTGACGTTGTCGGACTCGGGGCCCATGAGGGCGTAGAGGTCGGCGAACGTCAGGCACTCGATCGGGTTGTCGGCCGCGGTGATGACCGCGAGGCCGTCGTAACCGATCTTGAGCTCGGCGTATTCGACGTCGTTGGCGGCGCAGATGGTCGCCTCTTCGTCGCCTTCGACGGCAGGATCATCAGGCTTGATCTTGCGCGACGCGTCCGAGATGTCGGACTGGCCGACGCAGAAGAAGTCTGCGAAACCCGCTCCAGTGCCTTCGTCACCGACGGTGTAGCTGAAGCCTGGATTGCCCAGTGCGCAGCTCCTCGGCGATTGCGTTGGAGATCGGCGCGACTGTTGACGACCCATGGATGTCGACGTTGCCTTCGACCGTCGGCAGCGACGCTGCCGGAGTCTCGGCACCGCGTGCTCGGCTGCTCGGACATTGCCGGAGTTGACGGCTCCGTCGTCCCGGAGGCAGGCGTCGCCGTTGCCGACGCCGGCGTTGAGGCAGCCGGCGTCACTGCCGCTGGCGTACTCGCTGCATGAGTTGCGCGCTGGCGTTGCGGGCTTGGTTGTTGCGCCACCGCCGCCACACGCCGCTGCGAACAGCGCGAGCGTGACGATCGAGATGGCAAACCGATTCTTCACGATCTGTCGTTCTCCTCTCTGTTGTCGCGGAAACACGGTCCGCGGCACAGTCCTTGACAGTTGCGCGCTCAGCGTCGGACGAATCGATCAACGGATCGTTGGCGACCCTGTTAACGTCTCGTTAACGGGGATTGCGATTCGTCCACAACTGTGTGCGGCTGGCCCTCCGCCGCGAGAACTTCCCCGGTTCGAGCCGATAGCCGACGCCACGGACCGTTACCAATCGAGCTGACGGGTGCGTCTCCAGCTCCAGCTTGGCCCTCAGCCACCTGACATGGACATCGACAGTCCGGAGGTCGCGATGCGCCGCTGTGGGCGCGACTGCATCGAGCAGCTGTTCGCGCGTGAAGGTCTTGCCCGGCTCCCGGGCGAGGATCTCGAGCAGCGCCGCTTCGCGGGGCCGGAGGTGGACGCGATGCCTGCCGATTCGCAGCTCGCGCCCGCCCGGATCGAGCGTCAGGTCAGGTGAGATGTCGATGCGCTGGTCGAAACCATCTGCGCGAGCCGCGTCGGTCAGGAGGGCGAAGCGCCCCACCAGCTCACGACCGTCCACGTTGGAGTCCAGCGCCTCGTCGAACCCTGCGCGCAGCGCGGCGAGTCGTTCGTTGATCAGCGCCGGTGCGTTGATGAGGACGACGCGCAGCTCCCTGCGCCGTCTCCGTTCGGTGATCACCGCCTCGGTGTCAAGAGCGGTCGCGGGTGGCTGGAATACGGCCACCAGCACAGGCTTGACGCGGACCAGCAGCTGCCGAAACAGCGCGCCCTCCGATACGACCATGGTCGTGGCGTCCGCGGCGATCGATCCGAATTGGGAGTCCTCGGGCGCGATCACCAGGCGCTCAAAGGCCGGAGGGCGCGCGGGAAGACGCTTCGCGACTTCTGGAACGCCGGTGAGGGTGTGGGCCATCGCCTGATCGTGGCGGCCGTAGATAGTCGGCTGATTAGCGGGGCGTTAACAGAGCGTTAGCGTTTCTCGCGGCAACGAAATGAGGTTGGGCCTCAGATCTCT
The DNA here is from genome assembly GCA_963736895.1 of uncultured Chloroflexia bacterium. Lineage (GTDB taxonomy): Bacteria > Chloroflexota > Limnocylindria > Limnocylindrales > CSP1-4 > JALYGJ01. Next base: position 133,266 of record CAVTQU010000003.1, read on the forward strand.
CCGATAGCGAGCGCCAGGCGGCGCCGGAACACCCTGCCCATCACGTGGCGCCACAGCCGGTTGAACGATCGCCGCAGCCGTTCCACGTCGCGCTCGCTGGCTGTCAGGTACGCCCCGGCCGCGCGCCGAGTCTCGAGCGGCAGCTGCGCGGCATTGCTCATGAGCCATTCGCGTGTCAGGTTGGCCGATACGTGTGCGTCGTTGAGCAGGCCGAGATGGTCCTGGACCGCGGTCAGCTCGCCGATGAGCGTGCCGGCCGATGCCGGCAGCACCTCGCTGAAGAACTCGAGCGTGTAGCGCACCCGCTTCGACTCGATGCGCAAGGCGTGTAGCGCCGGCACGTCGGCGAAGGGCACGAGCTCGTCGTGCGTGCGGAGCAGCTCGTATGCGTGCCAGATCCGGCCGGCAGCAGCTTCGCGCACCAGGCCCGGGACCGTCCTTGCCCGCGCCGGCCCCAGGCGTTTCAACGAAGTCGAGGTACTCGGTTACGAAATGGTCGTAGTCGGCCGAGCCCAGGAGGTCGAGCAGGTGGTCGCGCGCCACGTCGCGGCGTCGCTGCCACTCGGCGATGAGTGGCGCCAGGCCCGCCAGAGTCGCCTCGACCTTCCCATTCGAGTACTCGCGCGAGTCGCTCGAGCTGCACGTCCATGTCGCGCACCGCGCCAAGAGTCTGGGCAACCTCGCGCAGCTCGGCCACGTAGCGCTTCTGCGTCTTGTTGCGGTAAGCGCCGTTGAAGACGCGCCACGCCGCACGCATTCGCCGCGTGGCGACGCGCATCTTGTGGACGCTCTCGACCTCGCCGTCGCGCGACCCGGCCTCGGCCTCCAGCATTCGCAGCAGGTGCATGTCGCAGCACCTTGCGGCCGGCCTCGGCCAATGGGTCATCGGCCGACACGCCGGGCTTCTTGGGCGGCTTGGCTCCGCCGGCGCGAGTGGGCATGGACCAGCGCCATGCCGAGCTCCTCCTTGGAGCTGGTCTCCGGCCGCAGCAGCCCGGTCGCCTCCAGTTGATCGGCGATGTCGTCGAGCGCTGCCGCGGCGCCGTGACCGTCGCGCGCTCGCCAGCTCAACTTCGAGCACCGTGAACGAGCCGAGCGCGCGTCCGAAGCGGCTGACCTCGGCCTCGTCGAGGGACAGGACGCGCCAGCACCGACCCGTCTTCGAGCATCAGCTCGCGTTCGTTGCGTCGCTGCGTGATCGTGAACAGCGTTCGCAGCTGCTCGCCGCCGGCGGCCGTCTCCACGAGCGAGCGCCCGGCGCTCTGTGGCCAACCCGCTGGGTCGAGGCGCTGGTTGGCCACCGACTCCAGCTCCAGGCGATCGTGCCGCGCGCGCCCGTCTGCCGGACGACTCTGAGCCGACTCTTGACGGTGAGCAGCGTCTTGCGGCCCACGTGACGCAGTCGCGCTCCATAGCCGGCTCGCTCGAGCGCGCGTGACGTCGTGTCGAGGTAGCGATCCGAGAGAGGAATCACCTTCCACGGGCCGGCCTTCAAGCCCGCGATCGTGTCTCCGTCCAGCAGGGCACGCACCGCCTCGTCGTCGTCGACGGTGTACTTGAGCTCGACCTCGCGTGTTTCCTTGGCGGTCACCTAGGCAGTGGTCACGGGCGGCAGCGTGTTCGCCATCTCCATCAAGACCTCGAACGTGTCGAGCCCGGTCGGCTCTTCAACCAGCTCTTCGACGCGTCGCCAGGTGTCGCTCGAGTCGAGGACCCAGGCCCGCCGATCGTCGCGGAGCATCACGTCGATGATCGTGCGCAGCTTCTGCTGGTTCTCGGCGTCGGTGACGGGCGCGATCGCCTCGACTCGACGGTCGAGGTTGCGCTCCATCATGTCCGCCGATCCGATGTAGAAGCGCTCTCGGTCGCCGCTTCCGAACACGAAGATCCGCGAGTGCTCCAGGAACCGGCCGACGACCGATCGGACGCTGATCGACTCGCTGATGCCCTCCACGCCCGGCCTGACGGAGCACATGCCGCGGACGATCAGGTCGATCTTCACGCCGGCCGTGCTGGCCTTGTACAGGGCGGCCATGACCGGCGGGTCGACGACGGCGTTGAGCTTCATCACGATCCGGCCGTCGCCGTGGCTGCGCTGTCGCTCGCGCTCGCGGTCGATCAGGTCGATGATCCCCGAGCGCAGCGTGGACGGTGCCACGAGCAGCTTGCGATAACGCTTCTGGCGCGAGTGCCCGGTCAGAAGGTTGAAGAGGTCGGTGACGTCGGCGCCCAGCTCGGAATCGGCCGTCAGCAGCCCGAGGTCGACGTAGATACGCGCCGTCTTGGGGTTGTAGTTGCCCGTGCCGATGTGCACGTAGCGCCGCAGGCCGCGGCCCTCGCGACGGACGACGAGCGCCACCTTGGAGTGCGTCTTCAGGCCCACGAGGCCGTATGCGACGTGAGCGCCGGCACGCTCAAGGGCGCGGGCCCAGACGATGTTTGCGCGCTCGTCGAAGCGCGCCTTGATCTCGACCAGCACCACGACCTGCTTGCCCGCCTCCGCGGCCTGGATCAGCGAGCTGACGATCGGCGAGTCACCGCTCGTCCGGTACAGGGTCTGCTTGATCGACAGGACGTCCGGATCCTCGGCCGCCTGCTCGATGAACCGCTGCACCGAGGCGGCGAACGACTCGTAGGGGTGATGCAGCAGGACGTCGCCCTGGCGGAGCGCGCGCAAAGATGTCCGGCTCCTCGTCGGGATCGGCTCGGTGCGAGCCGGGCGGGCACCGACGGGCAGCCACGGCTCGTAGTGGAGCGACGGGAACATCGAGATCGGCGATCTCGTTGAGCGCGCGTGAGATCGAGCATGCCCGAGATCTCGTAGACGTCCTCCGGCGCGATGTCGAGGCCCTGCATCAGCAGCACGCGCGTCGGATGGGGCATCGAGCGTTCGATCTCCAGCCGGACCACCTTGCCGAAGCGCCGCTTGCGCAGCTCTTCCTCGATCGCCATGAGCAGGTCGGGCGCCTCTTCCTCCTCGATCGAGAGGTCGGCGTTGCGCGTGACCCGGAAGAGGTGGTGCTCCAGCACCTCCATGCCCGGGAACAGCGCGTCCAGGTTCGCGGCGATGACCTGCTCGAGCAGGATGTACGTCCGCTGGCCGACCTCCATGAGGCGCGGCAGCACCGGCGGGACCTTGATTCGCGCGAAGAGGCGTTCGCCGCTCTCGGGGTCGCGAACGGTGACTGCCAGGGACAGCGAAAGGTCGCTGATGTACGGGAACGGGTGACCCGGGTCCACGGCCAGCGGCGTCAGGACGGGGAATACCTCGTCGAAGAAGCGGCGCCGCAGCTCGACGTGGCGCTCCGGGTCGCTCCTCGTAGCGGACGATGCGGATGCCCTCGTCGGCGAGCTCCTCGCGGACCCGGGCGTAGGTCTCGGAGTGCCTGGCGACGATCGGCAGCAACCGCGTTCGGACTGCGTCGAGGATCGATGCCGCGCTCATCCCGTCCGGCGTCGGATTGGAGCGACCTGCCGCGACCTGTTGCTTCAGCCCGGCGACGCGAACCTGGAAGAACTCGTCGAGGTTGCTGGCGAAGATGGCCAGGAAGCGCGCTCGATCGAGCAGCGGGTTGCGCTCGTCGACCGCCTCGAACAGCACGCGATCGTTGAATTCGAGCCACGACAGCTCGCGGTTGATGTACGGCATGTCCGCCAGGGCAGAGCGTCGGCCGCGGCCACCCGCGGGCGCGCGTGTCTGCGGCTGCGGCGGTCGCTCGCCGACCTCGGCAGATTTCGGCAGTCTCGTCGGAAGGGTCGCTCACCTGGTCGGGTGGCGTCCGTATCGCGGCCATTGGACGGGTCAGTCTACCAATGAGTTCAGCACGAATTGACTGTGGTGCATGCACCACCGATGGTACTGGTCCTTTAGTACTCTCGTCGAGTCCACTTCGAGACGAGAGGTTTATGTATTCGCGCCTGCGCGCACTTTCCGGATTACTCGTGCTCGTGCCGCTGGCGGCCGCCGTGCCGCTTGCCGCGCCGGTCGCAGTGAGCGGGCTGGCGACCGTCCCGAGCGGATTTAGCGACACAGAGTTTGCGACCGGTTTCGGCGGTCGCCTGACCACGATGACGTTTGCTCCCGACGGGCGTCTCTTCGTCAGTTGTCAGATGCGAAGACGCTCTTCAACTTCAACGTTGGTGCGGACACCGGTAGCGTCTGGCCGGACGGGGGATCGCTCAGCCGCTAGCCGCAAGCGACGATCGGACCTAGCCGAGGCGCTGCTGGCCTTCCTCGAGTCCATGCTCGGCGTGTGCGCCCTCGATCGCGGCCGCGGCGCTCGGTGTCCTCGGGGCACGGACACTCCTCGCGCAGCCGCGCGAACGTGTAGAAGCCGGTGTGGTGTCCGTCGGCCCACGTCGGCGCAACCGCGTACGTGCCGACGAGCGGCCAGGTCGGTCAGCTGGGTCTGAGCCGGCGTCAGGGTCGGGTTCGAGTCGAGCCAGCCCGGGATGCCGGCCTCACCGCGGCAATAGGCGCACGGGCACAGCCAGCGCAGGGTCTCGAAGTCGTAGCGAGTGATGTGGCCGTCCGGCCATTCCAGCTCGAGCGTCGATGACGGGCGGTCGGCGTGGATACGAACCGGGGCGATGTACTCGCCGCCGGAGGTGAATGAGCTGCTCGTTGAATGGGTCACATTCGAATGGTTGCACGACCTGAGCAGAACGGCTGGTTTGACCGGCCGAGTGCGGACACCGGACAATGCCCACTGATGCGCGTTCGAACCACCCTCATCCTTGCCGCATTGCTGGCGCTGACCGTGGCGCTGCCTGCGCCGGCCGCGGCCGCGTGTCGGTCGAGGCCAGCGGTGGCAGCTATGGCGCGCCACCGCCGACAACGGAGCCCGGCCTTCCGGCTAACGAATCCCGGCGCACAGAGGCCCCCGACCCGGGTGCGACCGCCCAGGCGACCTACTCCTACAGCATGTATCGGCCCAAGACGCACACGGTCCAGAAGACCGACTGGTACTGCGTGCCGGCGAGCATCCAGATGATGCTCAACCTGATCAAGGGCACGCACAGCAAGGGCGAGGCAGCCCAGACCATGTACTGGCGGTACGCCCAGGATCACAGCACGTACCCGATCACGGACAACGGCGCCGATGCCGGCGGCTGGGCTGCGGCTCTCAGGCACTGGGGCGGCGGCAACTACTACGTCGGTATCAACACGACGATGCAGGCATCGCTGCGCGCCGCCGCCAAGCGGATGCGCGCGACGGGCAAGCCGGTGGGCATGATCGTGTGGGGCCGCCACGGCGGTCACGCCTGGGTCATGACTGGCTTCAAGTCCACCGCCGACCCCAGGTTCACCGACAGACTACACGGTCACCACCGTGCAGGCGATGGGTCCGCTGTGGCCGTACGGCACGATCGGCGGCAAGTCGTTCGATCCCGGTCCGCGCGAGTGGGTCAGCTACACCGAGCTCAAGAACAAGTTCACCGAGAACGTCCAGCGCAACGCACCAGCCTGGAACGGACGCTGGCTGACAGTCCTGCCCTGAGCCCGCCGCCAACCGCATCGCGCGACCCTGGCGCGCATCCGGCCGTTGCCATCGGCGCCGGCGTCGACATCGGCAGCAACAGCGTTCACCTGCTCGTCGCGCTGACCGGTCCGGGCTGGGTCGAGACCCTCAAGGACACGAGCGAGCTCCTCGGCCTCGGCGACACGGTCGACCAGCATGGCGGCGTGCCGGCGCGCGGCGCGCCATCACCTGGTCGAAACGCTCAAGACGTACGTGGAGGCGGCGCAGCCGCTCGCACGCCGATCGACTCACGCTCATCGGCACTGATCCGCTCCGGCGAGCCGACAACGTGAACGAGTTGGCCACAGAGATTCGCGATGGCGACCGGTCTCGAGCTGCGCGTCCTGACCGAGCGAGAGGAGGCCATCCTGACGTTCGTCGGCGTGACCCGTGGAGAGATGCCCGATGCGCCGCTGATCGCGGTCGACATCGGCGGCGGGTCGACCGAGGTCTCGACGTGGACGCCCGGCCAGCCATTGGTCGTCGACAGCCTGCCGTTCGGATCCTCCCGACTTACCGCGGCGATGGTCGACAGCGATCCCCCGACAGACGACGAGCTGGACAGGCTGTTTCGCGCCACGGCCGATGTGGCGGCCGGCCTGGTCAGCACGACTTCGGGCGGCGAGGAGCGGCACGGTCACGTAACGCGGGCGATCTTCGTGGGCGGGACCGCGACGAACGTCGCGCGACTGGGACGGCTCACTCGCGCAGCCATCGCCGAGGACCGCAAGACTCTGACCATCCTGACTGCCAGCCAGGTCTCGTCGCGCTACAACGTCAAGCCGCGGCGGGCGCGGCAGCTGGGAGCGGGCATCGCGATCGTCGATGCGCTGCTTGATCGCTTCGGCCTGGAGGGCGCCGACGTGTCAGACGCCAGCCTGCGCGACGGCGCGATCATCGCCGCGGTTCGTTATGGCGACCGCTGGCCGGAGCTGATCGAGGAGCTGGTCGCGCGCCTAGCTCTCGGCCAGCCAGCGGCGCAGCGGGTCGAGCGCCTGTGGTTCGTGGAAGTGGCGACGTCGACGGCCCTGGGCCATCGTCTGAATCAGTCCCGCCGACTCGAGCACCGCGAGGTGCTTCATGACTCCCCAACGGGTCATGCCCTTGGTCTGTGCGGCCAGCTCGGCCGTGGAGAGTCCCGGCTGCGTGCGGATCGACGACAAGCAGCCGACGCCGGGTCGGGTCCGCGAGAGCCCGCAAGTATTTCATCCAAGCGTCCGTCTTGTATGTCCATCGTAGTGACCAAATGGTCACATTCGAATCGTCAGCGGCCGTCAAGTACGACCGATTGATGTGCATGTAAGATTGATCGTCCAATGGCAAAGGTTCTCGAAGGCCAGTCAACCACCACCCGATCCGCCGAGCGACAGGCAAGCGCGCTCGTGCGCTCGTACGTCGGGCGTGCGGACGGCCTCGAAGCGATGCTGGAGCACGTCGGCGGAGTCGACCAGGTTGGCATCGAGGAGCGCGCCGCGAGCCTTCAGCGTCGCTCCATCAAGCGCGAGTCCAAGCTGTGGGCCCTGGACCTTGCCGTGCGCATGATGGATCTGACCACGCTCGAGGGAAAGGACACCGAGGGCAAGGTGCGGGCGATATGCGCCAAGGGCATCCGTCCCGATCCGTCCGATCCGACGATCCCCAGCGTCGCTGCCATCTGCATCTACCCGGCGCACATTCCTGTCGCCAAGCGCGCGCTCGAGGGCACGTCCGTTCGCATCGCCAGCGTCGCCACCGGCTTCCCGTCGGGCCAGACGTACAGCGACGTGAAGATCCTGGAGACGCGCCAGGCGGTTGAGGCCGGCGCCGACGAGATCGACATGGTCATCGACCGCGGCGCCTTTCTCGAGGGCGACTATCGGCACGTCTTCGACGAGATCGTCGCCGTCAAGGAGGCGTGCGGCGCGGCGCACCTCAAGGTGATCCTCGAGACCGGCGAGCTCGAGACGTACGACAACGTCCGTCGCGCGAGCATCCTGGCAATGGCCGCCGGGGCCGACTTCATCAAGACGTCCACCGGCAAGGTTCAGCCGGCGGCCACGCTGCCGGTCACGCTGGTGATGATGGAAGCGGTGCGCGAGTTCCATCGCCGCACCGGGAGGATCGTCGGCATCAAGCCCGCCGGCGGCATCAGGACCGCCAAGGAGGCAATCGGCTACCTCGTCGTCCTCTACGAGACACTTGGACCACGCTGGATGACACCCGAGCTGTTCCGGTTCGGCGCCAGCTCGCTGCTCAACGATGTGCTCATGCAGATCCGCAAGGAGCGCACCGGTCGCTACCAGGGACCCGACTACTTCACCGTCGACTAGCGTACACACACAGCGGAGGGTCGATTTGCGCATGAGGGGTGCGCTCGTGGCCGGCGTGACACATTCCTCTTGTTGAGCCTGTCGCTGCCTCAGCGTGGCCTGGCCGCGATCACCACTCCCTACTCAGCGAAGGCGGCTTCCAGCTCGCGCCTGGGGTCTCGTACGAGATCAGGCTCGCTGACGGTCGACTCCGCCTACCAACGTAGACGTAAGGATCGTCGAGGTGGATCCGGACAATCCGCTCGTGGCGCTGCGAGCGTCCGTGGGAAACGAGGAGTCCGTCAGGTTAAGCACGGCCGTCGACCAGGCGCTGGCCTACAGCCAGGACGGGCGTCGCGTCGTCGCCACGTCGAACGGCAGTCTCTTCGCGCGCCCAAAGCTTGGGCGCCGAGTTCGTGACGGGGACCGGCTTGGGCTTGAACGTGAGCGATGGCGAACTCATCAACTCGGGAGACCAGCGATCGGCTTCCCGCGCTGGGCATCGACGCACGCGGCCAGCCCGGTCATCGGCACGCCCGTGACGAGCCGTGTCCTCACGCTGCCGGGCGGCGAAAGCGGTCAATGTGAACCGCATCAACCAGATTCGGCCAGCTGGATCCGTGGTGCTGTACACGCCACGTTTCGGCGGGACAGACGTGGACGGACAACCTGGGTGACGAGTACGTTATCGAGGGCTTCGACCTGCCGATGAGTCCCGGCCGGGACGTACAGCGGCACGGTCGTAGAGGTTCGACAGGGGCAGGGAGGCACGCCGATCGGCCCGGGCCAAGTGGTGCTGTCGGTCTCGGCCACGGCGCCGGCGTGGGCATCCGCTCTGACTGTCGGGGCTGCGGTTTCGTTCAGCCTGACGGCCTCATCGCCGTGGGATTCGATTGTTCAAGCCATGGGCGGCCGCGACCTCGTCCTGCAGAACGGCCAAGCGGTCGCAGTCGACCCCACGCGAGACGGCAACGACGCCAGGACGGCGGTGGGCATCACCGCTTCCGGCAAGCTGATCCTCTTGACGGCTGACAGTGGCAACCTCACGAAAGGCCTGACGGCTGGCGTGAGCTGTCCGATCTGCTTCTGGGCCTCGGCGCGGTCGACGCGATCAACCTCGACGGCGGCAACTCGACGCAGCTCGCGATCAGGCAGCCCGGCGACATCGACGTCACGCTGGTGACGCCGTGGACGAAACCCGTCCTGGCCTCACGGTCGCTGCCCAATGCCCTGCAGATCGTGAGCCTCGCGCGCGACTGGTCCGCTGGCGCAGCTGTACGTCAGTCCCGAGTCGTCAACGGTGGTCGTCGGCGAACCTGCCGAGTTCACCGTCAAGGGCCAGGACGCCAATCTCAACGGGGTCGCGCTGGACCGGTCGACGCTCGAATGGAACGTCACTGCGTGCTAAGCGCCGGGGAGTGGCGACGAGCCGACGATTGATGACTACGCCAATCGGTGCGACGATCACGGGCGCCAGCCTAGGTGACCACTCGGTCACAGTGAAGTCCGGTGCACTCGAAAAGTCCGTCGCCTTGCACGTCGTCAGCGACGCGGTCGCGCCCATCGTGTCGGATCTGGAGAGTCGCGCTGGCCGATTCGATCTTCGTGAGTCGAACGTCTGCCGAGATCGATATCGGCTGGTCGGCGGTCGACAACGTGGCCGTTGGCAGCCTGCAGGTCCAGAGACGTTTCGGAACAGGATCATGGAAGGCAGAGGGTATGTCCTTCGACCGACATCTCCGCCGCGTCCCTGTGCGGTGCCCTACGGCCAGCGAGTTCAGATCCGGGCACGCGCATCGGACTCTTCGGGAAACACGAGCGCATGGACGTACAGCGCGACATATCGCATCGCGCTCGTCGATTCCGGCAGCCGCAGATCACGCGGGCCAGGCGGGTGGAAGTCGAAGGCCTCGAGCCAGTCCATCGGAGGTCACTTCCTCCGCTCGCGCACCTCCGGCGCTCGGGCGAGCCTCAGCTTCACGGGGCTGCAGATGGCGGTGGTCGGACACCGCGGACCGGATCATGGGCAGATCGACGTCCGGCTCGGAACGTCGGCGCCGATGTCCGTCGTCAGTGAATGCCGATACCGCCGAGCACCGCGTACCTGCTCTACCTGAGCCCGCCGTCAGCCGCGCCGGCGACGATTTCGATCGAGGTCAGGAATACGAGCGCTTCAGCGCAGCCGGTCGTCGATCTCGACGCTTTCCTGGTGCTGACGCGCGTTCAGTAGGCGCAGGTCGAGCCGTCGCAGGCTCAGGGATCGTCGCGCAGCCGCGCGTAGACCACCAGGTCGTGAAAGGCGCCACCGCGAAACTGAGCACCACGAACGACGCCTTCTCTCTGGAAGCCGGCCTTGGTGAGTGACTTCTGCTCGGGCAGGTTCTCGACGTCGGTCGAGGCCTCGACCCTGTTCGCACCGGTCGTGGCGAACAGGTAGTCGGCCAGGAGGCGTTGCGCCTCGGTGCCGTAGCCGTGACCGCGTCCTTCGGGGACCAGGTCGATGCCGATGTTCCAGCAGTTCGAGCTTGGCGGCGGTCCGTAGTTGACCTGGTGCCAGCTGACCGTTCCGACCGGCTCTCCCGCCGAGCGTCTCGACGATCAGCGTGCCGTTTCGGTCGTTGCGCAGCGGGCCGGCCGCGAGCGCGTCGCGATTCGTGAGATCGCGTGGACCGAAGTCGTTGAAGCCGCCATCCCGAGTGGCATTCCAGGCGTCGAGCAGGTCGGCATCGGCAGGAAAGCAGTCGCGCAGCCTGACCAGGACGCCGACGATCGGCGGGGAAGTGCTCGTCACCGCACGTGGCTGAAAGCGAGCGAGGCGTTGAGGCCGCCGAAGCCGAACGAGGTCGATAGCACGCCGCCGATTGTGCCCTCCAGCGGTTCAGCACGCAGGCCGGGCAGGAACTCGGTTGCCTTGGGATCCGGGTCGGTCAGGTTGACGGTTCCGGGCGCCCAGCCGCGGTCGATCGCGAGCGAGCAGATGCACGCCTCGATCGCACCCGACGCGCCCAGCGGATGGCCGTAGTACGCCTTCGTGCCGCTCACCGGCACGGTCAGGGCGCGCGGGCCGAGCGCGCGGGCGATGGCGCGCGCCTCGACGGGGTCGCCGAGCGGTGTCGCCGATGCGTGAGCATTCACGTAGTCGACTTCAGCGGCCTTCATCGATCCGTCGGCCAGCGCCAGCCGGGCAGCGCGGGCAGCCTGGCTGCCGTCGGGCCGCGGCTGGACCATGTGGTATGCGTCGCTCGTCGCGGCGTAAGCCGCGCAGCTCGGCGTACGGAGTGGCGCCACGCTTCTTGGCCGCCTCCGACTCCTCGAGCACGAGCAGCGCGGCGCCCTCGCCCATCACGAACCCGTCACGGGCGGAGTCGAACGGTCTTTCGGCAGCGGCCGGCGTGTCGTTGTGGCCCGCGCTCAGCGCGCGAATGATGTCGAACGCGCCAAAGGCGAGCGGGCTCAAGCGGCACTTCGACTCCACCCGGCGAGGGCCGCGTCCGCGCCGCCGCTCCTGATGAGCCGGAACGCCTCGCCGATCGCCACCGCGCCGGCGGCGCATGAGTTGGCCGTCGACAGGATCGGTCCGTGGAGACCCAGGGCAATGCCCACGTTGGCCGGCGCTGCGCCGCCGAACACCGCCAGCGCCAGGTTCGGCGCGACCGAGCGAATGCCGCGGTCGATGTAGCGCTCGTGCTGCTGCTCGGCGTAGGCGATGCCACCCAGCGCGGAACCGACGTAGACCGCGAACCGATCGGCACGCGGAGCGCCCGGACCCTTCATCTCGATCTTCGAGTCGGCAATCGCCAGCGCCCCGGCGGCCAGGGCGAATTGGCTGAAGCGGTCCGTCTGGCGCGCCGCCTTGGCGTCCATGTAATCCGTCGGCTCGAAGTCGTCGATCTGCGCCGCCACCTGGGACCGGAATGCGGTCGGATCGAAGCGATCGATCCTCTTGACCGGCGACTTCCCCGCCTGCAGTCCCGACCAGAACGCGTCGAGCCCGATGCCGATGGGCGTGACCAGGCCGAGCCCGGTGATCCACACGCGGCGTGGCGTATCCCTCCGGCTTGCCACCGTGTTCAGCCGGCCTCGGCGAGCTGCTTGAACGTGGCCAGGGTGCGACCGGCGATCGGCCGAACGAAGAGACGGTCGACTATCGCGGGGAAGAGTTCATCGCCCAGCAGCGGCAAGTGGCGACGAAACTCGTGCTCGATCGTCACCCGACAGCCGCGCTCCGTCGGCCGGATGTGCCAGGTCACGTGCATCCCGCGCGTCGCGCCGGCAACGTGCTCGAACCGAAGGCGCAGGTCCGTGTCGTCGGATCGCTTCGGGCCACTGCTCGGTTCGCCACCAGACGGGCAGTCGAAGTGGTCCGAATGCGCGTGTCGCACGCATGGTTGCCGTGACTCGTATCGCCGTTGCGTGACCGAATGGTCACATGTCTGTAGTGGGGCAAGAGCTCAGGCCAGCGGGACACGTCGCGCGCCAGATCGAAGACGACCCGCGGGGCGGCGGTCACGTCGATCCCGATCTCGCTGTGCACGTCATTCGGCGTCGAGGAGGTCAGAGCCGACTTCGAACCAGCTCGGACGATCGGCAAGCCGCGATCTCGTCTGCGTGAACCACGCGGCGGCATCGGTCGATTCGTCGACGCTCGTCGCGTAGCTCGCCGCCGGTGACTTCGACCCGATAGACGATCCGCATCCCGTGCCACTCGCCGTAGCCTTCCCGGCGTCGACGGCGCGACGATCGAGTACGTGAAGACGATCGACAGCGGATGCGACCGGTCGAGCCCGGTTTCCTCGGCGAGCTCGCGCAGCACGCCGTCGGTCGGGATCCTCGCCAAAGTCCAGGCCACCGCCGGGAAGCGTCCACTTGCCGACGGCCGTGTAGCCGGGCGCGACACGCACCAACAGGACGCGACCGTCGCCGTCCGTCGCTAGCGCGTACGCGGCCACTCGCGTCCAGCGCGGCAGCGTCGCTCGGACGTCACGGCGCCAGCAGCCTCAACAGGAAGCTCGGCTCGATCGCCCGCGCCGCCGGCAGCTGATCGGTCAACACTCGCGTCAGCAGGCTGCGCTCCCGGTTCCTGGACGCGAGTCGACGGACCGCGTAGTCCAGCAGCGACGGTTGGGCGAGGAACATTTGGAGAATCCAAGACACCACGTCCTTGTTTCGAAACCGCGAGCGAAGGCGGCGATCGTATCCCCCAAGCGCGTCAGGGGCGCCGCGCGACCATCTGTGGATCGCTTCGGCGGCGAGCTCGCTCGAGACGAGGGCGCGGTGCAGCCCCTCGCCGGTGAGCGGATCCACGAAGCCCGCCGCGTCGCCGACGAGCAGGAACCCGGAGCCTGCCGCCGCAGAAACGCCGTGGCGCAGGGGGAGGGCAGTGACGATCTCGTCGGCCGACCGTGGGACGCTCCTGCACGTCGACATCATCGAACCGCGCGTCCGTTCAACCACTTGTCCAGGCCCGTCGGCGAGGAACGAGGCGGGCACGACGATGCCCACGTTGACGCGTCCTCCGGGCACCGGGGCGACGCCGACGTACCAACCAGAGCCGAGCAGGAATTCACCGTCTTTGGGCGCGGCTGCCATCCGTTTGGCCCTCGCCTGCGCACCGGCTTCGTGATAGGTGATCCCCGCCTTGCGCAGCACGCGCGGCGAGCGCGTGACGCCCGCCGTTCGCGCCACGATCGACCGCGGTCCATCGGCGCCCACGACGAGACGGGCACGCCACTCTTCCGAGCTCCCTCCGCGCGTGGTCGGCGAGATCGTCAGGCGTGCGCGGTCGCCATCGCGTTGGGTGATGTTCAGCGACTTCACCACGCGACCCAGGTGAACCGGGTTCGTCGATGGATTTGCCGTCGAGGCTCGATGCAGGAGGTCCGCGTCCAGTCGCGAGCCTGTCGAAGCCGCAGGCGGGCCCCGCTTCGGTCGAGTATTCGAGGCGGCAGCTGGCACCCGAGCGCGTTCGGAGGTTGAGGGCGGGAATCGGCCTGGCGACCTTCGCCACGTCGTCGTCTGACAGGCCCAGATCAGCGAGGCGGCCGCGCGTCAGCGGCGAGGAGAACACGCCGCAGGCCCGCCAGTGCGGCTCGCGTTGAGCGCTCGAACAGCACCGATTCGACGCCGGCGCGCGGCGAGGCGGATCTGGAGCGCCGCGCCGGCTGGCCCACCACCGACGATGGCGACCTCGGTGTCGAACGACTCGCTCATTGCGACTCGCTCACTTGTCCTCGCGTGGCGGAATGTGAGCGCGTAGCGATACGCCGGGCAGCGCTCGGTAGCGTGCCTCCTCGACGAGGCCGGCACGCTCGGCGAGCTGACGCACCTCGTTGGGCCGGTAGGCGCGGCGCACCGACAGCGGTCCGTCGTTGCGGGTGTACGAGTTGGTCGTCGTCAGCAGCGCCAGCAACCTCGCTCCCAGGTACCAGGCCTCGGTTCGATCCAGATCGTTGACGATCACCGCCCGACTGCGCGACGCGCGCCATCTCGCGCAGCGCGGCGATGGCGGGCGCCGGGTCGAGGTGGTGCAGAACCATCGACGAGTGCACGACGTCGAACGAACCGTCCGACGCGTCGATGTGATCGGCTTGTCCCAGGCCGATCTCCACCGAGGAAACGGATGTCTCCGCTGCTCGCGCACGAGCGATGGCGACGATCTCGGGACGCACGTCGGTGGCAACGATCTGCAGCCGCAGCGCCAGTCGCGTTCCGCGCGCTCGCGCCAGGCCAAGCGGGATGTCGGCAGCACCCGTTCCCACGTCGAGGACGCGCAGCGCCTGCCCGTCACTTGCGTCCGGACATGCAATGGCTCGAGTGCTCGCCAGGACAGCGCCGTGCCGCCGAGAAGACGGTTGACGCGCGCCAGATCACGCAGGTTGCCCTCGAGTGTGCGGACGTCGAGCGGCCCATCGAGGAGCTCGGGCGAGTGGTCCAGCCTGCGCATCCGCGAAGCCTAATGTGTCGGCATCGCGTTCGGATATGTCGTTATGTGACCAGTTGGTCACTCTAATTTCATGACAATGCGGTGACGGGCGTGTAATCTGGACGGCGATGGCTGAGCGACGTCGACCCAAGACGACCCAACGGGCGCTCGTTCCGCGTACGAAATCCGCGGACGTCGGTCGCGGCACAGAGGCTCCTTCGAGCTGGGGACTGGGCGATGGCCAGCGAGTGCCGTGGGAGTACGCACCCGCGCCCGAGTCGCGCGACATCGTCCAGATCAAGTCCCGGTACGGGCTGTTCATCGGCGGCAAGGAAGTCGCGCCGCGCAGCGGCCAGTGGTTCACCACCATCGATCCGGCCACGGAGGAGCCGCTCGCCGAGATCGCGCGAGCCAACGTCGAGGACGTGAACCAGGCGGTCAGCGTCGCGCGCAAGGCATTCAAGCGCGACTGGGGCGACGCTGCCCGGCCGAGAGCGAGCCAAGTACCTGTTCCGTATCGCGCGCATCCTCCAGGAACGCAGCCGCGAGTTTGCCGTGCTCGAGTCGCTCGACGGCGGCAAGCCCATCAAGGAGTCGCGCGACGTCGACGTGCCGTTGGCCGCGGCGCACTTCTGGTACTACGCCGGCTGGGCGGACAAGCTCGAGTACGCGTTCCCCAACACGAACCCCAAGCCACTCGGCGTGGCTGCGCAGGTCATCCCCTGGAACTTCCCGCTGCTGATGCTGGCCTGGAAGATCGCGCCCGCCCTCGCCGCGGGCAACACGGTCGTGCTCAAGCCGGCCAGCTCCACGCCATTGAGCGCGCTGCTCTTCGCCGACGTGTGTCGCCAGGCGGATCTGCCACCGGGCGTGGTCAACATCATCACCGGACCCGGCGAGATCGGCCTTGCCCTCGTCAAGCATCCCGACGTCGACAAGGTGGCATTCACCGGCTCGACGGCCGTCGGCAAGGAGATCGGCCGTGCCATCGCCGGCCAGGACAAGGCGCTGACCCTGGAGCTGGGCGGCAAGGCGGCCAACATCATCCTCGACGACGCGCCCATCGACCAGGCCATCGAGGGCGTGGTCAACGGCATCTTCTTCAACCAGGGCGAGGTGTGCTGCGCGGGCAGCCGGCTGCTGGTCCAGGAATCGATCGCCGAGCCATTCATCGAGCGCCTGAAGGACCGACTGTCGACTCTCCGCGTTGGCGACCCACTCGACAAGAACACCGACGTCGGCGCGATCAACAACGCAGCCCAGCTGGCCAAGATCGAGGAGCTGGTCGAGGTCGGGCAGGCCGAGGGTGCCGACATGTACCAGCCGGCCTGCGACCTGCCGGCGCGCGGCTATTTCGTTCGACCGACGCTGTTCACCAACGTCAGCCAGTCGAGCCGCATCGCCCAGGAGGAGATCTTCGGGCCGGTGCTGTCGGTGCTCACGTTCCGGACGCCGGCCGAGGCGATCGAGAAGGCGAACAACACGCCGTACGGTCTGTCGGCGGGAGTCTGGACGGAGAAGGGCAGCCGGATCCTGTACATGGTGTCGAAGCTCAGGGCCGGCGTCGTGTGGGCCAACACGTTCAACCGCTTCGATCCGACGTCGCCGTTCGGTGGCTACAAGGAGTCGGGCTTCGGCCGCGAGGGCGGCCTGCACGGCCTGCTGTCATATCTCGACACCGGCGACGCCCACTGATGTCACCCAACGCAGCCGGTTTCGATCCCGCGGCGTGCCGCCGCGCTCACCGAGCCGTGGCAGCCCATCGACCTCGCCACTGCCAACGACGCAGTCGTGCGGCTGGCGCGGCTCGACGGCGAGTTCCCGTGGCATCACCACGAGGAGGACGAGCTCTTCCTGTGCTGGAGCGGCACGTTCCGTGTCGAGATGGACGGCGCACGAACCGGTCGTGCTGGAGCAGGGCGACCTGTTCGTGGTCCCCGCCGGGATCGAGCATCGACCCGTTGCCGACGCCGGTCCTGCATACACGATGCTTCTCGAGCGACCGGAGACGCAGCAATATGGCAACTAGGCGGCCGACTCGCGCCGTGGTCCGCAGCGATCCGGCCGCCGCGACCGCGACGCCACGCATCCCGGTGCGCAAGACGTACAAGCTCTACGTCGGTGGGCAGTTCCCGCGCTCGGAATCGGGCCGCTCGTACGTCGTGCGCGCGCCGGACGGCACGCCGCTCACCAACGCGGTGCGCTCGTCACGCAAGGATGTTCGCGACGCCGTTCGGACGGCGCGCGGCGCCGCGGCCGGCTGGGCGGGCAAGACCGCGATGAACCGCGGCCAGGTCCTCTATCGGGTTGCCGAGCTGATGGAAGGGCGCCGCGCGCAGTTCGTCGAGGAGGTCGCGGCAGCGGAAGGGCTGCCGGCAGCGAGCGCCGAGCTGCTGGTCGATCGGTCGATCGATCGCTGGGTCTGGTACGCCGGCTGGGCCGACAAGATCACCCAGGTGCTGGGCACGGTCAACCCGGTCGGCGCGCCGTACTTCAACTTCAGCATTCCCGAGGCGACCGGTGTGGTCGGCGTCGTCGCGCCGGAGAGCTCGTCGCTGCTCGGCCTGGTTTCGCGTCTCGCCCCGGCCGTGGTGGGCGGCAACGCCGTCGTGCTGCTGGCGTCCGAGTCGCGGCCGCTGCCTGCGGTGACGCTGGGCGAGGTCCTTGCCACGTCAGATGTGCCGCCGGGCGTGATCAACATCCTCACCGGCCTCCGCTCCGAGCTGGTGCCGATCCTGGCCGCGCACATGGACGTCAACGCGATCGACATCTGGGGCGTGCCCCGCGATATGCGGGAGCAGGTCGAGGTGTCGGCCATGGAGAGCGTCAAGCGCGTGGCTCGCGCGCCGCGCGACGGCGACGATCGATTCGATTGGCTGGACGACAGCCGCGCTCAGCGCCCGGAGTGGATCACCCGCTTCCTGGAGATGAAGACGGTCTGGCACCCGATCGGGGTTTAAGCGAGTTCCTACCCGCGTCAGCGTACTGCGTCAAACGACGTAGACCGACCCGGCCTCTTTGTCGGATCGCGGCATGCGCGGTTCCGCCATTGTTGCGAGCCGCCCACGCCGCCAAGACTGTGACCCACCAAGCAACAGAAATCATTTGGAGGGTCAAGGAAGTGAAGTCTTCTCGAAGGGACGGCTCGGCGCCATGCTCGCGATGTCGGTGATGATGCTCATCGCCGCGCAGCCCGTCGTTCGCGGCCACGGCCAAGTTCGGCGCCAAGCTGGGCTCGGGCACGTTCCCGTCCAACTCCTATCCGGGCACCTACTGCGATCACGAGATCGACGGCGGCAGCGACACGTACGCCTGTACGTGGATCCTGCTGAACTCGGCTTCGGTGGCGGCAGCGTTACGGCGCCCAAGACCGGCAAGATCACCAAGGTCAAGTTCGTTGCCGGTCACAGCGGCTCGTTCAAGCTGGTGATCGCCCGCAAGAACGCTTCGGGCCAGTTCAAGGTCACGGCCGCAAGCGCCAAGATCAGTTACGGCACCGACAACTGCCTGGTCGACTGCGTGACTCGCACGGTTACGCTCAGCATCGCGCTGAACGTGTCGACGGCGACTACGTCGGCATTCAGGCCTCGAAGATCGGCACGCTTCGCTGCGACTCGGGCGGCAACAAGATTGCCCTGTTGAAGCCCCCGGCACCGGTTGGTGGCTCATATGTCACCCCGACCGACTACAGCGGTTGCTTCCTCCTCGTGACGGCGGTCTACGCCAGCTAGGGAACAACCGGTGGCACACGCCACCACAACTTCGAACGAGGTTGAGAGGCCGCGCGGAGCAAATGCTCCGCGCGGTTTCTTTGTGCGCTTCACACTCGCGCGGTGAGCCTCGAGCAGATGAAGCGAAACGATCGGCGCGGGCTCGCGATTGTGGCCGTGGTGACGCTCGGCCTCTTCGCCGCGCTGGCCGTCTGGGCGAAGTACCTGTCGCCCGCCGACTGGGAGCTCCACGGCACTCATCGGGTCTGATGCGTCGAAACGAAGGATTGGCGGCTGTCGTCACGACCAGCGCTCAACACGCTGGGCAACCTGCCGGTCTGGGCTGTCCTGATCCTCTTCACGCAGCCTCGCGGTGTGGCGCTTGCGTGGAGTGCCGGCGGCGGTGCTGGTCGCGCTGACCATCGCCTCCGACGCCGTTGCGTTCCTCGTCAAGGTGATCGTGGAGCGAGACCGGCCAAGACACGGCCGCCGTCCACGAGTTCTTTGGGCCTGACAACTTCTCCTACCCGAGCGGCCACACCGTTCGTGCCACCGCTCTGCGTGGCGGTGCTGATCTGGCTGTTCGTGCCGGCCAGGCTGCGCCTTCCGCTGGCCGTGATCGGCGGCGCCGTGGCCGGCCTGGTGATGGGTTACGCGCGTGTCTCACTCGGCGTCCACTGGCCGACCGACGTGATCGGCGGCACGCTCCTCGGCCTAGGCTGGTTCGCCGTGACTGCCGCCCTGATCTGGGTCCAGCCGCGCGAGAAGACTGAGCGCGCGGAGGGCTGACGTCCCGTCCTCGTCGTGGCGCAGGAAGACGTAGCAGTCGACCCCGTCCGCCAGGAAGGCGTCCAGTCGATCGGCCCAAGCGCCGAGCTCGTCTTCGGTATAGCTCGTCCGGCGCAGGCGCAGGTAGACGTGGTTGCCGGTCCGCCGCAGATCGGGCGGATCGAGCTCGTCCAGGTCCGTGGCGCACAGCGCCGCGCCGTGCTCGCGCAGCAGGTCGAACACCTCGTCGACGTGCCAGCTCTCGTGCTGGAACTCGACCGTCAGCGGCAGGTCGGCCGGCCACACGTCGAGCAGCATCCGAAGGCGTGTGTCGTCACGGCGGATCTGGTCGGGCACGCGATACAGGACGCTGCCCAGGCGCTCACCGAACGCCCGATACGGCGCCGTCAGCCACGCGACCGTCTCCGCCGCGGCCGTTCCGAAGGCGCGCATGCTGCCGCCGCGCTGTGCCTTGACGACGAAGCGGAAATCGGCCGGGGTCGCGGCCAGCCATGCGGCGACCTTCTCGGGTTGCGGCTGTTGGTAGAACGTGTTGTTGAGCTCGACGGCGGGGAATCGGCTCGGCGTAGAAGGGAAGCAGCGAGTTCGCGCGGCTGCCCTGCGGGTAGAACAGCGGCGCCCAGTCCGGATAGGCGAAGCCGCTGGTCCCGACGAGCGCCCGGCCCGTGCATAGCACTGCCGCGTGCTCACTGCCAGCGGAAGAACCGCGCCGAGATCAGGAACGAGACGACCAGCCAGACTCCGAGCACGAGGAAGTCCACCCACAGCGGCGCGTACGCCGCGCCGCCGACCATCGTCTGGCGCAGTGCATCGCCCAGGTACGTCAGCGGCATGAGCGCGGCCACCGGCTGCAGCCATTGGGGCATGAACGCGATCGGAAAGAAGATGCCCGACAGGAACATGAGCGGAAACTGGACGACGCTGGTCATCGCGTTGGCCGACTCCTCGGTCCGCGCATACGACGCGATCACGTAGCCGAGCGCCAGGAAGGTCAGCGCGCCGAGCACGACGAAGAGCGCGGCGACGGCCAGGCTGCCGACGATCGCCACGCCGAACAGCACCACGCCGATGCCCACGATGATCACTGTCTGCACGATCGCGATCAACAGGCGCATGACCACGTTGCTGCCGACCAGCGTGGAGCGGGAAAGGGGAGTGGCGCTGAGGCGCTTGAGGATGCCCTTCTCGCGCTGCGCCACGAGCGGGATCGCGGCGAAGATGCCGAGCTGCATCAGCGCCATGGCCAGGATGCTCGGCACGAAATAGGCGGCCGCGCCGATGTTCTCCGTCTGGAGCGCCTGGTTGGCGACACCCAGCGCCGGCGGTCGGCCGCTCACCGACAGGTTGATGCCGCCGACGACTGGTCGAGACGATCTGCTGGACCGTGGTGGCTCGACGTCTGGCTGCTCGGGTCGGTGTAGAGCGACCAGCTGGAACGGCTGCGCCGGCGGAGCCTGCGGGCCGGCTGCTGCGGCGCATCGCCGTGCCCAGTCCAGCCGGCACGACCAGGACCGCGTCGAGGTCGATCCGTCGCGCATCTTGGCCAGGGCGGCTTCCTGGTCGGCATCCGTCAGCACGAGTACCGAGCACGTCGGCGAACTGGTTGCGCAACTGCTCTGAGGCCGCCGAATGGTCCTCGTCGACCCAGCCCACGGTCGAACGTGTCGTGGGCCGTCCCGAGAAGATCGAGCCGAACAGGACGATGAAGATGACCGGAAAGGCGAGCGTCCAGAACAGCGCCGTGCGGTTGCGCAGGAAGCTCTTGATGTTGGCGACGGTCAGCGGCCACAGCCCGACCATTCGTCGTGCGCATCGGCTAGTCCCGCAACGCCCGACCGGTGAGCTCGATGAACACGTCCTCGAGCGTTGGCCGGCGCACGGCCAGGTCGAGATCGCCGACACCCAGCTCGTCGCCGAGCTTGATCAACGCACCGACGGTCTGCGGCACCTCGGCGGTGTAGAGCACGGTCTCGTCGCTCTCGTGCGCGACCTTCTGGACGCTCGGCAGGGCGGCCAGCGTCTCGTCGGTGAGCGCGGCTCGCGTGGCGAATCGGATCGTTCGTTCGCGAAAGTGGCGCGTGACCAGCTCGTTGACCGTGCCGATCTCGAGGATCTTGCCGTGATCCATGATCGCCACGCGGTCGCACAGCTGCTCCGCCTCTTCCATGTAGTGCGTCGTCAGCAGGATCGTGCGGCCCTGTTGGCGCAGCTCCTCGATGTGTCCCCAGAGCGAGCGGCGGCCCTGCGGGTCGAGGCCGGTCGTCGGCTCGTCGAGGAAGATCAGCTCCGGGTCGTTGACCAGGGCAAGGGCGATCGACAGGCGCTGCCGCTGGCCGCCGGAGAGCTCCTTGCTCAGCGCATCCTCGCGCTCGTCGAGGCCCAGCTCGCGGACAAGCTCGCGGTCGGGCGCCGGTGCTGGTAGAAGCTGGCGAAGAGATCGATCAGCTCGGTCACCTTCAGCTCCGGGTACAGCGCGGCGGTCTGGAGCTGGACGCCGATCTTCTCCTTGAGCTGGTCGGGATGCCGGGTGACGTCGATGCCGAGGACGGTCGCGGAGCCGGAATCGGGCTTGTTGAGGCCCTCGAGCATCTCGATCGTGGTCGTCTTGCCCGCGCCGTTGGGACCGAGGAGCCCGAAGACCTCGCCCCGGCCGACCTCGAAGCTGACGCCGTCCACGGCCTTGACGTCGCCGTAGCTCTTGCGCAGGTCGATGACGCTCAGCACGGTCTGACCAGCTGCGCGTGTTTGTTCGGACTCGGCGGCCGTCGCGGCTCCGGTCGCGGCTGCGGTACTCACGTGGGAGATGTTGACGGGTTCAGCCGACAATCGTGCGAACGACCACCACCAGGACGGCGCCGGCGATGGTCAGTGCAACCAATGGCGAAACGCTTTCGAGCCGCCTGGTGCTCCGCTTCCGGCAACAGGTGGCTGGCGCCGATGGCGATGAACGCGCCGGCGAAGGCGCCCAGCAACAGGCCGAGTGTCTGCGGCGCCACCGCGACGACCTGGCTGAGGGCGATGCCGAGGATCGGCGCCGCTGCGTCGAGGCCGAGGAGCACGAGGGCCGCGCGCCGACTGCGGCCGCCGGCGAAGGCGAGCGTCACGACGTTCAGCCCGTCGGCGAAGTCGTGGACGAGCACGGCGAGCCAGCACGAGCAGGCCGAGCTCGGCGCTTGCCTCGAAGCCGAGGCCGATGGCAAGACCGTCGAGCGTGCTGTGGACGATCAGGCCGGCCGGGCCGATCCAGCCCAGGCCGTTGCGAGCCATGGGACGTCGCGGGCAGGTGCTCGTGTGGCTCGGCGGTGTCTTCGCCAGGTGGATGGCCGTGCTCGAACGAGCCGTGGTGGATGAAGACCTCGACCGCCGCGTACACGAGATAGCCGAACACAGCCGCGATGCCGCGCTGTCATGGCGCGCGCGTTCGTCGCCGATCAGCCCGATGGACTCGGGCAGCAGGTCGACCAGCGCGGTCGCCACGATCACGCCCGCCGCGAAAGCCATGACGGCGTGCAACCGGTGATGCAGCCGGAACACCGCGAAGCCGCCCAGCAGGGTCGAGAAGAACGGCAGTACGCCGACCAGCAGGATCACGCTCGCCGCCTCGGTCTTGGTGCATGCCGGGCAGAGGCCGAACAGCTCGAGGCGGTGGGTGTCGATCGTGTAGCCGCTGCGGCGGGCGATCTCGCCCACGACCGACTGAAGGCCGCTGTCCTCCACCTCGACCGACCTGCCGCAGCTCCGGCACACGACGTGGTGGTGATGCTGCTCCGGCTCACACGCGACGTAGGCATGGTCGCCATTCGGCAGGTCGAGGCGCTCCAGCGCACCGAGCTCGGTGAAGAGATCCAGGTTGCGAAAGAGCGTGGCGCGGCCGACGGCCACGTGACGTCGAGATGCTTCGTCCAGCAGGTCGGCGGCCGTGAAGTGGCCCGACTGCGTCTCCGATGAGTGCGGCCACCTTCTGGCGGGCGCCGGTGAGCCGGTGTCCGGAGTCGGTGACTGCGCCAACGATCGCATTCATTGCGCCCAGATGATACTCAGTATCGATAAGAAGAGGCGAATCGGCCCTGATCCTGGATTACTGGCCCGCGGGCCCCTTTCGGCGGTCGCTGGCACGGAATCCGAGTCAACGGACGGCTGGGATGTCTGGCAGCTCCGATTTGACCGTCCAATGTGGGCCGCGGCGCCGATTTGGCCACCCGGAGCGGTCGCGTGGCACACGAACCGTGCCAACGGGCGCCTGAACGGTTGCGCGTCGAGCTCGGCCAGAGCTCGACCGTCAGTTGTCACGGCCGGCGTGCCAAACGCCGAGGACCCCTAGAATTCGGCGGCCGATGGCCACCTACGACCCCACTACAGCGCTGCTCGTCGTCGACGTCCAGAACGATTTCGCCGACCCACAGGGCAGCCTCTACGTCAAGGGCGGCCACGAGATCGTCCCGCTCATCAACCGCGAGATCGAGCGCGCGAGAGCGATCAGGCGCCACCGTCTTCTACACCCAGGACTGGCATCCCCGAATCGACGCCGCATTTCAAGAAGGACGGCGGGATCTGGCCGGTCCACTGCGTCATGGGGACATGGGGATCACAGTTCCATCCCGACCTCGACGCGGTAGGACCGTCCGTTGCGCAAGGGGAGCAACGGGGAAGACGGCTATTCCGGCTTCAGCATGCGCCACCCGGAGACGCGGCGAGACGGATGGAAACGACGCTTGCCGAGATGCTGGCAACGGCCGGTATCACGCAGCTCGTGATCGCTGGACTGGCGACCGATTACTGCGTCAAATGGACCGTCCTCGATGCCCGCGAGAAGGGTTATCCCATCACCGTCATCCAGAACGCGATCCGCGCCGTGGAGCTCGAGCGAAGGTGACGGCGACCGCGCCATCGAGGAGATGCTGGCCGCCGGCGCGCTGCTCGAATCACGGGCCACCGTCAGCACGGCGTCTCCAGAGACCGGCGGCTAGACTCTCGACCGTGGAGAAGCCCGCCGACGAGAAGCTGCTGACGAGAAGTCAGCCGACGCTCGACCGTACTCGCCCGGACTCGAGGGAGTCATGGCGGGCGAAACAAGCCTCGCGCTCGTGGACGGCGCGAATGGTCGGCTGCTGTATCGCGGCTACCCGATCGGTGAGCTCGTCCGTGCCGGCACCTATTCGCAGGTAGCCGAGCTGCTGTGGACCGGGGAGTGGCCGGAGTCGGCACATCTGCCCACGGGACCGCTCTCGGACGCCGTTCTCACCGCGTTGCGCGCGCTGCCGCGGACCGCAAAGCCAATGGACGCGTTGCGCACAGCCGTATCCGTGTGGGGCGCGACTGAAGGCGTCACGTACCCGCCGACGCCCGAGCAGGCGCGCGCCATCACGGCCATGTCCCCGTCGGCTCTGGCTGCGTTCGGTCGTCTCCGTCGGGGCAAGGAGCCCGTCGATCCGGATCCCAACCTCGAGCTGGCGGCGGGCTTTCTCTATCAGCTGATGGGCGAGACGCCCGATCCGGCGGCCGCACGCGCTCTCGATGCCTATTTCGTCGTCGGCGCGGAGCACGGGTTCAACGCCTCTACCTTCACGGCGCGCGTGATCATCTCGACCCAGTCGGATCTCGCTTCGGCCGTGGCCGGCGCGATCGGCGCCCTCAAGGGGCCGCTCCACGGCGGCGCGCCGTCCGAGGTCGTCGACCAGCTGAACAAGATCGGCAGTGTCGAACAGGCCGAGAAGTGGCTCGATGACGCGCTGGATCGCGGCGAGAGGCTGATGGGCTTCGGCCACCGCGTGTACCGCGCCTACGACCCACGCGCGGCAGCCCTGCGCCAGGTGGCCGAAGGCATGTCGAGCATGGCCGAGTGGCTGAGTCTGGCCGTGGCCGTCGAGGACATCGCGTCTGCGCAAGCTCGCCGAGCGTCACCCGGAGCGGCCGCTCAAGACGAACGTCGAGTACTACGCGGCCGCCGTCCTCCAGGGCGTGGGCCTGCCACCGGACCTGTTCCCGGCCACGTTCGGCCTGGCTCGTCACGCTGGATGGACGGCGCACGCGCTCGAGCAGGCATCCGCCAACCGTTTGATCCGGCCCGACGTGCGTTACGTCGGCCCTGCCGAGCGACCGCTACCAGGAGTCGCGGCGGCCCGCTGACAAGCCCAGAGGGGAGACTTTGAACCATGACACGACTACGAATCGCCATCGCGCTGCTGGCCGCGTTGATTGCCATGCCCACCGCGTTCGCCGCGCCAGTCTTCGCCGGGCCGCGTGAACCCGGACCTCCTGCCCGACCTGACAGATGGCACCGCTGTTCAACCTCTACGTCTCAACCACTCCCGGCGGACGCCAAGCGCCTGCGTTTCGGAACGCTCGTCAACAACGTCGGCGACGGGCGCGATCGAGGTCCGAGGCCGGAAGCGTGTGGGCAACGAGATGACGCGCGTCATCCAGTTCGTCTACCGCGGTGACGGCACGGGCCACGCGATCCTCAAGCCGAACGCCACGCTCCACTATTCGGGTGACGGCCACGATCACTTCCACATCGAACGGTTCATCAGGACGACCTTGAAGCCGATGCCGGGCAATCCCGCCGCCGACCAGACACGGCGCGGCCGGAAGATCGGCTTCTGCCTGGTCGACACGGTCAAGATGTACACGCAACGTGCCGCCCAACGCCACGAGCAACCCGGCCTACTTCGGGTGCGGCAACTCCAGCAGCCAGCACGTCCGGATCGGCATCTCGGTTGGCTGGGGAGACGTGTACACGCCGGAGCTCGCGTTCCAGGCGATCGACGTCACTGGTCTTCCCGCCGGTGCGTACAAGATCTGCGCCACCGTCAATCCGAGCGGCCTGTGGACCGAGAAGGGCAAGCAACTCCACCAACAACTCGTATTGGATGGAGCTCAACCTGGACGCGGCGAACAACCAGGTCGCGATCACCGGGAGCGGCGACACGCCCTGCTAGCCAGTCGGCGCCGAGCGCCTCGGGCGTGCCTTCCGTGGCAGAGCACGAACTGCTCCTCGTACAACCTGCTGTAGAGGCCGCCCTGCGCGAGCAGCTCTGAGTGCCGGCCGCGCTCGATGATCCGCCCGCCCTCGAAGACCAGGATCTGGTCGGCCTTCAGGATCGTCGACAGTCGGTGCGCAATGGCGATCGTCGTGCGGCCCTTCATGACTCGTTCGATGGCCGACTGGATCAGCCGCTCCGACACGGTATCGAGGGCTGAGGTCGCCTCGTCCAGCACGAGGATCCGCGGGTCCTTGAGCAGCACCCGGGCGAGCGCGACGCGCTGCTTCTCGCCTCCGGAGAGCTTGTAGCCGCGCTCGCCGACGATGGTGTCGTAGCCCTCGGGAAGAGCGCGAACCTGGTCGTGGATGGCCGCCATCCGCGCTGCCACCTGGAGCTCGCGATCGGTCGCATCTGGCTTGGCGTAGCGCAGGTTCTCGCGAACGCTGGCATGGAACAGGAACGTCTCCTGGGTCACGAAGCCGATCACCTGGCCAATGCTGGCCAGCTCGATCTTGCGCACGTCGACGCCGTCGATCTCCACCGCACCCTCGTCCACCTCGTACAGCCGCGGCAGCAGGTAGGTCGTCGTGGTCTTGCCCGACCCTGACGGCCCGACCAGGGCGATCAGCTGGCCCGGCTCGGCTTCGAAGTCGATGTCGTCGAGGCCGAAGGGCAGCCGCTCCTCGCCGAACGGGAGCAGGTCGTCGAGCGCCGAATGGGCACCGGTTTCCTCCGAATCGCCGCTTTGGATGCGGTCCTCGGCGTCGAGGGCGCCGGAGACGAATTCCTCGGCCTCGCTCTCGGGATCGGACGCCGCTGCATCGGCTGCGGCCCGCTGAGCCATCGCGGTCGAGCCGAAGCGATCGCGCAGGAAGGCAGGCATCGTGCGTCCAGCCGACGGCGGCCGGGGCTTGGGCGCCATTGGTTGGCTCCGAGCCGTTGGTCGGTCCGGAGCCGTTCGTCGATTCCCGGGCCAGAGCCGCGGCGACTGCCACAGGCGGAGCCGTGCGGTAGCGGAACGAAACGTGCCGGAAGCGGATCTGCCCGCGCACCGTTTCAGGCTTCAGGGCGACGGCATCCGGCGCGTCCGCGATCTCGATGGGCAGATCCAGGTACTCGAAGATCCGGTCGAACAGTGCGAGCGCGCCCTGGACCTCGACCTGCACGTTGAGTAGCTGGCCCAGCGGGAAGAAGAGGCGCGACTGCAGGGTCGTGAACGCGACGATGTCACCGATGGTCGGCGCCGACGGAGCGCCCGATATCGACAGGTAGCCGGCCAGCCAGTAGACCAGTGCCGGGGTGATCGAGAAGACTGTCCCGACGATCATGAAGAACCAGCGTCCGACCATCGACTGGCGGATCTGGAGCTTGGCGAGCTTTGCATTGGCGGCGCTGAAGCGGTCGATCGTGTCCTGCTGACGGCCGAACGTCTTGGTCAGCAGCATGCCGCTGACGCTCACCGTTTCCTCGGTGATCGCCGTGATGTCGGCCAGCGAGGCCTGCGTCTGTCCGGAGAGGCTGCGCCGGACCTTGCCGACGCGATACGTCAGGTACATGAAGAACGGCAGCAGGCCGAGCGACAGCAGGGTCAGCCGCCAATCGATGAAGGTCATCGCGATGACCGTGGTGATGACGATCACCAGGTTCGAGAAGACGCTGCTCGCGGTGTCGGTGACCACCGACTGAACGCCACCGACGTCGTTCGACAGCCGGCTCTGGATCTCGCCGGTCCGCGTCTCGGTGAAGAAGCGCAGCGGCAGTCGCTGAAGGTGGGTGTAGAGCGCGTTGCGCAGGTCCTGCATGACGCGCTGGCCGATGATGTTGTTGACGTACGACTGGCCGACCCCGATCAGGCCGCTGACGATGGGCACGATGATCATCAGCCCAACGAAAATGTTGAGGAGGAGGAAGTTCTTCTCGGGGATCGCGACGTCGATCAGGAGCTTGAGCAGGAGCGGGTTGACGATCCCGAGAAGGCTGGTGAGGACGATCGTGAACAGCACGACCGCGACCTCGAACCGGTACGGCCGGAAGAACCCGGCGATCCGCCTGATCGTCTTGGCGCGCCGCTCCTTTGGAACTGGGCGTTGCTTCCTCGGAGCCAAAGAAACCCATGGAACCGTGGCGCCCGCCACCCCGCCCGCCGAAGCTCACGCCTGAGCCTCAATTTGGAACATTCTTTTGACCGTAGCACGGGTTGACATTTCGGCCCTTTGATGGGGTAGCAGGCTCAATTGGGGTCCAATCGTCATCACGACACAGAGGGGGGACCCAGCCATGAGATTCGCCATCCTTGCGGTCACGTGCGTGCTCGCAACCGCGTGCGGAGGGGCCGGAGGAGCTACGACTGCGCCCGCCGCCACGGTGGTCCAACAGCCGACGGCCGCCGTGGTCGCCACGCTGGCGGCTGCTACACCCGTTGCCGCCACGCCAGCGGCTCCCACAACCATTGCCGCCACGCCCGCGGTCACCACTGCCGTGCCCGTCACCAGCCCCGCCGGCCCAGGCCTGCCAGGGAGTGGCGCTGTCGCCACGGTCACGCTGTCCGGTGGACCAGATGCCGGCACATACACGGCAGCGTCAGACCTGGCGCCGAACTGCAGCCTCGGCCTGATCGGGCCGGGAGCCTGGGGCGTCCAGCTCACCAACCTGGTGGCCGCCGACAACGAGCTCGGTAGCGTGCAGCTTGTCTCAGCCGCGCCCGGCATGGCGGACGACGAGAACGCCACTTTCAAGGGCACCGAATTCCTGATCATCGTCACCATCGGCCCCTCGCTGGGCACCGACAGCCGGAACTACGAGGTTGCGGTCAGGACGGAGGCGGCCGACCAGGATTCGAGCGGCGACGGCTCGGCCGAGGTTTCGGACACGGGCACGACCGCGGTCATACACGCCACGGGAACGACAGCGGATGGCGTCGCCATCGATGCCACGATCAATTGCCCGTCAGTCATCCGCCTATAGCGTCGGCCCCTGGGATCGAGGCCGCGGAGTTCCTAGGTCGCCGGCTCCGGTGGCGTGGGCGTACGGGCCGGCATGAGCGGCGCGGCCGAATCGACCGGTAGCTCATCTCCCTCCACCAGCTCGCGGTCTGAGCCCAGGCGCAGTCGCGAGGCGAACACCCAGGCAAGCGCGTACAGCATGGCCACGAGAACCAGCAGGAACTGGTAGCCGGTTATGAGTGCCAGGTACTCGAGCATGCCGCCGACCATCGCGCCCAGCAGGTTGCTGGCGAAGGACATGTCAGCCGTGTTCGTGTCTCTGAACGAGTACGAGAACACCAGGTTCGCCAGGAATACCGGCGCGAAGGCCACTAGCGCCGCGATGGCATAACGGAGGATCGGCGGATCCACCAGCAGCGATTCAGGCGGTAGCAGCCAGGCGATGCCGATCGACACGAAGAGCAGCACGTAGTAGGGAGTCGGCCGTCTTATCGGCCATCGAGAGTTGACGAAGATCGCCAGCATCACGCTCGATAAGATCGCGAAGAACGTTAACGAGTTCACTAACCATGTAGTGCCGAACAGCAGGCTGAAGCTGGTGATGGCGCGCGTCTCGAGCAGCAGGAATGCCACGCCGAGGACGAAGAAGTGCGGGCTGAACTTGCGGATGGTGGTGCCCGTCACCCTGGCTGCCAGCGCCACTGCGATCAGCGCACCGAGCAGCACGATCGCGATGGCCGCCAGGTAGTGCGAGGCGATGAACGGCGTGCGTAGGTAGAGGAACGGCCAGTTGTCGGTCGCCGGCTGAGGCACTGGCCCGCCGTCGGTGATCGCGGGCGGACCGGTGACGTGGTCGCCCGGCGGAATGCCATTGGGCAGCGATGCCACCAACGGCCCGTTGGCCAGAGCGGCCTTGACCGAGCCGTACGTGTTGACCAAGGGTGGCGTTCCGCCGAATGCGTCCTGCAACATGGTCGCGAGCTTCGACACCAGCCAGTCGTCGCGGTAGTAGTTGTAGACAACGAAGATGCCCTGGTCCGACAGGTGATCGCGCACGCTCTCGAACGCTTCCTCGGTGAACAGGAACGACTCGAGCCGGACAGATGACTGCTGGCTGACAAGGGTCAGCGAGTCGGGCAGCGCGAAGATCACCAGGTCGTACTTCTTGTCGCTGTTGCGCAGGAATGCTCGGCCGTCGTTGACGTAAGCGGTGACGCGTGGATCGGAATAGGGCTGGTTCGGGTGTCGCTCCCTGCCGATCTCCTGCAGCTTGGGATCGATCTCGACGGCGTCGATGTGCCCTGCGCCGTGCGACAGGGCGATCGCCGCGTCCGAGCCGCTGCCGGCGCCGACGATCAGGACGTTGTCGTACGTCCGTCCGGGGAACCAGCGGTAGACCTGCTCGTAGAACTCCTCGATGCCCTGTTCGCCAACCGGGTGGAGTGCCTGGTGCGGGATGCCGTCGACCGTCAGGTGGACGAGCCCGCTGGACGCCGTGAACGAGTTGATCCGGTAGTAGGGCGACCAGATGTCGGTCTTGTGGTCCGCCGAGTAGGCAAAGACCACGGTAAGAACCGCGGTGAGCGCGATGGCGTTGACGAACGTCCAGACGGAGATGCGCCGCCCGACCTCGAGGGCAAGGACGAGCGCGACGGCGATGATGAACCAGATCACCGGGTTGGTGCCGATCGCCGACAGGAACGTGAAGGCGGCGATGCCGACCATCGATCCGCCGATGTCGATGGCGTACGCCCGCAGCGGCGGCATGCTCTTCAGCAAGCGGGCCAAGCGGCAAGGCGAGGGTCGCCATGAGCGCGGCGACCAGGCCGACGACGAAGGGCAGGACCAGGAAGTTCAGGTCCGCCGCGCTGTTCTCGGCGAGACCGAAGAAGAGCTCGTTCTGCGAGTCGACCTGGACGTTGAGCTGGAACTTGTAGACGAAGAGGACGACGCCGGCGAGCAGGAACGCGAACGGCGACAGGCGCGGATTGAAGCCGCGGCGGCCGAGGATGATGCCGAGGCCGATTCCGAGGAAGCTCGCGATGAGAAGGAAGTTGCTGAAGAAGCCGATGAACTTGACGTTCGCCGGGATCCAGCGGATCAGCATCAGCTCGACGAAGAGGATTACAAGGCTCGTCAGGAATAGACGAACCTCGTTGCGTTGCAGAACGTGCAGCCGAAGATCCTCCGTGTGGCTCGCCAACGCGAGCGCCAAAACCCGCCTTTGAACGCGCTTTCAGCGCAGCGCGACGGTCATGGTAACGGCGACCCGGTTAAGGCGCGTCAACAGGCAGGTTCAGGTTTCGTCACGCGCGCGGCGCTGGCAAGCTGGCCGTCAGCTAGCTACCAGGCAGTGGCCGTGGCTGACTCCGCGATGCCCTGCGACTCGAGCCAGCGCTCGGCGTCGATCGCTGCCTTGCAGCCGTCCGCGGCAGCTGTGACGGCCTGGCGGTATCGGTGGTCGTGAACGTCGCCGGCGACAAACACGCCCTCGATCTTTGTCCGTGTCTCATCGACCACGACGAGGTAGCCCTTGTCGTCGACCTCGAGCGAGTCGCGGAAGACGTCCGTGTTGGGCTTGTAGCCGATGGCGATGAACAGACCCTCCATGTCCTCGTCCATTTCCTCGCCGGTGACGGTGTCGCGGAGACGCAGCCCCTCGACCTTCTCCTGGCCGATTACGTCGGCGACCTCGGTGTTCCAGCGGATGTCGATCTTGGGGTTGTCGATGGCTCGCTGCTGCATGATCTTTGAGCCGCGGAACTGCCTCGCGCCGATGGAGCATCACGACCTCGCGTGGCGAAGCGGGTCAGGAAGCTGGCTTCCTCGAGCGCGGTGTCGCCGCCGCCGACCACGGCCACCTTCTTGCCGCGGAAGAAGAAGCCGTCACACGTCGCGCAGGCGCTTACGCCGCGGCCGCGCAGCCGCGTCTCGTTGTCGAGGCCGAGCCAAAGCGCGGATGCACCGGTGGACACGATGACCGACTCGCCGCTGTATTCGATGCCCTCCGACCACAGACGGAAGGGCCGGGACGAGAAGTCGACCTTGTCGACGTCGGAGTCGATGAGGCGAGCGCCGAACCGCTCGGCCTGCTCGCGGAACTTCTGCATCAGCTCCGGTCCCTGGATGCCTTCCGGGAAACCGGGGTAGTTCTCGACGTCGCTGGTGATCATCAGCTGGCCGCCGGGCGTGTAGCCGCCGATGACGATCGGCTCCAGGTTGGCGCGCGCGGCGTAGATCGCGGCAGTGAGTCCGGCCGGGCCCGGAGCCGACGATGACCACCTTGCCGTGGTTACTGCCGTCACCTGGTTGCGTTCCGTTGCCGCCCGACTTCAGGGGTACGGCGCCTTCACTGATCTGGTCGGCGACCGCGGTCGGGGCGCCACTCTCGTCGACGATGTTGATGCTGGGGAATATCGGTTTGGTCTGGTCCATCTACCTCAATCGTAGCATCGCCCGATACTCCCAGGGGGTATTTGACGATCTCCTGGCATTCACGGTTGGATGACTTGCACCAGCTTGAAGAACTCGGACGGTCCACGCACCGCCGTTTCCTCGATCTCGCCGATGCCCTTCACGTAGTACTTGGCATCTCGTGTGCCGGGCTCCAGCGGCGTCCACTCGCGGGTTCGCATGACGTTGTCGAACGAGCCATAGGGCACGTTGCGTGAGCCGTCGAGAGTCATGATCCGGAAGTGATCCTCTGCTTCGCCGGGTAGGAACTCCTGGCGGAATGTATCGCCAACGTGCGGATGTGCCGGCATGAAGATGCCCGACTTGGCTCCGTTGACGCCGGTCTCCCAGCTGCCTTCGGTGGATACGACATTGCCTTCTCGGTCGTACTCGGCGGTGCGTTCGCCCAGGTACCAGACGTTCCCTGGTCATCCTGGGCGTACCAGTCGAAGGTGTGCTCCTCGACGCGGCCCTTGAGCACGAGCGTGTCCTCGACAACCGTGGCCTGGACTCCGGCAACCATTCGCGTTCGGTGAGTCACGTGGAAGATGTCCGAGCCGCTCTTGCCGTCCTTCTGGCCCTTGTAGACAAGGGTCGTGCCGGGCGTCAG
Organism: uncultured Chloroflexia bacterium; assembly: GCA_963736895.1. Taxonomy (GTDB): domain Bacteria; phylum Chloroflexota; class Limnocylindria; order Limnocylindrales; family CSP1-4; genus JALYGJ01. Next base: position 166,485 of record CAVTQU010000003.1, read on the forward strand.
CGGAAACCATTCGTTATCGATCGGATGACCGCTGAAGTTGTTCGGATCGAACGCCGGCGCCGATGACCCGGCAACGACGGCACTCGGCAGCACGGCCGCCAGGGCGGCAACGATTGCCAATACGACCGCCACTCGAAAAAATGACTTCAGTTCCACGTGATTCATGTTCGCCACCTCCATTGTCCGTGACTCAACAGTAGGTAGGTCGTCCTTCGAAAAAGCCCTTCGGGACTCCTGTGTGCCTCACAGTGTTCTAGCGGTCGCCCGGGCTCGACTCGTTCAGCGGCAACGGGTCGCCCAACGGGCTCGGCTCGCCAAGGGAGCGGATCTGGGGAATGACCTCTTTGCCGATGAGCTCCAGCTTGCTGACGTCCCACACGCCACGAACCGAGAAGATCGTGTGATGCGAGCCGGCCTCGGCCCAGTTGCCGAGGCGCTCGACCAGACCTGACGGGGTGAGGGAGCCCTTGCGGCCGTCCGGTGTGATCGAGATGCCGGACAGGTTCGTCTTTTCGATCTCGTTGTAGTCGCGACCGACGTCGTCGCAGTGCTCGCGCAGCACCTCGAGCTTGTGGCGCAGCATGTCCGGGCCGCCGAACACGTTGCACGCATCGGCGTAGCGAGCGACAAGGCGCAGCGTGGTCCGCTCGCCGCCGCCGCCGACCATGATCGGGACCCGTGGCTTGGACAGGATCTGCGGGCTGTTCAACAGGCGGCCGGCGCGAGTGCGGCGGCCGGAGAAGGATGCCTCAGAACCGCGCTCGCCCTGGAAGGCGGAGTGAGCCATCTGGAGCGTGTCGGCAAGGATGGCGAAGCGGTCCGGCAGATCCGGAAACGGGATCCCCAGCGATCGCGACTCCTCGACGTTCCACGCCGCACCGATCCCGAACCAGGCACGGCCGCCGGACAGGACGTCGAGCGTGGTCACGCTCTTGATCCACACGCCAGGGTGTCGGTAGGGAGCGGCGCCGACCATCAGCCCCAGCCGAGCCCGCTTCGTATGGGCGGCCATGTAGCCGAGTGCGGTCGTGCCCTCGAGCATCGGCTCCTCGATGTCGCCCACGCTGCGGATCTGGAAGAGATGGTCCATCACCCATATCGAGTCGAAACCCGCGTCGTCCGCCGTTCGGCAGACGCGCGCCAGCGTCTCGCCGATGGCGGCGTCGCCGCCCGGCCACGTGAACGACGAGACCTGCAGGCCGACCTTCATGCGGTCCTCACTTGAAGAGGTCCATCTCCATCGGCATGACGACATCGGCGGTGACCGATCCATCGCCTGCGATCGGGTGCGCCTCGGACCAGCACCACCGGCTGCCCGCTGGTCTTGCCCGACGCCAGCTCGGCGGCCGAGGCGATCTCGTCGGCAACCGCGACGATCGTCGAGTGCATGACGCGTCCGTCCGCGTCCGGGCGGCCGCGCATGTCGTCCAGCGGCGCAAGGCCGGCAACTCCCAGCGCGACGTCCACGATGCCGAATCGCCAGGGCCGCCCGAACGAGTCACTGATCACGATTGCCGGCGCGTCCGTTTCCGGGATACCCATCAGCGTGGGCAGTGCCTGTCTCAGCCGTGCTGCCGAAGCGTCCGGATCGTCGGGCAGCAACGTGACCATGTCCTTCGCGCCGGTGTTCGAGGCATCCACGCCGGCATTGGCGCACACGAAACCGTGCCGCGTGCGGCTGACCACGATGCCACGCTCCATGCGCAGCACCTCTGCCGATTCGCGCAACACGACCTCCACCTGTCGCGCATCGCGGTCCCATTTGGCGGCGAACTCCACGGCTTCGGGCCGCGGGTCGATCGTGGTCAGGTCGACGACGCAACCCTCCGCTTTCGACACGATCTTCTGGGTCACGACGAGGACGTCACCGCGGCGCGGGGCAAGCGACGGGTCCTCGGCCACCAGGGCGCGCCACGCATCCGCGATCAACGACCGCGAGGTCGTCTCCCGGCTGGACCTCGGGCAACCGCGGCAGTGCGACGCAGCGCAGCTCGGCCAAGTGTTCAGGCCACCTCGGAAGCGGGCGCGCGGCCCTGCAGCTCGTCGAGCGCGGCCTGACCAAGCGTCTGCAGCTCGACGAGGCGGCTGGCGTCCAAGCGCTCCAGGTCGTCGGGCGTGTCGAGGTCAAAGCCCAGCTCGCGATCGCTGACCAGCAGGACGCTGGCATCGGCATCTGCCGCTGCGCGCATGTGCCCTTCCAGGCTCGCCTCGCCGAACTGCGGGATCGATCGTGTCGGGCGGCGCGACCAGCAGGGCGTTCGTCCCGGTGCGGGCGTCGGCAGCCGCCACGACGACGATCGGCCGACCGGAGCCGGCCGCCAGCGCAGCGTCTGCGGCCTCGAGCAGTGAATCGAGCGCGGTGGTGCTGACGTGCGGCAGATCGGCGGGGAGGTACAGCACGGCCGTGGCGTGCGTTCGGACGGCTTGATCGCGGCCCTGGATCAACGCGTCGTTCAACGAGCCGCCGTTCATCGCTGACGACGTGGGGTCCGAAACGGCGCGCGCCCCAAGTGATGACCACCGCACCAGCCTGCGGATCAGCGGATCGCCCGAAACGACGTGAGTGGCGCGCCTCGCCGGCCAGTCGGCGAGAACGATCAGGGTGTTGAGCAGCATCCCTACGACGAGCGCCTGGCGTTCCTCAGGGTCGAGCGCCTCGCCGAGCCGCGACTTGCCCACGCCGGTGCCGCGCACAGGAACAACGACATGCAGGATGGAGAGGTCGGCGACGGCCGGGTCGGGCACGGCCGCATGGTACGCGCGGAGCACGCTTTGGCCCCGCGAAGGATCAGCGGCGAACGCGCTCCGGTGAATGAGCTGAGCGTGTGCTATAACTCGGCTCTGGCGCGCGGAAACACATGTTCCGCAGTTCGCCCAAGTCCGTGTCGAAATCAGATCTTCCGAGCCGGATCAGCAGGGAGAGGGATCTTCGGACAATGCGTCGTTTGCTATCGCTCTTTGCCGTCGGATTGCTGGCCGCTGCCTGTGGCGGCATCGGAGCCCCCGACTTCACGCTCCCGCCGATCAACATTCCAGTCGCTTCCACCGTTCGTGCTTCCCTCCGGTGGATCATCCGGAAGTCGGTGGACGACTGCCCATGTCGTCACCCCCGCGGAGGTTGGCTCGATCATGGGCAGCGCGCCGATCGATCTCGAATTAGTCGGATGGCGAGCTGTACCTACACGTTCCCAACTTCAGCACGGTCGTCGTAACCACTCGGAATCGGGCTGATCTGCGACATCCAAGGTCCGGCCTTGGGCAGTACGGCCAAGGACATAACGGTTGGAGGCCTGCCCGGCGTCTCGGGCACGGTGCCGTTCATTAATCAACCGATCGTGTACGTCCAGCGTGGCGACCGAGCAGCTGCAGGTCCTGGGCGTCCTGCTTCCGGACCGACGAGGCGACAATCAACAAGCTCGTTCAGGTTGCCGACGATCGCGGCCTCGCACGCTAGGAACTTGAGAGGCCGGCCGCCTTTGATTGAGCGGCCGGCAGGCATTTCGCCAGGATCTCTCGCGCGAGCCTGAGACGCTCGTGCTCGTCAGCGATGACGATGCCCGTTACGACGGGCTCGATGCCGAGGTCGGCGATCGCGTCTGCGTAGGCTGAATCGGCGTCGTCGATGAACAGCGCGTCGATAAGACCGTGGGTAACGGTCCGCGTAGTGCGCGGCCACTCCCGTTGCGCTGGGTGTGGCACCAAGTGACCGCATCATCTGCGCGGCTGGACCGCGCAACGCCTCGCCGCCAACGATCGGGCTGATGGCGACGATCGGGGCATCGTCGCGGCTCAGGGCATCGCCGATGCCCGGCAGAGCGAGGATCGGGGCGACGCTCACGAACGGATTCGACGGCGCGATAACGACCAGATCAGCGCTCTTGATGGCGTTCAGCACGTCGGAGGTTGGTTGGGCCGACTCCAGGCCGTCGAATCGGACCTCTTCGACGTCGTCGCGGTGGCCGCGCCGCACGAAGTAGTCCTGGAACTCGAGCCAGCCGTCGGCCGTTCGCACCTTCGTTCGAACGACGTCGTCACTCATCGGCAACAGCGTTGGGCTGCACGCCAAGCGCGGTCGCGAGCTCGCGCGTCACCGTGGTCAGGCTGGCTCCGTTGCGCAACCGCGCCGTGCGTGCCACGTGCGTCGCAAGGTCTCGATCGCCGAGCTTGAACCAGGTCGGCTCGCCATATCGCTCCAGCATCTGAGCGGCCGACCAGGTCTCGTCGCGCACTCCCCAGCCGGTCTCGTTGTTCGCCAACCCGGCCAGCGTGTACATGACCGTGTCGAGATCGGGCGAGATGTAGAGACCGTGCAGCTCCAGGTCGTCCCCGGTGTTGCCGATGACGGTCAGGCGACCTCATCGCCAGCTGCGCAAAGCCGTGCGCCATGCGCGCCCCGCCAAACCCACCGGCCAGCAGCGTCACCTCGGATGCGTTCCGTCACAGTGCAAGTGTGCCCGGTCGCGCCCTCACGATGGTTTGTTCACGGTTAGCGCGCCAAAACACGAGGCACGCGTCAGCCGGTGATCTTCGGGAAGCACCTCGCGTCCGAACGCCTCGATCCACTCCGTCTGGTTTCGCCCGACGTTGTGCAGGTAGATCCGGTCGAAGCCCATGTTGGCGAACTTCTGGATCTCGCGGCGGTGCGCCTCGAGATCGGACGAGATCAGCATCCGGCCCTCGAAGTCCTCTGGGCGGACGATCTTGGCCATCTGTTCGAAGTCGAGCGGTGAGCGGATGTCCTGCTTGGGGAACTTCATGCCGCCGGTCGGCCACTCGGTCATCGCGTTGGCGAGAGCCTCTTCCTCGGTTGGCGCCCAGGAGAGGTGGAGCTGGAGGATGAACTTGAAGCGCGTCTGGATCGAGACCGGCTTCGCGTCGGCCGTCGCGGGCCTTCTCGCGGATCATGTCGAGCTTTCCCTCGGGCGCGCCGACGGTGATGATCCCGTCGGCTGCCTTGACCGGTGCGCTTGGCGGTGATCGGTCCGGCGGTGGCCACGTAGATGTCGGGTGGCGTCTCGGGACGGGTCCACAGTCGAACGGTCTCCATCTTGAAGAAGCGCCCGTCGTGCTTGACATCGTTGCCGGTGAACAGGCGATTGAACATCTCGATCGCCTCGAACATGCGGTTGATGCGCTCCGGCGCCTCTGGCCAGTAGCCCGCCACGACGTGCTCGTTGAGCGCCTCGCCCGATCCAAGACCCAGCCAGAACCGACCCGGGTACATCGCCGCGAGGGTGGCCGCGGCCTGGGCGATCACCACGGGGTGCATTCGGAATGACGGACACGAGACGCCCGGGCCGATGTCACCCTTCGTTCGTTGCGCCGCGGCCGCCATGAACGCCCACACGAACGCGGCGTTGCCCTGTTGGGGCACCCACGGCTGCAGGTGGTCGGCCGCCATGACGCCCGAGAAGCCGGCTTCTTCGGACGCGACGCAGTAGTCGATCAGCTCGGTCGGGTGGAACTGCTCCAACATGGCGGCATAGCCGATCTGCGGTTTGGCCATTGATCTGATCCTATCTCCGCGCTACTGCGGATCGCCGTGGACGTGGATCCGCGTCGGGCGCATCACGAAGGTCAGCCTACGCTCGGTGCGGTAGCGGGCGATCTCACTGCGAGCGAGCTCGGGCGAGTAGTAGCGGTATGCCATCTCGGCGATGTCGGCCTGCGCGGCCTCGCCCTCGTACTTGTCCTCGACCTCGCACGAGATGATCACGTTGTCCTCGCCCTCGAAGACGCACAGGCTGGCGCGCGGATCGCGGCGGACGTTGGACGGCCAGCGCCGGCCGTGGCGCGAGTTGATCACCACCGAGTCGCCACGCAGCAGGTACCAGATGACGATCTGGTGAGGGCTGCCGTCGGCGTTGATCGTGGCCAGCGTCGCGTGACGCGGCGTGGCGGTAAGGAACGAGCGGATCGGATCGGTGATGAGCGGCGTCGAGAGGTCGGTAGCCAAACGGATCTCCTGGGCGCTGACCGTTTGGCCGATGTTACGGCGGCAACGGGATCGGCCCGAAATCCGATTTGCCCTAGGCGGCGCTAATTCGCTCCCCTGCGACGGTTCGACCGGCGCGCGCGGCCGCTGACCCGCTGGTTGGCGGTACGGCCTGCCCGTGCCTTGAGCTGGCGAGCCGGCATCTCGGCGATCACGGCCGCGATTCGGTTGGCATCGACCGCCTCGGAGAAGAAGAAGCCCTGGCCGTGGCTCGCTTCGAGCTCGCGCAGGCTCTTGAAGCTGCGCCAGGTCCTCGATTCCCTCGGCCACTGTCGTCGAGATGGAGCGTCTCGCCGAGCTTGACGATCGACCGGACCACAGCCAGCTGCTCCGGTCCGCTTTCCATGCCGGCGATGAAGGATCGGTCGATCTTCAGCTCGTCGATCGGGAAGCGACGCAGGTAGCTGAGCGACGAGTAGCCGGTACCGAAGTCATCGATGGCCAGCCGCACGCCGAGTCGCTTCATCGATGACAGCGTTGAGCGCGTCTTCTCGGTGTCGCGCATCAGCACGCTCTCGGTGAATTCGAGCGTCACGCGGCGCGGCGGCAGCACGGTGGTGCGCAACGTGTGGCGCAGCTCGGTCACGAACTCCGGCTGCTGGACCTGGCGGCCGCTGACGTTGACGCTGATCGTGAGGTCGCGCGTCGCTGGAGCGCGGTCCCACTCCTTGACCTGCGTGCACGCCTGCTCAATGACCCAGTAGCCAAGCGGCACGATGAGTCCGGTTTCTTCGGCGACCGGCAGGAAGTCCGTGGGGTGGACGACGCCGCGCTGCGGGTGGCGCCAGCGCAGGAGCGCCTCCACACCGGTGATCTCGACCGTCGGCGAGGCGGACGATGGGCTGGTACTGGAGGAAGAACTCGCTTCGCTCCAGGGCATGCTCGAGGTCGCCCTTGAGCGCGAGGCGGGCGAGTGCCGCCTCGTGCATTCCTGGCTCGAACACCTCGATTCGGTTCTTGCCGTTCGCCTTGGCGGTGTACATCGACATGTCGGCGTTGCGGATCAGGTCCTCGGCCGTCTCGTCGCCCGAGTTCCAGACCGACAGTCCGATGCTCGCGCGGACGTACAGGTCGTTGCCGTCATGTTCCAGCGGCGGCTGCAGCGCGCCCATGATGCGTGACGCGACGTCGAGCGGCGCGTCGGTGTCGATCGCATCTTCGATGAGCACGGCGAACTCGTCGCCGCCCATGCGCGCGATCGTGTCGCCGGTGCGCAAGACGGAGCGCAGCCGATCCGAGACCGCGACGAGGAGGCGGTCGCCCTCCGTGTGGCCGAGGCTGTCGTTGACCGTCTTGAAGTCGTCGAGATCCACGAACAGGATGGCCAGCGGCTGACCGAAGCCGCGCTTCCGCGACATGGCGTGCTGGAGCCGATCGAGGAACAGCGCTCGGTTGGCCAGTCCGGTCAGCGAGTCGTGGAACGCCTGGTGGCGCAGCTCGTCCTCCAGCGCACGGCGCGCCGTGACGTCGCGGTAGTTGACCACCACGCCCTCGACGGCCGGATCCTCGAGCAGGTTCTTGAGCCCAACCTCGACGTGGCGCAGCGTGCCGTCGGCGTGGCGCATTCGCACCTCGGTCGACAGCTGTCCGCCGGGTGTCTTGACGACGTCGTCGAGCGCCTGTGTGGCACGCGCCATGTCGTTGCGCTGCACCGGTGCGAAGGCCGCCGTTCCGACGCGTTCCGCCTGCCGGTAGCCGAGCACCTGCTCGACGGCCGGGCTCTCGTAAACGATCGTGCCGTCGGCGCTGATGATCATGTTCACGTCGGCTGAGTTCTGGACGAGCGAGCGGAAGCGGCTCTGGCTGCGGCGAAGCATCCGGTTGCGGCGAGCAAGGAGTCGCGACGCGCCGGAGAACGCGGAAAAGATCAGGACCATCAGGACGACGGCAAGCAGGCCGACGATCAGGAGCACGGTTTCTCGCGTCGCGGCGACGTCGGCCTCGATCGGCGCCGCGTCCTCGTAGACCTCGTAGGCGCCGATCACCTTGCCGTCGCTGGGGCGATGGATCGGCAGGTACATCGACAGGAAACGATTCGGCCAAGCCCATGCTCGAACTCGTTCTCCTCGTCGTCGCCGTTGCTGAACTCCGTCGCCGTTTCACCGTCGAACGCCTCCGAGACGTCGTCCGCGGGTCCGAAGTTGCGCCCACGCAGCGCAGGGAGGTCCGAGTACGACGATGGTGCCGTCCTCGGTCCACACCTTGATGCGCAGGATTTGATGCGCGCTGACCAGACGTTCGAGCTGGCCGTTGATCGCGGCGGCCTGCTCCGGGCTCGTTTCGGATACGTCCGACCCGGAGAACATGGGGTCGACGAAGCCGCGGATGACAGCCTCGGCGTGGCGGACGGCCTCGTTGACGGCAGCCCGAGTGAGGTGTTCGGAGACGGTCGAGGCAACTGCTGCGGCGGTAACCAGAACGAGCGCGGCGCTCACGGTCAGAACGCCTGCCCGGAGACCCGGTCGCCAGTCGCGGAGCTTGGTGATGGCGGTCATGCGTGCCAAATCAACCCTGTTCCGGATCGTCCCTCGTCAGCAGCCGCGGTCGCAGGGATATCGCGCGTGCGCTGCCGGCGGACACTAGGTCTGGGTGGTGCCCGCGAACAACCGAACTATCGTTCGCCTGATTGCTGGTACCCGTGGATCCAAGCCTCTAGGCCAGGCGCTCTCCGACGGGCACCGGCACGGTCAGGCGACTCTCGGGCGGCGCCAACGGGCAGTTCCACTTCGGGTCGTACGTGCATGACGGGTGGTAGGCGAGGTTGAAGTCGAGCACCAGCTCGCGCGACCGCGGATCGCTGCCCTGGTCGGCACCCTTGATCGTGTCGAGCAGGTAGCGCCCGGCGGCATAGGTCTCGGTTCCGGAGGTAGCGTCGCGGAACGGCAGGAATAGGCCGCCCGCGTAGCCCTCCATCCAGAAGAGCGGCAGCCGATTGCCGGCCAGTGGTCCGCTCAATGTGACGTAGCCGACCTTCTGGAACGAGAACGGGGTCTGGCCGCTGGTCGGGAGCTGGATCGCCCCGAGCCCACCGCCGAGCCCGCCAGACGACCTTGATTGGTCGGCTCATCGGCAGGCTCGACCTTGGCCGTCATTCGATAGGCCGGGTCGTAGGGGAAGTAAGAGAGCCCGCCGAAGCGGGCTCTCTGGTCACTCGGTATTGGCGACTGCGGATGGCTGCGAAACAGCTCGTCGCGCGCGGTGCGCAGACGCTGCGGTCGCAGCCTCCGGGTCGGACCTCGAGTCCTCACGCCAGCGGGCGTAGTGCTCGGCAACGGTTCGCCGCCACTCGGCCAGCCAGACGGCCTCGTCGAGATCCACGATGCGGTTCCCTTACTGGATGAAGCCGTTGGCCTTCAGCCAGGCCGTGGCGACCTCCTTGGGATCCTTGTGGTCGACGGCGACCTGCTTGTACAGGTCGGCCAGGGTCGGCGTGTCGATCTTGGCCGAGATGTCGTTCAGGGTCTTCTCGAACGCGGCCTTGTCGCTGAGCTTGGCCAGGTAGTCGTTGCGCACGATCGGCGCGACGTTGTCGGCCGGCTGGGTGTGCTTGTCATCGACGAGGACGACCCATCCGTTGACGACGACGTCGGGCTGTGTCGAGCACAGCTCGGCCACGTCGATCGTCTGGTTCTTGAGCGCGTCGGCCATGGGCGTACTCGCATGGCGCCCAGCAGCGTGGCTCCCGCGATCGTGTTCTGGGTGAGTCCGTACTGCTCGAGTGCGCCACCCGGCGCGCCGCACAGGGCGTTGGTCGGGCAGTCGGTCGCGAGACCCCATTTCAGCTGGTCCTGAACGGCAGCCGCGTCGCTCATGTTGATCAGGCCAAGCTGGTCGGCCGTGTCCTCGCGAACGACGAACGCGTTGGTGTCGATGGCCGGCGTGTAGTTCAGCGCGGTGAGATTCTTGGCGTTGAGGGCCTGTCTGCAGATTCGTCGCATTCGCGGCCGAATCGCCGCTGGCGCCCGGGCCAGTGAAGCCATTCGTTCTCGATCTCATAGCCGAGCCTGCTGCCGATGTACTCGGGCTGCAGATCGATCTGGCCACTCTCGATGGCCGGAGCAACGACCGGGCGCTGGCCCAGGCCGATTCCGGCGCGATCCACGGCGTAGCCCTTGGACTCGAGCGCCACTGCGTAGACCTCGGCCATCACGCGGGCTTCGTCGAAGTCCGCGGCACCGATCTTGATCGCTGGCTTGCTCCCACCCGACCCGCACGCGCTGATCAGCACGACGAGGGTCGCCCCGAGGGCAAGCATGCGGGATAGCCGCATGGGTAACCTCCTCTAATGGTTCATCCGGTTAGCCCGGCTGTATTGGCGGCGACTATACAGGTACTACGCGGAAACCGGCATTACGGATGTATCTCTTCGCATCGGGCGCGGCGTCAGCCACTCGCTGAAGCAGCGCAAAGAGCACGTCCGTCGAGATGACCAGGGCCGACACGAGCACCACTCCGGCGAAAACCTGGCCGTCGTCGCTCTGCGCATATCCGTCGACGATGTAGCGACCGAGACCGCCGAAGCCAAAGACGGCGCCCAGCGTCGCCGTGGCGATGATCTGCACCGCGCCCGATCGGAGACCGGTGACGATCACCGCCGCGGCCAGCGGCAGCTCGACCCGGCGAAGGACCTGCCAGCGCGCTCATGCCCTGGCCACGGCCGGCTTCGACGAGGTCACGATCGACGCCGCTGACGCCGGCATAGGCGTTGACCAGGATGGGTGGCGCGGCCAGCACGACCATCGCGATGACGGTCGGCCAGATCTTGAAGCCGGCCTGCGGATCGAGTGCGGCGGTGAACGGCAGCACGATGGCGATCACGGCCAGCGACGGCAGGGCGCGCCACACGTTGGCCGAGTTGATCGCGTACCGCGTTCCGCGCCCGGTATGGCCGATGTACAGGCCAAGCGGCAGGGCGATGGCGATCGCGATGACGAGCGACGCGGCGGAGATGGCGATGTGCTCGCCGAGCCTGATGGGGATGCCGTTCGGGCCGCTCCAATGTGCGGATCGGTCAGCCACGCGAGCGTCTCCTGGATCGACGTTCATTGGGCGTGCGCCCACGGCGTGATCACCCGTTGCACACGAGTGATGCTGAAATCGACGGCGAAGGCAAGAAGGATCGACGCGATGGCGCCGACGTAAAGCTCGAACGGGAAGCTGCGCCGGTAGCCCTCGAGGATGAAGAAGCCGAGGCCACCGAAGCTGTCGCCCAGGATCGAGGTGACGGTCACCAGGCCGATCGTCGAGACCGCCGCGAGCCGCAGGCCGGCCACGATCAGCGGAATGGCCAGCGGCACCTCGACTCGCCAGAGCCGCTGCGTGCCGGTGTAGCCGAGCCCGTCGGCTGCCTCGAGCACATCTGGCTCAACCGAGTCGAAGCCGGCGCCGATGTTCCGCACGTAGATCACCAGCGTGTACATGACGAGCGGGATCTCGACGGTCAGCAACGAGATGCCCGTCACGGCGACGAGCGCGGCAAAGACCGCCAGGCTGGGGATCGTGTACAGGATGTCGGTCACGGCGAGGATCGGGCCGTATGTCGCACGCCGGCGTACGGCGATGACGGCAAGGACGAACGAGAAGACGAGGCCGATGACGACGGCTATCGATGCCAGCAACAGGTGCTGGAAGGTGCGGTAGACGAGCTCGTCGAGGTGATCGACCAGCCACGTCAGGTCCGGACCGAGATCCATTTCAGTCGGCTCCGCCGCTGTCGTTCAGGTCGTCGCGCAGTGCGGCGGCGATCTGTTCGACGGTCACCAGGCCAAGCAGGCGCTGCTGCTCGTCGACCACGACGCCGGCCATCACGTCCGCCCCCAGCATCAGCGACAGCGCGTCCTTCATGGTCGTTCGCCGTTCGATGAGGGTGGGGTCGGATTCGGCCATGTCGGCGGTCAGCTTGCCGTCGGTCGGCAATGCGCGCTTATCGATCCAGCCGATCGGTCGCTGGTCGTCGTCGACCAGACAGCAGGTAGGGGAACTTTGCGTAGGAGGCAGTCGCTCGAGCGGCATCGGCGTTGTCGCCAGCCTTGACCGTCGTCACCGGCTGCAGCTCCAGCTCATCGACGCGGCTCAGCGACAGGCGCTTCAGGCCGCGGTCCACGCCGACGAAACGCGCCACGAAGTCAGACGCGGGATTGGCCAGGATCTCCTCCGGCGGCCCGAACTGCGCGAGCACGCCGCCGACCTGCATCACCGCGACGAGGTCGCCCATCTTGATTGCCTCGTCGATGTCGTGGGTCACGAAGACGATCGTCTTGGCCAGCTGCTCCTGGAGGCGCAGCAGCTCGTTCTGGAGCCGCTCGCGGACGATCGGGTCGACGGCGCCGAATGGCTCGTCCATGAGCATCAGCGGCGGATCGGCGGCGAGGGCCCGGGCGACGCCGATGCGCTGACGCTCGCCACCGGAGAGCTGCGCGGGAAACCGATCGCGGTAGCTGGCCGGATCGAGGCCGACCAAGCGCGATCAGCTCGTCGACGCGCTCGCGGATGCGCTTCTTGTCCCAGCCGAGCAGCCGCGGCACGGTCGCGATGTTGTCGCCGAGCGTCAGGTGGGGCAGCAGCCCGACCTGCTGGATGACGTAGCCGATGCCGCGTCGCAGCTCGATCGGATCCTGGCTCATCACGTCCTGGCCGCCGACGAGGATCTCGCCCGACGTCGGCTCGACCAGCCGGTTGACCATCTTCAGGCTGGTCGTCTTGCCGCAGCCCGACGGTCCGACGAGGACGCAGATCTTGCCCGCCGGCACCGTGAAGCTGAGGTCGTTGACCACGGTCGACGTTCCGTAGCGCTTGGCGACGTGGCGGAACTCGAGCTCGACCGCGTTCATGGATTTGGGACCGTATACGCTTCGCCGATGGCCGCCAACCTGCCGGGTCCTGCCGCCGACGCAGGGGAGAGCGCGATCATCGTCCCGGTCCAGGTGCCGGTCCCCGTGAACCTGTTGCGCAACCGGATGGATCCTTCCGCTGCCCAGGGCGTGCCCGCACACGTGACGCTCATCTATCCGTTCATGCCGCCCGCGATGCTCAAGGACGACGTCCGGCGCCAGGTGGAGCAGATCATCGCCGCCGAGGACGCGTTTTCGTTCGTGCTGTCATCCGTCCAGCGATGGCCGAACGTCGTCTACCTGGCGCCGGAGCCGGCCGAGCCGTTCCGGCGCCTCACCGCTGCCCTGGCGCAGGCCTTCCCCGATTACCCGCCCTACTCGGGCGTGCACGAGAACGTCGTCCCGCACCTGACCGTGGCCCAGGACGTACCCGACGACTACTACGCCGCCGCCGAACACGCGCTGCCGGGCATGCTGCCGATCCGCGACGTGGCCCGCGAGGCGTGGCTCATCGGCCACACGCCGGACCAGCCGTGGCACACGCTGTGGCGCCTGCCGTTCGGAACCGCGCGAGTCGCAAGCGACGTGCGAGACGCGCGGGTGCACGCGGATCGCACGCTTCGCGCGCAGCAGCGCCGGAGGCGACTGCGGAGGAGAAGTAGACTCCGGCCATGCCCCAGATTCACCTCCACGCCGAGCCGGGCGACTACGCCCCGCTGGTGCTGCTTCCAGGCGATCCCAACCGCGCCAAGGCCGTCGCGGCGATGCTCGACGGTGGCCTCGAGAACACCCGACTCGTCAACGAGAACCGGCTGCTGCTCGGCTACACCGGCACCTACAAGGGCGTTCCGGTGAGCGTGCAGACGAGCGGCATGGGCACGCCCTCGTTCTCGATCGTCATGGAAGAGCTGCTGCATGCTGGGCGCGAAACGCTTCATTCGCATCGGCTACTTGCGGCGGCATCGGGCGCGGCCTCAAGACCGGCGACGTCGTCATCGCCACCGCCGCGATGCCGCTCGACGGCACCACGCGGACGTACGTGCGACGGCGATCCGTTCGCGCCGACGCCCGATTTCGAGCTGACTCGCGCCCTGGTCGACACGCGCGCGCAAAGCCGGCGTCAAGCCGAGGGTCGGGCCGAGTCGCAGTCGGTCGACGTCTTCTACGCCTACACCCCGACTCCGGACTAGTCGTCGAAGATGCGCAGCCGCGGCGTCATCGCCGTCGAGATGGAGGCGGCGGTGCTCTTCTACCTGGCCATGCGCGAGCGTTCGCGGCGGGCAATGACGTCCGCGCCGCGTGCATCCTGACCGTGAGCGACACGCTCGACGAGGACGACGATCGCTCGGCCGCCGACTTACCTGTCGCTCGAGATCTCGAGGCAGACGACGACGCAGGATGATCGAGATCGCGCTCGAGGCCGGCACCGCCGCCTAGCCAACCATGATCCCCATCGGCATCAACCTGACCTCGATCGGGGTCACGTCTGCCTGGTGGATCGAATCGGCGCAGCTCGTCGAGCAGGCAGGCTTCACCGGCGTCTAGTGCTGGGACCACCACATCAGCCGCGGCAAGAAGGAAGATCCGGTGCTCGAGTGCTGGACGACGCTGACGGCGGCGGCGGCGCACACCTCGCGCCTCAAGGTCGGCAGCTTCGTGACCAACGTCATGAACCGCCACCCGGCGATCCTGGCGCGCATGCTGGCGACCGTCTGGGACCAGTCCGGCGGTCGTGTCGAGCTGGGAATCGGCGTTGGTGGCAGTCTCGGGTGAACTCCGTCATTACGGTATCGACTTCCCAGAGCCCGCCGAGCGACTGCGCATCCTGGAGGAAGCGGTCAAGGTGATCCGCCTGCTCTGGACGGGTGGCCCGGTCGACTTCGACGGCGAGTTCTTCCACCTCACCGAGGCGTGGTCTCACCCGGCGCCCGAGCCTCCGCCGCGGATCATCATCGGCGGCGAGAAGCCAGCCGGCGCTCGACTCGCGGCACGCGCCGGCGACGCCTGGACGACCAACGCAGCCGACTACGAGACGCTGCTGCCGATCCACCTCGCCGAGCTGTCCGAGCACGACCGATCGCGCGCCGAGATCGACCATTTGCTGGCGTTCCAGCTCGCCCGCGACGAGCCACTCGACGCCCAGCCGCTCATCGCCGACATGGCGGGTTTCCTGGCCGAGTGGGCAGAGAAGGGCGCCGACGAGATGGTCGTCAGCTGGGTTCGACCGGCCGAGCTGCCGGCGCTGCTGGACGCCGCCGCGCGCGCCGGGCTGCCCAATCGGTAATCGCGCTACGCTCATCTGAGCCCATGTTCCGTCGTTCTCCGATTGCCGCCACCGATCCCGATACGTCCGGCATGCCGGTGCGCCTCGACCAGCCGCACGACACGTGCCTCAAGTGCGGCCGGCCAACGCCGCTCGGCGTGTCGCTGTGCGAGCGGGACAACCCGGCGCAGCATCAAGTCGCCGAGCTCGACCCAGGTCCACGGCACGGTGCTCATCGGGGTGATCGGCGGCTTCATTCTCCTGGCGCTGCTCTTCCGTTTTGCGGCCGCCGGTATCGGTCCGTTCAGCGGCGCCGTGTCGGGCGTCGCGACGCGCGCCGACGGCGGCCTCGACGTCGTCATCACGGTGACCAACGACGGGTCGCGCCCGGCCGGCGCCAGCTGCCGCATCTCGCCAGATGGCGCGCCCGACTATCGCGACTACGAGTTCTTCACCGAGCCGATCCCCGTGGGCGAGACACGCGAGTACACGAAGTCGCTGCCGCCGCCGACCAACGGCGCGCCACTACCGGTCGCCGTGGTGGCAATCCGCTGTAGCTAGCTAGCCGGGTTCGGCGACCGGCGCGCCAACGGACGCCGCGGACGTGCTGCCGGTGAGCGCCTGGCGGTTGCTGATGCCGACGAAGTTCGTCCCCGCGCCCACGACCAGCAGGAGCGCGTTGCCGATCATCGCCAGGTGGAACGCGTCGGTCGAGGCGATCTTCGCCGCCGCGACCTGATCGGCGGGAACCGTCTCGGCCGGCTGGTTGAGCGGCGGAATGTCCGATCGCACCTCGGGTGAGTTGACGTCCAGGCCGGGCACGAGCGAGGCCAGCACCGAGTAGAACGAGGCGGTCACGATGATGAAGATCAGCGCGCCGGCGAGCTGCGGACCAACGCGCGAGATGGCGTTGTTGATCGCCGATCCGATGCCTGCCTGGCGGCCGGGTATGGAGCGCATCAGCGCCGTCGTGAGTGGCGCGACCATGATCGCCAGGCCGAGACCGACGAGGATCGACGAGGGCAGGATGTCGGTGAAGTAGCTGGTCGGCGGCAGGTAGGTGCTCGGGTCGCCGGCGGTGAACAGCCAGGGCTGGCTGTCGGCCGGAATGCGCGCCAGCCAGAGATAGCCCAGCGGCCATCAGCGCCGGTCCGACGGTCATGAAGAGCTTCGGGCCCGTAACGTGCCGGCCAGGACGCCGAACCTGGTCGACAGGAAGATCAGGAACAGGGGTCCGGGAATCGAGCCCAGCCCCACGGCGGGCGCCGTGTAGCCGAGTGTGCCCAGCATGTAGATCGGCTGGAACAGGAGCGCCACGTACAGCGCGCCGTAGATCAGCAGCGTCGAGATGTTGGTCACCGTGAAGTTCCGCGAGCGGAACATCTCGAGCGGGATCAGCGGGTGATGCTTGCGCGAGAACCAGAACGGCATGGCCACGGTGCAGACGAGGCCGATGCCGATGGCGACGAACGCGATCGGATCCTGCCACTGGCGCTGCTGCCCGTAGATCGCCCCGAACGAGAGGCCGCCCACGGCCAGTGCGACCAGCAGCGCACCGAACCAGTCGAAGTCTCCCGTGGCCTCCTCGTCGCGCGTCTCCTTGACGTGACGCACCGCGGCCCAGACCGCGACGACGATGAACGGGATGTTCAGCAGGAAGATGGAGCGCCAGCCGACGCTGTCGACCAGAAGACCGCCGACGAACGGCCCGAGGATGGGCGCGACGCCCGATGCCGCGGCCCAGATGCCGAATGCTCGCGCCTGTTCCTGACCCTCGAAGTTGGTGCTCAGGATGGCCAGCGAGCCGGGCACGAGGATTGCCCCGGCGGCGCCCTGGAACAGCCGCGCGACGATCAGGAACTCGATGTTCGGCGCCAGCCCGCACAGGACCGACGTCACGCCGAAGCCCACCAGGCCGATCACGAACATCCGGCGACGGCCGAAGAAGTCGGACAGCGCGCCGGCGAGGATGAGCAGCGCGCTGAGCGTCAGCAGGTAGCCGTAGACGACGTAGTTCTGGCCCTCGAGCACGTCGAGGAAGAGGCTCTGCTCCTTGCCGATCGCCGCCAGCGCGACGTTGACGACCGAGGAATCGAGGAAAACGATGCTCGAGCCGAGCACCGCGGCGACGAGCGTCCAGCGTTTGCTTGCGCTCATCGAGGGCTGGGCGGGCACGTTGCGATCGTACAAGCCGCGGCGTGGATACCATCGGCGGCGTGACACTGGAACATCGCTCGGGCCGCCACGATGCCGAGATGTCGGTAGCTGCCGAAGCTGCACGCGCGGCCGGCCGCCTGCAGATGGAGCGTTACGAGCGGCTGGAGCGCATCGTCCACAAGGCCGAGCACGACGTCGTGACCGAGGTCGACACGATGTCCGAGCAGATGATCATCGCGGCGATCCGCGACCTGTTCCCGCAGGACAGCTTCCTGGCCGAGGAGTCGGGCAAGACCGAGGCGTTGGCGCCAGCGGCGGGAGGATCGGCCATGCCGATCGCCGACACAGCGGAGCCGCGGGTGTGGATCATCGACCCCCTGGACGGCACGGTGAACTACGCCAACGGCATCCCGGTGTTCTGCGTGAGCATCGGGCTCGCGATCGGCGGCAAGCCGGTTCTCGGCGTTGTCTACGACCCGGTGCGGGACGAGCTGTTCACGGCCCAGGCGGGCCTCGGCGCGCGGCTCGACGGCGAGCCGATTCGTCATCCCGCCAAAGAGAAGCTCTCCGACTGCGTCGTGTCGCTGTCACTGCCGCGCGGCGGCTGGGCGAAGCGCGACCGCACGATCCGCAAGAGCATTCGGGTCTCGCGCTCCATGGGCAGTGCCGCGCTCGCCCTCGCGTACGTGGGCAACGGACGGTTCGACGCGTTTGTCCAGGCCGGCGGCCTGTCGCTGTGGGACATCTGCGCGGCCGGGCTGATCGCGGCCGAAGGGGGAGCGACGGTGACGTCGCTCGAGGGCAAGCCGTGGTTCGATATGGCGCGACCGAGCAAGTCGATCGGCGTACGTCGCGGCGGCACCCACGCACCACCGGACGCTCATGGAGCTACTTAAATGACGTCGATTCCGGTTTCGCGGCTGAATCACGCCGTGCTCTACGTGCGCGACGTCGACCGTGCAGTCGATTTCTACACAGTCGGTGTTCGGGTTCGAGGTCGTCTCGCGCATCCAGAAGTTCGCCGCGTTCCTGCGCGCCGGTGGCGGCGACAACCACCACGACCTGGGCCTGTTCGCGGTTGGTCCTGAGGCGCCACGACCGCCGCGCGGCGCGACCGGCCTGTACCACCTCGCCTGGGAAGTGCCGACGGATCGAGGACCTGGCCACGGCCGCGGAGGTGCTGCGCGACGCCGGCGCGCTGGGCGGCGCCAGCGACCACGGCGTCAGCAAGTCGCTCTACGGCGCCGATCCGGACGGCAACGAGTTCGAGATCATGTGGCGCGTGCCGCGCGACCAGTGGGGCGACATGGAGACCGACGCGGTCATCCAGCCGCTCGACATCGCGGCCGAGGTCGCAAAGCACGGCATCGGGGACGCGCGCCGGGTGACCATCTCGAGCATCGAATCGCCAGCATGCGGCTGGCTGCCCTACGAGCAGGTTCACGGCAAGCGCCACAGCGTCACCGGGACGGTCTGGGTCTGGCCGTCGCTCGCCAGCCGCGAGCTGAGCCACGTGCGCGAGATCCTCGTGTACGTGCCGCCATCGCTCGCCGCACATGTGCCCGGCCAGTCGTCGGCTTCAGCCGATCGCTACCCGGTCATCTACTTCCACGACGGCCAGAACATGTTCGACTCGCACACCTCCTACGTCGGGGAGTGGTGTGCCGACGAGACCCTGGAAAAGCTGGCCGACGACGGCCTGGAGGTCATCGCCGTCGCCATCCCGAATGCAGGGGACGAGCGGCTCGATGAGTACAGCCCGTGGCGCGGCAAGACCGGTTACCGCGAGCGTCGCTCGGCTGGCCGCGGCGACGCCTACATGGAGTGGCTGGTCGAGTCGGTCAAGGCGCTGGTCGATCGGTCGTTTCCCACGCGTCGCGACCGTGCCGGGACCGGAACGATGGGCTCATCGCTGGGCGGTCTCATCAGCCTCTACGCCCCGATCAGGTATCCCGAGATCTTCGGCTTCATCGGCGCCATGAGCCCGTCCGTGCGCTGGCACAACTCGAAGATCTCGGAGCTGTACGAGGCCTGGCCTGCGTCACGTCCGCGGCCGCGCATCTACATGGACATGGGTGGACGCGAGTGGCGTGGCGCCTTCGCCGAGGTGCGCGAGCTGCGTGACGTTCTCGAGGCAGCACGGCTGGGTCGAAGGAGTGGATCTCAGCCACGTCGAGGATCGATACGGACGACACCACGAGGAGTCCTGGGCGCGCCGACTGCCTGATGCGCTGCGCTTCATGCTGGCCGACGCAATCGCCGAGTCAGCCGAGCTCATCGCGGAGGCCCGAAACCGCCGCCTGAGCCGCCCGTTAGTCCTGCCAGCGTCGGGACGCGGTCGATCGAGCCCGGGAGCGCCGAGCCGTTCGGCCATCGCGGTGAACTCCTTGCGGTGCGCGCCGCGCCAACGTAGATCGTCGAGCTTCTCGGGCAGCGGCACGTCCGTGACGAGCGTGGCCAGCTCGCGGAACAGGAACACGTCGTCGTGGTGGTCGCGCAGCGACGCGGCAAGAGTGGCGCCACCGCGGACCGACACATCCCAGGCCGAGACGCGCTCCGGGATGTCCTCGAGGTGCACGTAGCGACTCAACAGAGTGCCCGCTGCGACCTTGCCCCAGCCGGGGATGCCCGGGTAGCCATCGGCCGAATCGCCCGACGAGGGCCAGGAAGTCCGGTATCGACTCGGGGGACACTCCGAACTTTTCGCGCACACCGTTGGCATCGATGAGCTTCTGTTGCCGGCGATCGAACTGGACCACCTTGCCGTCCTCGCGGACGCACTGGCCCATGTCCTTGTCGGGAGTCATGATCACGATCCGCTCGACCGACTTGTCGTCTGCCCAGCGCGCGGCCGCCGTGCCCAGCGCGTCGTCGGCCTCCCATTCGACCATCGGCCAGACGACGACACCCGAGCGCCCGCAGAGCGTCCTCAGCCAGGGTGAACTGGGCCTTCAGCACAGGGTCGACGCCAGCGCCGGTCTTGTAGCCCGGCCAGCGCGCGTTGCGCCACGACTCGATGATGTGGTCCGAGGCGCAGCCGAGGTGCGTGACCCCGTCGTCGCGCAGCAGGTAGAGCGCGTTCTCGAGCACGCCGACCGTGGCCCCCACCGGCTCACCGTTGGATCCAGTCGCTGCGGCCGCGGCGCGAAATGGGCGCGGAACAGCTCGTAGGTCGCGTCGAGAAGGTGGACTTGCAAGACGTCGGTCAGATCGACGCCGGGCCGGCCGGATCGTCGGCATCGGTCAACGCCCGTCGCACCTCGTCGACGGCCAGGATCGCCTGTCGCCCCACATCGCGGCATCGGCTGCCGCAAGGGCCGCGCCGATGATCCCGGACGTGTTCAGGAACCCGGCGGGCACGATGGGCGCGCGAGCGACCAGGTATTGGCTGTACTTGTCGATGACCTTGCTGACGCCGCCGCCGAGGATGAACAGGTCTGGCGACAGGTAGAGCTCGAACGCGGCTGAGATAGACGTTGAACTCCTGTGCCCACGTCTTCCAGCGCATGCTGCCGACGCTCGCGCGCCGCCGCCGCTGAGAGTCGTCTCGGCGTCCTTGCCGCGGAACTCGAGATGGCCCAGCTCCGTGTTGGGCACGAGCCGTCCGTCGACCAGCAGGCCGCTGCCGATGCCCGTGCCGATCGTCAGCAGCAGCACCGTGCCCGGCACGCCGCGTCCGGCGCCGAGGCGCGACTCGGCGATCGCCGCGGCGTCAGCGTCGTTGATCACCAGGACCCGCCGCCCAAGGGCATTGCCGATGATCTCGTCGGCCTGGGCGTCGATCCACTTCTTGTCGATGTTCGCGGCCGTCAGCACCTTGCCGCCCTTGACGACGCACGGCATTCCGCAGCCGACCGGCATGTCCGGGCTCGCAGCGGATACTGCTGCGCGACCGTGTCGACGACGGCTCGGATCGTCTGCGGCGACCGCCTCCGGAGTCGACGGCTTGGGAGTGTTGACGCGAACACGCTTCGAGACGAGCTCGCCGGTCGCGAGATCCACGACCGCGGCCTTTACGCCGGTGCCGCCGACGTCGATGCCCAGAGGCCCAACTTCGCTGCCACGGCCGAAGGATAAGACCGCGGCCGAATGCCGCGCCTCGCCGAAATGCGCCTCTGCGGAGGTCAGAACGTAAGATGACGGCGCACATGTTTGACCAGTTCGGCGACTTCAAGCGCCAGCTTCCCGACCGCGACCAGGACGAGACATCGGACTGGGTCAAGTCACTCGACTCCGTTGTCGAGGACGAGGGCCGTGCACGGGCGCAGTTCATCCTCTATCGACTTCTGAAGCGCGCGCGGCAGCACAACCTCGGCCTGCCGCCGCTGACCGCGACTCGATACATCAACACGATCTCGCCCGAGCAGGAGCCGGACTTCCCGGGCGACGAAGCGATGGAGCTGCGCATCCGGCGGATGATCCGCTGGAACGCCGTGGCAATGGTCATCCGCGCCAACAGTCGGGCGCCCGGGAATCGGCGGCCACCTCGCCACCTACGCCTCCGCCGCGACTCTCTACGAAGTCGGCTTCAACCACTTCTTCCGCGGCAAGGACGCCGACGCAGATGGGCGACCAGGTCTTCTTCCAGGGTCATGCCGCGCCGGGCATCTACGCCCGTGCCTTCCTCGAGGGCCGACTCAGCGAGGATCAGCTCGACCACTTCCGACAGGAGGTCATTCCCGGCCAGGGCCTGTCGCTCGTATCCCCACCCGCGGCTCATGCCCGAGTTCTGGGAGTTCCCGACGGTCTCGATGGGACTCGGCCCGCTGGCCGCGATCTACCAGGCCCGCTTCAACCGCTACCTCGAGCACCGCGGCATCAAGGACACGTCCAACAATCGCGTGTGGGCGTTCCTCGGCGATGGCGAGACGGACGAGCCAGAGGCCCTCGGCTCGCTGTCGGTCGCGGCGCGTGAGGGTCTCGACAACCTGACCTTCGTCGTCAACTGCAACCTGCAGCGGCTGGACGGCCCCGTGCGCGGCAACGGCAAGATCATCCAGGAGCTGGAGTCGGTCTTCCGCGGCGCGGGCTGGAACGTGATCAAGGTCATCTGGGCGCGCGAGTGGGACGACCTGCTCTCCCACGACGTGGACGGCGTGCTCGTCGACAAGATGAACGAGACGCTCGACGGCGAGTACCAGAAGTTCTCGGTTGAGAGCGGCGCCTACATCCGCGAGCACTTCTTCGGCTCGGACCCGCGGCTCAAGGAGATGGTCGCGCACCTGTCCGACGACGACATCCTTCACCTGCGTCGTGGCGGCCACGACTATCGCAAGGTCTACGCCGCGTACGACGCGGCGACCAAGACCAAGGGCCGGCCGACGGTGATCCTCGCCAAGACGGTCAAGGGCTGGACGCTGGGCACGGGCGTCGAGGGCCGCAACATCACCCACCAGGCCAAGAAGATGACCGAGCAGGAGCTCAAGGTCTTCCGCGATCGGCTCCAGCTGCCCATTCCCGACGAGAAGCTCAAGGACGCGCCCTACTACCACCCGGGCGACGAACGCGCCGGAGATCGCAGTACCTGCGCGAACGTCGCGCGGCACTGGGCGGCCCGATGCCGCGCCGCGTCGTGGTCACCAAGACGCTCGAGCTGCCGGGCGATCCCGTCTACAGCGAATTCATGGCCGGCTCCGGCACCCAGGAAGCGTCGACGACGATGGCCTTCGCCAAGCTGCTGCGCAACCTGTTGCGCGACAAGCAGCTGGGCGATCGGATCGTGCCGATCATTCCCGACGAGGCACGCACGTTCGGCATGGATCCGCTCTTCAAGGAGGTCGGGATCTACTCCGCGCTGGGTCAGCTGTACGACCCGGTCGACTCGAACCTCGTGCTCTGCGCTACCGCGAGGCCACGGACGGCCAGGTGCTGGAGGAGGGGATCACCGAGGCCGGTTCGTCGGCTTCGTTCCAGGCCGCGGGCACTGCCTACGCGACGCACGCCGAACCGATGATCCCGTTCTACATCTTCTATTCGATGTTCGGCTTCCAGCGCACGGGCGACGAGTTCTGGGCGTTCGGCGACGCACGCGGCCGCGGCTTCGTGCTCGGCGCAACGGCCGGCCGTACCACGCTCAACGGGGAGGGGCTGCAGCACGAGGACGGTCATTCGCTCGTGATGGCGTCGGTCATCCCCGCGATCCGCGTTTACGACCCGGCTTTCGCGTACGAGACCGCGGTCCTCGTCCGCGACGGCATCGAGCGGATGTACGGCGAGACGCCCGAGGACATCTTCTACTACCTGACGCTCTACAACGAGAACTACGCGATGCCGGCGCGGCCCGAGTGGGTCACCGACGAGGACATCGTGCGCGGCCTCTACCGCTTCAGCCCCGCGCCGGAGGTCGGCGACGAGGCAGCCGGGCGGCCACCGGCGCGAGCCACGATCCTGGCCGGCGGCTCGATCATGCAGCAGGCGCTGCGAGCGCAGCAGCTGCTCGCCGAGCGCGGCGTCGCGGCCGAGGTCTGGAGCGCGCTGTCCTACCAGCTGTTGCGCAACGAGGCGCTCGAGGCCGACCGCTGGAACCGCCTCCACCCGGACGAGGAGCAGAAGACGCCGCTCGTCACCGTCACTGCTGCGCGAGCCGGCCGAGCAGGGACCGATCGTCGCGGTGAGCGACTACATCACGGCGTGGCCGGACATGATCGCCCGCTGGGTTCCCGGCGGCTGGTGGCGCTCGCTGGGCACGGACGGCTACGGCCGAAGCGACACCCGCGAGGCGCTGCGACGCTTCTTCGAGATCGACGCCGAGCACGTCGCGGCGACGACCCTGGCTGAGCTGGCACGCTGCGGCCGCATCGATCCACGCGAGGCGCGCAAGCACATCACCGATCTCGGGCTCGACCCGGAGGCGCCATTCGCACTTCACTCCTGATCGCAGGAGCGCTGGTTCTCGGTCTGGCCGCGATTGGATGTCGTGCCACCGGACTGCAGTCCGCGACAGGGGTGGTCATCTCGGCCGACGGCCCGGATGCGTCCCAGGTCGACAGCTTTCACGTTGCGCACCAACGACGGCCAGGTGGTGGCGTTCGACGTCGGCACGCTCGATCTGTCCGGCGGCGGCCTGCCCGCGCCACATTTGCGCGAGCACCTCGTCAGCGGCGTGCCGATCACCGTCTACTACTCGGCCGAGAACGGAGCCAATCGTGGCCAGCCGATACATCGACGCCACCGCCATGAGGTCCTGCGATCGCCTTCGCCCTGGTCGTGACGCTCTTGCGCCTGCGCGGTCCACGCCTGCTCCCACAGCACAGCCAGCCGACCACGGCGCTGCCGGTCGCCGACCACGTCCGCGCCAACCAACCGCACGGACCGGCCGAACCGTAGCGCCCCCAGCCCGACGGGCTTCACGCCCGCAGCTTCCGCCGGCGCGCCGAACTCCAGACGTTCGTCTTCGACCGAGCTCCTGGTCGACGGCCTGCCACCGCTGACCCTGGTCACCAACGCCGGTGACGGCACAGGCCTGCTGTATGCGGTCGGCCAGAATGGCGTCATATCTGTTGTCTCGACCTCCGGTTCCGTGCAGCAGACGCCGTTTCTCGACATCGACTCCGAAGTCGCTGTCGGGCGGAGAGCGGGGCCTGCTGGGCCTGGCCTTCCACCCGGACTACGCAGTCGAACGGGCGCTTCTTCGTCAACTACACGAACAACGACGGCGACACCGTCATCTCGGAGTTCCCGCGCTCGATCAGGACGCAACGGCGAGGTCGTCGCCGATCCGAGCTCGGAGCGGATCCTGCTGACGATCGATCAGCCATTCGCCAACCACAACGGCGGGATGATCGCGTTCGGCCCGGACGGCTACCTGTACATCGGCATGGGCGACGGCGGCAGGCGGCGGCGATCCGATGGGCAACGGCCAGTCGCTCAGCACGCTGCTCGGAAAGATGCTTCGCATCGACGTCGATTCCGGCGATCCGTACGGCATTCCGGCCGACAACCCGTTCGCCGACGGCTCGGGTGCGCCCGGAGATCTGGTCGTACGGCTGGCGCAACCCGTGGCGCTGGTCGTTCGATCGCGCCAACGGAAACCTGTTCGTCGGCGACGTCGGCCAGAACACCGTAGAGGAGATCGATGCCGAGCCTGCCGGCGACCGGCGGCCGCAACTACGGCTGGAACATCATGGAAGGCGACCTCTGCTTCCGCACCGACCCATGCAGCACGGACGGCCTGACGCCGCCGGTCGCGGTCAACCACCGGGAGCACGGGGAGTGCGCGATCATCGGCGGCTACGTCTATCGGGGCACGGCAGTATCCGGATCTGGTCGGCACGTACATCTATTCGGACTACTGCAGCGACACGCTCATGGGCGTTCGACGCGGACGCCGCCATCGCCACGGGCCACGCCGACGCCACGAATCTGGGCGATGCGGGTCTCAATCCGACCTCCTTCGGCGAGGACGAGAACGGCGAGCTGTACCTGGTCAACGGCCGCGGCGAGATCTACCACCTCGTCGCCGCAGCAGCTGCTGCGAACGACGTGAGCGGCATCGTCGATCGCTACGACTCCGGTGCCATCGAATACGCGCGGTACTGGGCGCCCGTCCTGCGTGCAGACGGCGACGCGGCTGATGGACGAGGTGGACGAGCATTTCCGCACCGACCGTCATGCGCCTGCTCGACGTTGGTGCCGGCATCGGGACGCTGGCCATGAACGCGCTGGAGCGGTGGCCGCAGGCCGAGGTCATCGCCTCGGACGCGGCGGCGGGCATGCTGGAGTACGCGAAGCAGCGCGTCGCCCAGCGCGGGATCGATCCGGGCGGTCGGCTGTCGTTCGCCGTCGGGCCCGCCGAGGAGCTGCCGCTGGATAGCGGCATCGGTGGACGTGGCCGTGTCGTCGTTCGTGCTGCAGCTGGTGCCGGATCGCCCAGCGGCGCTGGCCGAGATTCGCCGCGTCCTCCGGCCGAGTGGCCTGTTCGCGTACGTGACCTGGCTCGACCGCGATTCCCGCGAGCCATTCAAGGCGGCCGACGAGTTCGACGAAGCGGTCTACGACCTGGAGGTCGAGGAGCCCGAGGAATCGGACGAGGAGATCGCCGGCGACGTCCCGTCAGCGGAGGCCGCCGAGGAGGAGCTGCGCCAGGCAGGCTTCGTGCGCGTCGTCTGCGCGCGAGGAGACGCTCGTCTACGAGTGGACCATGGAGTCGTATCTCGACTACAAGCTGAATTACGACGAGCGCTCTCTGCTGAGCATGTTGAGCGAGGAACAGCAGACGGCCCTGGAGCTCAACGTGCGGCAGCGACTCTCACGACTGAAGCCGGCCGATTTCCGCTGGCACGCCCCGGTGGTCTTCGCGCGGGGCTTCAACCAGCCCTAGTAGGCGAACGTCGCGTCGACGCGGCAGTGATCGCTGGGCAGGCCGCAGTCGACGGTCGAGGTCAGCGGCTGGAATCTGCGGCGAAACGAGGATGTAGTCGATCCGCAGCAGGCCGAAGGGCAGGAAGCCGAACCGGTCCGGTCCCCACGTGAGGCCGGGGCCGAGGCCGGCGTCGAGATGCGAATCGCGCAGCCCGGCGCTCAGCTCTGAGTAGGCCGGTTCACGTTCCGTGGTGTTGAGGTCGCCGAGCATCACCACCGCGCCGGCCCTGGGCGAGCTCGGCATCGATCATCGAGCGGATCAGGGCGATGTCCGCGTCACGCTTCGGTCGTGTCGAGCCCGATCGGTATGCCGGCCACGGTCATGAACGCTCGCGGGCAGCGGATGGACGACGAAAACCGCGATCGGGCTGGCCTTGTCGCCAGGCGGCTGGACGATCGCTGGATGTAGGGCGGATCGGTCGAAGCCTCCTGCTCCAGGATCGGAAATCGGCTGAGCAGCGCGACACCGAGTGAGCCCAGGGTCTGGTCGCAGGATCTGGTCTGGGTAGCGCTCGGTCAGTCCGGGATCGGCGGCAATCGCGTCAGCGGCGTCGCGACTGAACCTCCAGCACGCCAACGATGTCCGCCTGCGCCTGCCCGATGCCGACGATGACTCGTTCGCCCGCATTGTCGTCCCAGCTCCATGTTCCAGGACAGCGACACTCAGTGGCGTGCTGCCGGGCGCGGCCGTCGGCTGGAAGCGAGACCCAGCTCGGCCCGTAACGGGCGACCGCCACGATCAACAGGTTGCGGCTGCGATGCGGGCGATGTTCGGGCCGCGGATGGCGAGAAACGCGGCGGCAAGGAGGCTGCTCAGTACGAGGTAGGGCTCCAGGACCTGGGTGAGTGCCAGGACGCCGGAGCGCTGCGGAAAAAGCGCTGGATCGTCGACAAGCCCCATGACGAACGCGACCCAACCGAGGGCGATTACCTGAAGCCTGCTCACCTGCGTATTTGAGCAGCGCCGGCTGTGAGTTCAGGCGACGGCGACCCTGAACGGCGCGTCGACCGGCCGACAAACCTTGCACGCCCGGTAGCCAACGCGACGCGTCTGCTCAACCGATCGGAACTCGACGCGGTGCTCGTCCTTGATCCGTCGCGCGTTGCGGCACGACGGGTAGCAGAAGATCTGGGTCGTATCGGAGCCGATGAACCGGACGTTGTGCGCCGGCAGGTTCTCCAGCTCGTCGGTGTCCAGGCCCTCCGCCTCGAGCAGCGCCCGTTTGGCCGTCGGCCCGCCGGCGCCGTAGTTGCCGATGCGGCCGTCGCTTCGAACCACGCGATGGCACGGCACGACGAACGGAACCGGGTTGCGCGCCAGCGCGTTGCCCACGGCACGGACGGCCAGCGGCCGGCCGAGCTCGGCCGCCACCCAGGCATACGGCCGAACCTCGCCGCGCGGGATCTCCATGGTCTTCATCAGCACCTGACGCTCGAAGTCGGGCAGCTGCTCCAGGTTCAGCGGCACCTTGACGTTCGCTGCCCTTGGCCGTCGCCCCAGACGCGGGCCTTGATGATCTTCTCGATCAGATCGGGCGCCTTCTCGACTCGATGAACCGGCCGGCCGAAGGTCGCCAGGAACTCTTCTTCGAACTCACCGGCGTCCACTTCGTCCTCGCCGCTGCCCTTGCGCGTCACGAGCGAAATCCCGTGCGGCCCGTAGGCCACGAACAGCGGACCGATCGGCCCGTCGACCTGGACGTAGGCATCGCCCAGGCCAAGGTCGTCGAGGACTCGGTCGGCAAGATCCGGCCGGCGCGCTCGATTGAAGTGTCTGCAAACCTGCCACCACCTGCTCCTCCGAGATTGACATCTCATTCCTGACTGACATCAAACAGCCTCCTTCTGGGCTGCAACCCGTTGCTCGGCGTCGTAGGCCGCGCGCAGCAGCGCGACGCCGCGATGCACATCCGATTTGACGCTCCCCACCGGACGCTTGAGCGTCTCCGAGAGCTCTTCGTAACTGAGACCATCCACGTGACGTAGGGCCACGGCCAGCCGATATCGATCCGGCAGACCGGCCAGCAGCCGTGCCCACATGCGACGGTCGTCGCGACGCTCGGCGAGCCGCAGTGGCCCGTCGTCTTGCCGGGATTTGGTCGGCGACTTCGTCGAGCTCCGTGTGGTTGCGTCGCCTTTTGACGTGGTTGCGTGCCAGGTTGAGCGTGATCTGCGCCAGCCACGGCCGCGCACGCAGCTCCTCGACGCGCTTCGGTGGGTAGCGCTTGAGCGCCCGATATGCCCGCACGAACGCCTCCTGCGCCACGTCCTCGGCAGTCGCGGCGTCTCTCACGACGCGCAAGGCCACACCAAAGACGAGGTCCTGGTGCTGTCGAACGAGGTCGGCGAAGGAGCCGTCGAGATCAGCCGCGAGCCGCGCGGGAAGATCGTCCATGCACACGTCGGGATAACACACCGGCCGCGCAGTTTGGTTGCGATTAGCTGAGGAGGAAGCCCTCGCCGAGGGGATCGCGGCTGTCCACGATGAACGTGGAGTAGCCCGTCACGTAGGCCGTGCCGGCGATGCTCGTGCTGACCGCGGGGTATGGGCCGAGAGACGTCTCGGCCTCGACGCGGCCGAGGAAGTGCTCCCCGGTGATGCCCGCGTTGATGATCTCCTGGCCGACCTTGATCCTGCCGCGTGCGTGGAGCTGGGCGAGGATCGCGCTCGTGCCGGAGCCGCACGGGGAGCGATCGAGCTCGGCGTCGGCAAAGATCGTCGCGTTGCGCATGTGGGCGCGAGTGGCCTTGCCGTCCGGCGACGATGCGCGGGTCGAGGTCCACGATGATCGTGCCGTAGACGAAGCCCAACGCGGCGTCCGTCGGGTGCGACGGCGTGTGGTCGCGGCGCAGGACCTCGGTGATCGCGGCGCCGGCTCGACGGAGCTCGTCGGCCTGATCGGGCACGACTCGCAGTCCCAGCTCAGCGGCGTTGACGATGCCGTAGTAGGCGCCGCCGAATGCGATGTCGACGGTTAGCGCGCCGTACTGCGCGGCAGCGCCGTGAAGCTGCCACGCCGTCCGGCTTGACCAGCGAGCGACTGTGCCGCAACGTACGAGGGCACGTTCGTGAAGCGCACGCCCTGTACAGCCCAGTCGCCGTTGGGCGAGCTGGACCGTCGCCGCGTTGGCGGCCACGATGCCGGCCGGAACCTCGTAGCGAATCGTCGTCACCGGCTCGGTGGCAGGGAACAGGCCTTCCTCGATCAGGCCGGTCGTGATCGCGATGATCCCGTGGCCGCACATCGTGCTGTAGCCCTCGTTGTGCATGAACAGCACGGTCATGTCGGCGTAGTCGCTGTACGGCGGGAGCAGGATCGCCCCGTACATGTCGCGATGGCCGCGCGGCTCGTTGATGATCGCCCGGCGGACCTGGTCGGCGTTCTCCTGCACCCACTTGCGACGGTCCAGCACCGGCATGCTCGGCACGTCCGGGAACCCGCTGCGGATGATGCGCAGCGGCTCGCCGGCGCAATGCAGGTCCATGGTCTGGACGGTCAGTCGGGCCTGGCGCCCTTGTCCGCTGGGTCGAGCCTCAGCCTCGGACTCGGTGGCGGTGACGGCAGCTGCCGCGACGATCGGCTCAGGGGCCGGCGGAAATTCGGGTTGCGCCGCAGGCTCAGCCTCGGGATCGGGCATCGATGGGAAAGCAACCTCGGGTACCGTCGCTGTGTATGCGGCTTGAGGCGTCGCGTCGAATGAGGGCTCCATCTCGGACGGCGTCTCGGTGGCCTGATCGACCGCTCTTCCACCGCTGGCTCCTGCTCCGCCGCGAATTCTTCAGGTTCGGGCTGTGGCGTCTCGGCGAACGCCGCGGCACCTCCAACGGCGTCGGGCATGTCGTCACGCGGCGCGAATCCGGCGTAAGGATCCTGGTCGGCGGTCGGCTGCGATGGTGCGAATCGGTCGGGATCCGAGACCTCTACAGAGACGGTCACGACCTGGCGCTTGGACGGCGAAGATGGCGATGCCGGCGGCAGGGCAATCGACTGGACGAACGGCTCCCTGGCGGGCTCAGGCGGCAGCGGGCGGCGGCGTCTGCGACTGGGGCGGACGTGGCGGGCGGCTCGACTGGTTCCGGTTGGCGTTCGGGCTGCGGCTCGGGCGCGGCGGCCGTTGCGGTTCGCTGGTAAGTCACGGCCAGGAGGAACCCGTCGCCCTCGGTCGTCCATTGGTGCGTGACCGGGAGATAGCCGGTCTCGGCGGCCTGCGCAGCTTCGCCGCGGTACGAGGTCTCGACTTCCGCGCGCGACATGCCGCGGTAGTGCCGAACGATCGGCTCCTGGCTCGACCGCGGTCTCCATGTCTACAGCCACGAGTTTGAGCCTAAGCCTGATTCCGCGCGAACGCGCGCAGGCCGACGGCCGACCCGCCCACCAGGCCGATCACGGCCACGGCCAGCCAAAGGTTGATCGCGGGGAGCTTCGGCCCCGCGGCTGCCGTCGGCGAGACTGCCAGCGGAGGAGCTGCTCGAAGATCGCGGCTGCTGGACCCGTTGAGCCGTCGGTCGCCGCCGTCACCCAGAACACGGCCTTCGCCGTGCAGCTGGTCTGCGGATCCGTGAAGACCGCCACCCACATCCCTTTGTCACCGGTGAGCGAACGGACCTTGTACTGCCAGGTATCGGCGGAGCCGACGGTGATGTTGTGCGCCAGGCGCGTGCCAGTCTTCGGAATGAGGCTGAGCTGCGTCGGCTGGAAGCCCGAGCCGCTGAACACGAACTGGCTACCGGCCGGAGCGGAACGCGGGCTTACCTGCACGTCGCAGCCTGCCGGGCGCGGCAACGATCGGTCCCGACCTGAAACGAGAGCATCCAGACCAGCGCGAGGAGTCCGCCGACGAGGAAACGGAGGTACCCGTTACTAACCATCCCATTGCCCTCTTATCGTGACCATTCGCGCCTGCTCTGGGCTGTCGCCTGAAGTACCACCGACTGGACCAGCCATTGGTCCCATTCGGAGCGGCAGCGTACTGCCCGGAATGGCCTTAAACCACACTCGGAGGGCCGATTCGCGACGGTTCCGTTGACGCTGCGCACTCGATTGACACCTAACCCCACCAGACCGACCACGAGGGGAGACGGGCGGTCAGCGGCCTCCGAGCAATCGGGCGACCGTCGGACGACCGGCCAGCCGCATCAGCCGGCGCACCGAGCCGGAAGGCATCTTCGAGATCGTGGCGACGGCCGACGCCAGCTCGTCCTCCGGAATATCGGCCAGCGAGTTGAGCAGTCGATCGAGCGACTTGGCGTCCTGCGCCGACAGCACCTTGAACAGCTTGCGCAGCGCTTCGGTGCGGGCACGGACGACGGCCGAGAGTGCGTGATCGAACTGGCGCAACGAAGTCGAGCAGCGATTCGAGACGACGCCGCAGGTCCTCCGAGTCCTCACCTTTCGGGGCGTGGCTCGCCTCCACGAGGCACTGCTCCAGGATGGCGATGACCGGATCGCCCTCGCGCACCTTTCGTGCCTCGATGACGCGGCGGAACCACTCCCAGTGATCGTCGAGCGCCAGCCAGGCTCGGCCGGCGGGACCGCGGCGCCCACTTCGTCGCGGCTCAGCTGCGCGACGAACGATGCCCCACTCCTCGCAGTCCTCGAGAGCCAGGCGGATTGCCCGGTGACTCAGGCCGAGCGCGTCCTGGAGCTCCTTGTCCGTGACCGGACCGCCGTGGACGAGCATGTAGCCCTGGACCATCGCCGTCGACGGCGGCACTCCCCACGCCGCGCCCATCTGCCCCCACGCAGCTGGCGAACCGCCGGCGGATCTGCTCGACCTCATCCACGTCCTCGCCCGCGCCCAGCGATCGCCGCGCGGAACCTGATACTTGACGCTCCTGAGTTCCTCGAGTCATATTCGATACACCATGGTAACGAGTAGCAGCGGCGCGCTCACCGTTCTGTACGACGCGGACTGCGGCGATCTGCTCCGAGACGGCGCGGGTGCTGCAGGCGCCTCGATCGACGCCATCAGCTGCGGCTGACGCCACTTGCAGGCTGCGTCAGTGCCGGGCTCACCCTCACTCGCCGAGCTGCTCGAATTCGCTGCATGCGGTGGACGAGCAAGGCCGGTGGTGGGTTGGTGCCCGATGCGGTGGTCGAGATCGCCAGGCGCATCCCCGTGTTGCGTCCCGTCACCATCTTCGCGCGGCTGCCCTGGCGCCGCGGATCCTCGATGCGGCCTATCGCGCCGTCGCGGAGCACCGTCAGCAGCTCAGTCGCGTGCTTGGAATGGACGCTTGCCGCGATCCAAGCCACTCCTCAACCAGACATCGACACGAGGGAAAAGCAGCCAGCCCGCTCCCTTGACGCCAGTGCTGGCGCTCCTATGCTCGCGCCACCCGAAGTGACTGTGTCAAGGCGGCAGCCATTACCGGGTGATCGAGGAGGACCTCGAGTGATCTCCCGACGACGGGCCCTTCTTTTCGCTCTCCTGTTCGGAACCATTCTCGGCGCGCCCATGGCCGTTGCGGCCGGCGGAAAGTCGCCGATCTCGGTGGAGGTTTTGGTCGGATTTTCGTGCGTTACCGGCACGGGTCCGGCCAGGCAGGAGGTGGTCGCCACGCTCCGGTCACCGGACATGCGCGTGCGCGATCAGGTCGTGTCGCACTCCGACAGGGACGGCCTGTGGGGCGTTTGCTTCAGCCTCTTCAACCCGTCGACGTACGTCAACGGTGGCGATCACCTGCGCATCAAGGTTGGTGATCACGCCCGGAGCATCGATATCCCACGCCTGGAGCCGCGCATCGACCGCGTCAACGACGTGATCGAAGGCCGCGCGGATCCCGGCATCGACGGTCGACATCGCCGTCAGCCATCGATTCGACCTCCGAGCGGACGAAGGACTTCGTCTTCACCACCCACGCCGACAGCTCGGGCCGCTACCGCGTCGACACCTCGGCCAAGTTCGATCTCGTCGGCTGGGACTCGGTCGACATCCTCACGCAGCAGGGCAGGGACCTCTTCGGGGCAAGCGCGGTGACGCCGGGCATCCAGATTGCCGTTCTCAGCAACGACGTCCTCGGCTTACGTGAACAACGGTCGCGATCTGACGATCCAGGTCAAGGACCGATTCGGCGACAAGTCGCGGCAAGGTGACGGCCGGGCCGTTCGCCGGCGGCGCGTTCCAGATCGCCATGTACGACAAGCAGGGTCGGGCGCTCTATCCGCGCGCCCACGACATCGTCACCGCCACGTTCGCCAGCGACGCCCACCTTGAGATCCCCGTCAGCCAGCTGCGGGGGCTCCCGAACTGCGGACATGGTCCTCGGACGCTGTCCGCCCGCGGCGTCGTATCAGCTCGATCGTTCGCAGCAAGAACTTCTTCGGGACAGCCGATGCGCAGGGCAAGGTCTCGCGCGACGTCAGCGACAAGCTCGACCTGAAGCGGGGCGACCAACTGACGCTGTACTGCCAGTACCCGACCGGCGACATCTGGGAGGACATCGCCGTCGCCCTGTAGGCGTCGAACCTGGGCGTCGACCTTCGGCCGCTGCTAGGTGCGCAGGCCGGTCGGCAGAGCCGGCAGCTCGGTGAATCGGCGCGCCGGGCGCATCGGCTTGAGCCCGGCGATCGCTCCCTTGCGCGTCCTGAACACGGCGAGCACGCGGCCGCCGGCATGCGCGGCGGACGGCGCGACCACGGCGCGGCTGCCACTCTGCCAGTACGCCTCGCCGATCGGCTGTGTCTCCGGCCACTGACGTCGACTCGGCGACATGCTGCCGGCGACGCCGTGGGCCGCGAGGACGCCGTCGGCGGTCAGGTCGGCCACGCCATCGAGATCGACGTCGAAGCGCCACAGGTCGCGTGGCAGGCGAGTCTGTGGCGGCACGCCCGAGCTCGGCGGAGTGGCGGTACCACTCGGCCCACGCGGTCTCGGGGCTATCGGCCAGGTAAAGCGCTCGAACAATCTCGCCGCGCTGCCATCGACCGTCGGATGGCTCCTCAGTCCACGTGAGGGGGTCGGAGCGGGCCCGGCCGATGCGCCACCAGGTGCCCGTGATCCGGATGGACTGGAGCGGTCTTGGTGGGCACCTCGCTCGCCTTGGCCACCTTGCTCAGGAGAAGGAGTCGTTCTCGAGCTCGGCCACGAGGCGCGAAACCTGCTTGTAGCGGCCATCGCCCAGCGCGTCGAGCGGCGATTCATCGTCCAGCGCGGGCAGCGGCTTCTGCAGCCACAGCGCGATGTAGTCCTCGTCCATGACTCGACTGAGACGATCCACGACGGCCACCAGCTGAAGCAGACGCTCCCGATGAACAGCCCCCGGCCGACGCGTCGCGCGGATCCACGAGCTGACGGTTGCGCGGGCGGCGCCGGTCACGCGGGCGATGTCCGCGGGCTCGATGCCCAGCGATCTGACCCGCTTGATCTCGCTCGAGTAGGTGGCAATGGCGCTCATTTGTAGCCAAAGTGTAGCAAGGCGTGCTTCAGACCGCGACCTCGTCCAGGCGCCGCTGCAGGTATCGACGGTCTACGTCGTTCGTCGGCCAGGTCGATGGCGCGTGCGAACTCGACGGACGCCTCGCGGTCGCGGCCGAGCCGGCGCAGCAGCTCCGCTCGCGTCGAGTGCAGCAGGTGATAGCCGTTGAGCTCGCCGCGCGCCACCAGAACGTCGACCAGTTCCAGGCCGCGGTCCGGGCCGCGTGCCATCGAGACCGCAACGGCGCGGTTGAGCGCCACGACCGACGTTGGCATCACGACGTAGAGCTGGTCGTACAGCCGTTCGATGCGCGGCCAGTCGGTGTCCGCGGCCGTTGCGGCACGGGCGTGGACACCGGCGATCTGCGCCTGGAGCTGGTACGGCCCGGCGGCCCGAGCGCCGACGGCACGCTCCAGCACCGCCAGACCCTTCCGCTGATGCGTGCCGCGTCCCAACGTGAGCGGTCCTGGTCGCGCAGCAGCACGAGGTCGCCCTCGCTGGTCTGGCGCGCGTCCCGCCGCGAATCCTGGAGCAGGAGCAGCGCCAGCAGGCCGGACGCCTCCGGTTCGTGACGGCATCAGCGACACGAGGACGCGCGCCAGCCGGATCGCCTCCGCGGTCAGCTCGCGCCGCACGAGCGTGGCGCCGGCCGTGGCCGAGTAGCCCTCGTTGAAGATCAGGTACAGGACCTGGAGGACCGCGGCGAGACGGTCGGGCAGATCCTCCAGCGGC
Source organism: uncultured Chloroflexia bacterium (assembly GCA_963736895.1). Lineage (GTDB taxonomy): Bacteria > Chloroflexota > Limnocylindria > Limnocylindrales > CSP1-4 > JALYGJ01. The sequence goes on from CAVTQU010000003.1 coordinate 202,241, forward strand.
GGCACCTGGTAGGGGATCGCGGCGTCGCGGATCTTCTTCTTGGCGCGCACCAGCCGCTGCGCCAGCGTCGCCTCGGGCACCAGGAATGCCCGCGCGATCTCCGGCGTCCGCAGGCCGCCCAGGAGTCGGAGCGTCAGGCCAACCTGTGCGTCGCGCGCCAACGCGGGGTGGCAGCAGGTGAAGATCAGTCGTAGTCGGTCGTCTTCCACAGCGGGTCGGTCGACCACCTCATCGGGCGCGGATGCCTGGCTGTCTGTCGAATTGGTCGCCATCAGCTGGCCCAGGGCCTCGACCTTCTCCGACAGGCGCTTTGACCGACGCAGTCGATCGATGGCCTTGCGTCGCGCCGTGGTGGCGATCCATGCGCCGGGATTGGGCGGCATGCCCTCTCGGGGCCAGTGCTCGAGCGCGGTGACGAAGGCGTCCTGGACCGACTCCTCGGCCAGGTCGAAGTCCCCGGTAGAGCGGATGAGCCCGGCTATGACGCGGCCGGACTCCTCGCGAAAAACACGATCGACGGCATCGAACGCCGGTGGACCCGGCCGCCCGATGCGATCGACAGGTGTGTCAGCCGGCGGCAATGCCCGCCGGTACGGCGGCGCTCTCCTCGCCCTCCTGCGGGAAGTCGACGATCGGTCGCACCTCGATCGTGCCGCGTGCCGCGCCCGGGATCTTGGCCGCCCACTTGATGGCTTCGTCCAGGTTGGCCGCCTCGATCATGTAGAAGCCGCCGAACTCTTCCTTGGTCTCCGCGAAGGGGCCGTCGGTCACGACCGTCTGGCCGTCGCGGACGCGAACGCTGGTGGCTGTCTTCGCCTCGTGAAGCGCCTCGCCGCCGCGCATCACGCCCGCCTCGGTCACCTCGCGACCGAAGGCGTTGTACGCCTCCATCACCTCGCGCGTCCTGCTTCGGGCGTCGTTTCCCACGGCGCGACGTAGATCAACAGTGCGTATCTCATGAAGTCCTCCTGTCGTGATGGTCGGCCATCATCGCGCCGACAGCAACACAACGAACGGACCCGGCTCTTTTCGACAGCGTCGATACTGCCCTGCGAATGGACAAGCGAGACGCGGCGGCCATCGAACGCTGCGGTCCGGGCGGAGCCGCGCGGCATCGGCACGTCGACCGCCCGGGATCCGCTGGCGCGCGAGGTCAAGCTGCTGGGCGCGCTGCTCGGCCAGGTGATCGTCGAACAGGAAGGCACGGACGCTCTCGATCTCGTAGAGCGCGATCAGGCGGGCCACGATCAGGCTGCGGCGTGGCGCCGGCGCGCGAGTGAGCGCCAACCGCTGACGACCGACCTGGCCGACGTGGATCCACAGCAGGCGGAAGTCCTGATCCGGGCCTTCAGCCTCTACTTCCAGCTGACCAACCTGGCCGAGGAGAAGCACCGCGTCCGGACGCTTCGACAGCGCGCGCGGCGCGCCCGCCAGGGGAGGGTGGACGAGTCCGTCGTCGAGGCGGTCGCGGAGATGCGGGCTGGCGGAATGTCCAACGCAGGCGATCGAGGCTCTCGTCCGCCGGATGTCGATCATGCCGGTTCTGACCGCGCATCCGACAGAGGCCAGGCGACGGACGATGATCGTCGCGCTGCGACGTGTCTACCGACTCCTCGATGGGCTCGACGATGCTCGAATCACCCCGACCGAGGACGCCGAGATCCGCCGACGGTTGCGCGAGCAGATCTCGATCCTGTGGCACGTGGCGCCGGTCCGCGCGGCCGCGCCCGGGCCCGCTGGACGAGGTTCGCAGCGTGATGGCGCTGTTCGACGAGTCGCTGTTCGTGGTTGCTCCGCGTGTCTACCGAAGCGTCGGCCGAGCGTTGTCGACCGGCGAAGGGACTGGGCCGTCGCCCGTACCCGCGTTCATCCGCTGGGGATCGTGGGTCGGAGGCGACAGGGACGGCAATCCGCTCGTCACGGCGGCGATCACGCGCGAAACGCTGGAGATCCAGCGCGACCACGTGCTGCGCGCCTACGAGGCGGTGTGTCGACGGTTGGCGTTGACCGTCACAGTCCGCGCGCAACCCGGCGCCGCACTCGCCGAACGACTGGCTGCGGACGCGCGCGAGCTGCCCGGACGGCGCGCGATCTCGAGGCCCGCTTCCCCGAAGAGCCGTTCCGCCGTCGCTTCACGTACGTCGCCGAGCGGCTGCGACGCACGCGCACCGGGGAGCCCGGCGGTTACGGCGACGCCGCCGGTCTCGCCGGCGAGCTGGACGAGATCGCCGAGGCCCTGTTGGAGTTGAAGCTGGAACGAGTCGTCGACGGCGATGCTCCAGGATCTCCGCTGGCAGCTCGACACGTTCGGTTTCCACGGCCTCTCGTTGGAGGTTCGCCAGCACAGCGAGGTTCACGCGGCAGCCCTGTCGGCCTCGACCCCGGCCAGCGAGGTGGCCCCGGGCGTCACCGCCGGCGAGGTCCTCGACACGTTCCGGGCGATCGCCGATATCCAGGCGAGGTACGGCGAGTCCGCCTGCCACCGCTATGTCGTCAGCTTCACTCGGTCTGCCACCGACGTCACCAACGTCCTGGAGCTGGCTCGGCGTGCAAGCGGCGCGTCTGCGCCGGTGCTGGACGTCGTCCCACTGTTCGAGTCCGCCGATGCGCTCGAGGGATGCGCACAGATCGTCGAAGCGCTGCTTGCCGATCCCGCTTATCGAGAACATCTGTGCGAGCCGCGGCGACCGCCAGGAGGTCATGCTCGGCTACTCGGATTCGACCAAGGAATCGGGCGCGATCGCGTCCGCGTGGTTGCTCTACCGCGCACAGGAGAGCCTCGTCGCGGCGGCCCATCGGCATCGGCATCGAGCTGACGCTCTTCCACGGCCGCGGCGGCGCGATCGGCCGCGGCGGCGGACCGATGACGCGGGCCGTGCTCGCGCAGGCGGCGGGTTCGGTCGACGGCCGGCTGAAGCTCACCGAGCAGGGCGAGGTCACCGCCGATCGCTACGTGAATCCCGCGATTGCCGAGCGCCACCTGGAGCAGCTGACCTACGCCACGCTTATGGCGTCGGTGCCCGGATTCGAGCAAAGCGCGAACCGGGCCGACAGGCGGCTACGGACCACGCAGAATGCCGCTGCGGCCGAGCTGGCGGAGATCGCCAGGCGGAACGTATCGGGGCCTCGTCTGGGACGACCCCGAGTTCGAGGCGTACTTCCGAGCCGCCACGCCAATCTCCGAGCTGGGTGCGCTGACCCTCGGATCGCGGCCGCAGAAACGCGGGTCCAAGTCGGCCGCGCGGTGGGTCGCTCGAGTCCCTGCGTGCCATCCCGTGGGTCTTCGCCTGGTCGCAGTCACGGGCCAACCTGCCCGGCTGGTTCGGCACCGGCACGGCTCTTGCCGAGTTCCGACGTCGCCACGGCGCGGCCGGCTTGCGCCAGCTGCGGGCGCTCTACCGCGACTGGCCGTTCTTCAGCACGGTCCTCGACAACGCCGAGATGATCCTGGCCAAGGCGGACATGACGGTAGCCGGCAGGTACGCGTCGCTGGCGGCCGGTCCCGGCGCGCAGCGGATCTGGACCGAGATCCGCGCCGAGTACGAGCTATCCGTGGCGCAGATCCTCGCCATCACTGGGCACAAGCGCCTGCTCGACAACATGCCCGTGCTCCAGCGCTCGATCGACCTCCGCAATCCCTACGTCGACTCGCTCTCCGAGCTGCAGGTGCTGCTGCTGGGCAGACTGCGCGCGCTGCCCGATGCGAATCCCGAGCACACGGAGCTGCTGCGCCTCGTCCACCTCACGGTCAGCGGAGTCGCGGCCGGCCTCCAGAACACCGGCTGACGTCCAACGACTTGCCTGCCTAACAATCGTTAGTTAGACTTGCGCCGACTGACGACCGAAACACCCGCGCCGGCAGCAGATCGAGGACGCCGCGTCCGCGCTTTTCCGCGAGCGTGGCTACGCCGCGACCAGCGTGCGCGACATCGCTCAGGCGCTCGACATGCAGGGCGGCAGCCTGTACGCGCACATGGCGTCGAAGGAAGACGTCCTGTGGTCGATCGTCAGCCGCGCCGCTGATCGGTTCAACACGGAGGTCGCACCACATGGCGGCCGAACACCGCGTCCGGCCCGATCAGGCTGCGCAAGATGATCCGCGCCCACGTCGAGGTGGTGACGAGCGACCAGAAGAACGCGGCCGTGTTCCTCCACGAGTGGCGCTTCCTTTCCCAGGATCGCCGCGACCAGATGGCCGCGCGCCGTGACGCACTACGAGGCGCTGTTCCGCCACGTCATCGACGAGGGAATCGACACCGGCGACTTCGAAGCCGTGGACTCGCGATTGACCGCCATGGCGATCCTCTCTTCGCTGAACGGCATCGCGACCTGGTATCGGCCCGGCGGCGCCGCTGAGCGCCCGAGAAATCGCCGATCAATACGCCGACCTTTTCCTTCGAGCACTGACGACCACGAGAATCCGACCGTGAGGAGCCAGCCATGACCGATCCGCTCTCGCTCGCCCCGATCCTGTCGCCCGACGAGCGGCCGACGCCGACGTTTTCCGACCCGAATCTGACCCACGAGGAGCGCTACAACGCCTTCGTCGAGCACGTCCAGGCGGGGTTGAAGGTCGAAGCGCGGGACTGGATGCCGGATGAATATCGGACGTCCGTGCTGCGGTTCGTCGAGATGCACGCCAACAGCGAGCTGATGGGCGTCCTGCCCGAGCGCGAGTGGATCATGCGTGCCCCGACGTTGAAGCGGAAGCTCGCGCTGACCGCGAAGGTGCAGGACGAGTGTGGCCACGCCCAGCTGCTCTATCGAGTGGCGGAGGACCTGGGCAAGCCGCGCGAGCAGATGTACCAGGACCTGCTGGACGGCAAGACCAAGTTCCACAACGTCTTCCACTACCCGACGAAGTCGTGGGGCGACGTCGGCATCATCGCGTGGCTCGTCGACGCGGCCGCGATCGTGGCCCAGCAGGCGCTGCGCGAGTCGTGCGTACGGGCCGTACAGCCGGACGATGAAGAAGATCTGCTGGGAGGAGTCGGTCCACATCATGCACGGCCGCGACGTGGTCGTGACGATGATGAACGGCAGTCAGATGCAGCGCGACATGGTCCAGGAGGCGCTCGATCGCTGGTGGGGGCCGCTGATGCAGATGCACGGCCCGCGCACCGATCCGGCCAAGGACCGCGACCTCTACTGGCGCATCAAGGAGAAGACCGGCGAGCAGCTGCGCCAGGAGTTCCTGTCGACGTACGTGCCGCGACTATGGGAGATCGGCCTGTTCCCGCCCGATCCGGAGCTGCGCCTCGACGAGGCGAGCGGCGAGTGGCGCTACACCGAGCCGGACTGGCAGGAGCTGCGCACGGTGGTCACCGGCCACGGCCCCAAGTCGCAGGAGCGGCTGGATTTCCGGCGACTGAACCACGACGACACGGCGTGGGTTCGCCAGACGATCCTCGCCGCGCCCGGCCGCGGCCGCCTGATGTCTGCCGAGAACGTGCGCACGCCGCCCAGCGAAGGTCGGCGCGACGAGGCCGGCCGGCTGGGGGAGGGCGGTCGATCGGACGTCTTCGAGGTCTTTCGCCAGGAGAAGGACGGCGACCCGATGCGCCACGCCGGCAACGTCACCGCGCCCGACATCGAGCTGGCCACGCACTACGCCCGCGAGTTCTACAGCCGCCGCCAGGAGAGCGTCCGGCTGTGGGTCGTGCCGCGGACGCAGATCACGGATCTCTCCGATCCGGATCTGCTCCAGCCGCCGCTCGATCGCAGCTTCAAGAAGCCGGGCGGCTACGTGATGCGCGACAAGCTCGAGGTGGCCAAGAAGCGCGCGAAGAAGGCGCGGCCGACGCGGAATGACGACCGAAGCCCGACTGCCCACGCGCCAGCTGATCCAGCCCGACGTCCCGGTTTTCGACCGACGGACGCTCAAGCCGGAGGCGCGCGACGCCGTGACGGGACTGCTGCTGACGATGGCCGACGACGAGTTCGTGATCGGCTTCTGGGATTCGGAGTGGACCGGCATCGCGCCGCTGCTCGAGGAGGACGTCGCGTTCAGCTCCATCGCCCAGGACGAGCTGGGCCACGCGCGCGTCTGGTACGAGATGCTCGCCCAGCTCACCGGCGACGGCGCCGACCGACTGGCGTTCCACCGCGATCCGGAGGAGTACCGGCACGCCCGTCTTCTCGACCATCCGCGCAACGACTGGGCGTTCTCCATCGTGCGGCGCTGGTTGTACGACACAGCCGACTCGGCCAGGTTGTCGGCGCTCGCCGAGTCGTCGTTCGAGCCGCTGGCCGAGGTCGTGGCCAAGGTCCGACGCGAGGAGCGCTACCACCTGATGCACCTCGACGCGTGGCTGCGCCGGCTGGCGAGCGTCGGACGGCGAGCCGCGCGATCGCACAGTCGCGGCGTTCGAGACGCTGGCGCCCGACGCGCTGACCGTGTTCACGCCGCTCCCCGGGGAAGATCGACTGGTCGAGGCGGGCGTCCTGGCGGCGACCATGTCCGAGCTGGCTGACCGCTGGCGATCGGAAGTCGGCGTCGTCTTGAACGAGCTTGGCTTGCCCGCTCTGCCGGATGGTCGGCCGCCCGCTGATGGTCGGGATCACGCGAGTCCGTCGGAGTCGTTCCGCTGGCTGTGGGGAGAGTTCACGTCGGTCGCGCGGCTCGAGGAGGGCGTCGAGTGGTAGCTCCGCACGCCTGGCCGACGCGGCCACTGGAGTCCGCCGTGTGGGCCGCGCTGTACGACGTCTACGATCCGGAGATTCCGCAGATCTCAGTGGTCGACCTGGGTGTCGTTCGCTCCGTCGAGACGGGCAGGGGCAGCGTTCGCGTGGAGCTGCTGCCGACGTTCGTCGGCTGCCCGGCGATCGAGGTGATGCGCTCGGCCGTGGCGGAGCGGCTGCACGAGTTCAGCGACGACGTGCGCGTCGAGATCAGCTTTGCCGAGCCGTGGACGTCGGACCGGATCACGCCCGAGGGCCGCGCCGCGCTCCGTGGCAGCGGCTTCGCGCCGCCATCATTCGCGCCACTCGGCGACCGAGCCTTGTCGGTTTTGCCCGTCATGCCGGTCGCGGAATGCCCATACTGCGGCTCGCGCAACACGACGCTCGAGAACGCCTTCGGGCCGACGCTGTGTCGCGCGATCTATCACTGCACGGACTGCCGCCAGCCGTTCGAGCAGTTCAAGGAGGTTTGATGGCGATCCGCGACCGGTTCGCGCTGGCGCTCGTCTCGATCACCGTCTTCCTGTTGCCGCTGCTCGGCGCCGTGGCGACCATCGGCGACACGCGTCGCCAGGTCGACGTCGTCGCACTGTGGCTGGCCGGCGCGCTCCAGCTCGGCCTCGTCCTCACCTGGGTCTTCATCCCGCGGCTGCCGAAGTGGGTCGTCGCCGGGTGGGGCCTGATCCTGATCGCCGCGGGCGTTGGCTTCACGATCGCCGCGCCGATCGCCGTCGAGCCCGCAGGTGGATCGACGTTTCCCTGGGCGCTGGTCGGCCTTGGCGTCGTCGGGATCCTGACGATCATCGCCGCGATCGTCCACGGCAAGGACACCGACACAGCGGCTCTCTGACCCTCGCTGACCGTCATCTGATCGCTCTCTGACCGCTCGCGCTATGCTCCGGCGCACAACGAGGAGGAGGACCCGACCGTGAGCCTTAGCCGTCCCTTTGCGCTTCTGACCGTCCTGGTGCTTTTGACCGCCTGTACACAGGCAGGCGCGACCGCCGTACCGGCAACGCCGACGGTGGCTCCGCCATCAGCGTCGGCCGCGCCGCGACGCCAACAGCGACGGCCGCGACGGCCACAGCCGCCGCGCGACAGCTACGGCCGAGGCACCGGCGACCGCCGAGGCAACAGCCACCGCCGAGGCACCGACGACGGAGCCAGCCACCGCACCGCCTGCGACGGCCACGGCCGCGGCGACCTCCCGCCCATCGCGGTCGTGTGCGACCCGACAACCTTGAATCTCAAGAACCCCGGCCGGCTGACGCTGAGCACGGACCTTCCCGCGTTCCCGCCATGGTGGGGTGGCGATGCAGCCGAGCAGTACCCGAATGAGCCCGAGGGCGGTTCATCCCTGGAGCGAGACGCGACTTCAGCGCCGAGCCCTACTCGATGGAAGGGTTCGAAGGCGCCACGGCCTACGCCGTCGCCGCGGCGATGGGCTTTCAGCCCGACCAGGTCGACTGGTTGGCCAACCCAAGTCTTCGCGCAGGCCTTCGCTCCGGGCGAGAAGCCGTTCGACTTCCACATGGCGCAGATCGCGATCACCGAGAAGCGTGCCAAGAACGTGACCTTCAGCGACTCCGTATTTCGACTCCAACCAGTCAGTCATTGGCTCTGACGGCCAACGACATCACGTCGGCGACTTCGATCGCGGACCTGAAGGACTTCCGACTCGGCGCGGCCGCGAACACGACGAGCCTGGACTTCCTCGAGAACACGCATCCAGCCCGACGTCGAACCGTCGGTCTTGGACGACAACCTTGCCGCCGTGCAGGCGCTGCAAGAGCAACACGGTCGACGGCATCGTCGTCGACCTGAGCACCGCGTTCTACATGCGCGACGCTCAGCTCGACGACTTCGACACGCCTGAGCCGGAGGCCACGATCGTCGGCCAGTTCGGGCCGCCGGCCGAGCCCGACCACGTCGGGTGCGGTGCTCGAGCTCGACAATCCGCTCGTCGACTGCGTCAACCAGGCGATCGCCGAGATCAAGGCCGACGGCACGCCCAGGCGATCCTCGATCAGTGGATCAACACCGGCGAAGACGTTCCGTTCCTGGAGTAGGCACTGAGATCGGGCTAATCAGATGAGCGGGGTCGCGCCGACGACCCCGCCGGAGCTGGTCGGCAGCCGCAACTCGCGGCTGCTCGGCCGGCTTCGGCCCGGCGGCTTGTTCGTCGCCATCTCGAGCACCGTCGTGGTGTTCGGCGTGCTTGCGTTCGTAATCGTGACGTCACCCGGGTGGCCGCAGGTCCAGAAATCGTTCTTCGACGCCGAGATCTTCTGGACATCGCTGCCGACGATCGCTCGTGCGCTGGGGAAGACGATCCAGCTCTTCCTCATCGCCGAGGTGTTCATCCTCATCTTCGCGCTCGTGCTGGCGGTGGCGCGCAGCCTGCCCGGTCCAGTGTTCTTTCCGTTCCGGCTGATGAGCGTCGTCTACATCGACATCTTCCGCGCGGTTCCGGGCATCCTGATCATCTACGTGCTCGGCTTCGGCATTCCCGGGCTGCGCCTGGAGGGTGTGCCCACGGACCCCTTCATCTGGGGTCTCGTCGCGCTGGTCATCGTCTGGTCCGCGTACGTCGCCGAGGTCTACCGGGCCGGCATCGAGAGCGTTCATCCGTCGCAGGAGGCGGCGGCCCGATCGCTCGGCCTGTCGCGGCTCCAGGGCCTGCGCTACGTCGTGCTGCCGCAGGCCGTTCGGCGAGTGATCCCGCCGCTGCTGAACGACTTCATCGGCCTTCAGAAGGACACCGCCCTCGTCTCGTTCATCGGCGTGATCGAGGTGTTCCGGCGAACGCAGATCGAGGCCGGCGGCTCGTTCAACTTCACTCCGTACATCGTGTGCGCGCTGCTTTTCCTGCTGCTGACGATCCCGCTGGCTCGGTTCGTCGACTGGCTCGCGGCGCGGGACTCGACGCCGCCAGCTGGCCACGATCGCCCGATGACGAACGCTGTCGCAGCGGCTGAGGCCGCTCCGAATCGAGGGCCTGCACAAGTCCTTCGACGATCTCGAGGTCCTGCGCGGCATCGACCTGACCGTCGCGGAGCATGAGGTCGTGTGCCTGATCGGCGCGTCCGGCTCGGGTAAGTCGACGCTGCTGCGCTGCATCAACCTGCTCGAGGAGATCAACGCCGGACGGATCTGGATCGAGGGCATCGAGATCACCGGCCGCGGCGTGGACGTCAACAAGGTGCGACGACGCATCGGCATCGTGTTCCAGGCGTTCAACCTGTTCCCGCACATGACCGTGCATGAGCAACGTGACGCTCGCGCCACGGAAGGTGCTTGGGCCTCTCGCGGGCGGACGCGGAAGCGCGCGGAATGGAGCTGCTGACTCGCTTCGGGCTGGCGGACAAGCGCGACGAATATCCCGATCGACTGTCGGGCGGCCAGCAGCAGCGGGCGGCGATCGTCCGCGCCCTGGCCATGAAGCCGGACCTGCTGTTGCTCGACGAGATCACGTCCGCCCTCGATCCGGAGCTGGTCGCCGAGGTGCTGGACGTGATCCGCGAGCTGGCCGCGGAGGGCATGACCATGGTCATCGCCACTCACGAGATGGGCTTCGCTCGTGACGTCGCGGACCGGATCTGCTTCCTGGACGATGGCCAGATCCTCGAGGAGGGGCCGCCGTCGATGATCCTCTCCGCGCCGCGCGAGGAGCGAACGCAGCGCTTCCTGCAGCGGATCATCAGCGCGGGACGCTTATAGATGCCGACATGCCGTCGGGAGGCCAGCTTTGAGCTCGAGCAAATGAGAACGATTCCACCAACCAGCGCTACGCCCCTGATACGGACCGACTTCTCCGACTTCGCGGCGTGGAAGGCCGCGTGCATACGCATCGCGACGCCCTCGGAAGAAGACGGATTTCTTGCCGTGGTAGAGATCCTGGACGATCCGGCCTACGACGGTCTCACCTCGGAACAGCTTCTCGCGATGGCACCGGAGAATCTGAATCAGGCGATCCTTATTGTGGCGGACAAGATCGCCCTGTCCTCACCTGAGGTTCCCCTGCTGGTCATCGCGCTGAGCCGAGACCGAGGACGTCAGATCCGCGTCATCGCAAGCGCACTGTGGGGCGTCGAGAACAACCTCTCGCTAGCCAACATGGACTTTCACGAGTTCGCCGATTTCGTGGGCGACGATGGCGTCTTCCGCGGTTTCTGAACGGTGCCGGGCGTAGCTCGAACAGGTGAGCCGATGAGCCACGAACAGCCTCGCTACAAGCTGACCTTCGCGATCACGGTCGATGGGCTCGTCGATTTCCTGCGGTGGCGGCAGCGGAGGCTGAATCGCGTTGGCGCGATCCTCGCGCTGGCGATGCTCGGCGTGAACGTGTTGCTGTTGCTGGCAGGGTTCCCGCTGCTGTTCCTGCTGCTGCTCTCGATCCCTGGTTTCGTGCTGCTCATTGCGGCCGTCACGCCGTGGTTCGACCGCTGGCGCGTGCGCCGCTACGCACGAAGCCTGGTGGGCTCGACAGCCAGCTTCGGCATCGGACCGACGGGCATCCACAGCGACACGGGTGGCATGAGCGGAGACATTGAGTGGAGCTCAGCCAACGGGCGTCAAGGACACCGGCAAGGTCGTGGTCGTCGACCGCGACCAGCACGCGATGGCCTGGATGCCGAACTCCGCCTTCTCCTCCGAGGCGGAACGCACGAGATCGTCACCTACATGCGCGAGGCAATTTCAGGGGCGCAACAGGCTCCCGAACCGTCAAAGCAGCCGTGATATCGCCTGCATCATTAATCCAGCGTCTACAAAGTCGGTTGGGCCGTGTCGGCCAGCTTCTGAGTCGACTGGCACAAAGCGCTTTGCTATCGATGGGGGCATTACTCCAGCTCGACAAACGGGCCGCATCAGGTCTCTCGCACCCGTTCTCAACCGACTTGATGCTGCGGTAATGATGTGGGCGATAACCGAGGCTGGCTAGGAGCGATCGCCGCCCGTAGGGACGCTTAGCTCGGCCCTGAAGCTGACCGTGTGGTAACCGCGCGCGCCGCTCGGGGCCGGTGGCGTGCGTGTCGCATCCTGCGTCTCGCCGGTGCCGTCGGTGGCTCGGACCATCAGCACGTGAGGACCGCCTGCAGCGTCGACCGTCGCGCGCCACTGGACCCAGGCCGCGGTCGAGAGCGGCACCGACAGCTGCGCTTCGACCCAGTCGCCTGAGTCGAGATGAACCTCGACCTTCGAGATGCCGCGCGTCGGCGCCCACGCCACGCCGGCGACCTCGACCGGCCCGATCGGCACCTGCGCGCCGGGTCGCGGCACGTCGATGCGCGACTGCGTGAGGATCGGCCCCAGCTTTGACCAGCCGAGCGGCACCCAGTAGGCGTCGAACGCCTCGAGAGTCGTCAGCTCGATCTCGGTGATCCACTTGGTCGCCGACACGTAGCCGAACAGCCCGGGCACGATCAGCCGCGCCGGGAAGCCGTGCGCCGCGGGCAGCGGCTCGTGGTTCATCTGGAGAACGATCATCGCGTCCTTCCCGGCGCCGGCGAGATGCTCGGTCGGAAAGCCGGCCGTCCAGCCATCGAACGATCGGCCGACCAGCTGCGTCGCCGCCGGCCTGCACGCCCGCCATCTCGAGCACCGGCATGAGCTTGCACGCCACTCCACAGCGCGTTGCCGACCAGGCGGCCGCCCACGTCGTTGGAGACGCACGCGATCGTCACGAACTGGTCCTGCTGGGCCATCTGCTGGAGGTCGGCGTAGGTCAGGGTGACCTCTCGATCGACCATGCCGTGGATGCGCAGGTTCCAGGTCGTCTCGTCGACGCGCGGGACGTCCAGTCGAGTGTCGATGCGGTAGAAGCTGGAGTTGGGAACGACGATCGGCGTCAGCCCGGCGATCCCGAGGTCCGTGCCGGCAGGCACTGGGATGGGCACGTCGGCCGGCGAAGCCGCCTCCGGCACGCTGCCGCCGAGGTAGCGGCCGATGACCGCCAGCACTCCTCCGGCGGCGATGAACATGGCCGACAGGGCGAGAAAGCCGCGGCGATCCATCGGCGGCGCCTGGAGATCAGGCCGCTGGTTCGGTCGGTCCCGGTCGACGAGGCGGAGCAGAGTGCGCCCGACAACCACAGCGAGCGTGCCGGCGCCGGCCAGCACGGCCGCGATCGGCGGTGATCGCTCGATTCGATCAGTCCCGTTAAGCGGATCGCCCTGCAGCAGCACGAAAGCCGGCGACACCGAAGAGCAGGAAGCCGGTGAGGGCGAGGGTCCTGTCACGCCGCGGCGACGAGGCCCAGAAGCGCTCCCACCAGCAGCCCGCCGATGACGGTCCCGATGTACGAGGGCCAGCTTGTCGTTCTCGCCGAAGAGGGTGACCATCAGGTCTTTGGCGCCGGGCGGCTGGAGCGATATCACCAGGGCCCCGACCGCGGAGATGATCGAGCCGCTACCGAGCAGCGCGGCGACAATCTCGCCAACGCCGATCGCAACAGCGGCCGCCGCCACGCCGCACACAGCCCAGACAAGCCGGCCACCCATCTACACAGAGGTACGTTCCCAAGCGGGATTTCGGATCAGGACCGGCGCCATTGTTCAACTTGACTGCACATGGTTGGAGCCCGCAAAGTGGAGTGTCGGGAGGGAAAGCCGTGAAGAGTCTCAGACACCTTGGCCTGGCATCTGTCTTCGCGATCAGTGCGGTCATGGGCGTCGGCGTTGCCGCTGCGCCGCTCGTTCTGGGCGCAACCGAGGCGCTGCCGGAGTGTCGCTACGACGACGTCCTGACCGAGTACCACGCCGTTTCCGAGTGGCACATCAGCCTCATGGACTCGATCTTCATGGTGCCCCAGGACTACGTTCCCTCGAAGCTCGTCTCGGTCTCGAACGCGGGCATCCAGGGCAGTGGCCGGATCCGCAAGGCGGTGATCGCCGACCTGCGGGCCCTGGCGCAGGCAGCGCGCGAAGCCGGGCAAGCCGCTACGTGTCGTGTCGTCCTATCGGAGCTGGCAGGAGCAGCAGGTGCTGTTCCGTCGGGAGGTCCAGCGACTTCGGCGAAGTCCGCGGCCGCGAGAGCGTCGCCCGACCGGGTCACTCGGAGCATCAGCTGGGGACGACGATCGACTTCGGCAGCGGTGGCGAAGGCCTCAAGGCGTGGGACTACACCGACTGGGCGACGACGCGCGGCCGGCTCGTGGATCAAGAAGCACGCCTGGAAGTACGGGTTCCTGCTGAGCTACCCGAAGCGTCTCAAGGCAACCACGTGCTACCGCTACGAGCCGTGGCACTACCGCTACGTCGGTCGCGAGATGGCAGCCGATGTCAAGGCCACCGGCCTGACGCTACGCGAGTACCTCTGGAAGAACTTCCACCAGGACTGCGCCGGAGTCGGCCGTCCAGGCCGCTGCGCGGGCGTCAGCTTGCTCAGGTGTCGTCGAGCGGCCAGACCGCGCCGCCGCCGAGATCGACGACGTAGATCTTCCCGTCGGAGCCCTCGGCCGAACGAGCTGATGTACATCGTCGGTGTTGGCCAGCTCGGCCGGCAGCGTGACGCCCAGTCGCGGCGTCCGCTGGGATGGCCCAGATCCGGCCGGAGCCCGAGTCGGCAAAGATGTACTGGCCGTAAAGCGTCGAGCCCGTCGCGCCGCGACACAAAGCCACCGGCGACGTTGCTGTTGTCCTCGCCGTCGACGGGGAAGTGCGCGTACTCGAGCGAGCGGCTTGTAGTAGCACTTGCCGGTGCACAGGTCGCCCTGCGTCTTGTTCGGGATAGTTGTAGTAGTGGTTGCCCTCGACGCGCGGCCAGCCGAAGTTGATGCCCTTGCCGGTCTTGGCCACGGTCGATCTCTTCCCATTCGTTCTGGCCCACGTCGCCGCAGCACAGCTTGCCGGTCAGGTCGTCGAACGAGCAGCGCCACGGATTGCGCAGGCCGTAGGCCCAGATCTCGTCGCAGACCGGCGCGGCCGACGAAGGGATTGCTCGCTCGGAATCGAGTAGTTGAGCGGACCGTTACCGTCGGGATCGAGCGGGTTGATGCGCAGGATCTTGCCCGACCAGCAGGTCGAGCTGCTGGGCACGCTTGCCCGGCGAGCCGCCACCGTCGCCCGTCGTGATGAACAGGTTGCCGCCGCTGGGCTTGAACATCAGCGTCCCGCCGTTGTGGTTCGTGGCGGACGAGTGCTCGATGCGCAGCAGATTCCGCTCTGAGTTCGGATCGGCAACGTTGGCGTCGCCCGACGATCGCTTGAACTCCGACGAGCATCACGTCGCCGTCGACGCGGGTGTACATCGACGTAGAACAGCCCACTTGCGGCGTAGTTGGGATGGAAAGGCGAGCGCCAGCAAGCCACGTTCGCCAGTCGGTGTTCACCTTCGCCGGAGAGGTCGAGGAACGTGCCGCCGCCGATGATCTTGATCAGGCCGCCCTTCTCGACGACGAACAGGCGCGAGTCGCCGGCGTTGACCACCTGGAGCGGACTGGAGAAGCCACCCTCCATGAGGGTCATCGCCATCTCCGCGTGCCGCGCGGCCGCGGGCATCGGCGCCGCGACCAGCATGAGCGGCGACCATGGCTGGGCAAAAAGAGTCGTCGAATCGGGGCGGAAAGGTGGTTTCTCATCACGGCAACCGACGTTAGCACGGCGGCTTGGGCCGTGTCGGGAGTCCCGTCTCGACCACCGCCGGCAGGACGAAAGTCGGCTTCGCGATATGCCCACGACCATTGCGGGGCTGGCGCGATGAGGGCACGTGGGTCAGGATTTGACACGCACATGCCGCCCATCAAGCCCAGCCGCCTGCTCCGCTCGCCCGCGAGTTCCACGTTTCGCGCGCGGCCCGCGATCGCTACCAGTTCGACGAGGCGCTCTTTGGCCTGAGCGGCAACGTCGTCTTCGCCAACTTCGCGGCCGCGCGCCGCTTCGCCCAGAAGATGAACGAGCCGCGCGACCTCGAGGCGGATCCTGGCTCGGCCGTCCGCGCCGGCGACATCAGCGCGATGGGTCTCGTCGACGAGATCCTGCACTACGTCGTCGAGCTATACCAGCGCGACCGCAACCCGCAGGCGATCGCCAGCGCGCTCGACGGCTCTGACCGAGACGGTTCCACCAGAACAGCTCGAGACAACCCTGCTCTCGTTCGCCGAGCACTTCCCGGCCATCGCCGCCTATCGCGGCGACACGTCGGCCGCGGACTACCTGGTCGGGCGAGACCGAGGGCACGCCCAATCGCGAGATCGTGCTCGAGGAGCTGCTGCTCCTCTGGCTGGCGAACATGAACGAGGGCTTCGAGCCGCACGCCGAGCTGTTCGACGACCAGCCGCTCGAGGAAGCGACGGCCTACGACGCGGTGATCGAGAGCCTCGACGACTGGTTCAAGACCCAGCCGGGATTTGGGCCGGACGACGAGGACCTCGTCAGCCTGCTGCGTCGACCGGCACTCGAAGGCGGCGCGACGCTCAGCGATCAGCTGCGCTGGATCTCGTCGCAATGGGGCTTTGCCGCCGAGAAGTTCGGCGATCGGCTGGTGGTCAACCTCGACGTGCTGACCGAGGAAGAGCGCGCGGTCTGGATGCGCTTCCACGCGACTGGACGGCGGCGCCGATCCGGCGCGCCTCGGTGCTGAAGCGGAAACGGATGCCGGCGCGCTGCACGGCTTCGACTTCGGCGGCGGAGCGCCCGGATCCCGAGTTCGAGCGCTTCAGCCACGACCTCGACTGGATGCCGCGCGTCGTCCTGCTGGCCAAGAGCACCTACGTCTGGCTGGACCAGCTGTCGCGGGCGTACGGCCGGCCGATCTGGCGCCTCGACCAGATCCCGGACGAGGAGCTGGACACCATCGCCTCGCCGCGGCTTCACCGGCCTGTGGCTGATCGGGCTGTGGGAGCGCAGTCGGGCGTCGCGCGAGATCAAGCAGCTGCGCGGCAATCCCGAGGCCGTGGCGTCGGCCTACTCGCTGATGGACTACCGCATCGCCGACGACCTGGGTGGCGAGGAGGCGTACGCCAACCTGCGCGATCGGGCGTGGCGCCGCGGCATTCGTCTCGCGTCGGACATGGTGCCCAACCACATGGGCATCGACTCGCGCTGGGTCGTGGAGCATCCCGACTGGTTCATGTCAGCGCGACGATCCGCCGTACCCGGACTACGCGTACCACGGGCCCAACCTGTCGGACGACGAGCGCGTCGGGATCTACATCGAGGATCACTACTTCGACAACAGCAACGCCGCGGTGACGTTCAAGAGAGGCGATCGCTGGAGCGGCCAGGAGCGCTTCGTCTACCACGGCAACGACGGCACATCGATGCCGTGGAACGACACCGCGCAGCTCGACTACATCAAGCCCGAGGTGCGCGAGGCCGTCATCCAGACCATCCTCGCCGTCGCCCGACGCTTCCCGATCATCCGCTTCGACGCCGCCATGACGCTCGCCAAGCGGCACATCCAGCGCCTCTGGTATCCCGAGCCGGGCACGGCCGGCGCGATCCCGTCACGAGCCGAGTTCTCGATGACGCAAGGCCGAGTTCGACCGCGCTCATGCCCCAGGAGTTCTGGCGCGAGGTCGTCGATCGTGTCGCCGCGGAGGCGCCGGACACGCTCCTCCTGGCCGAGGCGTTCTGGCTGATGGAGGGCTACTTCGTCCGCACGCTGGGCATGCACCGCGTCTACAACAGCGCGTTCATGAACATGATGCGCGACGAGAAGAACGCCGAGTACCGGCTGGTCGTCAAGAACACCCTCGAGTTCGATCCGCAGATCCTCAAGCGCTACGTCAACTTCATGAACAACCCCGACGAGCGGACGGCGGTCGACCAGTTCGGCAAGGGCGACAAGTACTTCGGCGTGGCGACCGTGATGGCGACGATGCCCGGGCTGCCGATGTTCGGCCACGGCCAGATCGAGGGCTACTCCGAGCGCTACGGCATGGAATACCGCCGCGCCTATCTCGACGAGTCGGTCGACCCCGACCTGATCGCGCGCCACGAGCGCGAGATCTTCCCGCTGCTCCACCGACGGCACCTCTTTGCCGAGGTCGACGAGTTCGCGCTGTACGACTTCTACACGCCCGATGGCTCGGTCAACGAGGACGTCTTCGCCTTCTCGAACCGCCGCGACGGCCAGCGGTCGCTGGTCGTCTACCTGAACCGCTACGCCGACACGGCTGGCTGGATCCGGACGGCGGCCGTGACCGGACGGACGCTGGCCGAGGGGCTGTCGCTCAGCGGCGGTGCCGACGACTACATCGTGATGCGCGACGGTGCGACGGACCTGTACTACCTGCGTTCGCAGAAAGAGCTTGCCGAGAAGGGCATGTACCTCGAGCTCGGCGCGTACAAGTGCCACGTCTTCGTCGAGATCGAGGACGTCCACGACACGGACGGCACGTTCGGCCGGCTCGCCGCGTGGCTGGGCGGCCGGGGAGTGCCGTCGCTCGAGGACGCGATGAGCGAGCTGGAGCTGCAGCCACTCCACGTCGCGCTGGGCGAGCTGCGTGGCGTCGACGCGGTGCACGAGGCCGCGCGCCTCGTTGGCGTCGAGGAAGAGCTGCCGGACATCGAGGTCAAGTCGAAGCAGATGCCCGTGGCGCGGGCCGTCGACGCGATGCTCGCCCGGTATCGGCCGGACATGGCGCGCGGCCGCTGGATCTACGAGTGGCTGGTCGAGCGCATCTGGCTGGATGCGGACCTGATCGCGCTTCGCCTCGACCGCGACAGCGACTGCGCGGACGAAGGCAGGGACGGGCAACGGCATTCGGCCGCGCGAGCTGTTGCGCGACGAACGGTTCCGCCGCGCCATCGGCGTGAACGAGCACGACGGCTCGACCTGGTTCAACCGCGAGCGCTTCGAGCACGCGATCGACTTCCTGGACCTGTCGCGCAAGGGCGAGCTGCGCCAGGCGCGCCGAGAAGGCCGGCTACCGGCTCGACCTGTTGGAGAAGGAGCTGGCGGCGCCGCCCAAGTGGGCCTCGACCGTGCCGGCCAGGACGTCGATCGCGAATGATCGACAAGTCGGACCGCGGCAAGCCCGACTCGCGAACGCCGGTCAAGCGCGATTCGGCAAGGCGGCGACGGCAGCGCCGACCGAAGCCCGAGGCTCGAGTCAGAGGAGGCCGAGTCAGAGTCGCCCACACCGGCTGAGCCCGCGCCGCGACAATCGGCGGCAGATGAGAGCTGATCGCTGGATAGACGAACTGAGCGCCGACGACGGCCGCCGGCGCGTCGTCATCGAGAACGTCAGCCCGCGAGATCGACGGCGGGCGATTCCCCGTGAAGCGCGTCGTCGGTGACGTGCTCACGGTCGAGGCAGACGCGTTCACCGACGGCCACGACGAGATCCGCGTCGTGCTGGGCTGGTGCGAGGAAGATTGCCTCGACGGCGGACCGGGATGGCACGAGATCGAGATGGAGCCGCTCGGCAACGACCGCTGGCGGGCGTCGTTCCCGCTGCCGGAGATCGGTCGCTACCAGTACACGGTCAGCGCCTGGGTCGACCCTTGGGAGACGTGGCGGCACGACCTCAAGAAGCGCGTCGACGCCGAACAGGACGTGACCGTCGATCTCCAGATCGGCTGCGGCCATCGTGGCAGCCGCGGCTCGAGCGGGCAACCGCCGCCGGACGCCGAGGCGGACGCAGCAGGCGCTCAGCCAGGCCGCGAAGCGGCTAACCACCGAGCAGGCACTCGGCGACGAGCTCGACGCGATCGTGGAGACGTACCCCGACCGGACACACGAGACGACGCTGGAGCAGCCGCTCTCTGTCGTCGTGGATCCGGCAGCGCGCTCGTTTCCGGCCTGGTACGAGCTCTTCCCGCGCTCGGCGTCGCCGGATCCGAAGCGCCACGGGACGTTCCAGGACGTCATCAACCGCCTGGACTACGTCCAGGACCTGGGCTTCGACGTCCTGTACCTGCCGCCCATCCATCCCATCGGCCGCCAGTTCCGCAAGGGCCCCAACAACAAGCCGTCAAACAGCTCGCTCGATCCGGGCGTGCCGTGGGCGATCGGCGGTGCGACGGGCGGCCACGACCGCCGTTCATCCGGAGCTTGGCGACCTGCCGTCATTCGAGCGCCTGGTGCACGAGGCTCGGCGCCGGGGGATCGAGGTCGCGCTCGACATCGCTTTCCAGGCCTCGCCCGACCACCCGTGGGTCAAGGAGCACCCCGAGTGGTTCCGCGCACGACCCGACGGGACGATCCAGTACGCCGAGAACCCGCCCAAGAAATACCAGGACATCTACCCGTTCGATTTCGAGAGCAGCGACTGGCGCGGGCTGTGGGACGCGCTCAACGACGTCTTCCGCTACTGGATCGGGGAGGGCGTGACCGTCTTCCGCGTCGACAACCCGCACACCAAGGCGTTCGCCTTCTGGGAGTGGGTGATCAACGACATCAAGCGCGACCATCCGCAGGTGCTCTTCCTGGCCGAGGCGTTCACGCGGCCCAAGATCATGTATCGGCTCGCCAAGCTGGGTTTTTCGCAGAGCTACACGTACTTCACGTGGCGCAACTCGGCGTGGGAGATGCGCGAGTACATGAGGGAGCTCACCTCGCCGCCGGTGAGCGAGTTCTTCCGACCGAACTTCTGGCCGAACACGCCCGACATCCTCCATGCCGACCTCCAGGACGGGCGGTCGCGCGGCCTTCGAGGCGCGACTTGTGATGGCGGCAACGCTGTCATCGAACTACGGCATCTACGGCCCGGCGTTCGAGCTTGGCGAGAGCGCGCCGCGCGACCCGGGCACCGAGGAGTACCTCGACTCGGAGAAGTACCAGCAGCGAACGTGGGATCTCGAGGCGCCCCATTCTCTTGCGCGACCTGATCAGCCGTGTGAACCGAGCCCGCCACGAGCATCCGGCGCTGCAGTCCAACGAGCGGCTGTTGTTCCATCAGGTCGACAATCCGTACCTGCTGGCCTACACCAAGACGAGTGCCGACGGAAGCGACGTGGTCCTCGCCATCGCCAACTTCGACTACCACCGGCCTCAGCGTGGCGTGCTCCAGCTGGCGTTGGGTGAGCTGGGCCTGCCGCTCGATCGGCCCTACCAGGTGATCGACCTTCTCGACGACACGTCGACGCGCTGGCCGGGGAGCAGCATCCCGATCGAGCTGAACCCGCGAGACCGCGGCGCGCAGCTGCTGTGGCTGAAGCCGTGATCGGTCGCGAGGTGTCTCGTCTTGCCTCAGAGGTCGGGTTGTGCGACCTGATCTCATCTCCAGGCGACTACTTCGTATCGCAACAGCTGAGCCCACCGGCGACACGCGGTCGGTGGGCGCCACTTTTGGGACGAAACGAGCCGCCAACGGCGGGAGCACCACGGTGACCGCCGTGGCCGACACGGCGTGGCTGCGCGGCCGCGATCCAAGCGCGCCGCGGCGTCGGCGGCCGTCGGCGGTGATCCCCACCTGGTACAAGGACGCCGTCATCTACGAGCTGCACGTTCGTGCCTTCTACGACAGCGACGGCGACGGCTCGGGTGACTTCCAGGGGCTGACCCAGAAGCTCGACTACCTCGCCGACCTGGGCGTCACCGCGCTCTGGCTGCTGCCGTTCTATCCCGTCGCCGGGCAAGGACGACGGCTACGACATCGCCGACTACACCTCGGTCAAGCCCGAATACGGGACGCTGCGCGACGTCAAGGTGCTGATCAAGGAAGCCCACAAGCGCGGCCTGCGGGTCATCACCGAGCTGGTCTGCAACCACACCAGCGACCAGCATCCGTGGTTCCAGCGCGCCCGCCGCGCGCCCAAGGGCAGCGCCGCCCGCGACTACTACGTCTGGACCGACGATCCGGAGAAGTACAAGGACGCGCGGATCATCTTCAAGGACTTCGAGCGTTCCAACTGGACGTGGGATCCGGTCGCCGAGCAGTACTACTGGCACCGCTTCTACTTCCACCAGCCCGACCTGAACTTCGAGAACCCGCGCGTCCGCGAGGCGCTCAAGAAGACGCTCGACTTCTGGCTCGACCTTGGCATCGACGGCCTCCGCCTCGACGCCGTGCCCTATCTCTACGAGCGCGAGGGCACCAACTGCGAGAACCTGCCCGAGACCCACGAGTTCCTGAAGGAGCTGCGGGCGCACATCGACGCCAACTATTCCGACCGGATGCTGCTCGCCGAGGCCAACCAGTGGCCCGAGGACGCGGTCGCGTACTTCGGCAACGGCGACGAGTGCCACATGTGCTTCCACTTCCCGGTCATGCCGCGGATGTTCATGGCCGTGCGCATGGAGGACCGCTTCCCGCTCTACGACATCATGGAGCAGACGCCGGCCATTCCCGGACTCCGCCCAGTGGGCGCTCTTCCTGCGCAACCACGACGAGCTGACCCTGGAGATGGTCACCGACGAAGAGCGCGACTACATGTACCGCGTCTACGCCCACGACCCGCAGATGCGCATCAACCTCGGCATCCGCCGCCGGCTGGCGCCGCTGCTGGGCAACAACCGGCGGCGCATCGAGCTCCTCAACGGCCTCCTCTTCGCCCTGCCGGGCACGCCCGTTCTCTACTACGGCGACGAGATCGGCATGGGCGACAACACGTATCTCGGCGACAGGAACGGCGTGCGTACCCCGATGCAGTGGAGCGGCGACCGCAACGCCGGCTTCTCGGCGGCCAATCGCCAGCGCCTCTTCCTGCCGGTGATCACCGATCCCGAGTACCACTTCGAGGCGGTCAACGTCGACGCCCAGCAGGCGAACCCGTCGTCGCTGCTGTGGTGGATGAAGCGGCTCATCGCGCTGCGCAAGAACTACCGCGCCTTCGGCCGCGGCTCGCTCACGTTCCTCCACCCGGAGAACCGGCGGATCGTGGCGTTCGTTCGCGAGTACGAGGGTGAGCGGATCCTGGTCGTGGCGAACATGTCGCGCTTCGTCCAGTACGCGGATCTCGACCTGTCGGCGTACCAGGGCCTCGTCCCGGTGGAGATGTTCGGGCGCGTCGAGTTCCCGCGAATCGAGGATCGGCCGCTCTTCCTGACGCTGGGGCCGCACGCGTTCATCTGGTTCGCTCTCGAGGCGGACCCGTCCGGCCGCGGCATCGAGGTGCGCGGAGCCGCGGACGCGGCCCCGACGATGACCGTGGCGCCCGAGCTGGACACTCTCCTGCGCGGCTCCGCTCGCGCCGAGCTGATGAAGCAGCTGCCCGGCTATCTCCGCGCTCGGCGCTGGTTCCGCTCCAAGGCGCGCCGCATCAAGTCGGTGGCGCTGCACGACTCGGTGGCGGTCCCGCTGAATGGCACCGAGGCGCGACTGGCGATCTTCGACGTCGAGTACACCGAAGGGCGAGCCGGAACGCTACGTCCTGCCGCTGGCTCTCGGACCGGCGGACGAGGTCGATCGCATCATCCGCGAGGCGCCCCATGCGCTGATCGCCCACGTTTCGCCGGACGGCCCCGAAGGCGCGCACTGGACGCTCTACGACGCGCTGTATGACCCACGCTTCGCCGAGTCGTTGCTCGACGCCGTTGGTGCGCGGAAGCGCTTGCCGGGCCGGCGCGGCGAGGTCACGGCGACGCCGACCAAGGCGTATCGGACGTTGCGCGGCGGCCGTGACGTGCAGCTCCCGGCGCGGGTGAGCAACGCGGAGCAGAGCAACACGTCCGTCGTCTTCGCCGATCGCATGATCCTGAAGGTCTTCCGCCGCCTCGAACCGGGCATCAATCCGGAGCTCGAGATCGGCAATGCGCTCACCGACCGAGGCTTCGAATACGCGGCCGAGGTCGGCGGCTGGCTCGCTTACCGGACGTCGCGCGAGGAGCCGGCCGCGCTGGGCATCCTCCAGCAGTACGTGCCCAACCAGGGCGACGTGTGGGAATACACGCTCGACTCGGTCGGCGCGTTCTTCGAGGAGGTCGCGGCGTCCGATCCACCACCACCGGACGGCGCCGCGCCGAGCGTCAGCGCGATCCTGGAAGCCAGCGCCGGCGAGCTGTCGCCGGTCGCAGCGGAGACGATCGGGGAGTACCTCGACGTCGCCGGACTGCTGGGGACGCAGGACGGCGCAGCTCCACGCCGCCCTGTCGTCGATTGCCGATGACCCGGCCTTCGCGAGGGAGCCATTCAGCGCGCTCTACCAGCGCTCGGTGTTCCAGACGATGCGCAACCAGGCCGCGGGCACGTTCGGGTTGCTTCGCCAGCGTCGCGACACGCTCACGACACATGCCAGCGTCCAGGCCGCGCAGGCGCTGGACCTGGCGGCCGAGGTCCAATCGCGCCTCACCGAGCTGACGCGAACGCGGGTGAGCGGCGGGCGCATCCGCACCCACGGCGACTTCCACGCCGGCCAGGTCCTGTGGACCGGCAAGGACGTGGTCTTCATCGATTTCGAGGGCGAGCCCGGACGGCCACTGTCCGAGCGACGCCACAAGCGATCCGCGCTGAGCGACGTCGCCGGCATGCTCCGTTCGTTCCACTACGCGGCCTTCGGAACGCTGCTCAACCCGCGCGTCGGCGGCGCGGTCCGTTCCGAGGACGTCACGCGGCTCGAACCATGGGCCGACTTCTGGTACACGTGGGTCGCCGCGACCTTCCTGCGCGCCTACCTGGCCGAGGCGAACGGGCCAGCCATTCCTCCCGGCGGATGCTGCGCGAGCTCGAGGCGCTGCTCAACATCTCGGTGCTGCAGAAGGTGCTGTACGAGCTCAACTACGAGCTCAACAACCGGCCCGATTGGGTCTCGATCCCCCTCCGCGGCCTGCTCGACCTGTTCGGCTCACGCGCCGACTGACCGCATCGCCGTCATGGGTTCGTCACGAAGTTCGTGGATAACGCCGTAGCGCCCTGAGGCTCCGATCGGTCACGCTCGCGCGTGTCAAAGTCGCCGTCACCGCTGTCACGCCTCCGTCCGACCGACGCCCGAGCGGCGCTGCTCACGTTGGCCTTCGATGTTGCGCTGGTGCTGGTGACTGTCGCCGCCAAGTACTCGCTGCTCCAGCTCACCGACGCGAACGCCGGTTTCACCATCTACGTGCCGGCCATCGCGATCGCCGCCTGGTATCGCGGCCTGTTGGGCGGCGTCCTCGCCACGGTTCTCGGGGCTCTCTTCGACACGATCGTCTTCCTGCCGCCGCTGGCGGTCGTGTTGGTCGACCTGCGCGACCAGCAGCTGCGTTTGATCGCCTACCTGGTGGGCGGCGGCGCGGTCTCGTACATCACCCACCGACTGCGCAACGAGCGCGACAAGGCGCGGCAACAGTCCGACGAGCGCCGCCGCGCGCTCCAGGACGCGGCGATCGGCACGCGAGGAGCTGGGCCGCATCCTTGATGCCGATCGACGGGCGAACGAGCTGCGCGACGCGTTCAACAGCATCATCAGCCACGAGCTGCGTACGCCGATCACGGCCATCTACGGCGGCGCCAAGCTCCTTGCCAGCCGCGACCGGCAGCCTCGACGATGACGGCGCGGACCGAGATCATCGAGGATCTCGAGGCCGAATCGGATCGGCTCTACCGACTGGTGGAGGACCTGCTCGTCCTCGCCAAGTCAGAGCGCGGGACGATCGATCAGACGACCGAGCCCGTTCTGCTGCCGCACCTCACGGCGCGCGTGGTGCGCAGCGAGCATGAGCGCTGGCCGACCGCTCGCTTCGCGCTCACGGCGCCCAAGGTCGTCTCGCCGGCTGCGCGGCGAGGAGACGTACGTCGAGCAGGTCCTGCGCAACCTCTTGAGCAACGCCGCCAAGTACAGCGACGACGGCAAGACGATCAACATCATCATCGACGAGGGCACCGAGGGCGTTCGCGTGCGAGTCCTCGACACGGGGCCGGGCATCGACGAGACCGAGGCCGCGCGCCTCTTCGACCTCTACTACCGCTCACCGACGACGGCGGCCACGGTCAGCGGCGCCGGGATCGGGCTGTACGTGTGCAAGGTTCTCGTCGAGGCGATGGGCGGCCGCATCTGGGCGTGCCCGCGACCGGAGGGCGGCGCCGAGTTCGGCTTCGTCCTGTGCGCAGCGAGGACGACGAGGAGTAACGACGAGTCGGCCCTAGAACGGCGGCCAGGGGAGGGCCGGCCGGTACGGATCAGGCTGCGGGAAGCGGCCCGTCCGGAGCAGCGATTCGGCTCGTTGTGACGTGGCACGAACCTCGGCCGGGCTGAGCAGCTCAGCCAGGCTGCCACCCAGGTCGGCGTCGAGGTTGTCGCAGACCGACGCGCACGACGGCCAGCTCGTCCTCGTGGAGCTTGCGCCCGCGCCACGCCCACAGGACGGTCCGCAGCTTGGGTTCGACGGCGAAGCAGATCCCGTGGTCGACGCCGTAGACGTGACCGTCTTCGGTGGGCAGCAGGTGGCCGCCCTTTCGATCGGCGTTGTTGGCCAGCGCATCGAAGATGCAGATCTGGCGCAGTCGATCGTCGGCCTTGACGATCATCTCGAGCACGTCATGCCTCGGGATCGGGCTCGATCCACAGCTGGACCATTCCCCGCCCATGAGGACCGTCACGCAGGATCGACGGCGGGACGACACCCCAACCTGTCGCTTCGGACAGCAGGTACGCAGACGCTTCGCGATTGGCCAGCGTGCCGATGGGGAAGTCGTCGAGCGGCCGCTCACCGCGGGTCGGCTTGTAGACGGCGCGCGTCGTGCCGTCGATCAGGCACAGGAACGTGGCGTTCGACGCGTCGGTCAGGCGCCCGATGATCTCCAGCTGGCCGCGCCGAAGCAGATCTTCCGCATCGGCGTGCGCCCGGCCGTCAGTTGGCGTAGCCGTTTCGCCGCGGGCAGAAGTGGCCGGTTGGATCGAGCGGGGCGCCGCACTGTGGGCACGGCGGACGGCCGGCCTGCACGACGGCAATGGCTCCGGTCGCGAACGCCAGCGCGGCGTCGGGTTCCAGCTGGACGCGCACCAGGTCCGGGCCGTCCTCGAGGTCGGAGGCAACCAGGCCGGCCTCTTCCTCCGGCTCGTCCTCGTCCTCTTCCTCGTCCTCCTCGGTCATCTCGCGTGCCTCGATGACGACGCGCTCTCGATCGCCGTCCCAGCCGAGGGTCAAGGTGCCGACGCGGAATTGTTCGACGACAGGCTCGTCCAGCGGCACCGCGCCCTCCGCGGGCTCCTCGCCGATGTCAACGCCACCCTGTCGCAGTGCGAGCAGCAGCGTGGCCAGACGCTCGGCGAGCACGGCGACCTGCGCCTTTTCGAGGGTCACCGACACGACCTGGTTGCCCTTCGACGCCTGCAGGTAGAAGACCCGCTGGCCGGGCTGGCCGATTGCTCCCACGACGAAGCTATCGGGGCTGTCGAAGCTGAATACACGACGGGTCATTGAATACCTGACTAAATCCTTGACCTCCGCAGCTCGGCCTGCGGGCCGGCTGCTGCGCGGTCGGTGTCAGCCTCCGCCTTCGGCGGGTGCTGGCACCTTCCTTGCGGTCAGCCTTCGCCTTCGGCGGGTGCTGGCACCTTCCTTGCGATCGGTGTCCGCCAACGCCTTCCGGCGGGGGCTGCCACCTCACTGTGAAATGCGATACCGCAGTGACTCTAATACTCTTCCTGCTCTCGACTCGCGTCTTATCGGACCGTGTTCCTAGCCCTGGACCGAGGAGCGTCGCCGCGTGCAGTTCCGAACAGTGTCTTCGCTTGAGGGCGAGCAGCTCGATGCCGTCATCGTGCCCGTGTTCAAGGAGGGAGACGCAGCTGCGTCGACACCATCAGATCTCAAGGATCTGGCCGAGTGGGTGGCCAAGGAGAGCGGCCAGGCAAAGCTGTTCAGCGCCAACACCCACCTGATGCGCAACGGCGAGGGCGGAATGCGACTCGTGGTCGTGTCGGCCGGCTCGCGCGACGAGTTCGACGTCCAGCGAGCGTGGCAGGTGGCCAGCGCCGGGGTTCGCTCCCTGTGGCAGTCGACCGCGACCAGGGTCGCGCTGATCGTCGATTCGTACGATCTGGACGACGCGACGGCAGTCCAGAGCGCCGTCGAGGGCGTCATCTACGCGATGTGGCGACCCGAGGCATATCGAACCGGGCCGGAGGAGCGCAAGCTCCCGCCGCTCGAGGAAGTGCTGCTCGTGTCCACCGAGTTCGCAACGTCGGACGGCGCTCGGTGACGCGATCGCGCGCGGATCGGCCATCGGCGAGGCAGTCAACTGGGCGCGCAACCTGTCCAACGAGCCGGCCAACCTGATGACGCCGACCATCGTCGCCGAGCACGCGCGCGAGTTCGCCTCCGAGGCCGGACTGCAGTTCGAGGTGCTCGACGAAGACGCCTGCCGCGCCCTCGGCATGGGCAGCTTCCTGTCCGTCTCGCGCGGCAGCGACGAGCCGGCGCAGCTGGTCGTCCTGCAGGCACCACGGTCGTGACGGTGACGGGTACGACCTCGGCCTGGTGGGCAAGGGCATCACCTTCGACTCCGGCGGCATCTCGCTGAAGGATCCGCAGGACATGCACCTCATGAAGTACGACATGAGCGGTGCCGCGGCGGTCATGGCCGCGGCCGGTGTGATCGCCCGGCTTGGCCTGCCGGTCAACGTGATTGCCGTCGCCCCGTGCACCGAGAACCTGCCCGGTGGTCACGCCACCAAGCCGGGCGACATCGTGACCAGCATGAGCGGCAAGACCGTCGAGGTGATCAACACCGACGCGGAAGGCCGGCTGGTGCTGATCGACGGCGTCAGCTACGCCCAGAGGGAGGGCGCGACGCGCGTCGTGGACGTGGCGACGCTCACCGGCGCGATCATGGTCGCCCTCGGGCAAGCACTACACGGGGCTGTTCGGCCGGCCCGACGGCTTCGTCGACGCGGTTCGCCGCGCCGGTGACGAGGCCGGGGAGCGGCTGTGGCCGATGCCGCTGTCGGACGAGTACCGCGAGGAGATGAAGAGCGAGATCGCCGACCTGCGCAACAGCGCCGGCCGGCAGGGTGGCGCGATCCTCGGCGCCGCGTTCATCGACGCCGGCGTCGACCCGGAGACCGAGTGGGCGCACCTCGACATCGCCAGCACGGCGTGGTCGGATGACGATCGGCCGTACTCACCCAAGGGTCCGCAGGGCCCGACGATCAGGACGATGGTCCAACTCGCTGCTAGCATCGCGGCGCGAAACTCGTAGGCCTGCCGCCAGAAATCGCGCGCCCGCCTGCTGAATTCGTGAAGAAAAAGGCATCTGCCGGATTCCGGCGCGCAATCGTTCATTGCGACGATGTGCGCGGCGCGGCTACCGGGACTGAGGAGGAGGCCCGGTGGCCGGGCCGTTTGCAGTGCGCCGTGCACCGATACGAATAACAAGGAGTCTGCTGACATGCGCTTCGTGCGTGCTTTCATGGCCGCTTGCGTGATCGTCCTGGCCGTCGCCCCAGCGGCGTTCGCGCAGGGCTCACTCGAGATGACGACCGACTATCCCTCCGTAGTCGCCGACCCGAGTGCCAAGGTCACCTTCCCGGTCAAGGTGATCACCGACACGCCACAGACGGTCCAGCTCTCGGTGACGAGCCAGCCGGATGGCTGGTCGACAGTTCTGCGTGGAGGCGGCTCGACGATCGCAGCCGTCACGACCAAGGCCAACCCGGACGTGCCAGGCGAGATCTCCGCCACGTTCAACGCCGAGGTCACTGTTCCCGCGACGGTCGCACCGGCGACCAACGAGGTCGTGATCGAGGGCCGTTCGGGCGCTCTCACGACGACGCAGCTGATCGCTCAATATCGTCACCCAGGAGCAGCAGCCGGGCTCGGTGACGCTGACCACGGACGCTCCGGCGCTGCGCGGCGCGACGACCGCGAACTTCAGCTTCAGCCTGACCCTCACCAACGACACCAACAGCCAGCAGACGTTCAACCTCGAGACGGATGCAGCCCGCCGGCTGGACGGTCGAGGCCAAGCCGGTCGGCGAGCCGACCTGGCTGCCACGGCCGTCGTTGACGCCGGCGCGAACGCCACGATCCAGGTGACGGCCAAGGCGCCGGCCGACGCACCGGCGGACACAGTATCCGATCGCCGTCCGAGCGGTCGCCGACACGGTCTCCGCGGAGGCGCAGCTTTCCGTTGAGATCACCGGCAGCTACGCGATGCGCTCGACACGTCGGACAGCCGCCTCAACGCACGCGTGTCGGCCGGCGGTTCGACGGTCGTCAACCTGGTGATCAACAACAACGGCACCGCGCCGATCACCGGATTGACGCTCGCATCCACGCCGCCAGGCGACTGGACGGTCACGTTCGACCCGGAAACACTCAGGACATCCAGCCGCAGACCCAGGCCACCGCGACAGGCGACGATCACCGCGCCGCCCGACGCTCTGGCCGGCGACTACGTGATCACGATTCGCGCCACCAGCGACAACGCGAACGATTCGATCGACATCCGAACCACCGTCGAGACCTCGCCGATCGGATACCTGATCGGCATCGCGGTACTCGTCGCAGTGGCCATCGGCCTGTTCTTCGTCTTCCAGCGCTATGGCCGGCGCTGAGCCGTCCGTCGAGAAGGACCCCGCGGCGTCCGCGCCCGTACGCCGACGCCCGCGCCCAAGCGGCGCCCAAGGCACCACGCGCCTGCGGCACCTTCTCAAAAGACGGCTGCAATCCGGATTCGCGGGCTAACCAAGAAATACGGCGAGTTCACGGCGGTCGACAAGCTCGACCTGACCGTTCGCCACGGCGAAGTCTTCGGTCTGCTTGGGCCCAACGGCGCAGGCAAGACCACCACGATCCTGATGCTGCTCGGCCTGTCCGAGCCGACGTCAGGTGGCTCGCGCGTGCTGGACCTGGATCCGACACGCAACCCCATCGCGGTCAAGCGGCACGTGGGTTACCTGCCCGACAACGTCGGCTTCTACGGCGGAATGACCGGTCGTCAGAACCTGCGCTACACGGCGAAGCTCAACGGCATCGATAACAAGACTGCCGACGACCGCATCGACGGGCTGCTGGACCGCGTCGGCATGACCGATGCAGCGGACATGTCGGTCGACAAGTACTCGCGCGGCATGCGCCAGCGCCTCGGCCTGGCCGACGTGCTGGTCAAGGAGCCATCGATCATCATCCTCGACGAGCCGACGACCGCCATCGACCCGGCCGGCGTCGAGGAGGTCCTGCATCTCGTGCGCCAGCTGGCGACACGAAGGCGCTGCGGTGCTGCTGGCCAGTCACCTTCTCCACCAGGTTCAGCAGGTCTGCGACCAGATCGGCATCTTCGTGGCCGGCAAGCTGGTCGCCAGCGGCTCGATGGAGAAGCTGTCCGGTCAGTCGGCTTCAGGCTCGATGGAGATCGAGGTCGGCGCGACTGGCTCCTCTGACGAGGTGCGCAAGGCGATCCTGGCCGTCAAGGGCGTCACGTCCGTGCGAAGCCGATGAGCGCGACCCCAAGATCCTGGTTGTCGCGGTGCAGAGCGACCTGCGGACTGAGCTGGCTCGCGCGCTTGTCGCGGCCGGTCATCCGCCGTTCCATCTGCGGCGCCGCGGCGATGAGCTTGACGAGATCTATCGCCGCTACTTCGCGGCGAACGAGCCTGCGGAGGCAGTGGCATGACCGCGCAATCAGAATCGCTGCCCGTTCGCGCCAAGCGGCGCAAGAAGACGACACGACCGCCCGGCCGCGCAGACGCCACACGCCGCAGGAAAGCGCTCCGGCGACTGTTCAGCGAGCCGCGCATTCGAGCCGGCTGGCGCGTCATCGCCGCGAAGGAATTCACGGACGAGATAACCAGCCTTCGTTTCCTGTTGCTGACGATCGTGCTGACTCTCGCCGGTGCTGCCGCGGTCTACTCGATCTCCGGCGGCCTGGGCAACGTGGCCTCGGACGTGAGCGGCCAGCCGTCGGTCTTCCTCGTCCTGTTCACCGGTCAGGTCGGCCAGATCCCGCCATTCACGACGTTCGTCACCTTCCTCGGTCCGTTGCTGGGTATCGCATTCGGCTTCGACGGGATCAACGGCGAGCGCTCGGAGGGGACCTTGCCGCGCCTGCTGGCCCAGCCGATCTACCGCGACGACGTCATCAACGGCAAGTTCGTCGGTGGTCTCGCGGCCATCGCGCTGATCCTGGTCTCGGTCATGGGCATCGTCGCCGCGATCGGCGTCATCCAGCTGGGCATCCTGCCCAGCGCCGAGGACGTGCTGCGGTTGATGGTGTGGGTCATCCTGACCATCGCCTACATCGGGTTCTGGCTGGCGCTCGCGCTGCTGTGCTCAGTGCTGTTCCGCCGCGCGGCGACGTCAGCGCTCGTGGCACTCGCCGTGTGGCTGGTTCTGACCGTGTTCCTGTCGTTGATCATCGGCATCTTCGCCGGCGTGCTGCGACCGGTCCCGTCGGACGCCGGCCAGGGCAGCCCCGAGCAGACCGCCAACCTATCGCTGCAGATTCAGATGCGACGGATCGCGCCCAACCAGCTGTACGAGGAAGCCACCGCGGTGATCCTCGATCCACGGCTGCGCACGGTCACGCCCGACCTCGTCACTCCGGCTCAACGCAGCGGCGCCATCGGCGGCCTGCTGTCGCTGGATCAGAGCGTGCTCGTGGTCTGGCCGCAGTTCGTGGCGTTGATCGCGGCGACGGCCGGCATGTTCGCGCTCGCGTACGTGTCGTTCATGCGCCAGGAGGTCCGCGCCTAGGAGTTCGCGCCTTCGATTGCATCTCGCGGCCGCCTTTGCGGGCGGTATGCTCCGCGGCATGAAGGGCGATCGAGTCGAGGCCGTTGTCGACACCGGCCAGGGCGTTCAGACGTTCGAGATCGTCGCCCGCCGCGCCGGTCGACGCATCGAGATCACCACGGCGCGCGGCGTGGTCGAGGTCACCGAGGTCACACGTACCGGCAAGCCCGTCCGGGCCGGCCAATTCATGGCCAGCCGACTGGTCGCGCTCGTCGAGCATCCAGCGCATGGAAGGTAACGGCGGCGGCGTCGACGTCGAGACGCGGCGCAAGATGGGTGGCGACGGCAGCCGCTCGACGATCACGCCGAGTCGAGGCGTCGGCCGACGCGCCGCGCCAGCTGACCGTGCTCGGCGAAGACGAAGAAGAGATCCGAACGACGACGGCGCCTGAGTCTGGCTTAACGGACCTCGAGCACCCGATAGATGACCGACGTCGTCGGCAGCTGAACGGTCACTTCGTCGCCCGCACGTGCTCCGACCAGGGCTCGACCGACCGGCGAGACATTGGAGATTCGACCGGCGCCCGCGCTTGCCTCGGCCGAGCTGACGAGCATGTACGTCTCCTTCTCACCGTCCGACTCGACCACAAGCGTTGAGCCGAGCTGGGCGCCAGCATTTGGCGCTGGACGTTCTGCGACAACGGCCGTCCTGATCAGCGCTTCGAGGGTCTGAATTCGACCTTCAACAAACGACTGCTCCTTGCGTGCGTATTCGTACTCGGCGTTTTCTTTCAGGTCGCCGTGCGAACGCGCAGTCGCCACACGCGTGATGACCTCGGGTCGAACCTCTCTCTTGAGGTGGTCAAGCTCGACCGTCAGCCGGTCGAGGCCCTCCTGCGACATGTAGTTTGGTTCGGCGACTGGGCGGTTGGCATCTGACGCGCGTGGCGTGGGCGCCTTCCGGGCTGTCGTTGGGGTCTGCCGCCGTGGCTTGGCGGTCGGCGTTGGCCTGCTTCTTGTCGGCGGGCGACTCGGCCAGCAGGCTGTTCGTCAGTCCGGTGGCTTTCGGCGTCCCGTCGGTCGCCGACAGGTTGGCGAACGGAAGCTTGCCCTCGTTTCGCTCCGCCACCGCGTCGAGCAGGGCGTCCTCGTATTCCTCGTGCGCGTCGGTCTCTGCCCACCAGATGCGCAGGTCGTTCAGCACCGACAGTGTCTTGAGCCAGTGTCCGCCGCTGTGTGGACTCGCATCGCCGAGCACCGTCGCGTACATCGACGCGACGCGACCGTTCAGGGCCTTCGCGGACCGCGCGACGTAGAGGACCGGCTCGCCGGGCAGCCAGAACTCGTGCAGGCGCTTCGCCAGGTCCTGCGGCGTCGGCACTTCTCCGTCGAGCCGAAGGCCGGGGACACGTTCGATCCAGCGCCTGACAGCGACGATATCGACGGCCGCGGACTCCGCGCCACCGGGAAGCTCAACGATGAAAACGCCGGGACTTCGGCTCGCGGCCTGGCTGCCCCATCGTGCGGGTCCATCGACAAGAAGCCCGAGTGAACGGAGCATCTCGCGCGCGTCGACTGGTTACGGCGTTGTTCGTAATCACGCGTTGATGTTAGGCGCTGACTGTTAGCGCGGCTGCGATAGGGTCTCATTGCTGGAGGTCGACATGTCCGTTAGTGCCCCAACGAAGCGCTCCCGTCGCAAGCCGGATGCAGACGAGCTGGCCCGGATCGATGCCTATTGGCGAGCGGCCAACTACCTCTCCGTGGGCCAGATCTACCTCCTCGCCAACCCGCTCATGCGCGAGCCGCTGAGCGCCGAGCAGATCAAGCCGCGACTGCTCGGCCACTTCGGCACGGTTCCCGGGCTGAACCTCGTGTATGCGCACATGAACCGCGCGATACGAGAGCGCGACCTGGACGCGATCTTCATCTGCGGTCCCGGGCACGGCGGCCCGGCCATGGTCGCCAACTCGTTCCTCGAGGGCACGTACAGCGAGGTCTACCCGGAGATCACGTACGACGAGGCGGGCATCCGCGAGCTGTTTCGACGCTTCAGCTTCCCGGGCGGCATACCCAGCCACGCCGCGCCGGAGACGCCGGGCTCGATACACGAGGGTGGCGAGCTGGGCTACGCGCTGGTGCACGCGTTCGGCGCGGCGTTCGACTCGCCCGAAGCGCTGGTCGTGTGCGTCGTCGGCGATGGCGAAGCGGAAACAGGGCCGCTGGCCGCGAGCTGGCACTCGAACAAGTTCCTGAACCCGGTCACCGACGGCGCGGTGCTGCCGATCCTCCACCTGAACGGCTACAAGATCGCCAATCCCACCGTCCTGGCCCGCATCCCACGGCAGGAGCTGCGCTCGCTGCTCGAGGGCTACGGCTACGAGGTGCTCGAGGTCGAGGGCGACGACCCGGCAGCCGTCCACGAGCAGATGGCGGCGACACTCGATAAGGCGCTCGATCACATCGAGGGCATCCAGCGCGCCGCCCGCGAGGCTGCTGCGCGAGGACAAGAGCCGGACGATGATCGAGCGGCCGCGCTGGCCGATGATCGTGCTGCGCACGCCCAAGGGCTGGACCGGGCCCGCGGTGGTCGATGGAAAGCCTGTGGAGGGCACGTGGCGGGCGCACCAGGTGCCGCTGGCGGAGGTTCGGTCGAATCCACGGCACCTGCAGCCAGCTCGCGCGACTGGCTGAAGAGCTACAAGCCGAGCCGAGCTGTTCGACGAGGCCGGGACTCCGGTGGCCGATGTTCGAGCGGTTGCGCCCACCGGGGACGCGGCGCATGAGCGCCAATCCGCGCGCGAACGGCGGCGAGCTGCTGCGCGCGCTCCAGCTGCCCGACTTCCTCGACTACGCCGTGGACGTCGCCGGCTCCCGGCAAGAAGATGAGCGAAGCCACGCGCGAGCTCGGCAAGTTCCTGCGCGACGTGATCCGCGCGAATCGCCGAGTCGTTCCGTCTCTTCGGGCCGGACGAGACGGCTTCGAACCGGCTGGACGCCGTGTTCGAGGTGACCGACAAGGTCTGGATGGCGGACATCCTGCCCGTCGACGAGCACCTCTCGTCGAACGGCCGCGTCATGGAAGTGCTCTCTGAGCATCTCTGCCAGGGCTGGCTCGAGGGCTATCTGCTCACCGGCCGCCATGGCCTGTTCAACTGCTACGAGGCGTTCATCCACATCGTCGATTCGATGTTCAACCAGCACGCCAAGTGGCTCGCGTCGTCGCGCGACATCCCGTGGCGCAAGCCCGATCGCGTCGCTCAACTACCTGCTGAGCAGCCACGTTTGGCGACAGGATCACAACGGCTTCAGCCACCAGGACCCGGGCTTCCTCGACGTGGTCCTCAACAAGAAGGCAGAGCACATTCGCGTCTACCTGCCGCCTGATGCCAACTGTCTCCTGTCGGTAGCAGACCACTGCCTGCGCAGCCGCGACTACGTGAACGTCATCGTGGCCGGCAAGCAGCCGACGCTCGACTGGCTGTCGATGGACGAGGCCGTTCAGCACTGCACGCGCGGCATTGGGATCTGGCCGTGGGCCGGCTCGGAGGAGATGGGCACGCCCGACGTCGTGATGGCGTGCTGCGGCGACGTGCCCACGCTGGAAACGATGGCTGCAGTCGCCATCCTTGCGCGAGAGGTTGCCCGACCTGCGGATCCGAGTCGTGAACGTGGTCGACCTCATGCGCCTGACCGACGACAACGAGCATCCACACGGCCTGTCAGGCCCTGAGTTCGATGGCCTGTTCACCACCGATCGGCCGGTCATATTCGCCTTCCACGGTTATCCGTGGCTGATCCACGGCTGACCTATCGCCGGCAGAATCATCGGAACCTGCACGTGCGCGGCTTCAAGGAGGAGGGGACCACCACGACGCCGTTCGACATGGTGATGCTCAACGACCTCGACCGCTTCCACCTGGTCATGGACGTCATCGATCGCGTCCCCGGGCTCGCGAATCGGGCCGGTGAGCTGCGCCAGGAGATGGTCGATCGACGGCTCGCGGCGCGGGCATACACCCGCGAGCACGGCGAGGACGATCCGGAGATCAGCAACTGGTCGTGGCCCGGCTGAACTCAGTGCGCGTCCTGGTCCTGAACAGCGGATCGAGCTCGCTCAAGGCGTCGATCGTGGAGTCCGGCTCTCGCGAACCCGAACGAGCCATGACCGAGACCTGGGGCACTGATCGCGCCCAAACGATACGCAGCGTG
The DNA here is from genome assembly GCA_963736895.1 of uncultured Chloroflexia bacterium. GTDB lineage: Bacteria > Chloroflexota > Limnocylindria > Limnocylindrales > CSP1-4 > JALYGJ01. Next base: position 238,613 of record CAVTQU010000003.1, read on the forward strand.
ATCGCCGCGCTTTCGGGAGACACCAGCGTCGATGCCGTCGCCCATCGCGTGGTCCACGGTGGCTCGAAGTTCCGGTCCGCCGTGGTCGTGGACCAGGCAGTGGTCGACGGGCTCGCGTCGCTCGTCGAGCTCGCGCCACTGCACAACGCGACGGCGCTGGATGTCATCACCGAGGCACGATGCATCTTCTTCCGGACGTGCCCCACGTCGCGTGCTTCGATTCGGCCTTCCACTCGACGATGCCCGAGGTCGCGTGGCGTTACCCCGTGCCCACCTCGTGGTCGGAATGGGGCGTCCGGAAATACGGCTTCCACGGTCTGTCGGTCGATTGGTCAGTGCGCGAAGCCGCCCACCTGCTCGATCGGCCGCCAAGCGGAGCTATCGGTCGTCGTCGCCCACCTCGGCAGCGGCTGTTCGGTGACCGCGGTTCAGGCCGGCCGTTCGACATGGACGTCGATGGGCTTCACCCCTCTCGAGGGCCTGATGATGGGCACCCGTTCCGGTTCGATCGATCCGGGGCTGCTGCTGTACCTGCTCCGTTCCGGGCACCTGCAGCTCGAGGAGCTGGACGAGGCGCTCGAGAAAGGCTCGGGCCTGCTCGGCGTTTCGGGCTCTTCGGCCGGACATGCGCGAGCTGCACGCGGCGGCGGATCGTGGCGACACGCGGGCCAAGCTCGCCATCGAGATGTTCGTGGCGCGCGCCGCGGAGGCAATCGCCGCCGCGATGACGTGGGTAACGCCCGATGCCCTCGTGTTCACCGGGGGAATCGGCGAGAACGATGGCCGTGACGCGCGACGCGATCACCGACCGGCTCGCCGGCGTGCGCGAAGAGACGTCGCTGACTGTGCTGATCGTCGAGGCTCGCGAAGACGTTGTGATGGCGGATCAGGCCGCCGCGCTGCTCGGCCGAGGGGATGGCTAGGCGGCTAGCATCGGTGAAGCATGGCTGAGGAAGATCGCAAGATCAGGGTCGATCGCGAGCTGATCGAGCTTCTCAACGAGATCCGCGTGGCCCTGCCGGGCGTCCAGGTGCTGTTCGCCTTCCTGCTGATCGTGCCCTTTCAGCAGGCCTTCCAGCAGGTCACTGACCTCACCCGCTACGTCTACTTTGCCGGACTCGTCTCGTCGGCCGTGGCGATTGCATTTCTCATCGCGCCGGCCACGTACCACCGCATCAACCTGCGGCGCAGCGTCGACGAGAAGGAAGAGATGCTCCTCACTTCGAGCAAGCTCACCATCGTGGGCACGATCTTTCTGGCCCTGGGTATCTGTTGCTCGCTGTTCGTGATCGCCGACGTTCTCTTCGGGGATGTGGTCGCCTTTGTGTTCGCCGTCGCGACACTCGTGATCTTCGGCAGCCTCTGGTACGTGCTGCCACTCTCTCGCCGACGCGGCGACCCGGTAGCGCGCACTTAAGGCGGTCCGAGCTGCTCCTGAAGATTGATCAACGGTTGCTGGCTCACCTGTATGAAGCCGTCGCGCGGACGATCGAGGTCGATGTTCAGGGTCAACACGGCGGACAATGCGATGACCAGCACCGCTGCCGTTATCTCCGAGCGCTTCAGCGTAATGCCCGCGCCGAACCCGACCATCACGAGCGTCAACGCCGAGCCGATCACCAGCAGCAGGATGATCGTCTCTGGAACCCGGCCGTAGATGCCGGCAACGATTCTCGACGTGTACATGTCGATCACCTCGTTCAGCGAATCGATGTACAGCGAGTTCGTGTCGGTGGAGTAGTCGCGACCCACGACCTCGGCCCGCGCCCACAGCTCGTTCAGGATCTCCTGTCCGCGAGCCAGGTTGGCCAACAGCTGTGCCTGGTCAGGCGTAGCGATCCGTAGCGGGACGTACTCGCGCAGCAGCTTGCGGCTCTCGTCGCTGAGGGGCGCGGGTATGTACCCCGCTCGCAGATAGGTCGTGCCGATGGCATTCGTTTCCTCGAGCACCAGGGCGCGGCGCCCGTCGAACCTGTCAGCGGCCATGCCCATGGTTATCGCCAGCAGGAATGCCAGCAGCGCCAGGATCGAGCCGACGAGAACGCCTGTCGGGCCTTCCTGCTCGCCGGGAGTCCTTAACTGCCACCAACGCCCGATGCGAAAGCCGATCTCGTAGCAGACGTACAGCACGACCACGAGAAGGACGAAGAGGATGGGGATCGGGATGGGATCGAGCAGCTGTTGCGGAACCACGGCCCTCACGCTTCGTGATCATCTCGTCAATTCGACGTAACTGGGCCATTGTGACCTGTTGATCGAGTCAGATCGTGGGCCTGACGCAGCCCAACCTCTCAGTGGCTGCCGAACTTCTGACTCAGCAGGTCGTTCAGTTCGGGATGTCCCGCGTCGTTGCCGATCTTGAACAATCCCACGCCGGCAAGGTCTCGCTCGATGATCATGTCGTACTTCAAGCCGAGGCTCTGGGTATCGTCGTAGTACAGCTGGCGCCATGTCCACGGACAAGTCGAGCACGCCTGATAGCGCCAGCGCGTCCAGGCCACCAGCTGCTGCGCGTCCCAGCGGCGACCATTGGCAGTCGCGAAGTCAATCGCGGAGCCGATCAGCTTCGCGTTGGGTGATCCGTATGTCGGCCCAATCGGCCGAGTCGGCGAGTGAAGGAATTTCGTTTCGGTCGACCATTCGTAGCCGTAGTAGGGCAGTCCCAGGATCACTTTGTCGGCCGAGGTACGCGCCAGGTACCTGTCGACGGTCTCGGGCAACCCGTATTTCACGCCGTCCAGGGGAGAATTCGAGCCGGTTCGCTTCGAGCCCGAGCTCTTGAAGGGGTAGCCCATCACGAAGACGGCGTCAGCAGCGCCTTCGGCGGTCAGCTCGGGGATCCGGTAGTTGGCGATGTGCGCGGTGGCGTCAAATGTCAGGAATAGACCCGCCTGACGTTCATCGAGTTCCTGTCGCAGGAGCCGAACGAACGTGACGAAGTCGTCCTTGACGGCGGTTGGGATCGGTTCGAAGTCCAGGTTGACGCCGTCGACTCCACGCGCGACCACGGCGTCCGCAATCTCGTCCGCAAGACTGGCGCGGGTGTCGGCGTTCGATAGCAGGGTTGTCGTCAAAGCTCGCTCGGCAGCCGTCCAGGCGAAGCGCCTCACGGTCAGGACCACCTTGCAGCCGCCTGTGTGCGCCTTGGCGATCACGTCGTCCATCCAGTCGCTGGTCCACGCTGCCCATTGGGTAGTCACGGCTCCGTCGCGCGAGGTTTCGAGCGTGCCGTCGGCGAGGGCATCCACGCCAAAGAAGGCGACGGTGGTGAGGGTGGAGTAGTCGGCGCTTTCGAGCATGTACTGGCTGGCGTTCGGCGTGAAGAACGCAAACACCTCGCGCTCCTGAGAGAGGGTGCTTGCCTGTGCAGACGACGCGAGGCCGAGTGGCAGGATCGCCAGGATCGAGCCCAGGACCATCGCCACCCAAGATCGACTCACCGTTCCGCCTCCGATTCCGGCGCTACCCACCGGTATTCCAAAGCGTTGCCGGCTCGAGCGATGCTACGCCCGCCTTCGCTCCAGGCAATCCGAGGCGCCACCCGAAGATCTACGTACGGGGCCTAGGTAGTGGTTGGCTGCTCGCCGGTCTAGACTCGCCAGACCGTGGCGATCATCGCGAACGTCCTCGTCGCCGTCGTGGCGCTCCTCCACGTCTGGTTTCTGATCCTCGAGATGTTCCTTTGGCGCAGGCCACTCGGCATGCGCACGTTTCGTCTCACGCCTGAGCAGGCCGAGGCGACGCACACCCTGGCGGCCAATCAGGGCCTGTACAACGGATTCCTTGCCGCAGGTCTCCTGGCCGGTCTCGTTCTGGCGGAGCCAACCGCGTTTCCATTCAAGGTTTTCTTCCTGTCATGCGTCATCGTCGCCGGGGTGTACGGGGCGGTGACCGTCCAGCGGGGCATCTTGTTCGTTCAAGCGTTACCCGCCGCCCTGGCGCTGGCCGCAGTGCTCCTGGCGGGGAGCTGAGAGGAGAGACATGGCTGGTCTGTTCAGGTCATTGGCTCACCGCCTGCCCGACGACGCGTTCGCGCTGCCAGTCGAGGGCAAATTGGCGGACTTCGACGGCGCCACCGGTTGGCTCAACTCGGAGGCATTGACGCCGGAGTCGCTGCGCGGGCGGCTAGTGCTCGTCGACTTCTGGACATACACGTGCGTGAACTGGCTTCGAACGCTGCCCTACGTCCGTGCGTGGTCGAAGAAGTACGCCGATCACCTGACGGTCGTTGGCGTCCATACGCCCGAGTTCGGCTTCGAGCACGACGTCGAGAACGTCGCTCCCCACGTGCGTGAGCTGGGCGTGGAATACCCGGTGGCGCTCGACAACGACTACGGCGTGTGGCGCGCTTTCGCCAACCACTTCTGGCCGGCGCTGTACCTCGCCGACACGGAGGGACGGATCCGCTACCACCACTTCGGCGAGGGCGAGTACGCGATGTCCGAGATGGCGATCCAGCAGCTGCTGGCCGAGGCGGGGGTTGAGAACATCGACACCAGTCTTGTCGCCGTCGACCCGCAAGGTCTCGAGGTCGCGGCCAACTGGCAGGACGTGCAGTCGTCCGAGACGTACGTCGGCTACGGCCAGAGCACCGGTTTCGCATCGGAGGGGGAGGCGGCATTCGACGTTCCGCACGTCTACTCGGTGCCAAGACTCGGCCTCAACCAGTGGGCGCTCTCCGGAAACTGGACCGTGGCGCCGCACGCCGGCGTCCTGAACGAGCGTGGCGGACGTATTGCGTTCCGCTTCCACGCGCGCGACCTCAACCTTGTCATGGGTCCGGCGACGCGAGGCGCATCGGTACCGATCCGCGTCTCCCTCGACGGTCAGCCGCCCGGCACCAGCCACGGGGTGGATGTGGACTGCCGACGGCAACGGCTCGATCAGCGAACAGGGGACGTACCAGCTGGTTCGCCAACCAGGCCCGATCGCCGACCGGGTGTGCGAGATCGAGTTCCTGGACGCCGGCGTGGAGGCGTACTGCTTTACGTTCGGCTGAGGTACCGTGTTAGCGCGATTGGAACGCATTTAGCCGTGCGCCCAATCGAAGGCCGAGGCTGGCGCTGGAACCGTCAGCCCCGGCCGATTTGTGTGTTCAGCGAGCGGGCGTCCTGATTAGATCCTGGCTACGCCTTCTTGAGCGTGAATACCAGCTCCCCTGAATGTCCGTTGTATCCGCCTACCTGGAAGTAGTACGTGGTGCCTGCGTATACCTTCAGCTTGAGCTTCGACGTGAGGCTCGCAGGTTGATCGTCGTTGCAGGTCACCAGGTCAAGTGAGTCGAGCGAGCTCCCGACATAGACGGCGAGGACGGTGTCGAAACTGCTGCCGCTCGTGCTGCCGATGATTGTCCGCGTGGTTGTTGGCGTGTAGCGATACCAGACGGTCTTGTAACCAGCACAAGCATTGAGCTCGCCTGTTTGCGTCGTCGCTCCGTACGTCATCGCATTGGAGATTGAACCAAGCGGCGCCGTCGCCGCGTTGACGAAGTTGTCGTTGGCCGGAGGTGGCTCGCGGCGGGCCTTTACCGTGAATTCGCCTGTGGCGCCGCCGTAGTAGTTACCCCCGACCTGAATGTAGTACGTGTTGCCGCCTAGAAGGTCTACTCGTACCAGCTCCTCGCCCGACTGTCCGAACGTGTCGGCACAGGCTTGTTCGGCCAACGACCCGTACGACGTGCCGTTGTACACGGCGATGACAACGTCAATCTCCGTGTCGGGCGTTGCCCGCACACGCAGTGTGTAGTCGCTCGAAGGCACGATCTTGTACCAAATGGTCGAGTCGACCGACGAACAACTTGGGTCGAACTCATTTTTGTCGAGGGTCGCGGCCCAGTTGTTGACATGGGCGGCCTCGAACGGCAGGTAGGCGATGGGCGTCGCCAAACTGAACTTGTCGTTCGGGGGAGGGGCCGCAGCGGCCGCAACAGGGCTGCCGCCGATCAATGCTGCTACTGCCGCCGACACGACGATCGCCAGTGCCTTGTACATATCGCACCTCGCGCACCGTGGCGATGCGTGCCTGATCCAGGCTTCGTCCATCTGCCACTCCGGGCACGCTAGTCGCGCGTTGCCGTGAAGAGCATCCGAGCCGCCACTGCTTCCCCTACGTACAGGCGCCTAGGTGTACGCGGGCATACGGGTAGGGGCGTCAGGGGCAGCTGGTGATCGCGTCTCCGCTGTCGAAGTTGCACGTATCTGAACCGGGGCCGCCGAAGATCTGATCGTTGCCGGTGACGCCATCTTCCGAATCGATCTTGTCGGGCCCGCCGGCGCCCTTCAGGACATCGGGGCCGTCACCGCCGTTGATCACGTCCACGACCGCGCCGCCCGTCACGTCATCCCCGCCGTTGCCGCCGGCCAGTTTCAGCAGGAAGTCGGCGGGATCGCCCGTGCCGGCACCGCCAGCTCCGGAGATGACATCCGGGCCGCCCCGCCCCCAGACGATCCGTTCCTCAATGCCGATGATCATCGTCACGTCGGCATCGACACCGGTCGTCTCGTCGGCGTTGAGATTTATCTTGCCGAAGACGGCGAATCCGGACGACTTGCCAACGACGATGTTGTCCGTCGCCGTATCGCTCCCGAAGACCTCGAACGAGTCTCCGTCGCCGCCCAGCGAGACAGAGATCTCGATCTCGTCCGAGTTACCCGGCTCCTCCGTGAAGCCCGGTTTGAAACCGCCGTTATCGAGGTAGAGCACCACGAACTGAGTGCCCGCGCCCGACAGCACCACGATCGAGTCGGTGTTGAAGACGGTGGCCGTGCGGCCGCACCAGGCGCCGTTCACGTTGATGTGGCCGTTGGCACCTCGCGCAATCGAGGCGCCGGCGGGAGCACTGATCTTCACGCGGTGCTTGCTGGCGATGTATTCGCAGCTGGTCGACACCGTCGGACCCGGCGGCCCAGCCAGAACCGGAACGCCGGTCCACATCAACAGAAGGACGGCAGAGAAGGTGGTGGCTGCCAGCCGTCTCATAAGTCGAACCATGATCTCACCGGCGTCCACGCCCGCATTCGAGGGGAGGGGAAAAATACGCGTATACGGCGGGTTTACATTCGAAAGGTTTTCGAGCGCACTCGGAGGATCTGGTGATACGGCGCGTTGCCCTGATGATCGCTTTGGTCGGAGTCCTGTTCACTGCGAGCCCGGTGCTTGCTGGGGCGGCCCCCTTCGTCAGCCGGACGGGTGGGTGCGCTTTCACTCATATCACTATCAGGGCGGCACGCTGGTGGATCCTTCGGCCTGGCACGGCGATGACATCTACAACACGACAGCCCAGAACCAGACCGCAAAGCGTCACAACGTTGCCGCAGAACCGCTGGACGGCAACTACGACCAATTCCAGGTGACCATTCAGAACGATGGTGACACCGACCGATTCCGCGTCGGCGCGACGGGCCCCGGGGACTGGGTCGTGAAGTATTACCGCGGCAAGACGAACGTAACGTCGCAGATCGTTAGCGGGACCTTTTTCACCAGGAACCTGGCACATGGCGAGAGCGTGATTCTGAAGGTCAAGGTCTGGATCGGCGACGTGGACACATCGGTGGCCAGGTTGTTGACCATCTCGTCGGTCGGTAACCCGAGCCAAAAGGATGCCGTCCGCATCAAGGACAGCTTCAGCGGTTGCGGCTGCTGAAGGCAGGACTGCGTCTCAGCCCGGGCTGGCTGACCGGCACGCCAGCGTCTGCGGCGCGGCTCTACTACAAGAACGCCCACGCAACGGATCGGCCAACTGTACCCACGACCGTGCCGCTTGGGCTGGCCGCGTTCGGCGGCGACTTCAGCGGGATCCGAAGGTTGGCCCAGCGCGATCACGCCCAACATCGTTCGCTAGACCACGTTCGACAAGGGCGGCCACTTCGCGGCCCACAAGGCGCCCGATCAGCTCATCGGCGACATCCGTGCCTTCTACCAAATGTTGACGCTTTCTGACAGGTAAGCGAACTACAAATAGGTACGACACGAATGGCAGTACTCACTGTGAGGGCACCATGGCGACAGCAGTTGAAATCAATCCAGGTAGTTCCGGGGCGGCATCGGCCGCCCACGACTTCGACTTCTACATGGGCAGCTGGCGGGTGCATCACCGCCGGCTGAAGGAACGACTCGTTGGCAATGACGTCTGGGAGGAGTTCGAAGGCACGTCTGTCGCAACATTCTCTCCTTGGCGGAGCAGGGAATGTGGACGACAACTACCTCGAGCTGCCTGGTGGTACGTATCGGGCTGTTTCGTTGCGCGCCTTCGATCCGTCGGCCGGCACGTGGTCCATCTGGTGGCTCGACGGTCGCTACCCCGGCCGGCTCGATCCGCCAATCGTCGGCAGCTTCAAAGATGGCGTGGGCACGTTCCTTGCCGAGGACACCTTCAACGACAGACCCATCCTGGTCCGCTTCCTCTGGTCGCGCCATTACGGCCAACACCTGCCGATGGGAACAGGCTTTCTCACCGGACAACGGCGCCACGTGGGAAGTCAACTGGATCATGGAGTCGACCCGCGTCGAGTAGTCCGGCGGAAGCAGTTGACTACGTCTCGGTCGGCTGAACGTACTTGGAGATGCTGTCCAGGATGGCCCGACCGGATAGCTGGAGCCGGTTCCTGAGGCGCAGGTTGTCAGCCGGTACCAGCAGGTAATCCCAGTAGTAGCGGTCAACGCACTCGTCGTATGTGGCGCCGGACAGGACGCTGCCAAAGAGATCGCAGACCACGTATTCGTGAATGTTCGCCCAGTCGAGAAGAGAGCGCTTGTCACGTCCGTAGCCGCGGTAGCTTTGCCAGCCGTGCTCGACGGAGATCAGCGGGCGCCACATTCGAATCGTCGATTCGGCGCCGGAGAGCACATCCACCTCGGCCCCTTCGACATCGACCTTGATGTAGTCGACGTCTGTCATGGCGAATTGATCGAGCGTCATCACGTCGACTTCCATCACGTCGACCTCGCGGGTCACTGGCCTGTCCGAGCGCGCCCGCATTCCCGATTCACCCGGTCGGTCGTGGTCGATATGGAACTCCGACCGCCCTGGCTTGGAGAAGAGCGCAACCTCGTGGACTTCCAGCCGGCCATCGGATCCGAATTTGTTGAGCAGGTCCGCAGCCAACCGGGGCACGGGCTCGAACGCCACGATCCGCGCCGTCCCCATCTGGACGAACTGGTCGACGTGCTGGCCAATGTGTGCGCCGACATCGACGATCGTCCTGGGAGTGCGCAACGCTGTCCGGTACTGCACGGCCAGGATGGCTTCCCAGTTGATCTCGGACGCGGCGAACTGGCTCTCGAGCAGCGCGATCGTGTCGAGCGGATCGAGGCCGATAGAGCTCAAGGTGCGCCGAGCATGGCACATCAGGTCGGAATAAGCCGTCAGGGCCTGCGGCTGCCCCCAGCCAAGATCCTTCGCACATGAATCAGGGCATCCGCCCTCGAACGTCATGAGCGTCTGCTGATCCGTTCCATCGGGGCGCACGGTCACGAGCTGGAATGGCGCGCCGGGCGGTCGCCACTCAGCGAGCACGAATTGACTGTCGTTTGACCAGCCGTCGTTGACGGCATCGGCAAGCAAAGGTCGTGGGTTGGCCCCATCTGCGTCCATGATCCACAGACCCGCGTGTCAGCGGCCCGCCGCCCAACTCGCGTAGACGACCAGGGTGCCGTCCGGTGACAGGGCGGGCGCGGCGGAGGATCCGTCGAACGTCAATTGCTCCGAGTAGCCACCGTCGACGCGCGCTCGATAGATGTAAGACTCCTGCGAAGCCGTTGCGCTCGGCACCGAAGTAAACCCACGCGCCATCGGGCGACCAGTTGTTGGTGCCCGATACGTCGAAGTCGCCGAGGTCACCGCTGATCTCGTGGGATGCCCGAGCCATCAGGGTGCATCACGGCCAGCACCGAGTGCCCGTCGGGCATGTAGCTGAAGGCGAGCAACTGCCCGTCTGGCGACCAGAGGGGATTGCCGGCCCCGGCGGTCCGATGAGCCCGCCGTCGCCTGACGAGATGTCGACGACGAGGATTCTCGCCTCCCCATCGACTTTCACTCCGGCAGCGAGCGATCGGCCGTCGGGAGACCAGACGTCGATCTGACCTTGGCCGACAGGGCTGGGAATGACATTCGTGGCCATGCGTCGCATGTCGCTACCGTTTTTGTCCACGACCTGAAGTGCTGTTCCGTCGATGGTGCTGGTCCAGAAGGAGATCAGGCTTCCGTCGACGGAACGCGTCACGCCGAACAGGTTCCCCATGCCTGTCACCAGGGTCGACGAGGCACCGGTCTCGGGATCGACATCGAGCAGCTCGGCGCCGCTGGCGACGATCACGTGACCGTTTGCGGCGGCTCTGTGCTGGAGCGAGGCGACCGCGATTGCACCGATGAGCAGAACGCCCAGCAGAAGCAGCAGAAGCAGCATCTGCGTCGCCAGCGGCAACTGTCGTCGCCACGCGGCCGGATGGAGCAGCCACAACGTCGACCGCCTTGGCTTCGCCGCGATGGCCACAGCGATCTGCTCGGTGAAGTCGTCGGGCGCGGCGACGTCGACGTCGGGCGCCAGAGCTCGTTCGATGGCAGCGTCGGTCAGCGTGAAGGTGCTCACCTGTTCTCCCTCGCCAATCGGTTCTCGAGCGCCCGGCGGGCTTCCGAGAGCCGCCACTTGACCGTTCCTTCGGGCGCCTCGGACGATCGCCGCGATCTCGGCGATCGATCGGTGCTCGACGTAGTGCAGCACGAGGTAGGTCCGCTGCTCCGCGTTGAGACGAGCGAACGCGCTACGGATCGCGTCATTGGCTGCGAGCGATTCGCCGATGTCCCTGTCGCGCGATGGGATTTCGAGGCCGCCTGACGCTTCGAGCTGGACCTCGCGCACTGAGACCCGTTTGCGCGAACGGAGCGCCGTCCGGCATCGATTGACCAGGCTGCGCATCAACCAGGCATCGAAGCGCGCCGGATCGCGAAGCCGGGGCAGCTCGCGCCACGCGCCGAGACACGTCTCCTGGGTAGCGTCGAGCGCATCCTCGTCGTTGCGCAGGATGGCCCACGCCGTTCGATACAGCTGCTGGTGCCGCTCGTCGATGAGGCGCGTGAAAGCGACTTGATCGCCGGCCTGGGCGCGCGTGACCAGCGACGCGATGTGCAGTGGCTCGGCCAACACGCCTGCGTCGACGTTCACCGGGAACCGCTGCGACGAGCCATCACCAACCTGACGATCGGGACACCTCTTGGGTTGGTGCGAATTTCACCCCAACCCGTGGCCGCACCGGATCGTCGGATGAGTATGCGCCCGCTTCACGGGGGCCTCCTCCGGAAAGGCGGAAAGAATGCATCGATCACCACTCGCGACGTTGCTCGCATTGATGGCGATATCGGCTTGCTCCAGCATTCCGCCGTCACCATCAACCGCTCCGCGGCCACCAGCAACCGCCCCGCCTGTGGCAGCTTCGCCGAGCGCGGCTCCTCCCGAGGTGACAGCCGGCGCAACATCAGTGGTCACCCAGATCGGCACGCCATCTCCAGGCCGAGCCGCATCGTGGACTCGAACCGGCAGTTTGGTCACAGAGCGAGAACGCCATACAGCGACTCTGATGGGCGACGGTCGCGTGCTTGCAGTAGGAAATTGCGCGGAAACCGCCTCATCTGCCGAGCTCTATGACCCGGCTATGGCGTCCTGGACTGCTACTGGACGCGCGATCGACGAGTGCCAGGGGACAGCCACCCTGCTGCTCGATGGCGAAGTGCTCGTGGCGGGCGGCTATGACAGCAGCGGTTCACCTGTAGCCACGGCCAGGGCGTACGACGGCGCTCGCGGGTCATGGGCGATCGCAGCACATATGACCACGGCGCGTTCCAACCACACGGCCACCTTGTTGCCTGGTGGCGCGGTGCTTGTGGCGGGGGGCATGAATGAAACCGGCCCGCTGGCCGCCGCCGAGCTGTACGACCCCGAGAGTGACTCCTGGAACGAGACCGCAAACATGACCGTGGCACGCGTGGATCACACGGCCACATTGCTGAGCAACGGCAAGGTGCTCGTGGCCGGTGGGACCAGCAGCACCTTCGAGGAAGTTGGCACGGCAGAGCTGTACGACCCCGGGAGTGGCTCCTGGACGGCGACCGGCGGGATGATCACTGCCCGTCACGGCCAGACGGCGACGCTGCTGCCGGACGGCAACGTCATCGTGGTGGGTGGCGCTGTCGGCAGCTTCGAAGCGCTGGATTCGGCCGAGCTGTACGACCCAATCAATGGCACATGGGCTGCTGTCGGAAGCATGGCTGACGCTCGCCAGGAGCACACGGCGACCCTGCTCCCCGAGGGCACGCTCCTCGTCGCGGGCGGCATGCTGGACAACCCTGAGACCGCCACCGCGTTCGCCGAGGTATACGACCCGCGCAGCGCAACGTGGACACAGATTCACCCAATGGCGTGGAACCGCGCGGGTCACACGGCCACCCTGCTCTTGGATGGAACGGTCCTCGTCACGGGCGGTCGTCTTCATTTCCGCGACCGGCGGACCGTGCCACGAAGCACGTGGTACGAGGAGCTCTACGGCAACTGATGGTCGATCCCATGAAATCCAGCCCGATGAGCAATGCCGGGTACCCAACGTCACCAAGTAACCCGCACGCCGGCAAATGGCATCGCAATCGAGTGGGGCGTCGGTGATCTCTAAAGCACAGTCACGAAGGAGTGAGAAATGACCCGCCCGTTCGAGCCGATTGCCACGAGATCGGTCTCAGGAGCAGCCACGGCCGTTGCGATCTTGGCGATCGCGCTCGCCGCTACGGCCTGCGGCGCTGGGACGGCGACGCCGACTGCCACCCAGGTCGCTACGTCCCATCTGTCTGCCCCAACGGCAACGCCGAGTGTCACCACGCCTGCCAGTCCAAGAACTTCGGTGTCGCCGCCGAATGCCAACCCCATCGCCAGCGAATTGCCGAAGCCGGCGGCCAGTGGTGTGACCCTCCTTGAACAAGGCTGCCGCCCGAACGAGGCCCGCTGCCATGACATGGCCGCCGGCACATACGAAACATCGGGGACATGGGCCTTCCTGCGCGGTCTGACGGTGACCCTCCCGGCGGGTTGGTCAAGCAATGAGCAGGATGCGGGCGAGTTCGAGCTCCACGAGGCGACCGATGCCGGCGAGGCGAATCAGATCTACTTTTGGCGCGATCTGGTCGCCTGGGTTGACGGCGAACCGAAGCCAGAGCTGGGCACCTCGGCCGACGAGCTGGCTGACTACCTGCTGAGCGACCCGCGCATTTCGGTCGTCGAGGGTCCTCGTCGGACATTCAATGTCCGCGAACTCGATAGCGTGCGCGTGGCCTCCACAGTCGAGGCACGCAGCTTCTCGGTGATCGTCGCGGATGCGACCCAAACCGCGCCGGGAACGTTCACCGATTGCCCGGACGAAGCCTGCATCGGGATCCTGAGCGACGTGCCTCACTGGGACGGCGACGCGCCATCTCTCACCCGTGGCAATGACGAGGGCGCCAGCCAGGCGTTGCGTGTGTACATCGCCTCGATTGGCCATGAGCTCCACCCGCACACGCTCTTCGTTGTGCTCTCCACGTATGGCACTGACCCGCTCGATAGCCTCGCGGCTTGGGAGGGGCAGGTCGAGCCGATCGTCGCGAGCGTTCTCGTGGCGCCAATCGTCGTCGACAACTGATCAGAAGGTGACGGAGATGTGTCGACTGAAATCGGCAGCGGTGATCGCCGCATTCGCACTGTCCGCTTGCTCAGCTTCTGCGGCGGCGCCAACATCGAGTCCGGCTCCCACTCCGACGATCGCGACAACCACCGCGCCGCTCGCGTCGGCGACTGAGCCGCTCTCAACCGAATCGGCCGCACCAACTGCGACGAAGGCCACTCCCGCCGGTGGGGTCATCCAACTTGATTTCGGCTGTGGGTCGGATGTTGCGCGGTGCATGGACATGCCGGCCGGCACGTACGAGACATCGGGTAGGTGGGCCTTCTTGCCCGGGCTGACGGTGACGCTGCCACAGGGATGGTCGAGCGGCGAGCAGGACGCGGGCGAGTTCATGGTCCATCAAGCTTCCGACGTAGATCAGGCAAACGCGATCTTCTTCTGGCGCGACCTGATTCCGTGGGTTGATGGCGTCCCCAGGGCCGACCTTGGCACGTCTGCCGACGAGTTCGCGGACTACCTGCTCGGCGACTCGCGGCTAACGGTCGTCGAGGGTCCAAGCCGGACCTTCGGGGTACGTGGGCCGGATTCTGCGTCTTTCGCGGACACCGTCCAGGCTCGAAGCCTCTCCGTGATGGTGTCGGATGCTGCCCAGACCGATCCGGATCTTGCATCCCTCTGCCCGGACGAGGCCCAAGCGTGCGTGAACCTCTTTATCGATCCCGAGCATTGGGGGGCACCAGCCAATCTGGGTCGGAATATCGAGGCCCCTGCCGCGGGTTGCCCGTGCAGTCAGGTTTGGCGCCTCTACGTCGCCTCGATCGGTCGTGATCTGCACCCGCACATGTTCGTCGTGGCCGTCGAAACCGTCGGACCGGGCGCGCTGCAGGCGCTGAGCGATTGGGAGGCGCAGGTCGAACCGATCATCAACAGTGTCCTCGTGCCCTACATCGTGGTGGACAACTAGAAGGTTCGACTAGGTTCGTTTGGCGACAGGAGGGCACGAGTGGTCGATAATGGCGGCCAGTTTCAAGCCCGTGTAGAAGGGCATGTCCGCGCCGCCGTCCCAGTCGACCTGCTGCGAGCAGGCAGGGCCGGCGACGCAGAAGCCGTGGTCGTAATTCAGCATGCCCACCGAGACCAAGCTCAACACCAGCGGTCGCGTACGCCGCCTCAGCAATGCGCGTCTGCCCACCCGCATCGGCACGTTTGATGCCATCGCATTCTCGGATTCGAACACCGGAACCGAGCCGATCGCCCTCGTTCACGGCGACGTCGCCACCCAAGAGGCTCCGCTCGTCAGGCTCCACTCCGAGTGCTGGACGGGCGACGTGCTTGGCTCGCTTCGATGCGACTGCGGTGAGCAGCTCGGTCGAGCTCTGAACGCCATCATCGCCGAGGGCGCCGGGGTGCTGATCTATCTCAGGCAGGAAGGTCGCGGGATCGGGCTCGCCAACAAGCTGCGTGCGTACGCACTCCAGGACGACGGGCTGGACACGGTTGCCGCCAACGCTGCCCTCGGCCTGCCGGTCGATGCCCGCGAGTACGGTGCCGCCGCCGCCATCCTCGCTGACCTGGGGTTGAAGCGGGTGCGGCTGATGTCCAACAACCCCGCCAAGGCCGAGGCGCTCGAAGCTCACGGCATCAGAGTCAGCGAGCGGGTACCGCTCGCGGCGGTCCCTAATCCGGTGAACCTGCCGTATCTGGAAACGAAAGCCGCCCTGCTCGGACACGATCAGCCCGCGGAGATCGCTCGGCCGTCGGTCACCGTGCACTACGCTCAAACTCTCGACGGGCGGCTGGCTACACGGACCGGCGACTCGCAGTGGATCAGCGGGCAGGAGTCACTCGTGCTGGCGCATTCGTTGCGCGCGTCCCACGACGCCGTGCTTGTCGGTGCCGGCACCGTCGCGGCTGACGATCCGCGGCTTACCGCTCGGCTCGCAGACGGTCCCTCGCCGGTCCGTGTCATCCTCGACAGCAAGCTGCGCCTCTCGCCAGGCGCGAAGGTCGTGACCGACGGTGACGCGCCGACGATCCTGGCGACAACGGATCTCGCTCCAATTGAGCGGCGCCGGGCGTTCGAGCGACGTGGGGTCGAGGTCCTCGTCCTACCTTCGACGCTGGACGGTCGAGTCGACCTTGGCTCGCTATTGGACGAACTGGGAACCAGGGGCATGACCACGGTGCTGGTGGAGGGTGGAGCCCGGCTGATCACGGCAATGATCCGCGAAGGCCGCGTCAGTCGGCTGGTTGTCTCGATCGCCCCGCGGGTCCTCGGCACGGGAATCGACGCCGTCGGCGACCTCGACATCCTGCGACTGCGCGACGCGCTGTCGTTTCGCCGCGCGTCGTTCTCCCAGCTGGGCCCGGACGTCATCTTCGAGGGTGAGCTTCAGCCCTGGAGCGACGGGGATGCCTGAGGCCGTTTGGTTCGCCGGACCACAGCGGGTGGAGATCCGGCATGAACCGTCGGCGCCTGTCGGAGCCAACGACGTCCGAGTTTGCTCTCTTGTTTCCGGAGTCAGCGCCGGGAGCGAGCTCCTCGTCTATCGCGGCAAGGCCCCGCGCGACCTGCAGCCCGATCTCCCCACCGTAAGCGGCGACTTCGGCTTCCCCATCAAGTTCGCCTACGCAACTGTCGGCCGTGTGATCGAGGTCGGTTCGCACGTCAACAATCTGGCCGTTGACGATCTCGTCTTTGTGCATCACCCCCATCAGACCGAGTTCGTCGTGCCCGCCGACGTTCCGCTCCGGTTGCCCGAAGGGCTCTCGCCCGACGTCGGGGTGTTCGCCGCCAACCTCGAGACGGCAGTCACGGTGGTGCTCGACGCCCATCCACGGCTCGGAGAAGCCGTCCTCGTCTCCGGCCAGGGTGTCGTTGGCCTGCTAACCACGATGCTCCTTCGCAGGGCAGGAGCAGCTCCCATCGTGACGGTGGATTTGCACGAACGTCGTCGCGCCGCGTCCATGGCTGCGGGTGCCGACCACGCGATTGGCGTGGATGCCGACCTCATCGCCTCCGTTCTGGGTCTGACCGACCGTCGCGGCGTGGATATCGCGGTCGAGGTCAGCGGGAATCCACAGGCTCTCCAAGCCTGTATCGATGCGACGGCGTTCGCCGGAACCATCGTTGTCGCGTCCTGGTACGGGACTCCCGAGGTCAGCCTAAATCTCGGTGATCGCTTCCATCGCAATCGACTTCGGATCATCAGTTCCCAGGTATCAACGCTCGATCCAGCTGTCGCGCCACGCTGGGATCGAGCTCGCCGTACCGCCCTCGTCTCATCGTTGCTGAATGAGATGCCGTTGCAGGGGCTGATCACACATCGGTTCCCGCTGCAAGAAGCGGCCGCGGCGTACGAGCTGCTGGACCGCAGTGCCGGAGAGTGTGTGCAGGTGGTGCTGGACTATGTTTGAGGTCGGAGTCGCTCGGACGTTCCACGCTCTCCATCAGCTCGAGGCCGAGGATCCTGCAGCGAGTCACGAGCACAGTCACGACTACCGTGCGGAGGTTGTCGCGCGCGGCGAACGTTTGGATGAAAACGCCATGCTGGTCGACCTCGACCTCCTTGGGGCCGCACTGTCGGAGTGCCTCGCGGAGCTTGACACCGTCGATCTCGGAAGCCTGGCCGCGTTCGCCGGCCAAAACACAACCGTCGAGATAGTTGCCGAGCACATCTGGACCCATGTCCGGGAGCGGCTGGCTCAGGCTTCGGCGCTTGCTGGTCTCCGTGTCACCGTCTTCGAATCAGCCGATGCCTGGGCGTCTGTCGACCGGCCGTTCTGACAGCACCTGGTCGATGATGGCAAAGAAGCGTGCCGCCGTCTCGTCCCACGTCGGACGTGCCGCTGCACGAACGTAGGCGGCTCGTCCCAACCGCTCGCGAAGCGCTGGGTCGCGGGCCAGCATCTCGATGGCATTGCGGAGTTCGTGAACGTTGCCCACGGGCACTAACACGCCGTCGCGGCCGTCATCGGCCAGAAAAGGCAGGTTGCCCGCCCGCCAGCCCACCACCGGGAGCCCCGCCGCCATGGCCTCTCCCCAGACGGTGCCGTACGGCTCCTCGAAGCTCGGCAGCAGGAAGGCGTCGACCGTCTGATACAGGTGGTGCACCTCCGCGGGGTGGATGAGCCCATGGACCACTACCCGGTCACGGAGGTCCGCACGCTCGATGCGCGCGTGCACCTCACCTGCATACCCGCCGCGCGTTGTCGTGTCGCCAACGAGGTGGAGGGTTACGACATCATCAGGTAGACCCGCGACAGCCTCCAGCAATTCGACGATTCCTTTCCGGGGCAGCCAGTTCGCCACACAGACGGCGGCCATGAGCCGACCTTTTCGGAGGCTGGCTCGATCGATGCCACCGAAATCCGCCTCGCGGTTCGGAGCGTCCGTCGCGACGTCCAAATCCTTGCCCGGCGGAACTACCCGAAGTCGACCTGCTGGCACACCCGCGATCAGGAGCTCGGCCTCGAGCCACTCACTGGCGACCATGAGAACCCTGCAGTGGCGATACGCACGCCGGTCAAAAGGGGTCCGAAACCGGCGTTGGATGCGGGGTGCATCGATCCCGCCGGGCGGTTGATGCAGCATACCGACCACGGGCGCCTTGACAAAGCCGAGCCAGGGCGCTGCGGCGCTCGCCGCGATGCTGTCGAGCACGACCACGTCAGCGTTGCGGGTCGCACGGGCGAGCAGCCAGGCAGGCCCCGCGGCCGTGGCCCAGGGCAGCGGCACGTCAGGGATCGAGACAAACTGCATCTCCGCGCCGTGGTCAAGGGCGCGTTCCGCGAGGCGCCTGTGGAACAGGTACCCACCCGTGATGCGACCCGGATCGCCGAGTGTCAGAAGGGTCACACGGGTGCGTGTCATACGGGTTGGCAAAGAAATGGCTGGCGAGGAAGGATTCGAACCTTCAACCCCCTGATCCAGAATCAGGTGCTCTGCCGTTGAGCCACTCGCCAGTGGATCGTCAGTCTACGACCGGGCTTGGATCTTGGCCCAAGTGTCCTTGAGCGTCAGCGCCCGGTTGAAGACCAGTCGGACCGGGGCCGAATCCGAATCGACGGCGAAATAGCCCAGCCGCTCGAACTGGACGGTCGTGCCCACTGCGACGTCGGCAAGGCTGCTTTCGACCAGCGCACTGGTCAGGACTGTCTCTGAATTCGGATTGAGGTCGGCAAGCAGGTCATCGTCGGCGCCCGGATCGGGTCGGCTGAAGAGGTGGTCGTACAGACGGACCTCCGCTGGCAAGGCGTCCGCGGCGGAGAGCCAATGCAGCGTCGCCTTCGGCCGTCGTCCATCGGGTGCGTCACCGCCGCGCGTGGCCGGGTCGTAGGTGCAGCGCAGCTCCACGACGTTGCCGGCCGCGTCCTTGATCACCTCGTTGCAGGTGACGAAGTATGCCGCGCGCAGACGCACCTCGCGGCCGGGGGCGAGGCGGAAGAACTTGGGCGCCGGCTCCTCCATGAAGTCGTCGCGCTCGATCCACAGCTCACGCGAGAAGGTCACCGGGCGACTGCCCGCATCTGGATCCTCCGGGTTGTTGTGAACGTCGACCTTCTCGGTCTGGCCCTCCGGATAGTTCTCGATGACCACCTTGATCGGATCCAGGACGCAAAGCGCCGTGGCGCAGTCCTGTTGAGAACGTTTCGCACCGCGTACTCGAGCTGCCCGATCTCGGCGGTGCTGTTCGCCTTGGCGACGCCGACCATTGCCACGAAATCGCGAATGCCCTCGGCCGGATAGCCGCGCCGGCGCATGCCCAGACAGTGTCGGCATGCGCGGGTCGTCCCACCCGCGAACGCGGCCTTCGTCGACGAGCTTGAGCAGGAACCGCTTCGAGAGAACGGTGTAGGTCAGATTGAGCCGCGCGAACTCGATCTGGCGCGGCTGAGATGGCACGGGCAGCGATTCGATCAGCCAGTCGTAGAGCGGCCGGTGAGCCTCGAACTCGAGCGTGCACAGCGAATGCGTGATGCCCTCGATCGCGTCCGACTGGCCGTGGGCGAAGTCGTACGTCGGATAGATGCTCCACGCGTCGCCGGTCCGCGGATGGGCCGCGTGGACGATGCGGTACAGCACCGGATCGCGCAGGTTGATGTTCGGCGAGGCCATGTCGATCCGCGCTCGGAGGACGCGGGCGCCGTTCGGAAACTCGCCATCGCGCATGCGCTTGAACAGGTCGAGGTTCTCGGCAGCTGGGACGGTCGCGCCACGGCGAGTTGCGGCCGGGCTCGGTGAGCGTGCCGCGGTGCTCGCGGATCTCGTCGGCCGACAGGTCGTCGACGTACGCCTTGCCGGACTCGATCAGGGCGACGGCCCACTCGTACAGCTGCTCGAAGTAGTCCGAGGCGAAGAACAGGTTGTCGCCCCAGTCGTAGCCCAGCCAGCGCACGTCGGCCTGGATGGAGTCGATGTACTCCTGCTCTTCCTTCTCCGGGTTCGTGTCGTCGAAGCGCAGGTTGCAGCGGCCGCCGAACTCCTGGGCGATGCCGAAGTTGAGACCGATCGACTTGGCGTGGCCGATGTGCAGGTAGCCGTTCGGCTCGGGCGGAAAACGCGTCACTATCGTCGTGTGCCGGCCCTCGCGGACGTCGGCTGACACGATCTCGCGGATGAAGTCGGCTCGTTCCGGCGTGCTCAAGGGCATCGCTAAACCCAGCTTCGAGGGATGGATGGACAGGATCGACTCGCAGTAGCGGTGGCCGCCAACGACGGTAGCATCTCGGGACGCAACTTCCCACTGAACCGATCGGGAGCCTCCCTCGCCCGGAGTCCCTCCAGGGTTCCATTCAAGGCGCCGCCGCAGGGGCGAGGCGGCGTCCGAAGGCCCTATGTGGACACGCCTCCATGAAACTCCTGACACCACGCTGTCACGTTCCAGGCCCGGGCCGTTGCGTCATGGCCCCATCGTGCCCGTGACCGTTGCAGTGGGGTGGAAAGAAGCATTTCAATCGTCCGCAATCCAGCCAACGACCGCGAGTTTGAACGACTGGTGGACGAGATCGTCGAGAGTGGGGTTGGCGACCCGGAGGTGGCGCAGGAGCGTCTTAGAGAGCGCTATCCGCAGGCGGTCGTTCGACCCCGAGAGTTGGCCGGTGAATCGACCGTCGTATGGTATGTCTACCGCGATGGACGCTGGATCCGAGGCGACTCTGAGGCAACCGTGCGTGAACGCTGACGCGAAGATCGAAGACTTACAGGCGGTCTCCCAACACGTGCTCACTGCAGCCGAGCAGATACACGCGTTAGAGGAGGAGAAGCGGACCGTTGATCCGGCAACCCGCCGATTCCGCGAGCTGTCCGACGAAATCGAGCGACTGGCGGGCGACATCGGGTCTGTTAGTCAGGCCGAAACAGGATTGGCCAACGATGTTGCCGGCGAAGCCGGTTTGCCCACGATCGCGGAAGCAGACAGAAAGGGTCGCTGACGTTTCGACCCAGGCGGATTCGCGATACGTCAACCGAAGCGCCTCAACCAGGTGACATGCCGACCCTTGCCGTCACCGTCTCGCCGGTAATGAACTCCACCCGCACGTCACGACCGCCGGGACGGGACACGACCGCGAGACTGTGGAGCCGGCCGGACGTCGTCGAGAGGTCCCATAATCCGGCGGCATCTTCAATTCGAGCGTCCGGCTTTGTAAACGTGCCGGCGGGCTGGCCGACGATCTGGTCCCTATCCACGCCGAGTAATTCCACCGCCGCGTCGTTGGCGTCGACATACATGCCTTGTTCGTTCGTGACGAGCCGAGCCGAGGTCGGCTCCTCACGCCAGGTGTCTGATCCGAGGCTGGACGCGATACCTCCATCGCGAAAGACGTAGACAGTCGGTTCGCCAAAACCGGCCAGCGGATCGCGGATACGCACTTCGGCTCGCGGATAGACGATGCGCAGCCGACTGAGTAACCCGTCGCGAGCCGCCTTTGCGCTGGTCTCCTCTGCCTTCTCGACTGAGTCGTGCACGCGCTTCCGGAGCACCTCATCGTCAGCCGGGAAGCAAAGGACATTCAACCTGCCGCGGTTCGACTCGAACATTCCCGCACCTACACCCCGTGAGCGAACGCACAGAGCACCGACTGGTGTCCAGCTGAGATTCAATCTTAGTGGCTCGCTCGGCTGCGGCGACGCCGAGCGCCGCGGACAGAGAAGCCAGTCCGCTCCACCGGCCGGAAGGATTGATACAAGCCGCGCCTGCCCTGACGAGTGCAGAGGACACGGAAACTGGTGATGACGTACTAAGGTACCTCCACGTAGTCGGGCGATGTGCGCTCGTCGCGCGCCGCTCGAGGTGTGTCCGATGACCCCCGATCAGCCTTTGTCGTCCTGTGCTCGCCTCCGTGGTACGCGGCCACCGTCGCGGTCGCACCGCCATCACGAGCCAGAAAGCAGAAGGCCGGTGCCGGTCCAGATGACCCTTGTTAACGGCAGAAGCCTCACAAGGTCACGGAGCCGCGCTGCGGCAGCGCTGCTCGCCGTTGTCGTCGTAGCGTGCACGAGCGAGCCGCCACCGCCCGCCCCGACGATGGCGCCGACGCCTGCGCCCTCCGCGATGTCGACTTCCGCTCCGTCCGCCTCACCGGCGGCGACTCCTGTGCTCACAGCGCCGCCGAAGGTCGTCGGCTCCCTCGCATTGGAGGCATGCGACCCGGCCTTCCAGGTTCCGTGCGCGCCCCAATCGGCCGTTCTCGGGCGTGCCATCGTAGGCACGGGCGTGGCGCTATCGGTCTCGACCGAATGGGCGCAGGGCCGCCTCGATCGTCCGCAATGGGACGCACGTGCACTTGGCCTGGGTGGCTGGTCGCTCGACGTCCTGCAGCGTTACGACGCTGAGAATGGCGTGCTGCTCAGCGGCGACGGTTCGTGGCGGATCGTGCAAGCCGTGGAGCTGAGCGATGGCGAACGCGCAGTCCCGTCATACGACGCTCGACAAGCGTTCATCTTCGACGCGGCGTGGCATCACGTGCGCACGCTGGATGACATCACCGGCGCGACGCTGCTGACATTTTCATACGATGCGGACGGCCGCCTGACCGGAGCACAGGGTTCGGTGGACAGCAACCCGGTCCACTTGAGCATCACACACGACAGCAACGGCCGATCGATCCACTTGGTGGGCATGACTGGCACGGAAACTCTGGCCCAGGTGGATGATCGAGGAGACCTGGCGAGCATCGTCGCATCGACTGGAGCCGCCCTTCAGATAACTCCCGGGGCATGGGGTCTCATTGACGCTTGGCAAAACGTGGGTGGCCAGCCGACTACATACACGTACGACAGCAAGGGACGGCTGGCGAGCTCCGCCGATCCTGATGGTGTCGTCACGCAGTTCGAACAAGTGGCGGTCGCCGACGGGTTCGAGGTGCGTGCCACGACCGGCCTGGGGCGAGTGACGACGGTCCGAAATGAGATCACGGCAGGCACGGCGGTTCGAACTGTTATTGCGCCCAGCGGCGCGACCACCCGGCTGGAGATCGCGGCAGATGGTGCGCGGACCGCTGCCTATCCGGATGGCACGATCGTCAGTGTGGGCAACCAGCCTCATCCCCGCTGGGGACCAGCCGCGGGGATCCCGACGCCGTTCGTTGAGCGCCGCCCCGATGGGACCGAGCATCGCGAAGAGATCGGTGACATGGTCGCGAGCGGACCAGGCGCGGAGCCGTACGGCCGCGCGTGGCAGAAAGATGTCGTCGTGGACGGCCAGCGATGGGTTCAGTCCTATGACCCCGCGACGTTGACACTGGAGTGGACCGACCCTGCCGGCCGACGAAGCTCCGACACTGTCGACGAGGTTGGGCGGATCGTCGCGGCGCGTGCGCCCCGGCGAGCCCGCTGAGTCATATGCGTACGACCCTGATGGCCGACTTCAGAGCGTAACCCGGGGCACCGGCGACACGGCGGCAACAACCAACTACGTTCATGATCCTGATACAGGCGAACTTAGCGTCACACGACCGGACGGCCTCGTTCAGACGCGCATCTATGACGGGAACGGCCTCACCGTCAGCAGCGCCGCAGCCGATGGCTCGACTGTCAGCTCGCTCTACGACTTCCAAGGGCGTCCCATCCAGGTCCGCTACGGCGACCACCCGTCAACCACGCTCGGTTACAGCCCAGCGGGTCGCCCGACGGTGTATCTCCCACCTCTGGTCACGAACGATTCGGGCTACGAGCTCCGCACGTACGACGACCAAGGCAACCTGGCCACGGTCGCCGGACCGGGCGATCGTTCGCTGTCGTTCACATATGACGATGGAGGCCGTGCTGCGTCATGGAAGTTCGACCGCGGTGACGTAACGGCGGGCTACGATGCCAGCACGGGGCAGCTTGTCCGGGCTGACCGCGCCAGGCAATGTCGTGACGAGCCTGACTTACAACGGCGTGCCGGCCGTAGGGATCTCGTGGTCTGGGCCGGTCGCCGGCGAGGTCAGTCTCACTCTGGACGCCGGTAACCGCTTGTCTGATGAGATGGTTGACGGCGCGGACCTGATCGAGTACGCCCGCGACGCAGCTGGATACCAAGTGGGTGCTGACGATCTGACGTTCGTCGTTGGGCAAGAAGGGCTGCCAACGAGCTCGTCCATGGGTGTGGTCGACACGACATGGACCTATGACGCGGACGGACGGCCGACCGAGACCGTCACCAGCGCGAACGCCGACGTCGTCCACGGGCTCACCTACGAGCACGATTCTTTAGGGCGGATCACCGCCGTCGAGCGGGCCGGATCAGACGGACTCGGTCCGCCGCATCGAGTACCGATATGACCAAGCAGATCAGCTGGCCGCTGTGACCGTCGATGGGATGCTCGCGGAGACCTATGCCTACGACGCGGCGGGCAACCGGATATCGGTGACGGGACCGAGTGGGACCGTCACGGGCACCTACGATGATCGCGACCGGCTGATCCAATGGGCCGACGCGACTTACGAATACGAGTCCGACGGAACTCTTGCGGCGCGACGAGATGTGGCCGGCTCGACCCTTTACGACTACGACGATTTCGGGTCATTGCGCTCGGTCACCATGGCCGACGGACGCCGCATCGACTACATCGTTGATGGATCCGGATTGCGCTTGGGCCGTGTGGTGGACGGCGGACTCGTGGATGGCTACCTATATCGGCCGAGTGGTCTCATCGCGGCGCAGACGGATGCCGACGGGACTGTCATTGCCCGGTTTGCCTACGACGACGCAGGCCACCTCGCATGGGTGCGGCGCGACGGTCACAGCTATCGCATCGTGACCGACCACCTCGGAAGCCCTGTCCTTGCCATCGACGTCGAGAGCGGAGTCGTCGTGCAAGCGGTCGAATACGACGCGTGGGGGGCTGTCGTCTCAGACTCGAGCCCGGGCTTCACGCCTTTCGGCTTCGCCGGCGGCCTGTTGGACCCTGACACGGGCCTGGTGCATTTCGGAGCACGAGATTACGACCCGGTCACCGGCCGCTGGACCGGACCCGATCCGATCCGCTTCGCGAGTGGCGAACCGAATCTGTATCGGTACGTTGGATCTGATCCTGTCAACCGCGTCGATCCGACCGGCCTCCAAGCCTGTGCCGGGAACCCTGGTTTCTACGGCTGTGACCCGAATGCGGTTGAGCCGCCGGTACCGCTGGTGCCGCCGGATTACACATGGAAGGAGCTCCCACCACCGCCACCACCGCCGTGCCAGGGAGTTCTGTGCGACCTCCCGCCACCTCCACCACCGCCCTGGGAGGGTGTTCCGGGATCGCAACCGTCACCGCCGTCCGCGCCACCGCCCGAGTACACCGCACCGGGCGAAGTTGTTCCCTTTGGCCCCACCCCACCGGAGTACACCTCCCCGGGCGAAGTTGTTCCCTTTGGCCCCACCCCACCGACACCACCGGGTGGCACCGCGAAAACCCCAGGCGGCGGGGGGTTCGGGATCTGTATCGGTGAATGCGTACTTCCTGGCGGAGGGATATGCAAGGGCTTTTGCGCATACGGCGAACCGCATCTCCGGACCGGCGACGGTCGCGCCTTCGACTTCCAGTCAGCGGGCGAGTTCACACTCAGCCGGTCACCCGACGGAACGATCATCGTTCAGACGCGACAGGAGCCACCTTCTGGGACCACGACCGTCACGTTGACGCAGGCGGTGGCGATGCTGGTGGCCGGCGATCGCGTTGGCATCTACGCCGACAGGAACCGACGACTGGTCATCAATGGCGAGATCATGACCCGCAGCGATGTCGCCGAGCGCCTTCCAGGCGGGGGCGTCGTGGAAGCACACGGGTCTGAGATCACGGTCGACTGGCCCGACGGCAGCCGCATGACCGTGCACATCTACGCCTCCTTCATGAACTACAACTTCACTCCCTCGGACGCGCTCGCGCCGGTCCTCGTAGGTGTGCTTGGCAACCGTGATGGGAATGTCTCCAACGACCTGACAACAAGTGCGGGCGTGGTCCTCGATCCCACCGATCCTGCCTTTTTCGACCGCCTGCACCATGAGTTCGCCGACAGCTGGCGAATCACGCAGACGGAGTCACTCTTCGACTACGATCCGGGAGAGACGACGGAAACGTTCACGCACAGAGAAATCCCCACCGCGCGGACAAGCCTGGCGAGCATCGATCAGGCCGCCCGCCAAGCTGCCGAGTCGCTGTGTCGTGCCGTTGGGGTGACCTCAGAGCCAACTCTGTCCGATTGCATCCTCGACGTTGGGCTCACGGGCGACCCGTCGTTCGCTGGTTCAGCAGCAACCGTGGAAGCCGCCACTGCAAATTCCCCGACGAAGCCGCCCACGGAGACAGTCGAGCTCACTGTGGACGTGCAAACGACCGGCGAGCTGGCGCAAGTGGGGGCGGTGAAACGCTATCGCTTCACGGCTACCGCCGGCCAGGTCGTGTACTTGGACGCGGCAGGAGCCTGTGTCGATGGCCTGCTATGGCGGCTGCTTAGCCCCGACGGCACCCTCATCAACGTCGCTACAGCGTGCAATGACCTCGGCCGCCAGGTGCTCCCGATGGCCGGTGATTGGATCGTCGAGGTGTACTCGGACACAACAGCGGTTGGCAGCTATGCCTTCACCGTCATTTCTGTTCCAGCCGCTACTGAGGCCGTCCTCGCCGTGGGCGAGCCGGTCACCGGCGAGATCGAAGCCATCGGCGCCTGGCATCGCTATCGCTTCACGGCTACCGCCGGCCAGGTCGTGTACCTGGACGCGGCAGGAGCCTGTGTCGATGGCCTGCTGTGGCGGCTGCTTAGCCCGGACGGCACCGTCGTCAACGTCGCCGCAGCGTGCAATGACCTCGGCCGCCAGGTGCTCCCGATGGCCGGTGATTGGATCGTCGAGGTGTACTCGGACACAACAGCGGTTGGCAGCTATGCCTTCACCGTCATTTCTGTTCCAGCCGCTACTGAGGCCGTCCTCGCCGTGGGCGAGTCGGTCACCGGCGAGATCGAAGCCATCGGCGCCTGGCATCGCTATCGCTTCACGGCTACCGCCGGCCAGGTCGTGTACCTGGACGCGGCAGGAGCCTGTGTCGATGGCCTGCTGTGGCGGCTGCTTCAGCCCGGACGGCAGCCGTCGTCAACGTCGCCGCAGCGTGCAATGACCTCGGCCGCCAGGTGCTCCCCGAGGCCGGCGATTGGATCGTCGAGGTGTACTCGGACACGACAGCGGTGGGCAGCTTCGCCTTCAGTTTGAAACCGGACGGCTGACGAGCCGCCACACCAGTCCAAAGTGAACTCGGGATCGCCGACCGTCATTAAAGGACCGCCACCGGCGGGCCAGCAAGCGAAAGCCAGGGCAGCGAAGGGATTGGCTGGCGAGGAAGGATTCGAACCTTCAATCCCCTGATCCAGAATCAGGTGCCTTACCGTTTGGCCACTCGCCAATGAGCAGCGGAGTTTACCAAGGGGGTTCGCGATAGAGTCCGACACCGTTCCGGAGCCGGAAACGGCCGCCCCATCGCAGGCGCATCCCGTTCGTCTCGCCGCTGCTTCACCGACCCGATTTCCGCAACTTCTGGCTGGGCCAGACCATCTCGGTCTTCGGCGATCAGGTCACGCAGCTGGCGATCCCGGTCGTGGCGGTGCTGATCCTGGGCGCGGATCCCGCAGCAGATGGGCCTGCTTACGGCCGCCGGGCTGCTGCCGCACCTGCTGTTCTCGCTGCCGGCCGGCGTGTGGCTGGACCGCATTCACCGCCGCCGTCGGATGATGATCGGCGCCGACCTGTTGCGGGCCCTTGCCATCGGCTCGATCGCCGTGACGTACGTGACTGGCTCCCTGAGCCTCGGCCAGCTGTACGTCGTCGCCTTCATCGTGGGCACGCTGTCGGTGGCATTCGACATCGCCTGGACGACGCTGTTCGTGACGGTCGCCAAGCGCGAGGAGTACGTGGCGGCCAACGCCCTTTTCAACGGCAGTCGATCGCTGGCCCAGGTTGCCGGACCGTCCATCGGCGGCGCGCTCATCCAATTCCTGAGCTGCGCCGATCGCGGTGGTTGTCGACGCTCTCTCCTTCGTCGCATCGGCGCTGTTCCTGGGTCGGCTCAAGACGCCCGAGCCGCCGGTCGAGCCGTCCACCGAGCCAATCCGCACTCAGCTGGGCACCGGGCTGAGCTTCATCTTTCGCGACTACATCATGCGTCCGACGGTCATGTCGGCGGCCACGCTCAACTTCTTCAACTTCGGCTTCCAGGCGCTGTTCATCCTCTACGTGACGACATACCTGAACGTGTCGGTTGGCCTGCTTGGCCTGGCGCTCGGAGCCGGCGCGGTTGGTGGAGTGCTGGGCGCAATCGCGGCTCCGGCCATCGGCCGGCGGCTGGGCCTTGGCCCGGCCTTCGTCTTCGGTCTCGTCCTGTTCCCGGCGGCGCTTGATCCTCGTCCCGATCGCCGATCCGGCGCATGTCGCAGGCCGTCATCCTGGGGCTGTTGTTCGTCATGGAGTTCCTGGCCGGCTTCGGCGTGATGGTGCTGGACATCAACGCCGGCGCGATCATCCCGGCACGAACGCCGGATCGAATCCGCAGCCGCGTCTACGGCTCGTTTCGGTTCATCAACATGGGCGTGCGGCCACTTGGGGCGCTGTTCGGCGGCGTGCTGGGCGGCGTGATCGGCGTTCGCGAGACGCTGTTCCTGGTGACCATCCTGTCGCTGGCCGGCGTGTTCTGGCTCATCGGCACGCCGGTGCTTCGATTGCGCGACATGCCGGAGACGGCGCCCGATCCTTCTGCCTAGTTGCAACCGCGTCGATAGGCGCGCGCCCGATTCGAGCAGGGCGCCGCGATGCGCCGGACCCTTAGCGTCCGATCAGAACGCACAACCGGTCACCCAACAGACGTCACGGAGGATCCATGGACGCCATTACGCTGCTCAAGGACGACCACGACACGATCAAGAAGATGCTCGCCGACGGCGAGGAGACGACCGAGCGAGCCGAGAAGACGCGCACGGAGCTCTTCGATCGCCTGAAGGAGTTCCTCGAAATCCACGAGCGGATCGAGGA
The DNA here is from genome assembly GCA_963736895.1 of uncultured Chloroflexia bacterium. GTDB lineage: Bacteria > Chloroflexota > Limnocylindria > Limnocylindrales > CSP1-4 > JALYGJ01. The sequence continues at coordinate 267,736 of CAVTQU010000003.1, forward strand.
AGAGGTTCTCTACCCGGCGCTGAAGGCACATCCCAAGTCGAGGGAGATCGCGCTCGAGGGGTTCGAGGAGCACCACGTCGTGGACGAGATCCTTGAGGAGCTCGAGGCGACACCTGTAACCGACGAGACCTGGGGTGCCAAGTTCAAGGTCGCCAAGGAGAACCTCGAGCACCACATCGAGGAAGAAGAGACAGACATGTTCAAGAAGGCGCGCCAGATCTTTTCCGACGAGGAGCTCGAGCAGATGGGCAAGAAGATGGAGGAGATCCGGTACTCGCCAAGCAGGTGGCCACAACGGCTGCCTAACTGATTCACACCTTCGCAGTCGGCCTGCGGGAAGCTGCTGCGCAGTCCGCGGAGTAACCAGCCCAGGGCTGGTTACTTTCGCCTCCCTTGCCTAGATGTCGCTCTCCACGATCGGCAGCGTGAAGCCGAATTCGGCACCGCCGCCGGCTAGCGTGATCGCCCAGATGGTGCCGCCCATCGCCTCGACCAGGTTGCGGCACACGAAGAGGCCAATACCCGCGCCGCCGGGGACCGAACGCGCGGCGTCAGATCGATAGAACAGCTCGAACAGCTTGTCCGGGTTGCTGTCGCCAAGGCCGGGACCGTGGTCGCGCACCCGGATGCAGACTTCGCCCTCGCGTTCCTCGGCGACGATCTCGATGCCGGTCTCAGTGGCCCGCCCGTAACGCACGCCGTTGGTCAGCAGGTTGCGCACGACCTGCTCGACGTACGTCGGGTCGCCGCGGACCGCTGAGAGACGCTCGCTCAGGTTGAGCGTCACCTTCACGTCCGGCCACTGGTTGTTGAAGGCGTGGATGACCGATGGGAGGAGTCGCTGGACGAGGATCGGCTCGTCGCTGATCTCGACCGTGCCGCGCTCGATGCGCGTCATGACGAGCAGGTCCTCGACAAGCCGCGCCAGCCGCTCCGACTCGATGCGGATGTCGGCCATCACCTCGTCGCGACGCGACTCTTCGAGGCCGCGTTCCAGCAGCTCGCTGCCGCCGTAGATCGTGGTGATCGGTGTTCGCAGCTCGTGCGACAGGACGCCCAGGAACGCGTCGCGCGCGGCACGTGCTGCGCGCGCGGCCGTGACGTCACGGAGCACGACCACCGTTGGCCCAAGAGCCTCGTCGGCGACGCCGCTTCGAGCCGCACGGTAGCGGCCCATCTCGACCCAGCGTGGCGTGCCGTCGAGCTGGAGCTCGACCGTGTCGCCCTCCGGTCTCTGGGCCATGGCCGTTGGTCTCGGGCGGGCCCAGGCGTCGCAGAAGCTCGACGTCTGAGTCGGGCAAGACGCCCTTGAGCATCTCTTCCGCGGCGTTGTTGGCAAGCTGCAGCTGGCCGCGCGCGTCGAAAACCAGGACGGCTTCGCCCAGCGCGCCAAGCACCGCGTCGAGCTGGCGCGCGCCGATCGTCCGCAGTCTGGTACAGCCGCGCATTCTCCAGGGCGATGCCGGCCCTTGCGCCGAGCTCCTCCGCCACCGCCGAGCTCGCGCTGGCCGAGCGTCCGACCGGATTCGGCCATCACCAGTGTCAGCGCCCCGATCGGACCCGCGCGACCCATCAACGGCACGACGAGGAACCAGCCCATCTGAAGCTGCCGCACCAGGTCCATCGCCTCTTGCGGCAAGGTCGTCGCAACGGCCTCGAGCATCTCAGGGGTCACCTGCGAGTCAGATCCGAGGTGCCTTCCCTGATGACGCGCGCAACTCCAGTGGGCGAGTCAGGCTCCACCGGTCGCATTCGCTGGAGCCTGGCGGCGATCTCGAGTGCGCGTCGGGTCGGAATGGGCCAGCGCCACGTTCTTGATGCTGCCGTCGGCGTCGACCAGGTGGACCGTGCAGTAGTCGGCCAGCCGCGGGACCGCCAGAGTCGGCCAGGCGTTGGGCGGCCTCGTCCGTATCGAGCGTGCTCGAAAGCACGGCCACCGCCTCCGCCATGAAAGCGCGCGATTCCCGAGCCCATCGCTCACCAGTGATTTCGCGGAAGGTGCTGATCACGTGGGTGGTGTTGTCGCTCGAGTCCCGAACGGCAGTCGCTCTCACGATTGCCCAACGGATCTCGCCTGTCGCGGAGATTCGAAACCCGACGATCGCCTCCGCCTGCTGCTCGCCCGCTATCGCCCTGCGGCTGGGCAGGTCCTCGACGGCCATCGGTCGACCCAGCTCGTCGAATAGCTCGAACCGATCGACCACGGCCGTCGCATCGTCCATCAGCTCCTGGGCGCTCGCGTAGCCGGTCAGTCGGGCTGCCGCGTCGTTGGCAAACGTGATCTCGTTGCCACTGCGGACGGTGATGCCCTCGTCGGTGGTGGACACGATCGCCGCCAGCTGATCGCGCGACGCGCGGAGGTCCGCCTCGGCACGAAACCGCACAACGGCAGCGGCAAGGACGTTGGCCACGGCCTGCAGGAAGTTCGCGTCGTCGCGCGTGTAGCGGCCGCGCCTGCCGGTGAACGCGGTCAGGACGCCGTATGGACTTGTCGGGACCGCCGATGCGCACGGTCATGCCCGACTTGGCGCCCTCTTCGATCAGCGAAGGCGTAACCGTGAAGCGCTTCTCGTCGGCAAAGTCCGTAACGATCACCGGGCCGCCGGTGGCCAGCGTGTAGCCGGACTGCGAACCCTTGGCGGAGGCGTCTACCACCAGCTCGCCGATGGTTCCGGGGCGCCAGCCCAGGCCGGCCACGACCGTGAGCCCGCTCTTGTCCGGGGACAGCTCGAGCAGCGAGACCATCTCGGTCTCCAGCACGCGGCTGACCAGCGAGCACGCTTCGCTCGAAGAGCTCATCGAGCGACTCGTGGCTCAGCGCGCTCTGGCCGATGTGTGCGATCGCGGCCTGCTGAGCCAGGATCTGTTCCGTCGCAGAGCGGCCCACTACGGAATCACTCTCGGGCACGCTCATATTGCTGGTGGTGTCCGCTACCTCTCGCATCGATGCCTTCCCCTCGGCTCGGCTACCGAGCATACAGGTCGCACCGACCGACTTGCGATAGGTAAGACGAATGACGGGTAGGTGACGAACCGTCAGTCGACTGACGGCAGCTCCTGTCGAGTGTCCAGCGCCGGGCGAAACAGGTCGCCGCGCTCACGGACTCGATCGATGACGGTGCGGATGTCCCAGCCGTCCGGCCGCAGATCGGGGTCGTCCAGCTCGTCCCACTCGATGGGCGCCGACACGCCGGCATTGGCCACGGGACGCACCGCGTAGGGCGCCACCAGGGTCTTGTTGACCGCGTTCTGCGTGAAGTCGAGACGCGCGAGGCCGCGACGCGACGTCTTGGCCCACTCCCAGCTGACCAGGTTCGGAACTGCGGCGCCGACCGCGCGCGACACCGCCTCCACCCAGGCGCTCGTGTCGCGATACGAGTACTTGGGCTCGATCGGCAGCCAGATCTGGATGCCGCGCTTGCCCGTCACCTTGGGCCACGCCTTGACGTCCAGATGGCCGAGCGCGGTGCGGTACAGCTTGGCCAGCGTGACTACCTCGTCGAAGGTCGTCTTCGTGCCCGGATCGATGTCGATCAGGGCGTACGTCGGGTTGCGATAGGCATCGATCGTGGACGTCCAGGGGTGCATGTCGATGGTGGCGTGATTGGCCAGCCAGGCCATGGTCGCGACGCGATCGGCAACGAAGTACGTGTGTGATTCGGACGAGCCTGCCTCGGGGTAGTCCCAGCGCTGGATCCATTCGGGCGTGTAGCTGGGGATCTGCTTCTGCCAGAAGCTCTTGCCGGTCACGCCGTCCGGCCACCGCCACAGGTTCAGCGGCCGGTCGCGGAGGTACGGGCAGCATCACCGGCGAGATCGTCACGTAGTAGCGGATCAGGTCTCGTTTGGTGAAGCCCGGCTCCGGGAACAGCACCTTGTCGAGGTTCGACAAGCTGATCGTGTGCCCGCCGATCTCCCACGTGCCTTCCTTGCCCAGCGCCTCGAGCGCGGCCATCTCATCGGCCGTGGCGGCCTGGGGCGGATTGCCGCGGTCGGCCGGGTCTTCGAGGAACGGATCGCTCGAAACCTTCACGGTCGCGACGGCGCCACCGGTTCGGGCAACGGGTTTCCGGGTGGATGAGGTCTTTGCAGGCGAACTCTTGGCGGGAGACTTGGTCGCAGCTTTGGCGATCGGTTTCGGGGTGGGCTTCGGGCTCTGTTTCAGGGTGAGCTTCGGAGTGGCCTTGGGAGTCGCTTTCTGCGACGCCTCGGCCTCGTCGACGGCAGCGCTCGACGAGATCGCGCGCTCGCGCACGACCTTCCGCGGATCCTTGCCGATGTCCATTCCCTTGAACGCGGCCTGCCGGAGGTAGTCGTCGTCTGTCCACTCGCTGAACTCGACGCGCACGACAAGGCGGGGCTCCGACCAATGTGCGTTCTTCAGTCGCGGAGCGTTCACCACCGGCGGCTTGTCGACCGCGTGGGCGTCGAGCTCGCGTCTCAGCTCGGCGCGCATCTTGGTGTTGATGCCGCTGCCGACCTCGCCGACGTAGCGCAGGTCCTTGCCCTCGTAGACGGCCAGGATCAGCGAGCCGATGTCGGTGTGCGTGCCCTGCCCGGGCTCGTACCCGACGACGATGGCCTCCTGTTCGCGCCGGTACTTGACCTTGAGCCATGACTTCGATCGTCGCCCGGGCTCGTACGGGCTGCGGCGCAGCTTGGCGACGAGGCCCTCCAAGGCCCTGCTTCTTCACCGCATCGTAGAAATCCTTGCCGTCGCCCACGATGTGCGAGCCGTAGCGCACCCGGTCGCTGTCGCGGAGCACGCTGCGCAGCAGCTTCTTGCGCTCGTCGAGAGGGACGTCGACCAGCAGTCGGCCGTCGTGGTAGATGATGTCGAAGACGAAGTAGACGACGGGGGCGATGAAGTTGGGGTCGCGCTTTGGCTTGCGACTGCCGGTCTCCACGCCGCGCGGCCCAAAGCGCCCCATGCCCGGCGCGATCCTGGAGCAGGCTGAATGTGGGCACGCCGTTCTCGTCGAGCGCCACGACTTCCCCGTCGACGATGGCGGTCTCGGCATTTATCCATGTCGGCGCTGCCGAAGCGAGATCGGGGAAGTAACGCGCGGCGTCCTGATGGTTGCGCGTCCACAGCCGGACGCGTCCCTTGTCGACGACGGCCTCGATGCGGTAGCCGTCCAGCTTCAGCTCGAACAGCCAGTCGTCGTCGTCGAACGGCTGATCGACCGACGTCGCCTTCATCGGCTCGATGAACTCCGGCAGCGCCCGCTTCTTCGCGCCGGACAGGTCGATCGAGGCCTCTTCAGCAGGCGCCCGCGAGTCCCACACCGCGTCCGCTCCTGCCTTGACCTCGTCGTTGGTGCGTCCTGTCTTCACTGATTGCGGCAGCTTGTCGACGTCCCAGCTCGCGTCGGCGTCGTCGTCGCGCTTGTGGATCAGCAGCCAGTCGTCCTTGCCCGAGTTGTAGCCGCGCGTCTTCACGATGGTGAAGCGGCCGCGCAGCTTCTCACCGTTGAGCCTGAACTTGAGCTCGCCGCTCGCGACCGCCTTGCCCGGATCGTCGGTCTCCTCCGGCTCCCAGGTCCCCCAGTCCCAGACGATCACGTCGCCGCCGCCGTACTCGCCCTTGGGAATCGTGCCCTCGAAGTCGAAGTAGGAGAGGGGATGGTCCTCGACATGAACGGCCATCCGCTTATCGGCGGGGTTGAGCGAAGGACCGCGAGGCACGGCCCAGCTCGCGAGGACGCCGTCTATCTCCAGGCGAAAGTCGTAGTGCAGCCGCGTGGCTCGATGACGCTGGACGACGAAACGGTGATCGCCGGCAGGCGCGGACGACGGCAGGTCACCGTCTGACGGCTCGGGAGTCTTGCCGAAATCGCGCTTGCGGCGATACGTGGTGAGGGACATTTCCCCTCAGGTTAATTCGGTTGGAGGCTGGCGGTCAGACCCCGGTTTTCTCCGCGGGCCATGCGATCGTCAACAGCACAACGCAATCGCGCGTCGCGCGCAAGGTCCACGGAAATCCAGCGTCGACCACCGCAAGCTCACCGGCGCTCAGGGCGCGCGTGCCCTCATCGACGGTGAGCTCGGCACTGCCCTCGATGACGTGGACGCTTGTTCGGGCATCACCCTGCCTGCTCATCGATAGCGGCATCCGTGTGGAGGACGCTCAGCACCGTTCGAAAGTCGTCCGCCTTCGCAAGAGTGCGCGAGTTGACTTCGTTCTCGGCCCACTGTGGCTCCTGCCTCAGCGCCTGGATCTCCTCAGCGAGCGAGAAGACCAGCAGCCGATCCATGAGCGGCCGTGACTCGCGTTCGTCCGAGCCGCTGGTGGCAGAGGGATATGGGCTGCTGCTCATCGGCCGAGCTCGACCTAGATCTCGGCCGGCATCTCAGCCGGCTGGGGAACCGGATCGGGAAAGGTGATGTCGCCCTCGTCGGCTACTTCGTCGCCCAGATTGGATGGATTGCGACCGATGCGCTGCGAGAGAGGCGCGTCCTCGGCTGCCGGGTCGTTGGGCAGCTGATCGTCGGTCGGGTCACTGGGTGGTTGCGGTGTGTCGTTTGAATCGATCATGCCCGGAGCATGGCTGAAAGCGGGTTTCGCACGGCGCGGGCGGTCAGTCGGGCGACTTTCAGTCCTCTTGCAGGCGAAATCAGCTGGGAACTGCTTCTTCCAGCTCGTCGGACGGCTTATCCGCGCTGAGCGGCACGGGCGTGGTACGAGCCTGCAAGCGTTCCACCACAACGAGGAGCACGGCCACGAGCGGCACCGCGACGAACGCGCCGGCGATACCGGCGATCGCGGCGCCTCCGAGGATGCTCACGAACACCAGGAACGGCGGGATACCGATGGCGTTGTGCATGACCAGCGGCACCATGACGTTACCCTCGACGATCTGGATCACGACGTAGACGACGGCCACCAGGATCACGATCTCGATGCGGCCGGTGGTCGCGGCGACGGCCAGCGCCGGGATCGCACCCAGGGCCGGCCCGACGAGTGGAATTGCTTCGCACAGCGCGGCGATCAGGCCGAGGAGCAACGCCCCCTCCAGCCCGATCAGGAAGTACGCGATCGTGGTCGCCACCCCGACCGAGCCCATCAGGATGAGCGTCCCGCGCACCCACGCGCCCAGGCGGTCCTCCATCTCGTTCCAAGCGTCACGCGCTCCGGCGCGCCTGTCGGCGGGGAGAAGTGCCAATGAGAAGCGCTGCAGGCGCGCCCGCTCGGTCAGCCAGAAGTACACGAGTGCCAGCAGGGAGATGAGCGTGATCACCACTTCGGCGAAGGTCAGGCCCAGCGTGATCAGCTGGTCCGGCGGTGGTGCTTCCACGCTGCTGGGCGCCAGGGCTTTTTGCGCGGTGTCGATCAGTCCGACGAGGCTGGTGGAGATGACGCTGCGGCTCAATCGTCTCTGCCCAGGCCCGGGCGTCGGCCAGCATGGGCGTGACGTGTGCACCGAGCTCGCTCACCTGGTTGATGGCGCCCGGCACGACCAGCAGCAGCACTGCGGCGACCGTGCCGAAGAAGCCCACGTAGACGAGCAGCAGGGTCGCGCCTCGGCCCAGTGGGCTGCGGCTGCGGACGCGATCGATCAGCGGCTCCAGACCCGATGCCAGGAGTACCGCGAAGAACACGAGAACGACGACGCGGATGCCGAGCACGAAGCCCAGGACGATCACCAGGGCGATGGCGATTCCGAACGCCAGCCCGATGCCGCGGACGAACCACAGCCAGGCCTCACCCCTCAACGAACTTGCCTCCGCAGCTGCGCCTGCGGGCCGCCTGCGGCGCGGCGGTCGACGCCTCCCAGGCGGGTGCAGTCGTCCTCTTTGCGGGCCAGAAATTGCAATACCCATTTCAAATTGAAAGGTCTTCGAAAGATCGTGGCTGGCAAAGGGACTTATGCACCGGGCGTAGTCTGGATTGGCACCTTAAGGAGGGTCCATTGAACAGTCAACCCCTGGTTCTCGTTGCCGATGACGAGCCTCGAATCACCAAGCTCGTCGCGTTGACGTTGCACGACGAAGGCTTCCGCGTGGTCACCGCAAGTGGCGGTGAGGAAGCCCTCAAGAAGGCCGAGGAAGTTCGGCCGGACATCGTTCTCCTTGACATCGTCATGCCCGACCTGGACGGCATCGAAGTGATGCGCCAGCTGCGCGAGTGGCGACCCGTGCCGGTCATCCTCTTGACCGCCAAGGGGTCCACGAGCGACAAGGCCAAGGGTCTCGACCTCGGCGCGGACGACTACATCGCCAAGCCTTTCCATCCCGACGAGCTGGCGGCTCGCGTTCGTGCCGTTCTCCGTCGCGCGAGCGGCGTGGCGCCGGGCGCCGGCATCGTTGCGTTCGACGACATCGAGATCGACCTCGAGCGCCGGCTGCTCACCAAGGGCGGCGAGCTCGTCTCGCTCAGCCGCACCGAGTGGCTGCTGCTTCAGCACCTCGCGGCGCATGCCGGCAAGGTCGTCTTGCACACCGAGCTGCTGACCAAGGTTTGGGGACCGGAATACCGGGACGACCTGCAGTACCTGCGCGTCTGGATCAGCCGCGTCCGCCGCAAGCTCGGCGCCGCGCCGGGTGAGGCCGGTCCGATCAAGACGTTCCAGGGCATCGGCTACGTGCTCGGACGTCGAGGGCAACCTCGGCGACTCGAGCACCAGCCATGCCAGCTCGAGCTCCGCGACGCAAGGCCTCGGCCGGCCTCGAGGCCCCGGCGGCCGAGGCGACCGCCTAGCTCAGAACGTAATCCAGCCGGGCTCGCCAAGCGGCGGCCCGGCGAACCCAATGACGTTCGGGATAGGAACCTCGGCCGCGGCCTGATCGACTCAGGCCTTGGTCGAGGTTTCTTCTTCGCGCGCCACCAGCGTTGCCGCCATGGCCGCGGCAGGGGCAAGCGCCAGCCAGGACGAGCAGCCGATTTGCGCCGCTCATGAACAGCCCGACGCCCAGCCCGAGCGAGAAGCTGGTGCCGACCAGCAGGCCCTGGTTGGGCATACGCTCGAGCGCCTTCTGCGTGTCGCGCGCAGCGACCTGGGTCTTTGCGACAGCATCGGGAAACCGCTCTGCCGCGCGGTCGTAGGTGGTCTTCACCACGTCGGCTGCGTCCTGCGCACCGGCGAACACGCCGTCGGCGGCCTTCTGGACGCCATTCTTCTCGGCGGTCGCCGTGCTCGATTTGGAGCTCTGATTCTTTGCTTCGGCCATCTGGTAATTCCTCCGGTGATCCGTTGGTGACCGCCGAATGGTGCGCCGTGCACCGTCGCGGACGCTCGGGAGATGCCCCGTCGGCTTCTTACAGCCTTCTTACAGGCGCACGCGGCGTCTTAACGTTGGACGGTGCGCATCACGTTCGTTCTCCCGGACTTCGTGAGCGTGCCAGTGGGCGGCATCAAGGTCGCGTACGAACTGGCGAATGGCCTGGCGGGACGCGGCCACGCCGTGAACGTGCTCCACGTCAACACGCTTCGGATCACGAGTGCGGCGCGTTGGCGACGCGACATGCGCTTCGCCTCTGGCAGCGCGGACGTGGGCGGTTGGTTTCGGCTTGGCCCGGGCGTGACAGGCGGCGCTGATTGACCCCGAGCGACCCGACCGGCTGCCCGCGTCGGATCACATCGTGGCCGTCGGCTGGAAGTACGGTGAGTCTCGTCGCCGCATGCGCCGGTCGAGTGCAGGCCGCCGCTCGTATCTCGTCCAGGGGTACATGGCCCAGTACGGAGGCGATCCTGGAGAGGTTGACGCCGCGTGGCGGCAACCAATGCCACAAGATCGTCACATCGGACTGGTTGGGCGCAAAGGCCAGGGAGCTGTGTGGCGAGGATGTCAGTGTCTCGCGGATCCACCTGGCCGTCGGAGCCGAATTTGAACCGACGTGGATCCGCAGATCGTCGATCGTCGACTCTGTCGCCACTCTACTACCACCCGTCGCCGTTCAAGGGTTTTGCCGAGGCCACGAGGCGTTGTCAGAGGTGTCCGCGAACCAGCCACATCCACGTTGTGGCGTTTGGAGCGGAGCGGCCCAACATGACACTGCCCGAGCTGGATGGCGTTCGAACACGCCCGCGAGATGTAGCGCGGATCTACAACTCGGCCGCCATGTTCGTTCACGCCAGCAGCATCGAGGGGTTCGGTCTGCCACCGGCAGAGGCCATGGCGAGCGGCTGTGCCGTGGCGGCGTTCGCCAACGAGGGCGTTCGACTTCGCGGTAAACGAGCGGAACGCACTGCTCGTGCCGGTCGGCGATGTTGCCGGCCTGGCTGCGGCCATCACGCAGGCTGGTCGAGGACGACCGCGAACTGCGATTACGCCTCGCTCGTCAGGGCGTTGCAGGACATGGCCACGCGCAGCTGGAAACGGTCGATCGACGAATTCGAAGTACGCGCTGTCCGAGGTCAGCTAGGGGCCGGAATACGCAAGTCGCTCGCGCACCTGGGCCGGCGTTGCCGGTTCGCGGCCCATGGCCCGGCCGACGGCCACGACGCGCTCGACCAGCCGCGGGTTGGTGGCGAGGTCGGTTCGATCGTCGTCGAACCAGATGTTGTCCTCGAGGCCCACTCGAACGTGGCCGCCCATCGCGATGGCCAGCTTGTGAACGGCGAACTGGAAACGGCCGACACCGGTGGCGGCCCAGGTGGCGCCGGCCGGCAGGCGCTCGACCGCCAGGGCGAGGTTCATGGGCGTCGCCGCAAGCGTTCCCAGCGATCCGAGCAGGAGGTTGGCGTAGACCGGGTCCGGCAGCAGTCCGTGCGTTCGAAGGTAGTGGGCGAAGTCGATCATGCCCAGGTCGAACACCTCCCATTCGGGGACAACTCCGCGTTCGGCCATGCGCTGCGCCAGTCCCTTGATGGTCTCGGGCGCGTTCACCGACGCCTGGGTCGGGAAGTTGAGCGAGCCGAGGGTGAGGCTCGCCATCTCCGGCCTGCCGTCGCCCTCCAGGTCGAGGACCGCCGCGCGCGGCTCGAGATCTGGCACGCGTCGGCCGCTGGTCGTGGCGCAGATCACGATGTCCGGAACCTGGGCCCGGATGGCGGCGAAGAACTCGGCGGCACGCTCGACCGACTGGGTCGGGAGGCCGAATTCGTCACGTGGATGCACGTGGACGATCGATGCGCCCATATCCGCACACCTGCGCGCATCGGCCGCTACCTCGGCCGGAGTGAGTGGGACATGGGGCGTCTGCTCGCGGGTCGGCACCATGCCGGTCGGGCAGAGATTGATGATGAGCTCGTCGCTCACGCGGATCGCGGCTCCATCGGTCTGGCGGGTACCCCAACGACTGTCGTGTCGGCCGGCGACGTCCTTCACCGCGGCGGCTCCCGCGCCGATGACGGCGCGATCACCAATGTTGATGTCGTCGCGGACTGTCGCGCCGACCGCGACGTGGACCTGCTCGCCCATCGTTATCTCGCCCGCCACTGCCGCTCCGGGCCCCACGAACGACCACGGCCCGATGGTGGTGTGGTGTCCCACGGACGACGCTCGGTTGATCACCGTCCCGCGGCCGATGTGCGCTCCGGCACCGATGACCGCCCCGGCGAGGATCACGCAGCCTTCCTCGATCACCGCCGATGGGGAGACGATCGCCGACGGGTGGATCACGGTCAGAAGCTGCCTTCCCTCGCCGATCAACCGCAACACGTAATCGCGCCGCTTGACCTGGCCGATGCCGATCACCAGCGGCAGATCCGGCTCAAAGGCGGCCTGGTCGTCGACCCAGAGGACGGGCGGATCACGATCGGCCCCGACGCGACCCATGTCGATGCCCTCGATCATCGCCGCTACCTTCAGCCCGTTTGCCTCGCAGGCCTCGCGGACCTCGTGGGCGAAGTTCTTGGCGCCGGCCATCACCACGCGCTTCAAGGCCGTCCCTTGTAGAAGGTGACGACGGCGTCGGCGACGCGTTCGACCTCTTCGTCCGTCAGTCGCCCATGCATTGGGACAGTCAAAGAACGGTCGGCCAGCCAGCGGGCCGTGTCGGTCGAATCCACGCGTCCTTCGAAGGTCGTGAGATCAGGAATGGCGATCGAGTGGTAGAGCCGGGTATCGATGCCCGCGCGATCGAGCCACTCGACGAGCCGCGGTCGGTCGGCAGGTTCGTCCAGCCAGACCATCTGCTCCTTGTGCGCCGACCGTTGACCCGGCAGAGGTCCCGAAAGCCTGCAGCGGCAGGTCCGTCCACGCCTCTGCGTAGCGCTGGTGGATCTGGGCGCGATAGTCGAGCTGGGCGTCGAGCCTCTCCAGGTTGCGTCGCGCAAGGGCGGCGGTCAGCGCGGGTACGCGGAGGTTGAGGCCCGGACCGTACGTGTCGATGTCGCCCGGACGACCGCCAAAGAACGCGAAGCGTCGCAGCCTGTCCTTCAGATCGGCGTCACGCGCCGTGATGAAGCCGCCTTCGCCGGCGCCCAGCGGCTTGGTTGCGCCGATGCTGAAGACCTCGGCGTCTCCGTCGGCGCCAACGGGACGATCCTCATGTCGCGCTCCCAACGCGTGCGCCGCATCGAAGATCAACGTGGCACCAATCCGCCTGGCGACCGCCGCGAGCTCAGTCGCCGCCGCCGGTTGGCCGCTCAGATGGACAGCCACGATCACCTTCGTGCGCGGCGTAGCCGCGGCGAGCACGGCGGCCGGGTCGAGCAGGCCGCGCTGGTCGACGTCCGCCACGACGGGGGTCATCCGCGCCCAGAGGACGGTCTGCCACGTGGCCAGAAACGTGTATCCGGGGACGATTGCTTCGGCGCCCGGCTCGCCGAGCGTCGTCAGGGCGGCGATCAGCCCGCCCGTGGCGGACGTGACGGCGACGACGTTGTCGCGACCCGTCCACGGCGCGAGCTCGCGCTCCAGGGCATGCCACGTGCGGCCCGCCCGCGAGCCAGCCCGATTCGACGATCTCACGAGCGTCCGCGAGGAATGCGTCGATATCGGGCGGAGCCGGAACGTTGAGCCGGACGCGCTGCAAATCGGCCGCAGGCGCTTCATGAACGGTCACGCTGGTGCGCTGCACGGAAGCCATGCTAGTGGGGCGGATTCGGGTTGGCGGCAACGAGTGCGCGAGGGGCCGAAGCGGGGATCAGGGTGGCGGTGGTGGCTGTGGGTCGTTGGCGTCGGAGTCGGCGTCGGCTCCTCGGTCGGCGTCGGCGTCGGTTTGGGTGGCTGGTCGGCTTTGGGCGTGCGGCGTGTCGCCTGGTTTGGGCGTGCCGTCGGGTGGTGGCGTTGATGACGGGCGGCGGTGGCACCGGATCGCCCGTTGGCGGGGCAGGTGTCGGCGTCGGCGCACTGAGGCAGTCCACCGGGGCGATGAAGCCACCCCAGTCGATGCGACCGAAGAGGTGGGCAGTCGATGAGCCGTGGTCGCCGCGTCTACCGGTGCCGCGACGAGCGCGATCCATCCAGTCTGCGTCGGCCTGCAGCCAGCGATCCGGCTCGCCCTGCTCGGCCTTGGTCAGGTCGACGTACCAGCTGCCGCACATCTGGCGATAGAGCAGGCCGTTCGGATCGACCTGGCGGTCGCCACCGGGCTGCGTGCCGTCGATGAAGTATTCGACCTTGGTCTCGCGTGTCCACGGCCCGGGCGCTCCGCCCGACCATGCGTCGATGGTTGCCGCGACGACGCCCGACGGTGGCGGTGGGAACGGCGCAACTGGCCAGCCCAGCGTCAGGTCGCGCAGGAAGGCCGACCAGATTCGGCCCGGGCCGTCGGCCGCGATGATCGACACGTCGCCGCCCAACGGCGGGCTGTGGTCGCTGTTGCCCATCCAGACCGACGCAACCACGATGGGCAGATTCGGGTCCTGTTCGACGGGCAGGTAGCCGTAGACGGACAAGTCACGCAGGTCGTTGGTGGTACCCGTCTTGGCAGCGGCTGGTCGGCGGGCGCTGCCGGGGATGAGCGGGTCCTCGACGCCGTTCACGATCTGCAGCCGCGGGCCGAAGATGTTGTTGACGGCCGGATCGGTGCTGTCCTTGAGGATGTCGGTCATCAGCCACGACGCCTGCTGGCTGATCACCTGGCGCGGCGCGTTCTGGCCGCTGCTCGGGATGATGTTTCCGTTGCTGTCGCGGATCTCGAGGATCGTGCGTGGCTCAACCTGCACGCCGTTGTTGGCCAGCGCGCCGTAGGCCGAGGTGAGCTCGCACCTGGTTGGTCTCGGCCGTTCCGATGGCACCGGCAAGTCCGGCCTGGAGCAGGTGCTGATCGCCGCGCGGGAACGAGATGTGGAGCGCCGAGGCGAGGTTGGCAACGATCTCGACGCCGATGCGGTCGAGGGCGCGGATGGTCGGGATGTTGAGCGAGAAGGTCAGCGCGTCGCGCATCAGGACCGGGCCGCGTTCCTTCTGGTCGGCGTCGCGCGGGAACCAGTCCCGGGCGAACTCGGTCGTGACGTCCGCAAGCAGTGTTCCGGGCGTGACGGTCTCCTTCATCGAAGCCGGCCGCGTAGACGATCGGCTTCCATGCCGAACCGGGCTGCCTGTATCCGCGACCGGCTACGTCGAACTGCGGATCGAGCTGCGGCGAGGCCAGGTCATCGCGGTAGTAGCCGGCGCTGCCCACGTAGGCGAGGATGTCGCCGCTGCGCGCATCGATCGCGACGAGCGACCCGTTGTGCAGGTCCTTGCCGGACAGCGCCTGTATCCAGGTGCGGTCCTGCTCGAGGCCCTGTTCCGAGATGTCGCGTTCGCGCTCGCCCTCCGACTCGTTGGTGATCACCGTGCCGGCATTGATGTAGCGCTCTGCCAGGCCCTGAGCGTGCATGTCGAGCGTGGTGATGATCTTGTAGCCGCCACGGTCGGCCGGGGCGCGATCGGCAAGGAGCTGGTCGAGCTGCGACTTCATGTACCAGACGAAGTGCGGTGCCTTGAAGACGATCGGCGTCTGGTCGGCGAGCACGATCGGCTCGTTCAGCGCCTGGTCGAGCTGCGCCGTGGTCAGCCGGACGAAGTGGCCGTGGCCTTCCTCGAGTGAGCGGAGGATGAAGTTGCGGCGCTCGACTGGCGGCGGGAGTGGCGCACCGTTCACGCGACTGAGTCGGGACGACGAGGCGACCGGAGGCGTCGCGCTGGGCCCACTTGAAGAGGTCGTACGCGTCGGGCGCCTGGGGCATGCCCGCGAGGAGCGCGGCCTGCGCCGGCGTCAGCAGCTTGAGGTCGTTGATACCGAAGTAGACCTCGGATGCGGCAGCGATCCCGTATGCGTTGTGGCCGTAATAGATCTGGTTGAGATACGCGGTCAGGATGCGCTGCTTGCCCTCGTCGCCGGGAAAGGCCTCGGTGAGGTTCTTCGCCTGGAGGATCTCCTTGACCTTGCGCACGAACTGGTCACCGTCGAGCACGTCCTGTGGCAGCAGCCGCGCACGAACGAACTGTTGGGTGATCGTGGACGCGCCGCGGTCGCTGACCCCCGTCAGGTTCTGGACGATGGCCAGCGCGATGGCGTTGGGGTCGTAGCCCTCGTTGTCCCAGAACGTGCGGTCCTCGACGGCGATCGTCGCATCGAGCAGCACCTTGGGGATCGCGTCGAACTCGACGACGCGTCGCCGCTCCACCTGGAAGCGGGCAAGCTCGATGGTGCCGGTGCGGTCATAGACAACGGACGGTTGCGCGTAGTCCAGCTGCTCGAAGCCCGAAACGTCGGGCAGCTCGCTCTCCATCCGGTCGAGGAAAGACAGCGCGGTGACGCCCGCGACGGCGGCAACGACGACGCCGCGTGAACAGCAAGCCGACGACAACCAGAAACGACGCAGCGATCCACGTGCCGATTCGGCTGCGCTTCTTCGGCCGCGAACGCACGCGGGCGAGAGCGAGACGTCCGACGTTGGAGCTGCGCTTCTGATGGCCGTTGGTCGGCCGCGAGCGCGGGGGTTGTCCTCGATACACCGTGGGTGATTGTCAGTCAGGCGGCTGTGAGATGCATGTGAGATGACACATCACGGGTGGGACGGATGGGGCGCACGCTGCGGTGACGCGGCCAATTCAGCGGTCGGTTCCGCGGCCTACGCGGCATCGGCGAGTGGCCCTTCGCCGTGGCTTATGGCGCCCGGACGCCGAGGCGCGTTTCGCGGCGGCGGCGCTGCGCTTGAGCACGGTGAGCGTCAGGACCTCGTCGGCGCGCAGGCCGCGCATGGCCGCGACAGGTCGCCGCGCCGCATCGGCAAGCATCCCGTCCTCGTACGCCTCGACGATCGCCGGGTGGATGTAGCACTTGCGGCATACGGCCGGCGTGTTGCCGAGCTGCGCGGCCACTTCCTTGACGGCCTCGTTGACGGCCGCGCGCTTGTTGCTCGCGTCGTCCATGGACCGCAGCTCGGTTACGGCCAGCACGGTGCCCGCCCAGGTCCGGAAGTCCTTGGCCGAGAACTCGGCACCCATGACGTCGCGCAGATAGGCGTTCACGTCGTCCGAATCGACACGCTGCCGCTCGCCGTCCTCGTCCACGTACTGGAACAGCCGCTGGCCGGGCAGGTCCTGGCAGGCGCGAACGACGCGTGCCAGTCGCTTGTCGCGCAGCCCGATCGAGTGCTCCTTTCCGCCCTTGCCACGAAAGGTCAGCTTCATGGACGAGCCACGTCACCTCGGCGTGGCGGCTGCGCAGGGTCGTCAGACCGAACGACGCGTTGTCGCGCGCGTACTCCTCGTTGCCCACCCTGATGAGGCTCATCTCCAGCATGCGGACCGCGGCTGCGATGACCTTGGCGCCGCGGCAGGCCGCGCAGGCCGAGGTCCCGTGCGACGCGCGGCGCAAACGCGGCAAGGCGCGTGCGAACTCGATCGTCCTGTCGTACTTGGTCGCGTCTCGAACCTGCGCCCAGAGGGGGTGATAGCGGTACTGCAGCCGTCCGCGCGCGTCGCGACCGGTGGCCTGGATGTGTCCGATCGGCGACGGGCTGATCCAGACGTCTTCCCATGCCGGCGGAATCACGAGATCCGCAATCCGCGACAGCGTGGATTCGGCCGTGACCGGCTTGCCGTTCGCGTCCTTGTAGCGGAATCCGCGCCCGCTCCGGACCCTGCTGATACCCGGGTCGGCGGGATCCACGTATCGCAGCCCGGCCGACCGCGCCGCGATGAGCATCTCGTTACGCGCGGCTGCCTCGGATGTCACCGTGTCGAACGTAGCGTCCTGTACCTTGGGATGCCATTGCAGCATTGGCCCTCAACGATGCGGCTATGCATGCAACCGGTCACACCGCCAGCATCTGGGGTGGCCGACGCCCGCGGCCACGCGTTCAGGCCGTCCCACGGACGCGGCTGGGCGTGCCGCAGCCTTCACCGAGGTTCGATGTCCACCCAACCCCCGCGCCACCGGCGCAACCTCCGTATCCGCCGACACCCCAGCCCATCCCTGTCCAGCCGCCACAAATCCAACCTGCGCCGGCGCTCGCCCCGCCGACCAACACATCGCCGGAAGGCGGCGTTCCGATGGCCGTCTGGCTGGAGCACGTCTACAAGCGTTTCGACGAGGTAATCGGCGTCGAAGACCTCTCCTTCGGCGTACCGCAGGGCGCGATAGTCGGCGTCATCGGTCCCAGCGGCGCGGGCAAGACGACTTCCATTCGGCTGATGACCGGCGCGCTCAAGCCCGACGCCGGTGCTCGTGCGAGTGCTCGACGAAGATCCCCGGCACTTCCACCGACGCACCCGCGAGCGGATCGGCTACATGCCCCAGCTGTTCGTTCTCTATCCGGACCTCACGGCGCGCGAAAACGTCGATTTCATGGCCGCGCTCTTCGGAATGCCATCGTGGCGAAGGCGGAAGCGCGTCGACGAGGTCCTCGAGCTGGTCGATCTCCAAGAGGCCAGAAATCGCCGCGCGTCCGCGCTGTCTGGCGGCATGCAGCGCCGGCTCGAGCTGGCCTGTGCGCTCGTGCATCAACCGAGCCTGCTGATCCTCGACGAGCCGACCGCGGGCATCGATCCGCTTGTTGCGCACCCGCGTCTGGCAGGAGCTCGACCGGCTGCGCAAGTCCGGAGCGACGCTGATCGTCACGACCCAGTACGTGACCGAATCCGAGTACTGCGACTCCGTCGCCCTCATTTCCGAGGGCAACCTGGTCGCCTACGCCGCCCCGGAGGATCTGCGACGCCAGGCGCTGGGCGGCGACGTCATCGAGGTAGGCACCACAACGCCATTCGATGTGCGATCACTCGCGCCGGTCGAGGGCGTCGTGTCGGTTCGCCAAACCGGCCCGGCACAGCTGTTGGTCGTGGCTGACGACGCGGGCGTCGCCACGCCGCGCGTCAATGACGCGATCGAGGCCGCCGGGGGGACCGTGGACTACAGCCGCGAGTTCCGTCCGACGTTCGACGAGATCTTCGCCACGCTGGTCACAAACCACGCCGAGCAGAAGAAGGCGGCGGAGGCAATTGTTGCCGACCGAATTGCGGGAGCCGAGCAAACCGCACCCGAACAAATCGCTCCAGCTGCAGCTTCTGGACAGGCCGGCGCGCAGCCAACGCGATCCGGTCGCTGGTCGGGCTCCCCCTGAACAAGAGCCATCCGACCAGGCCGCGACCAGCGAGCCCAGTCCCCGGCCCAGCCGACAGACGGAGGTGCCGCGATGAGGGACCTCGTCATTGCACCGTTCAAGTCGTTGATCCGCGTCACGGCGCAGGTCAAGAAGGAGCTCATCCAGGTCCGCCGCCGCCCTGGAGCGTTCTTCAGCCTCGTCCTGGGGCCATTCCTGATCCTGGCCCTCTTCGGGCTGGGCTTCACCGGGGTGCACCGGCCGCTCGAGACGGTCATCGTCGCGCCGGACGACCTCAATCTGCCGCGCTGACCCGGCGTTCTATGAATCGATCGTCGGACCCGGGATCAACGTACAGCAGGTGACCGACGATCCGACGGCGGCGCAGGCGGCGCTCGAGGCAAATCAGCTCGACCTGGTGGTCGTTGCGCCAGCCGATGCCGCCGCCCAGTTTCAGTCCGGCAAGCAGGCGACGATCCAGATCTATCATGAACGAGGTGGATCCCGTCGCGGCCGGATACGCGAACTTCCTTGCCGGCGTGGTCACGCAGAAGGTCAACGAGGAGATCATCTCCCGCGCCGTGACGCGAGGGCCAGGGATACGCGGCACCGGCCGCCGGTGGTCAGTTGGTCCAGATCCCGCCTGAGGTGATCGCCGCAACCCACCGTTGCCCAGGTGGTCAACGTGGCGCCCAGCTCGCCCAACGTCGTGTCGTTCGCGGCGCCGGCCGCGTTCGTGCTGATGCTCCAGCACATGGCCGTGACGCTGACCGCGTTGTCGTTCGTGCGCGAGCGGCTATCAGGCGCCATGGAGCTCTTCCGGGTCTCGCCGGTCAACTCGCTGGAGCTCGTGCTGGGCAAGTACATCGGCCTGGGGCTGGTCAGCGCCGTGATCGCGGTGATCACCGGCGTGCTGTTGGTCGGCGTCCTTGGCGTGCCGTTGCTCGGCGACGTCTGGTTAGCGGCGGGAATCATCGCGCTGGTCGTCTTCGCCAGCCTGGGCATCGGGCTGCTCATCTCGGTCGTCGCCGACTCCGAGCGCCAGGCCGTCCAGCTGTGCCTGTTGCTCCTGCTGGCTTCCGTATTCTTCAGCGGGTTCGTTCTGCCCATCAACGAATTCCGAGACGGAGTGCAATTGGTGTCCTACGCTCTGCCGGTGACGCACGGCATTCGCCTTCTCCAGGACGTGATGCTGCGCGGCGGGACGGACGCGTGGTGGCAAGTGAGCGCGCTGATCGCGATCGGCCTGGTGCTCCTCGTGCTCACCGTGCTCGCCCTGCGCAGAACGTTGCGCAGTGCCTGACGACGACAGCCCGACGGTCATCGTCACTCCGCGAGGGGAGCGCTGTCGTAACGACCACGGCGCCGCGGGCGCGGCATGCAGGTCCTGGGCGTGGGCCTGATCGTCTACGGCATCGTGGGCATCGTGCTCTTTGCCTTCATCGCGTACGGCGTGAGCAGGCCGATCGATCGGATCGGCGCACTGACGCAGGCGGTCGATGACGACCTTGCCGCGCTGGTCGACACGCTCGACCAGACCGAGGAGACCATCAGGGGGATGTCGACCACGGTTTCGAACGTCGACACCAGCCTTGAGAGCGCCCAGACCGCGACCGGCCGGTCTGCGGGCATAGCCACCGGGTTGTCGACGGCGATGTACGGCCTGCGCGACGCGATGGGCATCTCGATTTTCGGCGCTCAGCCGCTCGTTGGCCTGGCCACCAACTTCGATCAGGCAGGCGGCCAGCTGCAGCTGCTGTCCGAGGATCTGGGCACCATCAGCACGGCGCTGGGTGTCGAATCGTGCGGACGTTACGAGCACGGGGGCCGGGCTCGTGGTTCTCGCCGACCGGGTCGCCACCCTCTCCGAAACGATCGACGCCACTCCAAGTCTGGCCGTGTCGGACAGGACGCTCAACCGCATCGAGCTGGGCATCTACGCGGTGCTCGGCTGGATGATCGTGTTGGCGATCGGATGCGTCGTGGCCGGCGTGTACCTGATCATGCGCGGACGCAGGAGCGCCGTCGCCATCGCGTAGTCGGGCGCCAGAGGTGCGACGATGTCCGACGTGATCGCGAACGAGATCCTTCCGACCGACGACAAGGCGCTGGCCGATCCAGACCTGGACCTGGAGGCGCTGAAGAACCACTGGGCGTCGTATGCGGCGCGCCGGCCGATGACCGCCGAGCAGATGCGCGGCGCTGACCGGCGCGCGCAGAGAATCGGCGTGGCCAGCCGCGATCTCATGGAACAGGCCGGAACGGCCGTTGCCACCGCTGCGCGGGCGCTGCTCAACTCCGTGGACCGGCCATCGTCCGGACGGGTCCTGTTCCTGGCCGGTCCCGGCAACAACGGCGGCGACGCGTTCGTGGCCGCGCGGCACCTTGCCGAGAGTGGCGTGAGCTGCGTCGTGGTGCTCGCCTCGAGCGATGCCCGGCCAGGCACCCGGGACGCGGCGGCCAACTGGGACGCGCTTGAGGGTATCGCCCAGGTCGAGCGCATCCATGCCGCCTCCGGCCACGAGGTGTCGCTGTTTCTCAACGGCATCGAGCGGGCCGCGCTGGTCGTCGACGGCTTGCTGGGAACCGGCGTGCGCGGTCAGCTCCGCGAGCCGATCAGCCAGGCCGTAGATGTGTGTCTCGGCGCGCGGCGGGCGGGCGTGCCGGTGCTGGCGATCGACACCCCCACCGCACTCGACCTGTCGTCCGGGCACGCCGTCAGAGCCGAACGTCCGCGCCGACCTGACGGTGACTTTTCATCGACCCAAAGAGGGGCTGCTGACCAGGAACGGCAAGGTGCTGGCCGGCCGTGTCCTCGTGGCGCCAATCGGCATACCGAGCGAGGCGGACATTGGCTGAGTCGAACCATTGGCTGAGTCGAACTTGTCGCCCGAGCAGGGCCAGCCGCGGCGTCCGGTGCGAGACCGCGAGGTCGTGATCGCGGCCGCGCTCGTCGTCGCCTTCGTGCTCATCGTCGCCTGGCTGACCGGCCTGATCCCGGCTCTCGACAACGCGATCGGGTTGGCGCCGGTGGTGATCATCGGGCTCATCTTGGTGACGGTGTTGGTGTTGGCGCGAGCGCTCGATCTCCGCGCCGCGGCTAGGCCTGCGGCTGCGCCCAGTCGGCGTCCCGCCCGGGGGAGACGTGCGGCTCGCCCCGGGCGAACATGTCGAACTTGCGCTCCTCGCCGCGCATCAGGCGGCCGATGTTGTCGTGGTGGGCAATCCACACCACCGCCGCCCCAAGGACACCAAACAGGAAGTCGGCAGGATCGTTCCAGCCCAGGATCACGAACATGCCGATGAACGCGGCGCCCGCGGCCGTCCCAATGAGTGACCCCAGCGAGACGTACTTGGTGATCCAGATCGTGCCGAAGAAGAACGGCGCGGCCAGCAACACGGCCAGCGGCTGGATGAACAGCGCCGCGCCGATCCCCGTGGCCACGCCGCGGCCGCCATGGAAACGCAGGAACACCGAGGCCCACGCGCCGACGACGGCCGCCACTCCGGTCAGCGCCACAGCCAGCGGCGAAGCGCCAAGGAACGTCGCCAGGGCAACGGGCACGAAGCCCTTCAGCACGTCGAGCCCGGCGACCAGGACGGCGCGGCGCGCTCCCATGGCGCGGAGTGCGTTCGTTCCACCGGTCCGTCCGCTGCCGACGGTCCGCGGATCGACCGAGCCGGTCAGTCGGGCGACGATCACGCCCATCGGCAGCGAGCCGCTCAGGTAGCCGAGCGCGATGAACGATCGCGTCGATCAGTGGCTGAGGCCCATCGGCGAACCTGGTTAATTCCGCCGTCTGGCCGTTTCCGCGCTTCGCGGCACTGGGAACTCTAGTCGGGCGGCAGGATCGCAAGGGCCAGGACGATATGCCCAGATCGGCAGCGTGCCGATGCCCGCAGCCACCCCGCCCACGAGATCGGCCAGATCTCGCCTGAGCCGAGCGATGCTAGCAGTGCGGCTGCCACGGCAAGCAGCGCGGACTGCGATGCCATACGACAGGCCAGCGCCATGCCGCGCTCGACGTCGACCAGTGATGCCGCGACGGCTGCGGCGAGTGCCGACCATCGAAAGCGTGCCAATCGACCAAGCCAGTCCTGGATCGACAAAGCCCACGTCGAGAGCCTTCGCTTGGGCGATCGACCTCCTCGGCCTTGTAGCCACAGTCGCAGTAGTACGAAGGTTGGCCGCCACGTTGATGCCCGACGATGACGAGCTGACCGACGATGACACCGATTACCCCGCCGACGATGAACAGGACGTGGCCATCGCGTCGCGCGGGCTGACGACGGCCGCGGCCTATGGCGCGCAGCGCGACGCCGAGCATAGCAACGATCAGGAACACGCCGAATCGTGGAAGAAGCCGGACAGCAGGACGAACGGGAATCGCCTGCATGGTCGGTACTGTCGGATCTGCGACGATCCGTTCAACGAAGTCGTCTATCTCGTGAGTCGGGCGCAGATTCCAGTCGCGTCACCAGCAGACCCTGCGAGATTCCTACGGCCGCCACGATTGCCAGACGATCACGAAGACCGGCGAGCGTCGCAAGCGTCCGCCAGCGCAGCGATCATTCCGAGATCCTAACCGCAGCCACCTCATTGACGCCGCCACCTGCCGGCGGCTTGCCCGGCGAGTGTAGCGCACGCGCCAAGGCGAGCTACGTTTCTTGCGCCGTTGTCGCAGGGCCCGCGTACCATCGGCGGCGATGACCCCCGCGTTCTCAATCGGCCGTCTGAGCGTGGCAGTCGGCTCCTCCAACAGCTTCGACCTCATCGTCGTCGGCGGTGGCACAGGCGGCTACGCCGCGGCTTTTCGCGCCGGCCAGCTGGGCCTCAAGGTCGCGCTGATCGACGATCGCGCCCGGCTCGGCGGAACGTGCCTGCATATCGGCTGCATCCCGACCAAGGCGATGCTCGAATCGGCGGAGTTCTACGAGCGCCTGCACCACGCCGCTGACTTCGGGATCAACGTGTCGGACGTGAGCTTCGACTACGCGGTCGCCGCCAAGCGTCGCGACGGAGTGGTGGACAGGCTGACCAAGGGCCTCGACTCGCTGGTCAAGAAGAACAAGGTCGAGCACATCCGTGGCTGGGGCACGCTCCAGGGCGGCAAGAAGGTCCTGGTCAAGACGCTCAACGAGAACGGCGAGCCGGACGGTGAGCGGCCGCTGGATGCCACGGACGTCATCCTCGCCAGCGGCTCGCGGGTCAAGTCACTGCCCGGTCTTGTCCCGGACGGCAAGACGATCATCACCAGCGACGACGCCACGACCGGCAACACTCTGCCCAAGAGCATCGTCGTCGTCGGCGGCGGCGCTGTCGGCGTCGAGTTCGCCAGCTTCTATCACGACGTTGGCGTCGAGGTGACGCTGCTCGAGTACCTGCCTCGACTGACGCCGCTCGAGGACGCAGGACGTGTCCAAGGAGCTGCTGCGCTCGTTCCAGCGCCGCGGCATGAAGGTCATCGTCAACGCGCGGTTCGACACTGGCGCGGTGGAGGTGAACGAGCAGGGCGTGTGCTTCATGGTCGGCGCGGAAGGGGAGGAGCCCAAGGAGGTGCGCGCCGAGCAGATGCTCGTCGCTACCGGTCGGGCGCCTGTGACAGAGGGTGTCGGCCTCGAGTCGACGCGCGCCAAGATCGAAAAGGGTTTCGTGACGGTCGACCCACGGATGCGCACCGCCGAGCCGCACCTGTACGCCTGTGGTGACGTGATCGGCGGCCTGCTGCTGGCGCACGTCGCCGCGCACGAAGGGCATCGCCGCGGTACACGCGATCGCAGGCGCCGAGGCCGAGACCGTCGACTACAACAAGATGCCGCGCGCGACCTATTCGCGGCCGCAGATCGCGTCCATCGGCCGGACGCAGGAGGAAGCGGAGCGTGACGGCTACGAGGTCCGAATCGGGCGCATGCCGTTCCTGGCCGTAGGCAAGGCGCTCGTCCGCGGTGAGCACGAGGGCTTCGTGAAGGTCATCGCCGACGCCAAGACCGACGAGCTGCTTGGCGTCCACATGATCGGCGCGCAGGTGACCGACCTGATCAGCGAGGCCTCGGCGGGCATGCTGCTCGAGGCGACTGCCTGGGAGATCGGCAACGCCGTGCACCCGCATCCGACGCTGTCCGAGGCGCTGGGCGAGGCGGCGTTGGGCGTCGACGGCAAGTCGATCAACTTCTAAGGTAGGGAGCAGATGGCTACCAAGACGCCAACCAAGTCCGACGGCATCGGCGAAGAGCGCGGCCGGCGGCGGAGAGCTTGGCGCTGAGCTGGGCCTGTCGCGCGACGACCTGGTCGAGATGTATCGCCTGATGGCGGTCACCCGCGCCGTCGACGAGCGCATGTGGATCCTCAACCGTGCCGGCAAGATCCCGTTCGTCATCAGCGGCCAGGGCCACGAGGGAGCGCAGGTCGGCCTTGCCTATCCGCTGCGCAAGGGCCACGACTGGATGGTTCCGTACTACCGGTCGGTCGCGTCGCTGATCACCTTCGGCATGAGCCCGCGCGAGATCATGCTGGCCCAGTTCGCGCGGGGAGTGGACCCGTCCAGCGGCGGCCGCCAGATGCCCGGGCACTACGGCATCGCGGCACGCAACATCCTTTCCGTCTCGTCGCCGGTCGCCACCCAGCTGCTCCACGCAACGGGCATCGCCTGGGCCGCCAAGCTGCGCAAGACCGAGCAGGTGGTGATCACCTACATCGGCGAGGGCTCGTCCAACCAGGGCGACTTCCACGAGGGCCTCAACTTCGCCGGAATTCACAAGCTGCCGGTGATCTACGTGGTCGAGAACAACGGCTACGCGATCTCGGTGCCCATGGCGCTGCAGTCGGCGGTGGCGGACATCGCGATCCGCGGCGCCGGCTACAACATGCCCGGCGTGATCGTCGACGGCGCCGACGTCCTGGCCTGCTACAAGGCCGGGCTCGAGGCGATCGAGCGCGCGCGATCCGGCGAAGGGCCGACGCTCATCGAGGCCAAGGTCACCCGACTGACGGCCCATTCCTCCGACGACCAGCAGAGCAAGTACCGCACGGCCGAGGAGATGGAGTCCGAAAAGGGTCGCGACCCGCTGCCTCTCTTCCGCGATCAGCTGCGTGCCGCGGGACTGCTGGACGAGGCGACCGAGGAGCAGATGGTGGCCGAGTCACGCAAGGTCGTGGAGGACGCCACCGAGTGGGCCGAAGCACAGCCCGACCCGGATCCGGCCACTGCCCAGCGGCACGTCTACGCCACGGAACCACCGGCGCGCATGGACGATCCGCTGTGGACTGGCGAGCGATTCATCGGCGATGGCGGGGCGTGGGGCGTGCTCGGCTCCGACGGCGAATCGGGCGAGTCGGGCCAGTCGGGCGGGGAGAGCTAGCCGTGGCCGTCATGACGTACATCGAATCGATCCGCGACACGCTCGCCGGTGAGATGCGTCGCGACGAGTCGATCGTCGTGCTCGGCGAGGACGTCGGCAAGAAGGGTGGCGTTTTCCTGGCCACCGACGGGCTGTACGACGAGTTCGGTGGCGACCGCGTCCTGGACACGCCGCTTTCCGAGTCGATGATCGTCGGCGTTTCGATCGGCGCCGGCGTCGCCGGCCTGCGACCGGTGCCCGAGATCCAGTTCGCCGACTTCATCTTTCCGGCGATGAACCAGATCCTGTCCGAGGCGGCGCGGATGCGCTACCGCTCCAACGGCGCCTTCTCGGTGCCCATGACGCTCCGGTCACCGTATGGCGGCGGCGTCCACGGCGCGCTGTACCACTCGCAGTCGGTCGAGGCGTTCTTCGCCCACATCCCCGGCCTGAAGGTGGTGATCCCGTCGACGCCGTACGACGCGCGTGGTCTGCTCCGCTCGGCCATCCGCGACGACGACCCGGTGCTCTTCTTCGAGCACAAGAAGATGTATCGCTCCGTCCGTGGCGAAGTACCCGAGACCGAGTACACGGTGCCGCTCGGCCAGGCCAAGGTGACCCGCGAGGGCTCGGACGTGACCGTGATCGGCTACGGGCTGATGGCTCACTACGGGCTGGAGGCGGCCGAGATCCTCGAGAGCGAGGGCGTGTCGGTGGAGGTCGTCGACCTGCGAACGCTGCGGCCGCTCGACGGTGAGACGGTGCTGTCGTCCGTCCGAAAGACCGGCAAGGCCGTCATCGTCTACGAGGACAACCGCTTCGGCGGATTCGGCGCGGAGATCGCCGCGATCCTGGCCGAGGAGGCGTTCGACTCGTTGGACGGTCCCATCGTCCGCGTGACCGGGCCCGACGTGCCGGGCGTGCCCTACAACCACGTCCTCGAAGACTGGTTCATGCCCTCGCCGGACCGAATTGCGGACGCTGTGAGGCGCCTCGCGGCCTACTGAGCCGCCGCACCAATGCCGAGCGTCTCGCTCGTTCCGATGTCTCCGGAACGCTACGTAACCTGGCACGCGTACAGCGTCGCGGGCTATGCCGAAGAGAACGTCAAAGCCGGCCACTGGACTGACGAAGAGGCTCTCTCGAGGGCAGAGGCGGACTTCAAATCGCTGCTCCCCGATGGACTGGACACGGCCGGCCACGAACTGTGGTCCGTTGTCGACTCGACCGGCGACGAGGTCGGCATCCTGTGGATCGCCACCAACCGCCGGCCGGGGCACGCGTTCATCTTCGACATCGAGATGAACCCTGATCGGCGCGGCGAGGGTTTCGGCTCGGCCACGCTGCTTGCCTTGGAGGATTGGTGCCGCGCCAACGGCATCTCGACGATCGGCCTGCATGTCTTCGGACACAACGAAGGCGCGTGGCGGCTCTACAAGCGCATGGGCTATGTCGAGACGAGCATCCAGATGGAGAAACGCCTCTAGCCTCTGTTACGCGGAGCGATCAGTGCGACAGTGGTCGTCGCCGCGACCGGTGGTTCGCCCCATTCGCTCCAATCCGATGAAGGAGACACACATGGCAGACAAGCAGCTCGTGCTGGGGATCTTCAAGGACGAGGAGGCCGCCGAGGCCGCAGTGGGGATGCTGCGCGGGCGGAATCGACGATTACACGGAGATCGACTTCGGCGCGATCGGCATCCTCGTGCTCGATGACAAGGGCAAGCTCAAGGAACACAAGATGGGCCAGCGCAGCGGCGGCAAGGGCGCGGCCATCGGTCTCGCCGTGGCGGCACTCACGCCGGTTGGCCTCGCGGCCATAGTCGGCGGCGCTGCCATCGGCCACTTCCGCCAGCAGGGCCCGGGATTCTCGGCCGACGATCAGGCACGGCTTACCGCAGAGCTGGCCGGCGGCAAGGCCGCATTGGGCGTCATCGTCGCCCCAGAAAAGGCGGCACTGATGCAGGAGATCATGACCGACCTGGGCGGCAAGGCCGAAGCCCACGAGGTAAGCGACGAGGCCGTCGAGGCAGCCACTGCCGCAGCAGAGCCGGCCGAGTCCTGACCCTACCGGCAGCGCCGGTCAGCCCGGGCTGCGCCCAGCCACCGAGCCGGCCGCGGGGGTCTATCCACCCTCAGAACCGCCGCTTACGCGCCGCGTGCGTCATAAAGCCTGCTCCGGGTCGTTTTTAGACCACCTACGCACTGGCTGCGTCTAAGGCGCGAGTCGGCCACCGCATACGCATCAGGCGCGTGCTTGGCAGAGTGGAGCGCCTGGCTGGGCGCCGGCGCATGCTCATGGCCTATACCCGGATGCGCCTTCTGCTGACTCCTCCGCGCCTACCACGCGCACCGTGCGTCAGTGGCGCAAACAGCAGCGCAGAGACCGATCCGTTTGGTGCCCTTAGCCACTCCCGGGCCGCGGGCCCTCGCAGCCGATACGCGCGATCAAGCACGGCGGCATGCTTCACGACATGGCGGCGTGGCGTGGTGAGTGCCGGTAGAACCAGGAGCCGACAAACGGCGGCAGGGTCGTGCCAACCGAAGCGGTCACCAGCGACTTCCGCGGCGAGCCGTTGCTTGGCATCGTGTTTCCGAAGCGTCGCCTCCAGAGAGGTCAGCTCGGTCTTGACCTCAATGACCAACAAGGTCCGTGTGGGAGCGTGCCATGCGAGCACATCGATCGATCCGCGCTCGCCTCGAACGGAATAGGAGACTTCGGCTTGGACGTCCCACCCTGTGGCGACAAGCACGCCCACGATCCAACCGACGATCGTGGCGTGACCTTCGTCAATGAGTCGGTCGATCTCGCCGCCACGCCACCGCAGGGTGAGGATCAACTCGGCGTCCAGGGCCGCTGCCAGGCGGCGAACCTTGTCCACTTTCATTGACTCGATGTGGCCGCGTTCGAGCCGAGAAACATCGTCCTGGGTGCCTCCAGCACGGTGTGCCACATCGACCTGGCGCCAGCCGAGGCGGTGGCGCAAGGCGCGAAGGGTGCGGCCGAGGCGCTGGTCGTCCATTGGCGCGAGCATGGCGATGCGCTCTTTGCCAGCCGTTACCTGTCGCTTACTTGATAGTCCCGATCTTCGACAATGGCCCGATGAGAAACGTTGACGTGGTCGTCATCGGCGCCGGCCAGGCCGGGTTGGCTACCAGCTACGAGCTCACCAAACAGGGCGTCGACCACGTGGTCCTTGACCGTGGCCGTGTCGCCGAGGCGTGGCGCACCCGGCGTTGGGACTCCTTCACGCTGGTCGGCCCCAACTGGTCGTTCGACCTTCCCGGCCAGCCCTATGACGGCGACGATCCGGACGGCTTCATGCTCCGTCAGGAGATCGTCGACCGCTTCCAGGCCTATGCGGACAAGATCGAGCGCCCCGGTCGAAACCAAGGTCGAAGTCTCCAGGGTCATCGAAGGTCGACAAGGGCCAAGGCAAAGGCATATATCGCCTGACCACCACCAACGGCGACATCCAGGCCAAGGCCGTGGTGGCCGCAACGGGCGCCTACCAGCGTCGCCACCGAACGGCGAGCGACTTCGCGCCAGACATCCTGCAGCTCCACACCGACGAGTACCGCAACGCCGCAGCCCTCAACGACGGGGGAGTGCTGGTGATCGGGTCCGGTCAATCGGGCAGCCAGATCGTGGAGGACCTGCGGCGCAACGGGCGCGACGTCTGGCTGGCGACCGGCTCGTGCGGCTGGATCCCGCGCCGCTACCGCGGCAAGGACAACGTGGCGTGGCGCATCGACATGGGCATGTTCGACGACCTCGTCGCGGACATCGGCTACTCGTTTCGTCTTGCCTGCCCGCCGATCCAGACCGGCATCGAGGGCGGCCGCGACATCAACCTCCAGACGATGCATGACGCCGGCGCGACAGCTCCTCGGTCGCTTCCAGTCGGCGGACGGCTACAGGGCGCAGTTCGCCGACGACCTCCAGGCCAACGCCAACAAGTCCGACCAGGCGGCAGTCGCACTCCGCACGCGCATCGACAACTTCATCCGAGACAACGGCATCCAGACGCCCGAGGAACCGCCATTTCGACCAGTCGGCGACCTTCCCGAGGCGCCGCTCGAGCTCGACCTCCGCGACGAGGGCATCACCAACGTGATCTGGGGCAGCGGTTTCAGGCTCGACTACTCATGGATCGATCTCGATCTGAACCTCACGCCTGAGGGCTACCCCGAGCAGAGCCACGGCGTCAGTCAACACGAGGGCCTCTATTTCATGGGCCTGCAGCTGATGCACACTCGAAAGTCTGGCTTGATCTTCGGGGTCGGCTCGGACGCCGCCTACCTCGCGCCGATCATCAAGCAGCAGCTCGCCGCCACGCAAACGACCTAGACGCCCACAACCTCGTATACCTGCCACGAATCGGGGACGCCCTTGAGCTCGTGGCGCCCGCGATCCTCGAACGTGATCCCGGAACCAGCGACCAGGTCCTTGACCGTGCTGGTCACAAGGATCTGCCGTGAGCCTGCCAATGAGGCCACCCGCGCGCCGATGTGCAAAGCCACTCCTCGCAGTCGATCGCCATCCACTTCGCATTCGCCGGTGTGGACGCCCGCTCGGATGGACAGACCAAGCTCGACGGCGTCATCAAGTACAGCCCGAGCACAGCGGATCGCTCGCCCGGTGCCGTCGAAAGAGGCAAGGAATCCATCGCCAGCCGTGTCCACGACCCTGCCTCGAAATGACTCGACGAGCTTCGACGCTCTCGCAAGATGCCGGGATAGAAGGTCAGCCCATGCTCGATCGCCGAGCTGCACCGCCAGTTCTGTTGACCCAACGATGTCGGTAAAGAGCAGCGTGCTGAGGACTCGGTCGAAATCGTGCCCCGCCGTCGCCGCTGGAAGGCCGTCGACAAACTCCTCTATCTCGCGCAGCACGGCGTCCGAATCGCCTGAGATAGCCATCAGGTCCTCGCCGGGAAGGATCCGCAGAACAGCGCCCGGTATCCGCTCAGCCACATATCGCGACCGATCTACGGGACTGGCCGTCCTGACCATGACCAGTGTCGGCACGTGGATGGCCGGGAGCACTGCCACGACGTCCGTGTCGCGCTGAAGCCGCGCGAGAGCCAGCGCATCCTCCGCTGAGCCCATCCGACGCTCCTGCTCCGCCCACCATTGGATGAAGTGGACATCGTGGGCTCGGCTCGGGGCACTCTCGCCAAGCCAGGTGGTAGCCCGCTCCACCGTTGCCCAGTGATTCCGGATGCTCTCGAGCTCGGCTTCGAAGGCTTCGTCACTCGGGGCCCATGGGTAATCGGGTTCCGGGCGATCGCGCACGATCGGGTTAAAGAGGGCGATTCCCGCCACGCGCTCCGGGTACGTGGCGGCGAATGCTGCCACGAGCGATGCCGCGTAACCCAACGACACGATCACCGCGCGAGGAGATCCGGCTGCGTCCATGACCGCCCGAAGGTCATCGAGACGCTCCTCGATCGACGGCGGCGACAAGTGCGTGATCCGATCCGACATGCCCATGCCGCGTCGATCCAGGCGGATGAGCCTGCCGAGCGACTCGAGGCGGCGCATCATGCGCGCGACGACCGGGTCGTCCCACTCCGTCTCGATGTTGCCCATCCATGCGCGCAGAAAGATCACGTCGATCGATCCAGAGCCGGAAGCCTGGTAGGCGACGTGCGTGCCGTCGGCGGTGCGTGCGTAACGCGTCTCAGGCGTCATGCGCGCTCAACCAGAATTCGGCACCCGCGATGCTCGCATCCGACCATCTACTCGTCGGTTGGCGGCGACTCTTCCGGCTCGGCCGGCGAAGGCGGGTCGGGCAAGGTGATGGTTAACAACGTTCCGTCCCCTGTGACCATCGGACCGTCATGGCGGCTGTGCTCGACCACTTCAATCGGTGGCGGCGTGGTTCGGAAAACAGCAGCCTCCAAGCCAGCCATCGCCGCACCAACGGACGCCCCACCAAGCTTGGGCATCCAACGCCTGGGCTCGGCGGTCCGGTTGTCGGCGGCCTGGTCGTCGCCGGAAGTGTCGGCGACGTCGGACGTGTCGGCGTCAGAGGTGGAGTCGGACTCGCTCACTCGACCATCCTAGCCTCAGGATGTAGACGCCCATTCGGCAGATGGGTGACACTATCGGCGAGACAGAACTCGGCAGAGTCCCAGGAGAATCGCACCCCATGCCCAAGGTTCAGATGCCGCAACTCGGCGAGAGCGTTGCCGAGGGCACGATCGGCAAGTGGCTGAAGCAGCCCGGCGACCACGTCGACAAGTACGAGCCGATCGTTGAGGTCATCACCGACAAGGTCAACGCCGAGGTGCCGTCGCCGTTCGAGGGCACGCTGACCGAGATCCTGGTCCAGGAAGGCGAGACGGTCCCGAACAACACCGAGATCGCGGTCATCGAGACTACCGCCGGAGCCGATGCGACCGCCGATGACGCTCCCTCGCCCGCCCCAGCCGAGGCAGCCGAAGCAACGGCCGACGAAGCGCCCGCACCGGTCGCCTCCGAAGGCGGACACGGACCCGGCGGATCTGACGAGCGACCAGAGCGCTCGATCGAGCAGCCAACTGCCCAGCCCGCCGCACCGCAGACGGCCGTTTCGGCGGCCACCGCAGTCGCAGCACCGCCGACACAGACGTCCGGCAACGGTGCCACCGGCCCCAATGGCTACAAGGGCCCAACCACGCCCGCGGTCCGCAAACTGGCCCGTGAGCACGGCGTCGATCTCGTCCCTCATCGCGGGGAGCGGCCACTCAGGTCGTGTGACACGCGAGGACGTGGTGAAGTTCGTCGAATCGGGCGGCGCGGCAACCGCGGCACAGGCACCAACCTCGCAACCAGCCATGGCCCAGGGAGCAGCCGCGGCGGCTCCGTCGTCCGCGCCGGGCCAGGCCCCGGCACAGACGGCCCCCGCCCAGGCCCTGTCGGCCCCCTCGGCTCCTTCTCCGGTCGCCCAGGGCGACTCGCTGAAGCAGCCCTCGCCGATGCGCAAGGCCATCGCCGCCCAGATGACCAAGGCGCTGCAGGTCCCCGTCGCCTACACGGTGATCGAGATCGACATGTCAGGCGTCGTCGCGCTGCGCGACAAGTCCAAGGGTCAGTACCAGGCGCAGGAAGGCATCAGCCTGACCTACGACGCCTTCGTGGCAAAGGCAACGGTCGAGGCGCTCAAGAAGCATGCCGACTTCAACGCCCACTACACGGACGAGGGCCACTGGCTGCGCAAACAGATCAACCTCGGAGTGGCCGTGGCCGTCGCCGACGGGCTGGTCGTCCCCGTCATCCACGACGCCGACACGCTCAGCATCCACGGTCTCAACCGCCAGATCCGCGACCTCGCCGATCGCGCGCGCGGCGGGAAGCTGCGCCTCGACGACATCCAGGGCGGCACCTTCACGCTCGACAACACCGGCTGGACAGGCTCGATCATCACGCAGCCGATCATCAACGCCCCCGAGGTCGGGATCATGACCATGGAGTCGATCGTCAAGCGGCCGGTGGTCGTCGAGACACCCAATGGCGACCTCATTGGCGTGCGGCCAATGATGTACGTCACGCTCGGCTTCGACCATCGCGCCACGGACGGCGCCCAGGCGGGCAAGTTCGTGGGCGACGTCAAGGCGTGGCTCGAGGCCGTCGACTCGAACACCGCGATCTGGTAGCTCCCGCGACGACATCGTGAAAGTCGTCATCACGGGTGGCGCCGGTTTCATTGGACGTGCCATCGTCGAGCGTCTTGTGGCACGCGGCGACGAGGTTGTCGCGCTCGTTCGCGACCCGGCCAAGGCAGCCCACATCAAGGGCGATCACGTAACCCTGATGCCGAGCGATCTGTCCAGCGTGGCTCAGCTGACCGCCCAGATGCGCGGCGCCGACGCGGTAATCCACGCGGCGGGGTCGTATCGGATCGGGATCAAGACGTCCGAGCGCGACGCCATGTGGGACGCCAACGTCGGCGCAACCGAACGCGTTCTGGATGCCGCAGTGGCGGCGGGCGTGCCGCGCATCGTGTACGTCTCCACGGTCAACGTGTTCGGCAATACCAACGGGAAGCTGGTGGACGAGTCGTACCAGCGCGACCTCAAGAAGGGCTTCCTGTCCTGGTACGACGAGACCAAGTTCCGCGCCCACGAGGCGGCCACCGCACGGCAGAAGCAGGGTGCCCCGCTGGTGATCGTCATGCCGTCCCAGGTGTACGGACCGAATGACCATTCGGAAGCGAGCACGCAGCTTGACGACGCCTATCACGGCAAGCTGCGTTACGTGGCTTTTCCGACTGCCGGGCTGCAATGGGTCCACGTTCACGATCTGGCAGACGGAATCGTGGCCGCGCTCGATCGGGGCAGAATCGGTGAGTCGTACGCGCTCGCAGGGGATCCGCATCGGATGGCCGAGACAGTGGCCATCGCAGCCAGGGTCGCGGGCCGCAAGGCGCCACGCATGACGCTCTCAACGGGTTTGCTACGCGCGATCGCGCCGCTCAACGACCGAATTGGCGGCGTGCCGGGCATGCCGGCCAACATGCGTGAGACGATCAGCGCCGCGGAGAACGTGACCTACTGGGCGAAACACGACAAGGCAACAGCGGAGCTTGACTTTCGCCCTCGCTCACTGGAGCAGGGCGTGGCCGACACGTGGGGTCGGCATGACTGAGGCCGGATCGGGCAAGCGCCACCTACACTCCCATCGTGGGCCGCGAGCTTCCTATGTTCCAGCCTCCTGCTGCCCCGGGCGCAGGTCATGGCACGCACGTTCCACCGACCATCGCGATGGGCGGCGGCTCATTCACCGAACCGGCCGCTGATGGCTCTACGGCGCTGCGTCGCCACCCCGAATGGATCAAGGCCCGACTCCCCAGCGGCGACAACTACCACGAGCTGAAGGGCATCCTGCGCGGCCTCTCGCTGAACACGGTCTGCGAGGAAGCCCATTGCCCCAACATCGGGGAGTGCTGGGAGCAGCGCACGGCCACGATCATGATTCTCGGCGACGTCTGCACCCGGGCCTGCGGCTTCTGCGCCGTCAAGACCGGCCGGCCGACCTGGAACGACGAGGACGAGCCACGCCGTGTCGCCGAGGCGATCGCCCAGATGCGCCTCGAGCACGTGGTCGTGACGAGCGTCGCCCGCGATGACCTGGCCGACGGTGGCGCACACATCTTTGCCGAGACCATCCGCTCCCTTCGACGCGAGTGCCCGGGAATGGGCATCGAGGTCCTGATCCCCGACTTCAACGGCAGCGACGAGCCGCTGCGCACAGTCATGGAGGCCGGGCCGGACATCCTGAACCACAACCTGGAGACCGTTGAGCGGCTCCAGAAGCCGGTCCGCAAGCGTGCGCGATACGACCGCTCACTCGAGGTACTGGCGCATGCCAAGGAGATGGCGCGCGACATCAGCGGGCGCGACGGCACCGTCCACACCAAGTCGAGCCTGATGGTTGGTCTGGGCGAGACGCGCCCGGAGCTCAGCCAGGCGTTCATCGACCTCCGCGCCGTCGACTGCGACATCCTCACCATCGGCCAGTACCTGCGTCCATCAGAGCAGCACCTGGCGCTGGAGCGCTACTACCACCCGACCGAGTTCGCGGAAATGAAGGACGAGGCTCTGGCGCTTGGCTTCAAGCACGTCGAATTGGGCCCCCTCGTGCGTTCCAGCTACCACGCGCGCGATCAGGTGCCCGAGGAAGCTCGACAGCGGCGGACCGCGCAGCAGGCCGCATTGGCCGCAAACGGTCTCAGCTAGGCGCCCAGCCGGACTCCCTGGAAATGGACGCAGCAGCGCAGGATGCTGATCGACCAGCTGCGCGGAACTGAAGCTCACATGGGCTTCGACGACGCAGTGGCGAACTTCCCTGCCTGGGCGATGAATTCAGCGTGCTCCCAACGTCGACTACACGCCGTGGCACATCCTGGAGCACATCCGGATCACCCAGTGGGACATCCTGCGCTACTGCGAGGATCCGGTCGGGCACGTCTCGCCGAGCTGGCCAATCGAGTACTGGCCCGCCAAGGACGTCGAAACCGACGAAGCCGGCTTCCGACAGACGGTGGAGCAGTTCCACGACGACCTGAGCGCTCTCGAGCGTATTTGCGCCGACGAGTCCGTTGACCTGTTCGCCATCCTCGAGGGCACTCCCGGCCACACCGTCTTTCGCGAGATGACGGTTGTGGGCAACCACAACAGCTATCACCTCGGCGAGTTCGCCTCGCTTCGTCAGGTGATGGGCAGCTGGGGACCGGGACACCGCTAGTCGCGGTCTGGACATATAGAACGCGTGTTCTATACTGCGCGGTCTGATGGTGCGGATCGATTACCGCGAAGAGCCCTGCAAGAACGCCACGAACCGCGTCAAGGGCATGGGCTTTCGTTGGTCGCTGAACCCGTACATGGGTTGCGCCCACCAGTGCACGTTCTGCTATGTCCGTGCCTTCGAGCGGCGCGCCGAGCGGCCCTCTGACGATCGCTACGGCACGTCGATACGGGTCAAGGTCAACATCGCCGAGGTGCTCGCCCGGGAGCTCGCCCGCAAATCGTGGAAGCACGAGCTGATCGCGGTTGGTGCAGCCACGGATCCGTACCAGCCGGCCGAGGGTCGTTTTCGGCTGACCCGGTCGTGCCTGGAGGTCATGACGGCTGCCAGCAACCCGTTCTCGATCATCACCCGCGGCCCGATGATCGTGCGCGACCTGGACGTGCTGCAGGCCGGTGCCGCGCGTGCCGATGTGTCCGTCACGTTCTCTGTCCCCACGCTGGACCAGAAGATCTGGCGCTACACGGAGCCGCACACGTCGCCGCCAATCCAGCGCCTGCGAGCGCTGCGAACCCTGATCGACGGTGGCATCCGCGCGGGCGTCGGTGTCGCGCCCATCCTGCCCGGCCTTTCCGACAATCCGGACCTGCTCGCCGACGTGGTCCGTGCCGCGCGCGACCACGGCGCCACCCACGTGTGGGCCAACGTCCTGTACCTGCGACCCGGCACGCGCGAGCACTTCATGGACAAGCTCGCGGCAATCTGGCCGGAGCTCGTGCCCACGTACGAGCGGCTCTACGCAGGCCGGGCGTACCTGCCGAAGTCAGAGGTGGAGCCGCGGCGGGCCGCAGTCCAGGCGCTTGGGCGTCGATTTGACGTCAAGGATCGCCGCGTCCTGCGGCTGGCCCCGCCGCCCGAACCGCCGCCACTCCGAACAGCTGGCGCTGATCCTTTCCACGGACGCGGAGGCGCTCACGCAGAGGGCTGCGTAGGCACCACCTAGCGACCGTTACGTAGTCAGGCGGGTGGCACCTCGGGTGGGCATTAGCCTCGGATGGGCGTCCAATGGATTAGTCAAACCCCAGAGGGAGGGTTCCGTCGATGAACCCCATTCGATCTATTGCCCGTGTCAGTTCAAGCGTCGTCGTGGCAGTTGCGGCTCTGTCGATCGTCGCGTCGACGGTGTCAGCGGCCTCGCCGCCGCACATGGTCAAGAACATTCGGCCAGGCGCGAAGAGCTCCAGTCCCAGCAACCTGACGGCCATCGGCAGTCGCCTCTTCTTCTCCGCGACTGATGGATCTCATGGGCGTGAGCCCTGGGTGAGCGATGGTTCGTCGCTCGGCACGCACCTCGTCAAGAACCTCGCGCCGGGAAGCTACAACTCCAACCCGACCTCATTTACCGGCGTTGGCGATCTCGTGTTCTTCACCGCGGCAGATGGCGCACACGGTCGCGAGCTATGGGTCACGGACGGCACCGCGACAGGAACGGCCCTCGTAAAGGACATCCGACCTGGACGCAAGAGCTCCGCGCCAGCCGAGCTGACCGCAGTAGGCGGCACCCTGTTCTTCACAGCCAACGACGGCGCCACCGGTCGTGAGCTCTGGACGAGCAACGGCACAGACGCCGGCACCGTGCTGATCGGTAACCTGAATCCGCCTTGTTCGGTCGGCCCGTCCGATCTGACCTCATTCGCTGGGAAGCTCTTCTTCTCCCGGCCCCTTGCCTTCTGCAGCGGTCCGATTCCCGACGTCGCCGTTCTACAGCTCGCTGTGGTCGAGCGATGGAACTACGCAGGGACGCTGCCGTTCAGTGACCTCAACGACGGAAGCATCTACAACCCAGAGAGTCTCGTCGTGAGCGGTTCGTATCTCTTTTTCGGTGGCGCGGATCAGTATCCCAACGAGACTGACTCGGCCCTGTGGCGGACGGGCGGCACTTCGGCGTCGACGAGGACCATCAAGAACAACATCTATCCGGAGAACCTCACGGACGTTGCCGGGGAGCTCTTCTTCACGAACGCAGACGCGGATCCAGGAAGTCTTTGGAAGAGCAACGGCACCAAGGCTGGAACCCTGTTTGTTTCCGCGCAGGCGCAGCCCAGCCAACTGACCGCGGTCGCAGGCTACGTCTTCTTCACGACACTCGGTTCGAACGGCTGGTCGGCACTGACGGTCAGCGACGGAACGGGGGCGAATACCAAGTCGTGGGGTGCCGTCAACACCAACGCTGGGCCAGCGTTTGACGAACTGACGAATGTCGGCGGCGTTCTTTACTACACCGTGGGAAACCAGCTCGGTACGGCGACTGCTCAACAGGAGACGGCCTGTGCACCACGTATACCTGGTCACGCCTCGTCGATTACGGCGGCCCGGACCTCGTCTACAACTCGCCAGTCCAACCTGACCGATGTTGCGGGCACGTCTGTTCTACACGGCGCAATCGGCAAGCGGCAACGAGCTATGGGCATACACGCCCTAATGAACAGAACGCTTACGGAGGGCCAGGCAATGAGCGCAACCGTTCTTAGCCACGCGCCGGTTCGGCGGATCTCATCAATTGCCGCAGCCTTCGCAGCAGTTTTCGTAGCCATTGTCGCAACGGTGCCCGTGGCGTCAGCGGATGACCTCGGTGGCATAGTCATTGCCCCGGAGGTCCCCGGTGAGAGCCGGCTCCTCGGCGGCATCGCCGCGGCCGACAACATCGTCGTTGCGTGGCAACAGGGCCACCTGTCGTTCATGCGCTGGAGTGATGACGGCGGCGCCACGTTCGAGCCCAAGGTCGCCTTGCGCAAGGGTCTTCGCGCCAAGAGGCCGAACGTCGCGGCCTGTGGCGACTTCATCTGGGCGGCCAGCACCTGGAAGACGAGCAGCGGGACGCTCCTCGGGGTCGACTATCGGCAGGTCTCAGCGGGGGACGCCGGCGCCGGTCGCTTCACCATCGGTCGCGGCCATGACGCGGACATCGCCTGCGTCGGCACTATCGTCGCGCTCACCTGGAGCGACCCGGACGGTCATGTCCAACTTGCGATCGTTGATGGTAAATGCGCCAATCCGTGCGCTCCGGCCTACCGAGACGATCTCGGTCCGGGGAGCCCTGATTCGGGCAACCCCGTGATCGCCGGCTACGACCACGGTTTCGCGGTGGTGTTCCCGAACGATGGGTTCCTCGTCAACACCTTTGGTGTGGCACGCGTCGGCGGCTCGATCGTCGTGACGCCAGTGCCAAGCGTGCGGGTGCTTGCCGGCAAGGGTGTGTTCACGCCACGGATCGGCGCCGACGGTGCACGCGTGGTTATCGCCTACGAGCGCTTTGGCCAGACGCTCATGATCGTCAGCGACGATCGCGGTGCGACCTTTGGCGGCAGGATCATCGTTTCGAACTACTGCCGTGACTGCCCGGAAGGAGGCTCGAGTCCCGAGTCAGTAGACGTCCTCGGTCCCAACATCCTCGTCGAGGTTGGTGCCGCAGGCGGCCTTTGCCCGCGTTTCAACTGCGGCTGGACAGATGGGTTCTTCACGCGGACGGACGGCCAGAAGTGGAAGAAGGTCTCGTATCACGGCGACGGCAGCACCTCGGGCCAGCTGGTGCCCGGTGGCATCGCCGAGGCCTGGGGCGACAGCGGGCGTACGGGGAGCCCTCCCGAGATCCGGTTCTACGGATTCGCTCTGCCTTAGGGGCAGAAACGACTCCCCTCCGTCCGATCACACAGAGGTCATCTAATGAACATCTTCAGGATCCCCCGACGACAGTCCGCTTTCACGGGCCTGATGCTGGCAACCATCGCTGCCGTGGTCATCGTGATGCCGGCGGCCGCCGCGACAACCGGTTATCTCGTCAGGGACCTGAATGGTTCCATCCGGTCCAGCGGACCCGAACGCCTTACCGCGGTGGGCAGCGAGCTGTTCTTCACTGCCACGACCTATCACGGCGGTCGCGAGTTATACAAGAGCGACGGCACTGCCGAAGGAACTGTACGAGTCAAGGACATCTACACCGGCAGCAACAGCTCCAGCCCCGAAGGGCTCGTTAACGTCGCAGGAACCCTGTTCTTCACCGCCTACGATCCTTCGTTCGGACGTGAGGTCTGGAAGAGCGACGGCACCGCTGTGGGGACGGTGAGAGTCGCCGACATTCGCCCAGGCGCCACGAGCTCCAACCCCGATCAGCTCACCGCGGTCGGCAACAGGCTCTTCTTCACGGCGGACACAGGCATGCAGGGCCGTGAGGTATGGGTCAGTGATGGCACGTCCATTGGCACGCACCTGGTAAAGGACGTATTTCCTGGACTCAATGACGGTGTTGGGATCGCCCCGCGGGGGTATGCGTGCGAACACTGGGAGACCGATCCGGGGCTTGTCGCAGTCGGCAACCGGGTTTACTTCAAAGCCGTCTCGTCAGTCGGGGCCACACCGTCGCTCTGGGTCACCGATGGCACGTCCGAGGGCACAAAGCACGTCAAAGACAGCCTTGGGCGCCTCATTCGCGACCCACAGGCAATGACCGCCTCGAGTGGCCTCCTTCTGTTCCGTTCGGGAACAAGCACGGACCCGTCGCTCTGGCGTTCAGACGGCACGAAGGCCGGTACCCGCAAGATCAGCGACGCCGATCCGTTCTTCCTCTTGGATGTCGCCGGAACGCTGTTCTTCCGTAGTCAGACCTGGGATGCCGAGAACTCTCGGTGGATCAGAGCGGACATCTGGAAGAGCAACGGTACCGAGCTTGGGACCGCACTCGTCCAGCAGGTGATCAATCCGACCTACATGGCGGCTGCCGACGACAGACTCTACTTCGCGGCCGGGCCCTGGTACCCAGAGGAGCCTGCGACGCGCCTATGGTCGTCCGACGGCAGCGACGTCGGAACGAACCCAATCGTTGACGTGCCGTTTCAATTCTTTGACCTCGTAACGGTCGGCAACGACGCTTTCTACGTGCTCGAGGACAATCGCCTCTATCACAGCGACGGCACCACTCTCGGCACTCAGCAGGTGGCACGTCCGTATGCAACCTGCTCGGAAGCCGATGTCGCAGGAACTCTGTTCACGTCCGGCTACAAACCGAATGCCAGTGTCTCGCAGAACGAGCTGTGGGCAGTGCCGACGAACTAGATCGCAAATATAGGCAACGGAGGATCCCTTTGAGATATCCATCGATCACACGCTTCTCGATGTCGCGCGGCTCTGCCTTGATGGCAGTGCTCGTGGCGATCCTGGGTTTCGAGCCTGGCTGGCCCCGCCGCAGCGGGCACCGGGCCGTACCTCGTCAAGGACATCAACACATCCGGCTCGTCAAACCCGTTCGAATTGATCGATCTCAACGGCACGCTGATGTTCACGGCCAAGGGAGGCGGCAAGGGCTTTGAGCTGTGGCGCAGCGATGGCACCGTGGCCGGAACAAAGCGCGTCAAGGACATCAATCCTGGTGGCGCTGGATCGGTTCCAGGCTCAATGGTCGCCATAAACGGCCTGCTGTACTTCAACGCCAGCGATGGTGTGAGCGGACACGAGCTGTGGGTGAGCGACGGGACGGCCATCGGTACGCACCTCGTGAAGAACATCAACCCCGGGGCCGCCGATTCGTATCCGTTCGGCTTCACGCTGCTGAATGGCAAGGTCTACTTCGCCGCACGCGACGCGGCGACTGGATATGAGCTATGGCGCACTGACGGCACGACGGTCGGCACGAGTCGTGTCAAGGACATCGTCCTGGGACCTGATGGCTCCGGGCCCTATCAGCTCACTGCATTCGCCGGCAAAATCTTCTTTTCCACGTCGGTTGGCTCGGTTAACCCGACCGGCACGCTCTACGTGTCCGATGGGACAGCCGCCGGGACGAGACCCTTCCGTGACAAGTTTGGGAACGTCATTGCGGGCGGTGGCGACGGTACTCAAGCAATCGCCTGGCTAACCGTTGCCGGCGATCGGCTGTTCTTCATCGTCAACGAGACCGAGCTGTGGCGGAGCAATGGGACGAAGGCCACCACCAAACGCATCGCGAGCATGAATGCGTGGGAACTCGTGGCCGTGGGTAACCGCGCCTTCTTCCGCTCAGGCGAAGAGCTTTGGAAGAGTGACGGCACGGCCGCAACAACGAACCTCGTGATGCTCTTCGAGAACTCCGGCGTTTACTCACTTGCCGCCCTCAACGGCCAGCTTTTCTTCTTTGCGAATAGAGAGCCATGGACCAGCAATGGCACACCGGCAGGCACTACAGCGGTGGGTGTCCAAGTCCAGCCCGACAGTAACTACGCCACTCTGGGCGGGGCGATCTTCTTCGGCGGCTTCTCCGACGAGGAATTGGCTTTATCTGCCCACATCGGGCCGTCGGGCGTTCCTGCGCCGACGCTCGATCTGTGGCGTAGCGATGGCAGTGCAGGAGGAACCTACCGCGTCGCCGGTGCGAGCGGGCACATTCGCAATCTCACCGCAGTGGGCAACCGCATCTTCTTTGCCTCTGACGCGGACGGTCACGGGACCGAGCTATGGGCCTACGTGCCCTAGCGCACCGAAGATCTGAAATCGAGGCACGCTCCGATAGCATCGGGGCGTGTCTTGTTTTGCCTCCCAAAATGCCGCTCACCCAGATCACCAAGAGGGCTGCGTAGGCATTACCTAGCGACCGTTACGTAACGAGCAGGGTGCTGGCTCGGGTGCTATCTGGGCGGGCCACGGTTCTAATCGGAATCACTGCTGGGGGCGAGGGAATTCCGATGATCAAGCACATCAGCCTGCCGAGTGCGTGGCAAAGATCACAGCAATCGGCTCAGGCATCTTCTTCACGGCCACACCCCGGGTGTTCGACGCGAACTCTCGCGGTACTCGCCGCGCTAGAACCCGGTCTAACCGGCGCACGTCACGCGGCCGTGCAAGAAAGAGGTGGGCAAATGCCCGGTCGAACCAATCCCTGGTCACGGGCGACACGTTTCGCCGCCACTATCGCGATTGTCGCTTTGATCGCCACGGCGCTAGCGTCGCCGGTCGCAGCTGGCGTCTTGCCGGCCCGAGTCAAGAACATCAACCCGGGGGGAAATGCCAATCCCCAAGGACTCACCGAATTCAACGGGAAAGCCTTCTTCAGTGCGGACGACGGCTCCAATGGCCGTGAGCTGTGGAAGAGCAACGGCACGGGCCCAGGAACCCTGCTGGTCAGGAACATCAACGCCGGAGCGCCTGGCTCTGATCCCGAGTGGCTGACTGTGGTCAACGGCGTCCTGTACTTCGCGGCGACAGGCCCGAGTGGGCGGGAGCTCTGGAGAACGACAGGCAGCAAGACCAGCACCAAACAGGTCAAGGACATCAATCCGTCGGGCTCCTCGGATCCCACAAACCTGACAGCCGTGGGCAGCATTTTCTTCTTCAGCGCCAATGACGGCGCATCTGGCCGCGAACTATGGAAGAGCGATGGGACCACAACGGGCACCGTCCGCGTCAAGAACATCAGAACCGGAGCGTCCAGCTCGAGTCCCCAGGAGCTTACGAATGTCAACGGCACTCTTTTCTTCACAGCCCGGTTCAAGGCCCCCAACATCCTCGTAAATAGGGATCTGTGGAAGAGCGACGGCAGCGCGGCCGGCACCGTCAGGGTCTACGACTTCCCCGCGTATTACTCATCAGAGTCCGTATCTGAGTTGACGGCCGTTGGACCACTCCTTCTGTTCGCAGCCACCGTGCCCACCAGTGGGGGCGCGGATCGCGAATTGTGGAAGAGCAACGGCACTGCGGCCGGGACCTCGCGAGTAAAGAACATCAATCCGGATGGCTGGTCCGATCCGAATCAACTGATCGACATCGGCGGAACCTTGTTCTTCTCGGCAGACGATGGTACGAACGGTTCTGACGAGGAACTCTGGAAGAGCAACGGCACGGGGCCAGGAACGGTCCGAGTTGAGGAGATCAACTCCTCCGGCTCTGCCGGCCCTCAAGCTCTGGCCGAAGTTGGCGGACTCCTCTACTTCAGCGCCGACGACGGAACCAACGGCCGCGAATTGTGGACGAGCAACGGCGACCCAGCTGGGACCGATCTCGTCGCGGAGCTGAACCTGCCGGCGGATCGTTCATAACCGAGATCACCGATGCCGCCGGCGTTGCGTTATTTAGCTGCAACGATCAGGTGCACGGGTTGGAGTTGTGCATGAGCGACGGGCCAGACGAAACTGGCTTAGTCGACGACC
The DNA here is from genome assembly GCA_963736895.1 of uncultured Chloroflexia bacterium. GTDB lineage: Bacteria > Chloroflexota > Limnocylindria > Limnocylindrales > CSP1-4 > JALYGJ01. Next base: position 311,903 of record CAVTQU010000003.1, read on the forward strand.
TCGCCAACGGGGACAGCAACAGCAGCCCGGGCGATCTTCTGTTCGTTAATCACATGCTCTTCTTCGCGTCGAGTGGCGAGACCGGCCAGGACCGGGAGCTGTGGATGTTCTTCGTCCCATAATCTGGCTCGGCATCAGGGCCCGCTCCGAGGTTGCTTGCGGGTAGCATCGGGGCGTGCCTTCCGTTCTGCCGCGCAACAGGCCGCTGACCGAGCTCCACACCCATCTCGGCGGCTCCGTCGCGCCGGCAATCATGTGGGGCATCGCCCACGCCCAGGGAATCCGACTCCCGACCAAGGACTACTGGGAGTTCCGCGAGCTCATCACTGTCTCCGCTCGCCGCGGCCGCTCGTTTGAGGGCTACCTGCAGCTCTTCCATTGGACCGAGCTGATCCAGAGCTCCCCAATCGCGGTGGAGCGCTCTGTGTACGAGGTAATCGGCGGCGCGTACCGCAAGAACAACATCACGACGATCGAGCTGCGCTTCAACCCCATGAAGCGCAACCGCGGCGGCGAGCAGGATCTCGACCACATCATCAGTGCCGCCATCCGCGGCATGGACCGCGCGGTGCTCGAGTACCCGGTCAACCCAGGGCTGATCCTCTGCCTCGACCGCGCCTTTCCTTACCAGCTGAACGAAATCATTGCGGAGAAGGCGATTGCCTATCGCGCTCGGGGCGTCGTCGGCATCGATATCGCAGGCCCTGAAATCGGCCGGACTTCAAGCCCTCCGACTACAAGCGCCTGTTCGAGCGCTGCCGAAAGCGTGGGCTGGGCATCACGGTCCATTCGGGCGAATCGGGGCCAGTGGAAGAGATCGCCGAGGTGATCGAGCAGCTGGAGCCGTCGCGTATCGGCCACGGCGTCAAGGCCGCCTACGACCCGCGAACGATGGCCATGATCCGTGAGCGAGACATCACCCTCGAGGTCTGCCCGACTTCAAACCTGAACACGCGTGTCGTTTCCGGCTGGGACGAGTTCCGCTGGATCTTCGATACGTTCCGGCGCAATAAGGTGAAGTTCACGATCAACACGGACGGCCCGGAGATGCTCAAGTCCTACCTCCGTGACGAGCTCTACAGCCTCGGCCGGCTGAACATCCTGTCCCTGGAGGAGCAAGACCAGGTTGTCGAGTGGGCGCGCCAGGCGTCGTTCGTCAACGGCGCCAGCAGTATCCCGCTGCCCAAGCGACCGAACGTCGGCCGCAAGAAGATCGAGCGCGAAGAGGCCTAGCCGCTACCGGCGCTTCAATGGTCAGGTTGCACTTGTGGTCACCTTGCGCCACGTCCCCGGCGTGCCGCTCTTGACGCACACAAAGATCGCGCCGTTGGAATCCAGGTAGACCTCGCCCTTCATGTGGGCGCCTTCCTTCGGCTTTCCCGCGGTCGACCTGGGAACGAGCCTCAGTTGGGCCTTCCCGCCTCCGAGCTGAGCGCCGTATCCGCTCGTGCTGTTGCCCACGATGCCTGAGCCCGTCACCGAATCGCCGGCCATGCCGGTGCCATTGCCTGTGTGCCGTCCCCATATCCCGAACCATCCATCCACCGACGATATGCCGAACACTCCAACCCGACCCACGCCGCTCACTCCGGTGCCGCTGTTCCATCCGGATCCAGAGACGCCGACGCCGTCAGGCGAATTCGACTCAGCCTGGATCGCGGCGACATTCCCTGAGTGAGCGAGGTTCACAACTTTGAAGAAGGAACCCGTACTCGAACCTGACCAGGAATTGGTGACCGTCACGATTTTGGCCTGCAATGAGCCAGTAGTGACCGAGTCGAACTCCTCCACGCCGCCGGCCTGGGTTTCGTGAGCGCTCGCCAAGGTAGAAACCCGTCGCAACGGTTCCAACTGCGGCCGACCCAGCGACCCTTAGCAGTCTCCTCCGGCTGACTGACGAAATTTCTGTGTCCTGGGCGCCGCGCCTGGCATTCACTTTGACGCTGGTCATTCCGTGCTCCTCCGAGTAATCGACAGCTCGGTCACCGACGGTAATCAGCGCCTGTTGCAGTTCGGTTGCAGCGAGCCCGATGATCTACACGCCGACCGGATTCACCGCCCGTGCTAGCCTCCCGGCCGTGGATCTGACCCTTTCCCCCGAGCACGAGCTGCTCCGCCGAACGCTTCGCGACTTCTGTGCCAAGGAAGTCGAGCCGGTCATCGAGAAGCACGAAAAAGAGCGGCGCTTCCCGTCCGAGATCGTGGCCAAACTGGGCGAGATGGGCATGCTCGGCATCCCATTCCCCGAAGAAGAGGGCGGCGCTGGACTTGACACGCTCGCGTACGCGATCGCGATCGAGGAGCTGTCGCGCGCGTGGGGCTCGCTGGGCATCATCGTCGCCGCTCACACGAGCCTGGGTTGCAACCCGCTGCACCTGGCCGGCACGCAGGAGCAGAAGGACCGCTTTCTGGTCCCCATGGCAAGCGGCAAGGTCATCGGCGCCTACGGCCTAACCGAGCCCGAGGCTGGCTCCGACTCCGGCGGCACGCGGACCACGGCCAAGTTCGAGGACGGCGCGGACGGCAGTTGTTGGGTCATCAACGGCAGCAAGCGCTTCATCACCAACGCCGGTGAGGCCGGCACCTACATCGTCACTGCCCGCACCGGCGACCGCGACGACGGGTCGGCCGAGATCAGCGCTTTCATCATCGAGCAGGGCACGCCCGGTTTCGAGATCGGACGCCTCGAGGAGAAGCTCGGCCTCCACGCCAGCAACACTGGGGAGTTGCTCTTCCAGAACGCCAGGATTCCGGCCGACCAGATGCTCGGCACGAAGGGGGAGGGCTGGAAGGTCTTCCTGAAGACCCTGGATGGCGGCCGAATCTCGATCGGTGCCATGGCTGTCGGCCTGAGCCAGGCTGCGCTGGATGCGTCGACCGTCTACGCCCGTGAGCGCAAGCAGTTCGGAAAGCCGATCGGCTCATTCCAGGGCGTCGCTTTCATGATCGCCGACATGGCCACGGAGACCGAGGCGGCCCGATCGATGGTCTGGCGCGCTGCCTGGATGAAGGACCAGGGCCAGGATTACGGCACCGCGGCCGCGCAGGCCAAGCTGTTTGCATCGGAAGTGTCACAACGCGTGACCAATATGGGCGTCCAGGTGCACGGCGGTTACGGCTACGTTGAGGAGTACAAGGTCGAGCGGTTCATGCGCGACGCCAAGCTGACCGAGCTTGGTGAGGGCACGAGCCAGATCCAGCGCCTCGTCATTGGACGAAAGCTGCTCGGCCTGCGGGTCGAATAGCCCCAGCAACCCCTGAAACAGGGAGGATTTACCGATGTCCGTAGCCCGTGTAACCGAGATCAGCTCCACGTCCGAGCAGAGCTTCGAGGACGCCATCAAGCAGGGCATCGCCCGAGCTCACTCGACGCTACGCAACGTCAAGGGTGCGTGGATCAAGGAGCAGCAGATCGACATCGAGAACGGCAACATCACGCGCTATCGCGTGAACATGCTGATCACCTTCGTCCTCGACGAGGCATCTTCGTCGGACGTCGCCTAGCCGCGGCGGGCGCGCCGGCCGCGGCGTGGCCGGAGCGCCTCGATGCTCATCAAATCGCCAATTACGCGTGGGGCGAGTTCTACGCGTCGACCGACTGCCAGTCGGGCCCAGCCACGCACCTGACGCGTCGTAGCCGCGAAATGAGCACCACCTACGCGCAGAGGGCGTACGTTGGGTGTAGCCACGCGTGCCGCGAGCGTAGCCGCGAGGTCGGCGGCAGGGCGCGCCTAGTACGCACCGGGTGCGTGCGTGGCGTGGTCAGCCGCGGCGCTGGCGCAGCGCCTCGTAGAACAGCACGGCAGCCGTCGCCGATACGTTGAGCGAGTCGGCCACACCGAGCATCGGCACGCGTACCGATGCGCGCGCCAGCTCTCCCCACGCGTCCGACAAGCCGCGCGCCTCACTGCCCAACGCGATCGCCACTGCGCCGCGGTAGTCGGCCGCGGAGTAGTCGATCGAGCCGTCGACGCGAGCGGCCACGATCGCGATTTCACGCTTGCGCAGCCATGCCAGAACGTCGCCCGATGATGCGACGCTGACCGGCACCGCGAACACGGCCCCGAGGCTGGCACGGATGATGTTCGGGTTGAACAGGTCAGTCGCTGACTCGGCGACGATCACTGCGTTGAGACCCGCACCGTCGGCCGTGCGCAGGATGGCGCCCAGGTTGCCCGGCTTCTCGACACCCTCGATGACCGCGATGAGGGGCTCCGGTGGCAGTACCAGGTCGTCCAGCTTGCTCAGCGGCGCCTCGGCGACCGCCACAACGCCGTCCATTCGGTCGCCGTAGGCCAGCTTCTCGAAGGCCTCGCGCCCGAGCTCGATTATCGGGATCGATTCCTCGCCGAGGCGCTCGAGCAGGCCTCTGGCCTCCGGCTCAACGAGGAGCTCCGGCACCACGAAGACTTCGCGGATCACGGCGCGGCCCGACAGCGCGCGCATCGTCTCGCGCACCCCGTCGATCAGCGTCAGACTCTTCCTTGTCACGCTCGCGGCGTCCACGGAGCCGCGCCGCGGCCTTGACGCGCGGGTTGGCGGTGCTGGTGATCCTGTTCACCGCGCCATTGTCGCCGTGGCTTGGTCAGCAAAAAGCCGCGGCCTGGGAGGAGTTGCTCCTCGCCAGCCGCGGCTCGTTCAGCGCGCTAGAAGTTCAGGCGGTGCCGGCGCGGTTCTTTGCCCACCACGCTCCGGCCGCTCCAACGCCGATTGCGCCAAGGATGGCTGTGATGACCGACGTCAGGTCCAGCTGCCCCATGATGCTGTTCAGGTCGAAGCCGTTGCCGCGCAGAAAGGCCCCGATGAAGCCGCCCACTATGGCACCGATGATCCCGAAGATGACTGTGCTGATCAGGCCCGATCGCGTTCCCAAGACCAGGTTCGCCACATATCCGGCGATCGCGCCGATTACCAACCATGCAATGATGCTCAAGTTCTCTCCTCCACTCTCCCTATCCCCCTATGTCAATCATGCACCCCCGATGGGCCGATGTCGCGGCGTTTCGGCGCTGCGCCCGCATCAAGGCTCGGTCGCTCGGCTCATTTCGAGTCGCCGAATGGCAGGATCACGGTGCGGATCGTGGGGTCGCCCGGGATGCCATAGAGGATCAGATGCGACCGTTGGCCGGCCTCGAGCGAGAACGGCCAAGGCCCCGCGATCGGCGGTGAGTCGCACGTCTGCGTGAAGGGATCATCATCCTTTGGGACGGCGTGGAGCGTCAGTTGGAGGTTCGAGCCGGGCGTTACGGCGAGCGGACCCTCGTAGCCCCAGGAGTTATCGCCGACCCCGCTCGTCTGGGCGAGGGTCGGGAAGTCGGGCTGGGTCAGACAGCCGTCGCCGGTGCTCATGTAGAACTCGACCGGGTCGTGTGTGTAAACGAGCGAGTTCACGCTCAAGAACAACAGGCCCTTGTCGGGTGGCGGTTCCATCAATGGGTAGGACCCGCCGTTTTCGTCAAAGTCGACGACCGTGGGCCGGACCTGACCGCCGAGGAATGGATCCGCCTCACCGGTCCCCATGACATATGTGCGCTCCAAACCCGGTTCGATGTCCATGCGCAGGTCGTAGAGATTGAAGGCCTCCTCGGCTACCGGTTCGCCGGCGCGCTGAAGCGAGACGAGCGCATCGCCACCGAACGTGGCTGTGCGCATTCCGGGGTCGAAGAACTCGGTCGTTGCGCCGTAATCCACGGTTGCGACCAGGGCTGCTCCAGCGTCGGACCAGGCATATACATCGAGTGGTTGCGCGCCGGCCACGGGGTCCCAGAACAGGTTGACGATCCGGATCCGCTGCCCGCCCGGCACGATCGTGCCCCGATCCACGACCTCGGCGGTGATGTCGTACAGGTCAGCGAAGAAGTTGACGCCCGTGACCGCAACGTCGTACACGCACTGCAGCCGCAGGAACTCGATTTGGATGGCCCCACAGGCGGCTTCACCGGCAGCCAGCTGCTCCGCCGTGAGTTCGTCAAATGTGACGATGTCCTCGGCGGCCGGAAAGTCGGGGTTGGTGTAACTCTCGGTCGTGCGACCGTCCGTGTAATCGAACAGTGACGTTTCAGGGGTGACTCGCCACGAGTCCTCGAATATTCCGTATAGGGCGTCGTTGTAATCGTCTCGGCTGGTTTGCAGCGGGAGGATCGTGCCGTCGGGAAGAGCGGGCACGCCCATGCTGTTGGGCGGCACGGGCCCCATCACGCCCACGACTCCATCGCCGAACGTGGCGCTCGGGTTGATCGTCAGGTTGATGCCGTACTGCAGCTGACCGGCCAAAGAGACGCGCGTCCCGTTGGGAAGTCCAACCTCGTAGGCGGGAAAGAACCCGTCAACGTACGTGATCGTCGCGTCACCGACCGCTACTGCCGCGGCACTCGGATCGACGAGCGCACCGTCGACCATGATCGACAACAGGTCACTGTTCGCCGGGTCACCGTAGACTCCGATCCTGTGATCGCCGACACGCATGGCGATCGCCGTGTTGACGCTTACGTGGTCGGAGCCTGAATACGGCTCCTGCCTTGCCTGGACCTCGAACGACCCATCGGGCGTTCGCAGCAGCACGAACTCGCCTACGGCCTGGAAATCCCAGCTCTGCCCATCGATTGGGACGATGTGCACGTCGCCGTTCGACATCGGGCAGCCGCTGTCACACGGGTCGGGCTGCGGTAGTGGTGGCGGAGGCGGTTGTTCGTTGCCGGGTAGGGGAGGCGGTTCGGGCGTTTCGGGCTTCTTCTCGCAGAAGTCCTGAATTCGGAAACCTTCAAGAGTGCCAGTGGCGCCGTCGAGTCCGCCAGTGACACCGAGGTAGAACTTGGGCGCCATGTTTACCGGGAGCGGCCCCTTCCAAATCTCGTCAGGCGGACATGTGCAGCCATCGGGGTTGGTGCACAGCAAGGCATTCCGAGCATCGACGGTGCCGAAGCCGGGTGCGCCGATGAGGCCGTTGCCTTGTCCAAGGATCGACCGCACAACTGGCGCCGAGGCAGTGACTTCATACGGCCAGTTCTGGACCGGTCCTGCGGAAACCGGGGTCGAGACGGCCACCGAGACATTTACCTTGGCACGTCCGCCGCGCTCCGCGACCGCAAATATGCCCTTGGTATGCCACTGGAGTTCGGGTCCGATCGCGCTGTCGCGCAGTAGCTGTGGCGCCCAGTCCTGCAGAAAGGACTGGCTGTTGGCGCCTGCTGCTTCAAAGATGCCCGCGTTCGTGATCGACAGCAGCATCGCCTTCGCGTGCGTCCACGGACTGATGCCGTGCTCCGAAAGCTGCCAGTAGAACCCGGCCGCATCGTAGTCGCGCCCGAATAGTGGATCTCTGGGGGTCTGCACATACCAGCTGAAGTTCGGGATGCCCACCGCCGAAGGGCCCATCAAGGCTTCGCCCGCCCATTCAGCCTGGCCCTCGATGAGCCATGGAGGGCCAATGCGGAACCCTCCCAGCTGCCCCTGAAAGCAGTGCCACATTTCGTGTGCGAGCGTCGTACGGATCGACGTTTCATCGAGATCCCTGAAGCCCTTGTAGGTCTCGAACGAACAACCAAACGTCGGGAAGAGTCCTATCGACCCAAGGAACGGGAATGCTGCCATGCGGGTTCCGGCCAATGCAGTCCCATTGCTTGACTCTCGAATGACCAGCATCCACGGACGCTTCAACGTCTCGCCCACTTTCTGAGCGAATCCGGCCTCGGCCTCTTTGAGAATCCTGACGTACCGGGCATGTTCCTCCGACGCCGCGACGAATCCCCCTCCCGTCAGCGCAAGCGCGGTGGGCTCGGGATCAGTCGATCGAATTACTGTGTCGTTCGGTCCTGGCGTGAGATGGGCCGCGACGGCTGCTCGCTGATCGTCTGTTAACTCGTCGGCGTGCTGTGCCAGCCACCTGTACGCGAATGTGCCGGACTTGATTTCATGGAGTTCGGGCGGATCGCCCTCGATTGAAGTGGCCCCCGGCAACGGCGCAAAAAGATACGAAAACGCGTCGATTGCCAGCTGCTTGTCCACCTCGCCTTCCGGTCCCACGCGGGCGAAGAGATGGGCGATCGTCGAGTTCGACTCCACCTGGGCGTCCGTGTCGGAGGACGGCCTCGGCGACGCCGCGCCACACGCAACCACCAACAACGACACCAGCACAAACGCGGCAACCAGGCGAACGCTCACTCCCCACCTCCCGGACTGAAAATCTCAACGGCTCGCTGCCACGACCCATCGGGTTGGCGTTGGTAGACCTGCACGTAGTGGCCGCGCTCAACGCCTCGCGCGTCATCGATGCCGCCAAGTCGGATGACGTACGAACCCGTTTCGTACGCGATCCCCTCGTTCTGATCCATGTCGTTGGCGGCCAGGGTTATCTCGGCAACGCCCGCGTCGATCCCGGCCTGCCAGTAAGCCCGAATATCCTCGCGGCCGACCATCGGGCGGGCAGCCGGCGCAAGCAGGTGCGCGTCGGCGGCGTAGACCGATGCCGCGGTCTGAGCATCGCCGCGCCGCAGCGCGTCAACGAACCGATCGCGGCCCAGCGAGATTGCTTCCCGGGCGGTTGTTCCCATCGCCGCGGACGTTGAAGGATGCCCGTTGCAATCCGGTTGCAATCGGTTGCCAGCGTGTCAGGCTCGAGCGGCAACTCCGACTGCGTCCTCGAGGGACATGGAGCCACCACGCACCCGGGCAGACTCGTATGTTTCGAGCCCCAGCAGCTCGACGACGCTGCGCTCGGTTTGTTCGTGGAGCTGTCGTTCGAACGGCTTGAAATCGGCACCCATTCGAGCCAGAACGCTGGTGGCTGCGCCCAGCAGCAATGCGGCTTTCTCCGCTTGACCGCGCGCCGCGGCCACGGCTGCCAAGCCGAGAAGGCCCCAGCACAGGTCTTCCTGATCGCCTGTCTCACGACTGGCGGCAAGACTGTCCTGCAGTCTCGCCTCCGCGACATCGACATGCTTTGTCATGAGCGCGACGGCACCAAGGTTGAACAACGACCGAGCCACGTTCGCGGTGTCGCCGCGCGCCTGCAGTAGCGACAAACTCTCGCTGAACAAGGGTTCGGCGCGAGCGTAATCGCCAACGGTGAGCGCGTGGTCTCCCATGTTGTTCAGTGCAAGCGCGAGGATGCGACTGTCGTCCACCGTCCGCGCGAGCGCGACCGCTTCTTCCAGCAGTTCACCAGCGCGACCGTTGTCTCCGGCAGCAAGCACGATCGCGCCAAGGTTGCTCAAGCCGTTCGCGATGAGTCGCTCCTCGCCGGACTCGCGCGCTGCCATCAGGCTCGCCTCGGCGAACCGGGTGGCCACTCCGTAGTCACCCTGGAGCAAGGCGATTGACGCCGTCGCGGTCAACCCCCGGCGGCGCAGGAGCGTGGGGGCGGACGGAGATGCCGCCAACGCTCGTTCGAGAGCTTGTCGCGCCTCGATGAGGTGGCCGCGCACGTACCAGAAGCGGGTCAGGGCGACGGTGAACTCGAGCAGGCCTTCGCCACGATCATCGTTCGCGAGGTGATCCAGCGCCGCCACGAAGTTGGCGTGCTCGGCGTCCAGGCGCTCGAACCACGAGGTCTGCTCTGCCCCAGTCAGCTGTGGCTCAGCCCGCTCGGCCAGGTGGCGAAAGTAGGTGGCGTGGGCGTCGCGTGACGCATTCAGCGATCCGGTATCGACAAGACGGGCATCCGCATACTGGCGGACGGTCTCGAGCATTCGATAGCGACTGGCGACGTCTGACGCTTCGGCCGCAACGAGCGAGGCGTCCACCAGCCGCGTCACGGCCTCAAGCGCCTGCAGCTCGTCGCCCTCGGCGGACACGGCGGCGGCGGCTTCCAGGGTGAATCCACCGGCAAACACAGCGAGCTTCGCGAAGAACGCCTGATCGGTCGCCGATAGGAGGTCGAAGCTCCAATCGATGGCCTGTTTGAGGGTCTGGTGGCGAGCAGGGGAGACCCGCCTCCAGGAGACGAGAAATCGGTAACGGTCATCCAGACGGCCCGCGATCTCGTGCAGAGTCATTGCCTTGGCGCGGGCAGCTGCAAGCTCGATGGCCAGCGGCAAACCATCGAGGTCGCGGCAGATTCGCGCCGCTTCCACGATGTGAGCGGTCGTCAGGGACGCCGCCCGCCCGTGCAGCCACCACGCGCTGCACCAAAAGGCGGACGGAGTCGGATGCACGTAGATCTTCCGGAGCTGCCGATTCGTCCGGCACGGGCATAGGCAGCACCGGAAAGTCGATCTCGCCCTGGCTTCCGATGGGGATCCGGCTGGTAACGATGACGCGGACCTCGGGACAATGGGTGCGCAGAGCATCGGCCAGTTCTGACACCCCGTCTCGGACGTGCTCGGCGTTGTCGAGCAGAGCGATCACTCGGGAGTGCCGCAGCGCTCCTGTGATGAGATCCACAGCCGGAGTCGACGCTTGCTCACGCAGCTCCAGCACTCGCGCCAGCGCCATGGGCACAGCATCATCGGACGTGATCGGCGCAAGGTCGACGAATACGACCCCGTCGATCGCAAATTCAGCTGTGACGCGGGCGACTTCAATCGCGAGGCGCGTTTTTCCGACGCCGCCAACTCCGGTCAGGGTTACCAGCCGGTGGCTCGCGATGAGGGTTGCGAGCTCGGCCATTTCCCTTTCTCGTCCGACGAAGCTCGTCAAAGGGTTCGGGAGGTGGTCTCGTCGCTCCGTATTTACGAGCGCCGGCACCTCCTGGCGCAGAATCTGGCCCTCCAGGGCTTGGAGCTCAGGGCCGGGATCGATGCCTAGGTGGTCGTCGAGCATGGTCCGTGCGCGGTGGTACGCAGCGAGCGCGTCCGCCTGACGTCCCGAGTGGTAGAGGGCGAGCATCAGCAGCCGCCACAGACGCTCGCGATAGGGGTGCATGGGCGACGGTTGCCTCCAACTCGTCGACGATCTGACCGGTTCTACCCAGCGTGAGCGCAGCGTCGAATTGTTGCTCGAGCGCATGCAGTCGGAGCTCCTCGAGACGATCGGCTTCAACTCGTAAAGGACCGTCTTCGGCCAGCTCCCCATATGGCTTGCCGCGCCAGAGCGCAAGTGCACGTCCGAGCTCGTCCGCCGCGGCGCGAACCGCGCCTTGGCGCAGCGCGTCGTCGGCCTCGCGAATGAGCTCATCAAACAGCGCTGCGTCAATGGCCGTAGCTTCGACGGCGATTGAGTAGCCAGACGCTGAGCCACGCACCGGGGCCGCCTCGCCCAATGCCCCGCGAAGCTTTGAAACGTACGACCGAATGGTGGTGGCCGCGCCGTCGGGTGGCTCGCCGGCCCAGATGGCATCGATCAGGACGCCGGTTGACACCGTTCGCCCACGATGGAGGAGCAGCAGGCCCAGGAGCGCCCGTTGACGCGGACCGCCCAATGCGACGTTTTCACCGTCGACGAGTGCCTCGATCGGACCGAGCACTCGAAATGCGACTGCGCTGTGCAGCTCGCCGAGCGCTTCGTGGACGCCCTCCCCGTTCACCCGCGAAACGTAAGGCGCCGGCTAGGCGAAGAACTCGTTGATCGCTTGGGTATCGTCCGAGAAAGCCCAGCGCTCGACGACCTTGCCGTCGCGGATGTGCGTGATCTCCGCGGTGCGATACGTGAGGCTCTTATCACCACGGGTGGCGGTGTTCTCCGCCAGCACGATTGTGTGGTCGTCATTGGCGACCACATCGTGAACGTGGCTAGTGATCTCGTAGTCCGCCCCTGTCATGGCGGCCTGAAGTGCCGCCTTTCCGCGGATCGGCTCCGTGCTGCCGATCACGTGCCACACGACATCGTCGGCCACATAGTCCGCCATTGCCTGCATGTCGCCCTGCTCCAGGGCATCTATCGCTCGCCGTGCGGCTATGGCATTCGGGTGATCTGGCATGGTCCGGCCTCCTTGCGATTTGGCGCTGCTCGGGTGTCTGGGCATCCAGAGCAGCGGCTCGGCCTGAGGATAGGCCGGGACGCAAGGGAGCCGGCCTTGCAGATCCAGTGGCACCGCCTAGCGGGAGGCGGCGGCCTCGCGGATTGCCTGGACGGCCAGCGGGTTCTCGAGCGCCGAGAGATCGCCCGGGTCGATGCCCAGGTATGCCGCGCGCGCCACGCGGCGCATCACCTTGCCCGACCGCGTTCGCGGTAGATCGCTGACGACGAACACGGCCTCCGGACGAAGCGCCTTGCCCATCTGCTCGACCACCTTGTCGGAGACAGCCTGGCGCAGGTCTGGGTCGTCCGATTCGCCCGGTCGAAGCCGGATGAAGACCACGATCACCTCGCCCTTGACGTCGTGGGGGACGCCGACCGCGGCCGCTTCCAGGACTGCTGCGTGGGCCACCGCCGCGCTCTCCACCTCGGCCGGGCCGACGCGTTTGCCTGCCACTTTCAACGTGTCGTCCGAGCGGCCCTGGATGAACCAGTAGCCGTCCTCGTCGACGACCGCCCAATCGCCGTGCACCCACGTGCCCGGGACGCGCGACCAGTACGTCTCGAGGTAGCGCTCGGGATCGTTCCAGAAGCCGCGCGTCATCCCGGGCAAGCGGTTGCCGCAGCGCCAGCTCACCGACTTCGCCGCGCACGCTGTTGCCTGCCGCGTCGATCACGTCCGCGGCCGCGCCCACGGACGGGCCGCCGAACGAGGTGGGTTTGATGGGCGTCAAAAGGTTGCAGGAGACGATGCCGCCACTCACCTCGGTTCCACCGCTGTAGTTGATGAGCGGCAAGCGACCGCCGCCGACGTTGTTGAAGAACCACCACCACGACTCGGGATTCCACGGCTCGCCGGTCGAGCCCAGCACGCGCAGGTCGCTCATTTCGTGGTCGCGCAGCGGATCCGTTCCGTATGCCATGAGAGCGCGAATGACCGTCGGCGACAGGCCGAGGTGGGTCACGCGGTGGCCGGCAACCAGGGCCCATAGTCGGTCGGTGGAGGGGTAGTCGGGCGCACCTTCGTAGAGCACCAGCTCCGCGCCGAGCAGCAGCGCACCGGAGATTGCCCACGGACCCATCATCCAGCCGAGGTCGGTGAACCAGAACAGCCGATCGCCCGGCCCAGATCGAAACAGTGCGCCAGGTCCTGCGCGCCCTTGATCGGGAAGCCGCCGTGGACGTGGACGGCGCCCTTCGGCCGGCCGGTCGTGCCCGACGTGTAGATGATCATGTAGGGCGTTTCGGGGTCGGTCTCCGGCGTCTCGCGGATCGGCTGGAGGTCGGGGTCGGCCATCTCGGTCGACCACCAGCGGTCCCGACCTTCCACCCAGGCATCCTGCGGCGCGAGCGGACTGAGGCGCCCGACTACCAGCACGTGCTTGACGGTCGGCGCCTCTGCCACTGCGGCGTCCGCCGTCTCCTTCATGCGGACCTGCGCGCCGCGGCGGAGAGTGCCGTCGACCGTGACAAGCAAGGTGGCACCGGCGTCGTTCAGCCTGCTCGCAACCGCCGGGGCCGCGTAGCCGGAGAAGATCGGGATGTAGATCGCCTTCAGTTTTCCAAGAGCCAAAACCGTGATGACCGTCTCCGGCAGGAGCGGCATGAAGATGCCCACGCGGTCGCCTTCGGCAATGCCGAGGTTCGCGATCATCGCGGCCGCGCGGTCCACTTCGGTCTTCAGCTCGGCGTTGGTGAGCCTTCGGACGCTGCCGTCCTCGCCCTCCCAGGTGATCGCCGCGCCATCGGGATCGTTCGCCGCTCGCGGATCCACGGCCGCGGCCGCGTAGTTGAACGCGCCGCCGCTCCACCAGCGCGACCACTCGACTCCTCGGCTCGTGTCGAGGATCGACGTTGGCTTGCGTTGCCAGGTGAACGACAGGTCCTCGATCGCCGCGCCCCAGAACCAGGCCGGGTCGCGCTTCGGCGTGGCGCTGCAGGGCCTCGAGGTCGGGCTCGCCGGCGGCGCGGATGAAGCGGCCCAGTCGCGTGTCCGCGGCGGCATTCGAGGCCGGTCGCCAGGCCGCGTCGGGAACGTCGCGGCCGAAGGTCGGCCAGTTTCGTTGCGTCACATCCGCATCGTATCGGCGCGCGGCGCGGTGGAGTTGCGGCCTATCCTCGGCAGCGTGAAGTTCGGGCTGGACGTGGCCACGACCGGCGAATGGGCGGACATCAGGCTGCTCGTCGAGCTGGCACGCGACGCCGAGGCGGCCGGATGGGACGGCTTCTTCGTCTGGGACGTGTTTCTGACCGACAACGACATCCCGGTTGCCGATCCGTGGATCGCTCTCGCGGCCATCGCGGCACGCACGGAGAGGATCCGCATCGGCGCGATGGTGACGCCGCTCATGCGCACGCAGCCGTGGGATATCGCACGCAAAACGGCGTCAATCGACAACCTGTCCGGCGGCAGGCTCGTGTTCGGCGCCGGTCTTGGCTCGGGCGATCGGGAGTTCGAGCGTCTCGGCCTTCCGCTCGACCTTCGCGAGCGTGCCGCGCTCGTGGAGGAGAGTCTCGATGTGGTCGATCGGCTGTGGCGAGGCGAATCGGTCACCGCGGACGGCGCGAGCTTCCGGATGCGCGAAGTCCGCGAGGCGCCTCGGCCGGTGCAGCAGCCGCGAATCCCCGTGTGGCTCGCTGCCGGCTGGCCGCGCAAGCGACCGTTGCGCCGGGCAGCGCTGTGGGACGGCGTCTACCTGATGACGAACAACCAGCTGACCGAGGAGCGGCTGACTTACCTGACGAGGTTGCCGAGGCCGTCGCGGTAGTCCGCGAGGTCCGCGGCTCGATGGAGGGGTTCGACGTCGGAGCCAACGTCGAGACGTCAACGCACGCCGATGGCGGCGTGGCCATCACTCGGGCGATGGAGGAGGCAGGCGCGACCTGGACCGTGGAGCTGACACCCGACACGCTCGATGAGCATCGCGCGCTGATACGCCGCGGCCCACCGAAGTAGCAGCGGTGCGGCCGCGCCGCTTGCGTCAGGAGCCGCCGGCAGCCTCGAGTGCCGCCTGAAGCGTCTCCTGGACCTGCGGCGTCCAGCCGGGACCGTAGGCGCGCCACGGATTGGCCTCGATCTGGGTGACCGTCTGGGTCGGGATTGGCGGTCTGGTACTCGGCCACGCAGTCCGCGAAGGCCTGGGCGGCAGCGTCGTAGTCGGACTGTCGCCGCCACCGCATTAGGTAGATCTCGTGCGTCGCGCTCTGGCTGCCCAGCGCAATCTCCATATGGATCGCGTTGTCGTGCAGGTCCTGGCTCGGACAGCCGGCGTCGCCACTCACCAGCCGATGAACGGTGGCGCCGCGCAGCACGAGGTCGGCAATGACATCGTCCATCTCTGCCGGCGTCGGCGCAGGGGCGACGAAGGCGCCGCATCCCGGCGAGCAAGAGCGACGCCAAGCACCAGGAT
Source organism: uncultured Chloroflexia bacterium (assembly GCA_963736895.1). Lineage (GTDB taxonomy): Bacteria > Chloroflexota > Limnocylindria > Limnocylindrales > CSP1-4 > JALYGJ01. Next base: position 327,205 of record CAVTQU010000003.1, read on the forward strand.
GCCCGTGGCGCGGATCACCGCGACAGCTCCTGCTCGAGCGGCGTCCGAAAGCGCGGGATGATCCGCGATTCGCCCAGCCAGGTTTCGATGCGCGCGGCCTCGGCCTCGATTTTCTTCGTGTCGTCTTTCCCGACGTCCTCGAGCAGCCGATAGACGACCTCGCCACTCTTCCGCTGCGCCCAACCGCCGACGACGCGCCCATCAACCCAGATCGATGGCCCGGCATTGCCGTTGCGGTCGAACAGCGCGGGCCCGTGTTCGCCAAGGAACCACGTTCGGTCGTGCCAACCCATGATCGTGGTGTCGAGCGCCGGCAGCAGCGCGACCGACGAACCAGGATCGGCGGTTTTCTCGAGGTCCGAATCCAGCGCGATGCCCGCGCCACCATCGAGCGCGACCTCGGACACCTTGTTGGCGGCCAGCGCCTTCTTCGTCGTCGCCACCGTCCAGCCTGTCCACCACTGGACGTCGCGCTGCGTGGCGGGGCCGTATGCGGTGAGGTAGCGTCGAACCAGCTCGGCCTGCGCCTCATCGACCGGTGGATGATCGAGCGGACCCCCGAGCCAGCCGGTCATCGGCGCCCAGGAATACATGCTGCTCAGCCACGTGCCGTTGGGCCGGCCGCGAATCACGCGTGCCTCCGTGGCGAGCAGGAAAAGCATCCGCGTCGAGACGCCGACCTTGCCGCCCCATTTCTTGCCCTCGCCGAACATGATCTGGAAACGCAGGCCGGGCACGCGCTTGGTCAGCTGGTTGGCCGTGGCCTCGCCCATCTCCTCGAGCGCCGCGACGGTCTCCTTCTCGACATGGGCGACCCAGCCGGGAACGTCCGGATCCACCTTGGCCTCGGTGAGCATCTGGATCAGTCGCTTGCGTTCGGCGACGCCCAGCTGCCGCGTGACTGCCGAATGGATTACCCCGCCGACGTCACGCGGCACCACGAACATCGTCCGCCGCATGCCAAGCATCTTGAGCAGGCTGCGCTCCTCGTAGAGCGCGTTGGCCATGTCCTCGCGCGTGAACGAAATCAGTCGCGCGAGAGACCCCAGATAGACGGATGCGGGATCGGTCGCGTGAATGCCGACCAGCTCCCCGGCGAGCTGGCACAGGTCCTGCGCTTTCGTTTCCGCACCCAGGTGGTGGCGGACCACGACTCGCCGCCGGCGCTCGGTGGTGTCGATCCTGTGCACGACGCCGTCGACTAGCCCGAGGGAGGACTGAAGACGAGGAGCGTGACTGCCGCCAGCAACGTGATCAGCAGCGCTCCGACCACGTACCAGTGCCGATAGACGGCTATGCGCAGTCTGAGAACACCCGGATTCGACACCAGCGGCGTCAACGCATCGCGATACTCGGTCGCCGTGTCGTCCAGGTCGATGCGATCTATCTCGTTCGCCTCCGGCACGTCCGGCAGCTCACGCAGCACGCGCCGCACGTCACCCGACTCGCGCGATCGACGCAAGGTACGAACCCACATCCCCAGCTCGCGGGCGTCCTGGCCGTCACGATCGCGATAGGTCCAGAAAAGGAGCACGCCGGCGGGAACGATGACGAGCAACGCTGCGATCAGCGGCAGCGAGTTGCTGCGGCCCTGCGTGACCAGCACTGCCAGCAGGGCGGGGACGCACCCGGCCAGGAACAGGGCGAGTGCCGTGAAGCGCCGATAGCCGCGTTTCCGGGTGTATTCCTGGAGTCGCTCGAGGTCATCGGGTTGATAAGGGGCGTCGGTGTCGGCTGGCTCGTAAGGGCGGTCGGCTGGATCGGACATCAGCCGGGAACCGCGCTCGGGTCCTCCCGACGCAGCAGGATGCCGAGGAACTCCTTCCACGGCCCGACTGTCTCGTCGTAGGCCGCTGACATGCCGGCGAAGATCTGGCTGGTGTGGTCCAGGTCGTGGACTGCCCAGGTGGCCAGGAGCTGGCGCATCGTCACGTCGCCCAGCACGCGGATGGTGTCCCGTCCGTTCCAGCTCCGCGTCGCCAACCAACCCATCGAGCTGGCGGAGGCTCTGGGCACGCAGCTCGTCGAACCGATCGAGCAGCCGATCGAGTGGAACGTCTCGATCGCGTTCGAGCATGGCGTGGCGGTCGAAGGGGTCGAACGGGCGGGAGGTGCCGTAGTCGAGGATCATCCGCGCCCGCGGGATCCAGTCGTCGAGCTCAGCCGTGATCAGGTGGCCCACGACATCGCGCGGCTGCCAGCCATCAGGCGTGTCCCGACCCTGGAGCCAGGCGTCCGGCAGGTCGCCAAGGAGATCGCGAAGCACCGTCGGCGTGCGTTGGAGAAGCGCCTTGGTCTCGGCCAGAAAGGGATCAGCCACGAGTCGAATGTTAGGCGACAGGTCGTCGTCTTACGCCGATCAGCGCTGGTCGCGGGCGCGCTGCTTCGCTTCTCGGAGCCTGGCAAGTGTGTCGGGCGCGGCCTGATCGGGCGCCGTCGGAGCCGGCGGCGGGGAGGGTCGGGCCGCACCGGGGGTCGGAGTGGGGGCCGCGTTCGGCGCAGCTGATGCCTGCGGGGCCGGAGTCGGTGCGGGAGCGGCAGGTTCGACTGCGGGCGTCTCCTTCGGCGCTGTTGGAGTTGGCTTCGGTGGCATGGTTGGCTGTGGGGTCTCGGTCTGCGGCGACGTCTCGCCATCGCTTGGCCGCATCAGAGCCGCCCGTGACTCCGCTCCGCCGGCTCGTCGTGTGGCCGCAAGCATCTCGCCGACGGGCTCCGGCCGGCGAGCGGGGCCGCGCCACTGGCGCCATCGGGCTCCGGACCACGACCGAGCCAGCGCAAGGTCGCCGCGCGAAACGGACACGCGTCTCACAGCAACGTCGAGCGGCCACAGCAGCAGCGCAAGGAGCAACAGCCAGGGGAGCAGGTCGGTCGCGGCTGTCGTCGTTCCAAGGTTGTGGTCCCACGCCGCGGCGCCATCCTCGAGTGCCGCACCGCCAGTGGCGCCGCGCAGGGCAGCGAGGAGCCGCTGGTTCGTGCCCAAAAGCCTGTACTCAGCCGGCGTCGGGGCGATGAGCATTACCGTTCGCGCCAGAGGCGTCTCGCCGGGCTTGGTTTGCACGAAACGCAGTGCGTAGGCGCCGGGCGTGAGCGACCCGAGATCGGTTTCGTAGATTCCCGGCGCCACCTGGTCAAGACGCAGTTCGTTGACCGTGAGATTCGGATCCGTGACGCCCGCCACAGTGTCGAAGAAGTTGCGCGGCGTGCCGTCCGACTCCACCGAGCGCAGCTGCAGCTTCGTGTCGTCACCCTCGGTGATGAACTCGGCCTCCATGCCGCCCGACTCCTCGCCGGGGAACGTCCACGACACCAACTGCGACATGAACTTGTTGAACCCGTCCCAGCCGACCCAGTTGGCCGCCCAGCGGCCTTGCCCGTCGCTCGTCCAGGCGACCGACCGACCCAAGCCCGTACTGCCACTGGGCGAGCACCGGGTCATCGCGCGATGAGACCAGGACGGTCTGTGCCGCGGCCTTGGCGGTTGTGCCGTTGTAGCCGCGAAGCTGGGGGAGGCCATCCTCGAGACCGCGCAGGATGGGCGAGGAGGAGGTCAGGATCGGGAAGAAGTCTTCCTCGACGATCTGCTGGCCGCTGACCTGCTGCGTCTCTTTCAGGAAGATGTCGGGGATCGATGCCGGATCAGTCGCCGCGTAGTAGCGGCCACCGCCCTGTCGGGCCAGCGCGCCCAGGAAGTCGCCCGCGCCGCCGCCCCCGGCACCGACGGTGGAGAGCGTGATGCCTGCGGCCTGCATGCGGCGGAGCAGGTCGTCGTATTCGCCGCTCGCTGGACCAGCCGTCGGTGAATAGCACGATGTGGCGCCGCGTGGCCGACGTCTGCTCGAGCGAGGAGACCGCCTCCGACAGCCCGGCAAAGATGTTGGTCTGGCCGTCGGGGTGGATTCCGGCGATCTGGCCCTCGACGTCCCCGACGCTGCCCAGCGGCGCGGTGCGGATGACCCAGTGGGCGTTCTCGTTGAAGCTCACAACGCCGAACTCGTCGCGCTCGGTGAGCGCGGACACGGCGCGCAGGATCGCCTCCTTGCCGATATCGACCTTGGGCACGCCCTGGATCTGGACGCCGTTGTCCCGATTCGACGTGTTGCAGTGGCAGGCGTCCATAGAGCCCGATTGGTCGATGACGACGACCAGCGCGATGTCGGGCTGGCGATCGCGGTCACGAACGTCCATGTCGACCGGCAGCGCCTCCTCGAGCGGGGTTCGCTTGTAGCCACCGGCGCCGTACGAGTTGGGGCCGCCGATCATGACCAGGCCGCGTCCGAGGTCACGGGTGTAGACCTGCAGCGCCAGCATGCGGTCCATGCCCAGCCGCGAGGCGGCGACGTCGGCCAGCACCACGGCGTCGTATGAGGCGAATCCGGTGAGCTCGGTGGGCGCCTGCTCGGGTGTTACTTCGGTGACGTCCTGGTTCTCCGCCGTGAGCGCGGTACGCACGTTGCCGCCCGCCTCCGTGCTGCCCGAGATGAGCAGGATCCGCGGGTCGCCCTGCACGATCGTGTGCGAGTCACCGAAGTTGTTCTGGGCAAAGGTGTCGTGCTCGGCCTCGACGCGCGCCCGGAACGTGTGGAAGCCGGCCTCGGTCGCGCTCGTCGTGAAGATCACGCTGTTAAGGCCGGGTGTCAGGTTGACGTCCTGGACGCCGATCTGCGTGCCGTCGCCGAAGAGGCGAACGCTGGCCGGCTGCGCGACGGTCGAGGAGATCGTGACCTCGATCTGGAGGTCCTCGCCGACACGTGCCGTCGTCGGTGAGTGGACCCGCTGGACGATCGTCTCATCGGCGGCGCCGAGCCCTATCTCGTACGTCTCGATCTGCACGCCGCGCGCGGCCGCGAGCGACGCCTCTGACTGGCCGCGGCCGGTCGTGTCGTTGCCGTCCGTCACGAGCACGATCCGTTTCTGCGTGTCGTCGGGGAACAGCGCCGACGCGAGGCGGAGCGCACCGCCGATGTCCGTGGCGCTGGTGGCGGGCACGGACGCGATGCGGTCGAGATCGGTCAGCTCGGCGGGCAGCCGCTCCACGAGGGCCTCGCCACCGAACGCGACGATGGCTGCCTTGTCCGCCGCCGGCCGCGCCTCTAGCGATTCGCGAACGAACGAGAGAGCCGATTCGCGGCCTGCCGCGCCGACGCTGTCCGAAAGATCGACCACGAACACCGTCGTGAGCCGATCGACCGGCCAGACGAGGGCGAAACCGGCCAAGCGCGAGCACGAGCGAGGTCAGGATGGTGGTGCGCAGGACGAGCGAGACGCGCCGGCGGCCCTTGGCCAGGTGGTGACGCGCGGCGAGGCTCAGGCCGAGCGTCACAACGAGCAGCAGCAGGCCGACGACGAGCAGCTCCGGCCGCGAGACGCTGAACGGCAGGCTCATCAGGTCGAGCCCTTTCGGCCGGCGGCGCGGCGCGCAGCGAACGGGTTCGAACGCCGGACGCCGTTGAGGATCCGCCGCGCGCCGTCACGCTCGTAGACGAGCCACTCGATGACCAGGAACAGCAGGGCGAGAGTCACCAGCAAGCGGCCAGAACTCGTCGCGCGACGTGCCGATCTCGGCGTTTTCGCCCGGGACGTCCGTGCCCAGCGACGCGATCCGCGCCCCGTCGCCGGGGCGGATGTTCGACTCCTCGGCGGAGAACATGTCCACGGCGAAGAGCAGCGGCTCGTCCGCGGTCGCTCCGGTGCCCGCGCCAGCCGCCGGGTGAGGCGCTCGGATCAACGGTCAGCGTCGGAGTTGGCGTTGCGCCTGGCGATCCCGACGGACTGGGCGCCGGAATGACCTCGGCCCGATAAACACCCAGCTGCCGAGTGCTGACGAAGGTGACCGACGACGCTCCCGTGGCGCCGGGCGCCAGCTGTTCGACCGACCCGTCGGGCAGCGTGACCCGCACGCCGAGTGCGTCAGGTGGCATGGGGATCTCGAGGGGCGACGAGGGCGCCATCGGGTCGAGGACCTGTTGCGGTCCAACGCCGAGCAGCTCGCCGGCGATGTTCGAGACCATGATCGGCCACGCGACCTGGAGAGGCAGGTCGCTCTGGCGAATGTCGAATGAGACGACGACCGTCGGCTGGCCGTCACGCAGCCCCGCGTACAGGAGCGGTCCGTCCGAGCCGGGGATGACCGCGCGTGCCCACGGCGGAAGGTCGATCTGCTGGGTCGTCGAGATGTGAAGCCTCGTCAGGTCGACACCGCGCAGCAGCGGGTCGTTGATGTCGGGCTGACCCATGCCGAACGAGTCGAGCGTGCCGTGCACCTCGCCGAGGGCGCTCGACTGGGGCGGCGCGAAGGCGAGGATCGGCTTCTGTGGCAGGTCGGCCGGCAGGTAGCCGTCGAAGACGATGAGGTCGAACAGCTCCTTGCCGGTCGTGGCCGCGTATTCGTCGGCCGTCGCGCCGTACAGCTCAACGTTGGGGAGCAGCGAAAAGGCGTTCTGGAGATAGACGTTGCCGGGACCGACCAGCAGGACGCGTCGCAGGCGATCCGGCGGGACGACAGCCCACGCGGCATCGTCGAGTGGCAGCAGGTCGGCCGGCCCGGAACCCTCGTCCGCGTCCTCGTAGGTGGTTATGCGCGCCTCGACGACGCGTGCGCCGGGCGGCAGCTCGTCGATGACGATGTCCGCCTTGCTCAACGGATCGAGGTACAGGTCGCGGGCCGTGACGGGCGTGCCGTCGGACAGGATCTGGAGCCGCCGCGCGACCTGGGACGTGGAGTAGTTCGCGACGCTGACAAAGAGCGTTCGCTTGAGGCCGCTGGGATCGGCACGCACGGCGAGCGCGGCGATTGCCTGGTTCTCGCGTTCGCGGCCGACCGTCGCCACGCGCACCGGCACGTCGAGCGCGACGTCCGGAACGGTCGATCCCGCGTCATCGGTCACGACCAGGATCTCGGCGCCGCGAGCACGCTCGGCGAGCTTGCCGGCCAGCTTGAGCGCGTCGGTGAGATCGGACGCCGATGTTGACGCCTCGATCGACTGGATCGCCTGCGCGATGCGGCCGCGGTCCGTGGCTTCGTTGGCCACGACGCGCGCCGTGTCGCCGGCCGCGACCACGCTGACGCGCCCATCCGACGGCACCTGGGCCAGCTGTTCGAGCGCGACCCGCTTGGCGGCCGTCAGCCGGTCCGGAAACTCGTCGACGGACGACATCGAGGCGGACGCATCGATCACCAGCACCAGGTCGCGGGCCAGGCCCGCCGGATGCTCGGTAAACGGCCGCGCAACAAGGAATGCGAAGACGACAGCCAGCAGGATCTGCAGGAGCAGCAGCAGCGATCGCCGCAGCCTCTGCCACGGTGCGTTGGCCTCGACGTCGCGGACAAGCTGCTGCCACAGGAACGTGCTGCTGACCTGCCGTTCCGGACGGCGCAGCCGCAGCATGTAGAAGGTCACGATGATCGGGACAGAGATAAGCCCGATCAGCGCCAACGGCGCGAGGAATCCCATGACTACCGATTGACCCGCGGCTGCCTAGGCGGCGACGACCTGCCGGCGACGCAGCTCGGCGAACACGAGATCGGCGAGAGGCATCGTCGTCGGGGTCGGCAGGTAGGCGACCCGGCGCTTGGCCGAGACCTCGTCGAGGCGGGTCTGCCAGGCGTTGAGTCGGGCGCGGTAGGCGTCGAGCGTGAAAAGATCGGCGGTGACGTTGACGCCGTCGCCCGTTTCGCGGTCGACGAGTCGCAGGTCGCCCTCCAGCGGCGGATCGAGCTCGTCGGACGAGAGGGTGTGCAGCACGGCGACTTCGCAGCGGGTGCCGGCGAGCTCGCTGATGGCCCGCTCGGCGTTCTCGTCGAAAAGGTCGCTGATCAGGATCAGCGGGCCGCGCTGCGTTATCTGCGCCGCGTAGTGGCGGCACGCAGCGGCAAGGTCCGTGGCGCCGTTGTGCGGCTTGACCGCGGACAGATCGGCCAGGACCTGGAACACGCGACCGGTGCCGCGAACCGGCGGAAAGCGACGCGCCGCCTTGCCTTGCAGGACGGCCATGCTCACCCGGTCGTACGAGGCGAGACCGACGTATGCCAGGGCGGCCGCGGCCCGCTTGCCGAACAGCAGCTTGTCGGGACTGCCCGTGTCCATCGACGCCGGATGCGTCCAGAAGGATGTGGACGTTGACGTCCTCTTCCTCGATGAACAGCTTGACGAACAGCTTCTCGAGGCGGGCGTAGAGGTTCCAGTCGAGAGCTCGCAGGTCGTCGCCCAGCGTGTAGTTGCGATAGTCGGTGAACTCGACCGACTGGCCGCGCTTGACGCTGCGCCGCACGCCCTTCATGCCGCCGTGGACGGCCTTCTTGGTGACCAGCATCAGGCGCTCGAGCTGGCGCAGGAAGGCCTCGTCGAACACGGTCGGATCGACCGCCGACGGCAGGAGGTCCTTATTCATTGGTCGCAGTTCTAGTCGACCGACGGCGCAGGCACCGCGTCGAGCACCGAGCGAACGATGGCGTCGCTGGTGATCCCCTCGGCCTCTCCCTCGAAATTGCGGATCACGCGGTGGCGCAGCGCGGGCATCGCCACGGCGCGCACGTCCTCGACAGCAACGTTGTAGCGGCCGTCGAGCAGGGCATGGATCTTGCCGGCCAGCACGAGCGCCTGGGCGCCGCGCGGCGAACCGCCGTAGCGGACGTATTCCTTGACCAGGCTCGGGGCACGCGGCGCCTCGGGGTGCGTTGCCGACAGCACCGACACCGCGTACGCCGTGACGTGCGGAGCGATTGGCACGCTGCGCGCGAGGCGCTGCATCTGGACGACCTCAGCCGCGTTGGCCGCGGCCTTTGCCGTGTGAATCGTCGCGCCCGTGGTCCGCTCCATGATCTCGACCAGGTCCTCCTCGGACGGGAACGGAACCCAGAGCTTGAACAGGAAACGGTCGAGCTGCGCCTCGGGGAGGGGATAGGTGCCCTCCATCTCGAGCGGGTTCTGCGTGGCCAGCACGAAGAACGGTGGCTCGAGCTTGTGGCGATCGCGTGCCACCGAGACCTGCTGCTCCTGCATCGCCTCCAGCAGCGCCGACTGCGTCTTCGGCGTGGCGCGGTTGATCTCGTCGGCGAGCAACAGGTTCGCGAACACCGGTCCCGGCTGGAAGCGGAACTGCCGCTGCCCGTCCTGCTCGATCAGCACGTTCGTGCCGATGATGTCGGCCGGCATCAGGTCCGGCGTGAACTGGATGCGGTTGAACGTGCAGTCGATGACGTCGGCAAACGTCCGCACGAGCATCGTCTTGCCCAGACCGGGCACGCCCTCGAGCAGCGCGTGGCCGTTGGCGATCAGGCAGATCAGCGTCTGCCGGACGAGGTCGTCCTGGCCGACGATGACCGATTTGACCTCGGTCTCGATTCCCCGAGCGCGATCGGCAAACTCTTCGACGGAAAGCTCGGTGGCGGTCGCCTGCTCGAGCACTGGTTGCGCCATCAGCCCCTCCTGGCCTTGTTCAGGCGACTACTGCTGCGTCGGATTGAGCGACGAGAAGTAGTCGCGCACGTAGTCCTTGACGTCGAGCGGCACGTAGCTGCGGTCAAGGCTGGTGATCGCGAAGTCGTAGAAGTCCTGGAACACGTTGGTGTACGGCACTTCCGACTGGTTGTTCGTGCCCTGGCCCTGGCCCTGACCCTGCTGGGTCTGGCCGTCGCCGCCCTGTCCGGCGATGTACGACGGGTCGCCGGGCGCTCCGAGTCGATCGAAGTCCGCGTAGATCGGATCCACGTCGCCGGTGCCGAACTGGCGATTGCCGGCGGTGGGGCCGCGGAAGCCGCTGTTGCCACCGTTGCCGCTGCCGAGGTAGCGCGCGTTGGAGCCGCCGCCACCGAGAGGAACCCTGTCCCTGACCTTGGCCTTGCCCCTGACCCTGCCCCTGACCTTGACCTTGGCCCTGGCCCTGACCTTGGCCCTGACCTTGACCCTGCCCTTGCCCCTGGCCTTGACCTTGTCCTTGGCCCTGACCCTGACCTTGACCTTGGCCTTGGCCCTGACCTGCTGGCCTTGCCCTTGACCGGGACTCTGCCCCGGTTGCTGGCCTTGCCCCTGCCTGGACTCTGCCCGGTTGCTGGCCCTGACCCTGCTGACCCTGACCTTGCTGCCCGGCCTGCGCCAGATCGCGTCGGGCCTGCTGGAGATCGCCAGCGGCCTGTGCAAGGTCACGGTTCGTCTGCACCTGGTCCTGCCCGTTCTGGAGCGCCTCGCCCAGCCGGTCGAGAGCGTCTGATGCGGCCTGCGAGTCGCCAGATCGGACCGCGCGCACCGCGTCGGCAAGTGCCGACTGAGCGTTCGAGCCGGCCTGTCGGGCCGTGCTGTCCATCTGTGACAGCTCGGTCGCCAGTGCCTCGCGCTCCTCCTGGCTCATCTGGGGGAGGCGGTTCTTGAGGTCGTTGAGATCCTGGCTCGTCTTCTGAGGATCGCCCTGGGGATTGCTGTCGCTGCCGGTCGCGGCCTGGCTCAGCGAGCGTGATAGCGAGCTGATCGCGGCGGCGCGCTGCTCATTGGCCGGATCGAGCTGGCTGCGGATCGCGTCCTCGAGCGAGCCGAGGCGCGCCAGGTTCGTATTGAGGTCCTCGGGGTGATCGCGCAGCTGCTGGGCAAGCTTGCGCAGCTCCTCGGCGAGGTCGACACGCGGATCTGGCGAGTTGTGCCCCTCCTGGAGGTGAGTGGCGGTCTCGTCGAGTCGCTGGGCCTGCTTCTCGGCCTCGTTGCGCATCTGCTCGCGCTGCGCGATGACGTCGTTCTGTGCGTTGGGGAGCAGCAGCGCGGGGATCAGCATGAGAGCGCAGAAGGCCGTTGCCGCGCTCTGCCGTCGAGGCAGCGGGATGCGCAGTCCGCGTGGATCGGCGCCGAGCAGGGCGCTCAGCGCGTCGCGGCGCTGCAGACGGACGAGGTGCTCGTAGACGGCCGCGTCCGGGCGATCGGCATCTGCGTCGCGTCGGCGGCGACGTCGGCTCGGCTGAAGCCAGCTCGGGTTTCGATGCCGCGAGTGACAGTGCTGTGGAGACTCGATCGTTCAGCCCGTCCTCGGAGTCCGACGGCGAGGGCCGCCTCGGCCAGCGTCGGCCGAACACGGACGATGTCGACAGCCAGCACGACGAGGCCGACGATCACGACGGCCACCGAGGCGGCAAGGTGAAGATCGAACGGCATCAATCGGGCGATGACCGCGAGCGCCAGCTCGACTGCCGCAACAGCGGCAAGGATCAGGCTGCCGTCGCGGACGACGCGCCGCAGCCACACTCGGCGGCGGAAACGGCCAAGGGAGCGGCGCAGCTCGACGAGCTGGGGGTCGAGGCTCATTCGTTGTTCTCCGTCTCTTCCACGGTCTCGGCCGGTGCCGTATCAGACGCGGCAACCGCGTCGCGGTTCCCTCGGCGTGGGAGATGGGGGCGGCGGAGGCGGAATCGGCGCGTAGGCGAGACGAGCTGAGCTGACAGCAACGTGAACGTCACACCCAGGAAGACGAACGCGGCCGCGCTCTTGGGCCAGAACGTGTCGCGCGGGAAGCCGAACGACACGACAGCCGCATCGGCACCACACCGGTGCTGCGGATCCACGCAGTTGGCGTCGCGGTCGGACACTCGGCCGTCGCCGGCCCCAGTTCCATTCGCGAACATCTCGCGCAGCTTGTTGACGTTCACGTCGTTCGTGTCGTCGATCACGACGCCTGGCGCCGGAGCGGGACCTTGGAAGGGCACGACGATGCCCGGGTTGGTCACCACTGGAGTGCCGAAATACGGCCGTCCGGTGACGCTCGAGATGTAGTCGCACGACAGGTGGTACGAGTCGGGCGCGGTGGCGCAGATCATGTCGAGGTCGGCCACGAACGGGTTCAGCCACAGGGCCGCCTCGGGAGCCTTGCCCTTGCTGGCGACGAGCACGCTGCTCGTAGTCGACTTGCTGGCCATCTGCCAGAACTGGTGGGCCGCTGCCGTACCGAAGGTCAGCAACAGGACGATCACGAACGTCGCGACCGTCGCGGTCTGGGTCCGTTTGACGAGCGCCGAGATGAACAGCCCCAGTGCACCCATGCCGAAGGCCAGGGCGAACAGGAACGCGTACGCACGGATCAGGTCCTCCGGGCCAACGCCGCCGAACACGAACACGAGGCTGGCGAACGGGATCGAGGCGATGATCAGCAGGAAGACGTAGCTGAGCGCCGAGAAGAGCTTGCCGATGACCATGCCCAGCGTGCTGAGCGGCGTGGTGACGAGAAGGTCGATGGTCTGCTTCTCACGTTCGAGCGAGATCGCGCCGGTCGTGAAGGCCGGAGCCAGCACGAGCACGAGCAGCGTCTCGACCAGCAACAGGCCGCCGAAGATGCCGTGGCCGATCCCGGCCGACAGCGCCGTCCCGTTGGCCAGCGTCTGGCCACCGGGGAGCGAAATTGGGCCGCCGGGAAAGCCCGGGAAGTCGCGCGGAATGCCCGGGTCGCTGATCGGCGTGATGTTCAGCGCCGCCTGCTGCTTGAGATAGACGTAGATGGCGAACGAGAAAAGGCCGAGCAACAGCAGGTAGACGGTCAGCACGACGAAGGCTCGCCGGCCGCGCATCCGGCCGCGCAGCTCCTTGATGCTCACCGCGGTGATGCCCGACCAGAACCGGCGCACGCGGCGACCTATCGACTCTCCCCCGCGCCGGACCTGGCGTAGCCACGGCGGTCATGCGTGCATCTCCGTAGTTGGTGCCTCGTCATTGTCCGCTGCCGCTGCCGGCGTTGGCGAGATGTTCGCTGTGGCGGCCGCGGAGTTCGCCTCTGTGATCTGGAGGAACAGCTCCTCCAGGTCGCTGGCCGCGGGGCCAAAGCTGCTGCACCGGATGCCGGCGCGCACCGCGGCCGTCAGGACGCTCGCAGCCGCGTCGGCGTCGCCGCGCAGCGCGAACTCGAGCTCGCCGCCCGGGCGTCGAACCACAGAGGCGACGTCCGGGCTGGATCGGAAGTGCTCCTCGGCCTTGTCGACCTCCGCGTCGTCGCCCACGATCGTGGCGCGATACACGCCGCCGACGCGGAACCTCTCGGCGATGTCGTCGACGCGCCCACTGGCCAGCACCTTGCCGTGATCGATGATCGCGACCGAGGTGCACAGCTCCTCGAGCTCGGGGAGGATGTGGCTGCTGATCACGATCGTCTTGCCCAGCGAGCGCAGCTCGCGCAGCAGCTCGCGCAGCTCGACCCGGGCGCGTGGATCGAGCCCGGACGCCGGCTCGTCGAGCAGCAGGACCTGCGGATCGTGAACGAGGGCGTGGGCCAGGCAGAGCCGCTGCTGCATGCCGCGGCTGAGCTCCTGCACGTAGGCGTTGCGCTTGTCGGTCAGGTCGACCAGCTCCAGGAGGTCGCCGATCATCTGCCGCCGCCGCGATGCAGACAGGCCGTAGCAACGGCCGAAGAAGTCGAGGTACTCCCACACCTTCATGTCGTCGTAGACGCCGAACGTGTCGGGCATGTAGCCGATGACGCTTCGGACCGCATCAGGCTCACGACGCACCGAGTGGCCGCCGATCTCGGCGTCGCCCGCCGAAGGAACGAGAAGCGTGGCGAGCATCTTGAGCGTGGTCGTCTTGCCGGCGCCGTTGGGGCCGACCAGGCCGAAGATCTCGCCCTGCTCGATCTCCAGGTCCACGCCGGCGACGGCCAGGCTGCGCCCGTAGCGCTTGGTCAGCCGCTCGGTTCGAAGCGCCACGGTCATGATTTCGCTCCGCCATCATGATCCGATCGTCCCTTCAAGGCGGATCTGCGAGCTGGAAATAACGCTGATCCTCGCCGAACTGGCCAGCCTCGCTGCGGTTGACGAAGCGGAGCAGGACCGCGCCGCTGCCGTCGACGTAGCGCTGTGGATCGGCGATCAGATAGCTGCTCGTCACGTCCGGCTGCGGGAACTCCACCCACTGCTGGGTGGTCCGGTCGAACATCTGGAAAGCCGGCAGGGTTTCGATTCCCAGTGCATTTGGAGCTCCCGGAGCAACGGGCGGAGGAACCGGGACGATCGGCTTGCAGCACGGCGGGTTGACGCCGTTGCCGTCCGGTGAGGCCGACGGTCCGGGGGTGGCGTTCGGGTCGGGGCTTTGCGTAGGCCCGCCGTCGCCCAGTGGATCGTCCGGGTCAGGCTGCTCGGCGGCCGGCAGCGGCTCGAGCACGCTGCCGTTGCCGCGCAGCTGCCGCGTATCGCCCTGGGTCAGCGCGATCTCCAGCGAGCTGGTGTGGAAAGTCACCCTCGAAGGCAGCCGGCCGCGCCTCGACAGTCATCGTGCCGCGGCTGAGGTACATGCCGCTGCTGTCGCCCCAGGCGTTGGCCGAGTCCGTCTCGACGATGGTTCGCTCCATCAGCTGGTCGGCGAAGATCTGGTGCGAATCCAGGTGACGCTGAGCGGGATCATGAACAGGCCCTCGCCAACGCGATTGGGTGTGTCGCCCGGCAGATCGACGTCGAGGACCGGTCCGGTGCGCCAGGCGAGGAGCATCGGAGCGTCATTGGAGCCCTGGCTGCCCCACGGGAAGAGCTGGTCGATCACGGCCCTGCGCGTTGCGATCTCGCGGGCCTGGACCGCGTCACGGGCGAACGTGGTGCCGAAGATGACCTCCGACAGGCCGTATCCGACGAACGGATTGCTGGTGACGTCAAGATCGATGTCCTTGGTCTCGCCGGGGTCGAGCTTCGGCAGCACCGCAGCGCCACCGCTGTACAGCACGGCGACGTTCTCGAGCGTGGCATCAGATCGATTGGTGACGGTGCCCTGGAGCTTGCCTCGACTCAAGGTCAGGCTGGCGTCCACCTGCGGGGCGTCCGCCGGTGCCTCGGCGCGGAACCCGCGCAGGACGCCGAAGCCGACTTCGAAGTTGCGCAGCTGCGAGCTGGATTCGCCGAAGACGACGTCGAGCGGTGTCTCGGTCCCGCCGATCTGCGCCTGGCTCGTGGGGTTGCTGAGCAGCGCTCCGCCGGGAATCCGCACGTCGAAGGTTCGGCGGCTGGGCGAGTAGATGCCGATGTACGCCTGGCCGATGCCACGGCCCGTGCCCTGAGCCGCGCGTACCACGGTGATCTGGTTGACGATCACGTCGCTGCCCTTGAGCGAGGCACCCATCGCGTAGCTGCCGACGGCGAAGACCACGACCAGGGCGGGGATCGTCACCCACGCCCATTCGCGCTTGTCGATCCGGCGCAGGATCAGGTAGTTGACCGGGCCGATGAGCACGATGTAGGCCAACAGCAGGATGAACAGGTTCTCGATCGGCGGCAGGTCGACCGACGGCAGGTTCTGCAGCGCGTAGATGATCTGCGAGTCGTCCGTGATCGCGAGCGGGTTGAGGACCGCGCTGTTCGACTGCGGCAGCAGGCGGTGCCACAGGGCGTTCGTGGCGGTCGTGCTCTCGGCGATCCACGACGTGGCGGGGTCGAAGCCGATGAGCGTCACCGCGCCACGGCCGTATGCCGCCTCCGCGGCAATCACGTCGTTTCCGCTGCGCGCCAGGACCGAGCCGTGATCGAGCGTGCCGGCGAGCGACGGGGTCGTGGTCGCGCTCGTTGGGACGCCGCCGAGCAGCGCGCCGAGGTCGGCCGGCGCCACGTCGACGGTCTTGGCGGGATCAAAGGGGAGCAGCTCCGGCCCGAGTGGGCGAATTCCGCCGCCACCGGTCGTGCCGCCAAGGATCGTCAGGCGGCCGCCGGCGCCGATCCACAGCCGCAGTGCGTCCAGCTGCGCAGCCGATGAGATTGCTGGCGTCGGCGTCCTGCCAGATGAGTCGATCGATGGCCGCCCATGCCTCGACCCGCGGTGGCAGGTCGGCGATGGTGAGCGTGATGACGGTCGCAGCCGAGGCGTTGGGATTGACCATCGCCGCGGTGACGGCCGGCAGGATGCCCTCGGGATGCTCGGCGATGACCGCGGCAATCGGCGTGAAGGCGTCGTGAGATGTGATGGCCACCGGCTTGGTGGCGATCGTCTGATCGGCCGACACGAGGTCCACGTTCACGCGGCTGCCGAAGACCGCAGTCTGGGCATACAGCGTGAACTGCTGGCGCGCGCCGTTTGGCAGGTTCACGTCGACGCCATAGCGCGACTGGGTCTGTTGCGGGCCTCGAATCAGGAGCTCGCCGGTCACGGCAGGACCGTTGTTCGCGACGAGCACGTCGATCGCGGTCCACGCTCCGGGCCTGACGTGGCCGCCCAGGAGGGCGTGTGCGTCGATCGTGATGTCAGAGTTGGGCTGAACCGTTGGCGAGCCAGACGGCGCTGGTGAAGGAGAAGGGCTTTGCGCCAGGATCGGCGAAGCAATCGAGGCCAGGGATGCGGCACTTGCCAGCACGGCCACGAGAAGGACCGCGCGGCGCGACGTGCGGAGCGAGAAGCGTTCCAATCTGCCCTCAGAGTAGGTTGACTTGCGAGTGTCGCGAGGCGCGCCCTCACCCTATAGATGCGCTAGACGTGCGCACTGACTCGAAAGTTGCATCCGCTCGGCACAGAGGTCGAATCTGACCGACCGCTTACCATCGGTCGCCGTGCCCGAACTCCAACCCTTCCGCGCGCTTCGCTACGACACGTCGGCCGTGCCCGACCTGTCGAGCGTGCTGTGCCCGCCGTACGACGTCATCGATGCGGCCGAGCGCGCGCGGCTCGTGGCGCTCGATCCGCACAACGCGGTCAATCTCGAGCTCCCCGACCGGATACGACGCGGCCGCGGCCACGTTCGAGAGCTGGATTGGCGATGGAACGCTGCGGCTCGACGATCGACCGCTGATCTACATCTATGAGCAGCGCTTCGCGGGCACCGGACGGTGCCGAGCAGGCCGCACGTGGGTTCTTCTGCCGTCTGCGACTCGAGCCCTACGGCCCGGGCAGCGGCGTGCTGCCGCACGAGCACACGATGGCCGGACCGAAAGAGGATCGCTTCCGGCTCATGTCGGCTGTCAAGGCGAATCTCAGCCCCGTCCTGTTTCTGTACGAGGACGGTGCCGCGGGGGCCACGGCCGGCGCGCTGATGGAACGCCTGGTCGAGGCTACATCCGACCGTGGAGGCGGTCGGACCCGGCGGTCTGCTGAACCGAATGTGGATCGCGGACCCGGCCGACTTCGGACGATGCCGCTGAGCTGATGCGGCTGGCGGCCGCCCGACCGGTGACGATCGCCGATGGCCACCACCGCTACGAGACCGCGCTTCGCTACCGCAACGAGGTTGGCGGGGGATCCTCTGACTTCGTGCTCGCGCTCATGTACGAGGCAAGCTCGGGCGGCCTGGCGCTGTTGCCCTGGCATCGCCTTCTCACCGGCGTCGACGGCGCGCAACTCCTCGCGTCCGCGGCTGACTGGTTCTCGGTCACGCGCTCGGACAGCCCGGAGGACGTCGCCGCGAAGACCGCCGCGACTCCCCGGATCCATCGGGTTGTGGACGCGCGAGGGCGGAGCGATCCTCCGAGGTGGATCGCGCAAGGGTCGCCGCAATCCTGCCGCCCGCATGCGTCGGAAACCCTTCGCTGGCTGGACGTCTCGGTGTTGTCGGCTACGCTCTCGCGGATGATCGGGACCTCAACCCAAGCTCTCGCCGACCAGGGTCGGCTGACATACCTGGCCGACGCATCGGCTGCCGTGGCCCAGGTGAGCGCCGGAAAGGCCGACGCGGCCTTCCTGCTCCGACCCACGCCGATCGACGATGTCATGGCCGTCGCCGCCGCGGGTGAGCACATGCCGGCCAAGTCGACCTTCTTCTATCCGAAGGCGGCCACCGGCATCGTCTTCAACCCGTTGAGCCGACTGAGGGCTCGCAGACGACATGGGACGAGGTCGTCTGGGCACGAACGGACACAACGGCAGGTAACGGAAACGGCATGACCGTTCTCGAACGCCCGCCGGGCAAGCCGATCCGCAAGGACGAGCGCATCGTCGCCGACCGCGGCCTGTACATCGAGTCGTGGCTGCCCGAGCGCCGCTCGCGCCGCAAGCCGCTGTACCTGCTCCACGGCGAGCTCGGTGGATCGTGGCTGTGGCACCGGTATCTCGGCTACTTCGCGCCGCGCGGCTGGGAGGGTCATGCGCTCAACCTGCGCGGCCACTACTGGTCCGAGACGGCGGATTTCGCCGAGCTGGACTTCTACACCTACCTGGATGACGTCGTCGCCGGCGCCGGGACCATGTCGCGCCCGCCGATCGTGATCGGACACGGCATGGGCGGGCTGTTGGCGATGAAGCTGGCGGAGGTCAAGCCCATCTCCGCGCTCGTGCTGCTGAGCCCGGCGCTGCCCGCCGAGCTGCTCGAACCGCCGCCGTCGCACATGGTCCGGCTGCTGCCGCGCCAGTACCGCCGCGAGCTCATTGGCTGGGACGGACCGGTGGACGTGATCCAGCGCCAGAACCCGGACCTGACCTCGGCCGACGTGATGCGCGTCCAGCACATGATGGGCATGGAGTCGGGCCAGGCCCGGCGCGAGATGCTCGAGGGCGTGCCCGTCTCGCGCGACGAGTTGGCGGCCGTGCCGACACTGGTGATTGGGGCCGGACTCGACCACGCCTTCCCGGAGCCGGACAGCGAGCGACTGGCCGAATGGCTGGGCGCCGACTATCAGCCCTACGGCGCTCATTCGCACTACGGCCTGGTGACGGGCGAGGATTCGTACGAGCAGGTCGCCGAGGCCATTCGCGTCTTTATCGAGTCGCATCGCCTGTAGAAGCCATGCGAAAAGCGGCCCGGTATATCCGCCAGACGCATATCTCGTCGGTCGAACCGCACCCGGATCCCCGTTGAAGCCTTCTAGGTCGCCAATTTATGCGCAGGACGCATCAAATCGGGGCCGCAGGAAGCTAATTGAACTCATAACGGCCCAACTTGGCCCGCCACCGGACGGAACATACGCCTAGCGAATAAAAGTCGGCCAAGCAGCGCGGCAGGCTCCAGTCGTGCCTCTTGGTAAACTTGTCGTCATCCGCTGAGCCACGCGCTCTGCGCGCCTGTGCCGCATTCGTCTAGAGGCCTAGGACACCGCCCTCTCAAGGCGGAGATCATCGGTTCGAATCCGATATGCGGTACCAAAACCCTTCAGCTGCCGGGCTCGACGGCTACCTCGCTCCGGACTGACCCGGTCCGTGACGCCGACGTCGGCGCCGACGAAATCTGACGGTGCCTTCTCGCGGCGGGCGAGATACACGAACGGAAGAGCAAGGGCGCGAATGCCCGCCGCAACGACGTAGGACGCTGGGTAGCCGTAGACATCGGCCGTACGACCCAGGATCGGCTGCGCAACCACGCCTCCCGCGGCAGACATCAGGGCATCGAACGACAACACGGTCGCCCGCTGCTCCGATTGGATGGCGCCATTGATGAACGCTTGGCGTATCGGCATCCCGAACGCCGAGATCAGCGCCCACGCGCCCAGCGCCACGATCGCGACAACAAAGTTCTGGAAGACGCCCACCACGGCCAACAGCGCGACGCTGAGGATGCCGCCCAGGAGCAGCGCGTCGGTGCGACGCGCGAACAGGCCGCGGATTCTGCGAACGAACAACCCGCCAAGGATCTGGGCCCCGGCAAGCAGCGCGGCAGCCAGCCCGGCGATGCTGTACGCGTTTGGGTCGCCGTACAGCTGCAGTAGATAGGGCTGGAAGGCGTAGAACGCGTAGATGCCAACGCCGCCAACGAACGGCGCCGAGAGCATCAACCAGCGCACCGGAGGATTGCGGAACCCGCCATCCACGGCACCGTCGATCACGTTGCGCACCGCCACGACCGGCGTAAGGCCGCGCTGCGGCGTGAAACCCAGGTCGCGCATGGCCCACCAGGCAAAGGCGAACGTGACCCCCAGAAGCGCCGCGCGCAGGACATACGGCGTGCCCAGATCACCGAGCTGGGCAATCACGCCGCCGGCTACCGAACCGGTGAGCATTGCCACGCCACCAACGACCTGAGCGCGGCCGAAGACCGACTCAAGCTCGCCGGTGAAACCCGTGGCGTTCAGGGCGTCGACCAGCCATGCCTCCGTTGCGCCAGAGAAGAAGGTGAAGCCAAGGCCCAGCAGGATCGAGGAGACCGCCCAGCCGGCGAAGGGCGCGTGGATCTGCCACATGAAGAGGTAGAGGAGGGTCGAGGCCAGCAGGGTGGCGGCGCCCAGGAGGAACGAGAAACGGCGTCCGCGCGTGTCGGCCACGACCCCGGTCGGCACCTCGAAGACGACCTGCCCGAGGCTGAAGAAGGCGTTGGCAGCGAACGCCTCGGCGTTGCTCGAGCCCGGCGTCCAGCAGGAACAGCGTGTTGACGCCCCAGATGAAGGACGCCGCGAGCGTCGTGAGCAGCGTCAGGATGAGGTAGGTCCGCTGGACCCGGTGGGCGTTTCCATCACCACCGGCAGACGCTATGTCATCGGCCGGATCGGCGCGCTGGGCGACCAGGGAAACATCTTGGAAAGACCTCTCGCCATTCGCAATGGATGGTTGCTAGACTCCGCATCGCGCGCCGCAGCCCCAGCTCGGCGAGACGCATCGACGAACTCTTCCGACGCCCCCGGACCGCGCCCCGGGGGCGTCCCAGTACTCTGCGAAAGGCGACCTGTCAGGCCTGTGGAAAAGAAGGTGGAAAAAGTGGTGGACGGAACTCCTTCCGCCCGACCAGGCGCCAGCCTACAATCCCGCGATCATCGCCTAGGGCACTCGCATCGCGCCGGTGGTGATGGAGAGGAGCAGGGCTCCCCGGACGGCGAGACCGTACGGAAGAGCTCAACCGTCGGCTACGACGCGCGTCTGTTGCACGTTGTCGCGCAGACGCGAGGAGAGGGTCAATTGGCGATTTACGCTGCAGATCAGCCGGTTCAGGCCGCCCAGGTGTCGGACGAGGAGAGCGCTTGACTTCGTACGCTTTTGCTACCGCCGTCGCCGCGTGGGCTGGCCATCGCTGTACGACGAGATGTGTGCGGTCGCGTCACGCGGTGCGTATCGCGGTCTCGGATTTGCCGAGCTCGCCGAGCGCGGCATCACCTTCTGTCTGAGCGACATGCCACGACTGACGCAGATGCTGGAGCAGGTGATCGCCGAGGAGCTAACCAGCCCCGAGCCGCCGGTCAACCCGGCACCCGATCACGCTGCATCAGGTACCCGCCCAGGAGCCGTGGAGATCTAGGCGCGCAGCCCTCGCCGCGCCATCTCCCATTCGATCTGGCGTTCGGCCTCGACGTACTGGTCGATCTCGGTCCGAATCTTGTTCGCCTCGGGCGTGTACAGGTGCACCTGTTGCTGGAGGATGTAGCTGAGGCGCCGGCTCGTCATTCGGACGTGGTCCAGATTGCGCATCAGCACCAGCGGGTCCATCGAGGCGAGGTCGTCCGGGTGGTACATCTGCTTCATCGGCGCGCCCGAGTATAGCCAGCGCTCAGCTCCATCGATCGGTTACAGGCCCGGCGCTTCGGCCTCCAGCACCGGTTGCGGCTCCCGGCTGAGGGCGCGCCGCGAACGGCGCTTGAGTCCCTCCAGCAGGGAGTAGACGACCGGCACGACGAGCAGCGTCAACAGCGTTGAGCTGAACAGTCCGCCGATCACGACCGTGCCCAGCTCGGCCGCGATGATCGAGCCCTCGTTGAGGCCCGCCGCGAGCGGGATGAGCGCGAGGATCGTCGCGAAGGCCGTCATCAGGATCGGCCGAACACGGGTTCTCCCGCCCTCGATGAGGGCTTCCTTCATCGGCACGCCCTGGGCGCGCAGCCGTTCCACGAGGTCGAGTAAGACGACCGCGTTGGTGACCACGATCCCGATGAGCATCAGGAAGCCGATCAGGGCACTGACGCCGATGGGCCGGCCGGTGAGGGCAAGCGCCGGGAAGGCGCCGATCGTCGCCAGCGGGAGGCTGAACAGGATGACGAACGGCGTGAGCAGCGAGTTGAAGGCGATGACCAGCATCACGTACACCAGCAGGACGGCAACGGCCATCGAGGTGAACAGGCCACCGAAGGCCTCGTTCTGCTGCTGGGTGACGCCGGCCAGGCGAACGTCGACCCCGACTGGGATCGCAGCCGTCGGCCGTCAGCTGGTCGATCTGGTCGCCGATCGCTGCCGAGACGGCGCCCGTGTCGGGGCTCGTGATCTCGGCCGTGATCTGCGCGGCCGGTGCGCCGTCGATGCGCGTGATGCTGCCCTGGACGTTGACCTCTTCCACGGTGGCGACCGTGTTGAGGGGCACGCGGCGAACCGTTCCGACGAGCGTGTTGCCGAGGCTCTCGACCGAATTGGTGACAGCCGGGTCAGTGCGCACGATGAGCGCGGCCGCGCCCTCGGGATCGAGGGTCACGTTGCTGACCGTCGTCGAGGTCAGCACGGAGCGGACCTCACCGGCGATCTGCGCTGCCGTGGAACCAACCGCGGCGGCCTTGTTCGGGATCGACCTTGACCTGGATCTCGGGCGTAGCCGTTGCCAGGTCGCTGCTCAGGTTGTTCAGGTCGGTATTGCCCGAGATCGAGTCCATGACCGTGGTCGTCGCGGCCGCGACCTGCGCGGGATCCGTGCCGCTGACGATGATGTTCAAGCCGTTCGAGCTGAAGCCTGCGAGCTGGGCCACGCTCGTGTCGTAGCCGTCGGTCTTGACCGGCGCCAGAGCGTCGGAAAGCTGTGCGGTGGCTTCGTCGAGATCAGTTCCCGGGCAGGAGTCGGACCGTCAGCGTGGCCGAGTTCGCCGGCTGGCCATTGAGCGCGGCCACGATGGTGCCGAAGCCCGTGTCGCCTTCGCCGGGCACGCTGGTCTGGACGATCTCCACGGTGGGCTGAGCGATCAGGATCGTCTCGGCCTGAGTTGCCTGGGCAAGCACCGCTTCCGAGCTCGCGCCGGCGGGCGGAATGAGCTTGATCGCGACGACCTTTTCGGAGCCGGTGTTGATGAACTGGGTGGGCAGCCGCCGACCAATGCCAGCGAGGCGAAGAAGAGGACCGCCGAAACCCCGATCACGCCGAGCTTGGTCCAGCGGTTGCGCAGGGCGCCCGTGATGAGCGGCGTGTAGGCGCGGATCCAGAACGAGTTCTTGGGCTCGCCGTCCGCGTCGACGTTCGTGGGGACCTTGTTGATGAACAGGTAGGCAAGAACCGGCACCACCGTCAGCGCGCAGATGAGCGACGCCAGCAGGGCGAAGGTGACGGTCAATGCGAACGGCAGGAAGAGCTGGCTGACGATGCCACCGACGAAGCCGATGGGCAGGAAGACCGCCACCGTCGTCAGCGTGCTGACCGTGATGGCTCGGGCGACTTCCTTGGGCCCCTGGATCGAGGCTGTCATTCGGTCCTCACCCATGGCCCTATGTCTGTAGATGTTCTCGAGGACGACGATCGCGTCGTCCACCACCCTTCCGACCGCGACCGCGAGACCGCCGAGCGTCATGACGTTGAGCGAGATGTCGGCGAACTGCATCAGGACCAGCGCGGCGAGGACCGACAGCGGGATGCTGATGGCGGCCACCAGGGTCGAGCGGAGGCTGAAGAGGAACAGGAAGATCGTGAGGATGGCGAAGAGCGCGCCGAGGCCGCCTTCGCGCAGCAGTCCGTCCTGGGACTCGAGGATGAAGTTCGACAGGTCCTGGACGACAGTGATCGAGATCGTGTCCGCGTGGGTCGCCTGAGCGTCCTTCAGGACGGCCTGGACCTCCTCGGCCACGCTGACCGTGTTGCCGTTCGAGGTCTTGGTGACGGTGAGCGTGAGCGCCGGCTGGCCGTTGGTTCGGGCGTAGCCGGTGGTGGCCACGTCCGTGACCTCGACCGTTGCGACGTCCTTCAGGAACACCGGAGTCGGGATGGCGGGTGGAGTGCCGGGCGCCGGCGTGGCAGTCGGTACGCCTGGCGTGGTGGGAGGCTGGCGGACGCCGACGAGCAGGCCCTGGATCTGCTCAACCGAGTTCAGCTCGCCGATCGTCGAGACGGGAATCTTCTGGTCTGTCGGCCGGAAGCTGACCGGACGGAAGCGTCAGGTTGTTGGCCTGGAGGATGCCGATGACCTGCTGATTGGTCACGCCGGCCTCGGCCATCTTGGCCGGGTCGAGGGTGACGTAGATCTGCGGCTCGAGACCGCCCGTCAGGTCCGCGCTGCCAACCCCATCCAGGCCCCGGATCTGGGGCAGGATCTCGTTGTTGGCGATCGCGGCTGCCTCGTCCAGCCCATCCGGGCTGGTGGCGGCAATGGACGCGATGATCACAGGCGACGCGTTGATGTTGAGCGCCTGGACAGTTGGATCAACAGTTGCCGGCAGCCCGGCTTTGGCGACGTTGGCCTCGATCGTGGCGACCGCTTCCTTGACGTCCGTACCGAATGCGAACTGGGCTACGACCAAGCGCGACCGAGTTGGCGGACGTCGACTGGAGCTTCTCCAGGCGCGGCACGCCCTTGATGGCCGACTCGATCGGCTCGGCGACCTGTGTGGCGACGTCAGAGGCGCCGGCGCCTGGGTATGCCGCGACCACGGTGATGACCGGGAAGTCGATGTCCGGCAGGAGCTCCTGCTTCAGTGAGCCCCACGCCGCGATGCCGGCGACGAAGAGCGCGATTGCCAACAGCAGCGTGACGCTGCGCTGGCTGATGGCAAGGCTGGAAAGGCGGCTCACGAGGGATCCTCCGGGTTAAGTCGATGCGCGGCGGCCACGAGGTGGTCGACCGCTTTGTTGACGGTGTTGAGCTCCTGCTCATCGAGCTGCGAAAGCAGCTCGCGCAGGTGCCGAACGCCGAGCTCCTGGAACGAATCGAGCAGCTCGGTTCCTGCAGCGGTGAGAGAGACGAGGACATTGCGCCGGTCGCGCTGGTCCTCTCGACGCTGGGCAAGGTCGGAATCGACGAGACGGTCGACCAGCGACGACAACGTGCTCAGGGAGATGCCCAAACGCGGGGAGAGGTCGGACATGCGCGTCTCGCCCGTGCCGCTGAGCAGCATCAGCACCTTCATCTGTGCCATGGACAGGTGCGATGCCGGGAATTCAGGTGTGCGGCCGGCCGAGAGAATCGCGACGAGCTGGGCGTAGCCCGCGACGACTCGATCGATGTCGGCAGCCGTGTGGTTCGTTGTCATCTGATCGTTCGGTACCATCCAATAGTTTGATTGGACCGAAGCATATACGAAATTGAGGAGTTTGTCCTTGGTGGTGGTCGTTGCCAGCGGCCACCTGATACGGTCACTCACGGCAGTTCGGCACTGAAGGCCAAGGTGTGCGCTCGTCGGCGCACATCAAGAGGGATTGGCAATCGACCCGTCACTGACTCGCTGACCTGCTTTATAGGCGACGCGTTGGACCGGGCTTAAGGCTGGATCCGTTGCAGCGATTCCCTGTGCCAGGGACGTTCATGGCGGCCGGCGGAACTAGAGCGGGAGCGCTCGGAGAGGGACTGCATGGGCGAGAAGGGCAACATGATCGGAGCGGACGTCGATCCGATGGGAATGCTCACTGATATGTCGGTGAGCGCTTTACGCGAGTCACCAGAAATCTGGAAGAAGTGGTCGGACGCCTACCTGGCCTACCGCGAGATTCAGGCCCAGAACGCGGAGTTGTCCGCTCAGAAGGCAGCTCTTAGCGCGCAGCAGGCACAGATGGCCGCCGACAAGGCCGTTGAGGCAGCAGTCACCGAGGCCACGACCACGGATCCGGAAGGACAGGCCAAGGCGATCGAGTCCTAAGGCCCGCCAGCCCCGCGCGGGCTCATTTCGAATCACGCATGGCACTTTCGCTGCGCCGTCCGGTCAATGCCTCGCGGCTCAACGCAACATTCCAGGCTCTGTTCGACTCGCCCAAGGATGAAACCGCAGGTGCCCTATTGGGCCTGGAGCACGAATATCGGGTCTGGAGGGCCGGGCGCCTTCTCGACTTTCGCTCGCTCATCCACCAGCTGCCCATCCGCGGGCGGCGCATCGATGTAGCGGACCCGAACGCCTATCGGTGCGACTGGGGCGGTTCACTGACGTGCGACGGTGCTGAGGCCGAGGTAGCCACACCTCCGATCGCGCAAGAGCCGAGCTTCACTCGGGCCATCGACGAGGCGGACATTTTCGGACGTCGCGAGCTGGAAGCTGTCCTGCCTGCCGGAACCGAGCTCGAGGGCTATTCGACACACCTGAGCGCCTCGATGCCACAGGCGCTGAACGACAGTGCAGCGCTGCTCTACGCCCAGGTCTTTGCTCCGGCTCTGATGCTGCTCATGGATCGCAATGACTCGCCGGGACTGCTGATTCGGCCACGACCGGGACGTCTCGAGCTATGCGGGGAGTTCGCGAGCGGGGCCAGCCTCCGGGCAGCGGCCGCCTTCGTTGCGGGCAGCGTGCGCGCCTGCGCAGCCGCTCTCACGGCAGGACCGGACGCCTTAGCCACGCTCCCGCCAGCGGTCAGGGTCGAGCTGGCGCCCGCTAAGGAGCGCTTCGGCTGGTTCGTCGACCGCCAGGCGTTCGGCCCCGATCTCTACGCCGACGGGCGCGCCGCGACGCTTACGCTCACAGGGGGCGGCTCAATCACCGGACAGGATCACCTGGAAGCCGCTTACAAGGCAGTGCGTTACTCACTTGCCGGTCACGCCTCAAACGAAGACCTCCGCGATCTCGAGGAGATGGTGACCGGGCGAATGCCGTTGCCCTCCGAGATTGCCTCGAGAGCCGACGATGAACAGTCTTCATACGAAACCACAGCCGAGGATCTTGAGGACCGAAATGCCTGGTCCCGTGCTCTCGGAACCGTCCAACGCCCCGCGTTTCGGGTCAGCGGGGAGCGGCTGAGCTGGGACTTCGCAGTGTTCCGCATCTCTGGGAACGGCAAATCCGCATTTGCCTCAATTCCGCGCGCATCACTGGATCGCTTCCTCACGCTCCTCGCTCTTGGGCAGCTCGACCAACTCATGGAACGCTTCCTTGTGGTGTCGGGCCAGGGCGTCACCCTCGAAAACCATTCGATGACGACGTCGCCAGGCCTGTTCCGTGCGATCAGCAAGACAGCGTCGTTGGCTTCGCCGGAGCGCCTGCCCTTCGGAGCGGTCGGAGGGCCGTGGGAGCGACCGGGTAAACGTCGCCAGGACGACGACGAGCACGACGATCACGACGCCGACCATCAGGATTCGTCACAAACACAGAACGCGGCCTCGCACGTTTCAAGCGCTGTCACTTCGGTCGGTCGCCAAGCCGCGAGGCCACGCCACCTGGTGTTCGCGGTGGCCGCTGCCGTCGGAGCGGTAGTCCTGGTAGCCGCAATGGCGGCTGCGGGCCTTATCCCGGGGATCGGCCCTACAGCGGCACCGGCGGCAACTGCCGGCAACCCAGGTGTAGGCCTTTTACAGGCGGATGGCACACCTTCTGCAGCTGTGCCCGCGTCTGTCGAACCTTCGGCTCAGACGCCAACTCCGTCGAACACACCCTCACCGGCGCCAACGCCGGCGCCAACCCCGGTCGACTTGTCGGGCGTCGACGCGTGCGCGCTTCTCGACGAACAGGCCGTACAGGAACTCACCGGCACGTCGCTCGAGTTCGCGACTGACGGGTCCGGCGCGGACTGCTTCTGGGGCGCCACTACTCCCGTGCCCCAGTACGTGCAACTCGATGTGTTCAGGAACGACGGTGCGTGTTGCTACACCTTCAGTCCTGGAGAGGGCTGCTCGCTGGAAACCGACGGCTTCCCGGTCCCAGGTGTCGGGACCGAAGCGGTGGGTGCGACCTGTCCTGAACATCAAAACAAGGTCTATCTAATCGCTTGGGACCGAGGCGTTGCCATCCTGTTGCTCGTCAACGAGCCGAACCGGCCCCTGGACCCTGAAGACCTCGGCCCGACTATCGCGGAACTCCTGGCAAAGATCGTGGGGCCGACCTCCGCAGCCGCGACGCCGATCCAGAACGTCACTTCGCCAAGCGTCGCGCCTTCGGGACAGGCCTTTGTGGACGCGCAGACCATCCCCTGTGAGGAGATCATCTCGGGCGAAGAGGTGCAGGCCGAGTTCGCTTATGACTACTCAGCACCAAACTCCGAACTGGATGACATCCTGAGCGTCTCTCTCGGCGAATCGTCTTGTTCGTATGCCATTCACTGGAAGAATGGTGGCGATGGTGGGGACCACCTCATCCTCGTGGATGTGCTAACCGGCATTCCTGACGACTACTGGGCATCTCTGACAGGCGCGGTGCCCGTACCAGATTTTCACGAAGGAGCAATCTCGCTGACGGAGCCGGAAGACAACATCTTCACCGAGCCGTCCTCGATCTATCACCTCCTGGTCCCGGTACAGCCGGGCCTCGGTGTCCGCATAAGGGTGCCGGTGCCCATGCCGGGACAGCCCTTGAACCCCGAGGAGGGTGCGCAGGCCGTGGCACAACTGGTGATGGACCGGCTCGCGGTCAGGTTCCCGGAATAGCCGCGTCGGGTCAGTTTCACTCGGCGCTTGCAGGGCAATCCGACGTCGCTCGCCACCCTGCGCAGACGCTGGAGATATCCAACTCGAGACGTAGCGAACTCTTTTGAAGGTTTCGCATGGCGGCAACCCCATACGGTGTGAGCGGCACTAATCGAAGTTGATGCCGCCCGAGCGGATGGGGCAGTGGATACCGATCTAGTAATCCGAGCTCAGCGCGGAGACAAGGGGGCGTTTGCCGACCTTGCCTCCGGGGTGGCCGATCGGTACCTGGCCGTGGCGCGCAGGATCCTGCGCGATCTCAACCTCGCCGAAGACGCGACGCAGCAGGCGCTGCTGAGCATTTGGCAGGACCTTCCGCAACTACGCGACCCGGCTCGCTTCGAGGCCTGGTCGTATCGGCTCCTGGTACGCGCCTGCTACGCCGAGGGTCGAAACCAACGTCGCTGGGCACCCAACCTTCGTCTGCTGTCGGCTGACGAGCCGCTGGCGGCGGACGGTTTCACATCCGTCATTGACCGAGACCAACTCGAGGGTGGCTTTCGCCGCCTCTCGATGGATCACCGAGTAGTGGTGGTTCTTCACCACTACCTCGACCTGCCGCTCGACCGGGTTGCCGAGATTCTCGGTGTCCCGGTCGGGACGGTCTATTCACGACTTCATTACGCGATGCGTTCGTTGCGCTCGGCCCTAGAGCCGATGCACGGGCGGCAGCTGCGCGGGAGGTAGTCCCATGACTTCCGATCGTGAAACGACACGCATCGTCCGGTCGTGGCTTGGCACGGACGAGTACGAGTCGGCGGACCGAGTCCTCGACATCGTTCTCGACCGCCTCGACACGACCCCACAGCACCGGCCCTGGTGGCAGGTGCGGAGGGCATACATCATGAACAACATTTTCAAATTCGGCGCTTGCGGCCGCGGCCATCGTCGTCGTGGTCGTGGCTGGAATCAGATTTCTACCGGGAAATCGGCGGGCCGGGCGGGACCTTGCCGGCGACGGTGGCACCGAGTCCAACGCTGGCACCGTCGCCGACCACGACGCCGGTGCCGACTGCGACGCCAGTCACATTGACCACATCCGACGTGAGCAATCGCGACTCAGTCAAGGCTCAGCAACCTGGGACCTACCGAGTCGCGGCGCCATTCGCCGTTCCGTTCAATGTCACATTCGCAACGGAGTGGGAGCTAACCGGAGTCCAGGAGGGAACGGCAACCTCGCCTCGAAGGCGAGGTCAGACGGAACCCGGCCTATGTGACCGTCCTGCTCGTGGAGAACGTCTACGCGGATCCCTGCAATCCCAGCTGCAGGAACAACCGAACCTCCAGCGACTCAAGACGGTCGAGGGCCTGGTCGCCGCGATACACCAACATTCCTGGCTGGACTGCGGGCCCGATCGGATGACACCACACGGGGCTGCGCACAGCGGCAAGACATTTGTCATGACTGACCCCACCGGGCCCGACCCGCCGACTGCAATGGCGGACTGCCGGCCCTGGTCACCTTCCGGACCAATCGGAGCCGGCCGGTACCAACAACGGACATCATTGCCGAGATGACCGTCATCGATGTGAACGGCACACCGGTGCTCATCTGGGAAGAGACCAATTCAGCACGACGAACGCCGCGGACTCGTGCCGACGTTCGCACCACGTCGGAGTCCATCAGGTTCGAATAGGAGCCTCGACAAACTACACGAGAGGCGGCGCTGACGTGTGCCGCCTTTTCTTGCCGTCTCCGATCCCGTCGTGCTGCGAAACTGAATCGACGTCCCCGTAGCTCAGTGGACTAGAGCGGCTGCCTTCTAACTGCTCGACTCAGTACGGCGTGCTAACTAACGTGGGCGGGCGAGCGAGCGGGCATGAGTTAACTGCTCAGTTGGATGCTGCTTGGGCACTCGCCCGCGCCGATTTCCCGCAGGCACCGCGCCAGCTCGCGCGTTTGTCGGCCTGCAAGGCCTCCCCATGGGGTGTTGCCGAATCACATCGCAAGTCAGGCAACATGGGGAATGGCGCTCGCCGGACAAGCGTATGCTCCACCGGCCCCCAGGAACCTTTTTGGCGGTGCCGCGCTGACAGCGTGGCTGTCCGGCCTAGAGGAACCTTCCGTGACCCCATTTCGTCGGACGGCGGCCATCGCGATCGCGATGCTCAGCCTTTCATTGATATTCGTCGCCTGCGCGGGAGTTGCCGCCAGCCCATCAGCCACCGTCGGATCATCGCCATCTGCCCATTCGCTTGACGCTGACGCCAGCCCAACGACCGCGACCGACCTCACCGCTATCGGATGCGCCACAGATGATCCTGAGGATGTCGGGGAACTGACCGGCGCCTGGGATGCGGATGACGGGGGTGTGTACTACATCCGGCAGGTCGGTGACTGCGTGTGGTGGTTCGGGACCGACCTGGTTGACATCGAGTCCAGGTCAGACCGGCCAACCAGGATTCTCGAATGTCGCTGCCGGGCATATGAACGGCAGCGAGATCGAGATGGAATGGGCTGACGTCCCCGTTGGCGAGATTCTCGGCGGCGGCGGCCTCACGCTCCACGTCGACGAGGCTGTCGACAACCTGGTGGTGACGGAGCAACGCGGGATTGGGGATTCGGCGCCAGCCGGCTCACGCGCATCGAGGCGAACGCAAGCCCCGACGCGAGCCCGAGCGAGTCGGCGACGCCTTAATCGGACCAGTCGTGGTTGTGTCGAGTCACGGGTAGCCGACCCCGCAATCTCAAATCAGCGTCACCGGCGCGGGCCCACGGCAATAAGCCACGGCGATACGAAAGTCCAGAGCCACAACGCCGCGAGGTTTCGTTGAGCTTCGTGCGTAAACTGAGCGGCTAACTCGTCCCCGTAGCTCAGTGGACTAGAGCGGCTGCCTTCTAACTGTCTGGCTCAATGCGGCGTGCTCTAAGCGTGCGACTGACATGCGAACAGCCCGTAGTTAATCGCTCGGTTGGGCCAGCATTGCGAAATGTCACCCGACGATTTCGCCGGCGGCGCCCGTGATACTTGGACTACGGTCCAGGGCGGTTGCGTTGGCCGTCCCGCTGAGGCTGCGAGAATGTGCGAGTGAGGCTGGAGGCTCTGTATCGGATCCGCTTCGCCTATCCGGAGCAATGGGGGGTCAGTATCGGCGGGGAGTGGGAGCAGCATTTCGCGCTGGCCGAAGGCCGCTGTGAAGGAGGCGTCAGCGGGCGTTTCCGTGGTGCGAACTATCCGCGGCGGCGGAATGACGGAACGTTTCGTCCTGACTTCCGCGCGGTGATCGAGACTGACGACGGCGCGACGATCATGTTCGAGTGGCACGGCTACGGGCGTGCCTACCCAGTCGGTCGCCGCCAGATCGTAGGTGCCGTCTTCCATCTTTCCGATGATGAGCGCTACCAACGGCTGAACGACGTTGTCTGTGTTTGTGTCGGCGAGGTACGTGCCCGTGAGGGCCAGCCCTCAGACCTCGTCGTCGATGTGTCCGAACTCATTTGGGAGCCGATCGCCGAATAGACGGTGAGCGCAGACCTCACGGGCGAACGAAGTCGGCTGTGGGAGAGTCTCGAAAGTACCCCTGAGTGGCTGGCTCACGATCCCGGGCGCGTCGCTCCGAGTATGAGGCTCACCGATCGCGAAGCATCAGTCCGCTGGGTTGGGCGACGGTCCTTGCGCAAGCTCGACCGGGCGGGAGGACGACGTCAGCTTGCGCCACTGCCAAGTTCTCCCACGGGGAAGCGGTATTGGGCGCTTAGGGGCTTTCGCTCGGCAAAGCGAGGACGAAGCGGCCAGTCCCATCGCGGCTGAACCGGCCCTCGCGCCGTGGCGTGGTGGCGTAGTCGAGAACGCCATTTGGAACGCCTGGAATGCTTCTGTCCACGAGAGTCGCCATGGTCAGTTCATCGTCGTCGCCAAGGGTTGTGTGGAAGCCCCCGGCCACTACGAGCGTCGGAACGGCAGGGTCGCGCTCGCCGAGAAGCCTCCGCGCCATCCCGGCGTCCCTTTCCGTCCAGTGGCCGGTCCAGTCCCGCGACGTTTCGTCCATCAAGACGAGGCGCTCGAGCCGGCGCTCATCGTGCAGGCGGGCAAGGAGCGCGAAATGGCCTTCGGTGATCCTGCCGTCCTCGCTGAGCGCAACGCTCGGGTCGACTCTCTCGGCAAGGAAGGCGTCGACCAGCGGGCGCAGCTCTGAATTCCCATTCGAGGGCGAGGCCTCGGATATCAAGGCGACGCATCAGCGTGTAGATCGCGCGAGGGGTCTGCGTTTGCCGGTGCTTCTCGCCGAGTAGGAACAGGCCTGTGCTCGCCAGGCCCTCCGACGCGCCGGCGACAGCGTCGGCATCAAACCGCACGCGAAGCCCCTGGACAAGATGGGCGGGCCGAGCCTTCGCCGGCCTATTTCGCGACATTATCCCGGGAGATTAAGCGTCCAGACAGTGCGCGCGCAGGACTCCGATCTCCGTCTAAGCCACCGGCGAAGCTGGCTGCCGCCGAACGCCAGGAGGTACGATTCGGTCAGGTCGCCTCTTTCGTGCGTGAACTGAGCGACTAACGAGTCCCCGTAGCTCAGTGGACTAGAGCGGCTGCCTTCTAAGCAGCGGGTCGCAGGTTCGAATCCTGCCGGGGACGCCAGTCAGTCCTCGTCGTCGTCGAAGTCCGGCCAAGCCGCGATGTCGACGCCGTGGTTCTCGGGTGAAGCGAGCGTCCACCAGTTGGGCACGTGCGAATCGTCGGCGAGCCGTCCGCCCGCTGCGAGTGCCGCCGCGACGCGCGCCTCAGCCTGATCTGCCGGCACGCTGACGTCTATGTGCAAGCGACCGCGGCCCGGCCTGGGTTCTTGAGTGTCTGGAACGACACGTGCGGGTTGCGTCGGTGCCGATCGATCACGTCCTCATTCGCCCCCAGGCTCCTGTACCCGAGGGCGGCGGCCCAGAACGGACCTACGTCGCTGCCCGCATCCTGTGCGACGGCGATGCCCACTACTTGAACCTGAGAAGGGTCTGGCTCGATCTGCAACGACCGAGCCTCGGCCGAGATCCGGCGGGCGAGCTCGACATCACGCTCGCTTAGGGCTCCGTACTCTCCGGAGGCGGTCCGGACAGTAACTCCCTCGGGCCGCAGGTCCACATCCGGGAAGTGGTCAACGGCGCTGGCAATCTCGGCGATGGCGGCGACGAATCTGGCGCCCTCAGCGAAGGATCCGATGCGGTAATAGGCATGCGCGCCCGAGAACAGGATCCGCCAGTCTTCTACACCGCCGGCGTCGTGGAAGGCTCGAGCCGTCGATTCTCTTCTCGCTCATTGGGGTCGTCAGGCAGTGCTCGGCTCAGACATCGTCGTCCTCGAAGTCCGGCCAGGCTGCGATGTCAACTCCGTGGTTCTCAGGGGATGCGAGCGTCCATCCCTTTGGCGCGTCCGAATCGTCGGCGAGCCGTCCGCCCGCGGCGAGTGCCGCATCAACTCGAGCCTGCCGGTCTGGACGACGAGCACCTCACGTCGATGTGGACGCGGCCCCGGCCCGGCTTGGGTGGGTTGAGCTCTGAACCAGAGGTGCGGGTACGTCGCTGCCGGTCGATCGCATCCTCTTCGCCGAAGGTGCTTGTACCCCGGGCGAGCTGAGCTCCAGAACGGTCGTACATCAGCGCCGGCGATCCTGCGCGACGGCGATGCCCACGACCTGCAATGGAAGGGTCGGGCTTGACGACCATGACGTCCGGCCACGTCCGAGATCCTGCCGCGCCAGCTGGATATCGAGGCTCGCTTAACCCACCGTCGTCCTGC
This sequence comes from uncultured Chloroflexia bacterium, assembly GCA_963736895.1. Taxonomy (GTDB): domain Bacteria; phylum Chloroflexota; class Limnocylindria; order Limnocylindrales; family CSP1-4; genus JALYGJ01. The sequence goes on from CAVTQU010000003.1 coordinate 361,264, forward strand.
GAAAAGGTACGGATCCGTCACGCCGTGTGGCCGCACGTCGCACGTGCGGGGAAGTGCCAGACCGGCATCGGCTCACCTCGGCGATGCAGTCGGCGACGGGATCTGGCGTGCCCTCGGGGAAGGAGCTGAGTCGGTTCAGTCCTCATAGGCATACGCGCCCCAGAACAGGACCCGCCAATCCTCCACGCCGCCTGCCTCGTGGAACGCCTTGGCCGTGGTTCTCTCTCGCTCATGATACCTCCCTGCCTATTCTTGCCAGAATGTCGTCCGATGAAGTCCCTTGATCGCTGTGTTCGCCGCGGGTCTGGCCGTCGCCGCGCTGGCATTGCTGACGGACTCGGTGTTCCTGCTTCTGCTGAGCGTGTTCTTGTTCGCCGCGTCATCATCGGGGTGTTCGTGATCGGCGTTCGGGCAGCGCAGCAAAGAGATTGGGTGGTGCCCTACGTTGCCACTCTTGCGGTCGGGCTGGGCATCGCCGCGATCGCCGTGGCCGCCATCGTCAACGGAGCGTGGGGCGACGCACCCGGATTGGTGCTGCTGGGGATTGCCCTGATCGTCAGCGTCATCGTTGGCGTGTTCACCTTTGGGTTGAGGGCCGCCCAGCGCAGCAGCTGACGGTACGCGGCGACCGGCTCCAGGCGACGGCTGAGATGCAGCCCGGTGAGCGAATCCTTGGCTCGTGATGAGCTCGGCGGGCGTTCCCTCGAAGATGACGCGGCCGCCGTCGTGGCCCGCCCCCGGACCAAGGTCGATGACCCAGTCCGCCCGCGCGATCACGTCGAGGTTGTGCTCGATGACGACGACTGACCGTCCGGAGTCGACCAGCCGATCCAGCAGACCGATCAGGTTGTCGACGTCCTGCATGTGGAGGCCGGTCGTCGGCTCGTCGAGGACGTAGACATCGGTGTCGGTGGACATCTCGATCGCCAGCTTCAGGCGCTGGCGCTCGCCACCGGACAGCGAGTCGAGCGTCTGTCCGAGTGAGATGTAGCCGAGGCCGACGTCCGCCAGACGCTCGAGCATCTGCTCGGACCGGCTTTTCGGTGAAGAAGTCGCGCGCCTCCTCGACCGGCATCTGCCAGGACCTCGACGATGTTCTTGCCGCGCAGCCTGTACTCGAGAACTTCGTCGATGTAGCGACGGCCTTCGCACACCTCGCACACGCTGGCGACCTCGGCCATGAACCCGAGGCTCGTGTAGACCATGCCGAGACCGTTGCAGCCCGGGCAGGCACCCTCCGAGTTGGCGCTGAACAGGGCCGGCTTGACGCCATTCGCCTTGGCGAAGGCCGCGCGAATCGGGTCGAGGATGCCCGTGTAGGTCGCCGGGTTCGACCGCCGGGATCCGCGGATGGACGGACTGGTCGATCACCGTCACCGATGGGTTCGTCCGAGGCATGCAGCCGTGGATCAGCGAGCTCTTGCCGGAGCCGGCGACGCCCGTGACCGCGACCAGGACGCCGAGCGGCACGTCGACGGAGACATCCCTGAGGTTGTTCAGGCTGGCATTCCGAATCGGGATCGAACCGCGCGGCGTGCGCGTCTCTGCCTTCAGCTCCTGCTGGACGTCGAGGTAGCGGCCGGTGGCAGTCCCGGACCCGATCAGGCCGTCGACGGTGCCTTCGAAGTCGACGCTGCCGCCGTGCGACCCCGCTCCTGGGCCCATGTCGACGACGTGGTCGGCGATCCTGATGACCTCTGGATCGTGCTCGACAACGAGGACAGTGTTGCCCTTGTCGCGAAGTCGCTGGAGCAGCGAGTTCACCTTCTGGACGTCGTGCGCGTGCAGGCCGATGGTCGGCTCGTCGAAGACGTAGGTGACATCGGTCAGCGACGACCCGAGATGCCGAATCATCCTCGTGCGCTGCGCCTCGCCGCCCGAGAGAGTGCCCGGACGGCCGGTCGAGGCTCAGGTAGCCCAATCCGATCTCGACGAATCCGTCCAGGCTGGCCCCGAGGTCGGCGATCAGCGGCGCGATGGAGGGCTCGTTCAGCCCGCGGACCCACTCGGCGAGGTCGCTGATCTGCATGGTGCATGCATCGGCCATGCTGATCCCCTTGATCTTCGACGATCGCGCCGCCTCGTTGAGGCGAGTGCCGCCACAGTCGGGGCAGGTCGTGAAGGTGACGGCCCGGTCGACGAACGCCCGGATGTGCGGTTGAAGCGCGTCGACATCCTTGGACAGCATCGATTTCTGGATCTTCGGGATCAGGCCCTCGTAGGTGAGGTTGATGCCGTTGATCCTGAACCTTGGTCGGCTCCTTGCGGAGGAAGTCGTCCAGCTCTTTCTTGGTGAAGTCGCGGATCGGCTTGTCCGCGTCGAAGAAGCCGAATTCGCTGTACATCCGCGTCGACCAGCCGTCTGCGGTGAAGCCAGGGATGGTGATCGCCCCGTCGGCGAGTGACTTGCTCTCGTCGTAGAGCTGGGTCACGTCGATGTCCGTCACGCTGCCCATGCCCTCACAGCGCGGGCACATGCCGCCGGCGACGCTGAAGCTGCGGCTCTCGACCTTGCCTGCCCCGCGCTCGATGGTTATTGCTCCACCGCCGCGAACCGACGGGATGTTGAACGAGAAGGCCTGCGGCCCGCCGATGTGTGGCTCGCCGCGCCGGCTGAAGAGGATGCGCAGCAGCGCGTTGGCGTCGGTCACGGTGCCGACCGTCGAGCGCACGTTGGCGCCCATCCGCTCCTGGTCGAGGATGATCGCGGTCGTCAGCCCTTCGAGCGAGTCGACGTCCGGCCGAGCCAGCGTAGGCATGAAGCCCTGCACGAACGCGCTGTAGGTCTCGTTGATGAGCCGCTGCGACTCGGCGGCGATCGTGCCGAAGACCAGCGAGCTCTTGCCAGAACCCGAAACGCCGCTGAACACGGTCAGGCGGCGCTTGGGGATATCGAGGCTGATGTTCTTGAGGTTGTTCTCGCGTGCGCCCCGGACCTCGATCGAGCCCCAGACGGATTGATCGCTACTCAACTTGATCGCTACTCAACGGCCTTCTTCACGAGCGCGGCGATCTTCTTCTCGTCGGCGGCAGTCAGCTTTGTCAACGCCCAGGCGATCGGCCACATGTTGCCGTCGTCGATCTTTCCGTCTGGCTGGAAGCCGAAGGTCGAGTAGCGCACCTTGAACTTCGAGGCCGGCTGGAAGAAGCAGATCATCTTGCCGTCCTTGCGGGCGTGGCATACGCCGGCATGCCGTAGTAGGTCTTTGGCATGAGGTCGGGCACGGTTTCAGGACGATGTCGTGGATCCGCTCGGCCATGACGCGCTCGGCGTCCGACATCTCGGCGATCTTCGCCTGGATTTCGCGCTCGCCCTCGCCCGCGCTCCTCGGGGTTCCAGCTTCTGAGGCCGCCTTGCGCTCTCGGGCGCTCTCCTTCATGGCGGCCCGCTCTTCGTCCGTCCAGACGTTGGCGGTCTTGCTGGGTTTAGCGGTGGTCTTCGTGGCAGCCATTTCTTGTCTCCTTGCGGTCAATCGCGCGGTGGCGAGGTGAAGGTCAGGCAGTCGCCTTTTGCTTGGCCTTGCCCTGCTGGAGGATCCGGATCGGGTTACCGAACGGATCACGCAGGCCCATGTCCGTGCCGTAGAAGTGCTCGGTGGGCTCCTGCGTGAAATCGGTCACACCACGCTCCTTGAGCGTCTCGTACAGACCGAAAGCATCGTCGGAATTGAACACCAGGCCGCCCAGCGCTCCCTTGGTGATGAGCTCGCGCAGCTGCGCTGCCGTGGCTTCGTCGTGCAGCGGCGGGCCTGGCTGCTCCAGTGACACCTCGGTACCTGGATCACCCGGCACTCGGATCGTCAGCCAGCGATAGTCGCCCTGCTTGACGTCGTTGCCCTTTTCCAGTCCGAGCTTGTTGACATAGAAGTCGAGCGCCTCCTCCTTGTCGAGGACGTAGATGGAGGCGACATTGAGCTTGGTGATCATTTCAGGCTCCCTTTGAGTCGATTCGGTTGATGAGAGCCGATGCTAGGCAACGGCCACGTCCGAGGCTTCTCCAAAACTGCTCAATTGCCGGGTGCGCTGCGCCTTGCTCTCGGTTGACGCCGCGCTCGCAGCCCCCAGCGGCCGCATCGCCATCATCTGGACGCAGTTGGGCGCAAACATCGGGTCGTGGCCGAGGCGGTACTGCGAGGGTGTCTCGCCGACGATCTCCCGGAACGTTCGGCTGAACGTACCGAGACTGCTGAATCCGACGTCGAGGCAGATGTCGGTCACGCTGCGATCCGTCTCGCGCAGCAGGAACATCGAGCGTTCGACCCGTCGCCGCTGCAGGTAGTGGTGCGGCGTCTCGCCGAAGACGGTTCGAAACGTGCGGATGAAGTGCGCTTCGGAGACATGTGCGACGGCCGCAACGGCCCGAACGTCGAGCGGCTCGGCATACGCGCGGTCCATGGCGTCGCGGGCCCGGAGCAGGCGCCGGTTCAGGTCCTCGGCTTCACGGCTCACCGGCAAACGCTACGCCATCACGACCAATGACGACGTGGATCCAGCCCGCCCCAGGTTTCCTGACACGTAGCAGCGGAGTCGCGAATACGTGCGATTTGTCAGGAACCGGGCGGCTTCAGGCTCTCGGGGCGGCGGGCTAGGGGCGGGTGATGTCCACGTGCAGGTAGGCCTTGAAGCGGACACCCAGGTAGCCGTGAACGGGGTGGATCGTCACGCCGTGACGCGTCGTCAGCGTGCTGATCGCCATGCCGTTGCCGATGTACATGCCGATGTGCTGGTTGTCGCCCCACACGACGAGGTCACCGAGCTGCGGATCGGTCTTGCTGACCTTGCCCTGCTCCTTGAACCAGCGGTAGTAGCCACCGACGCTGCGGTAGCCGCCGATCTTGAGCTTCAGCCCGTTCTGGTCGAATGCGTAGAACATGAGTCCGGAACAGTCGAAACGATTTGGGCCGCGGGCGCGGTACTCCCATTTGTCGCCGAGCTGGGCCTGGGCCGTGGCGAAGACCTTGTCGTACTCGGTCTGCTGGGCGGCTGCGGCGACTGGCGCGATAACCGAAAGAATCAGAGCGCCGAGAAGTGCGAATAACGCGAAACGGAAAACGAAGGCACGTGCCGAATGCATCCTGGTCCCTCCAACCGGAACATCCTTGGCACGAGATCGCTGGGGCGCATCTGACGTGCCTTGGCTACGAAATACATTGTCCCTTGGCTGGCAAGGCAGCAATGGTCCGAGAGTGCTAGCGGCTGTGACCCTCAAGCCCTGTGCGCGAAAGCGCCATTCACGCTGAGATCGCGTTGCGCGACATCATTTCGCGACATCGTGAGACTTGACTGGACAGTACGTCACATCTAGTTTCGCGCCATGGCTCCTGTCTCAGCGGATCCAACCATTCGACGCCAGGTGGTGAACGCGGCAAGGGACATCCTGGCCACGGACCCTGATGCGTCCATCGAGCTGGTCGTGCGGCGTGCAGGCGTCTCGCGCGCGACCTTCTACCGCCACTTCCGGTCGCGCGACGCGCTCCTCAGCACCATCTCGCACGAACCGCGGCCGCCGGCACGTACGAGGATCCTCGTCGCTGCCCAGGAGATGCTCATCCGAACATCCCTGTCTGACCTCTCCATGGACGACCTCGCTCGGGCCGCCGACGTCTCGCGCGGCACGCTCTACAGGATCTTTCCCGGCAAGGCGGCACTGATGGACGGGCTGATCGAGGCCTATTCGCCCCTCGAAGCCGTTCGCGACGTCGTTCTCAGACATCGCGATGAGCCGCCGGCGGTCGTCCTGCCACTGGCCGCGAAGGCGATCGTCGGCGTGGCCGGGGAGCGCCTCGGCCTCATGCGGGCAATGTTCCTCGAGCTCACTGCTGGATCCGAGGCGGCGCTCGCAGGCGTGCGGCCCGCGTTCAACGCCACGCTTGGCGTCCTGGCCGAGTACATGACCAACCAGATGAACATCGGGCGAATGCGGCAGGATGCATCCGCTGATCGCGCTCCAGGCGTTCATCGGGCCGGTCTTCTTTCACCTGCTGTCGCGCCCCGTCCTCGAGCATTTCACGGAGTTTCCGATGACGCCGCAGGAAGCCGTCGGCGACCTCATGACCGTGATCGTCGCCGGACTCGACCCAGCCACGACCGCAGAAGCCGAAAACGCCCGATGACCAGCCCAGCCCCGACTCGCGCCCCAGGCCACGACCTCTCCGGCCATTGAGGCGCGAACGCTGACCAAGAAGTTCGGCGACCTGGTCGCGGTCGACGCTCTGGACCTGGAGCTCGCTCCGGGTCGCATCTACGGCCTGCTGGGACCCAACGGATCGGGCAAGACCACGCTCATTCGCTGTCTGGTTGGCCTGGCCAAGCCGACCTCGGGCGAGGCGCGTGTGCTCGGCGTCAGGATGCCCGACCGCGAGAACCTGGCCCACATCGGTTACATGACACAGGCCGACGGCATCTACGTCGAGCTGTCGGTTTGGGAGAACCTGCGGTTCTTCGCCGCGCTCTCCGGTCAGCGCGACAAGGCCGCGATGGAAGAGGTGCTCGACGTCGTCGAGCTCACTTCGCGGCGCAACACGCCGGCGCTCAACCTGTCGGGCGGCATGCGGCGCCGGCTGTCGCTGGCCTGCGCGCTGGTCCATAAGCCGTCCGTGCTCTTCCTCGACGAGCCAACGGTTGGCATCGATCCCGCTCTCCGCGTCCAGTTCTGGACCTACTTCCGAAAGCTGGCGTCGGAAGGGGCGACTCTCGTGGTCAGCAGCCACGTCATGGACGAGGCCGATCGCTGTGACGAGCTGCTGCTGATGCTCCACGGCAAGGTGCTCGCCCGGGGTTCCGGCGCCGAGATTCGCGCCAAGGCCGGCACGCAGGACATCGAAGATGCGTTTCTCCGCCTGGGCGGCGACGAGGCCGAGAAGTGAACCTGCGCCGGACGCTCGCGATCAGCCGCCGTATCGCGGATTTCTTCCGCCGCGACGAACGAACACTGGCCCTTGTCTTCGTCGCACCCATCGTGATCATGGGCCTGCTCGGCTGGGTTATTCGCGACCAGTCACCACCTGCGACGACGATCGCCGTAGTGACGCCCGCCGGGCCGCAGGGCGATGCCGGGCGGCAGCAGATACAGGATGCACTGACGGCGGCCGGCATGGTTTTCGTGCCCGACATCACGACCGACGAAGCCTGTCGTCAGGCTCTGGTTGACAGCCGGATCGATATCTGTCTCGAGGTCGCCCTCGTCAACAGACAGCCCACAGGTCACGATCATCACCCCCGGCGTGAGCACCGGCCAGGACAGCGCAGCGATCGGCCAGCTGCGCCAGGTGATCACCTCCGTCAACCCGGCCGGCCCGACCATTTCCGTGCGAAACGATCTACGGCACCGGCAGCCAGGACTTCTTCAACACGTTCTCGCCCGCTCTCGTGGGCTTCGTCGTCTTCTTCCTCGTCTTCATCCTGACCGGCATCAGCTTCCTGCGCGAGCGCATCGGCGGGACGCTCGAACGCCTGCTCGCGACTCCTGTCCGCCGGTTGGAGATCGTGGTTGGCTACAGCTTCGGCTTCACGATCTTCGCCACGCTCCAGGTCGCCCTGGTGCTCCTCTTCCTGCTCGGTAGCATCCACATCGACCTGCCCGATCCGCTGCCCGACATCAACCTCGGCCTCGGCGTGCCGATCGCCGGCTCGCCGCTCCTGGCGTTCGTGATCACCCTGCTGCTGGCTCTGTGCGCGGTGAACCTGGGCATCTTCCTGTCGACGTTCGCTCGGACCGAGTTCCAGATCCTGCAGTTCATCCCGCTGGTGATCGTCCCCCAGGCGCTCCTGTCGGGGATCATCTGGCCGGTCGAATCCCTGCCCGGAATCCTGGAGCCGATCGCCCGCGTACTGCCGATGACATACGGGATCGAAGGGCTACGCGAAGTGCTGATCAAGGGATCGGGCCTGTCGGATCCGACGGTCATTCTCGACATCTCCGTGTTGGCCGGCCTCGCCATCTTCCTGGCGGTCGCGGCCTCGCTGACGATCAGGCGCGAGGTCGCCTAAACGCCGTCTCCGGACGCGAGGCGGGAAGCCGTCTCGACTATCTCTCGGAAAACGGGCGGAACCCCGGCCGCGTCCATGGTCGAGAAGAGGCGCCAGGCGTTGTAGACCTTGTCCTCGTGGCTCTTGATCCCTGCGACGCCCTCGAAATCGGGATCCAGCTCGATCACCGGCGCCGGAGCCACCTGCCTGCGGATCAGCTCATTCTCGTGCTCGCCGGGCCGGCCGCGGTCCGAATCGAAAACGATCAAGTGCGGGATGCGCAGTTCGGCCAGCACTCTCGCGACGAAGATGATGTTGCCCTTGCCGCCGACCTCGACGATTGAAATGCCCAGCGCGTCGGGATCGTGGCCCAGCCGCTTGAAGAGCCACGGAAAAGCGAGCCGCTCGGTCTGGCCCTCGACGAGCACGACGGCCGTGGCAAAGAACATCTCGTTGCGCTCGTGGTCGAACTCAGCCTCGATGCGCACGCGCTGCTCCTCGGTCAGCAGCTCCTGCCGGCGCCCGCAGTACGCTCAGACCGGCCGATGTGCGATCCAGCCTGACGATCTCGTTGTAGTGAACCGCGTCGAGCAGGGCAGGGGAGCGCGTCGAGTAGATGACCTGGTTGTTCTCTGCGTACCGGCGGAGGAGCGCATAGAGGTGGCGTTGCTGGTGCGGCGTGAGCATCAGCTCGGGCTCCTCGATGATCAGCACCTCGCCCGCGACGCCGGCCAGCCTGCGCTCGGCGATCGACTCGATCATCTCCTCGGCCTGGGCGGCATCGCTCCAGCCAACGGGCGCGTCCTCGGGCAGCAGCGGAAATCGATCTCGGGCGACCAGGAAGGTCGCCGGCGGAGCGTCTGCAGGGGCGGATCCGCCCGGCCCGCGCTCGATCGCCCGCTGTCCGTGTGGCGTTTCGAGCGTTGCCCGCACCTTGAGGCCACTCGCACGCACGATGGCCGGCTCGCCGCCGAACGAATCGCCGCTGAGGTCCGGCGAGCCGGTCAGCAGCCACGCAATTGCTGCCAGCAGGCGCGACTTGCCAACGCCGCGTGGGCCGATGAGCGCAGTGATCGGCTGCAGCGAAACCTCGACTCCTGGCAGACCACGCAGGCCCTGAACGGAGACCGAGGTCAGGCGCGTTTCAGCCACGTATTTCAGCCACGGGCGCGGTCCGGCGTCACGTTTCGAGCGGCTCACTCACCGTTACGGACCATAAGACAACGTGGTTAGCCGCACGTTTCGGAACTTGTGCGGTCCGGTGCAGGTGGCTGACGTTGCGAGCCCGCAACACGCTTCGTACCGGGAGGTCATCCCCAAAGTACGGCTTCTCAGTGTCCAACCCGGAAGCCAGCATTCGACTCATCACCGCACAACAGATCTCATTGATTGCACTTATCCACCTGAGAGGACTACTGAATGGCTTCGATGGGAGTCCACGAGCTGGGCCCGATGTTGACGGCGAGCGAGGTAGCAAATCTGCTGCATCTGCACGTCAACACGGTCAAGCGCCTTGGCGATCGTGGGGAACTGCCCTTCTACCGCGTCTGCAAGCGGGGCGATCGTCGTTTCCGTCTCGAGGACGTGATGCAGTTCCTGGCACGCAACAGATAGCTTTTTAACAATCGGGGGGCAGGGGCGCGCCCCCCGAGGAATGTTCCCAGTCATCCGAACCGCCGGCACAACCGGCGGTTCATTCATTTCCCGGCATTTTCCCGGCGGTTACGATTCGCTCCCTGATGGTTGAGACATACGTTGCGCCCGGGGTCCCGACTGACGGCCCGCTGAGCTTCGAGGAGCTGCAGCTGGCCACGCGCAACCGCGGCATGCCTCTCGAGGCGTTGCGCTACGACCTGACGCCGACTGGGCTGCACTACCTGCTCATCCATTTCGACATCCCGGCGATGGATGTCGTGGACTGGCGGCTGAGGATCGGTGGCGCGGTCGACAACGCTTTAGAGCTCGAGTACGCGGACCTGCTCGCGTTGCCCCAGCGCGCTGAGCGAGTGACCATGGAATGTGCCGGCAACGGCCGGGCGCGGCTCCATCCGCGGCCCATCAGCCAGCCCTGGCTGACCGAAGCGATCGGCACCGCTGAGTGGACCGGCACGTCGCTCTGGCCGCTGCTCGAACGGGCCGGCATTCACGACGACGTTGTCGAGTTCGTGTTCACCGGCGCGGACCGGGGCATCCAGGGCGATGTTGAGCAGGACTACCAGCGCAGCCTGACCCTCGACGAGGTGAAGCGGCCCGAGGTCATGCTCGTCTACCTGATGAACGGCCATCCGCTGGAGCCACAGCACGGATTGCCGCTGCGCTTGATGGTTCCCGGCTGGTACGGCATGACCAGCGTGAAGTGGCTGACTTCGATCGAGGCCGTTACTGAGCCGTTCCGCGGCTACCAGCAGACGCCGGCCTACCACTTCACGAACAGCGCGGACGAGGAAGGGGAGGCGGTCACGCGGATAAGGCCGCGCGCGCTCATGGTTCCGCCGGGCATCCCCGACTTCTTCAGCCGCCATCGCATCGTCGAGGCGGGCCGTGTCGCTTTGTTCGGGCGAGCGTGGTCAGGCTCAGGCTCGATCGACCGCGTCGAGGTCGCTATCGACGGAGAGTGGGCCGACGCCAGCCTTGGCGCGCCGGTGGGCGATTTCGCGTGGCGACCGTGGACGTTCGACTGGGACGCCCAGCCGGGCGAGCACGTGGTGTCCTGCCGCGCGACCGACTCACGGGGCGACGTGCAGCCAACCGAAGAGCCGTGGAACTACCAGGGCCTCGGCAACAACCTCGTTCAGCAGGTGCCTGTAACAGTCCGTTAGAGCGGCCTTTTCCAACTAAAACGGAACGATTCCTCCCCACCGCGCCCTCTAACCTGTGAGCGCCGACCAGATCGGCCGCGCCACAGGAATGGCGAGGAATGCAAAGAGAGCTCGTCGAGTCGGCCAGAGGGGGCGACCACCACGCTTTCAGCGTGCTTGCGCAACAAGCCAGCACAGCGTTTGTTCGCGACGGCTGTCCTGATCCTGCGCGATCGTGACCGTGCTGAGGACGCGGTCCAGGAGGCATTGATCGCTGCTTGGCGCGGCATCCGAGCCCTCCGGGAGCCAGATGCATGGGACGCCTGGCTTCACCGGTTGGTCGTCCGTGAGTGCTACCGAATCGGCCGTCGCGACCGCCGCGTCACGGTCGTCGCCCTGGACCTCGAAGACGGCCAACACGCGGGGTCGGATGCCAGTGGCGCCTTCGCTAACCGAGATCAGCTCGAACGCGGCTTCGTTCGGCTCTCGACTGAGCAGCGCGCCATCCTGGTCCTGCACCACTACCTCGGACTGTCACAGACGGAGGTGGCCGGCATCCTCGGGATCCCGCCTGGGACAGTTAAGTCGAGGCTGCATCGCGCGACACAAGCAATGCGCGCGGCACTCGAAGCCGACGCACGCGAGCCGCTCGTAGCGGGGGAACCGGTCTCATGACCCAGCAAGTTGGCATTTGATTCCATGCTCGCCTCGTGGTTCGATGCGGAGGCACCTCTTGACCCGCCCGACACGCTGGTCGCGGGCACGCTCGCAGTCACGTCCAGAACGCGACCGCAACCTGCCTGGAGGGCCATGCTGAGCGTCCCAGTGATGCGAAGCGCATCTGTCGTTGCCGTGGGCTCGCCTTCGTTAAGGATGACGCGCGTCCTATTCGCGTTGCTGTTGGTGACCGCCCTTCTCGCTGTTTCAGCCGCGGTTGGGGCGCGTTTGCTCGACGATCGACAGCTCCCACAGCCCGTGCCTACATTGCCGGCGGTGCTCATTACCCAGTCTCCGCAGCTGACCCTTCTGCCGTCCCCGACGTTGCGGCCGAGTGCGGATACGATCATCTACACGTCGATGCAGGAGCTCGGTGGTCCACCCCCGCCTGTTAATTGGTGGGAATGCGGTGATGATCAGGAGTGCATCGACCAGGCAACCGGCGAGGGCCCGACGCACGGTTGGGTTTACACCAGTCGAGCGGACACGGCCGGGATCGCCTGTGCTCGTAACACGACTTGAGGTCGCCCGAGACACCTACTTACCAGGCCTCTCATTTCAGCCGACGGCTCGTTGGCGGCGGTAGGCCGCTAACGACGGCTGCGGTTACGCCGTGATCGACCTGGGGAGCGGAGAGATGGAGGAATTTCCGACGAGCCAAGTGTCATGGTCGCCGGTTGCCACCAAGCTCGCGTACTCGATTGTCGGACCACAGCAGTGCGGCCTCACGGCCAGCCCCCTCAGTATTGGGCAGGCGCGAAACGTAGGTGTCTACGACTTCGAAACTCAAACGCCGCGGACGATCGTCGGCCCGTCACTGGACCTCGGCGAAAACCAGTATGAATCCGTGTCCGTCGTGAGCTGGACAGCTGATGGCAAGTCAGTGCTCGTCAGCCGCGCCTTCCTGTGCGATGTTCGTGCGCTTCCCTGCGACGCGACGTTCGAACTGCTCGTCGCGTCCGCCGACGGTGGATCGACACAAGTCATTCAGGCAGGCGAGTATCTGTGGCTGGGCAACGCAATCACCGCGGGGAGCCTTTCCCCTGACATGACCCACGTCGCGTTCGATAACGGAGATGGAGTGGAGGTCGCGCAACTTGACGGCTCTAACCGCCAGAGGCTGGGCCACAACCCTTGCCCCGGATCCATTTCCTGGTCCTCGGATGCAGACCAGCTCGTGTTCCTGGACTGCCAGGCCGTGGGAGAGGCTGCGTCAGGCGCGGGTCTCGTCAACACTCCGATAGTTGTGGTGGACCCCGATGGCAGCAACAAGAGGAATATCGCCGTGACGCCGATGGCGGTAGAGAGCTCGTGGACCATCGCAACTCCGCCTACGTTTACTCCTGACGGAAGCAAGGTCTATTGGAGCGACGCCGACGGGACGTGGACCGTAAACCTCGACGGCACGGAGCTGACCAAGCTCAAGCTTCCGGCGAACATCGCGATGACCTGGGTATCGTCCGAAAACTGAGGCGTCCGTCGCTCCACTGTGCCTTTGGGGACGCGACAATGCTGCGGGTGCCGATCGACTTATCGCTGACTGACGAGAACCGCCTCGTCCAATCCACCGTTCGCGACTTCGCCGAGCAGGAGATCGAGCCAAATATCCGCGAGTGGGACTCGAAGCACGAGGTCCATCGCGAGGCGTTCGCGCGGATGGGCGAGCTCGGCTTCCTGGGCGCGCCGATCCCAGCCGAGTACGGCGGCAGCGGCCTCGACTACGTCAGCTTCGGCATCCTGTGTGAGGAGCTCGAGCGCGCGGACACTGCGTTTCGCGTGGCGATGAGCGTCCACGTCGGACTCAACTCGCTGACGCTGCTCCAATGGGGCAGCGAGGATCAGAAGCAGCGCTACCTGGTGCCGCAGGCCAAGGGGGAGAAGCTCGCGACTTTTGGCCTGACGGAGCCGGGCGTCGGCACGGACGCCGCGAACCTCGCGACCACGGCGCGGCGCGACGGTGACGCATACGTCCTCAACGGACAGAAGGTGTGGATCAGCCTGGCGGACATCGCCGACCACTTCCTGGTGTTCGCGTCGGTTGATCGCGCCAAGAAGCACAAGGGGATCACCGCGTTCATCGTGGAGCGGGGCATGCCCGGACTGTCGACGCGGAGCATCGACACGAAGCTCGGCATTCATGCCGGCAATACCGGCGAGATCTACATGGACAACGTGCGCGTCCCTGCCGAGAACAGGGTCGGCGAAGAGGGCGAGGGCTTCACGATCGCCATGAGCGCCATCGACCAGGGTCGCTACACGGTCGCGTCCGGCGCGGTGGGCCTCGCTCAGGCGTGCCTGGATGCCAGCCTCCGCTACGCCCACGAGCGCAAGACGTTCGGCGAGGAGATCGGCCATCACCAGCTGGTCAAGCAGATGATCGCCAACATGGGCGCGGGAATCGAGGCCGGACGGCTGCTGTGCCGCCAGGTCGCGTGGCTCAAGAACCGCGGCGAGCGCAACACCCGCGAGACGAGCCTGGCCAAGTGGTTCGCCACGGAACACGCGGTCAAGTCCGCGCTCGACGCGATCCAGATCCACGGCGCCAACGGCTACTCGGAGGAGTACCCGGTGGCGCGCTACCTGCGCAACTCCAAGGCCGCGACCATCTACGAGGGCACGAGTCAGCTGCACACGCTGATCCAGGCCGATTACCTGCTCGGCTACCGCGAGGACAAGCCGCTGCGCTGCCCGCCACTCCCGGCGCCGGGTTTCGAAAGCCAGAGCTAGCCGAGGCGCACCTCCGTGCGATCCGGCACTTTCGTCGGCCGCAGCCCAGAGCGCCTCGCCAGATGAGCGAAGACGAGCGCGTCCCTCAGGGCGCAGGCGCGGTGGTCGTTGTTGAAGTACGCGTATGCGTCCTCATCGGCTGTCCACGTACCAACGAGGCGGTCGACCCACGAAGTGAGGGCGTCCTCGCCGTAGCAGGGCCGAGGCGTGGATCGGCCCACGTGGAATCGAAGGTATGTCCAGTCAGCGGTTCGCCAGATTGGGGTGATCGGTCCTCTTCGATCGGCAAGACAGAGTGCAACTCCGCGCACTTGCAGCTCGCGCTGGACCTCGTCGACGAACCACGATTTATGCCTGAACTCGACGGCGACCCGGAAACCAGCCGGAAATGCGTCCAGCGTGCGCCGCAGTCGATCCAGTTCCAGCGTGAGCGTGGGCGGCAGCTGCAGAAGGATCGGCCCGAGCTTGTCGCCCAGCTCGCGGGCTCGGACAACCAGCCGCTGCACCGGCTCCTCCGGCTCCGTTAGTCGCAGGATGTGTGTCAGATAGCGGCTTGCCTTCACCGTCATGACAAAGCCGGGCGGGGTCCGCTCGGCCCAGGCAGCGAAAGTCTCAGCTTCAGGGAGCCGGTAGAAGGCGGCGTTGGACTCGACAGTGTCGAAACGGTCCGCGTAAAACTCCAGCCACTTCGACTGAGCGACGCCGCGCGGATAGAAGGTCTCGCGCCAGTGGCGATATTGCCAGCCTGATGTGCCCACGAAAAGCGTCATCGCACGCCACGGTCGGCGACCCGCCTAAGCAGCGACCCGCCTAAGAAGGATGCCGACCTACGTCGCGCACATCCGGGCCGCAGGCCCCCCGTCGAAGTGAGCTACTGGACGAGGACGGTGCCCTTCATGAACGGGTGGATCGTGCAGTGATACGCGAACGTTCCCGCGCCGCTAAATGTGTTCGAAACCGTTGCGCCCTGGGCAACGTGGCCGCAATCGGGACCGGAATCGAAGGTCACGGTGTGGGTAGTCGAGTCCGTGTTGGTCCACGTGACGACCGTGCCCACCGAGACCGTGAGGGCGCTCGGGTTGAAGGCGTTGTTCGCGATGGCGACCGGCGTCCCGCCGCTGCCGGTACAGGCGCTACCTGCTGCCACGGACGCAGGGGCGCCCGGCGTTGCCGCAGGGCCGACCGTCGGAGACGTGCTGCCTCCGCACGCAGCGGCGAATGCCAGAACCGCGCCAACCATGATGGAGAACCTAAGAACGCGCACGGCAGTTCCTCCTCAGGAAGTCAATTTCTAGCGCTACGCCGATGGTAGCGCGAGACCGGCAAATGCCCATTTGCTGAGTTGATTGCAGATCACAGCGGCTGGCCCCACCGCTCGCCGAACACAATCTCTGACAGCGCGACTCGACCACCTTGCCGAAGCGGCCGCGTAAGGGTCTCGCTGGCCGCCGGATGACCGATGTTCAGGATGTACTCGCAGTGTCGATCGGCGGGATACTCCAGGATCGACCGGCACGCCTCCTGCTCGTAGACGGTCGCCGGGGCCGATCCGAGCCCACGCGACCACGCCATCAGAACCATGTTCTCCGCGGCACGGCCGAGATCCCACATCACCGACAGCGGGGAGTCTGCCCCTGCCGGATCCGGCGTCACCAGGGCGATTGCCAGGACGCTACCTGCCAGATGGCCGGCGAAGGGGCCAACCTCGGCGAGCCGGGTCAGCGTCTCTCGGTCGCGGACGACGATGAAGTGCCAGCGCTGGAGGTTCTTGGAGGACCCGGCGCGCCGTCCAGCGTTCAGGATCGCTGTCAGATCCTCGACCGCGACCGGCTCGTCGCTGAACTTTCGAACGACGTGCAGCGTCCGGATCGCGTCCTCAACGTCCATCGATCGGAGTCTAGACTCGCACCATGGCCGACAAGCAGATGCCCGCCCAGCGCGATTTTCCGGACGTGGTCGAGGTCGTCGTGGAGATACCTCGAGGGAGCCGCAACAAGTACGAGTACGACATGCAGGCCGGCGTATTCCGCCTCGACCGCGTGCTCAGCTCAGCCGTCTTCTACAACTTCGATTACGGCTACATCACGGGCACGCTGTCCGAAGATGGCGACCCTACTGACGCACTCCTGTTGATCGATGAGCCGACGTTCCCGGGATGCCACGTCTTCGCGCGGCCAGTTGGCTGCCTGGAGATGAGCGACGAGAAAGGCGGCGACTTCAAGATCCTGTGCGTGGCCGTGGGCGACCCTCACCAGGCCCATGTATCGAAGCTGGCTGATATCAGGCCGCATCGGCTCGTGGAGATCGAACACTTCTTCCAGACTTACAAGCTCCTCGAGGACAAGACGGTCGACGTGATCGGCTGGAAAGACGTCGACCGGGCGCGGGCCGAGCTTCAGGCGGACCGCCAGCGCGCAGCCGGCTGACATGGCCAAGAAGCCTCTCGAGCTGGATGTCGGCGGTCAGGTCGTCTCCGTCAGCAATCCGGAGAAGGTCTACTTCCCGAAGACCGGCTACACGAAGATCGACATGGTCAACTACTACCTGGCGGTCGCCGATGGCGCGCTACGCGGGGCGGGCGGCCGACCGATGGCCCTCAAGCGCTTCGTCAATGGCGCCGAGGGCGAGCCTTTCTTCCAGAAGAGGGCGCCCGAGACGCGGCCCGATTGGATCGAGACGGTCGAGCTGTCGTTCCCGTCCGGGCGGACAGCCGACGAGGTGGTCCTGCGCAATACGGCACAGCTGATCTGGATCGTGAACCTGGGCTGCCTCGACCTGAACCCGCATCCCGTTCGCGCCGAGGACCTGGACCATCCGGACGAGCTGCGCGTCGACCTCGATCCAGTGCCGGGTGTGGCGTGGGACGACGTCCGGCAGGTCGCCCTCGTGGCCAACGAGGTTCTGCGCGATCACGGACTCGTCGGCTGGCCCAAGACGTCCGGATCACGCGGCATCCACGTCAACGTGCGCATCGAACGCCGCTGGAACTACGGAGAGGTGCGGCGCGCCGCACTCGCGCTGGCTCGGGAGGTGGAGCGGCGCGCGCCGAAGATCGCCACCAGCAAGTGGTGGAAGGAAGAACGCCACGGCGTCTTCCTCGACTACAACCAGAACGCCAAGGACCGAACGGTCGCGTCCGCATACTCCGTTCGGCCGCTGCCCGACGCGCGAGTCTCGATGCCGCTGCGCTGGGACCAGGTCGCCGACGTGATTGCCGAGGACTACACGCTGGCGACCGTGCCGGACATCTACGCGGCCGAAGGTGGCGACCGCCACGAGGGGATCGACGAACAAGTTGGATCGCTGGAGGCGCTTCTCGACCTCTCGGCACGCGACGAGACGCCAGGGGCTGGGTGACGCGCCGTGGCCGCCCAACTATCGAAAGCAGGAAGGTGAGCCGCCGCGCGTCCAGCCCTCGAAGCAAAAGCGTGCCGACGAGGACTACAACACGCCCGAGGCTGAAGCCGAACGCGAGAAGTCGCGCGCCGCGATGGAGCGCCGCTTCGAACGCCTGGCCGCCGAGAAAGCGGCGGCGCAAGCGGCGGGGGAGGGATCGAAGCCCACGCCTACGGGCAGGCGCAGGTCATCGATACCCGTGGTCGAGATCGCGCGCGCCGCCAAGAAGGACGAGGCGCTGGCCGGTCTCGAACGCTGGAAGGAGAGGCACCCGGACGTTGTGCCACACCTTCAGCCGGCGGACGTGCTGACCGATTCGATGCGCGGCCGCTCCACTACGTGGACGCGAATTCGCGTGAACCTGCAGCACGTGCCCGCGGAAATCCGCCCCGAACAGGAGCCTCTCGAGGTCGACTACGACCCGTGGGCCGGCTACGCGTTTCCGGACAAGTCAGGTCAGCTGGAGCGCGCCCCGCGCAAGCCGACCGCCGAGAAGACGAGGTCCTAGCGAGGCTAGCCCTGCGGGTTTCGGCGGTGGAAGTGCCTGCCTCCGGCGAACAGCATCAGCAGAATGAAGGCGTAGCCGATCAGCACGATGATCGAGCCGATCAGCTGCACTGAAAAGCCCGGGGCCAACGCCAGCGAGAAGCTGATGCTGGCCACGCCGACCACCAGGCCGATTGCGGCGAGGAGGATCCCGATCGCCCGCGCCCAGCCCTTGTGGGCCACGATGAACAGGCCGGCCAGCACCTCTATGAGCCCAAGCACGATCAGGACGCCGGGCAGCGGGCTGAGAATCGCACGCATCGTGGGCCGGTCGAGCGTGGTGCCGAACAGGTTGATCGAGGTCCGCTCGACGAACTGGGCTAGCTCGCGGCCCTGGCCCAGGAGCCACACGCCACCACCAATGTCGACGAAGCCGAACACCGCCAGCAGCAGGCCGGCGAGCGCGACGAGGGCTACCGTGCCGTAGCCCGTTCCCTGCTGTTGGTAATAGCCAGCCGGGGCGTAGCCCGGATAACCCTGCTGTGGATAGCCCTGTGGCGGATACCCGGGCTGGGCCGGATAACCGGGCTGAGCGGGATAACCGGGCTGCTGGGGATAACCCTGTTGCGGCGGATATCCCGGCTGCGCTGGCGGGTATTGCCCAGCCTGTTGCGGATATTGCTGTGGCTGTTGCCACTGGCCGGCCTGCTGCGGCGGCTGTTGCCACGGCTGGGGTTGCTGCTGCCATGGTTGGCTCGGCTGAAGACCGTGGCAGCGGCGATGGCCGGGATGACGGTCTCGGTTGTCGGCGAATCGTCTACGCGTGTCTGCGGGGTCGCCGGCTCGACGGGAAGGACCGTAGGCGCAATCGCCGCCGGCACAACTGGCGCCACAGGTTCCGGCGGCGTGGCAGGCTCAGCGGGCGCCACTGCCTCAGCCTGCGAAGCAGTCTCGAACCCGGTCGACTCAGCTGACCATGCGATCGCTGCGGGCGGTGGCGCGTCGACGGGCTCCGGGGGGATTGCCATCGGCTCTGGCTCGGGTTCGGCTGTTGCAGGTTCGGGTTCAGCCGTGAAAGGCTGGGACTCAGCCGCGGCGAGCTCCGTTTCGGCGGGAGCGGGTTCGGGTTCAGGTTCGGCTGGCGCAGGCGGTGGCTCGGGTGTCGGCTCCCGCTCGGTCGCCATCGGCTCTGGCGCCGGCATCATCGAATTGGTCGCCGGCAACTCATCGGCCGCAGCCTCCTCTGGGGGCGGCGGCGATTCCGGCTGAACAGTCATGTGTTCGCTTGTTTCGTCGTCAGGAAGTGTCATCCGTCACCCCAGGCTCGAAAAAGGAAACGCCGGCCAACCATAACGGCGGCCGGCGTCTCGATCGATCGGTTTTGCGCTGGTCAGCGGCGAGCGGCCGCGAAGTACGACCCGGCCGCGATCAGAGCGTAGGCGGTGAGGGCGTACAGGATGCCGACCACCAGGGACGAAATTCCGCCGGTCGCGCCATTCTGGGACGTGAGCGAGCCCAGGCCACCCAGGACGAGCAGGATGGCGAAGATCACGCTGATGACGATGCCAATCCAGCGTCCCCAGCCCTTGCCACCCAGGGCGCCAGCGCCGGCGACGATGCTGATGACGCCCAGGATCAGGATGAAGATTCCCAGACCGGCGAGGAACGCACCAAGAGCGCCGAACGCGCCACTGTTGTCGGTCCCGGCGCCGAGGCTGCCGAATGCGGCACCTCCGACTGCCGCGCAACCACCCACGAGACCGATCAGGATGCCCATCACGATCAGGTAGATCGCGGCAAGAGTCACACCGGTCGGACGCGGAGGTGGTCCGCCGTATCCGGGTCCGCCCCAGCCTGTCGGCTGCTGCGGGGGAGGCGTCCACTGCGGCTGAGCCGGCGGCGGTACCACGGCGGCTCTGGCGGAGGTGGTGGCGGCATCTGCGGCGGTGGTGGCGGCGGTGGCTGCTGCTGATCCATGTGCTCCTCCTAACGCTTCCTCGCTACCCCCGGTGACGGACCTGTCAGGTCACGAGAACTGGGTCTGCGATTTGGACAGCCGGAGTGTACTTGCAGGAAAGAGCGGTTCGGTGCCGAAATTACGCGTTCCAGGCCGAAGATCCGCTCCAGCTCGTAGGGCGCATTTGTCTCCAGCTGGTCGTAGCGGCAGTCCTTGGGCTGCTTGTCCAGACGCCAGCGGACGAACGTGGTGGCGTGGCGGAATCGATCGCCCTGCAGATGGTCGTAGGCGACTTCGACGACACGCTCGATCCGCAGTGGCTCCCACGACAGGTCCTTGCCGCGATTCCAGCGGCTGGTGGCGCCGGGCATGCGAGTGCCGCTTGCGTCGGCCTGAGCCGTAGGCGGCCCAATCGGCCCACTCGGACCACGGGTGGCCGTCCTTGGCGTTCGTTCGCAGCGGTTCGAGCTCGGCGACGAGTTCTGCGCGCCGCTCCCACGAGAAGGATGACGTGATCCCTACGTGGTGCAGGTTGCCCTCGTCGTCGTACAGACCCAGCAGCAGCGATCCGATGTGCGTGCCCGGGCCCGTTCTTGTGCCACCGAAAGCCGGCGACGACACAATCCGCGGTCCGCGCGTGCTTGATCTTGGCCATGGCGCGCTTGCCGGGCTGGTAGGGCGCGACGAGTGGCTTGGCAACGACGCCGTCCAGCCCGGCGCCCTCGAACCGGGTGAACCAGTCGCGCGCCAGCTCCACGTCTCGCGTCGCCGGCGTCAGGTGGATCGGCGGCTTCGACTTGGCCATGGCCTTTTCGATCATCTCGCGCCGCTCTGACTGCGGCCGATCTCGCAGGTCCTCGTCGCCGAGCGCCAGCAGATCCCAGCGCGACGAACGACGCAGGCGTCTGCTCGGCCAGCATGTTGACCCGCGACGCGGCGGGATGGATGCGCAGCAGCAGCGATTCGAACTCGAGGCCGTCGGGGCCGGGGATCACGATCTCGCCGTCGACCACGCAGCGGTCGGGCAGGTTCGCCTTCAGCGCCGGCGGCAGCTCCGGGAAGTAGCGGTCGAGCGGCTTCAGGTCGCGGCTCTGGATGTAGGTCTCGTCGCCGTCGCGAAAGACGATTGCCCTGAAACCGTCCCATTTGGGCTCGAACAGCCAGCCGTCGCCGGTCGGCAGATCGGTGGCCAGCTTGGCCAGCATCGGTTCGAGTGGCGGCTGAAAGGGCAGGCGCATCGTCACCCGCTGACTATCGGAGGGCACGGACGCGACCAATTTCGGGGACGGGTGACGTGAGCGGCCGCGTGGTAGCCTCGGCGGTTGATGCCAGTTCTTCGATTTCGAGGCAATCCGTACCAGGTCCTGGAGGTCCGATTATGACGCGTCCAGCGCGTCTATCAAGCGTCGCTGGCGCGAGCTCGCACGCGAGCACCATCCCGATCGCGCGGCCGGCGACACCGAGGAAGCCGCGCGACTCACGGCGCGCATGGCACGCATCAACGCGGCCTACGACCTGCTGCGCGACCCGGTCCGACGGGCGCACTTCGACAGCTCGGCAGAGGGCCGACGAGCGCGCGCCGAGAGCAGCGCTCGGACGGGGCAGCGCCGACCTCGACGATGACTTCGACGCGTCAGCAGGCCGGCGGACCGCCGCCGCCGCCGCGAACGCCACCGGTCACGGCACGCTTCGACACGACGGCTGCGTTCCGGCCGCACAACTACGACGTTGGGCGAGGCGCCGCGGACCAACTTGCGACGGCCAGCAGCCGCTGAGCCGCCGCGCCTTCGACGCCGAGAACGACCTGCGCGCCAGCACGCCAACCGGACCCGTCCCACGGAGCAGGGGCAGCGCGCCCAGCCGTTGCCCACGTTGCGCGAGGCACGCGAGACAACGCTCGAGTTCGGCCGCTACCACGGCTACACGTTGGGGGAGGTGGAGATCCTCGAGCCCGCCTACCTCGATTGGGTGGCGCGAACGATCACGCGAGATCGCGACCTGGTGACCAAGGCGCGGGTGATCAGAAACAGAACGGCCGCCCCATTCGATGATCGGGCGGCCGCGGGATGAATTCTTTATGAGTGCGGCCCAGGGCCGGCTCAATCCTGTTACTCGACTCGTTGCCGGTCGACGGCGATCCCCATTGCTGTCGGTGTAACCACCGCCTCGGAAGTTACGAGGATCGCATTCATCTGTTCGGCCCGGTGATCGACGCCCCGAGCTTGCATTCGACTGGTGGCCTACCAGCCGTCTGTCGAGTCGTACTTTCACCCTTCCCCGACGAGACGGGCCATCGCGCCGCGGTACCAGTCGAGGGGAACGAAATTGACGTGTCTGTCCTGGCACCGCAATTTTCAATTCTCCGCGAGCGATCGCCGCAATTCGAGTGGCGAGTCCCGGGCGGGAGGTCGCTAGAGTCGAGCGCGGGGCCGGACGAATGGGGGGGAAGTCGACGATAACGTGGCGCGACGAGACGCCTGGCGCGAGGAGGACGGCGCCGCCGCTCGCCCGAACGCCGAACCCGCTTCAGCACCATCAGCGACGTCGAGATCGAGCGGCTGTACACGCCGCTCGACCTGGAACGCCGCGACGCCGGGGGCGGCGGGCCGACCGCGGTCGACCACCTGGGTGACCCGCTTCGATCGGGCGCCGGCAGCTGGTCGGACTTCGATCCCATCCGCGACGTCGGCTACCCGGGCGAGGCGCCGTTCACGCGTGGCATCCACCCGACGGGTTATCGAACCCGCCTGTGGACGATGCGCATGTTCGCGGGCTTCGGCGCGGCCGAGGACACCAACGAGCGCTTCCATCAGCTGCTGCGGGCGGGGCAGACTGGTTTGTCGATCGCCTACGACATGCCCACGCTCTACGGCTACGACACGGACGATCCGGAGGCGGAGGGCGAGTTCGGCACGTGCGGTGTGGCGGTCAGCTCGCTGGCGGACATGGAGGTCCTGCTGGACGGCTTGCCGCTGGATCAAGATCTCGACGTCGATGACGATCAACTCGCCGGCCGCCCCGATCTGGGCCATGTACATCGCTGCGGCCGAGAAGCGCGGCTTCCCGCGAGCCCAGCTCGAGGGCACGACGCAGAACGACATCCTCAAGGAGTTCGTGGCCCAGAAGGAGTTCCTGTTCCCGCCTGAGCCGTCGATTCGGCTGGTCACCGACACGATCGAGTTCGGAACGCGCGAGCTCCCCAAGTGGAACACGATCTCGATCAGCGGCTACCACATCCGCGAGGCGGGCTCGACGGCGGTGCAGGAGCTCGCCTTCACCATCGCCGACGGCATGGCCTATGTCGAAGAGGCGATCAACCGCGGCCTGCGCGTCGACGAGTTCGCGCCGCGCCTGCTCTTTCTTCTTCAACTCGCACAACGACTTCTTCGAGGAGATCGCCAAGTTCCGCGCAGCACGGCGCGTCTGGTGGAAGCTGATGACGCAGCGCTATCGGGCGGAGAACGAACGGTCGACCTGGATGCGCTTCCACACCCAGACGGCGGGGGTGTCACTCACCGCGCAGCAGCCACTCAACAACCTGACGCGCGTCGCGATCCAGGCACTGGCGGCGGTCCTTGGCGGCACGCAGTCGCTGCACACCGACGCGTACGACGAGGCGTGGGCCGTGCCCTCCGCCGAGGCCGCGTTGCTCGCCCTGCGGCAGCAGCAGATCATCTCGTCCGAAACGGGCGTCACCAACACGGTCGATCCGCTCGGCGGCTCGTGGTTCGTCGAGTCGCTCACCAACGAGGTCGAACGCCAGGTGTGGCGCTACCTCGACGAGATCGATTCGTACGGCGGGATGGTCAAGGCCATCGCGGCGGGCTTCCCGCAGAAGGAGATCGCCGACGCTGCGTATCGGTTCCAGCGCGAGCTCGACGAGGGCGAGCGCGAGATCGTGGGCGTCAACGTCTACGCCGATCCGGACGAGGAGCTGACGATCCCGCTGCTCGAGGTCAGCGAGGAGTCGAAGCAGCGGCACCTTTCGCGTCTGGCGCGGACGCGGGCGGAGCGCGATCCGGTGCGCGTCGAGGCGGCGTTGGCGCGACTGCGCGACCTCTCGTCGCAGCCCGGCTCGACTGAAGCCAACGTGATGCCCGCGCTCATCGAGTGCGCCAATGCCTACGCGACGCTCGGCGAGATGTGCGGAGTCTTCCGCGCCGTCTTCGGGGAGTACCGCGAACCCGTTGCCGTATGACTGAGGAGCTCCAGACCGCGCTCCACGCGTGGGGCGAGTTCTATGTCGTCGGCGGGCATACCGGAGCGGTTCTTCTGGGCCTGGTGTTCGTTGGCCTTGAGCTCCATATCGACCGCCTGCCGCGCGGGTCATCACAGCTTCCTGATCGCGGCGGGCAGCGCGCTCGGCTTCCTTTACGTCCTGTTGTTCTCGCTCACCATGCTGGCGCCGCCGCTCTGGCCGTGGGTGCCGGGTTGGGCGCTGGTCTGGCTTGTCGCTCCTGACATTCATTGGGTCGACCGCGCCGCTCTTCAGCGCGCTGCGTCAGCCGACGCGACCAAGGCGTCCCGTACTCGTCATCGTTTATCTGCTGCCGTATGTCGCGTCGTTCCTGGCGATCGGCGGCAGCATCGGACTGTTGTTCGGCTCGGTCGGAGCCCTGTACGTCATCGCTCTGGCGGTCTTCATCATGATCGCCACAGGCGCTGTCAACGCCTGGTACTTCCTTATTCGAGGGCCACAGACAGATGAACCTGGGTGATCTGCTTGCGGACCTGCTCGACGAGGCGGGCGGAGTCGAGACGCCGGCCTCGCGCCAGTACGCACGAACGGAGTCACGTTCGCGATTCGATCGGCGAGGAAGTGATCGAGCTGCGGTTGACCACGGACATCGCCGAGGCCGCGCTGAGCACGCCCGACACGCACCCGTCGTCGCACGGCGATGACTGGATCCTCTTCTCACCACCTACCTGGGACGACCACGCCCAGGACCGCCTCGGTGCATGGTTTCGCGTCTCCTGGCGCCTGGCCGAGAGGCGCTAGACAGGTCGGATTTCGAATATCTCGTCCTTGCCCTCGATGCCACGAAGGGTGAAGAGACCCAGCGAGTCGAGCTCGCGAGTTCCGGGAAGTCACTTCGTCGAGCCGCGGCGCAAATGCACTTCGAAGACAAGGATCTGTCCGCCCTTGGCGAGCGCCATGATCCGCGCGGCTCGATGGAGATCCATTCCGACGTAGCCAGACCGGGTGAGCTCGGGTTCGACCCGTGTGGAGGCCGATGCGAAGGCTGACCGGAATCCCACTCTGAATCGGTCTGTCGCGCCAGCGCTCGCTGTATTTACAGCGCCGCAGTCAGGCCACCGGAGCGCCTCGTGGAAGGCGAGGAAGCAGTCATCGGCACGAATATCGACCACCTCGCCGCCGCCGCTTGAGGCGCCGCGCCGGATGGTCGCGCGGACCTCGCGAGGACGTCCTTGTACTCATCGCCGAGGCGGTGCGAGCAACTGCGTCGAGCCCTCGATGTCTCCGAAGAGGAAGGTGACGATGCCATTCGGAAGTCGCGACACGTCGCCTCCGCGCGCGATGAGCTCGTCGTGCATCTCGAACACGGCCGCAGTGTTTCGAACGGTGTCGGCCATGATCTCGAGCATCTCTCGATCATCGGACAAGGCCGAGTCGTGGACGACGACCCCGACAGGTTGCTCGTCGCGGTCGACCGATTAACACGTCCTTCGCCGCAGGATTCGATTCGACGATCGACCCTCTCGTGTCGTGCGTCGATGTAGCCGCTTTCGATGGCGACCAGAAGGCGACGATCAAGTCCGGCTCGTCGAGCGAACTGCGCAGGGTGGTCTCGAACTCGGACAGGCTCGTGCCTGGCCCGAGTCGAACCAGGGCTCGCGACACGCCCGACCGAGTCGCGTAGAAGCTCAGGAAGGCGATGACGAGCGCGATCGGGACCACGACTCGAACGAGCAGAGCAAGGGTTCCGCTGACATTCGCAACGCCGAGCCGCGGCAGGACGACGAGGAGCAGGACGTTGCTCGCGGCGAGCGCCAGCCAGCTCGGTAGTAACGGCGTCAATGCCTTGCGCGTGAACCCGCGTGATCGGAGCCAGCGCCGGCCGATGACGACGCTGACGAGCGCGAACAAACCAACGAAGACGATTGCCGAAATGTCGTCAACGACCGCGAACAGACTTGGGTCAACGAGCAACAACGGGTTGGAAACGCATGGCTGGCAAGCTGCGGATCGGCAACTCGATCGATGGCTCGAGCGAGACGACTCTTGTGGTCGCGACGACACAGCCAACGACGACGGTTACCGAAAAGGTCCACCGTTCGGCTCGTCCAGGAAGGTTGCCGCTCGGGAATGACAGGAAGAGGTAGACGAGAGGCAGCAAGGCGACAGCAGGGCTGTAGCCGTCATTGAGCGGGACGTAACCGGCGCCGCGTAACTCAGGATCACAAGCGAAGCTGGAAGCGCCGCGGAGAGGAGCAGGGCAATTCCTGCCCTGTTGCCGGGTCGGGCTGCGTACATGAGGCGCCCGGCGGCCGCGTAGACGACACCGCTTACTCCAATCGGAAGGAACACCTCGGGCGGACGACCATTCGCAGCGCTGAACGCGCTGGCGCGATCGAGAGCGCGGTGACGACGATCCACGCTATATCGCCACGATTCGACCAGACGAACGGGCCTGACGGACGCTCACGCGCACCTCTGACCGCCGGCAGCCGTGATGCGCTCTGTCCGGCGGCATACACGATACGACCCCAATAGACGTCGATCAGGTCATCGCCATCAGCGGTTGACGTCAGCTGTCGCCGGCAAATGACAAGACCCCGACCTGGGTCGGGGTCTTGAGTGAGGGCTGGAGCATCAGCCCTCGGCGGTAGTCGGCCCCAGCCGACTCGATAGATCGGTTTTAGGCGGCTGTGTCGGCCGCCTGCTCCGCGGGCTCGGGCTGCAGCGACCGGCGTGAACTGCTTGAGGCCGAACTGGGACTCCAGCTGCTCCAGCGGTCGGAAGCCGACGACGCCCTGCGGCGTGTAGGCATTGCCGTTCTCGTCCTTGCCGGGACGGAAGAACGCGATGGTGGGGATGCTCATGATGTTGAAGGCCTGCGACAGGACTGGATTGGCGTCCACATCGACCTTTACGACCTGGATGGTGCCGTCGTACTTGTCGGCGAGCTTCTCCATCTCAGGGGCAACCATGCTGACACGGACCGCACCAGGTAGCCCAGAAGTCGACGACGACCGGCTTGTCACTCCCTAGAACGAGCTCCTGGAAGTTGGCGTCCGTCGCGATTTTGATTTCTGACACTTCTGATGGTTCCTTTCTTTTGGGCTGCTCCCGACTAGCGGGAGATGTCCTGAATTAGCTGATACGCCTCGATGACCCGAGGGTCGGTGAGGCTGTAATAAACGGTTGTGCCATCGCGCCTGGCGGTGACGAGCCCGGCGGAGCGAAGCACACCAAGGTGCTGGCTCATGTTCGGGACCTGACAGCCGACGTCGCGCGAAAGCTCGCTGACCGACCTTTCCCCCGATGCCAACGTCTCCAGCACGCAAAGGCGCTTGGGATCCGACAGCGCGCGGGCAACAGCCGCGGATCGCTGACGGTCCATTTCGCTGGTGACGATGGTCTGGGTGGTCATTCGACTACCCATTCTGTCACTAGTTGCGCAAACACGCAAGTTTGATGTCGGCTATTTGACAGCCAGCGAGTGCGCTGTCCGACCAGGTCGCTGTCCTATTTGCCTCCGTTTCGGACAAATGTCCGAGCACGCGGACCTCAATGGGACCGGGCTAGGCGGCGGCGACGGGATTTCCGCAGTTGCCGCAGAACTTCATGTCCGGGCGCCAGGTCGTTGCCGCAGCTCGGGCACTTGGCGAGGCCGACGGGCGTGCCGCAGTTCGAGCAGAACTTCTCCGAGCCGACGGGCTTGCCGCAGTTCGTGCAGTTGGTGGTACGCGTCGAGGTGTCGCCACGTGAAGTGCTCCTCGGTCGCCATCTGCTGGCGCATCTGGTTGATTTGCTGCGCGGCTCGCTCGGCCTCGATCTCGGCCGCCAGCTTGGGCGCGTCGTTGACGCACAGGCCGCGCTCCTCGTTCCAGCACTTGTCGTCGACCCAGCGGTGGTCGCGCGGACACTGCTTGAACTTGGGCATGATCTCGTCGGCGGCCTTTTTCAGCGCCGCGTCGCGCGCCCCGCGATCGGTGACGTTCTGGATCGTGTCGGCAGCGTTGCGAGCTCCCCACAGACCGCCGAGAACGTTGCTCGCGCCGCTCAGCAACGAGCTCGCCGTGCCCAGGTTGGATCGCTCGAACTCGCTCCGGTAGCCGCTGCCGCAGATGTCGCAGCGGAACTCGAACTGGTAGCCGTTCTGATCAGACAGGTCCGTGTAGTTGTCCGTGAACGGCGTGAAGCCGGCCATCAAGAACCCCTCCTAGCAGCGGGCGAACCCCTCGCAGCACCCCCTCGCAGCACCAAGCCGCGGACATCGTAACGCCGCGAATCAGCGTCGGATCAGCGAAATCCGGCCTCGCGCAGGCGCCTGTGATCGAGCCCCGCGTGGTGGCCGATCTCGTGCAGGACCGTCTGCTGGACCTCGCGGGCCAGGTCGTCCGGGTTGGGATAGTCGTGCTCGAGGGTCAGTCGAAACAGCGTGATCTTGTTCGGGAACGGCACCAGATCGGCGCCGTAGTTGATCGGAGACACACCCTCGTACAGACCGTAGAGCGCTGCTGTACGGGCCTACCCTGGCGTTCCGCAGCTGCTCGGGTGACGGCTCGTCCTCGATCACGACAGCGACGTTGTCGAGCAGCTTCTGAGTACGTTGTCAGGTAGCGAATCGAGCGCGGCCTCGACCAGCTCCTCGAACGTCAATGTGCTTCGGCGGCGGAGGCAGCGGCGGCGGTTCAGGCGGCAAGGGCGCGTCAGAACGCCGCTCGGGTTGATCCCGGGATTGCGCGCCACGGCGCCTGATACCCACGTTCCTATGCTATCGAGCGTGCCCCACGAGCCCCTCGAGCCCGAGTCCCTCGTCGTGTCTACCGACACCGGCGTGGGCATCCACTACCTCGACTGGGGCGACCCGCCCGCGCCAACGGCTACCGAATTGCCACCGCTCCTGCTGATCCATGGTCTCGCCGTCCACCGCGTGGGACTGGGCTGCCGATCGCGCGCCGACTCAGCGCACAGACGCACGTCCTTGCCGTGGACCTGCGCGGACACGGCATGTCCGAAGCGCCGCGCGAGGGCTACGACCTCGAGTCGCTCGCCTTCGACGCGCTCACGGTGCTGGTCGCGAACGGTTGGGGCACGGACGCTGACGGGCCGCCCGCCATCGTGGCGGGCCACGGTCTTGGCGCGCTCGTCGCCGCTGAGATGGCCCGGCTCCAGCCACAGTCCATCAGCGGTGTCGCGCTCGTCGACTTCGGCTGGGAGGAGATGGCCGAGGCGACCGGGCAATCGCCCGCCGATTTCGAGAAGGCCATCGCCGACCCGCCGGAGGTGTTGGCGTCGATGGACGCCTATCTGACGGACCGGCGGGAGTTCGATCCAGCGAGCTGGGACGCCGACCAGGAGCGCGCCGCCCGCGCTGCGGTCGACGAAAAGCACGCCGGCCACGTTGCCTTGGTTGCGCGAACCCACGTGCTGCGCGGCGCCGTTGGCGCGATGTTCGAGTACCAGCCGATCGATGCTCTGACGGACCTGCCCCAGCCGCTGCTGATCGTGGTCGCTGAGAGTGGCTCGGCCGACGACGAGGCGGTCCGCGAGAGACGCCTTGCTCTGAACGACGTCCTGCGAGCCCGCGCCGCCGCGGGACATCCCGCACCGGACGTCAGGACGTTCAGTGGCGCCGGTCACAACCTGATGCGCTACCGACCGGACGAGCTGTCGGCCGCCCTGCTCGACCTACTCAGGGCCGCGTCTCACCAGCGGTCGTAGGCGGGGTGGCCCGGTCTGACGGCTACGAACGTGCCGCGACAAGTGGCCGTGACCGACACCGCCGGCCTCCAGCTCGCAATCGACCGTCGCCCGATCGTCGGTCGACTCGACCACTCTTGCCCGTAATCGGACAGGACCGTCCGTCGGCGTCGGCTTGAGCATCCGGACGTGGTAGTCGGCCGTGACGGTCGTCGGTGGTCGTTCCGCGCCGCGGCGCTGCATCAGGTGGAACGCCGCGGTCCAGTTGGAGTGGCAGTCCATGAGCGTGCCGATGATCCCGCCGTTCATCACGTTGGGAAAGGCCTGGTGCCGTGGCTGCGGGCGTCCATTCGGCGACCACGTCGCCCGCGACTTCCGAGTCGGGGAAGCTGCGGATGCGCAGCCCATCGGCGTTGGCCGGACCGCAGCCGAAGCAGATGGTGTGCGGACCGAACTGCTCCTGCAGGCTCAGGTCTTCGGGATCGCTCGCCGGATCGTCAAAATGATCGCTCACGAGGCCATCGTAGGAGCCGTCGGTATGGGCGTGTCTAGAATCCCCCGGATGGACCGCGATCTGGACGATCACGTTCGCCAGCTCGTCGACGAGATGGAGAACGAAATTGGTGAGGACGGCTTCGCTGTGGCCCAGGCCAGCATCGCCGGCGACGGCCAATCTCCCGACGGGCACGTCAAATCGGAGCACGACGTGGTGGAGCAGGCGGTGCGCGAGATCCTGATCGAGACGGGGGAGGATCCCTGATCGCGAAGGGCTGATCGGTACTCCTTCGCGCGTGCGCCGGATGTACGCCGAGCTGACGGCGGGCTATCACGTCGACCCCGACCGCCTCGTGAACAACGCGATCTTCGAGGTCGACTACAGCGAGATGGTGGTCGTCAAGGACATCCCGTTTTACAGCCTGTGCGAGCATCAT
Organism: uncultured Chloroflexia bacterium; assembly: GCA_963736895.1. Lineage (GTDB taxonomy): Bacteria > Chloroflexota > Limnocylindria > Limnocylindrales > CSP1-4 > JALYGJ01. The sequence goes on from CAVTQU010000003.1 coordinate 392,137, forward strand.
CTCCTGCCGTTCTTCGGTCAGGCTGCCGTGGCCTACATTCCCGAGGGGCGGGTGATCGGGCTGTCGAAGATCCCGCGCATCGTCGAGATGTACGCCCGTCGACTGCAGATACAGGAGCGGATGACGAAACAGATCGCCGACTTCCTGATGGAACGCCTTCAGCCGCGCGGCGTTGGCGTCGTCATCGAGGCCTCGCATCTATGTGCCGTGATGCGCGGCGTGCGCAAGCCGGGGACGATCATGACCACCAGCCACGTGCTGGGATTGTTCCGCTCAGCCGACCGCACGCGGGCCGAGTTCTTCTCACACCTCGAACGAAAACCACCGACGTTGTAAATGGCAGGTTTCACTTATGGCAGGTAAACCACGACCGACGATGGCAAAGCCCGTAGGCCCCGGCCAGAGGCCAGAGCCGCGAATGATCGAGGCGGAACCGATCCCGTCGATCCATCAATCGCAGTTCAGCCTCACATCTCGGCCGCCAGAGCCGGCTGAGCCGGAGTCCCAGGCGATGGAGCCGGAGCAGCCGCAGGCTGGTGCTCTACAGACTCCGGGCGTTGAGGAGCCAGTTGCTGCCGTTCAGAGCGAGCCGGAACCGCCGGTCGAGACTATTGCGTCCGAGCCGCCGATCCAGGACGCGCCAGTCGCCGCCGCGCCGGCGCCGATGCCGCCGGCCGAGCCCGTAGCTCCCGCCGAGCCCGTCGCTCCCGCCGCGCCGCCGCCCTACCCTCAAACGATGAAAGAGATCGACGCGCGCGTTGACGGCGCTTGGCTCCAGTTCCTCGCGTCCGCCAGCGCCTTTCCCAGCGAGCGCATGGACGAGCACCTCAGCGAAGGCGGCTGGACGCGCAAACAGATGCTGGCGCACATCAGCGCGTGGCACGACGCCACTCACGACCGGCTGGGCGACATGATCATGACCGGCAAGCCGTCCGAGCGAACCTTCGACGAGGACTCGTTCAACGCGCGCGTCGCGCGCCAGGCCGTCGGCCGGACCGCGGGCGAAGTCCTGAAGGAAATGGAGATGACGTTCAATCGGCTGCGGCGTCAGCTCGGACGGCTGACAGACCAGCAGCTGGTGGCTGACGACGGTTGGGCGGCAAGCGTTATCGCCGGCAACACGTACGAGCACTACCAGGAGCACGCCGCGGACGTCTACCAGCCACCTCCGCCCGACGGCAAGCCCGCACGCCGCTGACTCGACTCCGCGCGGGCATATCATCGGCCGCGTGACCAGCATTTCCGAGACCGCTACTGCCCAGACCGCGTCGTCCGAGCCCGCGCGCCCGATCAAGGTACTGATCGCCAAGCCGGGCCTCGACGGGCACGACCGCGGCGCCAAGGTGCTGGCCCGCGGACTTCGCGACGAGGGGTTCGAGGTCGTCTACACCGGGCTCCGCCAGACGCCCGAGATGGTCGTCTCGGCCGCGCTTCAGGAGGACGTCGACGTCGTCGGCCTGTCAATCCTGTCCGGCGCGCACATGACGCTGCTCCCCAAGATCTGCGCCGGCCTCCGCGAACAGGGCATGGACGACGTTCTCGTTACGGCCGGCGGGATCATTCCCGACGATGACGTTCCCGCGCTCAAGGAGGCCGGGGTGTCGCGCGTCTTCGGCCCCGGCACGACGATCCGCGAGGTGGCCGAATACATCCGCGGCAACGTCCATCGGCACGAGGTGTGACCGAGACACTGGCCGAACGCGCCCGCGCCGGTGATCGCCGCGCCCTGGCGCGACTGCTGACCGAAGTCGAGAATCGAACGGTTGCCGGGGAGCAGGCTCTGCGCGTTCTTTATCCGGCCGCCGGCGGTGGCCACCTGGTGGGCGTCACGGGCGCACCCGGGTCGGGCAAGAGCACGCTCGTCGCCGCGCTCGTGGCTGAGGCGCGGAAGGGCGGCCGACCCGTGGCCGTCATCGCCATCGACCCGTCGAGCCCCATCACCGGCGGCGCGATCCTGGGCGATCGGGTGCGCATGCAGATCCACGCCGGCGATCGCGACGTGTTCATCCGCTCCATGGCATCGCGCGGCCACTCAGGCGGGCTCGCGGCAAGCACCGTTGCCGCGGCAGCGGTAATGGACGCGTGCGGCTTTCCGCTGATCTTCATCGAGACTGTCGGCACGGGTCAGAGCGAGGTCGAGGTGGCCGCGATCGCCGACACGACGATGGTCGTGCAGGCGCCGGAGATGGGCGACGAGGTGCAGGCAATCAAGGCGGGCCTGCTCGAGGTCGCGGACATCGTGGTGGTGAACAAGTCAGACCGGCCGGGTGCCGATCGCGCCGCATCTCAGCTGCGCGGCATGCTCACTGTTGGCGCTCAGCACGACCGTGCGATGGCCGGTAGGCCGCATCCCAAGCGTCCCGACGTGATGCTCACCTCGGCGTCGACCGGCTCCGGCGTTCCGGAGCTCCTGGCCGCCCTCGACCGCCGCGATGCGGCACGCCGAGCCGCTGGCTCAGAGGCGGCCGACGACGCCGCCGCCCTGAAGCGTGCCGAGGCACAGCTGTCGGGCATCCTGTCCGAGCGTATCCATCGACGGCTCCACGACACGGAACACCGGTCGACGACCGAGGCGACGCTGCGCCGGATCGCCGCGCACGACGTTGATCCCTACTCGGCCGCGGACGAGCTGCTGCGCGCGCTCAGCGGTTCCGGTCGCGCCTGACGAACATCCACGTGCCGACGATCGTGAACACCAGGAACGTGCCGACCGTCACCGCGAGGTCCAGCCAGGGGCTGTAGAGCACCACCGCTGAGTACTCGGGCTTGCCGGCGTAGAAGATGTTCCTGGCCAGGTCGATGCTGTAGGTCATCGGCATGAGCTTGGCCAGGACGCCCAGCAGGCCGGTCGAGTTCTGGACCGGGATCAAGGCACCCGACAGGAAGAGCTGCGGGAACACCAGCAGAGCGCTGCCGATGCCGGCGATCTTGGGATCCTGCACGAAGCCGATGAAGAAGACGCCCAGCGCGCCACCAGCCAGCGCGAGGATGGGCGAGAGGGCAAGCACACGCATCAGGTCGCCCGGATCCATCGGAATCTGCATCACGAAGATCATCGCGATGACTCCGATCAACGCGATCATCGCCGCGACCGCCGAACCGATCAGCTTGCCCAGCAGGACCGCATAGCGCGATATCGGAGCCACGAACAAGCTCTGCAGTGAAATCGTTCTCGCGCTCCTCGACGAGGTTGACCACGCCAACGATCGTGCCCTGGTAGAGCGTGTTGGCGATCATGCCGATCAGCATGAACGGGAGATAGGCGAAGGAGAGGGCATCGCCCAGGTTCTGCGAGATGCTGCCGCCCATCAGGCCCATGAAGATGACCGGGATGAGGATCGTGAAGGCGATCGACACCGGACTCTTGATCGCCCGCAGGATCTCCCGCCAGGCGATGGCGAACGTCGCGTTCACCTCGCGCGAAAGCGTGGCGCGCATACCGCGGCCAATCTGGCGCGGCGCGGCGCCCGCGGTCGCAGTGGCGGGGGACTCAATTACGCTGCTCATGAGAGTGCTTCCTTATCGAGCTGCAGGAGCGCCACGTAGGCCTCCTCGAGGCTTGGATCGTGGACGCGCAGGGTCGTGAGAGGCGTTTCGATTAGACGAATGACCTCCTGCGCGGTCGGCGTGTTGTAGGCGATGCGCACGAGGCCGGATGGATCGTCAGTCGACGCGAGACCAAGGGCCCGCAGCTCGGCGAGCAAAGCCGGTCGGTCGCTGGCGTCGAGCAGGATCGCTCGCTCCAGGAGCTGGCCCTTGAGCTCGTCCGGCGTGCCCAGAACGCTGATCTTGCCGTGGTCGATGACGCACACGCGGTCGGCTTCCTCAGCCTCGTCCAGGTAGTGCGTGGTCAGGAAGATGGTCGTGCCGTCAGAGTCGCGAACCGATCGCAGGTAGTTCCAGACGTCGCGGCGACTCACCGGGTCCAGGCCGGAGGTGGGCTCGTCCAGAAAGAGCACGCCGGGACGATGCATCAGGCTGCGGATGATCTCGAGCTTGCGCTTCATGCCGCCCGAGAAGGTCTTCAGCGGCTTGAAGATCTGGTCGCCCAGGCCAACAACAGCTGCCAGCTCTTCGACGCGCTGGCGATACTCGGCGGACATGGCCCGGTACATGGGCCGGTAGCCATAGATCCCGTAGATGCCCACGTGCAGGCGGATGTTCTCCTCGCCGGACAGATGCAGGTCGAGGCTGGGGTTCTGGAAGATGATGCCGATGCTGCGGCGGACGTCCTTGGCCTCGCGGTCGAGGTCGTACCCGGCGATTGCCACGGAGCCGCCTGTCTTGGCCAGGGTCGTGGTCAGAATAGAGATGGTGGTCGTCTTGCCGGCGCCGTTGGGTCCGAGGAACGCAAAGAGCTCACCCTGGCGCACGTCGAAGCTGATGTCATCGACCGCACGGACGGTAGACTTCTTGTATTGCTTAACGAGGTTCTGGACTTCGATGGTGTTTGCCACGGCTGAGCTCTCACGATCCGGTACTTGACTTAACGGTGTTAAAGTAGGGCCATGGCCAAGGAACTGTCAAGACTCGATCTACTGAAGGCCGCCGCAAAGAAGCACGTGGCGGCGGAACGGCAGCGGCTCGAGGAGCGCGCCAAGGCCGGCGACGAAAGGTCGGCGGCGCTGTTGGCGAAGTTCCAGAACCGCGACGAAGTGATCCGCGAGCGGATGGACCGTACGCGCGAGCGCCAGGTGGAAAAGCAGCGCCGGGTCCAGGAGCGCATTCAGCGACATCTGGCGCGTCACGGCCAGGTGCAACGACGTCCGGGCCGCCTGCGCCGGGAAGACGTTGTCGTCGCGGCCCTGGACCTCCTCAGCGAAACGGGCCTCGACGGAATGACGCTGCGCGACGTTGCCGCACGCCTGAGCATCCAGGCGCCGGCCCTGTACTGGCACTTCGCCAACAAGCGCGACATGGTCGACGCGATGGCTGAAGCTTTGCTGGCCGATTTCGTTGCCGCGCTCGAGCTCCCCGATGACCCCGGCGAGTGGCGCGCCTGGCTGCGGCAGACAGGCCACGGACTGCGCGAGTCCATGCTCGCCCGTCCAGATGGCGCACGAATTGTTGCCGGCAGCGGCGTCGGTGGGAGCCGCGTGCTCACCGATCTCGTGGACAAGGTCCTGCGTTCACTGCAGGCCGCCGGCTTCGACCCGGTGACTGCTTCGGCCGGCGCCAGGACCGTGATCAACTACACGCTCGGCGCGGTGATGGAGGAGCAAGCGGTCGCACTCAAAGAGCCGGCGGCGGGTTCAGAGGGCGAAAAGGGCGATGCGTCGAGGATCGGCCGGTCCATCGATGCGGAGCTGCGGCTTTCGCCGGCGGCTCAGTTCGATCTAGGGCTGGAGCTGGTGCTGCGCGGACTGGAAGGGCGCCGCTGAGCGCCGCTAACCTTCGCCCATGACTCGTTCAGTGCTGGTGTGCGGCGCGGGCCTCATGGGCCACGGCATCGCCCAGGTCCTGGCCGCGGCCGGACACAAGGTCTCGCTCTACGAACCGGAGGTGGCCCGCGCCGAGGCCGGGCGCGCGCGCATCGGCGCGAACCTCGAGCGTGCCGTGGCCAAGGGCAAGATCACAGCCGACGATCGGCTGCAGCAGCTCGGCCGCATCGCTGTGGTGGCGTCGCTGGCCGATGCCGCGCGTGACGTCGACCTGGCGATCGAGGCGGTCTTCGAGGACGAAGGCGGTCAAGCGCGCGCTGTTCGCCGAGCTCGACGCGGCCGCGCCGCCCAGCGCGATCCTGGCCAGCAACACCAGCTCCATCAGCATCACCAGGCTCGCCGCCGCGGTGAGCGAGCAACGCCGGCCGAGAGTCGTAGGCATCCACTTCTTCAGCCCCGTGCCCGTGATGCCGCTGATCGAGATGATCCGAGGCGTCGAGACGGACGACGCGACCGAGACCTACGTGCGTGAGCTCGCTACGGAGCTGGGCAAGCAGGTCATCGTCAGTCGGCGATCGGCCCGGGCTTCATCGTCAACCGCATGGTCATGCCGTTCCTGGCCGAGGCGATGCGCGCCTACGAGGAGGAGCTGGCCACGCCCGAGGACATCGACGCCGGCGCGCGGCTTGGGCTCAGCCATCCGATGGGCCCGCTCGAGCTGGCCGACTTCATCGGCCTGGACGTCTGCCTCCACATCATGGAAGTGCTCCACGAAGGCTTCGGCGATCCGCGCTTCGCGGCGCCGCCCGTTCTGCGCCAGCTCGTCGATGCCGGCCATCTCGGCCAGAAGACGGGCCGCGGCTTCTACACCTACCCGCGTGAGGGCTGATCCGCCAGCGCCTGGAGCTCGTTGAGCCGAACCCGCACCTTTGCAGCCGGGGCCGTCGCGCCCTTGGCCTCGTAGCTTTCCAGCGCCTTTGTCAGTGCCTCGCGTGCCTCAACCGGGCGTCCCGCGGCAACCAATACCTCGGCCAGATCTCGCAATGCTGTTCCTCGTCTCTCCAGATAGTCGGTAGCCATCGCGATCTCCACTGCGCGTCGCACGAGCTTTTCGGCCTCGACAAACTCGTCACGCGCCGCGTACACCCGACCGAGAACCGCACTGCCCTGGGCCTGCGCCTCTGAATCGTCTGGCTGGGCCAGCTCGAGTGTGATTTGCCCGTAGCGCTCGGCGTCCTCGTAGCGGCCCATGCTCACGTACAGAGCGCCCAGGTGCCCGGCAACGGTTGAGGAGAAGCCGCGCTCACCGCGGGCCATCATGCGCTCGTACGCGCCCAGGAGGGCGGCCTCCGCCACCTCGAAGTTGCCGGCCTCCGCTTCGATCGGGCCAAGGAAATGTCCATCGACTGTGTCCTGCAGGATGAGCCGACCCAACTCGCCTTCGATTTGTTTAGCGCGCTGCAGGAGCTCGCGCGCGGCCGCGAGGTTGCCCACCAGCGCGTTGAGCCCGCCCGCAAATCGGCAATAAACACCCTCCGATGTCCGTGAAGATCGAATGTCGATCTCGTCGAGGCGTGCCAGGGCCTCTGACACCGGGGTAGCTCCCCAATACATCGTCGCGTAGTACATAAATGTCGCCAACGGCGGAACGATCTCCTGTGGTGAATGCCGGATCAAGTCTTCGAGCAACTCCTTGGCCGCGCCAGCGTGGCCCAGAAAAAACTCGTGCCGGGCGTACTCCTGCGTGGCCCTGGCCACGCCCCATTCATCCCCGTGACCCTTGAAGACATCACGAAGCGCCGCGGATCTGTCCAGGATCTGCTGGACAGTGAGCTCTCCAGAGGCTGTCTGACTGCTGAGGAGAATCACCTCGATCTGCGCCGCCCCAAGCTCATCGCCACGATCTCGCGCCCTCTGCAATTCGGGACTGAGAATCTCGCCAAGACCAAGCAGATCGCCGGTTATGTCCAGAGCCAATCCGTACTCGGCTGCGAAACGGGGACGGTCCGGATGTTCTTCCGGCAGCAGGTCAAAGGCAGATCGCAGCAACTTCACAGCGGCTAGACCGTCGCCGCGGAGGTACGCCCGTTGTCCCGAGGCCATGAGGTGCTGGGCAGCGGTTACCGCCCACTGTTGGCTCTCGGCATCGAGTGGCCCGAGTTCCGCGCGGTAGCGGTATGCCTGTTCGTAGTGGTAGCCCAGGATCTCTTCGTACTCGCCGATGTGATCTCCTGCAATGCGGGTCAACCACTGGGCAAAGCGGGCGTGCAGCTCGGCCCGGGCCTCCTTGGGCATGGCCGAGTAGGCGGCGTCGCGGATCAGCAGGTGCCGGAAACGGAAGGCTTCGTCGTCGGCAAAGTCAGACTTGCCGCTCGATCGCACGAGCTCTTTGCGCGACAGCGCGCGTAGATGCTCGGGCACGCCCTCTCTGATCTCGGGTGGGGCCAGCTCTGCCACCGCCCGTCGATGAAACACCTGGCCTTCCAACGGCTCCGCGCTCAATGACTGTGCGTTCGGCGGTTGGGAGGCCGTCAAGGCGTGCGCTCAGAAGTGCCTGAATTGTCGGTGGGACGGTTACCTCAGCGACATCAGTCACGGCGACCCAGCCGTCGCCTAGGCGCTCCAGGTAGCGGCGGTCTATCAACATGCCGATCATCTCCTCGACGAACAGCGGGTTGCCTCCTGCAGCCGAGCCGATCCTCGCCACGAGATCGCCACTCAGGTCGATCTGACCAAGCAGATTGACCATCAGCTCGCGGCTCTCATCCCCGTTGAGCGCCTCGAGCGTGATAGTGGATGAATAGCTCTTGCCACCACCCCAATCCGGGCGAATCTCGAGCAGCTCCTGGCGTGCGACGCACAGCAGCATTACGGGAGCGTCGCGAATCCAGTCGGCGAGATACTCGATGAGGTCGAGGAGTGTCGGTTCCGCCCAGTGGATGTCCTCCAGCAGAAGCACGACCGGCGTCCGTGACGCCAGCGATTCCAGCATGGTTCTGACCGCCCAGAAGGTCTCTTCGCGAGAGCCATCACCGCCACTGAAACGACCGAGCAGCTGCCCGATGCGCTCCACCACCACGGTTCGGTCGCGCTCATCCGTGACCAACGCGCCCAACTTGCGCCGGATTGTCTCGTCGTCGTCCTCTTCGTCCAGATCGGCAGCCTGTCGAATGGCTTCCGTTATTGGCCAATACGTGATGCCCTCTCCGTACGACAGGCACCTGCCGTGGAGCACCTGAGCCCCGTCTCCCAAGCCTCCCAGGAACTCCGCAACGAGCCGCGACTTCCCGACGCCTGCCGAGCCCAGGATGGTGAACAGGTAGCCGACCCGCTCCTCGATCGCCTGTTCGAACGCTTCCGAGAGCTGGCGTCGCTGACGCTGACGGCCGATCATCGGCGACTCGCGTCTCGAACCGCCAGAAGGCGTCGCTTCCTGGGCGGAGACGTCCAATAGGCGGTAAGCGCTCAGCAATTCGGACTTGCCTTTCGCGGTGATGGGTTCGGTCGGCTCGATGGTCACGCGGTCGCGTACGAGGCCGTGTGTGTCCGAGCCGAGCAGGATCTCGCCTGCGGTCGCGGCCTGCTCGAGGCGTGCGGCGACATTCACCGCGTCGCCGGTGACAAAACGCTGGCCGGCGCCGGCGTCACCGGCGACCACTTCGCCGGTGTTGACGCCCGTGCGCCAGGCAACGCTGGAGCCGCGCTGCTCCTGAAGCTCCGCGCTCACCTGCTCGAGCCGCGACCTGATTTCGAAAGCGGCCCTGACCGCTCTCAGCGCATCGTCCTCGTGGACGATTGGAACTCCGAAGACTGCCATCACCGCGTCGCCTATGTACTTCTCGACAGTGCCACCGTGGCGCTCCACGATGGCCCGGATCTCCTCAAAGTAACGCGTCATGACGCGACGCAGCGACTCGGGATCGGTGCTCTCGCCGAGACTCGTGGAGCCGACCGCATCCATGAACATGACCGTGACGGTCTTGCGGACCTCGCCACCACCAGAGTTCGGCGCTTGCCCAAGGGCATTGCCGCAGTTCGAGCAGAAACGGGCGTCGTCGGCGTTCTCGCGGCCGCATCGCGAACAGGTGATCACGGCGCGAGTCTAATCAGCGGCTTTGACCGGTTGCCTCGCGGGAGGTCGTGTGGAACATCGCGCTCACGAGAGCGTTCATCGCCTGTTCCGGACGCATGATGACCGCCGGCACGAGGCATTGCGCCACGTAGCGCGCTGCCTCTTCGTGATCGCCGCAGTCGATGAGCTCCTGCGGAACCGGCGGGAACACCTCTGAGTGGTAGCGCCACCGCCCGTGCGCCGAGCATCATCACCGGGACTACGGCGGCACCCGTTGCCCGGGCAATCCGGAACGGGCTGGTTGCGAGGCTGAGCTTCGCCTCACCACACCGAGCAAGGACCCGCTTGCCCGCCGACATGTCCGGCGCGAATACGACAGCCCGGCCAGGTTTGAGGTACTCGACAATCTCGCGTCCGGAGCCTTCCCGAAACGTGTTGTTGCCCGCCGCGGTGGCGAGCTCTACTTTGCGTCGACGGGCCGGGCTGCTGAACCAGGTTTGGTCGGCCGGCATCGCTCCCGTGGGGATTCCGAGGGAGCTCATCCAGCCGGCCAACACCACCAGTGACGTCGTATGGATTGAGACGATCACCAGGGGACGTGTCGCCAGCGTGTGCAGCAGCACCTCCGCCACGCCCTCCGCCCTGAAGCGCGATTGCCATCGCCGCGTGGAGAGGCGGTCGATCCACGCCAGCACGAAGAAGTCCGCCTGGATGCGGGCGAGGTAAAGCCAACGCCTCCACGTCGATGGTTTCGGGCTCGCCTCGGCAAGCGGCAGAGACCTCGCGGGGACACGGTTTGACACGTGGCGCAGGTGGCGAGCTCCCAGGTAGGCGGCCAGCGGCCACATCAGCAGCCACAGCACCGTGAGCGGGACGATCGGCTCGAGCGCACGGTTGGCGCGGAGGAACAGATCCTTGGCTGCGCTCATCTCCCCTCAGTAGCCTCTCCCTCGTTCCGGCCACCATCCTACCCAGCGCTGCGGGCGGTCACGAGGTCGCGCCGTCGCACGGTCGTAACATGACCCTCATGAGTGGCGCTAACGGCGCGCTGAATGGCGCGAACGGACAGGTTTTCATCGTTTCGGCGGCGCGGACGCCGATCGGCAAGTTCGGCGGATCACTCGCCGACGTGCCCGCAACGACGCTGGGCGGTATTGCGATCCGCGCCGCGGTTGAGCGCGCCGGCGTGGCACCAGACCAGATCGACGAAGTGCTCATGGGCCAGGTGCTCCAGGCCGGTGTTGGCCAGGCGCCGGCGCGCCAGGCGGCCCTGAAGGGCGGGCTCGGAGATAGCGCCAGTGCCACGACGATCAACCGAGTATGCGGCTCGGGCCTGAAGGCCATCATGCTTGCCGCGGCCGAGATTCGCGCGTCGGACGCCGAGATCGTGGTCGCCGGCGGCATGGAGAACATGAACCAGGGGCCGTACCTGATCCCCAAGGCGCGGTTCGGTTACCGACTCGGCAACGCCGAGATGATCGACGCGACCGTCCACGACGGCCTGTGGTGCAGCACCGAGTCGTGCCACATGGGCACGCACGCCGAGCGCGTCGCGATCAAGGCCGAGGTCAGCCGGGCCGACCAGGACGAGTTCGCGCTCCAGAGCCACCAACGCGCGATCGCGGCCATCGACGCCGGTCGTTTCGCAGCTGAGCTCGTACCGGTGCCGATCAAACGTGGCAAGGAGACCGTCGACTTCGACACCGACGAGGGGCCACGCCGCGATTCCAGCCTCGAGGCTCTGGGCCGATTGAAGCCAGTGTTCGCGCTGCCCGACCCCGAACCTGAATTCGAACGTGGGAATGCCCGACGGCACGGTCACGGCCGGCAATGCGCCAGGCATCACCGACGGCGCGGCGGCCACGGTCGTCGCCAGCGAGCGCGCGGTGGAGCGCCTCGGGTTGAAGCCGCTGGCCCGAATCGTGGGTTATTCGCAGGCCGAGGTGGCACCGAAGTGGCTCTTCCTGGCGCCCGTCAAGGGGGTCCAGAAGCTGCTGGCCAAGATCGAGATGCCCATCGAAGCCTTTGACCTTGTCGAGATAAACGAGGCGTTTGCGGCGCAGGTGCTTGCGGACGGGCGCGAACTCGGCTTTGATTGGGCGAAGGTGAACGTCAACGGCGGAGCAATCGCGCTGGGTCACCCGATCGGAGCGAGTGGCGCGCGAATCGTCGCAACGCTGCTGCACGAGCTGCGGAGGAGAGAGGGGACTTATGGATTGGCGACCCTTTGCCTGGGCGGCGGCGGCTCAGTGGCGATGGCCTTCGAGAGGATCTGATCACGGTCTAGCCCGTTGAGCCGCGTCGCGGTCGTCGCTGATTCTGCGAGCGACCTGGGCCCGGAGCTGGCACGATCGGCTGGCGTCACCGTGGTGCCGTTGCTGGTCACCTTTGGCGACAAGGAGTACCGCGCCGGGGTCGATCTTTCGGGCGAGGAGTTCTGGGCAGAGCTGACGGCACCGGGCGCGCCCTTCCCAAAGACGGCCGCGGCCGCGCCGGGCACCTTCAAGGAGACCTTCGAGCGCCTGTTCAAGGACGGCGCGGACGAGATCGTCTACGTGGGTGTCGGCTCAAAGCTGTCCGCCACTCTGGCCAGTGCCAAGGTGGCCCGCGAGATGCTGCCCGACCGGAAGATTTACGTTGTCGACTCGAACACGGCAAGCATGGGCAGCGGTCTGCTCGCGCTATTCGCTGCGGAGAAGGCTGCATCTGGAATGTCGGGCGAGCAGGTCGTCGCGTCGGTCAACGACAAGCTCGATCGGATCCACCTCTACGTCGTCCTGGAGACGCTCGAGTACCTGAAGCGTGGCGGCCGGATCAGCCCGGCGCGCGCGGCCATCGGCAACGTGCTGTCGGTCAAGCCGATCATCACTCTCGATGACGGAGTCGTTGAGACTGCCGACCGGCCGCGCACGCGCAGCCGTGCCCGCGAACGACTGATGGAGCTGCTGGTCGCGACCAAACCGGACCGCGTGGCAATTCTCCACGGGCAGGCGGCGGACATCGAGACGTTCGCAGCGGATCTTTCCGCGGCGACGGGCGTGCCGCGCGATCGAATGACGATCACTCTGATCGGGCCGTCGGTGGGTCCGCATCTCGGTCCAGGGGCATACGGCGCCGTAACGATGTCGGCGTGAGGCGGGCGGCCCTCCGCGCCGCCACGCTCGTCGCACTCCTGTGCGTCGTCGCCAACTCGACTCCCGCGCCTGCGCTCGCGACAGGCCCCGGATTTCACGCTGAACAGGTACTGAGCGGATTCAAACGGCCGACCTACGTCACTGCCCACGCCAACCCGAACCTGCTCTACGTCGTTGAGCAGCGTGGCCGGATCATGGTCGCCCAGCGGGCAGACGTGAATTCTCCGTGGGTACGCGCCGGAGTCTTCCTGGACATGCGGTCCAAGGTCGCCGGGCCGTTCGTGGGCCGTGGCCTGCTGGGCATGGCATTCGACCCCGGCTACGCAACCAATGGCAAGTTCTACGTCTTCTACACGCGGAAGAACGCCGATCCGGCGTTGAACGGCGACATCGTGGTCGCCGAATATCAGCGCCTCACGGATCTGAAGGCGCGCCCGCGCTCCGCGCGAGTGGTGCTCGTCGTTCCGCACTCCACCGAATATCACTTCGGCGGCTGGCTCGGCTTCGGTCCGGACGGCTATCTCTACGTGACGACCGGCGACGAGGCGCAATACTCGCGCCTCAACTCGCAGGACAAGAACATCCGCCTGGGCAAGATGCTCCGCCTGAACCCGCACGCCAAGCGTGGCAAGGTGGCGCAGATCCCGCCGATCAATCCGTTTGTCGGGGTTCTCGGCGACGACCTGGTCTGGGCTTACGGGTTACGAAACCCGTGGCGGGCGAGCTTCGACCGGCTTACCGGCGATCTCTGGCTGCCCGACGTGGGTCAGGATCTCTGGGAAGAGGTCAACCGCTTCAGTCCAGCCAGTGCGGGAAGCGGCGCCAACCTTGGTTGGGGCTTGTGCGAGGGGAGTCATGCGTACCCGCAACCCGTTGAAGGACCTGCTCCGTGCGCCGCCGCCGGCACCGTGGCGCCACTGATCGAGTATCCGCACGCGGACGGCAATTGCTCGGTCATAGGTGGTTACGTCTATCGCGGCAGTGCACAGGCGGCGCTCTACGGCCGCTACTTCTACGGCGATTTCTGCACCGGCAATGTATGGGCCGTGCCGGCGAACTACACCACCGGCGACGCCATCGGCGAGCCGTTGGTGCTCGGCAAGAACATCAACTCGTTCGGCGAGGATGCCGCCGGGGAGATCTACATCGTGACCCTCGACGGCACCCTCCTGCACCTCGTCACGGACTGAGCCTGTGACCGCCGAGCCACGGTCCGAGCACCATCTGTATGCGCACCGCAATCTCGTGACTGTTGATCCCCTTCCAGGTCGGCGGTGCCTCAGGTGTAAACTGCGCCACGCTTCCCGGCCCCCTGATTTCGGCTGGTAGTCATGACCCCCGCTGGAGGATCACCACCCCGATGACGACCGAACGAGTCGCGCCGTCCATTAACCCGTGGCACGTGGCTCAGCAGCAATTCGACCTTGCCGCTGACAAGCTCAACCTGGACCCCGGCCTGCGCCAGGTCCTTCGGGAGCCACGTCGCGAGCTGCACGTCCACTTCCCGGTCAAGATGGACGACGGCACAGTTCGAGTCTTTGCCGGCTACCGCGTCCAGCACAACCTGGGACGTGGCCCGGCCAAGGGTGGCATCCGCTACCACCAGGACGTCTCGATCGACGAGGTCAAGGCCCTGGCGATGTGGATGACCTGGAAATGCGCAGTGGTGGGCATCCCGTTCGGCGGCGGGAAGGGCGGCGTGATCGTCGACCCCAAGAAGCTCTCGTCGCGCGAGCTGGAGAACCTGACTCGCCGCTTCGCGACCGAGATCGAGGTGCTGATCGGCCCTGAGCGCGACATTCCCGCGCCGGACGTCAACACCAACGCCCAGACGATGGCCTGGATCATGGACACGTACTCGATGCACATCGGGTACACGGTCCCGGGCGTGGTTACCGGCAAGCCCATTTCGCTGGGCGGTTCCGAGGGTCGTAACGAGGCCACGGCGCGCGGCACCGTCTATTGCATCCAGGAGGCGGCGCGGCACCTTCACATCCACCTCGACGACGCGACCGTAGTCGTGCAGGGCTTCGGCAACGCCGGCTCCATCGCGGCGCAGCTGATGGCTGAGGAGGGATCGAAGATCCTCGCCGTGTCAGATTCGTCGGGCGCCATCCACAACCCCGAAGGGCTGGATGTCAAACGCCTCGTCGACTGGAAGGCGGAGCACGGGACGGTCGTTGGCTTCCCCGGCTCCACTCAGGTCTCGAACACCGAGCTGCTCGAGATCGAATGCGACGTCCTCATCCCGGCTGCTCTGGAGAACCAGATCACAGCCGCGAACGCGGAGCAGATCAAGGCCAAGATCGTCGCCGAGGCCGCCAACGGCCCGACGACCCCCGAGGCGGACGAGATCCTGTTCCGCCGCGGCATCTTCATGATCCCCGACATCCTGTGCAACGCCGGTGGCGTCACGGTCAGCTACTTCGAGTGGGTCCAGGACCTGAACCGCGACCACTGGAGCCTGGACGTGGTCAACCACAAGCTGCACGAGATCATGACCAAGGCCTTCAGCGAGACCCTTGAGATCGCCGAGCGCGAGCAGGTGCACATGCGCATGGCCGCCTACCTGCTGGCTGTCGAGCGGGTGTCGTCGGCGACGGCTCTTCGCGGCCTCTACCCGTAGACCTTCGCTCGCCGGGATTCTCCGCGGCTAATTTCTACGGGATTCGCGGATTGAAGACGGCGGTTACCAGCCTCTAGGCTCGACCCACGTCGGCGTCGTGCATCAGCGGCGACGCGGCAAGGCGAGGGGAGGTGCCTGGTGGCCGTTGTAGACGACGAAGTCCGATCACGGCGCGACGTTATCGCTGTGGCACTTGGCGGAGCGGGTGCGCTGGCGCTCGATGCGCTGGCCCGCCCTCTGGGTGCTGACGCCGCCAACGGCGACGCAGTGAAAGTTGGCCAGACGAAGTCCGGTTCGGCACTGACCCAGATCACCTCGAGCTCCAGCGCCTTCAAGGGCAGCACGACCGGATCCGGGACGAGCGGAGTGATCGGTCAGTCGAGCAGCGGCACCGGTTTCGGTGTCAACGGCATCAACCTTGGGACGAGTGGCACACCCGTTGGCGTGCGCGGCTCATCCACGGGCAACGGCATCGGTGTCTACGGCATCGCGGCCCGTGGAGTGGTGGGCGAATCCGCCGGGACTACCGGCATCGGGATGGTGGCGAAGGCCACGGCCACCAGTGGAACGCCGAGCGGCCTGCGAGCCTCGGCCGTCGCTCCAAATGCCGACGCCATCATTGCCGAGCAGTCGACGATCAGCTCAGGTACCGGTTCGGCGGTGCACGGACGCTCGTCGAACTTCGAATGCATCTTCGGGGAGAACGTGTCGGACCCCGGTAGCGTGCCTCGCAGCACGGGCGTGCTGGGCAGGGGTCCCCAGTTTGGCGTCGAAGGCCATGGGGTTCGGCTCGGGGTGTTCGGCCATGCCGACGACCTGCTCAACGACGTGCCCTCCGTGCCGGCCGCGCTGAAGGCCGGCGTTCGCGGCTCGGCCAATGGCGCCGCGCACACGGGCGGCAGCTTCGAGAACTTCAACGCACAGGGCATGGCGCTGCACGCCAAGGGCAGCCTCAAGCTCGAGGGTGCCGCAGGCGTGGCGACCATTCCGGCTGGCACCGACAACGTGGTCGTCACGCCGGCCGTCAAGGTGACTGCCAGCTCGGTCGTCCTGGCGACGCTCCACTCGAGTCCCGGCAACACGGCCGTCCTTCGCCTCGTCATTCCGGGAAACAACCAGTTCACGATCTTCCTGACCGGGAACTCGGTCAACAACACGTCCGTGGGCTGGCTCGTTATCAGCGATCGCTGACCCGGGCAGATGGGCCACTTTTCCGTCATCGCGCCTCGCGCCGTGGGCGGCGCGCTTCGCGCGACTCATGCCTGACCTCTCCGCGTGACGCTGGGCGACCACGTAACTCTAGCCGCGACAAGCCCGGCTGAGGCCACCGCTGGGCTGCGGCGTCCATGGCGTACGCTTTAGTCCTCATGTCGACCAACGAACCCGTCCTCGATCACGAAGAACAGTTCCTCTTCAAGGAGGAGATCCTCCACATGGCCAGCGCGCTGGCCGACGGAGGGATGCTCGACAACGTCGAGGACCTGCTGACAGACGTCATCACGTCGCCGCGCTTCGACTCCGAAGTGTTCACGCTCGAGCGCTCGCTGCAGGTGATGCTCGGGGCACGGGCGGGCACGACCCTCGTCGGGCTGCTGACCGTTTCGCCCGAGGTTTTCGACCAGGTCGCCGAGGTTCACATCCAGCCCGAGATCCACGAGCGACTGGTGGCCTGGCGCGCCCGCTTCGGACTGGCGATCGACAACGCCCTCAACTTCCTGAACAACCCAGACGGGATCCAGGGTCACAACTTCTCGACCCAGGTGGCGCACGTCGACGACCGCCGTGTTCTCCAGGGCCGGCTGACGCTGGTTCGTTACAACAACGAGCCGCAGTTCTTCGTTGCCGACGCGGCCGTGTTCTACGGCCTGATCGCGGACGTGCTGGACCGCCTCGTCCCGCAAACCGACGATGAGACCGTCGACGCCGACACCCTGGCGCGGATCAAGGACGCGATTGCAGTCATCGAAAGAAAGCAAGCCGCCCGCAACCGCCCCTAGCCGAGTGACGTGACCACGCCGCTTGCTCAATACGCGTTGGGGTTACTCCTCGGTTTCTTGGCGGCAATCTCAATCACGGGCGGCATGTTCGTCGTCTTTGTCCCCGTCACGATTGCTGTTTGCATCGTTATCGCGGCGATGCGCTCTATCCCCGCCTTCGCCGGTGCCCTTTGCTCGTTCGGGCTCACATGGTTTTGGCTGATCGGATCGACATATGTCCGATGTATGTCGATGGGACCAGACTGCGTAATGGGCGGCGGTGAGGTTTTCTTTCTAGTGGCCGGCTTCCTGCTGCTTGTAGGCGGTCTCGTTCTGACTGGCGTGCTGGTTTTAGAGGGCCGACGGACCGTCCGGTGACCGATCAGGTTGGGATCGTCTTGATCCTGTTCATCCTGTGGATGGGCTTGCGCTATTGGGGCGCCCGATGGCTGTGGGCGAGAGTCAACCGTGGCCAGCTCTCCTACGACATCGGGCAGGCGCTCAACGCCGGCATGTACGCGCTTCTGCCTCTGCTTGTGCTCCCGTGGGCTACGTCGTCAATAGACGTAGCGGTGGTTGTAGGGCTTTCGATCGGACTGTTCGTGTTCGAGTTCCTGCTCGGCCGCCTTTACCGCTGGTTCACCAGCCGCAATCCATAAGGCAGCTAGCCGGGGTAGTAATCCGCGCAGCGCTGGTGGAGTGTGGCGATGTCGTCACCAAAATCAGGCGACTTGTAGATCTTGCGGTACCAGTCGACCTCGTTGAGTGCCAGTCCGGCGACTGTGCCGCCCTTGTACCAATAGGTCAGCACACGCACCCGCAGCTTTGAGCCGTAGTGCGGCACGACCGACAGCTCAACGGTGTTGAAGCTGGCTGGCGTGTCGTCCCAGGCAGTCGCGAGGTGAATTGCGGATGTTTGGTCCGTCGTCCACGACGAGGAACCTTCCTCGAGACGTTGGACGCGGACCTTCCAGCCGACCGTTTGCTGGTCTTGGGCACCGGTCGTGTTTCGCGCAAAGACGACCGGTGGGCGGACGCGGATGTGGTCGATGTCCTCATCGCCACCGCCGGCTCCATCTACGTAGAAGCACTTGGCACCCGGGTGTGCGGCCGTGTCATTCAAGTGATGCGGGCCAACCTTGCCTCGGTGGCCGAGCGATGTGTCAGCCGCGGTTGCTCCAGCGCTGCCCACGAGAATGATTACCGCACCTAGCAGGCCGGCCATGCTTCGCCAGCCGAAGTGGATTCGACGTCGAACGTTCATTGCATTGCTCCGAGTCTTGCCGCGCGGAAAATGGACAGGCAGACGGCATCGAGAAATCCGTCGCTTGTCTCCGCGTGCCCGGAGGATGAGGTCATGGTTGCACGCCGCACGGGGTGGAACAAGCCCTGATCAATGGTTGTTTGACAAGGGAGTCCAGCAGAAACATACCGCCGCGAGGGCGGTGTATTGGAGGCGAGACTTAGCGCATAACCTGAGCGCGTGACGCCTCTTTGCAGGACCGGCTTGACCCTCGCCTTCGTGGCGATGCTCATTGCCGCGTGTAACTTGTTCGGTTCCACAACGCCAACCACTGGAGAGCTCTACGCATCGAACGCTTCAACCCAGATGGTCTTGATTCGGACGGCCGAAGCAGGCGCGTACGGAAGCACGACGGTTGTCTTCTGGATCATCCCGCCAGCTTCGGACGGCTTTGTCGCCAGTCTCGGTGTGACGAAAGTCGAGGTGCTGGACTCGCTGACGTGCGCAGTGCTGGCGACCCTCGATCCCATCCGCGGCCGCGTGACCGCCCTTATCAAAGCCGATGGTTCGGCTTCGTTCGAGGGTTTGCCACCCGACTCGTCCACGCCACAACCTGAATTCCAGTCGACAAACGACTGTGTACCTGATCAGCAAGCACGTAGAACACTCATTTGAGGCAGCTATATCTCGCGGCGACCGGCATGAACCGTGGCAAGACCACGGTCGCGTTGGGCTTGCTTGCCGCGCTGCTCGATGGCGGCCTGAACACCGGCTTCATCAAGCCCGTCGGGCAGCGATACGCCATCGTCGATGGCCAGCCCGCTGACGAGGACGCGATCCTGATGCGCTCCGCCCTCGGCCTGGCCGACCCGCTCAGCGCGATGAGCCCGGTCCACATTCCAAGAGGCTTCACCAAGGCGTACATCCGCGGCGAGGTCACGCCCGACCTTGCCGGCCGCATCCGCAAGTCGCACACCGCTATTGCCAAGAAGCACGATCTGCTGCTCATCGAGGGCACCGGTCATGCCGGCGTCGGCTCGGTAGTTGGTCTCTCGAATGCCCAGGTCGCGCGGATGCTGCGGGCGCCCGCGGCGATCGTGGCGGAAGCAGGTGTCGGCCGGCCGATCGACGAGATCGTGCTCAATCGGGCGCTCTTCGCCCGCCACGGCGTCGACGTCGTGGGGGCGATCGTCAACAAGGTCGATGCGGACGCACACCCGACTCTCCCCGATGTCCTGCGCGACGGCCTGGCGAAGCACGGCATCGAGCTGCTGGGGATGCTGCCGTATCGGCCGCTGCTGTCGAACCCGACGCTATCGATGCTCGTGGAGCAGGTAAAGGGCGAAATCCTCAACCAGGGCGAGGATCTGGACCGCGTCATCGAGCACGTGGCGATCGGCGCCATGCAGCCGCGCCACCTGATGGAGCGGATCGGCCCTGGGTCGCTGCTCATCGTGCCCAGTGACCGCACCGACGTGATCCACGCGATCGTTGCCGCGAACCGCGCATCGCGAGAAGGTGCAGCGCGACGTGGCTTCTTCACGCGGCGCCAACAGGTTTTCGGCCGCGCGCCAGATGACCCAGAACGCACCGAACTGGCCGGCCTCGTCCTGACCGGCGGCTACAAGCCGCGGCCGCGCGACCTCGAGGCGATCAGACAGGAGCGACTCTTCGCGATCCTGGTCGATATGGATACCTACGAGGCCGCGTCCAAGGTTCATGACCTGCTGGTCAAGACGCACCCCGCCGATCGCGAGAAGATCGAGCTGACGCGACGACTCGTCAGCGAGCAGCTGGACATCGACAAGGTGCTCGACACGTTCGCCGACCCACGTTCCATTCGCGGGCCGCGACAGACGCCGGCCACGCTGCTGAGCTCGGTTAACTCGGCGTTTCGCTCGCTGACAGGTCGGCAGGATGGGCGCCCGGAGGGTTGATCGCAAGGCAGTCGATCAAGCGCGCCGAAGGAAACCTGACTGCCAGGCTCGCCAAGGCAGGTCGGTCAACTCTCTCCAGCTCCTCGAGCGTCTCGGCGTCGGCGATGCTCACGTAGTCGGGAACACCCAGCGGCGCCGCGGTCAGCTCAGCAGCCATCAGGAGTCGGAGTCGGTCGGCGTCGATTTCACCTTCCGCCAGGTCGGCGGCCGCCTGCTGGAGGGCTCTGTTGAGGACCGGCGCCTGGGTGCGTTCCCCGGTGGTGAGGTACCGATTGCGCGACGACATGGCGAGCCCGTCCAATTCGCGGACGGTCGGACTGACGACGATTTCCACCGGCAAACCTAGATCGCGGGTGAACCGCTTGATCACGACTGCCTGCTGGCCGTCCTTCTGGCCGAAGTAGGCGCTGGTTGGTCGGACGAGGTCGAAGAGGATCGTGACCACCGTCGCTACTCCCCGGAAGTGTCCGGGCCGTACCTTGCCCTCGAGCCGCTCGCCGAGCTTGCCCACGTCAATGCTGGTGCTCGCACCGGCCGGGTAGATCTCTTCGGCCGTGGGGAGAAAGACGAGGTCTGTGCCGAGTTGCTCAAGCATGGCGAGGTCAGCCGCCTCATCCCGCGGGTACTTGGTGAAGTCCTCGTTGGGTCCGAACTGAGTCGGGTTGACGAAGATGCTCGCCGCGACGGTGGCGTTAGCTTCGCGCGCTTGGCGAACGAGGCTGGCGTGACCCTCGTGCAGTGCGCCCATGGTGGGCACGAACCCGACCGGCTCAGTGAGTCTCGCTCGCGCATCGGCGAGCTCCGCGCGGCTTCGAACGATCCTCATCGGCTCAAGTTTGGCAGGGAAGCAGCGAACCGAAATGGCCGGCCGCGTATGTACCTTGACTGTTACGTAACAAGACTGGTACATTACGGCGCATGGAAGCTGCTGTGCTGAGAGCGCTCGGGGACGAAAGTCGGCTCGTGATGCTGGAAGCGTTGACGAAAGGACCGGCAACCGCGGGTGAGCTCGCGGCTTTGCTGCCGATCGCCCGGCCTGGAGTCTCCAGGCACCTGCGTGTCCTGCGCGAGGCATCGTTAGTCGAGGTTCGCCAGGACGCCCAGCGCCGGGTCTACAGCCTGCGACCTCAGCCACTTGCCGATGTCGACGAGTGGCTTGGCAAATACCGCTCCCTGTGGGAGCACCAGCTGGATGCCCTGCACACGGAAGTGGCACGCGGCAAACGCGAACGGAGGAACTCCAAATGACAACCAACTCGAGCGAGGGCAGCCGCATCCTCGGCACCCTTCCATCTGTCGACGGTCAACGCGTCGTGCGCATCGAGGACCGCTTCGATACCGATATCGACGACTTGTGGTCGGCGCTCACCGATCCCGTGCGTCTCTCTCGCTGGTACGGCGAGGTGGAGGGCGATCTCCGGATCGGCGGTGAGTACCGGGCAAGCCTATTTGCAAGCGGTTGGGAGGGTACGGGCCGCGTCGAAGCTTGCGAGCGGCCGCATCGTTTCGTCGTCTCCGCGAAGGAAGAGGACGGGCCGGCTGAGATCCGTACGGAGGTAACGCTGACCGCCGATGGTGACTCGACGATCGCTGTCTTTGAGGAACGCGGCATGCCACAGAACCTCATCGCCGAGTACGGAGCGGGAAACCAGATCCATGTCGAAGATCTCGGCGAGTACCTGGCCGGTCGCGGGCGAGTGGACGCGCGAGCCAAGTTTGAGGAACTCATTCCCGCCTACCGAGCCATGCTCGCCCCCGACATGACCCATGACTGACGGCGCGATTTCGGACGAACGCATTCTCGGCAGCTTGGGATCAGCGAACGGTAAGGGCGCCGTGCGCATCCAGGACCGCTACTCCACGGACATCGACGACCTTTGGTCGGCGATCACTGAACCCGATCGCCTCGCCCGCTGGTGGGGCAAGGTCGACGGCGACCTACGTGTGGGCGGTGAGTTTCATCTGATCGTGGAATGGGAAGGCACCGGACGAGTCGAGGCGTGCGAGCGGCCCAGACGGTTGCAGGTCACGATCAGGGAATCGGACGAGTCCTACCGCAAGGGCCAGGGCGTGCCACCGTTCAATTCGACGATCGAGGCCACTCTTACACCAGCCGGCGACCAGACGGACCTGGTCATCGAGGTCCGCGGCATGCCTCTCGACAAGATCGCCTTCTACGGCACCGGGTGGCAGATCCACGCCGAGAACCTGGCTATCTACCTATCCGGCCAAGAACGCCGAGACGTTGAGCCGCGGTGGGCTGAGCTCGTCCCGCCGTATCAGGCACTGGCGGCCAAACTCGGCGAGTAGGCGCGCCGGAGCGTCTCGTCACACGCGGTTCGCATCAGATGCGACAGGCGAGCCGGTTCTGCTGACTTAGGCCGGCCGCAAGGCTCCCGACAGCCGCGTATTTCCAATCTGATGCGAATCCTGCTCGCTTAGCGGACCCTGACTGGCGTAAAACGGCCAGAAAGCTCTGCATTTGGCGCCGAGTGTGTAATCCGTTGCGAAAGTTGCGCAGCTAAGCGAGTTTCGGCTTGAAGCAGACACTTCGTCCGCGAATCGCGGGTTCAGCGGCCGGAATGGACCGCGAGGTGCGCGGGATTCGACGTCAAATCGAAAACTGCCGGGATGACGGGTCGAATCCGGCCTAATTGGCAGCCAGACCGTGCGGATCAAGGGCGATGTGTCGACGTCAAGTGGAATGTCGGCAGGCTGGCCGAGCGGGCCCAGCTACGCGGATGGGTTAGAGGTCGCGGTCGAGCGGGATTGGCTCTTCCATCATCGTCGCGGCGGCTGCGCGGTCTAGCGCGCCGGCGCCCAGGACCTCGGCCAGGATGTCCGGATCCATGGCGGACGAGTTCTCGGCCGTCGGGAAGGTGCCCGCGCTGACCTCGTCGCGGTACGCAGTGATCGCCTCGGTCATCCGGTCGGCCAGGTGCTCGTACTGCTTGGCGTGCTTGGGGATGAAGCCGTAGGTCAGGCCGAGCAGGTCGGTGATGACCTGCACCTGGCCGGAGCAGCCCGCGCCGGCGCCGATGCCGATCGTCGGGATCCGCAGTCGCTCGGTGATGGCGGCGGCCAGTTCAGCCGGAACCAGCTCCAGGACGACGGCGAACGCGCCCGACTCCTGGACCGCGAAGGCATCGGCACAGAAGGCGTCGCGCCGTCTCGACGGTCTTGCCCTGCACGCGGTGGCCGCCCAGCCCGTACACCGACTGCGGCGTCAGCCCGATGTGGCCCATCACCGGAATGCCCGCTCGGACGATGGTCTCGATGGTCCGCGCGGAACGAACGCCGCCCTCGACCTTGACCGCGTGCGCACCGGCCTCGCTGATGAAGCGGCCTGCATGCTCCAGAGAGGCTTGCTCGGTAACGCCATAGGACAGGAACGGCATGTCGCCGACGACGAGCGACCGTCGCGTGCCGCGCACCACGGCCTTGGTGTGGTGGAGCATCTCGTCCATCGATACGCGGACGGTCTCCTCGTAGCCGAGCATGACCATGCCCAGCGAGTCGCCGACGAGGATCAGCGGGATGCCCGCCTCGTCCACGATCCGTGCCGTGGGGTAGTCGTAGGCAGTCAGCATCGCGATGCGCTGGCCATCGACGTGCATCTTCGCGATGTCCGCGACCGTGACGCGTCGCTCTGGCTTACCGTCTTGGGGGAGGGCTGGGGCTGACTTTGTGGCGCTCATCGTGCCGCCAATGCTGCACCCTCGGCCGATTCAGGCGCCTTCCCGGGTCGATCGGACCGAAGGTCCACGACGCGATCAAGCAGCCGATCCGCTACCTGAGCCTTTGACATCAGCGGCCACGGATCGTCGGGCTGGCCGGGGACGACGATCGTGACGCGGTTCGTGTCCGTGCCAAAGCCTGACCCTGCCTCGGCCACGTCGTTCGCGACGAGCAGGTCGACGCCCTTGCGCTCGGCCTTCTCGCGCGCGCGATCCAGCGATCCCGTCTCGGCCGCAAAGCCGACGATCACGGGTTGCTGGCCGCCTGTGCGCCCGCGAGCGACTCGCACGGCCTCAGCCAGGATGTCGTCGGTTGGCTCGAGCTCCAGCGTCAGACCGTCGCCGTGGCGCGCGATCTTGGTGTCGGACCTTGTTCGCGGCCGGAAATCCGCAACGGCCGCGGCCATGACCAGCGCATCGGCACCCGGTAGCGCATCCAGGACAGCCGACCGCATCTCCCCCGCCGACGGCGCCGAAACGACCGAGGCGGCCTCGGGAAGTGAAACGCTCACCATGCCGTGGATCAGCGTCACCCGCGCTCCGCGCGCCAGTGCCGCCTCGGCGATCGCGACGCCCATCTTGCCCGTTGAGCGGTTGCCGATGTAGCGCACCGGGTCGATCGGCTCGGCGGTGCCACCGGCCGTGACCACCACGTGCCAGCCGGCCATGTCCACGCCAGCCTCCAGAATGCTGACCGGTGGCCGTTCGGCAGGGTCGGGCTGTCTGATCGGCCGTCCATCTAGCGCCCGATTGACCGCCGCGAGGATGTCCGCCGGCTCGGCCAGCCTGCCCCGGCCGACCTGGCCCGAGGCCAGCGGTCCGAGCTCGGGCTCGACGATCGTGTAGCCGTACGACCGCAGCTTCTCGACGTTCGCGCGCGTCGCCGGGTGGCCGTACATCTCGCCGTCCATCGCCGGCGCGATGACGACCGGCGCGGCTGATGCCAGGCAGGTGACCGTCATCACGTCGTCCGCGAGACCCGCGGCCATGGCTGCGAGCCAGCGGGCAGTGGCCGGCGCGACGAGGATCAGATCGGCCGAATCCGCCGCCACGATGTGCGCGATGCGCTGGTCGGGGAGAAGCTCGAGAGGGTCGGTCATCGGTCGGCGACGCGTCAGCGTCTGCAGCGTGAGCGGACCAAGGAACGCCTGCGCAGAGTGCGACATCAGCGGCTGGACGTCGGCGCCCGCGGCGGTCAGGGCACGCGCGAGCTCAGCCGACTTGTAGGCCGCGATCGAGCCGGTCACTCCCAGCAGGATCAGCCGACCAGCCAGCGAGCCGTCCGATCCGCCCGATCCGCCCGCTTCCGCCGCGCTCATGCCTGCGCGACCTGTGGTTTGTGCCCCAGCTCGGCGTGCAGGATCGCGAGCCCGCGCAGGGTCAGCAGCGGGTCGATCGCGTCGACTCCGGGAATGGCCTTGGCCCAGTCGGAGTTCGACAGTCCGCCGGTCACGATGATCTTCGGCGGGTCGCCGCCATCGTGCGCCAGCTCGGCAGTCATGGCACGGACCAGCTCGGTGACGAGGCCGAGGTAGCCGATGATCGCGCCACTCTGGATGGCGGTGACCGTGTCGCGCGCGATGGCGTGAGGAGGCATCACGAGCGGCACGCGCGGCAGCTGGGCCGTCCGCGCCGTCAGCGCCTCGAGGCCGAGTCCAAGCCCGGGCGCGATGGCGCCGCCCATGAACGCGCCGTCCGCCGAGACGACGTCGAACGTGGTCGCCGTGCCCAGGTCGACGACGATCGCCGGCGTGCCGAACAGGCGGGCAGCCGCAAGCGCATTGACGAGGCGGTCGTCGCCAACGGTTGAAGGCTGATCAACGCGCATCGCCATGGGCACCGTCCTGTGATCGGCGACCAGCAGCTCAATGTCGAGTCGCGTCGCGAGGAGCATCACGGCGACAGAAACATCGGGAACGACGCTGGCCAGCACGATCTCGGAAACGTCTTCCAGGCGACGTCCCCGTGGGCTCCAGGATCCCGTCGAGCGTCTCGCCAGCTCGTCGCGCGCTCGCGCCGGCCGATGTCAGGGCGCGCCCGACCAAGGTCACCTCCGCCTCGCGGAGCCCTACCGTGATGTTGGTATTGCCCACGTCCAGCGCCAGGATCATGTCTCGATCATACGCGGCAGGGCGTGCAATTCCGGCGCTCGCGGGCGCACTGAACGCGCTACCATCGGCCGGTCCTCGCGCCGGTAGCGGGTCGGCGCCAACTCGCGGGAGCGTGTGAGGAGGAGCGTGTCGCTCGAGCCGCCCGCGAAGTTCTTCGTGAATAGCGGTCTTGTCTCGAGTCCGACCGATATCTACAACCTGCTGCGTCCGCTGCTCAAGCAGACCGTCTCGTACCGCTACTTCCGCGGTCCGCGGCTCGTCTCCCACGGCACCGGTTGGGTCGAGCGCATCGTCGTCGACCGACCCGAGGTGTCGACCTTCTTCACCCCACTCTCGATCTGTCTCAACATCGACTCGTTCGAGCATCTCGAGTTCGAGACGCGTCCCGACCAGCTCATCGTCTACACGCTCGTCCAGGGGGACGAGCGCATCGTGGTCGAGTTCGCGCCGGTCGGCCGAACGGACGCTGACGAGCCCGAGCAACAGCGTCTCGACTTTCCCGCCACGGCGGACTACGTCCAGATGGAGCTCAGCACGCTCGACGGCGGCGACGGCTCCGATCAGGCCGGGGAGGGTTCGGAAGGGAGCTGAGCGGCCGTACGAGACTCGGTCGCGCCACGAGGAGAGGGATCGGCTCGCGCTGCGCGCAGCCGTAGAGGGAGAGGAGAGGGATGGAAGCGATCGCTTCCTATTTCAAGTTCGCCGAGCGCGGCACGACGTTCGGCGACTGAGGTCAAGGCCGGCGTAGCGACCTTCATGGTCATGGTCTACATCGTGGCCGTTAACCCGGGAATCCTGAGCGCGGCCCTGCCGCCCGGGCGCGGACGTCTCCGCCTTCATCGTTGCGGCCGCTGCGGCAACGGCGCTCATCGCCGGGATCATGACCATCGCGATGGGCTTGTTCGCCAACTACCCGATCGCGCTCGCTGCCGGCCTCGGCATCAACGGCATCGTCGCCTTCGGCCTGGCGCTCGGCGCCGGGCTTGGCCTGCCGGCGCGATGGGCGTCATCGTCTGGGAAGGCATCGTCGTCACGGTCCTCGTCCTCGTCGGTCTGCGCGAGGCGATCATGAACGCGGTGCCGCTGTCGCTGAAACGCGCGATCGGCGTCGGCATCGGCCTGTTCATCCTGTTCATCGGCTTCGTCGATGGCGGACTGATCGTCCGCCCGGAATCGGCCCCGTGCCCGTCGCGTTCGTCTTCCCGAACAGCTGGGCGACCTGGCTGACGGTCATCGGCCTCGCGATCACGATCGTGCTCTATGTGCGCAAGGTGCCCGCAGCGCTCGTCATCAGCATCGTCATCACCTCGATCATCGCGTTCATCGTCGGCGTCACGACCGTTCCGGCGAACCTCTTCCAGGCGCCGAACTTCTCGACGCTCGGCCAGTTCGACCTGACCAAGGTCTTCGGCACGCTCGGCGTGCTCGGCGCGATCCTGACGATCTTCAGCCTGATGCTGACCGACTTCTTCGACACGATGGGCACGGCCACTGCCATCGCCGAACAGTCCGGACTGGCGACCGCCGGATGGCAAGGTGCCGGGCATCGGCCGCGTGCTGCTTGTCGACAGCGTGGCGGCCGCCGCCGGCGGCGCCGCCGGCATCAGCTCGAACACGAGCTACATCGAGAGCGCCGCGGGCGTCGCCGAGGGCGGCCGCACCGGCGTGACGGCGATCGTCGTCGGCGTGCTCTTCCTGTTCATGATCCTCTTCTCGCCGCTCGTCGCGCTGGTTCCGTTCCAGGCAACGGCGCCGGTGCTCATCCTCGTCGGATTCCTGATGACCTCGCTCATCAAGGACATCGACTTCAGCGATTTCGAGGAAGGCTTCCCGGCGCTTCTCGGCCTGATCCTGATGCCGCTGACGTTCAGCATCACCGTCGGCATCGGAGCCGGCTTCGTGACCTACGTGTTCATCAAGGTGGTCCTGGGCAAGTGGCGCCAGGTCCATCCGCTGATGTGGCTGGTCGGCGGCGCCTTCGCCGTCTACTTCGCGCAGACGGCGATCCAGTCCGTCCTACCCAAGTAGACGCTCGTTAACCGAACCTCAGGCCGGGTCCGGCTGCACCGGGCCCGGCATTTTCCTGCCCACGCTCAGGCTATCCGCACGACGGTCGCGGCCTCCCGCCGGACCCGCACTCCGGGCCCGGATGTCTGCGCCTAGCATTCCGGCCCGAACTTCGCACGCTGTTCGATCGGACCGAGCTGCCCGACGGGCCGCGCGTCATCTCGGCGCGCGTGCCGGGCTCGTCGGTCGATGTCGGCCGCGGTGTACGTGCTGGCCGGGTCGCGGCTCGAGACGCGCGAGCAAGCCGGCGTGGCTCATTTCATGGAGCACGTGACCTTCAAGGGGACGCGAGGCGTTCCCGACGACGCGCGCCGTCTCCGAGGCGATCGAGGGCTACGGCGGATCGAGCAACGCGGCCACCGATCGCGAGTCGACCGTCTACTGGGCGCGCGTCCCGATGCGCGACGCCGAGCGCGCCTTCAACGTGCTGGCCGAGCTGATCGTTCGGCCGCTGCTGCGCGAGGCGACATCGCGCGCGAGCGCGACATCATCGTCGAGGAGATCCGCTCGTATCGCGACGATCCCGGCCAGTACGTCTTCAACCTCTTCGACCGGGCGTTCTTCGGCGACACGCCGCTCGGCTGGGAGATCGCCGGCGACGAGGAGCGAGCGTCCGTGGCCTGACCGACGACGACATTCGCGACTTCTGGTCGCGCACCTACAAGCCGTCGAACCTGGTCGTTGCCGTGGCCGGCGACATGGAGCACGCCGACTCGTCGAGCAGGTCCAGCACACTCTTCGGCACGGGAGATGCCGATCGTGCCCGGCTTCACGCCAGCGCCCGGCTGCGCCATGCGAGCGCTTCATCGTCGAGGAGCGCGACGCTCGCCCAGGCGCACATCTGCATCGGCTTGCCCGGCGCTGCGCCGCGACCACCCGGACCAGTGG
The DNA here is from genome assembly GCA_963736895.1 of uncultured Chloroflexia bacterium. Lineage (GTDB taxonomy): Bacteria > Chloroflexota > Limnocylindria > Limnocylindrales > CSP1-4 > JALYGJ01. The sequence continues at coordinate 421,309 of CAVTQU010000003.1, forward strand.
GCGCTCGAGCTGCTCAACACGGTGCTCGGCGAGGGCTCGAGCAGCCGGCTCTTCCAGGAGGTGCGCGAGGAGGCCGGCCTGGCCTACGACGTGCACTCGTTCCAGGTCGACTACGCCGATACGGGCACGCTGCAGATCTACGCCGGCGTCGACCCGGCCGACCTGAAGGAGACGCTCGAGGCGATCCTCGACGAGCTGCGCCGCCTGCGCGACGAGCCGATCCCGCAGGACGAGCTCGACCGCGCGCGCGCCTACGCGAGCGGTCGGCTCGAGCTGCGGCTCGAGGAGAGCCGTCACCTGTCGGCCTGGCTGGGCATCCAGGAAGCGCTGCACGATCGGGTGCTGACGCTCGACGAAGCGCTGACCGAGCTGAACAAGGTCACCCCCGACGACGTGCAGGCGCTCGCCCAGGAACTCTTCCGCGACGAGGGCCTGTGCCTCGCCGTCGTCTCGACACCCGACACGACATCCGACTCGAACAGGCGCTGACTTCGCGCTGAAGGCTACTGACAGGAGATCGATGGCCGAACGAACCCTCATCCTGATCAAGCCCGACGGCGTCCAGCGCGCCCTGGTCGGCACGCATCGTCGAGCGCTACGAGCAGCGCGGTCTGCGCATCGTCGGGATGAAGATGCTCAGCCGACCGCGCGACTGGCCGAGCAGCACTACGACGTTCACCGCGAGAAGCCGTTCTTCGCGGGCCTGATCGAGTTCATCACGTCCGCGCCGCTCGTCGCGATGGCCGTCGAGGGACCAAACGCGATCGCCGTCTGTCGCGAGATCAACGGCGCGACACGTCCTCGCAGGCAGCGCCAGGCTCGATCCGCGGCGACCTGGCGCTCGACACCGGTCACAACCTGGTGCACGGCTCCGATTCGCCCGAGAACGCAGCCGCCGAGCTAGCCCTCTGGTTCAAGCCGGACGAGCTGGTCGACTACGAGCGCGACCTCGACCGCTGGGTGCTCGCCGCCGACTGAACTCTGGCGACTCGGCCTGCCGGGTGTGCAGTCGCTGCCGCCGATCATGCCAGGCCGGGACGAGGCGCCGTTAACGCAGCCCTAAGAGCGCTCGACCGGTCGACCGCCCGATACTGGATTCGACGCCAGATCAAGCGTGGTCAGTGCATCTGACTCGCCGGCTTTCTGCGGACCGCTAAGCGCTTGGCTGGACGGCTCCTACATCAGCCACACCGCATGTTGCGGCCGCTACTGCGCGACGGCCTCGGTCGCTGATGGCGCCGATGCCAATGACGTCGGCAAAACGCAGTCTGGCGGGGCCTAAGACATCTGAATCAGGTGCATCTCACGCTAAGCACGCTGGTGGCCCGCACGCCGAGCCGTCCCGAGCAGCGCCTTAAGCCCCTGATTGACCCAGAGATGCCGATGTCGCCGGCATAAGCGACAGCAAGGCGAGCTCTCGTGCGTTGACAGCTACTGAGCGGCAGCCGGTGATGGTCGGGAGGTGCTCCCCGGTGGAATCGCCCGCAGGCGGCACTCCGGGTACGTTGGCGTCTGCAGGATGCCGATCGTGTTGAACGGCCAGTAGCGCAGGAACGCGCGCCCGATCACGTCGTTCGTGCAGATCTCGCCGATCTGGTCCGAGCGCGAGTCGGTCGAGTTGTTGCGGTTGTCGCCCATCACGAACAGCCGGCCGGCCTGCACGACCCACGACGATTGTCGCCCAGCGGGTGCGTCGGATTGGCCGTGGACGTACGGCTCGTCGATCCGCTCGCCGTTGACGAACACGTCGCCGTCGCGAGCTCACGTGTCGCCGGGCTCGCCGATGACGCGCTTGATGTACGGCGTGTCGGCCGCGCCTTCGTGGATCCTGAACCGGGTCGTGCACGCGTCTTCGCGGATGACCGGATTGAAGACGACGATGTCGCCGCGCGAGTACGAGTCGAAGCGCGGCGTCAGCTTGTCGACGAGCACGTACTGGTCGGCCAGGAGCGTCGGTTCCATGCTCTGCTGCTCGACGCGATAGGGCTGGGCAACGAAACGTCTGGATGAGCCAGAAGATGACGATGGTCAGGATGAGGGTCTCGGCGATCTCGACGAGACAGCCCAACGGCTTACGGCTCACAGGCGGCGGAGTGTAGATACGGCCCTGCCCTGTGAGTCCTGGGTGTCTATGGCACCGCCAGTGCCACGGGCGGCGGATGCATAACACCGGCGCGGGATAGCGGGACGCGGCTGGCCATGGCGACGTTGCGCTCGTCATCCGGCCAGTGCTGTTCGTCGTTCATAACCTCCCAAGTCCCGCGTAACCGGTGCTCTGCTACACTCCCGCCGCTTCCGTCAGCGGCTCGGTCCCAGGTGCCGACGCCGTTTTCATGTCCGATCACGGACTCACCTCGCGGAACGCTCAGTCACGTCGCGCCCGCGCCCAAACAAACCTAGGGAGGCCCTTCGAAGCGTGAACGCCGCTGGCACCATCCTTTGGATCATCCCGATCGCCGGCCTGATCGCGATCGCGTTTGCCGGATACCTGGCGCGCAACGTGCTGCGACGCGACACGGGCACGGACGCGATGCGCGACGTGGCGAGCACGATCAATGAGGGCGCGGTCGCTTTCATTCGGCGTCAGTACACCACGATCGCCGTTCTCGCGGTTGTCGGCGCGGTCGTGATCGGTCTCGTCATCTATCTTCGTCGAGACGAAGGACGTTGCCGACGTGCCGCTCCTCGCCGGCGTACCGATCGCGCTCATGACCGCATTCGCCTTCCTCGTCGGCGCCGCGTGCTCGATGGCCTCGGGCATCATCGGCATGTACATCAGCGTCAAGTCGAACGTCCGCACGGCGGCCGCGGCGCGACGCAGCCTCGTCGAGGCCGTCCAGGTCGCGATGCGCGGCGGCGCCGTCTCCGGCTTCCTCGTCGTCGCCCTCTCCCTGCTCGGCGTGTGGGGCATCTTCACCCTGTACGAGACGCTCGTGGCGGACGTCACCGTCGCCGAGGCGCCCTTCCTGATCGTCGGCTTCGGCTTCGGCGCTCAGTTCGTCGCTCTCTTCGCCCAGCTCGGCGGTGGTATCTACACCAAGGCCGCCGACGTCGGTTCCGACCTCGTCGGCAAGGTCGAGAAGGGCATCCCCGAGGACGATCCGCGCAACGCGGGTGTCATCGCTGACCTCGTCGGTGACAACGTCGGCGACTGCGCCGGCCGTGGCGCCGACCTGTTCGAGTCGACCGCTGCCGAGAACATCGGCGCGATGATCCTGGGCGTCGCGGTCTACGCGATCGCCGTCGCGGCCGGCTGGCCCAACCCCGAGGCCTGGATCTTCTTCCCGCTCGTCGTCCGCGCCTTCGGCCTCCTGGCCACGATCGTCGCGATCTTCTTCGTGCGCGGCAAGGAAACCGAGGACCCGATGAACATGCTCAACCGCGGCTACTGGGTCACGACCCTGTTATCCGTGGTCGGGTTGGCCATCGTCACCTTCGTGATGATGAAGACGAACGGTGGAGTCGGGACCACGTTCGGCCTGCCAACATGGGTCTATTTCTTCGTCGCCGGCATCGTCGGGCTCGCGACCAGCGTTGCCTTCGTCTACATCACTCAGTACTACACGGCCGGCGGCTTCCGTCCCGTGCGCGAGATCGCGGAGGCGTCAAAGACCGGTCCGGCAACGAACATCATCAGCGGCACGGCAGTCGGTTTCGAGACCACCGCCGTGACTGCCATCACGATCAGCATCGCGCTCTTCGTCAGCTTCTGGCTCGGCAGCAGGCCAACCTGCTGTCGCCCACGGCGTCAACGTCGGCGGCATCTTCGGCACGGCCGTCGCGACCATGGGCATGCTCATGACCACGGCCTACATCCTGGCCATGGACACCTTTGGTCCGATCACGGACAACGCCGGCGGTATCGCCGAGTTCAGCCGCGCTGAGACCGGCGCCCGAGAGATCACCGACCGCCTCGACGCGGTCGGCAATACGACCAAGGCACTGACCAAGGGCTACGCGATCGCCTCCGCGTCGCTGGCTGCGTTCCTGCTCTTCTCGGCGTACATCGACAAGATCAACGTCATCGAGGGTCGCCGCCTTCTCGCCGGTGTCCCTGGCGCTCAGCTCCTGAATTCGGTCAACCTGCAGAACGTGAACGTCTTCATCGCCGCGATGCTCGCGGCGATGCTGGCCTACTTCTTCAGCTCGCTGGCCATCCGCGCGGTGGGCAAGACCGCACAGTCGATCATCGTCGAGGTGCGCCGTCAGTTCCGCGAGATGCCCGGCATCATGGATTACATCGCAGCGCCCCGACTACGCGCGCGTCGTCGACATCACGACCAAGGCGGCACTGCGCGAGATGGTCTTCCCGGGCCTCGTCGCCGTAGCGTTCCCGATCATCATCGGTGTGCTCCTGGGCGCTGAGGCCGTGGCAGGCATGCTGATGGTCGGCACGATCGCCGGCGTGCTGCTCGCCACCGTGCTGAACAACGGCGGCGGCGCGTGGGACAACGCCAAGAAGTACATCGAGTCGGGCAATCTCAAGGATGACGAGGGCAACGTCCTCGGCAAGGGCTCAGAGGCTCATGCCGCGGCAGTCGTCGGCGATACGGTCGGCGACCCGTTCAAGGACACGGCCGGCCCGTCGCTGCACGTGCTCGTGAAGCTCCTGGCCACGATCTCGCTGGTTCTCGCGCCGCTCTTCATCCGGTAAGAACCGGACGCGAGGGCTCGCTAACTGGCCGACCAATGGAAATCGTTTTTCAGGCGATCGTCATCGGGATCGTGCAGGGACTCACTGAGTTCCTGCCGATCTCGTCTTCGGCGCACCTGATCCTGGTGCCGCAGGTGCTGGGCTGGGACGATCCGTTCATCAACAGCGCCACGTTCGACGTGATGCTGCACATGGGCACGCTCGTGGCGCTGCTCGTCTATTTCTGGCGCGACCTGTGGCGCTACTTCAAGGCCGGGCTGGCGGCAATTCGCGATCGCCGCGTGGGCGACGATCCGGACCGCAAGATGGCGCTCCTGTTGGCGGTCAGCGTCGTGCCGGCGGCCCTGCTGGGAGTCCTGTTCGAGAGCTTCTTCGACACGTTCTTCCGAACATCGCCGCTCTTTATCTGTGCGCTGCTGGTGATCGGCGCGGTCATCCTGTTCGTTGCTGATCGGGCCGCGCGGCACGTCAAGAAGATGGAGGACCTGCGCGTCAGCGACGCGCTGGGCATCGGCGTCGCCCAGGCGTTGGCGCTGTTCCCGGGGATCAGCCGCTCAGGCATCACCATCGCCGCCGGTCTCTTCCTGGGCCTGGAGCGTGCTGCCGCGGCGCGCTTCGCGTTCCTGATGGGCACGCCGATCATCGCCGGCGCCGGCATCTGGAAGCTGCGCCAGCTGGCCGGTGGTGGCGCCGGCGCCTTCGAACCGGCTGTTCTCGCCGCAGGCGTGATCGCATCGGCTGTATCCGGACTGATCGCAATCTGGTTCACGCTGCGATACCTGCAGAACCACAACACGGACATCTTCGTGATCTATCGAATAGGAGCCGCGATCGTCTTCGCGCTTTTGCTTCTGCGTTAACCAACGCCGGAAGCGCACAATCGGGGGGAATGGAAGTGATCAAGAGGCTGCGACAGCAACAGATCCGGGATCTGATCGCAACGCACGAACATCCGTACGCAACACGAGCTTGCCGCTGCGCTGCGCGAGCGCGGCTACCGCGCCACCCAGGCCACCATCAGCCGCGATGTCAGCGAGATGGGCCTCATCAAGCAAACCCGCGAAGGAACACGCGGCTACTCGGTTCAGCCGCGCGTCGAACAGCCCGAGACGACCGGCGAAGAACGCCTGGCGATGATCCTGCGCGACCTGCCGGTCGACATTCGGCCGGCAGGCCTGATGATCGTCGTGAAGGCAGTCCCCGGCTCAGCTCACGCTGTTGCGGCCGCGCTCGACCGTGCCGGATGGCCCGAAGTTGCCGGCTCGATCGCCGGCGACGACACCGTCTTCATTGCCACGACCGATCGCCGTGGCGCCGAGCGGGTGCGCCGCCGGCTATCGACTCTGGCGAACCTGCCCAGCGCCTGATCGGCCGGGTGGGGCACCTCACGCCCAGCGCCCTTAGATCGTCTCGATCAGGCTGAAATCGACGGGGTCTGTTAGCCCTCGCGGCAGCGTGACCTGGAAGTAGTAGGTCTGACCGGAGACGGGTACGAAATCGACGGTCGAGGAGCAGCTGATCAACGAAAGACCGCCAAATCCCGGCCCTGTGGCCTGGTAAACCGCGACCTCTGCGTCGCTGGTGTCATCCTGGACCCGTGCCTCCAGCCCTGGCTCGGCGCCTGCCGTGTGCTTGTACCAGGCAGTGTTGTAGGCCTCGCTGGAGCAGCTGTCGGTTGGTTCTGAGGATTCCTGCGTGGTCCTTCGCAGGTTGACCACGTCCTCGAATGGAGTCGACCCGGCATTCATCGCGTTGGCGAAGTTGTCGTTCACCTCGGGGGTGATCTGTCGTACGTGGAACGGCAGCTCTTTGTTGGCACCGCTCTGTCCGTCGTAGCCGGCCACCTGGAATCGATATGTCGTGCCGGCGTGGGCCATGAACGTCACTCCGGACGCGTACAGATCGGCGCCATTGCCCCACTGGTCGTCATTGCAGATGACCAGGGACGCGTTGGCGATCTTCTTGCCCGTGTATACGGCCAGCGTGGTGTCGAAATCGACGGGCAAGAACGTGTTCGCCCAGATGACCGTGTTCACCGACGGCGTGTACTTGTACCAGCGGGTGGCTCGCGCAAAGTTGCAGGTGGACTCGCGCGGCTCGTTCGATTGACTGGTGGCATTGGTGTTGTCGGCGTTGGCATCGAAGGGCAGCGAGAAGATGCCCGTCGCGTTCTTGTACTGATCGTTGCCTGGCGGCTGGACCGAGCGAAGGCTCAGGGTCACCTGGCTCGCGTCGCCGGGATTGTTGGACGAGACGCGGAAGTAATAGCGTGTCCCGCCAGTCGCTCTGAATGCGATGCGCGAGTCGTACAGGTCGCTGTTGTTCGAGTCGATGTCGTCATTGCAATCGACCTCGTCCAGATTGGCCAGGGTTGTCCCCTGATAGATATCGACGTTCGTGTTGTAGTCGCTGCCGATCGTGTCGACGCGATAGGTGCCCGAACCCACGGGCGTAAACCGCCACCAGACCGACTGCTGGCTGCTTCCGCACGTGCTGTCCTCTTCGGCACCCTCTCTGGAGGCTCCCGCCGCGTTGGTCGAGTTCGAATACGGAAGGTTTCCGACGATGACCGTTGCGTTGGCAAAGTTGTCGTTGGAGGGCCCAACCCCGCCCAGGACTGCGGCCGGCATTGCGGCGGCGAGAACCACTGCGACCACGAGACTCGTGGCCCTCGCGGTACGCGCGCCGATGAATGAGCGATGCATGCTTCCTCCCCAAAGTCACGAGTCGCTGGCCCCGCCGACGGGACCAGGGCCGACTCCGCGATTCTTACACCGCCTCGGGCGATTCTCTAGGCCCGATTGAGGTTTCAAATCGGTCTGATGCGCTCCCGCGATGGAAGGCACCGCTGTCGAGTCCAACTCCTGGGCCGATTCCAACCGTTGGAAGTAACGGCCAATGAGCCAACCAGACAACGGGAATTGCCGGTCTCGTTGCTCGGCCCTTCCAACGCTTGGAACGTGCGGCCACTCGGACCCGGTTTGAGCTGCGATTCGGCTGGTTGCGTGGCTGATACGTCCAAGCCTTGGAATCTTCGTTCTCAGGTGGTGAAGTAACGGCCAAGAAGCCACCCAGGGCGACCCCAAAATGGCCGAATGTCCTCCGTCCGTGAACAAAAGGCGAAACGGAGCCCCGAATCGGGCAGACTCCCCTCGATTCGTGGTCCTGTGTGGCCGTTACTTCTCTCCGGGAGAACAAGCGCCGTTGCGCCCGCCTCAGCATCGCCAATTGCACTGAGAATGGAAGCGCACCACGCGCTCGGGCTCGTTTGCGCGATATGCAGCCCGAGCCTACAATCCGCGCCGACCCGAACTCCTGGCGCGCCCGGATTGGGCACTGGCGCCGGGGGTCTTTCATTTAGGCGCGGGTCGCCCAACCCCTAGACAGTTCGAAACCGAGTGTGGTCATGAACAACAAGCCCGCATATCTGTCCAAGGAAGGTCTCGAGAAGCTCCGTGAGGAGCTCGATGAGATGACCAACGTGCGCCGTGCAGAGGTCGCTGCTCGAATCCACGAGGCCAAGGAACACGGCGACATCACCGAGAACGCGGAGTACGAGGACGCCAAGAACGAGCAGGCGTTCGTCGAGGGACGAATCCAGGCGCTCTCCGCGCTGATCAAGAATGCCGTTGTGATCGACGAGAACCACTCGACGACGCACGTCCAGATCGGATCGACCGTGACGATCCAGTCGGACGACGGCAAGGAGAAGTTCACCATCGTCGGATCCGCGGAGGCCGCGCCGGCGCAGGGCCGGATCTCGAACGAATCACCGGTCGGCCGCGCGCTGCTCGGGCGCAAGAAGGGCGACACGGTCACGGTGACCGTCCCAGCCGGCGACAGCAGCTACAAGATCGTCAGCATTTCCTGACCCGGCGAAGGAGACATCAATGCCGGCGCCTCCGCATGACGGACAGCCGGTAGCCGAGGGGAAACAGGCACCGACCTACTGGGCTGACGAGATCGCGAGATCGGTCAGCGGTCGGCAGGTCGTCAACGACTCGAAGACCCCTTCAGGCACAGTCCACGTAGGTTCTCTGCGCGGCGTAGTGCTGCACGACGCCGTTCGTCGTGCCGTAGCCCAGCACGGGCTGGAGGTCGAATTCCGCTACGGCGTCGAGGATCTCGACCCCATGGATTCGCAGGCGCTGCTAACGCCAGACGCAATCGAGAAGTACATGGGCGTGCCGCTCTCACACGTCCCGGCGCCCGACGGCAGCCCGCACCCCAACTACGCGCGCCACTTTGCGACGCTCTTCCTGGAGACGTTCGCCGAGCTGGGCATTCATCCGCATCTCTACTGGATGAGCGAGCAGTACGGCTCGGGTGCCATGGACCCGTACATCTCGAAGGCGCTCGACAAGGCGGACGTGATCCTGGACATCTACCGCACCGTCTCGACCGTGGAGCATCCAGAGGGTTGGCTGCCGGTGAGCGTGATCTGCGAGAACTGCGGCAAGATCGGCACCACTCGTGCGGGTGACTGGAACGGCGACACCGTCGTCTACGAGTGCCTGCCGAACCTGGTCAAGTGGGCGACCGGCTGCGGGTTCAACGGCCGCGTCTCCCCGTTTGGTGGCCGCGCGAAGCTGGTCTGGAACGTTGACTGGGCCGCGCGCTGGGGCCTCACAGGCGCCACGATCGAGGGCTGCGGCAAGGACCTGGCCACGGCCGGCGGGTCACGCGACCGCGCCGACGCGATAAGCCGCCAGGTCTTCGAGCGCGAGCCGCCGCTCAACATCCCCTACGAGTTCCTCAACATCGGCGGCCGCAAGATGAGCACGTCTCGAGGGGAGGGAGCCGCGGCCCACGAAATCGCGGAACTCCTGCCGCCCACCCTGCTGCGCTTCCTTTTCCTGCGCTACCGGCCCAACCACGCGATCAACTTCGATCCAACGGGCGACACAATTCCGCGCCTGTTCGACGAGTACGACCGCATTGCCGATTCGATCGCCGGACGACCCACGCGCGGTGAGCTGCCAGCGGACCCTGAACGGATATTCGCGCTCAGCCTGGCCGACTCAGACGCCGATCCAGCCACGGAGGCGGCCCGCTTCCGACCAGCCTTTGGCCACCTCGCGCTGCTGCTCCAGGTGCCCGGCCCGGACGTGCTCGAACGGCTCGAAGCGGAGAAAGGCTCGCCGCTCGATGACCGCGAGCAGGAGATCGCGCTGGAACGCATTGCGGCGGCCGAGGTTTGGCTACGTTCATTCGCCCCGCCTGAGGCCAGGATCCAGATCCAGTACGACGCGCTGCCCGCTGATGCGCAGCAGCTGACGGATGAGCAGCGCCGCTACCTGGCTACGCTGGCGGACGCCGTGGAGGCAAACGGCCCGACTGCCGGCGAGGGATGGCAGGCAGTCATCTTCGACACCTCCAAGCAGGTCGACATCAAGGCAGGGGACGCGTTCGCTGCTGTTTATCGGGCGTTTCTCGATCGCCCCAACGGCCCGCGCGCAGGCTGGCTGCTGGCATCTCTCGATCGAGCGTTCGTCATCCAGCGCCTGAGGGAGGCTGCCGGGTGAGCGTCGGAATTCAGCGGCTCCGCGACGACGCCGACGCGATCCGCAAGGGCACCCGTGACAAGGGCGAGGATCCGGCCCTCGTCGAGGTCCGCGATCACGCTGGACGGCGAGCGACGCCGAGTCCTGGGTGAGGTCGAGTCACTCCGCGCCGAGCGCAAGCAGGTCAGCGCCGAGGTTGCCACCGCGATGAAGGCCGGCGGAGCAGGGGCCGACGATCTGAAGGCAAAGTCGGTCGAGCTCGGGACTCGGATCGACTCAGGAGAGGAGCAACTCGCGGCGATGGACGCGGAGCTGGAAAGCCTGCTGCTGCGTATCCCCAACCCGCCCGATCCGGACGTGCCGGTTGGGCCGCCCGAGGCGACAGTCACGGTTCGCGAATGGGGCGAGCGGGTCGCGCACGATGCCGGTGGCTGGGAGCGCAAGCCGCACTGGGAGATCGCCGAGCAGCTGGGGATGATCGACCTCGCGGCTGGGGCGAAGGTCACCGGCAGCGGCTTCCCGCTGTATCGCGGCGCCGGCTCGAAGCTCCAGCGGACGCTCATCAACTGGTTCCTGGACGTCCATACGACCGAGCACGGCATGACCGAGATCTGGCCGCCGGCAGTGATCAACCAGGACTCGGCACGCGGCACGGGCCAGATCCCGGACAAGGAAGACCAGATGTACGTCGTGACGCGCGACGACCTGTATCTCAACCCAACGGCCGAGGTGGCGGTCACCAACATCCATCGCGACGAGATCATCGATGCATCGCGGCTGCCCATCCACTATGTCGCCTACTCACCCAGCTTCCGCCGCGAGGCAGGCGCGGCCGGCCGAGCCACTCGCGGGATCCTGCGCGTCCACCAGTTCGACAAGGTGGAGATGGTGGCGTTTGAGAAGCCGTCCGATTCGACCGATGCGCTGGAATGGATGACGGAGCGGGCGGAAGTGCTCCTGCAGCGACTCGGGCTGGCCTATCGGGTCCGACTGCTGTCTACCGGCGACATGGGCTTCACGCAGTCGAAGACGCACGATCTGGAGGTCTGGGCACCGGGCGTCCAGGAATGGCTGGAGGTGTCATCGGTCTCCAACTTCCGCGACTTCCAGGCGCGTCGGATGAACATCCGCTGGCGCCCATCGGCGGGAGAAAAGCCGGAGATCCTGCATACGCTCAACGGTTCAGGGCTCGCGCTGCCGCGAACGGTGGCCGCGCTGCTCGAGACATATCAGCAGCAGGACGGTTCGGTGGCGTTCCCGGAGCCACTCGCGTCGATGGTTGGTCCGCTCAGCTAGAGGCTGCCTCTCGCGGGATGCGCACGAAACGCACCAGCCAGACGACCATCCATGTCGCAACGACTGGGATCACGACCTTCGGGGAGTGAAGAACCGGTTGTTCCAGCTGCTCAGGGGGCAGGATCGCCGCCGCGACGGCCAAAGCGAGCGCCGCCGGCCCGAGCGGATGGAACCTGAGCGAGTCCTCGACCTGACCGCGCGCGATGGCGTTCCAGGATCTGGTCATGCCGCAGGTGGGACAGGGTCGACCTGTCATTCGACGAATCGGACAGAGCGCGGGGCCGTGCTGGGCCAGGCGGCTGGGCAGCAGCACCGCAGCGCCAACTGCCAGGACGATCGCCTGCCGGTGGGTCAATTCGTTCGCTTGAGCGGCAGCCCGTTCGAATTGGGGACGTTGCCGAGCGCGATCAGGATGATGTCGACCAGCGTCCAGATGCCGCACAAACCGAGCGTGATCAGCTTGAGAACGCCCAGCGTGGTGTAGCCAAGGTAGAAGCGGTCGATCCCGAACGTTCCCAGGAATACCGACAGGAGAAGCGCGACCAGCCACTCCTTGTCGGAGAAGACACCCGGGACCTCGCCCGCCGCGAACCAATGGCCTTGGCCGTCGGCTCGCCGGACGAACGTATTGGCCTTGATGTAGTTCGCCTTTGCCTGGCCCTGTAGGTCGGCGTGGGTAAACGGCCCTTCCTCGGCGCCCATCCGCGAGATGTAGAAGTTGCCCTGGACGTATCCGCCTCCGTATTGCGGGCCGGGTCCCGGCGGTGGAGGCGTGCCTGTCGGTCCTGGCGGTGGGCCGGATGGCGGCGTTCCTGGTGGTGCAGGCGGTGGCGGAAACCCGCCTTGGCCGGAGTTGGCGTTCGGGTCAGACATCGGTCCTCCCTCCTTCTGCTGACGTTAGAAGCAGGATACGACTGCCGTCACCCGACTCCCAAATCGGGAGTCAGCGAGCCGCGATGGAAGACGAAAAGCCAAGCTTCTCCCGATCTGGCGCGGTTTCGGCCGCGAAGAAGCAGCGCTCGCAGACGACGAGTGGCTGCCAGGCGTGGCGGGCTCGATCGCGCGTGTCCGCGTCGACGGTCCGCTGGCAGAGGCTGCATCGATACCCGTCGGTTTCCCGTGTACTTCTCATATTCAGAGAATGCGGGCTGCGCATTCGATCGGGGAGGGCCATTGGTCGTAATCGGGCGGCTGATCGGCCCTTCGCGGGTATGCTCTTTTAACGCGGAGAGGTGGCCGAGCGGTTTATGGCGGCGGTCTTGAAAACCGTTGACCGAAAGGTCCGGGGGTTCGAATCCCTCCCTCTCCGCCACCACTGACGGCGATTCAGTCGTCTGGCATTACTCGGCGGTCGCCGACGGGACCCTGCACATTCGGAAACGCGAGCGTGCCAGCTGCCACCCACCACTCCATGATTTCGTAGGCAAGCCGCCCTGCCTCGACCGATGGATCACTGTCGCTGAGTCGCGCGGCTTCATCCAGACCGCAGGCGAAAATCGAGAGGCCGCGAAGAGACTCGTCCGATTGCTTATCCAGTGGCCCGTTGACGACCAGCAGACCCTGCTGACGAAGGCCCGCTCGGTAGGCGAGGTGCCTGGCCTGGAGAGCATCGAGCTCCTCATCTGGCATCTCGGGCGCATCGGACGGTCGACGCAGCACGACGAGGGTGAATACGTCGAATTCGTCGGGGACGTTCGGATCGCGCGGCATAGGCCCGAGAGTTTACGTGCGCTCAGACGTCCCGCCTTGTCTCCCTTAGGGATCGAGGGGCTTACGTTCTGGTCGGCCGTCACGCGTTCTGAGTCGGGCTTTGGCTGGTTGCGGATGCGGCGCAGCACCAGGGCGTCGATAAGGATGATGCCGCCGCCGGCGATCACGAACAGGGCGACGATGGCGATCAGGCTGTCGCTCACGAGCACGGGAGCACTAGGCCTCGACGGTCGCCTCTGCGAACTCGCGGGTGGTGCCACTCACCTCGCCGTAGACCCACAGGTCGATGTCAGGCGGGATGAGTCCGAGGCTGGTCAAGGCGGTGCAGATCTGGCTGCGGTGATCGGTGCCGTGGTGCACAGCCTGGGCTACTCGCAGGCCCACGGGCGCGTGAAACTCCCAGCCGTCACCGTGCTGCTCGATGTCCTGATCAGCGTCGAGGTCCACCGCCAATAGCTCACGCCACGCCTGTGCGTCGATGTCCACCGCTGCGCGGAGCTCGGCGAGGTTGAGTTTCGCCTCCTCGTCGTTCTCGCGGACGCGGCCAGTGGTCAGGACCCTCAGGTAGTGGCTGTCGCTCTGAACGAGATGGCGCAGCGTTTCGATGATCGGCCCGTAGGTGCCCATACACGGCTCGGTCAGCTGGTCGTCGGTCAGCGCGGCGCAGGCATCGATGATCTGCCCGGTTGCCCAGATGTGATGCTCGATAGCGATGCGGAAGGCAGAGATGCTCATGGGTCCGAGACTAGCGGGGCTTCCCGGCTGCGGCAAAATGACGCGTGACATGACGCTTCGTTACGTGGCAACTCGCCCAACGGCCCTCATCCCGATCGCCATGTCGCTCATCGCGCTCGCGGTGCTGATCCTTGCGCTGGTCTTCGGGTTCGGCGTGTCGAACGATGGCGACGAGGGAGCGGCCGCCCACCTGTGGCAGCTGCTGATGCTGGGCCAGCTGCCGATCGTGGCGTTCTTCGCCATCAGCTGGGTGCCGCGCGAGCCGCGCAACGCGATCCTCGTGCTCGCGATCCAGTTCGCGGCGGCGTTCGCCTCCGCTGCAGCCGGTCTTCCTACTGCACCTGTAGCGACGATCGAAGCGCGCTGACGGCGTTCGCGCCCATCACGCCTTCGACCAGCTTCGGCGCCAGCTCCGCCCGCAGCAGGGCGTCGGCCAGTGCCGGCAGGCCCTCGACGTCGATCACCATCTTCAGCGCGCCGTCCATGTCCGAGCCGATCGCGACGTGATCGACGCCGGCCGACTCCATCGCCTTCCGTATGGTGGCGACCGCATCCGACAGGTTGTTGCCGCCGATCAGCTGCGTCGACATGACGATCCCCACCAGGCCGCCCGCCGACCCGATCTCGCTCGCCAGCGACGCCGGGATGTTGCGTGTCGCCGGCGAGTAGCTGCGCACCCGAGATCGGCCGCCGGCCACGTCCGTCAGTCCGGTGTGGCTCAGCATGAACGGTCGCTTCAACGACGGGAGCGCGGCCTCAATGCCGGCCAGCGACATGTGCGCGAGATCCACGATGATCCGCTGCGACTCCAGCTCGGCGATCGCCTCCCGCCCGTAGACCGACAGGCGGCCCTTGCGTCGACCGGTGGACGATCCGACCAGCGCGTTGTCCATCACGTGGGCCGGCGCGAACATCCTAACGCCCAGGCCCTTGAGGCGAGCGATGTTGTCGAGCTTGCGTTCCAGCACGTGCCCGCCCTGGACGCAGATGACGACGCCCAGCGGACCACCGGGCGCCAGGCAGGTCTCGAGGTCGGCCACCGACCTGATGACGAGCATGTCACCGCCCGACTGAGACGCCCAGCGATTGATCCGACCGATCAACCACTCGGCGACGGCGAAGTGAGACCCGATTGCGGCGTCTGGCAGGCCGAGCGACTTGAAGTGCCAGCGCGACAGCGATCCACGGAGATCCGGCCATGCCGTGGCGACGGTCAGGCCAACGACACGGACGCCGGATTCGCGCAGTCGCGGCAGGTCGACTTGGCCCCTGCCGCCGAAGACGGAACGAGTCGCGAAATAGTGCGCTGCCGACACAGAGGTCGACCAGCTGGCGTACGGCCGACGAGCTCCAGGGCGGCGTGGCTCGTCGGAAGGTGGCCCGGATGGGCGGTTCGGTTGACCGCGCGGTCGACCAGTCGTGAGAGTCTGCCCACGGGGAGTGGCGCTAGCCGTCCGCTCCCGCCGGCGCGGCCGCCGCGACTTCCGGAGTCTTGGTGCGCACCTGGTCGAGTTGCTTCTGGACGAAGTCGAGGCCGATGTCGCGGCCGGTCCACAGGCTGAACGCCGCGGCCGTCTGGTGGATGAGCATCGTGTCGCCGTTCATCGCCTCGGTCGCACCGGCGGACCGCGCGTCACGCAGGAGCTGCGTCTCGGCCGGGCACGTACATGAGGTCCAACACGAGCAGTTCTGGAACGAGCAGCTCGCCGGGGACCGGCGAAACCGTGTCCGCGTCGGCCACGAACGACGCGTTGATCAGCATCTTCGTCTTGGCCAGCTCGGCCTCGATGACCGACTCGTGCCAGGTCATCGCGCGCAGCTCCATGTGCGACGCGCTGCGGCCGAAGTGCTTGACCAGCCCCTCGCGCTCGATGGAGATGGCGATTGAAGACGATCACGCGCTGGAAGCCCAGCGGTGATGAGCGTGTAGACGGCCGCGCGGGCACCACCGCCGGCGCCGATGATCACCGCCGCCTTGGGCATCTTCTGGCGGCCGATCAGCGCGTCCAGCGCGGCGCGGAAGCCGGTGACGTCGGTGTTGTGGCCGATCAATCGGCTGCCTTCGCGGGTGAGCGTGTCGACTGCACCGGTGGCCTGTGCCTCCTCGGTCAGTCGGTCGACCATCGGGACCACCCGCTCCTTGTGCGGGACGGTGATGTTCGCGCCCAGGAACTCGTCGCCGCGGAGCGACTCGATCGTCTCCGGGAGGTTGATTAGAGGAACGTCCAGCGGCTCGTAGGTCGCGTCGATGCCCTGCTCGTCGAACGCCGCCTGCTGGAGGGCGCCAGACAGCGACTGGGCAACGGGATGACCTATGAGAACGACTCGTTTGGGCAACGCAAAAACACCCCGTTATGTCGGCCCGGTCAGGGGCGGAAGGAGCCCGATGCTATCATCGACCTTCGGTTTGGGAGAGGTCGCATAGAGGCCTAGTGCGGCGGTTTGCTAAACCGCTAAGTGGGGTAACCTGCTTCGAGGGTTCGAATCCCTCCCTCTCCGCCAGTGCCCCATCGTCGGCACTGCAAGCGCCCGTAGCTCAGTGGATAGAGCATCTGGTTGCGGACCAGAAGGTCGTGAGTTCGAGTCTCGCCGGGCGCGCCAACTTTTTTGAATCTGGAATCCGGCCGTTGACGCATGCCCCACGCTGTAGGGACCGTCACCGCAACTTAAGAGGGGTCGAAATGGTCCGAGGTCTACGCCGTCGAGGAACGATGGCGCTCATTTTCGCGTTGCTAACCGTCTCGATGGGGGCCGGTCCCGCCAGCGCGGTCGAGCCGCCACTCCCCGGGAGTGCCCGCAACTGAAGCCACTTTCGGAAGTAGCAGTTGGTGCGACCGGCAACGGCTGGACTGTCGAGCGCGGCACGGAGCGAGAGCGTTTTCGCTTCGAGGTGCTGGGCATCATCCCGGGCGGCATCGCGCCGGGCCGCGACATGATCGTCGTGGAGGTCTCGGACGCGGACGGTAACGACATGCTCGCCCGCGCCGGCGGGATATGGGCAGGAATGTCGGGTTCGCCGGTCTACATCGGGAACAAGCTGCTGGGCGCCATCGCCTACGGCCTGACGGCCGGCCCTTCAATGGTCGGCGGTGTCACCCCCGCCGCGGATATGGCTGACGTTCTGAGCTATGGCGCCTCTACTGCCGCCTTGACTGGCCGCGCGCGAGTGGCCGTCCCGAACTCCATGCAGGCGGCGCTGGCAGCACGCGCCGGCGCTTCGGCCGCGGACGCGAGCTACCTCGAGCGCTTGCCAATCCCATTCGCCGTTTCAGGACTGGATAGCCGCGGCAGGAACGAGCTGAAGACGGACCTTGCCAAGCGAGGCATCTCGGCGATCGTGGTCCCCACGGCGACCGCGCCTCGATCAGCCGGAATTGCTATTTCGAGTAGGCCTGCCCCGGGCGGCAACTTTGCCGGCGTCGTCTCTTACGGCGATGTCACCGTGGGTGGCCTCGGTACAACGACGTACGTCTGCGGCAACAAGGCCCTGGCGTTTGGGCACCCGCTGTCGTTTGGAGGAGCGGTTGCGTTCGGCGCAAACAACGCCAACGCGATCGCGGTTGTCGCCGACTCGGCAGGATCGCCGTTCAAGCTCGGCAACATCACGGGTCTTTTCGGCAAGCTCGACCAGGACAGGCTGACTGCCATCAGGGCGAAGCTGAACTCGACGCCGACGCTGCGACCGATCACCTCTCACATCACCAACGCCGACACAGGCGTCAGTCGAAACGGGCGCACTGATGTGACGATGAGCGAATGGGTGCCCAGCGTGGCTCCGCTGCACCTGCTCAGCAACGCCGACGTTGTGTTCGATCAGCGCGGCGGGGGATCCTCTGTCGTCAGCTGGTCCATCACGGGCAAGCGAGCCAACGGAAATTCCTTTCACCTCGACTACGCCAATCGCTACGCGAGCCAGTCGGATCTCGCCTTCGAATCGTCATTCCAGCTCGCCGACCAGCTGGCGATCCTCGAGGGCAATCCGTTTGAGGCAATCCGATTCTCAAGCGTGGACATAAACGCGACTCTGGATGACACCTTCACGGAATACGACATTGAGAGCGTCAAGATCTCGAAGAACGGCGGCGCCTTCCGCGACCGCTCGAATATCTCTGTCAGCCCAGGCGACAACCTCCGGGCTCGAGTTGGGCTCCGGAAATTCCGCGGCAACCTCGTGACCGTGGAGCTCCAGGTCGCGGTGCCGAACAACGCCGAGCCGGGCAGCTTCGGATCGCTTCTGATCAGTGGGGGTGGCGACCTATTTGGCGAAGACCCGTCCGCCAATTCTTTTTCGCAGCTCCTCACCGCACTGAGGAACACGCCTCGGAACGACGACTTGATCGCCGAGATCGTTCTCGGGAGCTTCGATGGGCCGAGCTCCAGTACCAGCACTGCCCACGGCATGGATGCTGTCGTGCACGGGTTTGACGAGATCGGCCTCTCGGTGGAGTAGCTGGAGTCGTTACTCCGCGCCGCCGCTCGCGTTCGCGCTGACCAGGATCGTCTCGCCCGGGCCATGCAGCACTCGAGCTGCTCGACCGGTGAGCGACCATGTCTCGACCATGTCCAGCGCCGCGAGGAACTGGGCCTCCTGCGTACCAACGGCCTCGTCGGGGCAGGCCATCATCGTCGACCGCAATGGGCCGATGCTGATGTTGCGAGCCGTCGACGCTGTAGCCACCGCTGTACTGGTTGCAGCCGCCGTTGCCGCTCACCTGGCCGTCGTTGTCAAAGTCCATGGTGATCGTCGATCCGAGGGCGACCGAGACGATCGCGCTGCCGTTGTTGAAGCGGTCACCGTCCCAGCTGCCTTCGATGTCCGTCGGCGAGCCCGCGGCATAGGTGAGCAGCGCCTCGCCGCCACCGCTCTGCAGGGTCGAGCTGGTCGGTGCGTCATCGTGTACTTGCGTCGTGTTGGCGAGCGCCGAGATGTAGGCCGACTCGAACGTGGTGACGCCCGGCTCACACGCCATTCGCGTCAGGGCGACGGGACCGAACTTCAACGCCGAAGCGTCCGCCGTGTACGACGCGGTGAACGTGTTGCAACCCGCGAGGCCGCCCGCGTTGTCGTCCGTGAACGTAAGGGTCGCGCTGGAAGTCGGGGCGGCGTTGCCGAGCATGGTCAGGTTCCAGGACGTGCCGACCAGCGGCGACGGTCCGCTGGGCGACGGCGAGGCCGCGGGCGCACCCGCGCTGCAGGCTCCGATCACGACCAGCAGCGCAACCAACGACGCGGCGTATCCAAACGAACGCTGAACCTTCGGCATCTCGGCTCCCTCCTGTGCCCCCAAGAGGCCGCGAGTCTAGCCGCGCCTGTGCTCGCTCCTATCGTGCAGGCCCCCTCATGAGACGGCGTGCTGGCGGTACGGGGTCATCGCCAAAAGGCCCATTGGCAGAGGTCGGACAATGTCCGCGACAGGGCTGTGCCATAGATGGAGGATGCCGCGGTGACTCGTCGATCTCTTTCTTCCGTTGCGCTCGGAGTGCTTGCTTCGCTTGTCCTTGTAACCAATGCCGTGGCGGCGCCGCCGTCCTGGACCGCGCCGGTCAACGTTCGCACCAAGGCCAACCTAAGTCTCGCTTCCGCCGACTTCTCGGCGACCAACGTCGCGATCGCCTGGGACGAACCGGTGTCTGGCGGTCAGCGGGTTGGGCTCCGAACCAGCACCGACAGTGGGACCTCCTTCGACTCGAGCATTTACCTGGCGAGTTCGATCAATCCCGAAGTTGACATCTGCAACGCCACATCTGTGGATCTCGCATATCAACGCGAGGTGACGCCCGGTGTCTGGAAGGTCAATTACGCGCCGATAGGTTTCGGTGCATCGTCTTTCGTGTCCCGTCCGGTTGGTGGTGCATCAACGTCACAGCATGACCCGGACGTCGCGTGCGTCGACGGCGTCGCGGCGGTGACCTGGAACGAAGCGGTCTCAGAAGGCACCGACAACATGTACGTGGGCTTTGCATCGCAGGAACAGCGGACCGTTCGGGACGCCAATGTTCCTGGGGACGAACAACAACACTCTCTTCGGCGGTGGCCTGGCAGTAGCCGCTGCAGACGGCCACGCCTACGTTGCGTTCACCAAGTCAGATGGCGATCTGCGGATCCGTCGCTGGAGCGTCAGCAGCGGACCCACTGTGACGCCACTCGGCACCCAGGTGGTCGGCAACGGGTCCCACAACAATCAGGCGTCCTTCCCGCTGATTGCGGCCGACGGGTCCAAGGTTGCTGTCGTCTGGTCTCGCTGCGAGGGCATCTTCGCGCGGGTCAGCAACGATCACGGTGCCACGTGGGGTCCGGTCAGGACCCTCTTCGATGACTTCAACTCATGCGAGGCCGACGCGGCCGCAGGCCAGGAAAGTGTGGCGATCAGGGATGGCCGAATCGCGGTCTCCTACGGGATCGCAAGCGCATTTGGTGGCGGCGAAAACCGTCTCATCAGGACAAGCAACGACTTTGCTTCGTTCACGGATGACGGGCTTGGCAGCCCGTACCACCGCGCGGAGCTCATCGGCTACGTGACCGTGAGTGGCAATCGAAAGCTGGCGGATGCCTTCCAGAAGGGCTTCGACAACATTCGATATCGCCGCCAGATGTAGCCGACACACAGGCCATGACAGGGAGGATGCCGCCGTGACTCGTCGATCCGTTTCTTCAGTTGCGCTCGGAGTGCTTGCTTCGCTTGTCCTTGTCACCAACGCGGTGGCGGCGCCACCAAGCTGGACCGCGGCCAAGACGATCCGCGATGCGACGGACCTTCGCCTTGGGGACGCCGCCTTCGCCGGCCATGACGTCGCCATTGCATGGGACGAGCCGGATCACCCGCGGCGGGTAGGCATTGCCACCAGCAGCAACAACGGGTCCACCTTCAGTGTTATCCCGCCCGTCGTCTTCGGTGGCTCACGTGAGCCGGCGGTGGACCTCTGCACCGTGGGGACCACGGTCAACATGGTGGCCGCGCACAGGAAAGGCCCAGGTAACTGGGCGATCGAATGGACCGAATTCGACTCCTTCGACTCCAGTGTCACGACGGAGGTGGCGCCGACGGATGGCCTCCAGCATGATCCCGACATCGCCTGCACTGACCACCAGATGTTCGTCAGCTGGTTCGAGCAGGAGGGATCCGGCGATCGACTGTTCGTTGCCCACGCCGAACGAAACGGCAGTGACTTCGCAGCCCCGATCGACCTCGGCCTGGACACTGAGACACAATTCTTCAGCGGTCTCGTCCTGGCTGGCGTGAGCGACACGGCCTACGCCGCGTTCCGCCGCAGCAGCGGCGACCTTCGGTTCCGCAGCTGGTCGGTCGGTTCGGGACCAGGCCACCCCGTTACAGCCAACCCGGGCATGATTATTGGCCCCGGCACGCCCAGCAACCCGGCGTTCCAACCTGTGATTGCGGCCGACGGCCACAAGGTCGCGGTCGCCTGGATGACCTGCGACGCGGTAGTCGCTCGGGTCAGCAACGACAAGGGTCAGACGTGGGGTCCGATTCGGACGCTGATTGAGCACGCGGCCTGCGACGGTGACTTCATCGCCGCGCCCAACAGCATCGCCATCCTCGGCAGTCGGATTGCCGTCGAGTACAGCTCTTTCGGAATCTTCGGGGATGGCGAGGAGAACCTGATCCGTACGACCAACGATTTCGCGGCGTTCTCTGACGACGAGATCTCCAGCCACGGCCGAGTAGTGGATCTGGTCGGATATCTGACAGTCAGCGGCAATGTGAAGATTGCCGAGGCCTTCCAGGCCAACGACAAGGTCCGAATTCCGCCGCCAGAACTGACCTGAGCGTTTGACTCGGCCTCGGCGCTGGTCGGCGCCGAGCTGCCGAGTACGTCAGCTAGGCCGGGGCGCCTTCGCCTGCAGTAGTCGGGCTGGGCTCCTCGGCTTTCTTTTCCTCGGCCGCCTCGGGCTCCATCTCGAAGGTCGAGCGCATCGGGATCTCCTTGAGGAACAGGACAGCGACCGCGGCGATCAACGCGCCGCCGATTCCGATCCAGAACGTTGAAGCCACAGCCAAGGAGAAGGCCTCGTGGATCGCGGCGACGATCTGTGGGAGAAGTGGCTCGACGAACGACTTGAACTGTTCGGGGACCTGGGCCAGGATCTGGGTTCCCAGATCACCCGTGCCGGTCAGGTTGAGGACGTTTCCGCCGCCCTGCTGCGCCGCCTGGAACTGGTCAATGACCTGCTGCGGCACTCCCTGGGCAGCCATCTGAACCGGGATCTCATCGACCAGCTTGCTGGCGAAGATGGTGCTTGCAATGGTCAGGCCGACGGTCCCTCCGATTTGCTGGAAGAACGTCAGGCTGGACGACGCGGTGCCGACCTCCCGAGGCGACACGGCGTTCTGGACGATCAGGGTGAACACGGCAAAGGACGGTCCGATGCCCAGCCCCGCAACGATCATCCAGATCCACAGGGTGGCCCGATCAGTATTCGCGTGCAGGCCGGTCAGGAGGAAGAGTCCGGCGGCAAGGAGCACCAGCGAAACGAACGTGAGCAGCTTGTAGCGATGAGTGCGCGCCACGATCTGCCCTGAAAGCGTGGCACTGACAATCAGTGCTGCAAGCAATGGCAGCAGGTTGTAGCCCGACTCGGTCGCGGTTGCGCCGCCGACCGTTTGGAACCAGCGCGGCAGGAAAACCACCGCGCCGAAGAAGCCGAATGCGGCTAGGAACATCGCCGTCACCGAAATGGTGAACGTCCGGTTGCGGAACAGGTGGAGCGGGACGAGCGGCTCTGGGAAACGGGTTTCCCAGAAGATGAAGACGGCCAGGAACAGCAGCCCAATGAGCATTAATCCAGCGACCCATGGATCAGTCCACGGGATTGCTGGGTTCTGCTTGTTGCTCAGGCCGATAAGGAACGGCGCAATCGCAGCCGTGAACAGCGAGGCGCCAACGTAGTCGATGCGCGTCGTTGACGTGTCTGGCTTGGTCCTCGGCAGCAGCCTATAAAGCACGAAGAGTGAGATCAGCCCGACTGGGAGATTGACGATAAAGATCCACGGCCAGCCAAAGTTGTCGGTGATGATGCCGCCTATGGCCGGCCCGAGGAGGGATGACAAGCCGAATACGGCGCCGAAGTAACCGGCGTACTTACCCCGTTCGGCCGGTGTGTAGAGGTCCGCCATCACGGCGAGGGCCACGGGGAAGAAGGCGCCACCGCCGAGGCCCTGCAGGCCCCGGAAGAGCACGAATTGCCACATTTCCTGGGAAAGGCTGCACAGAACGGAAGCGATCAGGAAGAGGCTGACGGCGAAGAGAAGGATCGGTCGCCGGCCGAAGAGATCCGACAGCTTGCCGTAGATGGGGCCGCTGATCGTCGAGGTCAGCAAATAGGCGGTGATGGCCCAGGTGTACAGCTCGTTCCCGTTGAGGTCGGTGACGATGACCGGCAGCGCCGTGCCCACCACCGTCTGGTCGAGTGCGAATAGAAATAGCGCCAGGAGGGTGGCGAAGAGGATCTGCAGCTTGGCCCGCGGGCTAAGGCTGAGTCCGGGCGATTCCATCTCTTGAGCGGCGGCAGTCACGGTCTTCTCCCAACCTTCACGGCATGGCTCTCAAGCCAGTCAAGTTTTCTGTACGGCGCGACTTTATCGAAATTCGCGGACAGCGACCGTCCGCTAAGTCTCGGCCTCGGTGGCGAAACCGCGCTGGCGCGCCTGTGCCTGGATACTGCGTCGGACCTGCCCGATGGCCTCCATCAGCCTTCGTTCGATCTCGTCGCGCTCCAATGCAACGACCGCGATCAGCAGGCTCAGGCTGCCCCACCACAAGGACGGGCAGGGCGACGAAGGTTCCCACGGCCAGCAACCAGCGCCTGTCGGTGCGCGCTCCATAGACCACGATGAGCGCGGCGATGGGCAGTCGAATCATCGGCGATATCGCGATCGAGCCTGGGGCGGGCGGGCCCCCTGGAGCCTGGATGAGCATGTCAATCCACGCGCGCCAGGCGGTCGGATCGATCATCCACGAGCCGAAAGCGATGGCCGCGGTGGCTGCCAGTGCAATAGCCAGAGAACGCCATTCGCGCCGCGCCGCGAACCAGAGGAGACCGATGCCCGGCGTCACCTTGGTCATCAGCGCAAAGCCCCACACGAACGGAAAACGGAAGCCGAGAACGATCGTGAGCGCGAGCAGGAGGTGGATGTTGCCGCCCCACAGCTCGAAGAATGCGATCGGCAGAACGAGCGCGAACAGGACCGGGCCGGTCAGGACCAGCAGGACGCCCATCATCATGGCCGTCCACAGTCCCAGGAACTGCGGCCACGGCATGGCGAGTAACGGGCGGAACAGCTGCTCGAAGGCGGGTGAATAGAGGTATGCGCCGTAAGTGCCGGCCGGGTCGCCGTAGGGGGTGGTGGTCCGAATCGCGCCCCAGTAAGCCCGCGCGTCCTGGCCAGAGAGCATGCTGCCCGGATCGAAGTGCTGGGCACCAACAATCGACGCCGCGAGGATTAACCCAGCGGCGATTCCTCCGATTCCAATCAGCGCCAGGCGTACCGACCTGTGCGCCGAGTCAACATGCACGGCTTGCAGATTGTGCCACGCCTTGTTGCGGATTCAATTTCCGAGTGTGTGCCCATGCTGCTGATTACGTCACAACGCTCATCGGCGACTGGTTTTTGGCGGCAGGCCCGATGCTAGGATCGGCCACGTGAACTACGAGCTCTACATGGGCGCAGCTCTGGCCGAGGCCAAGGCGGCGATGATTGCCGGCGACAGGGCCGATGGAGCCGTGGCCGTCCTCGATGAAGCAATGGTCGCGCGTGGCCACGACCAGGTGGAGTCGACCGGCGACCCAACCGCCCATGCCGTCATGGTGGTGTTGCGCGAGGCTGCTCGGCGGCTCGGTCGGTCGAAGCTGTCGGGGATGATCATCTTCGCGGCCAACGAGCCGTGCACCATGTGCGTCGGCGCGCTCCTGGAGAGCGACGTCGACGGCCTCGTGTTCGCCCTGCCTGATCCTGGCAGT
This sequence comes from uncultured Chloroflexia bacterium, assembly GCA_963736895.1. GTDB lineage: Bacteria > Chloroflexota > Limnocylindria > Limnocylindrales > CSP1-4 > JALYGJ01. The sequence continues at coordinate 446,189 of CAVTQU010000003.1, forward strand.
GGCGCCGCCGGCTCAACGAACGATTCAGTCTCTGATGCCCTGCGCCGGCGGGTCCGCGTGGTGTCGGGAATCATGCAAGCCGAGGCGGCCGAGCTGACCGCGGTGACGGCAGCTCGTCACTCCTGACATTCGGGGCTCCCGAGGAGTCGACCGAGCCTCTCGCGGTATCCTCTCCGGCGGAGAGGTGTCCGAGTGGTTGATGGTGCCGCTCTCGAAAAGCGGTGTGCGAAAGCACCGAGGGTTCGAATCCCTCCCTCTCCGCCACTCGCTCTCAAAACTCCCCGGAGAGGTCGCCTAGAGGCCTAGGGCGCGGCACTGGAAATGCCGTATGGGGCAACCCATCGAGGGTTCGAATCCCTCCCTCTCCGCCACAGCTCGTCTGGAGGCGTGACCGATGACGCTGCCCTACAGGGAGCCGCTCGACAAGCTCGAGCCAGGGCCGCGGGTAATCCCCGAGCCACCGCGCCGCGGCGAACCCGGCGGTGAACCGTGCGCGATCTGCGCCGGCGAAACAACCAAGCCCGTGTGGTCCGACGAAAACTGGACGCTCCATCCCGCCAGCGGCGGCAGCCTGCCGGGAACGGTGTGGATGGCCAGCAAGCTCCACGTCGACTCGTTCTCGGATCTGCCCGACGATCTGGCCGACGAGTTTGGCCGGGCATGCCGCGCGGTTGATCGCGCGATCCTGGGCCTGGGCGACGTCGCGCGCGTACATCTATATCGCTGGGGCGATGGCGGCAACCACTTCCACGTGTGGTTCCTGCCGCGACCGCTTGGTTTCCTCGAGGCAAAGGGCGCGATGCTGCCAATCTGGGAAGACGTGCTCCCAACCGTTCCCGACGAGGAGCTCCGCGCCGCAGCGGAAAAAGTCGCGGCCGCTATGCCGGAGCAGATCTAGCGGTTGAGCGCGCTCAACCCCCAGCCGATCAGGACGATCAGGACGAGGATGAGCAGCAACACCTTGATGACTTTTGCTCCGCTCGGCCAGCTCGGCGTCTCCTGGGACTCCGGTACCGACGCAATCCGTCGCTCCAACTCATCGAGCTTGATTTCAGCACGTGCGCCGAGGTTGGAATTGGGCGAGTTGGTGGGAATCAGGCTCATCTCGCACAAGCATGACCGCCCGTGGCCCCGGTTGTACATGCCTGGATACAACTGAGCGGCTCTGCGCTCCGTGAACATCCACGCCGCGAGTTCCGCCGGATGTATCGCGCAACGAAATATCCATGGGCTGACAGGCCACCTGTTGTATCCCTACGTTGACATCGGCCAGCACGGAGACCACATGTAGAATCGGGCGTGCCGTGCTAGGCGGGGAACTAGCGGTGCCCTGTACCTGCAATCCGCTCTAGCAGGGCTGAATTCCCACCCGAGGCCCGCGCTCGCGGATGCCGGCGGGGAGATCGACGTTGAGGATCGGGTCCCGCGCAGCGGCGACGCGTGAACCTCGTCAGGTCCGGAAGGAAGCAGCGATAAACGCTGCTCGCCGGGTGCCGCGGATCGGCCTGGTCCGAGCCGGTCTCTTCGTTGGGCACGCGAACGTCCCGGTCGACGGCGGGTGCACGGCACTAAAGCTCACCAACGGGGGACGACTGGAGGTCGAACGGCAATGCTCACGATGGCGGTTGGCCAGAGTGACGACGTCGAACCTGCCGTGGCCGTCGCGGAGGCAATCGACCAATGCCGCGCCACTCTCCAGGGTCGTCAGCCGCAAGCCGGCATCCTCTTCATCGCCTTCGACAGCTTTGACCCCGCACTGCCCGAGGCCGTTCGGGAAGCGTTCCCCGGAATTGAGCTGATCGGCTCGACCTCGGGCGCGGAGATGTCATCGGCGTTCGGCTACCTCGAAGACTCGATCGCACTTGCGGTATTCGCCTCGGACGACGTGGACCTGGCAGTCGGTTGGGGCACGGACGCAGAGACAGACGCAACGGGAGCGGCCCGAACCGCGGTTGCGCAGGCGCTGGCGAGAACGACAAAAGAGCCCAAGGTGTGCATCGTCCTGACCGAAGCCAACACAGGCCAGCGGGTTGGCGAGGCACTGCGCGAAGTGCTTCCGCCGGACGTGTTGATCGTTGGCGGCGCTGCCGGCCGGTCCGAGATGGGCGGGATGACCTACCAGTTCTGCGGGAGCGAGGTCGCCAGTACCGGCGTCGCGATCCTGATCCTTGCCGGACCTGTCCTGCACTCGAGCGCCGTTGGAACCGGCTGGCGAACCCTGGGCCCCAGCGGCACCGTCACGCGCTCGAGCTACGGCCAGATCCACGAGATCGATGGTCGACCTGCGGTTGATTGGGTCAGCGGCTACATGGACATGTCCCCTGGACGCAGCACTTTCGGAAACCCGCTGGCCGCCCAGGATCCCGGCGTCGATGACTGGTATCTGCGCGTCGTGATCGGCACTGACGAGGCCGGATCACTCTTGATCCCCGGCGCGATCCCCGTGGGCGCCACGGTTCAGATGACGACTACCAATCCAGACGACATGCTGGCCGCCACCTCCGACGCCCTGGAGCGCGCCCGGGCGGCCTTCCCGGGGACCTCCCAACCGACGGCTGCCTTGATCTTTTCGTGCGCCGTGCGCAAATACCTTCTGGGATCCCGCACCGGCGAGGAGGTCGAATTGGCGCGCTTGCAGCTGCCTGACGCGATGCCCATCGCCGGCATGTACTGCATCGGCGAGATCGCGCCGACAGGGGAGAGCGTCGACAGCCACTTCCTCAACGAGTCGTTCGTGACGCTGCTGCTGGGCACGTGACAGACGAAGCGGCAAGGGAAAATCTGCGCCTCGCGAGGCGCATCAAGCGTCTCGAATTGACACTGGAGCAGGTCGAACAGATCCGCGACGGCAACGCGTCGTTGCTGAGCAAGGTGTTGGACGACCTGGACGCGGAGCGGACCCGCTCGCATGAGCTGCTGCTCAACGTCCTGCCCGCGCCCATCGTCGCGCGACTCGATGCCGGCGAATTGCACATCGCCGACGGCCACGACCACGTGGCAGTGCTGATGGCCGATCTCGTCGGGTTCACCCAAACGGCATCCACCCTGACTCCGGCCGAACTGGTCGACGACCTGAACGAACTCTTCACGAAGTTCGACGAGGCCTGCGTTCAGCGCGGCGTCGAGAAGATCAAGACCATCGGTGACGCGTACATGGCCGTTGCCGGGCTCGACGAGACAGCCACGGACCCCGTCGCGGAAACGGCCGACCTCGCGCTCGACATGCTCGACGCGCTGAAGGAGTCACGCACACCCTGGCAGATCAGGATCGGCATCCACGCCGGACCGGTCGTCGCTGGAATCATCGGTAGTCGTAAATTCGCCTACGACGTATGGGGTGATGCCGTGAACGTGGCCAGCCGCCTCGAATCAACGTCGCTGCCCGATCGGATCCAGGTCTCGCAGCCCGTCGCGGAGAAACTGGACGGCAGGTTCGAGCTCGAATCGCGCGGCGAGGTCGAGATCAAGGGCAAAGGACCAATGCCGACATGGTTCGTCGTCGGCCGGCTCTAAACTGCCAGTAGTGGCCCAACCCATCTCCGAAACACCAGACCACGCCTCACCAGGCGATCTATCGCCGTTTCCGATCGCAGACGTTCGGCCAGGTCATGGGCCAGGACGCGGTGGTCGAGACGCTGCGCAACGCGGTAAGACTCGATCGCGTGTCCCACGGCCTGCTCTTCGTGGGGCCGCGCGGCACCGGCAAGACGAGCACCGCGCGGATCGTCGCCAAGGCGGTGAACTGCCTCAACCCTGTTGACGGCGAACCGGACGACACCTGCGAGCGTTGTATCGCCATCCGCGACGGACGCGCTCTCGACGTCGTTGAGCTCGACGCCGCGTCCAACAACCGCGTCGACGACATGCGCGAGCTGCTGCCGCGGGTATACACAGCGCCGGCGGACCTCAAGAAGAAGGTCTTCATCATTGACGAGGTCCAGCGCATTAAGGAGGGCTGGGACGTCCTGCTGAAGACGCTCGAAGAGCCGCCGCCCGACGTCATGTTCATCTTCTGCACGACAGATCCCTCGGGCATCCGACCTGCCGTGGTCTCACGCCTGCAGCGATTTACCTTCCGGCCACTCCCCGAGAAGCAGATCACGGCCAAGCTCCGCCGCATCGCGGAAGCCGAGGGTCGATCCATCACCGAAGACGCGATCGACCTGATCTCGCAGCGCGCCGACGGCGGCATGCGCGACGCCGAGTCGATGCTCGACCAGGTGATCTCCAGCGGCGTCGAGCAGATCGACGCCGACACCGTGCGCGACCTCCTCGGCCTGGCCGAGATGGTGAGCGTCGACCGCTTCATTGCGGCACTCACCGGTGCCGACTCGCTGGACGGAATCCGCCTGCTCGACGAGTTGGAGCGCGACGGCCGCGACCTTGTTGCCTTTGCCGACCAGGTCGTCGCGCGCATGCGCGAACAACTGATAGCGACACTCGGCGGCGGTGCCGCAAGGGCGGTTGAGGCGCAGAGGCTTGCCCGCGCCGCGCGCCGGCTGGCCGGCCTGGATGTCAGCCGCGGCAATGCCGGCGGTTACCGACTACAGCTGGAGCTGGCGCTCCTGGAGGCCTCGACCGAAAGCCCAGCCGATGCACCCGATCGACCCGCCCCGACTGCCAGGCCTGTCGCCAGCCAACCCGCTGCTGCCGAGCCAGCCGCACAGTCGTCGCGGCCGCCGAAGGCAGTCCCGATCGAGCCCGAGGCAAGTGTCGAAATACCGCCTGCGGTCGAATCGAGTCCGCCGGTTGAATCGAAGCTCGCGGTTGAATTGGCGCCGCGGGTCGAGTCTCGGCCGGCGCCCGAATCGGTTCCCGCGGCCCAGTCGGGCGAATCGGACGCCGCTCTCCAGGAGCTGCTCGCGGCATGGCCCAGCATCATCGCGGAGATCGGTCGCAACCCGGCAAACCAACCGCTGATCAAGGCGTGCCGGCCGGTCGAGGTTCGCGGCGCGACGATCGTGCTCGGCTTCCCGGAGAGCCAGGCGTTTCTGCGCGACATCGCGGAACGAAAGCGTGCGCTGCTGGAGGAGGGGATCGGCCGCATCCTCGGCCGTGCCGTGGCAGTCAAATGCGTGGCGACGAATATTGAGTTGGTCGAGCCGGTTGCGGCTCTGGCGGCGACCGGAAACGGCGAAGATCTTGTGGCACAGGCGCGGCGGATCTTCGAAGACGATCTGGTCGACGTCGCAGAGGTCGACTAGGAGGTACACGTGGGTTACGGAAACATGGGCAACATGGCCAAGATGGCCCAGCAGATGCAGGCCGAGATCGCTCGCGTCCAGGACGAGATCGCCCAGCTGGTCATGGAGGGCACGGCCGGCGGCGGTGCCGTCACGGCTGTGGTCAACGGCGGTGGCGAGGTTGTGTCGATCACGCTCAACAAGGACGTCGTCGATCCCGAAGACGTGGAGATGCTCCAGGACCTGATCACCGCGGCCGTGAACGACGGCGTCCACCAGGTCAAGGAAGTTGCTGCTCAGAAGATGAATCAGGTAACCGGCGGTCTGCGCATCCCCGGGCTCATCGGCTGAGTGGCGGCGCTCATCGAGCCGGTCGCGCGGCTCATCGAGGCACTATCCAGACTCCCCGGAGTTGGGCCCAAGACCGCCCAGCGGCTGACGTATCACCTGCTCCGCGCGCCAGAGGCTGAGGCACGCGCGCTAGCTGCCGCGCTCATCGCGGTCCGTGACGAGGTCGTCTATTGCGAGTCGTGCTTCAACATCTCGACCGGACCGCTGTGCCCGATCTGTGCCGATCCGTCACGCGACCAGTCGCGGGTGTGCGTCGTCGAGGAGCCGCTCGACGTCCTGGCCATCGAGCGCACCAGCTCCTTCAAGGGCCGCTACCACGTCCTGCACGGCGCGATCTCGCCGATGGACGGCGTCGGGCCGGATCGTCTGAAAGTCCGCGAGCTGCTGGAACGGGCGGCACTGCGCTGCAAGGACGGCGACGCGTACGAGGAGGTCGTGCTGGCCACCAACCCGACCCTCGAGGGCGAAGCCACCGCGATGTACCTGGCCGAGCGCCTCGCACCGGACGTTCGTCTTATCACAAGGATCGCGCGCGGGATCCCTGTCGGCGGCGACCTCGAGTACGCCGACGAAGTGACGTTGGTGCGTGCCATGCAGGGCCGCCGCGCATTCGAGGTCGGAGATCGGTGAGCAACCTCATCATCGAGATCCTGCTCCGCTTCGTGAAGCCCCTTGCCGCTGCCCTGCTCGGCGCCATCGTCTACATAGTTGCCGTTGCCGCGGGAGAGCCGGCGTCGATATCGCTGGCGCTGCTGGCCTGGATCAGCGGTGCGGCGTTCATCCTGCTCGCACAGGAAGGTGTGATCTAAGACTGTTGGGCCCGGACTGACCGCCACATCCTGCTTGTCGCCCAGATCAGAACAAGTACGTTGGCGACAGCGCAGGCGTAGCCCAGCAGCTTCATCGACAGACCCAGCGGGCCCTGAGCGGCCGTGCCAGAAGATGTTCGTCCAGAGCTCCGGCGCAAAAGGCGCGACGGCGACCAGGTTGACCGTCTGCGTCACCGTCACGACGACGAACGCGACGAGGGCGGCACGGTCGACGCGGCCACTCTCCCAGCCCACTCCAACCAGCAGGAACAGCGGCAGCGAGGCGAGCATGTAGCGCTCGCGCATCGCCGTCAGCAGCACGAACGCGCCGATCGTCAGCGTCGCGGCGGGCAGCGCCAGACCGACGAGATCCGGCTTGCGACGCATTGCGATCGAGGTCACCCCGACGAGGAGGACGAGCGCCACGATCCCGATCACCCGCCCAGCCCCGCCGACCAGGAACGCGTACAACGGGATCGCCTAGCCGGAGCGCCACGGCACGAATGATGTGCCACGCGTTCAGGGCGCTGATGTTGAGATCCGGCTCGAAGTGCCAAAGCCGAAGGAAGTAGTCGGCCGAGCCTCCCGCAGCAATGAACAGCAGCGACGTTGTGAAGAGGATGACCACGGCCGCCGTGACGCCCTTCATGAGCCCGCGCGAGCCGGCCGATGCGAAGAGTGGCGAGGGCCAGGACGGGCGCGATGACCAGTGCCTGCAGCTTCCACGCGAGGCCGAGTGCCCACGCCGCCCATCCGGAGACGGTGGCAGCCGGCGGCGAGCAAAGCCAGTGACGCGACCATGAACGACGACGTAGAAGGAGTCGATCTGGCCCCAGAACGCGGACAGGTACCAGAGCGCCGGGATTGAAGGCGATCGCGGCCGTGGCGCCGATGACGACTCGCGGCGATCGGGCGCGCAGCATCCAGGCCACCAACGGCGGCGAGGCCGATGTCGCCGACGATGCCCAACAGCTTTATCACGAGGACGGGCTGGCCGATGACGCCACCGACCCAGATCGCGGCCAGCGAGAGGGGCGGATAGAGCACCGACTGCCCGGTCAGCGCCAACAGCTCGGTCGGACCGGCGGCAGCCAGGATCCGCGCCCAGTTCGCCATGGTGTTGACGTCGCCCATCACCGACGGGTTGAACTCGACAAACGGCAACCGGATCGCGGTCGCAACGATCAAGACGGCCGCGACCCACGCCCAGGTCCTGCGCCTTGTCACCGATGTCATCGACGCGGAACGCTACCAGCGGCGAGCGTCTTCGAGAGCCTCACCGGTCGACCGGATCAGCCGTCCGAGCCGGCGCCACGCCTGCGCCGTCTGTGCAAGCCCTGCGCAATGTGGTAACGTATCCGTTCTGCGGTCGCTGTAAGGCGTCCCAGGGGCTCCTTCGGGAGTCGTCGATCCCAAACCTCAAGTCTTGACCAGCCCTGTGTGGCCGTGCCACAATGCGGGGCTGCCCGGACGCCCGGTAGGGATCGGCAGCGGCACCTTAACAAGTGAAGAGTGGTAGGAAATCAGCTAGTGCGAGCGGGCAAACCCCGAACCAATGAGCTGGTCGCAAGACTGGTTCTTTTTGTCGGAGAGTTTGATCCTGGCTCAGGATAAACGCTGGCGGCGTGCATTAGACATGCAAGTCGAACGGACTTTTCAGGGCTTGCTCTGAAAAGTTAGTGGCGGACGGCTGAGTAACGCGTAGGTGACCTACCCCGAAGTGGGGAATAACTGCCCGAAAGGGTGGCTAATACCGCATGTGATCGTTTGTTCATTCGATCGATCAAAGCAGCAATGCGCTTCGGGAGGGGCCTGCGTCCGATTAGCTCGTTGGTGGGGTAATGGCTCACCAAGGCGACGATCGGTAGGTGGTCTGAGAGGACGATCACCCAGACTGGGACTGAGACACGGCCCAGACTCCTACGGGAGGCAGCAGTCGGGAATTTTGCTCAATGGGCGCAAGCCTGAAGCAGCAACGCCGCGTGAGGGATGAAGGCCTTCGGGTTGTAAACCTCTTTTATCAGGGACGATTATGACGGTACCTGATGAATAAGCCACGGCTAACTACGTGCCAGCAGCCGCGGTAATACGTAGGTGGCAAGCGTTGTCCGGATTTACTGGGCGTAAAGAGCGCGCAGGCGGTCGAATAAGTCGAATGTGAAAGCCCCCGGCTCAACTGGGGAGGGTCATTCGATACTGTCCGACTTGAAGGCAGGAGAGAGAAGCAGAATTCCCGGTGTAGTGGTGAAATGCGTAGATATCGGGAGGAATACCAGTGGCGAAGGCGGCTTCTTGGCCTGTTCTTGACGCTGAGGCGCGAAAGCTGGGGGAGCAAACGGGATTAGATACCCCGGTAGTCCCAGCCGTAAACGATGGACACTAGGTGTTGGTGGTATCAACCCCGCCAGTGCCGTAGCTAACGCATTAAGTGTCCCGCCTGGGGAGTACGGCCGCAAGGCTAAAACTCAAAGGAATTGACGGGGGCCCGCACAAGCAGCGGAGCGTGGGGTTTAATTCGATGCAACGCGAAGAACCTTACCAAGGCTTGACATGACCAGGAAGTCGGCGGAAACGTCGGCGTCCCGCAAGGGATCTGGCCACAGGTGTTGCATGGCTGTCGTCAGCTCGTGTCGTGAGATGTTGGGTTAAGTCCCGCAACGAGCGCAACCCCTACTGTGTGTTGTATCACTCACACGGGACTGCCGAGAGAAACTCGGAGGAAGGTGGGGATGACGTCAAGTCAGCATGGCCCTTACGTCTTGGGCTACACCCACGCTACAATGGCCGGTACAACGGGCAGCGAAACCGCGAGGTGGAGCTAATCCCTTAAAGCCGGTCTCAGTTCGGATCGCAGGCTGCAACTCGCCTGCGTGAAGCCGGAGTTGCTAGTAACCGCCGGTCAGCATACGGCGGTGAATATGTTCCCGGGCCTTGTACACACCGCCCGTCACGTCATGGAAGCCGATAACACCCGAAGCCGGTGGGCCAACCGTAAGGAGGCAGCCGTCGAAGGTGGGATTGGTGACTGGGACGAAGTCGTAACAAGGTAGCCGTACCGGAAGGTGCGGCTGGATCACCTCCTTTCTAGGGAGAGGGAGTCGGTGCCGCTCGGTGTGGCGCCGGCGTTAAACACCCTCCCAGGTTGATCGTCCGATCTTCGCCGAGTGTCCGCTGGATGGCACTCGGGTTTCTGCTTCGGCAGAGGCGATCGTGACGACCCAGCAAACAGACACCGAAAAGATCTCGCTCGCAAAAACCCAAAAAGTTGGTTTCCTGCCACTCTTCAACTGTTAGAGGTGCAGTCGGGCCCGTCCCACGGACGCAGTGTTCGTATCGGGTGAAAGCGCTGGCGGTCCCGGCGGGCGTTTAGCTCAGCTGGTTAGAGCACTGCCCTGATAAGGCAGAGGTCTCTGGTTCGAGTCCAGAAACGCCCACCATTCAAAGCCTCACTGTCGAACAACAAGGGGACGTAGCTCAGCTGGAAGAGCATCTCCTTTGCAAGGAGAGGGTCAGGAGTTCGAGTCTCCTCGTCTCCACCACTCTTGCCGGCAGAACAAACAACGGAGCGAACACTGCGCCAAGCAAACAGCAGCCAAGTGAATATCGGGTAGAACCCAAGACCCATCGTAGGAACGCCGGCTGTTCGTAAGACGGCTCGAGAGTCCTCGAGTCGTCTTTGTGTGTCTAGTCCGAAATGGCGGCGCAGAACAATCGAATACGGAACCAGCGGCCCCCTGATCAGTGGGCTCGAGCTCCAAGGAGGATCCATAGCGGGATCCTGACGGGCTCGAGGTCACCGACCAGCGGACCGCCGCCCTGGAGCCGCAAGGCTCTGCGGAGGTTGGGAACCTGGAAGTGCCAAGTCGTCGATGAGACGAGGCGGCGCACCTTAACAAGTGAAGACGTGATCAGAAATCTTTTTGATTTTCAATTTCTGCCGTGAATTAACGACAGAGGATGAGATCCCGAGCCTCCTGCAGTCGGCTTTTAGGCGTCGACTGCGGCAGTCAGCCCATTGGGTTGGTTGCTGACGGAGGTCAAGCTACATAGGGCACGAGGTGGATGCCTTGGCGCCAAGAGCCGATGAAGGACGTGGTAGGCAGCGAAATGCCCCGGGGAGCAGCGAGCATGCATTGATCCGGGGGTATCCGAATGGGGAAACCCGGCTGGGGTAATGCCCAGTCACTCCAGGCTGAATAAAATAGGCCTGGTAGAGGTAAGCCCGCGAACTGAAACATCTCAGTAGCGGGAGGAAAAGAGATTATTCCCTGAGTAGTGGCGAGCGAAACGGGAATAGCCCAAACCAAGTTCAGCGTAATAGGTTGCAGCCGTTTCTGAACTGGGGTTGTAGGAGCTGAACGCGGAACCCTGCATGGTTCCGGCGGAGTTACAAAGACGATCGCTAGTCGAACCTGTCAGGAAAGGCAGGCCATAGAGGGTGACAGCCCCGTAGGCGAAAGTTATCGTCCTCCGTAGATCAGCCACCTGAGTACCACGTGGAAGGTCTCTCATGTGGGAAACTGGGCGGACCACCGTCCAAGGCTAAATACTCTTGGCGACCGATAGTGAACTAGTACCGTGAGGGAAAGGTGAAAAGCACCCCGGGAGGGGAGTGAAATAGTACCTGAAACCACGTGCCCACAAGCAGTCAAAGGATGTTGCCGATCGCAAGGTCGGTAGTCTAATGGCGTGCCTTTTGAAGAATGAGCCGACGAGTTACTTGCATGTGGCGAGGTTAAGTCTGAGAAGGACGGAGCCGTAGCGAAAGCGAGTCTGAATAGGGCGTTCAGTCGCATGCAGTAGACCCGAAACCGGGTGACCTATCCATGGCCAGGTTGAAGCGAGAGTAATATCTCGTGGAGGACCGAACTCACTAGCGTTGAAAAGCTAGGGGATGAGCTGTGGATAGCGGTGAAATGCCAATCGAACCCGGAGATAGCTGGTTCTCCCCGAAATAGCTTTAGGGCTAGCCTCGGGCGTTTAATCGTGAGGGTAGAGCACTGAATGGGCTAGGGGGCTTTCCGCTTACCAAACCCAATCAAACTCCGAATCTCACGATTCCATAGCCCGGGAGTCAGACTGCGAGGGCTAAGCTTCGTGGTCAAAAGGAAAACAGTCCGGATCGTCAGCTAAGGTCCCTAAATCCAAGCTCAGTGGTAAAGGATGTGGAGTCGCATAGACAACCAGGATGTTGGCTTAGAAGCAGCCATCATTGAAAGAGTGCGTAACAGCTCACTGGTCAAGTGATTCCGCGCCGAAGATCCAACGGGGCTCAAGCTTGGTACCGAAGCTACGAGTCAGACGGCCGGTTCGCCGGTCGTAGGGCGGTAGGGGAGCGTTCCGTTTGCTGTGAAGGTCGACCGCAAGGACGGCTGGAGCGTACGGAAGTGCGAATGTCGGCATGAGTAGCGCAATGTAGGTGAGAAACCTACACGCCGTAAGCCTAAGGTTTCCTGAGGAAGGCTTGTCCGCTCAGGGTTAGTCGGGCCTAAGCCGAGGTCGAAAGACGTAGGCGATGGACATCCGGTTGATATTCCGGAACCACCAGAGATCGTTTGCACCGCAAGGTGTCGCTTGGCGGAAGCAATCCGTGGTTGATTGGGCGAAAGTTCAATCGAATCGGTGCGCGGAACCCAAGTGAGAGCAAGGGCATGACCTGGCATGGTAGTTCGAGCGCATTTTGGCTATATGCGTCTAAGCCGGTAGGCGGGGTGAATAGGCAAATCCGTTCACCCATTCAACGCCGAGAAGCGAATGAAAGCGGCATCTGCTGCAATTCGAGTGAGCCAAGCTAGCAAGAAAAGTGTCTAGCGAGATCAACGGTGTCCGTACCGCAATCCGACACAGGTAGGCGGGTAGAGAATACCAAGGCGATCGGGAGAACCCTCGTTAAGGAACTCGGCAAATTAGCCCCGTAACTTCGGGAGAAGGGGCGCCTCGCAGCTGGCCGTTCGCGGTTGGTTGATCGAGGCCGCAGTGAAATGGCCCAGGCGACTGTTTAGCAAAAACACAGGTCCGTGCTAAAGCGAAAGCTGACATATACGGGCTGACGCCTGCCCAGTGCCGGAAGGTTAAGAGGAGAGGTGCAAGCTTTGAATCGAAGCCCCGGTAAACGGCGGCCCTAACTATAAGGGTCCTAAGGTAGCGAAATTCCTTGTCGGGTAAGTTCCGACCCGCACGAATGGCGTAACGATCTGGGCGCTGTCTCAACGAGGGATCCGGCGAAATTGAAATACCTGTGAAGATGCAGGTTACCCGCGATAGGGCAAAAAGACCCCGTGGAGCTTTACTGCACCCTGTCATTGGATTGGGATTTAGCATGTGTAGGATAGGTGGGAGGCTGAGAAGCTAGGGCGCTAGCCTTGGTGGAGCCAACGTTGAAATACCACCCTTGTTGAATTTCGGTTCTAACCGCGACCCGTAATCCGGGCGCGGAACAGTGTCAGGCAGGCAGTTTGACTGGGGCGGTCGCCTCCTAAAATGTAACGGAGGCGCCCAAAGGTTCCCTCAGGCTGAATGGAAACCAGCCGAAGAGTGCAAAGGCATAAGGGAGCTTGACTGCGAGACCTACAAGTCGAGCAGAGACGAAAGTCGGGCTTAGTGATCTGGTACCTCCGAGTGGAAGGGGTATCACTCAACGGATAAAAGCTACCCCGGGGATAACAGGCTTATAGGGTCCAAGAGTTCACATCGACGACCCTGTTTGGCACCTCGATGTCGGCTCGTCGCATCCTGGGGCGGAAGTACGTCCCAAGGGTTTGGCTGTTCGCCAATTAAAGCGGTACGTGAGCTGGGTTCAGAACGTCGTGAGACAGTTCGGTCTCTATCCATCGCGGGCGTAGGAAACTTGAGAGGAGCTGCTCCTAGTACGAGAGGACCGGAGTGGACGAACCGCTGGTGTGCCAGTTGTCCTGCCAAGGGCATCGCTGGGTAGCCAAGTTCGGTTGGGATAAGCACTGAAAGCATCTAAGTGCGAAGCTCGCCTCGAGATGAGGTTTCCCACCGGGTCAACCGGGTAAGACCACAGGGAGATCACCTGTTTGATAGGCGGCATGTGGAAGCTGGGCAACCAGTGAAGCTGAGCCGTACTAATGGTCGAGGGCTTGACCTCTTTCAGCTGCCTACCCAAATGGCAGACTGAACGCGCCGGCCACGATGGCTGGAGCGTGAGGTTCGTGGATCCGCCAATGTCGCGCGGACAGATCTAGAAAATCAAGAAGATAGGTGGCCTCGCGCCACTCTGATCACGTCGTCACTTCAAAAAGGATCCTGGTGACTCCAGCGGAGAGGCCACACCCGTTCCCATCCCGAACACGGAAGTTAAGCTCTCCAGCGCCGAAGATACTCAGGGGGTAGCTCCTCGGGAAAATAGGTCGTCGCCAGGATCCTTTTTGATTCCTCGCGTACGTCGCTTGCGTCGCTCGGCTTGTGGCCCGGACATGATGTCCGGGTCTTTTCGTACCCAACGGCGCTGGCCTAGCGTTGGCAGCCGCGGCACCAGGTCGTCACGAAACCGCCGGCCTTGACCTCGGTCAGGCGCGTGCCGCAGCGCGGGCACGCCTCGGATCCTTTCCAATGGACGTTAAGGAACTTGCGCTGCTCGACCTCGAGACGCGGCGGAACCAGTTGCCGCAGCTGCTCGATCGCCCAGGCCAGCACCTTGCGTGTCGCCGCGTACAGCGCGTCGACCTCGGCCGGGGCAAGAGACGCCCGAGTGCGGAATGGCGCGAGCTTTGCTTCCCACAGGATCTCGTCCGAATACGCGTTGCCGATGCCGGCCACGAACGCCTGGTTGCGCAACAGGTTCTTCAGCTCGCCGTTGTGCTTGGCGATCCGCGCCCGCCAGACGTCGAGCGTCAGCTCCGGATCGTCCGCATCCGGTCCCTGTTCGTCCCATCCGGCAACGGGCCGCGAGACTCCGTCCGGCATCAAATAGATCTTGCCCATGCGAGTTGAGTCGCGGTAGCGCATCTCGATCGGGGAATCGAGATCGGGCAGCCAATCGGCTTTCTTCAGCCAGGCCGCTGGTTTATGCGTCCGCGGAGCCGCGACCGGCCCGAAGCTGAGCACCGCCGCTATCTGCGGCCATTGCTTGTGCTCCCGCAACAGCAAAACCGAGCCGTCCGGTGAGCATCGCGTTGACGATGATCCTGTCGCGCTCGAACGCGAACACCAGGAACTTGCCGCGCCGCGTGACTCCATTAAGTACTTGCCCGTTGTACGCGGCGAGCTCCGCGGGCGTGCCGCGCAGCACGAGCGATTGCGGTGTCGACGCGCCTGTCATGGCACGACCGGCAAGACCGGCGTCCAACCCATCGGCAAGGATCGCGAGATCAGGTAGCTCGGGCACGGCGGGCGCAGTTTAGACGCGGTTATTGTTCGTCTCGGATCAATCGCCGCACGTGGACTTGACGCACGCTCGCCCACGCTTGGGGAGCGTGGTAAGATGCGCCGGCCCTACGGGGAGCATCAAGAAGAGCGCGCGCGTGCCGACGTACGGAGGAGTCTGAAGAGCCCACCAGGACACGAGAGACTCCGACCGAGAAATGAAGGCCCGAGTGTTGCTCGGGTCTTGTTGATTCCCGGGGAGCTTTCGATCGGAGGACATCACCAGAATTGACCGTAGAGCGCATGGACGCGACTGAGCAGGCGGATACTGAGGCACCGACGGAGCAGGCAGAAGAAGCCGCGATCGTCGGAGGCCACCGCACAGACCGCGGATACCGCCACACAGCCAGAGACAGAAACGGCCGAGGCTTCGGTCGCGACCATGGATACCCAGGATGCAGCCGACAGCTTCAGAAACCGCTGAAGCCGAGCAGCCTGAGTCAACCTCAGCCACCGCCGAATCCGCACGAGGCTGCTTCAGCGACGGCCGAGCCGGCCGCGAGACGACAGCCGCCGAGCCAGCCGCGACCGCCGAGCCCGCGACCGCCGAGGCGACGGCGAGCCGCTGCCGAGTCGACCGCGCAGGCGCCCGACCTGACGCCGGAGGCCATGGCCGAGATGGACGCCGAGGCGGCCGACATGACTGCCGAAGGCGGTCCCGCTCCCGAGGCAATGCCCGACGAGCTCGCGACGGCCGACATGAGCGCCGTCGCCACCGACACGAACGGTGCCGCGCCCGCCGAGGCGGTAGCCGACTCCGCTGTAGCCGACGCGGCCGTAGGCCGAAGCGGACGCGTCGAGCATGACCGCGACCGCAGAGGCGCCGGAGGCCGAAGCGTCGGCCACGCCGGAGCCAGTCGCCGCCGATGAGGCAGCCGATGCGCCCGCGGCGGACGACTCAGCTGTCGAAGACGAAGCAGATGTGGCCGAGGCGGCCGTCGCCGAACGCGACGGCCGAAGCCGCCGCACCCGGGCAGAGCCCGAGCCCGCGAAGCCGGCCCTCCCGCGCCGCGCGTTTACGACGGTCCCGAGCCGACGACCATGGAAGAGCTGCTCGCCGAGCAGTCGACCGAGATCCGCAGCCTGAAGCACGGCGACGTCGTCGAAGGCAACGTGGTGCGCATCGACAAGGACGAGATCCTCGTCGACATCGGCGCCAAGTCGGAAGGCGTCATCAGCAACCGCGAGCTGTACGGCCGCAACGCCGAAAGCCAGCCGGAGCTGAATATCGGCGACCAGGTCCTCGTCTACGTCCTCCAGCCCGAGTCGCCAGAGGGCCACGCGGTTCTCTCGCTGCGGCGAGCCGGTCTCGAGCGCAAGTGGCGCGCGATGCAGGAGCAGCTCGACGAGGGCGTGATCATCGAGGCGCCGGTCATCGACCACAACAAGGGCGGCCTGATCGTCGACTGTGGCATCCGCGGCTTCGTGCCCGATCAGCCAGATCGTCGACTTCCCGCGACGTCCGCAGAACGAGCAGCCGCGTGACGCGGCGCAGGAGATCGCCGAGAAGCTCCAGCCGTATGTCGGCCGGAAGCTGCGACTCAAGATCCTCGAGGTCAACCGCAAGGCCAACCGCCTGATCCTGTCCGAGAAGGTTGCGCTGTACGAGGAGCGGCGCGAGAAGCGCGACGAGCTCTTCAGCAGCCTCCAGGTCGGCCAGAAGGTGACCGGAACCGTGCGCTCGATCGCCCCGTTCGGCGTCTTCGTCGACCTCGGCGGCATCGACGGCCTGGTCCACAAGAGCGAGCTCTCGTGGAACAAGGTCAACAACCCCGAAGCCGGCTATCGCGTCGGCGAGGAGGTTGAGGCCGAGGTCATCGACATCAACCACGAGCGCGGCCGCATCTCACTGTCGATCCGCCGCCTGCAGCCCGACCCGTGGCACTCCACGGTCGCGGACCTGAAGGTGGGCGACCTGATCGACGGCACCGTCACGAAGATCGTCAACTTCGGCGCCTTCGTACGCGTCCGCGACGGTCTCGAGGGCCTGATTCACATCAGCGAGCTGTCTCACGCCCGCGTCGCCCATCCGGGTGACGTGGTCCACGAGGGCCAGACGCTCAAGCTCAAGATCATCTCGCTCGACCAGGAGCGCCACCGCCTGGGTCTGTCGCTCAAGCAGGCCGAGGAGGCCCCGGCTCGACCCGAGCCGGCAGCCGGTGCGACGGGTACCGTCCGCACCACGTGAGCGGCGTCCGCGCCAGGATCGTGGCGGCGGCTACGACATGAGCCAGGCGATCCAGGAGCCCGAGGGCGGCATCGACAACACCCTTGCCGCAGCGTTCGCCCAGGTCCGCCAGCAGATCGAAGAGACCGAGGCAGCCCGAGGCGAGTCAGGTGACGCGGAGGAGGGCGACGAGGCCGCCGAGGCATCAGCCGACGCGACGGCCGAGGACGAGGCAACTGCCGAGGCCGAGACCCGCGCCAACTGGCGAGGCCGAGCCAGCCGCCGAGGCGCTGCCGACGCCACCGAAGGCTCAGCCGAGCCTGAGGCCGCCGCTGCCGCGGACGGTGAGGCGGACGCCAAGCCGGCGCGCAAGACTCGAGCCACCGCCAAGGGCAAGGCCGAGCCCGCAGCCACGAAGAGGCAGCTGCCGAGACCGAAGCGCCGAGACGGAAGCCGCTGCCGATGAGGCCCCCGAGGCCGAGGCCGACGGCCAAGCCGGCGCGGAAGTCGAAGGCAACCGCCAAGGCAGCCGACGAATCGGCCGAGCCTGAAGCTGCCGCCGAGCCAGAGGCCGCCAGCGAGACCGCGGAGACTGCGCCCGCCGAGGCCGGCGCCGGCTCCGAGGAGCCAACCGCCTAATTCTCGCCGCGGCCGTACGCGGCCGTCCGACGCGCACAACGCCCAGACTTCGGTGACAACGCTGGTCTGGTTTTTCTTTAGCGATTCCGCCCCGTCATGGGGTGGCGCCAGCAATCCGAATCGGCTCAAGATCCGAACTACACCTAACCGCCCATCCGTACGGGGTCGACAGGACCGTAGCGGGGTCGGCGCACATCTCAACACTGCTAGGATTCTCGAAAGGGCGCGGTAAGCGCCGAAAGGGGACAGGCCTCCGGTCATATGGATCGCTTCGACAAGTTCACGGACCGTGCGCGGAAGGTCCTGACACTTGCTCAGGACGAAGCGCAGCGGTTCAACCACAACTACATCGGCACCGAGCATCTGCTGCTCGGTCTCGTCCGTGAGGGCGAAGGTGTCGCCGCGCGCGTGCTCGAGAACATGAACGTCGAGCTCGCCAAGGTCCGTACGGCCGTGGAGTTCATCATCGGCCGTGGCGATCGCCCGGTCGTCGGCGAAGTCGGGCTGACCCCGCGCGCAAAGCGCGTCATCGAGCTGGCCATCGACGAGGCCCGTCGCCTGGGCCACAACTACATCGGCACGGAGCACCTGCTCCTCGGTCTTGTTCGCGAAGGCGAGGGCATCGCCGCCGGCGTGCTCGAGAGCCTCGGCGTCAACCTGGACAAGGTTCGCCACGAGGTCATCCGCGTCCTGTCCCAGTCGAGCGAGCTCCGGCCCTACGACCGAGACGAAGCGCGCCAGCAAGACCCCGACCGTCGACCAGCTGGGCATCAACCTGACCGACGCCGTTCGCGCCGGCAAGATCGACCCGGTCATCGGCCGCGAGAAGGAGATCGAGCGCGTCATCCAGATCCTCAGCCGCCGGACCAAGAACAACCCGGCGCTGATCGGCGAGCCGGGCGTCGGCAAGACGGCCATCGCCGAGGGCCTCGCCCAGCGCATCGTCGCCGGCGACGTGCCGGAGACGCTGCATCAACAAGCGCGTCCTGACGCTCGACATCGGCTCGCTCGTCGCCGGCACCAAGTACCGCGGCGAGTTCGAGGAGCGCCTCAAGAAGATCATCGAGGAGCTGCGCAACACCAACGACGCGGTGCTGTTCATCGACGAGCTGCACACGCTCGTCGGCGCCGGCGCCGCCGAGGGCGCCATCGACGCCGCGAACATCCTCAAGCCGCCGCTCGCGCGCGGCGAGCTGCAGTGCATCGGCGCGACCACGCTCGACGAGTACCGCAAGTACATCGAGCGCGACGCCGCCCTCGAGCGCCGCTTCCAGCCGGTGATGGTCGAGGAGCCGACGCTCGAGCAGACGGTCGAGATCCTGTTCGGCATCCGCTCGCGCTACGAGGAGCACCACAAGGTCAAGATCACGGACGAGGCCGTGCGCGCCGCCGCCGACCTGTCGATCCGCTACATCACCGACCGCCACCTGCCGGACAAGGCGATCGACCTGATCGACGAGGCCGCCAGCCGCGTCCGCCTGCGCACCGGCGAGCGCTGCCGCCCGAGCTGCAAGGAAGCGCAGAAGGAGCTCGATCGCGTCACGCAAGGAGAAGGAAGCGGCGATCAACGACCAGGACTACGAGGTCGCGGCCAACCTGCGCGACGCCGAAGCCCAGGCCAAGGAGAACATCGAGACACTCCGCGCCGCGTGGCAGGAGACCCAGGGCAGGCTGAGGTCGTCCGAGGTCACCGACGAGGACATCGCCCAGGTCGTCGCGATGTGGACCGGCATTCCGGTCACGCGCATCGCCCAGGAGGAGTCCGAGCGCCTGATGCACATGGAGGACGCGCTGCGCGAGAAGGTCATCGGCCAGGACGAGGCGATCGACACGATCGCCAAGGCCGTCCGCCGCGCCCGCGCCGGGCTCAAGGATCCCAAGCGCCCGATCGGCTCGTTCATCTTCCTCGGCCCCACCGGCGTCGGCAAGACGTGGCTGGCCAAGGCGCTCGCCGAGTTCATGTTCGGCATCGAGGACGCGCTCATCAAGATCGACATGAGCGAGTTCATGGAGCGCCACAACGTGTCGCGCCTCGTCGGCGCGCCTCCCGGCTACGTCGGGTTCGACGAGGGCGGCCAGCTGACCGAGGCCGTCCGACGCAAGAGCTACAGCGTGGTGCTGCTCGACGAGATCGAGAAGGCCCACCCGGAGGTCTTCAACATCCTGCTCCAGATCCTGGAGGACGGGCACCTGACGGACGCCAAGGGCCGCCGCGTCGACTTCCGCAACACGGTCATCATCATGACCAGCAACGTCGGCGCGAAGTCGCTGCTCAAGGACACCAGCCTGGGCTTCCGGCCGGTCGCGGCCGACCAGGCCAAGCGAAGAGCAGCAGGTACGACCGAATGCGCGAGAAGGTCCTCGACCAGCTCAAGACGCAGTTCCGGCCGGAGTTCCTGAACCGCGTCGACTCGGTCGTCGTCTTCCGTCGCCTGCAGATCGAGCAGATCCGGGTCATCGTCGAGCTGCTCCTCGATCGCGTGCGCGATCAGCTGCGGGCGCAGCAGATCGAGCTCGAGATCACCCAGGAAGCCAAGGACCACATCATCAAGCTCGGCTACGACATCGACTACGGCGCGCGTCCGCTGCGGCGCGTGATCCAGAACATGGTCGAGGACCAGCTGGCCGAGGCGCTGCTGACGGGCCGCTTCCAGGCCGGCATGACCGTTCGTCGTCGACAAGGGCGAGGACGCCGGCCTGACCATCGAGCCGGTCGAGGAGAAGATCCCGGTCGAGGCAAGCGCCTAGAGGGCCCAGTGGCGCGGCTCGAAAGCCGCTACGTGTGTGGCACGTGCGGTGCGACGAGCCTGCGCTGGGAAGGCCAGTGCCGCTCGTGCGGCGACTGGAACACGCTTGTCGAGACTGTCGTCGAGCGCACGCGTCAGCGCGCGCGCGAGAAGGGCCGCGCACCCGTCGCCGCCCCGGCGTCACGCCACTCAGCGAGCTCGACGACGCACGGAGGCGATCGCATCGCGCTCGGCATCCGCGAGGTCGATCGCGTGCTCGGCGGCGGCCTCGTGCCCGGGTCAGCTGGTGCTGCTCGGCGGCGAGCCGGGCATCGGCAAATCGACGCTCGTGCTGGCCGTCATGCGGCGCCGTCGCGCAACGGTGGCACGGACGCTCGCGTCCTGTACGCCTCGGGCGAGGAGTCGGCGGCTCAGCTGCGCATGCGCGCCGGCTCGACTGGGACTTGCGAGTGGCACGCGCGGCGCGGGACCGATCGACGTCTTGCCGGAGACCATCGTCGAGCGCATCGTCGCCGCGGCCGAGGCCACCACCCCGCGCTTCTGGTCGTCGACTCGATCCAGACGCTGACCGACGACGACCTCGAGGGCCCTGCGGGCTCCGTCGGCCAGGTCGCGCCAGGCCGCCGCGCGGCTGCAGGCGTACGCCAAGGAGAACGGCGTCCCGGTGATCCTCGTCGGCCACGTGACCAAGGACGGCACGCTGGCCGGGCCCAAGACGCTCGAGCACATCGTCGACGTCGTGCTGACGCTCGAAGGCGAGCGCTTCTCCGGCCTGCGGCTGCTGCGCTCGAGCAAGAACCGCTTCGGCTCGACCGACGAGGTGGGCGTCTTCGAGATGGCCGCCGACGGACTGCGCGAGGTCGCCGATCCCGGCTGCCGCATTCATCGAGACCGAGTCGCTCGGCGCGCCGGGCGTTGCCGTCGGCCGCGACGCTCGAGGGCAGCCGACCGCTGCTCGTCGAGGTCCAGGCGCTCGTCGCGCCAGCAGGTCCACGGATCGCCTCGACGCACCGCTTCCGGCCTCGACAGCCAGCGCCTGGCGTTGCTCATCGCGGTCCTCGGCCGTCGTGCGGGTATGAACCTTGCCAGCCACGACGTCTACGCGAGCATCGTCGGCGGGCTCACCGTCGAGGAGCCGGCGATCGACCTGCCGCTCGCCGCTCGCGCTTGCCTCGGCCCTGCGCGACCGGCCGCTCATGCCGGGCACGGTGCTGTGCGGCGAGATCGGCCTGACCGGCGAGCTTCGCCCGATCCACGGCCTGGCTCGCCGGCTGCGCGAGGCCGCAGCGCCTCGGCTTCACCAGGGCCATCGTGCCGCAGCGCAGCAGGCGCCGCGGCGAGTCGACGCAGACAACGTCAGCGGCATCGAGATCGTCCGCGTCGCTACTCTTGCGCGACGCGATCACCGCCGCCTCGGTCGAGCGAACGTCGGCCCGACCTCGCGGCCGCGACTGCGCATCCCCGTCGGCGAGGAACGACGCCATGAACAGCTTCGTCCGTCTGTTCGGCGGCGCGCTCGGCGCGCTCATCGCGATCGCGCTGACCGGCGGCGCCGGCATCCCGCCGCTCGACTCTGACGTCGCATCGCCGGAGCCGTCCTGCTCGTCGGGTGGATCGGTCGCCTGGTTCGTGATCGGCTTCTCGATCCTGCCCTACGTCACCGTCGTTCCCGCGCGCTGGCTGATCAGCCACGTCATGGAGCTGTCGACGGGCGAGTTCATCAGCGCGGTGGCGCGGCCTGATCGTCGGCCTCGTGATCGGCCTGCTGCTCGGCCTGCCGATGACCAACCTGCCCGAGCCATACAGCTGGCTCCTGCCGATCGGCACGGTCCTCGTCACCGGCCTCGGAATGATGGGCCTGACCGTCGCCAAGCGCGCCGACCTCGCCGATGCGCTCGCAGCGCCGGGCAGGCATCCTTCATCCACCCGACGTCTGACCGCCGATGCAGGCGAGGTGCCGGACCGACCACCTACGTCGACACCAGCGCGCTGATCGACGGCCGGATCACCGACGTCGTCGCCTCCGGCTTCCTGTTCGGCACGCTCGTCGTGCCGCGCTTCGTCGTCGGCGAGCTGCAGCACATCGCCGACAACCGCGACCAGAGCACGCCGCGTCCGCGGCCGACGCGGCCTCGAGGTGCTCAGCCGTGCTTCAGAAGGACCACCGCGTCGCGGTCGAGCTGAGCGACGAGGATCCGTCGAGCATCGATGCGGTCGACGCGAAGCTGGTCGAGCTCGCGCGCGCGACGCGGCGCCGGCATCCTGACCAACGACTACAACCTCAACCGCGTCGCGCAGCTCGACGACGTCCGCGTCCTCAACCTCAACCAGCTCGCCAACGCGCTCAAGCCGGCGTTCCTGCCCGGCGACGCGCTGCAGGTCAAGGTCATCCAGCAGGGCAAGGAGCCCGGCCAGGGCCTGGCCTACCTCGACGACGGGACGATGATCGTGGTCGAGGGCGGCGGCGAGCTGGTCGACCGCGAGATCGAGGTGACCGTCGTGCGCGTTCTCCAGACGGTCGCCGGCCGGATGGTCTTCGCTCAGCCGCGCTGAGCGCGACTTCGAGCGCAGGCGGCCTAGCGGGCCGTTGCTACGCGTTGTCCGCGACTTCCCGCACTGGCGTGCCCTCGAGTCTCTTGCGGACAGCGCGGATCTGATCCCGAGGCGATCTCGACGAAGTCGCGAGCGGCGGACAGCGCTCGCGCTCGTTGCGCGCTAGCCTTTCCCGAATGGACGACCGACTTCGCCGACGCGGTGATCGTCGCCGCGGCGGGTCGCGCGCATGGGCGGCGACCGACAAGAACGCCGAGCTGATCCTGGGCCGCCCGCTGCTCGATGGTCGGTCGCGGCGATGGCGCGCGCGCGAGTCGGTCGACGCGATCGTCGTCGTCGCGCGCGACGGACCGCGTCGACGCGCTCGCGCCGCAGACTGGCTCGCAGGCGGGCAGGTCGCGCCGGTCGTCGCCGGCGGCGAGCAGCGCTCCGATTCGGTCCGCGCACGGCGTCGCCGCCACGGACCGCCGACGTCGTGCTCGTCCACGACGCGGCCCGGCCGCTCGCGTCGCCGGCAGCTCGCCGACGCGTTGCCGCGGCGCCGCGGCGGAGCATGGCGCGGCGGTGCCGGTCGTGCCCGTCGTCGACTCGCTCAAGCGCGCAGCAGCGGCCGATCTGGAAGCATCGGTCGATCGCGAGCGGCCTGGTCCGTACCCAGACGCCCCAGGGCGCGCGCCGCGCAGCTGCTGCTCGACGCGTTCGCCGCGGCCGGCGCCGGCGGACGTACACGGACGAGGCCGCGCTGCTCGAGAGCCGCGGCATCACCGTCGCGACCGTGCCGGGCGAGGCGACCGAACCTCAAGGTCACCGAGCCAGGCGGATCTCGAGATCGTCCGCGCCATCGCCGCGGCGCGCGACGGTGGCGGCGCCGCGACCGCGCAGTCCACGCGGCTCGGCCTCGGCCAGGACACGCACGGCTTTGGGCCGGAGATCGGGCTGCGGCTCGGTGGCATCCTCGATCGACGGACGCGCCGCGCCTGCACGGCCACTCCGACGGCGACGTCGTCCTGCACGCGCGGCAACGGCCGATCCTGTCGGCCGCCGGCCTCGGCGATCTCGGCCGGCTCTTCCCGCCGATCGATCCGACGAACGCGCGGCATCGACAGCGCCGAGCTGCTCGCGGAGGCCGTCGCCAGGCGTGCGCAGGCACGGGCTGGCGCGGTCGATCGGCGCGCAGGTCTCGTTGATCGGTGCCCGTCCGAAGCTCGGTGGCCAAACGGATCGACGCGATGCGCGAACGATCTGGCGCGCTGCTCGGCGTCGATGCGGGGTCGGTGGCCGATCACCGCGTCGACCGGAAACCTCTACGGCGCCGGAGGGCGCGGGCCGCGTAATCAGCGCCACGCGTCTGGTGTCGGCTGCATCGGCGATGATGCGCGTCGCATGACTCTGCGATTCACCAACACCCTCGGCGGCAAGGTCGAGGAGTTCACGCCGCTCGAGCCCGGGCACGTCCGGATGTACAGCTGCGGGCCGACCGTCTACGGCCCTGCGCACGTCGGCAACTTCCGCGCCTTCCTGCTGCGGCGATCTGCGTCGCCGCTACCTGCGCTGGTCGCGGCTACACGGTCACCTGGGTGATGAACATCACCGACGTCGACGATCGGATCATCCGCGACCTCACGGCGGCGGGCGGGACGCTCGACGAGCTGACCGCGCCGCACATCGAGCGCTTCGTCGCCGACCTCGCGAAGCTGCGCATCGGACCGCCCGACGCACCTTTCGCGCGCCACCGAGCACATCCCCGAGATGGCCGACCATGATCGCACGCTCGTCGACAACGGCCACGCCTACGTCGTCGACGACGGCTCGATCTTCTTTCGCATCTCGACGTGGCCGGCGTACGGCACGCTCGCGCAGGCTCGATCCGGAGCAGGCACGCGTCGACGGAGCGCGTCGCCGCCGACGACTACGGCAAGGACGACGTCCGCGACTTCGCCCTGTGGAAGGGCCCCAAGCCGGGCGAGCCGTCGTGGGACACGGTGGTCGGGACGGGCCGGCCGGGCTGGCACATCGAGTGCTCGGCGATGAGCATGAAGTACCTCGGCGAGTCGTTCGACATCCACACCGGCGGCGTCGACCTGATCTTCCCGCATCACGAGAACGAGATCGCCCAGTCCGAGGCGGCGACCGGCAAGCACTTCGTCAACGTCTGGCTGCACAACGCGCACCTGCAGATGTCGCGGCGTGAAGATGGCCCGCCGCGTCGGCAACATCGCGCCGTCCGGCCGAGGTCTACGAGGACGGCTACACGCCCGACCGATGCTGCGCTACGTGCTGATCGCCACGCACTACCGAGCGCCACTCGATTGGGGCGACGCCACGCTCGACAACGCGCGGGCGGCGGTCGAGCGGCTGTCGACGGCCGTTGCCGCGCTCGACGCGTACGCCGAGGAGCGCGCCGACGATCCGACGCTCGACGAGGCGCTCGACGCCGCGCGCGACGCGCTTCACGGCCGCGATGGACGACGACCTGAACGTGTCCGGCGGACTCGCCGCGGTGTTCGATCTGGTGCGCGAGCTCAACACGCGCGTCGACGCGCGCACGCTGTCCACGGCCGACGCACGGCGCGGCGCTGCGACGGCACTGCGCGACTTCGACCGGTCCTTGGCCTGATCGACCGATGCCACAGACACTCGCCCGAAGGCGCGCAGGCGCTGCTCGACGAGCGCGCCGCGGCACGGGCGCGACGCGATTTTGCGGCGTCGGATCGGCTGCGCGACGAGCTCGCGGCGCTCGGCGTGGCGGTCGAGGACACGCGCGACGGCCAACGCTGGCGTCTGATCGGGAGGGCGACCGATGGCTGA
The DNA here is from genome assembly GCA_963736895.1 of uncultured Chloroflexia bacterium. Lineage (GTDB taxonomy): Bacteria > Chloroflexota > Limnocylindria > Limnocylindrales > CSP1-4 > JALYGJ01. Next base: position 471,834 of record CAVTQU010000003.1, read on the forward strand.
TCAGGACGGCGAAGCGCAATCGAGACGATGCGATCGGAGGCGACCCGACCGATCAAGCGGCGGCAAGCCCGATCGAGGCGGCAGCCATACCGCGGCGGCAAGCCATCCGGTGGCGGCAGGCCATCGAGCGGCGGCAGGCCTTCGAGCGGGGAAGTCGATCGAGCGGGGTAGGCTATCGAGCGGCGGCCGACCCTCGCAGCGGAGGCAGACCAGCCGAGCGTGGCGGCAGCACCGCAGCAGCGGACATCACAGCGAGCGGCCGAAGCGCCGACCTCGGGGATCGTCCTACAAGAAGCCGTACAGCTCGTCGGGTCAGTCGTCTTCTGGCCGCGGCGGGATCGATCGCGCCGCCCTGACGACCGCGCGCGGAGCGATGATCGTCCTGGGCGCGATCAACCGACCGCCGCGCGGAGGAAATCGGCCGTGCGAGGATCGGCCACCCAGACGCGACGTACCGCGGACGGACGCGCCATCCGGAGGCAGGCCGTCGGGCGACCGGCCGCCTGGCGACCGACCGAGCGGCGACCGCCAGTGGCGACGGACCGCCCTCGTCGCGACTACCGTCCGCCCTGATGCCGCGGCCGCGGGCCGTCCGGCCGTACAGCGGCGGTGCCGCGGGTCGACCGCCGTATCGACCGCTCCAGACCGACCGCGTCCGGACAGCCGAGGCGGCCCGCGCCCAGACAGTCGCAGGGACTGGCAGCCTCGCGACAATCGCCAAACTCGACCGTACGCGCCGACTCGGCCCGCGCAGCTCGATTCGGTGGACACGCGACGACGCTTGTCGGGCGAAGGGGAGGAGCTGATCGCCGGCCGTCGCCCGGTCGAGGAGGCCTTCGCGGCGCGCCGCGAGGCCGTGCGCCTGCTCATCGTCCCGGAGCGGCGCGCCGCCCTCGACGCGCTGGCGATTCACGCGACGACGCTGCGCATCCCGGTGGTCGAGCTGGAAGGCGGGTCGCTGACCGCGCTCGCCGGCTTCGACGGCCACCAGGGCGTCGCGCTCGTCGCGAAGCCGCGGCCGCAGGCTGACCTCGAGTCGATCCTTGCCGCGCCCGCGAGCGCAACGAGGCGCCGTTCGTGCTGGTGCTCGATTCGCTCGAGGATCCGCAGAACTTCGGCACGCTGCTGCGCAGTGCCGAGGCAGTGCGGCGTGCACGGCGTTATCTACCCGACGCGTCGTGCGGCGCCCGCTCAGTCCATCGGCCATCAAGGCGTCAGCCGGCGCGACCGAGCACCTGCTCCTCGCCGCGGTCGACGACCTGGCCGGGACGCTCGCCGATCTGCACGGCGACGGCCTGCGCGTCGTCGGCGGCCGAGGAGGACGCGCTCTCGTTACACCGACGCGGACCTGCGCGGCCCGCTGGCGATCGATCGTGGGCAGCGAGGGCCGCGGCATGTCGGCCCGGTCCAGCGGCGCCTCGACCTCGCGCGTGCGCATCCCGATGCGCGGCAAGATCGCGTCGCTCAACGCCGCCGTCGCAGGCTCGATCCTGCTCTTCGCTGCGCGCAGCAGCGCCCGGGGCCGTGAAATCGGTTCCGACGAGCCGCCGCCACGGCCGCCACGGCCGAAGAGGCAGTCCCGCAGCCGAGCCTCAGCCCGGCCGAAGCCCAGAAGAAGGCGACCGCCAAGTCGTCGAAGGCGAAGGCGACTGCCAAATCCGCCAAACCGGCTGCGGACCGCCAGCCAGCTGCCAAGTCGTCGAAGGCGAAGGCGGCTGCCAAATCGGCCAAGCCGGCGACTGAATCGGCCGCAAGTCGACGTCAAAGGCGAAGACCGCCAAGGCGGCAGCGAAGGCGAACCAAGGCCGCAGCGGCGAAGGCAAAGACGCAGCCAAAGCAGCCTTGAAAGCGACCGGCAAGAAACCGAAGGCCGAGCCGACGCCTCCGTCGGACGGGAGCTGCTCCCGACAGACGCCTGAACCGCCCGCGGCCAGCCCGACTCAGATCTCGGCCAGATGCTGCCCATCGACTACCGCGCATTGGACGTCGGGGTCCTGCAGGCAGCAATAAGGGCAAATCACTGCGTGTTGCCCGTGCTCAACCGCGCTTACGGCGTGTGATCCCGCGGCGAACCGCTTGCTGTATCCTTCGCCGTCGCGCCGCCGTAGCTCAATTGGTAGAGCAGCGGTTTTGTAAACCGCCGGTTGCGGGTTCGAGTCCCATCGGCGGCTCCACAAGTGAAAATCGGTCCGCGGTCGCGACCTCGTCACCAGGGGAGCCCACCGAATCGTGGACGCATTCCCTGGGTAGGTTGAGCAGGTGGTGAGCTCCGCTGACTGTAGATCAGCCGTCTTCGACTGTGGGGGTTCGATTCCCTCCCTGCCCACCATCTCCTCATCGACTAACCTTCCGGCAGCGACCGGGCCCACATAGCTCAGCTGGCAGAGCACTTCCTTGGTAAGGAAGAGGTCTTGGGTTCAAGTCCCAATGTGGGCTCCACACTCTGCCGCGCCACACCTCCGAGAGGAATAGGAACTAGCAGCAGCATGGCCAAGAAGAAGTTCGAGCGCAACAAGCCGCACGTCAACATCGGCACGATCGGTCACATCGACCACGGCAAGACATCGCTGACCGCCGCCATCACGCAAGTACCTGAGCTGAAGGGCGGCGGCCGAGTACCGCGCCTTCGACTCGATCGACAACGCGCCCGAGGAGCGTGAGCGCGGCATCACCATCGCCATCGCCCACGTCGAGTACGAGACCGACGCGCGCCACTACGCGCACGTCGACTGCCCGGGCCACGCCGACTACATCAAGAACATGATCACCGGCGCCGCGCAGATGGACGGCGCCATCCTGGTGGTCGCCGCGACCGACGGCCCGATGCCCCAGACGCGCGAGCACATCCTGCTCGCGCGCCAGGTCGAGGTGCCCTACATCGTCGTCTTCCTGAACAAGGTCGACATGGTCGACGACCCCGAGCTGCTCGAGCTGGTCGAGCTCGAGGTGCGCGAGCTGCTCTCCAAGTACAACTTCCCGGGCGACGACGTGCCCGGTCATCCGCGGCTCCGCGCTGAAGGCGCTCGAGGCGCCCAACGATCCGGCCGATCCGGCCTATGCGCCCATCCAGGAGCTGATGGACGCGGTCGACTCGCTACATCCCGACCCCTGAGCGGGCCGTCGACAAGCCCTTCCTGATGCCCGTCGAGGACGTCTTCGGGATCAAGGGCCGCGGCACCGTCGCCACCGGGCGCATCGAGCGCGGCATCGTCAAGGTCGGCGAGGAGATCGAGCTGGTCGGCGTCAAGGACACGCGCAAGGTCGTCGTGACCGGCGTCGAGATGTTCAAGAAGCTGCTCGACGAGGGCCAGGCGGGCGACAACGTGGGCTGCCTGCTCAGAGGCATCGAGCGCGAGGAGATCGAGCGCGGCCAGGTGCTGGCCAAGCCAGGCTCGGTCAAGCCGCACACCAAGTTCGTCGCCCGCGTGTACGTCCTGACCAAGGAAGAGGGCGGCCGCCACACGCCCTTCTACAACGGCTACCGGCCGCAGTTCTACCTGCGCACCACCGACGTCACCGGGGCCATCGGGCTGACCGGTGGCGCGGAGATGGTGATGCCCGGTGACAACGTCGACATGAACGTCGAGCTGATCACCCCGATCGCCCTCGAGACCGGCCAGCGCTTCGCCATCCGCGAGGGTGGCCACACCGTCGGCGCCGGCGCGATCACCGAGATCGTGGCCTAGTCAGATGGCCAAGAGCTGCCGAGAACAGGCCGGTCATCACTCTCGCCTGCACCGAGTGCAAGGACCGCTCTTACAGCACGACCAAGAACAAGAAGAACGATCCCAACAGGATCGAGCTTCGCAAGTACTGCCCACGGTGTCGGAAGCACACGCTCCACCGTGAGGCAAAATAGCCAGAGCAGGAACAACGCGTTCGATGCGGCGTAGGCGTGTAGCTCAATTGGTAGAGCACCGGTCTCCAAAACCGGCGGTTGCAGGTTCGAGTCCTGTCGCGCCTGCCACAACCGGGCCGCAGCCCAACCCAGAGGTAGTTAATTGACCCGGATTCGACGGTTCATCGAAGAGAGCTGGTCAGAGCTCAGGAAGGTGACCTGGCCGACGCGAGAGCAGACGCGGAATCTGACCGTGCTCGTTTTCGTCGTCAGCGCATCCGTTGGCGTCTTCATCGCGTTCTTCGACGCGATCTTCACGCTGATCATCGGCAGGATCGTGAGCTCTTTTGATGGAAGCAGAAGCACCCGTTCGCGCGCCCGAAAAGCGCTGGTACGTGATCCACACCTACTCGGGCTACGAGAAGAAGGTCAAGACCAACCTCGAGCACCGCATCGAGTCGATGGGCATGGAAGACAAGATCTTCCAGGTCCTGGTGCCCGAAGAGGACGAGATCGAGATCCGCTCGGGCCAGCGTGTGACCGTCCAGAAGAAGGTCTACCCGGGCTACGTGCTGGTTGAGATGATCCTCGATCCGGACTCGTGGTTCGTCGTGCGCAACACGCCTGGCGTGACCAGCTTCGTCGGCGGCGGGAACATTCCCGGCTCGCCGCAACGAGCCGGTGCCGCTCGAGGAGCACGAGGTCAAGCAGATCCTGCGCCAGATGGGCGTGGAGACGCCCAAGTACCGAGTCGCCTTCCAGAAGGGCCAGAGCGTGCGCGTCACCGACGGGCCGTTCGCCGAGTTCATCGGCACGGTCGACGAGGTCAACCCCGAGCGCAACAAGCTCAAGGTGCTGGTCAGCATCTTCGGCCGCGAAACCCCGGTGGAACTTGATTTCCTACAAGTAGAGAAGTTGTAAGACCCAATGGCAAAGAAAATTCGAACAGTTCTGACCCTGCAGCTGCCGGCAGGCGCGGCCACGCCCGCTCCGCCAGTCGGCACCGCGCTCGGTCCACATGGCATCAACATCGTCGAGTTCTGCAAGAGCTACAACGAGAAGACGCAGGCCCAGCGCGGCCAGATCATCCCGGCCCAGATCACGATCTACGAGGACCGAAGCTTCAGCGTTCATCCTCAAGACCCCGCCCGCGGCGGACCTGCTGCGCAAGGCAGCGGGCGTGGAGAAGGGCGCTCAGACCACCGGTCGCGAGACGGTCGGCAAGGTCACCCGCAGCCAGATCCGCGAGATCGCGGAGACCAAGATGTCCGACCTCAACGCGAACGACATCGAGGGCGCTTCGAAGATCGTCGAGGGCACCGCGCGCTCGATGGGCATCGAGGTCGTCGGCTAACAGCCAATGTTTCGCGGCAGGTGCCGCGCGCAGACCCCGCGTAGAGAGGGGAGGCCGAAGTGGCCGTCAGAAGGGAGTGTTCAATGCCTGATCGAGGCAAGAAATACCAGGACGCAGCGAAGCTCGTCGAGCCGATGCGCCCATACGAACCCGTTGAGGCCATGGATCTGCTCAAGCAGACCTCGTACGACAGGGTTCGATGCTTCTGCCGAAGCTCACATCCGCCTGAGGGTCGATCCACGCCACGCCGACCAGATGGTCCGCGGCACCGTCGTCCTGCCCCACGGCACCGGCAAGAAGCATCCGCGTCATCGCCTTCGCACAGGGCGAGAAGGCGCAGGAGGCCCTCAAGGCCGGCGCCGACGAGGTCGGTGGCGACGACCTGGCCAAGAAGATCGAAGGCGGCTGGCTCGACTTCGACCTTGCGGTCGCGACGCCGGACATGATGGGCGTCGTGGGTCGCCTTGGCCGCATCCTCGGCCGTCGCGGGCTCATGCCCAACCCCAAGTCGGGCACCATCACGTTCGATCTCGAACGGGCCATCAAGGAAGTCAAGTCGGGTCGAGTCGAGTTCAAGGTCGACAAGGCGGGCATCATCCACACGCCCTTCGGCAAGACATCGTTCGAGGCACAGCAGCTGTCCGAGAACCTGGCTGCGCTGATCGACGCGATCAATCGCGCCCGCCCGACCGCTGTCAAGGGCCAGTACTTCAAGAGCCTGAGCGTGTCGGCCACGATGGGCCCGGGCATCCGGGTCGACGTGCCGGCCGTTCTTGCCGAGGCCGTTGCCTAGGCAACAACCAGAAGCGCGGTAAGATGCCGCACTCAGCAGGCCCGCAGGCCGGCTGCGGAGTCAAACGACTCCACAAGTGAACAACGTTCCGCCGCAGACAGCGCTGCGCTCCCAGGGCGACACGGCTCAAACGCCGCCAGCCGACGGACCGAAATCGTCGACCAGCCCACCAATCGAGAGGTTGAGGGGCAATGCCGACGGGCACGCCGAGGCAGGGAAATGAACGTCGCGGGCACTCTTGCCCACCTGGACGCTGCAGACGCAGCGCCATGGACGTCCTTCGCGCGGAACCAAGCGAAAGGGACGTCCGGCGCGCCGGGCGTACAGGGAAAGGAGGCTTTATGCCGACGGAGGCCAAGATGGCTGCCGTGGCCGAGCTGAAGGAGGAGCTCTCCAACAGCAAGGCTGCGATTGTGGCCGACTACCGCGGCCTGACCGTTTCAGACATCAGCGCCGTTCGCCGCTCACTGCGCAGCGAAGGCATCACATACCGTGTCGTCAAGAACCGACTGGCGAAGATCGCCGCAACCGAGGCCGGCCGCGGGGAGCTCAATGAGCTGCTCGATGGACCGACCGCGCTGGCAATGGGCAGCTCGGACGAGGTAACACTCGCCCGCGTCTTCCTCGATGCAATCAAGCCGTACAAGACTGTCGTCGTTCGCGGCGGCATCGTCGGCGAGGTTCGCATCGATGCAAACAGCATCACGCGGATGGCAGCTTTGCCGGGTCGCGAGGTTCTGCTCGCACAGCTGGCAGGTGGCATGGCATCGCCTCTCGCGACCATGGCATCGCTGCTGGCGGCACCCCTCCGAAATCTTGGCTACGCACTGAGCCAGGTGGCCGCCCAGAGGGCTGCTGCCGAACCTGCACCCGCGGAGGAGGTAAAGGCGGAAGCTCCCAAGGCAGAGGCCGCGCCGACTGCCGAGGCATCAGCTGAAGCTCCCGAGGCGGAGGCACCTGCTGCCGAAGCCGCCGAGGCGACAGCCGACGCCGAAGCTCCCGCCGAGGCGACAGCCGAAGCCGAAGCTCCCGCCGAGGCGACAGCCGAAGCCGAAGCTCCCGCCGAGGCAGGCGACAGCCGAAGCCGAGGCTCCCCGAGGCACAGCCGAGGCCGAGCCGAGGCCGAAGCAACTGCAGACGCCACGTCTGAATTGGCCGACGCCGAGCCCGCCGAGGCCGAAGCCGAGGCCAGCGAGTCGACCGAGTCGACCGACGAATCCGAATCGAAATCCGAATAACTGACGACCACTACGACCCGAAAGGAGCAACTCTGAAATGGCAACCAAGGTGACCCAGGACGATCTGCTCGAGGCAATCGACGGCATGACCGTCCTCGAGCTGTCCGATTTCATCAAGAAGTTCGAAGAGCGCTACGGCGTGACTGCCGCTGCGCCAGTCGCTGCCGCCGCTGCCGCACCGGCTGCCGGCGGTGCTTCACCGGCCGCTGCGGCCGAGGAGCAGACCGAGTTCAGCGCCGTCCTCGTCGAGGTCGGCCCGAACAAGATCCCCGTGATCAAGGTCGTCCGCGAGCTGACAGGTCTGGGCCTCAAGGAGGCCAAGGACCTGGTCGACGCATTCCCCAAGCCCATCAAGGAAGGCGTCACCAAGGACGAGGCCGAGAAGGTCAAGTCCGCGCTCGAGGAGCAGGGCGCCAAGGTCGAGGTCAAGTAACCCGACCTCGACTCGGCACACCCGAGTCAACCAAAGAGGCTCGCCTTCGGGCGGGCCTCTTTTCGTATTCCGATAAGGGACCGGAGATGGGGCCGGCCAAGGGTTCAGGCGGCTGGCGGCG